>CAWIRT010000035.1:0-367952 GCA_963838445.1 uncultured Acidobacteriaceae bacterium
CTCTCCACCGGCTGAATGGCAGAGCCTAGCACAGGTACGGCGCAGGTCGTGCGGAGCTACCTGCTCGATGGCAGCCTTTTCGGCAGCATGGCGCACGACCCACCAGACCACCTTCTCGCTGATGCCCGAACCCCAAACCGTACCGCTGTGGGTGACACAGCGGAAGATGAGACCGTCATCAATATGAGCTACCGCCAACCAGTCATCGATGGTGGCCTTTACCCAGCAGGGTACCGGCACCGTGCGCACATGACCTCCTTTACCGTACAGGTCAACAATGGCCCAGTGATCGTCTCGCTGCTGAAGGTGGGCCAGCTTCAGGTCGATCAGCTCGGCGCGACGCAGGCCGCAGCCAAGCAGGATGGCCAGAATGGCATGATCCCTTTTGCCCTTCGTCTCGTCCCGATTGGGAGCGTCGAGTAGCCTGCGTCCTTGGGCGCAGGTGAGCCAATTGCCGAGACGGGTCCCGAGTTTCTTTGCGCCTTTCACCCGCCTGATACTTGCTGCAAGATCGGGACTCAGCACGCCAGCCATTGTTGGCAGCCTCGTACAGGCGAGTCTGTGCATGCCGCCAGCCTCAGGTTGATAGTTGCAGGCGCGAGCCCCCTGGCCTCCAGCTCATAGCGGTACCGCAGGACGACCGTGCGACCGAACGCGAGCCTGGGTTCGGAGCAGTACCAAGCCAGCGAAGTCATTGATAGCGAAAGCGTAGGTGCGTTTCGAGGCGACTGAGCTAAGGCTTTGCAAAACTGATGTCTTGGAGTGATCGAGGTCAGGGAGGCGAAGTGATATTCTTGGCCGAGCGCCGCTTGACCATAGGTTTCTTGGGCATAGGAGCGGTCTCCCTGAACCGCCCCGCCCATGATCGCCCGCCTCGATGACCTTACCCGGTATTCCGTGCCGGGAAGTTACCGCGAATCCCGTTTCACGGGAACTCAACATCACTGCAGAATAGTCAACTGTCCGAGAAACCGACTTCATTGTGACTTTACTTCCCGTTCATCGGTGATTGTGCTCCAACTGAGGAAGTAACAACTCTCCCTTGGCGAAAAATCTTACCCTCGACACTCGACAAGAGCGCGAGTATTTCTTATTGTCGAATGCCGAGGGGAACAATGCCGCAATCAACCGAATTGCTGCAGGGGACGCTGGACCTGCTCATCCTGAAGACGCTCGCTTTAGAGCCGATGCATGGGTGGGGCGTAGCCCAGCGCATTCAGCAGTTGTCGAAAGATGTATTGCAGATTGGCCAAGGATCTCTTTATCCAGCGCTCTATCGCCTGGAGTACAAGGGATGGATCCGTTCGGATTGGGGGAACTCAGAGAACAATCGCAGGGCGAAATTCTATCGCTTGACGACGGCCGGCCGAAAGCAGCTTGAGGCGGAACTGGCCACGTGGGGTCGACTGACCTCCGCGATTGCATCGGTGCTTGGCGGCGAGGCAGAGGCGTCGTCATGATTACAGAATTCCTAACGCGAATTCGGTTCCTCATTTTCCGCAAGAAGATCAGTGACTTCGAGCACGAATTGCAGTTTCACCTTGAGCTGTCCATCGCACAGAAAATTGCAGAGGGCCTGAGCACTTCCGAGGCGCGCAGGCAGGCCCTGATCGAGTTCGGTGGTTTAGAGCGCACGAGGGAGCAATGCGACCAGCAGCGCCCCGGATGGTGGCTAAGTACGGTGCTACAGGATGCGCGCTATGCAATGCGCGGTTTTGGTCGCAATCCGCTCTTTACCGGTAGCGTGGTCGAAACCCTTGCACTCGGCATCGGAGCGACCACCGCCGTCTTCAGCGTAGTCGACCGGATCCTCCTTGGGTCTTGCCCTACGCAGACCCCGGCCGAATCGTCTCCCTCGGCATCGTGCACTCATTGGAACACCAGGAGTTCCTCATGGGGCGGTTTTATCTCGAGTGGCAGGACAATCAAAAATCCTTCGTCTCACTCGCAAGCCAAAGCACGGGCACGCATCCCTGCGACTTGGTTGAGAACAACCCAGCGCAGCTCGACTGCATCCGCTTCCAAGCGGGCTTCCTCCCACTCTTTGGAATCTCGCCGGTCCTGGGACGGAACTTTCTGCCTGAGGAGGATCGCCCCAACGGTCCGCTTGTAGTGATGATCTCCTACGCTCTGTGGAAGGGGCATTTCAGCGGCGATCCACATATCCTCGAACGAGCCATTAATATTGACGGTAGCGAGGTCCATGTAGTCGGAGTCTTGCCCAGGAATTTTCAGTTTCCCACCCTTGCGTCGGCTGACGTGATCTTCCCGATGGCGCTGAACCGCACGGCGCAACATACTATAAAATGGGGGCTTTGGCGATCCGATGCGAACCTTCGCCCGCCTCAAAGCGGGAGTGAGACTGCTCGGCACAGGCTTATGCCCAAATGCAGCCGCTCTTCGATTCCGAGCGGCAGCTCTTTCCTGCTGAGGCGCTCATTGAAGCGCGCCTCAGCATTCGATCTTTGCGCGATCGCGAGACAATAGATGTGCGGTCGGTTGCCTGGATTTTATTGGGATCGGTTCTCGCGGTTCTGTTGATAGGCTGTGCCAACGTGGCGAGTTTGATGATGGCTCGCGGTGCTGCGCGCCAACGCGAGCTTGCGGTGCGTTCGGCGCTCGGCGCAAGCCGCAGCCGACTGATCAGGCAGACACTCACGGAGGCCATTCTGCTCTCGTCGGGAGCTGTGGCCGGGTTAGCGGTGGCTCAAGGGCTGCTCGCAGTTTTTATCAAGCTTGCTCCAACTGGGGTTCCATTCCTAGGCGAAGCGCATCTGGATTTGCGCATTGCGATGTTCACGGTGTCCCTGGCACTGGTCTGCGGAGCGCTCTTTGGCTTTGCAACCGGCGCTCCAGAACACTGAGTTCTGGCGGTCCTCAACGCGAGGACCTCCCTATCCCGCAGTCACGTGTTCCTAAGGCGCAGCTTCGTCATGGGACAAATAGCTGTGAGCATCATTCTCGTTTCGGGCGCGGCATTGTTGCTGCGCAGCTTCCAGAAAATTCAAGATCAGAACCTCGGCATGCAAACCGGAGGAGTACTCACAGTGAAGCCCGCGCTGCCTTGGTTCCGCTACAACACCGATGAGAAGGAGATGCAGTTTTATCTGCGTCTGGAATCGGCTCTGCGGCGGCTGCCCGGAACGCGTGCGGTGGGTATGGCGGACTGTATCCCGCCCGGAGGCTGGCAAGGAGAATTCCGGTTCTCCGATCTGGCGGTAGAAGGACGAGCGCCGTCAAAACCGGGGACCGGTGGTACGGTCGTCATCCGCAGGGTCACGCCGGACGACTTTCCTGCACTCAACATTCCGATCATTCGCGGCCCCGGTTTCGCGGAGACGGATCGCACCTCCTCGCAGAATCTGGTCGTGCTCAGTAAGCTACTGGCCGCTCAATTGTTTCCGGGTGCGGACCCTATCGGGAGACGCATTCAGATAGCTCACCAGGCAGCTGACGATCGAACCTGGTTCAACGTGGCAGGCGTGGCGGACAACGTAAAAAACGGCGGGCTTACTGACCAGGACGATCCTGAAATCTACGTGCTCCGGCGCAATGTAAGCGTCGACTGGGCCGGAAGTAGGTCCATCCTCCTTATCGATTCGGTTTTTCCGACAAGGACCATGGCCCTCCGGGTTCGGTTGCACACCGCAAAGGCGCTTGATCGGACCGTACCTGTTGACATGGAACCTCTTACCAAAACGATAAGTGGGTTGGCGGATCGGCCCCGCTTTGAGACGGCACTTCTCGGATTCTTCGCTTTCACGGGTTTGGTGTTGGCCGTCATCGGACTCTATGGCGTTATCGCATACATGGCCACCCAGCGAACGCAGGAGATCGGTGTGCGAATGGCGCTTGGGGCCACCAGGTCAGATATTCTCCATCTGATCGCAAAGGATGGCGTTCGACTGGTGCTGGCGGGCGGAGTCATCGGACTGGGCGCCGCGTTAGCAGTGTCACGACTGCTGAAGGCGCTCCTGTTCTTAGTTATACACGTACGACCCACTCACGTTTTCGCTGTCCCCATGCTTCTGTGTCTCGTCTCTCTCGTTGCGATCCTCATTCCCGCCCGCGCGGGAATGCGCTTCCACTCCGCTGTCGCTCTGCGCAATGAATAGCGATTGGTATTCGCAGTCCGGAGAGGGAGGCTGCGCTTCGGTTTGGCGCGTTCAGGCAGAGCCACTGATTGAGCTGTTCAGATCGATCTATGATTTCGACAACTGGACGAAAAACGTCAGGTTTTCGGTAAGTTGCCCTCCAGTAGCGATCAGGCAGGCAATTTACCGATAACCCCGTTTTTCAGGTTCTTCACATCGCTCAGGGTTTTGGTATGGCCTTCGGTTCGGCAACTGCGGTCAAAGGATGTTGGCGGATGGCGTTTTACCTTCGGGATCTCTCGAGTATTTTCGCGCTCCGAACCAAATGAGAAGTCCACCCATGAGCAGTACCAACACTCCTTGCCATAGCTGACGCTGAGTAACGATCAGGTCGAATGAGGCCGTGCAAAACCCAGCTCCAGCAAGAAGAGAACCCACTAATCGCGTTTTGCCCTTTACCCGTCAGCACGGGCATCATCAATTGAACGAGAATGCAGATAGCCGATAGCACTATCGGAATGAGCGGGAATATTCGCAGGATAAAATCGGCGGTCCCGCTGTCCATGTTAGCTTTTACAGCGGCTTAGCCTCCGAGCGAGCCCGTTCGTTCCCGAAAAGTCTGGTTTTACGGTAAATTCCCCGCGCCCGTGGGTCCCAAGGCGGCCAAGTTACCCGAGATCCCCGTTGCCGGGAAGTTCCGCGCGCTCATTATTTCCGATTCATTAACCCCGTCCACAATTCGCGGAGCCGACCCTTCGTCAACGAATGCTCGAATGCGATACATTGCTCAGGTGCTATAGTTATCAGCCTGTTTGCAAGTTCGAATGCCCCAAGTTCAAGGAGACAAATATGCCTATGGTAATCGTCACAGCGCAGGTTCAACACCCTGTGAAGTGGGAGGCAGGCTTCCGGACGCATGGCGACCTGTTCCGGAAGCGATTCCCTCCGCTCACCGGTCCATTACACGATCACAGGAAACGAAGTCGCGATCTGCATGGAGCCAGAGAACGTGAAGTCGTTTAAGCAGGCCATGGAGTCGCAGGCGACTGTAGAAGCCATGGCCTCTACGGCGTCAAGCGCGAAACCGTGAAGACGTCGTCCTGGACAAGGAAATGAAGCTGTAGAACTGCGATGGTGCACGCCCGGCCAGGAGAACTGAAACTTCCGGCCTCGCAAAACGGAGCTTTTGAGTCGCCGCCCGCGTTGAACGCCTATGCTCGTGACCCCTGCGATTAGCTAATTAGAATCGGTGTTCGCGAACTACCTGCAAAGTCGGATTTTGAGATAAGTTGTTCAGCCTGGCCCTGCATCCGGCTCGATGCCCATCTTGTCGTTGACCGCGTGCGCGATCCTCTGCCGAGAGCCAAGATATCGTTCCGTGGTCTCGGCAGAACGGTGTCCAAGCAGGAACTGAATTTGCTCAAGCTCTCCACCGGCTGAATGGCAGAGCCGTGCACAGGTGCGGCGAAGGTCATGGGGAGCTACCTTGTCGATGGCGGCCTTCCTGGCGCACTGGCGCACGACCCACCAGACTACCTTTTCGCTGATACCCGAACCCCAAACAGTGCCGCTATGGGTGACGCAGCGGAAGATCAGACCGTCTTCGATGCAAGCAACCGTAAGCCATTCATCGACGGCGGCGTTTACCCAGTCGGGCACTGGGACCGTGCGAACATGGCCACCTTTACCGAATAGATCAATGATGGCCCAGTGATCGTCTCGCTGTTGAAGGTGCGCAGCTTCAGACCGATCAGCTCGACGCGCCTCAAACCACAACCCAGCAGGAGGGCCAGGATGGCATGATCTCTTTTGCCTTTCGTTTCGCATCTGTCAGGGGCCTCAAGAAGCCTGCGCCCTTGAGCGCAGGTAAGCCAGTTTCCAAGCCGAGTTCCCAGTTTTTTCGCGCCTTTACGCGCCTGATACTTGCTGCGAGGTCGGGACTGAGTAAGCCGTTGTCAGAAGCCTCGTAAGCCAACCGGCGTACAGCCGCCAGCCTCAGGTTGATGGTTGCAGGGGCAAGGCGTCTGGCTTCCAATTCATAACGGTAACGGAGAACGACGGTGCGACCGAGCGCCAGTCTGGGTTCGGAGCAGTACCAGGCGATGAAGTCATTGATGGCGAAGGCATAGGTACGTTTCGACGCTACCGAACCAAGGCTTTGCAAAACTGAAGTCTTGGAGTGGTCAAGATCAGGCAGGCGCAGCACGTTCTTGGCCGAGCGCGCGGTCTCCTTGAACCGCCCATCAGCCTGTCGATGGCCGGTACCTGCTCCTGGGTCGGAAGTTACCGGAATCCCGTTTCACGGGAACTCAGCGTAAATGCTGAACGGCCACCCGTCCCGGCTGACCAACTAGGGGCCATGTGGAATGGGCTTTACCGCTAGCCGCCGTTCGGGCTGCTTTGTGGCCGCCACCGATCTCGCTATAAGGATGAAGATACTGGGGAGAGACTGGACTCAGCCCCAATGGAGGCAAGTGGCTATCTAAATCGTCCTAGCCCCCTAGCTCGATCTCGGGCTGTACCCTGTACCGTTCCGCTTGCGCTCGCCTTCTTACAGGCCCGCAAGATCCTCAGCGCTTCCTGTGCAGGAATTTCACACTCACCGCCCAACTCACCGACCTCTCGCGAGTTTTCCCACGGCTGCCCACACGTACGGAATGCGCAAGATCGACTCCGCGTATCTTCGCACGTAGTTGAACCATCCCCGCTGATCGTCGGTCGTGAAGCACTCCGCCAGCATTCCGAGGATTCTAATCTGATTATTGTCGTCGCTGTTGTCCCAATCAAAGGAAGGGTTACCACGGAATTCTTCATGCAAGTTGTCCGCGGCCTGTCCAGCGGCACAGCCTATAGCGCTATCGGTATAGTCACGGCGATAGGTTTCAGGCGGAGAATCACTTGACCTGTCGTCTCGCCTTCCTCCTCGCTCTTCCGTCAAGTCAACGAACGGCAACTTGAGCCAAGCCATGACAACGGCGTGCCCAGCCTCATGGTGTGGAGTCTGTTCACCCTGTTCAAATAAGGCCCCCAGCTCCTTCAACTCCTCTACCGACGCGCGCATGTATCGCCCCTGCTTTGTCAAGTTTCTTTCGTACCCTGTAACCGTACTGCGCGAATGGGGTAAGGTCCAAGGCCACTTTCGTGTAAGACCGGCGTCAGAACTGTAGGCTGAAGTGGAGGGTCGCCTGACCAGATCGCTTACCTCAGCCAGAGGTGGTCAGCAAGTTACCGAGATTCCCGTTTCAAGGAACTTCGCGTTCAGCGCGATGACGGCGAATGCTCATCCGCAGCTTGAAGCGAGACGGCCTGCTCGCTCGGTGCAACGACCGGATCGAGGGGTATGATAAGTTCCAACGGAAGGAAGCCGATGGAGATCCGACTTGTTTTCTTTATGATGTGCGGAGCCATAGGCATCCCGATGGGCAAGAAGCTCACGAAAGCCCGTGCACGTCAGATTGAAGAGTACCGGGCCTCCCCGGAATCTCACATCCTCAACTTGCACGACTAAATAGGCCTTCTCTCCGAGCGGACCCGATAGTTTTCCTCGAACGGCCAAAGGGCAGAGCCAGTATCCGTTGTCATTCTCCGTTTGAATCGGTGCAAGATCATCCCAGATTCTTCTGTCGTGATTGAACGACCGGCCACCCGAGCGGGGATTCTCCGCAGGTCTGCAAAGTCGCATTTTAAGTAAATTCCCCAGCCAGAGAGGCCGGGGCCGGCAACTTACCTGAAATCCCGTTTTCGAGGCCCTTCATCGCATCTCAGCGCGGGAAAAGCCCATCCCGCTCCCGCATCACAGCCCCCATGAAGTGGCGCTCCAGGGTTCGCTATGAGCGGTTGTTACGGGAGGGCGAGCCGGTGACATGGGGCATTTGGTGCAGCGGTTGATGGAAACGCCTCTACGGTGAGATGATGGCGCCATCGCCTTCTGGCGGAGGTCTCGATATGATTCGAATTGCGTCGTTCGTCTTACTCCTCAGTTCGGTGAACTCAATGGCGCAAACGACAGAGGTTTTCGACGGTGGCCTTTTGCTGCATCCACAGGCAATCTGTGGTCCTATCCGTATGCAGGCGCGGATGCTTGACACTTCTCAAGATCGGCCGGTCGTACCCCATCAAATGATTGGGATCACTTTGAACAACCTCAAATCAACCTCGATTGTCGTTGAACGGATCACTCTTCACTTTGGTGGTGAGACTCCAACTTCCGGCGCTCCTATTGAGACGCAATCCAAAGTGGAAGTAGGCCCAAGACAGGAAGGCTTCTTTGCCACAGCGTCTTCAGTTGTAAACCCTGTCAGCTATGTTGAGCTGAACTCCGTGGGGTACGCAGATGGTTCAAGGTGGCAGCCGAGAGACGGTGAGGTCTGCAAGATAACCCCTGAGCCTTTGCGGAACTAGGCAACTAGCGCGTCACCTCAACCAGTCACGTAAGACATGAACTCCCGTTCTCTATCGGGTGCCCGAGAAGTCTCGTTTTCGGTAACTTCATCTTTCGGAGAACATCCGATTCCCGCGACCAGGTCTTCCCCAGGGCGGTCGGGGCGACTTCTGCGCATCTAGAGATAGTCGAACCCGGGAAAACGAATCCTGAGCGGGTCCTATGGATTTCCGTATTGTGTCGAAGCCTGCGTTTGAGTCGCTGGCGAGTCGCCAATAATGTGTTCGTTATATAAGTTATTCTAGGCAAGAGACTTATGCGCCGTATCGAACTGTACACTATACAACTCGGCGTAGGTTCCGCCCAACGCCAATAGCTGATCGTGCGTACCCTGTTCGGCCACCACACCATCTTTCAATACGATGATTTTATTGGCATCGCGGATGGTACTCAGGCGGTGCGCAATAGTGAGCACGGTACGCCCTTTCATCAATCGTTCCAGGGCTTCGATGACCAGTCGCTCCGATTCCGTATCCAAAGCGGCGGTCGGTTCGTCGAGGATAAGGATCGGGTTGTTGCGAATGATCGCGCGAGCAATTCCGATGCGTTGCCGTTGACCGCCGGAAAGCGTGTCGCCTCGATCGCCAACAAATGTTTGATAGCCATTGGGCATGCGGGCGATGAACTCGTCTGCGTTCGCCAGTTTCGCGGCCTCCACAATCTCCTCATCCGTTGCGCCCGCTCGGCCGTAAGCAATGTTATCCCGCACGGTTCCACGAAAAAGGACCGTCTCCTGCAGCACGTAACCAATCTGATCGCGCAATGCCTGGAGCCGATAGTCGCGAACATCAATGCCGTCTACCCTCACAGCGCCTGCGCTGGGGTCGTAAAACCGGGGAATCAAGCTCATGATAGTTGACTTGCCCCCTCCCGTCGGCCCCACAACGCCAATCATCTGTCCTGGCATGACGGTGAAGCTCACATCGCGCAGGACAGGGCAGCTGGCGTCATACGCAAAGGCGACGCGATCGAAAACGATCTCACCCTTGACGAGTTGTTCGTTGGCATCGGGTTTTTCGGGAAGGACAGCGTCTGCGTCGAGAATCGTCCGAATTCGCTCCACCGCCACCGCGGTCTGGGCAATGGAATTGTTCATGCTGGCGAGGTCTTTCACCGGCTTGAAAAATGACGCCAGGTAAGAGAGAAAGACAGTCAGTTCGCCGGCGGTCATTCCTCCGGAAAGGATGAGCAACGAGCCGCGCCACAGGACGAAGGCTACGCAGAAAGAAACGATGATGGAAACGATAGGCGACAGCAGTGCCTTGACCTGACGGGCTTTGAGCGCGGCAGCTACGGTTGCCTGGCTTACGGCTGCGAGTGCCTGCTGTTCCAGTTCCTGGCGGCCGAAAGCCGTGACCACGCGGATGGATTCGAGATCCTGCTGCACCACGGCCACAATATTGCTCTGCTGCTTGCGGACCTCGTGGGTTGAACTCTTGACCGCCTTTTTGAACCTCGACGCCAGCAGGAGCAGCAACGGTGTGATCGCAACCGCGATCAGGGTAAAGTCCCAGTTGAGAAAGAACATCACCACCAGCATGCCCAGGATGGTGAACATGTCCACCAGGATGCCCAGCGTAGCCGACGAGGCGAAGTTCTGGATCGTCAGCACGTCGGCAGTAATTGTGCTGAGCAGGACGCCGGACTGGTGAGTATCGTAATACCGCAGCGACAGATACTGCAGATGGTGGTACGTGCGCATGCGCAGATCGTTGGCCACCCACTGCCCGACACTCTCGGTGAAGTAGTTGGCCACGTACGAGGCGACGGCGTTGAAGATGGCGATCAGGATCACCGCGATGGCCGCAATCTCCGCCAGGTGCGCCCGATGAGCATGCACGAGCACCGGCTTGATCAGGTGGGCGAGCCACGGATCGAGCTTGCGCCCGACGACTACGTTGTCAATGACGATCTTGAGCGGCCAGGGTGCAGCCAGGGTCATCGTGCTCTGGACCAGCATGGCCACCAGAATCATGGCCAGGCTGCCCCGGTAAGGGCGTAGCAATTCGCGGATGAGGCCCATCATGCCCGGGCCCTTGTCGTCACCCGTTTCGTCACCCGTTTGCTGCGCGGCCTCGACCACTGCGATTACCCCGTTATAAGGCTGTGAACGTGACACCACTTTAAACGCTATTGTGCTTTTCTGTTACAGCGATGTGGGCGGTATACGAACCTCGATGGATTGGAGAAGTCCTAATCCCTTGAGACTGGTTACTGGGCGGTCGCGACCAGGTGGTAGATCTGGGCCCCATATTTCTCTACCGTGCCCATGCCGATGCCGGGCACGGCCAGCAGTGCGGAGTCAGTCCTGGGGCAGGAACTGGCTATATTGCGCAACGTACGATCCCCAAAGATGCGAAAGGCCGGCATTTTTCTGCGCTTCGCCTCGGTTAGCCGCCAGGCACGCAACGCCTGCTCCAGCCGGGCCTGTCGCTCGGGCGGAGGCGCAGGATCGGCCGATGCGGGCTTTGCCGAGCCGCGCTGCCCCACCCTGCTTTGTGCAGGCGTACCAGACTCCGCGACAGTAGCCCGCTTCTTACCGCGTTTTCCGGAAGTTGATGCCGCTGCCGCATCCCTCATGACGAAGAGGAGAGCCTGGCTCTCATTAAAGGTGAGCCCAGCAGGCAAAATGCTGACGTTCCGATAGGGAATTCGCTTGCCCTGCTTCTCAAAAACCGCATCGGTAAATGCGATCAGCTCTGCCCGTGCCATGGCCCCCAGGACTTCTTCAAAGTTATCCCGGCTCATTTCGTTTTCGGGGTAGAGATCGGCGTGAAGCTTGCCCGTGGACCTTGCCGGAACACCACGCAGCTTTTCGAGAACTCGATCGCAAGCGACTCGCTCAGCACGCGTAGGCGCACGATATCTTTGCGCGACGCAATCGACCGGTGCGCAAAAGTCGCACATTCCGCAGCTCGCACCGCTATCGGACGTATCGCCGAAGTGGTGAACCAGTGACTTCATGCGGCAATGGTGGCCCTCCGCAAAGCGGATGATTTCCTCCAGCTGATCTTTCTTCTGGTCCGCCTGCAGACTGTAGGAAGCGCGCCAACCTTCCACTCCGAGACTCACATTCTCGGCAAAGTCCACCACCGCGCCCTTGTGGATCCAAAGCTTCTCCAGCGCTTTGTCGAAAATGTCTTCCTCCATTTTGGCCAGCTTGCGCACCGTCTCCTTGCTTTGTGGCTGCTCAGCCAACTTGGCAAAAATGCGGTCCAGCAAGGCCACCGGCGGATAGTCGCGGCCAAAAAAGAAGTCGTGCGTATAGCGATCTCCGTAGGAATACATAAGAATGGCGCGGCTCGGCTTTCCGTCACGGCCGGCGCGGCCAATCTCCTGGTAGTAGCCTTCCAGGCTACCCGGAACAGCCGTATGAATCACGGTGCGGACATCCGCTTTATCGATGCCCATGCCAAAGGCGGTGGTGGCTACCATCACATCCAGCTTTCCCGCCATGAACTCTTCCTGCACTCGCCGCCGCCGCTGTGCATCGAGTCCAGCATGGTAGCCGGCCACCCGAAATTCACGAGCCCAGGCCGTGGACAAGGCTTCGGCCTGTTTGCGGGTCGGGGTGTACACAATGGCCGGGCGATTGCCGGCTTCGAGCAGGATCGACCGGGCGAGGCCGGGCCGATTGGAGGGGAGCACCTCCACAATTTCGATGCCAATATTTTCCCGGCGAAAGCCATGGATAAAGTGCTTGACCGTGGCCAGCCCTAATTGGGTCGCAATGTCTTTTTGCACCAGCGGGGTCGCGGTGGCGGTAAGAGCCAGCGCCGGGGCAGGACGGAAACTCGGCAGGTATTGGCCCAGCATGCGGTAGTCCGGGCGAAAGTCATGCCCCCATTGCGAGATGCAGTGCGCTTCATCGATAGCAATGAGCGAAGGCTTTCGTTTGGCCAGCATCTCAGGAAAGCCCGGCACGCGGAGCCGTTCCGGAGCGATAAACAGAAACTGAAGGTTGCCCTTCATGTAATCCACGCAAGCCTGCCGGGAGCTCTCGCGATCGCGGCCCGAGTGTATGCATTCGGCGGACAATCCAAGGTCTTTCAACTTGCGCACCTGGTCATCCATCAGGGCAATCAGCGGACTGATCACCAGTGTCGTTCCACCCCGTGCCAATCCCGGCAACTGATAGCAGAGTGATTTGCCCGAGCCGGTCGGCATCACCAGCAGCGCATCTTCTCCTGCAGTCACTGACTTGCAGACCGCCTCCTGGTTGGGGCGGAAGCTGGCAAAGCCGAAGACGCTTTGCAGCAGTTGGTTGAGGCTGGCGTTGCTGGGGATCGCCTTCAGAGCGGGAATGTCCCTGGTAGCCGCGATCCCCGGTTGAGCGGAGAGATTCTGATAACCGGGCCACCGGTCGCGCTACAGGCGTCGTTTGACTCACCCGCCCCACCACCGAGCGAACGTATTCGCTGATGCGCTCCAGAAAGGGATCCAGTTGCGCCTCCCCTTGTTGGATGCGATTGAGAAACGCTTCCCATTGGCCCGTCATCGCTGGGCTCTTCACCTCGGGATGCACCACCTCAATCAGGTGAATCCCTTTATCGGTGGCCTCGAGGCTCTTGCCCGCCCTGATGACGTAGCCGCGCTTCAGGAGCACTTCAATGATGGCTGCCCGGGTAGCCGGGGTTCCTAGCCCGGTTTCCTTCATCGCCTCGGAGAGTTCCTTCTCATCCAGACTCTTCCCGGCGGTCTGCATTGCGGTCAGGATCGTCGCATCCGTAAATCGTTGCGGCGGTCTGGTCTTCTTCTTTTGCGCTTCGATGTTGGTTACGTTTTGTGCTTGACCCTGGGCCAGGGTTGCCGGCAGCACCTGATCGGTGGCCTCGGCATCTCTCTTCGGCTCCCGCCTGCGCGCGTCTGCACCGGCGTCGAGGATCTTCCAGCCGGTTTGCCGCACCACTGTTCCCGTGGTGCGATACCTGTCCACGGTGGGTTCCGTTTTGGTACGGATTGCGGTGATCACCGTGGTCACTTCCTGCAGGTGGTCCTCATGCCACAGCATGAGCAGGCGCCGGCACACCAGGTCGTAGATCTTGTGTTCTTCTTCCGTGAGCCTGTTCGGCTGCAAGGCAACCGCGGTGGGGATAATGGCGTGATGATCGCTGACCTTGCTGTCATCGACATAACGCTTGCCCAGCGGCCGCTCCCCTGTTCCCGGAGCCAGGTGCTCTTGATAAGGGCCGGAAATTACCGCTGTAATCCTGGGGATCGTCGCCGCAATATCGGTCGAGAGGTAACGGCTGTCCGTCCTCGGATAGCTGATGAGCTTGTGCTGTTCGTAGAGCGCCTGCGCCAGATCAAGGGTCTTTTGCGCACTGAAGCCGTACATGCGGTTGGCATGCCGTTGCAGGTCGGTCAGGTCGTAGAGCAGCGGCGGCGGGGTACGCACCGTTTCTGCGGTGATGGTCTCGATGGCTGCCTGGCCGGCCCGCGCCCGCGCCATGATCTGGTTGGCTTCCTGGCCATCCGCAGCCAGTCGTTTGTTATTTCCGTCCTTGCTTTCGCCCGCTTTGCTGTGCTGGCGGAACCACGTGCCTTCATAGGCTTCCGTCGCCGTGCTGGCCTGGAAGGTGGCAACCACTTCCAGGTAATCCTCGGGCACGAAGCGTCGCAGGGCGAGTTCGCGATCGACGATCATGGCCAGCGTAGGAGTCTGCACCCGTCCGACAGACAGCTCTTCGTTATAGACAATCGAATAAGCACGAGACAGATTCATGCCCACCAGCCAATCGGCCCGGCTGCGGCCGCTGGCGGCGTCGGCCAGCCGGTCGTAGTCGCTTCCGGGACGAAGATTTGCAAATCCTTTGCGGATGGCGTCCGGCGTCAGCGAAGAGATCCAGAGCCTGCGGAAGGGCTTTTCACTCCTGGTCGCCTGGTAGATGTAGCGGAAAATCAGTTCTCCTTCCCGCCCGGCATCGGTCGCGCACACGATGCTCGACACGCGCGGAGACATCAGTATCTTCTGCACTACTTCAAATTGCTCTTTGCTGCGCTCGTAGACGACCAGTGGCCATTGGTCGGGCAGAATGGGCAGCGACTCCAGCCGCCATTGCCGCCACTGAGGATTGATTTGATGAGGTTCCGCGAGCGAGACCAGGTGCCCGATGGCCCAGGTGACCACATAGCCGTTTCCCTGCAGGTAGCCTTTGCCTCGCGTGTCCGCCCCAAGCACACGGGCAAGGTCACGCGCGACCGAAGGCTTTTCGGCCAAAACCGCGATGGTACCGGATTCAGATGCGGTCATTCTGATTCTCAGTCTACCGCCATCTCATAGCGGGAAGGCAGGCGCAAGGGGTGGCATTCGCAGTCCCTCCCCTTTGAGACCAAGATGAGAAATGTTTTAATCCAACTGTGGACGTTTCCCTCGATCAGATAAAAAAAGCAGAACAGAGAATTCGCAATTTCATCTACTTCTCCCCCTGCCAGCTCTCGGCCGCTCTTTCAGAGGTGACCGGTCAACAGGTCTACCTGAAGCTCGACAATCTACAGCGAACCGGCGCCTTCAAAGAGCGCGGCGCCCTCAACCGGATTCTGCTGCTGAACGAGGACGAGAAGCGGCGAGGAGTAGTTGCTGCCAGCGCCGGCAATCACGCCCAGGCCGTGGCCTATCATGCCACCCAGCGCGGGGTTCTGGCCCGCATTGTCATGCCTCTCATGACTCCGCTGGTGAAGATCTCTGCCACGCGTGGGTTTGGAGCCGATGTGATCCTTCACGGCGCGAACTACGATGAGGCCTGTGACGAAGCTCTGCGCATCTGCCAGCTGGAAGGCATGACGTTTTTGCATCCTTTCGACGATGCTGCGGTCATCAACGGCCAGGGAACCATCGGCCTTGAGTTGCTGGAGCAGGTGCAAGGCCTCGAGGCTGTGGTCGTGCCCATCGGCGGCGGGGGACTGATTAGCGGTGTGGCCTGTGCCTTGAAAGAGAGCAATCCGGCGATTCGTGTGGTTGGCGTGCAGACAGAACGCCTGCCCTCCATGTTGCGCGCGATCGAGAATGGAGGCCCGGTGACTCTACCGGCTGAGGCAACCATCGCTGACGGGATCGCGGTCCGTCGCGCGGGTGATCTCACCGTGCCCCTGGTGGAACGCTTTGTCGATGAGATCGTGACTGTCGACGAAGAGGAGATCGCCAATGCCATCATGGTCCTGCTGGAAAGAGAAAAAACCCTGGCCGAGGGAGCCGGAGCCGTGGCCCTGGCGGCTCTGCTGCAGAAAAAGACCTCGCTCAAAGGGGAGCGAACAGCAGTTCTGGTCTGCGGCGGCAACATCGATGTAAGTCTTCTGGCCAGGATTATCGAACGCGGGTTGGTTAAAGACGGCCGGCGGGTGCGCATTCGCGTCCATCTTGCCGATCGGCCGGGAGCCCTCCATCACCTGACAAAAATCCTCTCCGACCAGCGGGCGAACATCGTCGAGACCTTGCACAATCGTGCTTATTACGGCGTCAATTTGGGCGATACAGTGATAGACATCACACTCGAAACGCGAGGCGCCGCGCATATCACCGCGATTGCCAATGCACTTGAGGTCGAGGGCTATCGATATGAGCGTATTCAGTAACACATTAGGAACCAGGCCGATGCAAGAGTTCATGAGGATGAAACGCCTGCCGCCGTATGTCTTCAACATCACCGGCGAGATGAAGGCTGCGGCTCGGGCGCGGGGAGAAGACATTATCGACTTCGGCATGGGCAACCCGATGGCGCCACGCCGAAGCACATCGTGGACAAGATGATCGAAGCAGCGGGCAAGACGGCTACTCACCGCTACTCCTTGTCCAAGGGAATCCCGCGGCTACGGAAAGCAATTTGCAATTGGTACCAGAAGCGCTATGACGTGCAGCTGGATCCGTTGACCGAAGCCATCGTCACCATTGGCTCCAAGGAGGGAATTGCCCACCTGTGCCTGGCCACACTCGACCGTGGGGATGTGGTGGCGGTGCCCAGTCCCAGCTATCCTATCCACATTTATGGTCCGGTGATTGCCGGGGCTAGCGTACGCGCCATTCCAGTGCACAGCACAAACGACTTTCTGGCCGAGCTTGAGCATTCCATTCCGCTCATGTACCCACGTCCTAAGATGCTGATCCTGAATTTTCCCGCGAATCCCACCACGCAATGTGTGGACCTGGCGTTCTTCGAGCGTGTGGTCGCTCTATGCAAGGAATTCCAGATTTACCTGGTGCATGACTTGGCGTATGCCGATATCGTGTTCGATGGATATCGTGCGCCCTCGATTTTGCAGGTGCCGGGAGCGAAGGATATCGCTGTTGAATTTTTCACTTTGTCCAAGAGCTACAACATGCCCGGCTGGCGAGTTGGCTTTATGGTGGGCAATCCGGAATTAGTGGCAGCATTGGGGCGGCTCAAGAGTTACTTCGATTACGGAACCTTCACGCCTATCCAGGTGGCTTCGATCCTCGCGCTCGAGGGGCCGCAGGAGTGCGTGCAGGAGATATGCGATAACTACCGCAAGCGGCGCGATGTCCTGGTCAAGGGCCTGAATCAGTTGAACTGGCCAGTACCCATGCCTAAGGCGACGATGTTCGTCTGGGCCTCGATACCTGAACGATACAAAGCCATGGGCTCGCTCGAATTTGCGAAAAAGCTCCTGACCGAGGCCAAAGTTGCGGTCAGCCCGGGTGTCGGCTTCGGGGAACATGGAGATGAGCACGTGCGCTTTTCCCTGATTGAGAACGAAGAAAGAACCAGGCAGGCGCTGCGAGGCATCAAGCAGATGTTCCAGCAAGAGAGACTAAGCTTTAAGTGCCTCTCCACGGCAAGCTGGGTGATCGCATTGGCAGGCGAGTTCTGTGATTCCCTTTGCGTCTTCACATACTTCACTACAGTACTTTTGCTTGTCGGCGGGGATACAGCTGCAGGCAGGGTGTGCACATTTCTTAACTTCGGCCATTTTGTCACCTCAGCTACGCTATGATGCATGATTGGTCCGTGGGGCTTGCATAAAAACTCAATCGAAGAACCAGGCTAAAACTGTGTGGGCCAGCGACGAGCGCCATGGAGCAAAGCAAGAATTTCTACAACCGAACCCTTCAAACGGTACGCAACGATATAGGGAGTGCTCTGTATGACCAATTCTCGCGTGCCGTAGACTCGACCGGGGCGGCCCATCTCAGGAAAATTGACAAGCTGCTCAACGGCCTGCTTGATCATATCTAACTGTTTTTCGGCTGCGGATAAATTGTCGTCCGAGATGAAGTCATAGGCGGCTTCGAGCTGTGCGGAAGCTCTTCTGGTCCAAAGTATCCGCAATTAGAGTGCTCTTCGTTTCCGAGCCCAACCAGCTGCCTTACTCATGAGTGCTTCGTGTTCGATCACTTCGCCCGCATCAGCCTGGCGAATGCCTTCTTCGATCAACGCGCGGTGGTATTCGTGAAGCGAAAGATATTGCGTGACGGCTTCATTGATAACGAAGCTTCTGTCCCGCTGTTGTACCTCGGCGACGGTGTCTAGCTCTTGGAGCTTCTCTTCGGGTAGACGAAACGTAATGGTCTTCAGCGGCATGCTTATAGAATACGGGAGAATACGGAAGATTGCACTGCTAAATTAATGGAAATCATGGGACCGTACTTCCAGGTTGCTGAAAGCCAGAGGCTGTATACGTTTGGCCTTGATATGGACGACACCATCCTGATTCTGCAGCGCACCCTCGACCAGAACAAATTTGCTGCGTGTGACCACCACACGCTCCCGCTCATAAAGATCGGGAGTGATGATGACATTCGCGATGCCGGTCTCATCCTCCATGGAGATAAAGATGAAGCCCTTGGCCGTACCTGGACGCTGCCGCGCAATGACGCAACCGGCTGAGCGCACATACTCGCCGTGTTTATAATTCCGCAATTCAGACGAGGTCAGTACCTTCATCGCTTGTAGCTCTTTCCGGCGATAGTGCAGTGGATGCTGCCCCACAGTCAGACCAGTGCCGGAGTAGTCCGCACTCAGCCGCTCCTCCGTAGTCATTTGCCGCAGCGGTGAGGAAGCCTGATACTGGCCACGATGTGGCTTCAGCAAAGGACCCACCGGCCGCACTGCCTCTTCCACCTGCCAGACAGCATCGCGCCGATGGCCAATGCCATCCAGGCAATTCAGGGCGCCGATGCGGGCTAATAGCGTGAGTTCTTTACGCTGCAGCAGAGCCACACGCCGGGTGAGATCTTCAGAGGAGTGAAACAGTCCGTATTGATTACGGGATTCGACCAACGCTTCCCCTACATCCTGCCGTAAGCCCTTGGCATACATCAGGCCCATGCGTAACGAGCGCTCGCCATTGTCTTCATGCTCAATCGTGCATTGCCATTGCGAGACCTGCACGTCGATAGGCCGTATGCGCAGACCATGACGCTGCGCATCTTTTACCAGCACAGCCGGCATGTAAAAACCCATTGGCTGATTGTTGAGTATGGCGCAGGTGAACGCAGCCAGGTAACGCACCTTGAAATAAGCCGAAGCGTAAGCAATCAAGGCAAAGCTGGCGGCATGAGATTCAGGGAAGCCATAGAGCGCGAAAGAGGTAATGTTCTGAATAATATTGTCCTGGGTGGCAGCATCGAGACCGTTCTTGGTCATGCCCGTCCGCAGCTTCACCTCCAGTTGCTCCATGCGCTGCCACGAGCGGCGCATACCAACGGCACGGCGCAACTCTTCTGCTTCCGAACCGGAAAAATCAGCCACCGTCATAGCCATGCGCAAGAGCTGTTCCTGGAATAAAGGGACGCCTAATGTCCTTTTGAGCACTGGCTCAAGTGAGGGGTGGGGATAAGTGACTGCTTCCTTTTTCTGCCGCCGGCGCATGTACGGGTGCATCATCTTGCCCACGATCGGTCCCGGCCGGATAATGGCCACCTGCACCACCAGGTCATAGAATTTATCCGGGTTATTGCGGGGCAAGGAGGCCATTTGCGCCCGGCTTTCCACCTGAAACATGCCCACCGTATCTGCACGCTGCAGGGTTTCGTAGACCAGTGGATCCTGCGGCAGTTGTGCCAGGTCGACGGGCTCATCGTAATGCTGTGAGACCAGTACCAGGCAATCCTGGATGACCGCCATCATCCCCAGACCCAGCAGGTCCACTTTGATGATGCCCAGGTCGGCACAGTCTTCCTTATCCCACTGGACCACGGTCCGGCCCGGCATGGAGGATCGTTCCAGCGGCACCACGCGGTCCAACTGGCCCTGGCATATCACCATCCCTCCCGAGTGCTGGCCCAGATGCCGGGGCAGGTCCTGAATCCGCATGCAAAGCTCGAGAAACTTATGGATATGCGAGTGCTTGACATCGAAACCTGCATGCAGAAAAGAATGTTCCAGGGTGTCATTCTTTCCCTTCCACTCCCACTGCGATACCAGGCTCGAGAGACGGCCCAGGGTCTCAGGATCGAAGCCCATCGCCTTGCCCACTTCCCGCGCCGCCGACTTGCCGCGATAGGTAATCACGTTCGCGGTGATCGCTGCGCCCAAGCTCGCCATAGCGGGTGTAAATGTACTGAATCGCCTGCTCCCGTTTATCTCCGGAAGGTAGATCGAGATCGATGTCCGGCCATTCTCCGCGGCTTTCGCTCAGGAAGCGTTCAAACAGCAAATCCATGCCCACCGGATCGACCGCGGTTATTTCCAGCGCATAGCAAACAGCGGAATTCGCAGCACTCCCCCGGCCTTGCACCAGGATGTCGTTTCTCTTACAGAAATCGACCAGGTCCCACACGATCAGAAAATAACCGGCAAAGCCCAGTTTCTGAATCAGGGCGAGCTCATGTTCGACCTGCTTTTCCGCTTTTTCCAATAGCTTGCGATTGTGTTTGGAGCCGTACCGTTTTAAGACGCCTTCAGTCGTACGCCGGCGCAGAAAGCTATCCATCGTTTCGCCCTCCGGAACCGGATAGCGAGGAAATTCATAGCCCAGATCATTGAGTTCAAATTCCAATCGCTCAGACAAGGCCAGGGTGTTCGCAATTGCCTGGGGAAAATCGCTGAATCTGGTTGCCATCTCTCGCGCTTCCCGCAGATGGCGTTGCTGATTGACACTGAGCAGGCGGCCTGCTTTTTCCAGGTTGGTATGGTGGCGTATCACGGTAAAAACATCGAGGATTTCCCGGTCATACGCAGTTGCATAACGAACGCCGTTGGTAGCCAGCAGCGGCAAGTGCAGGCGATGGGCAATACGCACGGCAGCCTGGTTACGCCATTCTTCCTCGCGCTCGCCATGGCGCTGAAGTTCTATATAAACATTCCGCTGTCCAAAGAGCCGGACAAGCTGCTCTGTAACCTTCACTGCTTCTGATTCGCCGCCATGCATCAGCGCTGCCGCCAGCGGGCCTTCATCTCCGCCGGTCAGGCAGACCAGCCCGGAAGAATACTGTTCCAGGTCCTCGAGCGTAGCTGCACCTTCGCACTTGGTGGTCTCGCGCATTTTGAACCGGGTAATCAGTTGACAGAGGTTTTGATATCCAGCCCGCGAGGTGCATAGCAGTGGGAGTCTCACCGGTTCAGGAGCATGCTGATGAGGCAGCCATGCTGGTGGTGTGAGACGCTTGCCCAGATCGGATACAGCAATTTCCGCTCCGACATGGGCGCGTACCCCGTGCTTATGGGCGAGGGTGTGAAATCGGGCTGCGCCGTAAACCCCATTACGATCCAGCAGGGCCATGGCCGGCATGTTGAGCTCCGCAGCGCGCTGGATAAGGTCCTCGGGCAGCGATGCACCTTCAAGAAAACTAAATGCGCTGGCCGCATGTAGTTCTACATAGCCTTCAGTCATACAGCGCCTCCACCTGCCAACGATCCTGCGTAAGATCACGCGTCAGGCAGCAACAGATCCAGTTGGCAGCGTCATGGCTCCTGGCCACCAGGTCCCATTGTTCGAGTGACCAGAGCGTAGGATTCCACCAATCGCCTGCCGAGGACCAGGGTCCATAAGCACGCTCGACGGTATACCGCTTCTCCCGGAAAATGAAGGAGTCCGGTTGCCGATCGTGTACCGTGACCATTACTATTTCCGGCGGCCGTATCTGGCGCATGGCGAGGCGTTTTGTTCCCGCTTTCCTCTCGCTTGGTAGCAGAAGACGGCACAACAAAAGGTTCTACCCGAAAAGCATCCTGGCGGTTGGTGTCTTTAAGCACCGCCTGGCCCACGCAGCCCTCGCCTACAATGCTCTGAATCCGGGCCAGGGTCACATCCAGTCGCATAGGTTCTGGAACCTGGGGAGAAAAAAGTCCCAATTGCACTTTGCTGGTGCTGCCCGTCTCTGCGCTTAAGCTAAGCGACAGGATTGCTGCCGGGGGTGGATGCGCCTGCAGATCCAGGTGGATGAGCTTCAGCCATAGTTTCCGGTCAGTATTTGGGAGCGCTGGCCGTACAGTGCGGGAATGCGATGTGCCACCTTCCAGATACAGGTCGAGAGTGATGGTGGCCAGCGCCAGTATGCGCGACTGGGCACGCACAATGAGCTGATCGAGCATCACTCCCAGAATAAAAAGCAATGAATCGAGCAGCTCTACAGGCGAATCCAGTTCCATCCGTTCTTCCAGCGCGAAGCCGGCCTCGATGGCGGTAAACAAATGCGTCGATTCTCCGCGTGCCAGCAGGCGCAGCTCTTTGCCCGCTTGTCCAAGCCGCGCAATCAACTCTGTTTCCTCGAGATTTCCCAGAGCTCCGAGGGTAGTGATGCCCCACATGGAGAAGGTTTCCGCATGCTCTGGAGAAAGATCGAGAACCGTGAGTGGTAATGGCGCGAGCGCTGAGCTTTCCATGCCTCGCGGTACCACACGAATGCCAATGCCTGAATGTCCCCGCGCCAGGCACCTGGAGGTATGAAAGTTGCTGCTGATTGCGATGGATGCGTGAATGCCTAACGCCTTTGTCTTTTTCAGCAGGCTCTCGCCCAGAGCATCCGGGGAGCCGAAGAGTGTTTCAGTACCGGCAATGTCGATCACGCAGGTAAAGCAACGATCACTGCTCTGATCTTCCACCCGCGGTGAAAAGGTCCCGGCACACTCCAGCAAGACTGCGCGTGCCGCTGCCTCCTCCGCGCGCGAGCGAGGCAAAATAACGGCGGTAGGGAACATCTCCATTTCCAGTTTTGTCATGCCGGGTACTATTCCCAAAGTCAGTGCCGCATTGTTGAGCGAGCACACCTGTTCGAACGGCGGTTCGCCATCCAGCACAGCCACCGGTTTGCGCTGCAGTTCGGGCCTTAAGCGCAACAGTGCCTGCAGTGGAAATTCTCTTGCATCGAGGCATGCGTAGCGTGCAGTCGTCGTTTTCATCTGGGTCCTGCCCAAACGGTTCTGGCTTGCCAATGTGCCCTCTGGACGTTTTGCGGCGGCTTCCTGCCCCGGTCTGCCGTGGGGCCTGCCGTGGAGCGCAGGGGAAGTACATTGTCCTGGGGAAAGCGCTGGCGGGCTAACTCTGCCCGATGTTCGAGGCCGGTGAAGATAGTCGAGTCATCGCTGAGCATGCTTCCCGGGTCAAGACGAAGTACCAGGCCGGCGCTGTTCCTCGAGCAGGCGTGCTGGGTCAGCAACACTACATTCGATTGCAGTCGCTCGGCTGCGGCACGAAAGCGAAACCAGGTGGCCAGGGGAACGCGCAAGGCATACTCTGCGCTCAGGCTGCCCATATCCAGCACGATGCAACTGAAGCCACCAGCCTGGAGCAGAAGATCAGCCACACGCAGACCCTGTTCCAGCCTCGACCAGGACTTGCGTCTGGGCGCCGTTCGCAAGCCAGTGAAGCTGAAAAGGGAACGGTGTGAGCTGTGGACCTGGCTGCTTCGGTTCTGGCCGTGGTTTGTGGAGTGCTTCCGCGCAGCGGGGTGCGGTAACCGCTGAACTCAGCAAATCACTCACCGCGGCAGAAAGGCCTTTCACTTCCATCCGTGGATGGCCGCCACCCCCCTGAGGCAATCCTGTCTTTGCCTTGGGCGGCTTTTCTGTGATGCGCAATCCACGCTCTGAGGATTGCGGCTTAGGCGCAGTGCCATGTGCGCTACCGCAGCGTATCCACAGCAGCCGCGAGAGATCCACTCCTATAGCCGCCGCCGATTCAGGGTGCAGCGTGTCAGAAACATCTACCCAGGCACACACCTTGCCTTCCAGTGGTCATGCCGGCGACAAATGCGAGCGCAAGCGAGGTGCGTCCCGAACATTCCGGTCCAACAATCTCGCTAATGGCGCCTACCGGTAATCCGCCATGCAGCAGGGCATCGACCTCGCAAATGCCCGTGGGAACTACCGGGTAGGGAACTCGCGGCAGCGGAGTAAGCGCCGAAGGGATTCTTTCTGCCAGGTTAGCTTCGATCTGGGCTCGTAGATGTTGGGCAGAAGGCATAGGACGAATCTTCGCCTTATTTTCGCCTATTACGTGTGATTTGTGTCGGGCTTAGCTGTGGGAAAGGTCCGGATGCTCAATGAAAATAAAATACTTAAAAAAATCAGTGGCGGCATTTTTCAATGCTCGCAGACTTGCCTTCGAAAGGATCGAAGCGAGAGGATAGAAATCAGGTACTCGGCTTCGCTATTGCGCAAACCTTGTTGAAACAGCATGGGTCTTATATTCGTCTTATGAACGACATGGCTCACTCCGTCTGCACCGCAGGATTGGGAGATAATCAATCATGGAATTAGGGACTGAATGATCCTGAGTTTTCTTCATTTCACGATATTGGGGATGGCTGCTATCCCCTTGATTTACTACTCTCTTGCTATTTTTAGCGCGTGGCAGTTCTTTCGTACGTCACATAAAACCCTTCCCCGGGCCAACTACACCCCTCCGGTCAGCAACCTCAAGCCCATTCGTGGACTCGATCCCGATGCCTATGAAAATTTCGCCAGTTTCTGCCGCCAGGACTATCCGGAATACGAAATTGTCTTCTGCGTTGGCGATGCATCGGAACCCGCTTTGCCGACCATCCAGAGGCTCATCCGCGACTTCCCTGAATGCCAGATCCGCGTACTGATTGGCTCTGGCCGGGTGGCCACCAACGACAAAGTCGCCAAACTGGCGCGACTGACTGCGGAAGCAAAATATGAAACTGTGGTGATGAGCGACAGCGACGTCCGCGTGCAACCGGATTACCTGCGCACCATCGTTGCCGGGCTTGCGGATCCGAAGGTAGGAGCGGTGACGTGCTTTTACGCACCTGTTGCCAGCGAAGAAAAAACCTTCGTGCAGCGCGTTCAATCTGTGGGGATGCTCTCCGATTTTTATGCCGGGATTCTCGTTGCCAGGGAATTAGACGGGGTTAAGTTTGCTCTTGGGCCGACGATCGCTACCACGCGTTCGCACCTCGCTGGTTTTGGCGGTTATGCTGCCATCGAAAACCGCCCCGCGGACGATCTGTTAGTGGGACGTTTGATTGCGGAGCAAGGCTATGAAGTCGAACTGCTGAACTATACGATCCAGACAGTGTCAGACTTCCATTCGCTGCGCGACCTTTTCCTGAAGCGCCTGCGCTGGACCGTCGTTATGCGCATCATGCGTCCGTGGGGGCACCTGGGCCTGATTTTTACCCTTGGTTTGCCCTGGGCCCTGGCGGCCATCTTTGTCCAACCCACGCCAGAGATAGCTTTCGTCTATCTGAGCGCATACTTCGCATTTCGCATCGCCATGATGGAAGTGATTGGAAGGTGGGGTTTGAAGCAGCCGGGTATCTACAAGAAGCTGTGGCTGCTTCCAGTCTGGGATCTGTTGGCTGCGTGCATATGGCTAGCCAGTTTTACCCGCAACAGCATTCGCTGGAGAGACGGCTACTACTACATTCGCAACGGCGAGTTAGTCCCGGTAGACCCATCAGCAGCCATTCGAGCCGCAGAAAAAGCTCCCGAGCGGGTTTAGGAACTTTCTCCTTGCAAAGGGACCTTGGGTGCCCCATATCTCGCTCGTTTTTCGCGAGATATGGGATACCACAGCTCTGTCATTGCAACTTTAGGATTCGTCCTCGAACGCTAGCGTTTAAACTTCGTGGTATCCCACATCTCGCGAAAAACGAGCGAGATATGGGGCACCCAGGATCCGTGGTCAGGATAGTCGAGAAACAACTATTCCGGTTACAGAGCCGTCTTGGCCAGGACAGGTCTTTCCGCACGCCGGTCATTTCTGGTTTGGCGCCAGTTCACTCGTGGCAGAAACAGTGCCGTGTCGATTCGATCCTTATAACGAACAGCAATATCGATCAGTGAATCCAACAACGAATCCGAGAGAAAGTGCGGAGACAAGCCGAGATCAATCAGCTTGGAATGTTTCGCATTGTAGTAATGCTGCTCCGCCTCCACCCGAGGATCTGACAAGTAGTCGATCTCAACCTTCAATCCCGTTTGCTTACCTGCCTTCTGCACCAGGTGAGCGAGATCCAGCACGGAAAACTGCTCAGTGAATTGATTGAAGACGCGGAATTCTCCCTTAGCCGCCGGATTCAGACAGGCGAGCTCCACACAGCGCACAGTGTCGCGAATATCCAGGAAGCCGCGCGTCTGGCCGCCCTTGCCGTACACAGTGAGCGGGTGGCCAAGAGCAGCCTGGGCGCAGAACCGATTGAGCACCGTGCCGAAGACCTCGTCATAGTCAAAGCGGTTGATCAGCGCCTCATCCAGGGCAACCTCGTCAGTCATGGTTCCATACACCACGCCCTGGTTCAGATCGGTGGCGCGTGTGCCCCAGATCTTGCAGGCGAACATCATGTTGTGGCTGTCGTGTACCTTCGAGAGGTGATAAAACGAGCCCGGCTGCTTGGGGTATGGGAGCACATCTTTGCGGCCGTTGTGCTCGATGGTGATGTATCCCTCTTCGATGTCGATATTCGGAGTGCCGTACTCTCCCATGGTGCCCAGCTTGACCAGATGACAGTCAGGCTGGAATTCGCGCAACGCGAAGAGCAGGTTCAGCGTGCCCACGACATTGTTCACCTGGGTGCCGACAGCGTGGTTGCGATCGATCATCGAATAGGGCGCAGAGCGTTGTTCGGCAAAGTGAATCACAGCCTCAGGCTCGAATGTCTTGATGGTCGAAGCCAGAAACTCGTAGTCCGTCACGTCGCCAACGAAGAGCTCGATCGACTTGCCGGTAAGCTCATGCCAGACGCGCAGGCGATCGGCCAGCGGACGAATGGGAGTGAGCGACTGCACTCCTAATTCGTGGTCCCAAAGACGACGCACAAAGTTGTCGATGATGGCAACGGAATGGCCGCGATTCGATAGGTAGAGAGCGGTAGCCCAACCACAATAGCCATCGCCTCCAAGTACAGCAATTTTCATAATGCCTCTCCTCAAGTGCAGGTGCTCAATGCTCCTGCTAACGTTGCCTTTATGCCAAGTCTAGCAGGGGTGTGTCGGCTACCAGGACTGGCAGTGTTCGCGTCGACGCCGGCGTCGACTGAATGCGCCACTGTTTCATCCAGAGAAACAGGATCATCAAACCCCATAGGTGATATCCCAGGTTCGCGCGTCTTTCCATGTGCAGCCGTACATAGTTCTCGATAGTGTCGGTGTGGAAGAGATCAGCATGTTGAGTAAGTCCTGCTTGCAAAGTATCAAGCAGGAGTGGACGCAGAGAACCGCGAAGCCATTCGTGCGCAGGAATATCGAAGCCGACTTTTTTCCGGTTGAGAATCGATGGCGGCAGTTTGTCTTTCATCAATTCTTTGAGCAGCAGCTTCTGCCGCGACCCTCGTATCTTGAGCGTGTCCGGCAACCCGGCGGCAAACTCGACAATGCGATGGTCAAGGAAAGGAGGACGCACCTCGACCGCATGGGCCATGCTCATGCGATCCGACTTCACCAGGATGTCATCCGCCAGATAGTACTGTTGATCGAACGCAAGATACGGGTACAGACCATCCTGCACCGCGAGCGAACCAGCCAGATCGCCCAGGATATTACCCATCGCGCCGGGCAACGGACGCTTCAGCAAAGCCGCTTTGGCAGATTCAGAGAAGGTTCCATTCCAGTGGACATGGGCTTGTTCTGGTGACAGCAGGCAGCCTTCGAGAAAGCGCTTGAGTTTGTATTCCAGACTGATTTTCTCGTCGGAGACAGGCCAGAAACGCAAGCTATCGAGCGCCAACTTGATCGCTTGCGCAGGCATGGTCCGCGCCGTCCGGGCAAGCTGGTTGGCGCGATAGGTGAGGTATCCGGCAAATATCTCATCCGCGCCTTCTCCGCTCAACGCCACGGTTGCGTGCGTCTTGCACATGCGGGAGAGGAACCAGACCGGCAAAGCTCCTGCGTCGGCGCTCGGTTCATCGGAGTAGTACGCGAACTGCTCGATCGCGCCCTGCAGATCCTCTTGCGGGTTCAGATCCAGCTGTTCGTGATCGGTGCCATAGTGCGATACCACACGCTGGATATGCTCCGTCTCGTCAAAGCTGCGGCCGTTGAAGGAAATGGAAAAAGTCTTCAGGCGCGCGTGATTGGTTCCGGCCGCGTAATGCAGGATGGTGGAAGAATCAATGCCGCCACTCAGCCAGACACCCAGGGCCACGTCGGAAAGCAGGTGCTCGCGCACGGATTGCTGCAGTAGGAAGTCCAGCTCCTCCTTGGCGCTCTCGAGGTCAAGAGCACGCGGCGCAGCGGCGGGAAGGCGCCAGTAGGATTCAGTCCGCACCTGGCCGTCGTGCCATTCATACCAGGTGCCCGGCGGCAACTTTTCCACCCCGTTCACCAGGGTCCATGGGCAGGGAACGTAATTCAGAGACAGATAGCAGTCCAGCCCTTCCATGCTCAGCCGACGCTCAACCTCCGGGTGAATGAGGATCGACTTCAACTCGGAACCAAAAAGCAAGTCCTCTCCGTACTTCGCCAGGTAGAGTGGCTTGATGCCCATGCGGTCTCGAGCCAGAATGAGGCGCCGGGTCGACTTGCGCCACAGAGCGACCGCGAACATACCGCGCATGCGCGCAAAACAAGCGGTGTCCCAGGCCTGGAAGGCAATCAGTACTGTCTCGGTATCGCAGTGAGTATGAAACTTGTAGCCCAGAGCTTCCAGTTCCGGCCGCAGCTCCAGGTGGTTATAGATTTCGCCGTTGAATACGATAACCGTGTCGCCATCGCTCGAGGTTATCGGCTGATCGCCGGCAGCCAAATCGAGGATCTTCAATCGCGTTGCGCCCAGAGAGCATAACCGGGAGGAGAAAACTCCCTGCTGGTCTGGTCCGCGATGGGTCAGGGTAGCTGTCGCCGCGCGAATCCGATCAGGATCGGAAGTCCAGCCCTTCTGGGTAAAGCCAACAATGCCACACAAAGTGGTAACACCTCGGGGAAGGTGAAAGATTTCACCAGTCTATAGTTATAACCCAAACAAGCCTGGTGCCTTGGAAATGGGCTTACGGCGGAGCTAGTACAATTTATAAGGCTGGCAGCCTTGTTGTTTGACGGCCGGGAATGAATGACGTCTCATAAACCGCTGCATCTTAAAACGTTTTTGCTCATCCTGGTGATGGTCATCGCCGGCCCTCTGGGAAATGTCTTGCTGAGCAAGGGCATGAAGCACGCCGGCAATCTTGCGGTATGGCCGCCCTCCGATGCGCTGCACACTGCGCTTCGCGTCTTTGGCACCGGCTCCATCTGGCTAGGGGTTGCTTCCCTGCTGACCTTTTTCCTGGCCAATCTGCTGGTGCTTACCTGGGCGGATTACAGCTTCGTACTGCCTGCGTCTTCGATGGGTTATGGCGTGGTCGCGTTGCTGGGGTACTTTATGTTGGGCGAGCCGGTCTCGCCTTTGCGCTGGCTGGGCATCGCCGTCATCTGCCTGGGCGTGTTCGTCGTTGGGCAGACCAGTCCGCGAAGCCCAGAGCGAAATTTGGAGCACAGCCCGAGCAGCCCTGAGCGCAAACCTATTAGCCTGGAGCACAGCTAGATTGCTTGAGGCGATCCTCTTTGCCTTGATCGTGGTGGCCGGCACCGGCGGGGAGTTGTGCGTTTCCCGGGCCATGAAAGTGGTGGGAGAAGTGAAGGACTTCCGCCCCCTGGCGATCGCCCGTGTCCTTCTTCGCGCCATGCGCGTGGGATGGCTGTGGGCAGGAATCAGCATGATGGCTCTGGCTTTCTTCTCCCTGTTGGGTGCTCTCTCTTTCTAAATGTAAGTTTCGTGGTTCCGGTTACTGCGCTAAGCTACGTCGCCGGTGCGTGCGGAGCGGTATTCTTTCTGGGCGAGCGCGTCAGCCCGCAGCGTTGGGCCGGTGTTTGTCTGGTAGCGGTTGGGGTTACCCTGGTGTTTCTGGGCAAACCGATGAGTACATTACCGCGAATTCGTAGTACCAAGAGCATCGCGTTTCGCGAGATCGTGTTGCTGGCCATCGACTCGTTTCGTCTGAATCAAATTCGCTTCGCCTTGACCGCGCTCGGTATGGTGATCGGGACCGCCTCATTGATCCTGGTGGTGACCATCGGCCTTTCCGGCAGGCGGTATGTACTTACTTCCATCCAGAACATCGGTACCAACCTGATCTGGGCGGAGTATGCAGGTCTGTCGGATGCCAGCATTGCGTCGGTGCGCGACTACCTGACGGTCGACGATATGCACGCGGTCCAGCAGCAGGTCCCTGGCATTCAGGCTGCTTCGCCGGTTCTCAACCTGCATCAGTTTTTTACCACTGGCGGGGGCAAAGAGCGCGATGTCCTGATCCTTGGGGTGGCTCCGGAGTATGCGGACATACGCCGGCTGTACCTGATCGCCGGACGCTTTTTCGATCAGCAGGACTCGTTAGCCCACAGTCATGCGGCGCTGGTGACGCAGAAGTTTGCCGCGATCCAGTTCGGCAGTCCCGGGGAAGCAATCGGCAAGACGCTGGCCATTTCCGGGGTTCCGTTCATGATTATCGGCGTTTTTCGGGAGCGCGTGGAGACCTTTGGCCAGTCGGAAATCGTCGACGAAACGGTTCTCATCCCCTACACCGTCGCGCGCTATTTCACCGGCACCGACGCGGTGAACCAGATCTACTTCTCCATGGCCGACTCGGCCAATGTGCCCGCAGCCACACAGGCTATCAGGAAAGCCATCAAGGCCCGGCATCGCTCCGAATCCGTATATGACGTTGGTAACCTCTCTGAAGTCCTTTCCATGGCGGGGAAGACAGCCACCGCGTTCAGCATTGTCCTGCTGATGTTTTCCATGGTCACTTTGCTGGTCAGCGGGGTGGGCATTATGAACATCATGCTCGCCACGGTGCGTTCGAGGATCCGGGAGATCGGCATTCGTAAAGCTTTGGGAGCGACTTTCCGGGAAATTCAACTGCAGTTTTTGGCCGAAGCGGTGTTGATTTCGCTCAGTGGAGGCGTGGTCGGAACGGTGCTGGCCATGCTTCTGCCGCTTTCGATCGCCTTCTTTACCGATTACCGGCTGCAGGTCTCGTGGCTATCCGCGGTGATCGCGATCCTGGTTTCATGTGCAGTCGGGGTCGCCTTTGGAACCGTTCCCGCGGTGCGTGCAGCACGAATGGATCCTGTAGAATCACTGAAGTACGAGTAACCGAAGCGAGCACTTTTTTTGCTGCCCAGGGCAAATTTTTCATTGCACTTGTTGCATCAGCGGTATATCCTAAAAGAGCGTCGAATACGATTTTGGTTCTCAGCTCGTTCTGCTTTAGGAGTCCGCACCGCCTGAAGATACCCCGATTGAATTCAGCGTCATCTCGTTACTAAGGAAGAAACACAATGGAACAAGGAACAGTTAAATGGTTCAACGATGCCAAGGGGTTCGGCTTTTTGAGCCGTGCAAATGGTGAGGATGTTTTCGTGCACCACACAGCGATTCAAGCAAACGGCTTCCGCACTCTTCAAGAAGGCCAGGCGGTTCAGTTCAACGTCACCAAAGGCCCTAAGGGTTGGCAGGCAGAGAACGTTCAGGTTCTGTAGTTTGTAGTCAGCTTTAAAGAAGGAAAAGACGGCTTAACCGCCGTCTTTTCCTTCAGCTTTCCCGGTCTGAATATTGGCCCCGCAAGATCACGGCCTGTTCTGCTTAGTCCTTCCTGCGTTTCTTTCTCCTCTTCATTGCCTCCAAATTCCAGTCTCCATATAAAATCGCTCTCAAGGAGAAATCATGTTCAGAGCGTCTGTCCTCTTGCTGCTTGTGTCTTGCGGAGCGGTACTGGGTTGCGATACCGGTAGCACTGCGCAAAATGTCAGTACAACCGGCTGGAAAGGCCAAAAAGTCGGCAAGAGCTCGAACATTGCCGGGCCGGTTCCAAGTTCCACCACCGGTACCCCGGGAAATATTCAGGAACCTCAGCCAAAACCGCCGCAAGACGAACCCAAAGCCACACAAAACCTCGACAGCGACTAATTTCGTTATTGCCGGCTGCTAGACTCAAATCGAACTCATATCTCTAAACTGGGGTGCTCATGGCTGAGGGTGAAGTAACAATAACGGTGCGACCGAACGGACCTTTGCGCGTAGAGGGTCCCATCAAGTTGATTGACTCCGACGGGAAACAACTCGATCTTACTGGCAAGCCCGCCATCTCCCTCTGCCGTTGCGGAGCCTCCACCAACAAGCCATTCTGTGACGGAACCCATTCCAAAATAGGTTTCCAGGCCGCGGCCGCAGTCGTCCCGGAGTCTGCCGAAAAAGTCTGAAGGCAGTAAGACCCGCCTGCTCGCGTAAAGTTACAATACTTACAAGAGTTACATGCGGAGGGTCGCTATGAGTTCCGCTCATTCGACGGTGATCAGCATGCGTCTCCCCGTGGCTAGCGGGAATCGCCTGAAACGTATGGCCAACCGGTATGGCTGGACACCGAGCGATGCAAGCGCGCGTTTGGTAGAGGAAGGCTTGCGTCGCTCCGAGTTTGCCTTTATCGATTTCCGCGATTCAGCCGTCGGCCGGCAAGCATGCATCCAGGGCAGCAGTCTTGCTGTTTGGGAGATCATGCTACTGGTCCGAAGCTACCAGCACGACCTGGCGGCTACCGCGAAACATCTGCGGTGGCCAGTAGCGAAGGTGCAGACAGCCGTCAACTACGCAGAGGCGTTTCCTGATGAGATCGATCAGGCGCTGGCGGAATACAGTGCAGTGGATTTCACGGCACTGAAGCGTATGTTGCCGCAGGCACTCGAATTTACCGCGAGAAAAACCACGAAACGCTGAGATGCTCAAGCTTCTTCTGGATGAGCACATCTCACCCGGGGTCGCGGCGTCTTTGCGACGCCGGGACCGAAAGGTTGTCGTGTTCGGCATGGCTGAATGGGAAGATGGAAACTTCCTTGGACAGGACGACTCGGCCTGTCTGCAGCAAGCCGCTGTTCAGAAGTTGACGCTGGTGACTTATGACCGCAGAACCATCCCACCGCTGCTTAAAGATTGGGCGGAAGCGGGACGTCAGCACGCAGGCGTGATTTTCGTGGATGAAAAGACCATCTCCCAAGCAGACATCGGAGGCTTGGTTCAATCGCTGGGCGTGTTGCTGAAAGAAGCACGCGACTGGGATTGGACCGATAGAGTCTGCTTCCTGCAGCGTTGATACCCGGCGCTCGTCGTCAAACTGCGATGACAAGCTGTACCGGCTCCTGAAAACTCTGGACGAAGGGCACGGCTTCAGCCGTGCCGTCAGATATGCGCTTCATGAGGCCTTTAGGCCCTGGAGTACGTTTTGTTGCACGAAGCGACCGGGCTTAGTAAATCCAACCTGAAGCGGGAATGGTTTTGAGGACAGAAAAGCTGCCTCTGGCACCAGATCCATCGAGGCCCGGAGGGCCGCCCGCTAAACGTCAGCCCAGCCCGGAAGGGCTGGGTTGGCGTCAGTCATGATGGTCGAGCGCCGTAGGCGCGGCACTCCAAACGGCGGCACAGTAGGCACAATGCAAAGCCGATGTCTTCCGATGGATACTGCCTTCAGAAAGCTGCGGGTGTACGCTCTTCTTCCTGAAGGGTACGGGCTTCAGCCCGTACATAAACAATTCAAACAGCTCGGCCTTTAGGCCCTGAGGGAACGTTTTCAAGGCTGCGGAGAAAGTCGATGTTTGCCCCCGCTACTCCTCGATGCCGAGCCGGTACCTTCGACCGTCTCCACAACCGCAGCACCTGCGACAAATCCAACATGCTGCGCGTAAAGTCACCCAGGTTGTCCCCCAACAGCCGCAGAGCTCTCCCGCAACACATAGACAGCAGTAAACAGATCCCCGGCCACCAGCGCGATGGCCGCGCCGCGCAGGCCAAGCGACGGGATGTGCATCAATACCCACGCCAGCACCAACGCCAAGAAGGTGGCGCTCAGCATCGCCCGCGCCATCCTCTGATGCTGGTTGATGGCCATCGGCACCACCGAGCTGGTGAACCAAAAAGCCGAAACCACCATTTGCAACAGCATGATGTTCAGCAGCACCGGGTCAGTCGGCACTTTGCCGACGGTCCACACCCGCCAGATCCAATTGCCCAAAAACGCCACTCCCAGCGTGATCCCGAGGCACAGCAACAGCGATATCTGGCACGCCCGCCGGTGGAGCATCCGCGCAACATCCATGGCTCCTATGCCAAACGCCGCCGACATCTCCGGCCATATCGAGTTGTTGATCAGGTTCATTCCCTGGGCCGCGCTTCTGGAGATGGTCCGCGCCGTATTGAAGGTCACCACCGCGATGGGACCCATCACGTAGCCGATCACCACCAGGATCCCCTGCAGGTTCAGGGCGTTCACCAGCGGAAAACTCATGAAGGAAATGGCCGGCCCGGTCAGACGGCGAATGACCGCCCATTGCGCATGCCGAATGCCAAAACGGATCCAGGGCACTTCGCGCCGGAGAAGAATCCACAAGGCGAATACCCCCACCGCATTGACCGCCACATACAGCATGGTGACCGGCACCGGCGACAGGTGCAGCCAAACGCCAATCATGGTGCTCAAGAACGCTGCCAGCACCACCAGGCTCTTGGCCATAGTCCCCAGCGGATATTTGCCTACGCAGCGAAACGCCGCCTGAAACAAGGTTTCCTGCATGCCCAGCAGAACCGCCAGGCCAAGCAGCAAGACGATCAGCCTGGCATCCCCAGCACTGATAGCGTGCATGTGTAGCCAGGTACCCAGGGGGAGTAACCACACCGTCGCGATCAGCAGCAGCCCCAGCAGGCTGGTAATCACCGTAGTGAGCACCCAGACGCTCTGAAAGACCACCAGGGCCTGGTCGAAGTCCTGTGCCGCCGCCAGCATGGTCATCTCGTTGCCGGCAACGCTGCCGAACCCCACATCGCTGAGGCCGAGATAACTCGGAATCGTATTGAGCAGGATCCACTCCCCATACAGGTGCACGCCCCAGTGACTGAGGAAAACAGGCACGGAGAAAATCTGGGTGAGTGTGGTGGAGAGCCGGCTGAAGGTGTTGGCGCCGAATCCTGCAATCAGTCTGCGTTTAAGACTGCGTGTACTCATGGGCGACCGGCGGTAGAACTATCGTACATGCACCGTGCAGCCCTTGCTTGAGGATGCGGCTACCAACCATGTACCCTCTCAACTATGAAAGCTTTGCTCCTTTCGCAGTACAACCAGCTCGATATCGCAGATCTTCCCGCGCCTGTGCCCGGCCCGGACGAGATCCTGGTGCAGGTCGCCGCCTGTGGCATCTGCGGCAGCGACGTACACGGCTACGACGGCACCTCAGGAAGGCGCATTCCGCCTCTCGTCATGGGGCATGAAGCGGCAGGTGTGGTGGCCGCGGCAGGTGCCGGGGTGAACAACTTCAAGCCCGGCGATCGAGTCACGTTCGACTCCACTGTTTACTGTGGCCAGTGCGAGTTCTGTCTCCAGGGGGAGATCAACTTGTGCAATAACCGGCAGGTGATTGGGGTCTCCTGTGGAGACTACCGCCGTGCCGGTGCCTTCGCGGAATTCGTCGTGGTGCCCCAGCGCATCGCTTACCACCTGCCGGACGGCCTGGGGTTTCAGGAGGCCGCCATGCTCGAAGCAGTCTCGGTGGCGCTGCATGCGGTGCGAGTCTCGGAGATGAAAGGCGGCGAGACGGCTCTCGTCATCGGAGCTGGAATGATCGGTCTCCTTACTCTGCAGGCGGCAAAGGCGGCTGGCGCTGCAAAGGTGTTGATAGCGGATATTGATCGCACCCGTCTAGAGACCGCTAAAAACATCGGTGCTGACGAAACACTTCTGCTCTCCGGAAAAGACCTGGTGAAGGAAATCCTCCGTCAAACCGAGGGTCGAGGTGTAGACCTTGTCCTCGAAGCCGTGGGACGGGAAGAGACCATTGCTGCTTCGATTGCCAGCGTGCGCAAGGGCGGAACGGTGACGCTCATCGGCAACATTTCTCCCGAAGTCAAGATTCCACTGCAGGCTGTGGTCTCACGCCAGATTCGCCTTCAGGGATCCTGTGCTTCCTCCGGCGAGTATCCGCAGGCCATGGAATTGTTGGCCAACGGAAAAATTAAAGTAAAGTCATTGATTACCGCGGTCGCTCCCTTACGCGATGGTCCGCGGTGGTTCGAGCGGCTGCACGCAGGCGAGCCAAATCTTATGAAGGTGGTCCTTGATCCCAGTGCGTAAATTAAAAGTGCAGTATCTTCTGCCTGCTGTTTTGATAGCGCTCATCTATGCCGCCACTCCGCTTGCGAAAGCTGCGAGCCCCGACTTGCAGGTCTATTTCATCGACGTGGATGGCGGTCAATCGACCCTCTTTGTCACCCCAGCCGGGAAGTCCCTGCTGATCGACACCGGATGGGCAGGAAACAATGGCCTGGATGCCGGTCGCATCGCCGCCGCGGCCAAGGATGCGGGCGTAAGCAAGATCGATTATCTGTTGTTGACTCACTACCACGCCGATCACGTTGGAGGTCTGCAAGAGCTCCTGGCGGTCATGCCAGTGGGTACGTTCATCGACCATGGCCCCGACAGCCCCACCGATCCCTCTACCAAGAAAGCCTACCCTGCCTATCAGCAGCTTTTGGCCGGCGGCCATTACGGCCACATCACTCCCAAGCCAGGAGACGCCCTACCGATCCCGGGAATCAAGGCAGTGGTGATCAGTTCCAACGGTGAAGTCCTCGGTCACCCATTGCCCGGCGCCGGGCAACCGAACGCCTACTGTAAGGATTCTGAGACCAGGCCGGAAGACCAGACCGACAATGCTCGTTCCCTGGGTACCCTGTTCACCTTTGGCAAGACCAGGATTCTCGATCTGGGCGATCTCACCTGGGATAAAGAAATGAAGTTAATGTGTCCGGTGAATAGGGTGGGCAAGGTCGACATTCTGGTGGTGTCGCATCATGGATTATTCCAGAGCTCGAGCCCGGCTCTGGTGGATGCGATTGCGCCTCGTATCGCAATCATGAACAACGGCGCCAAGAAGGGCGGCTCCACGCCAACCTTCGAAACGCTGGCGAAAGCGCCCGGTCTCGAGACCCTGTGGCAGCTTCATTTTTCCGATGACGCCGGCACGCACAACACCACAGCGGAGTACATCGCCAACCCCACGGGACCGGACGCTGCGAACTATCTCAAGCTGACCGTCCATCCCAGCGGTAGTTTCACGGTATTCAATTCCGGCACCGGGAAGACTAAGGACTACGCGGCTCGTTGAGGTTATCTGGGAGGTTCGCTGGGAATCTTTTCCAGCCGGCCCAGTAAGAAGATGTAGGCCGATATCCCGATAGACAGGTAGATTCCGGCCACGCCAAAAGCCCAACCGAAAGAGTGGCGCGCAGTGACCAGGTAGCCAGTCACAATGGGCGCCAAAATTCCTGAGACCTGGCTGGAAAAATTCTGGATGCCGGCCAAAGTGCCCACGCTACCCCGGGGGCCGATCAGTGAAGGTACAGACCAGCCGACGGCGGAGGCCGCCGATAGTCCCGCCAGGGAAGTGCTGATCCATATCAGCGCGCTGGTAGCAGTCTGCGCGTAGGCTGCGCCGACGATGCCAAGTCCCATGGAAGTGCCGCCGATCAACACCGTGCGTTGCACCCGGCTGGCATTCCATCCCCGTTCCAGCAGACGGTCCACCAGCCATCCGCCTATCAGCCATTCGCTCGCCGTGCCAATCAACCAAGGCACGCCGGTATAGAGGAACGAGTGCAGCAGATCAATGTGCAGGGCGGAGGAGAGATAACTCGGCAGCCAGGTAAGCAGCAGGTAAAAGACATAGTTGTAAGCCCCAAAGCCGAGGGTGATCCCGATTACTTTGGGCTGCCGTATTAAGTAGCCGAGCGACGCTGTTTCCGCGGGTAGCACCGGGCCGGCAGCGTCTTTCTCCAGGATGTAGTCGCGTTCCTGCGCTGTTAGCCCCGGGTCATCGACGGGATCGCGATAGACCCGGCAGAAGAGCAGGAAATAGAGAAAGCTGACCATGCCGGTAGCGGCGAAACTCCACCGCCAGCCGACCTTGAGCAGCAACATGCCAATCAGCGGCACGCCAATCGCGGATGCGAATTTTGCCGAGCCGTCGAAAATCGACGTAGCCGAACTCCGCTCCTTTGCAGGAAACCAATAGCCGATGGCTTTTGCATTGGATGGAAAGGTGGGAGCTTCCCCGATGCCCAGCAGCAGGCGCGCGCCGAAGAACCCGCCCAGGTTGGGCGTAATGGCGGCCGCGAAAGAGGCGACACTCCAGATAAAAGTGCTGATCCGCCCCACCCGGCGCACCCCGAATTTATCCAGCACCACTCCGACAGGAAGCTGGCACAGCGCGTAGGTCCAGTTGTAGGCCGCGGAAAGATAGCCGAACGTAACATTGGAGATGGCAAACGTAGTGATGAGCGCCGCATGGGCCACCGACAGGTTGACCCGGTCAAAGTAGTTGACCAGCACCCCAATGCCCAGCAAGAAAGCAATGCGCCAACGGCGCCTGGGAACATTGAGCTGCGACGGAATACTTACACTGGGCATAGGCGCACTGCCTAGACTAACCTACGCAACTGACTCGCGCTTTGAGAATGCTTGGGTGCCCCACATCTCGCTCGGACCCCGGATTTCCTACCACGCAACGCCCAGTGTGGACACGGGTGCGGCTTTCTCTTAAGGAAAGCCGCGGGAAGTTTTTTAGAGCAGCCGAGCTCGATAGGAAATCCGGGGTTTTGGCGAGATGTGGGATACCACAGCTCTTTCCCGCCCACGTTTCGACGCATCCTGCAGACGAACGGTCAAGGTTCGTGGGCACCCGGCTGCGGACGACACTCTTGACGCTTTGTATCAGGGCCCGACTTTAAATCGGGCCGTAATCCAAAACAAAGTTGAGGGCTAAAGAGGGTGTGTGAGAACTCGGGAGTTTAGGAATTTAGTCCCGTAGGGACGGCTGAACTTAGCCCAGGACGCTAGTCCTGGGTTGGATTTGAAAGGACGACCCAGTCCCGCAGGGACGGCAGAAAATGGGCCGCGACGCAATCCTCCTTCAGCCGTCCCTGCGGGACTCAATCATGTTTCATGATGTACCCAGGACTAGCGTCCTGGGCTAAGTTCAGCAAGTTCAGCCGTCCCTTCGGGACTAATTTCCTAAATCCCGAGTTCTCACGCACACTCTAAAGCCCCTGAGGAACGTTTTTCCTTGAAGGCAACGGCCCAGGAGATAACGAAATATGTCGAACGCAGGCACGGCTTCAGACCCGTCTGATTCGTCGAGGCCCGGAGGGCCGGCCCCAAACGTCAGCCCAGCCCGGAAGGGCTGGGATAGCAATCGATGACCGTGGGAGCGCCGTAGGCGCGGCACTCCAACCTTGAATTCAGGCCGTCCCTTTGGGGAGGTTCGCAGGACCTGGCTTCTTCGCTCTGCGTTTGATATTGCGTGCTGGAGAGGCCGCCTTCTTCCCGTTCGCCGGCGGAGCGGATGATTCGATGACGCTCCGCATCCAGTATTCGCCGTCCGCTCCTACCTCAATTCCATGGACCTCGCGCTCAAACCCAGGAAACTGTTTACCAAATTTCTCCAGGGCCAGCAGAAGACGAATGATCGGGCTGTCGGCATTGCCCAACCGCTCTCCGGGCATGCGCACCGGAATACCCGGAGGGTAGGGAACCAGCATCACCCCGGCCAGCCGCCCCGCCATCTCGGATATCCGCACCTTCTCCGTGCCGTTACGTATCAGCTTCTGGTACGTTTGCGCCGGGGTTAGCACGGGATCCGGATCTACGTCGCATGCCTGGTGCAGCAGGTTGGTTAAATCCAGTTGTCCCATGGCCGCATGCATCTCATCGCTCAATTCCTTCAACGTCATGTCACGGTAACGAAGCGGATGTTCTGCGACCAGGTCGGGTAATGCTTCGTATAACGTTCCCTCGTTATCGTAGAGCCGCTTGAACTCGAACAGCGTTTCCAGCAAACTACCCCATTTCCCTTTGCTTGTTCCCACGGAAAATAGGACCAACGCGGTGTAGTCGCCGGTGCGGGCAATCTCCACCAGCCGGGCATCGAGAAACTCCGTCAGAATCGCTCCGGGGATACCCCAATCCGCCAGCTCTCCGCGCGAATTGATCCCGGGCATGAGAATAGTGACCTTGGTCGGGTCAAGCATGCAGTAGTCTTCGGCAATATCCTCGTCCTTGAACCCATGCCAGTCTTCTTCCCGTTTGAGCGTCCAGCAGGTTGGTGAATTGATGAGCAACGAATCCGGGGTCTCTTCAAACAGAGAAGTCGCTCCGGTTGTCGGATCGGTGACGGTATCCGGCTGATAGATTCTGAAGAACCATTCCTCCCCATTGGTGGAGCGCAGCCGGTGAGCGATCGAAGACATGGCTTTCCGGAAGCTGATCGCATCCTGAATAGTCTCGTACATCAGCGTCGGGCCGGCCGGCTCATCCATCATCGATGTGGCCACGTCGAGCGACGCAATCATGGGATAGAACGGAGAAGTGGTGCCGTGCATCATGAAGGATTCGTTGAACTGGTCGAAATCGAGCGGAGCGCGGTCGCTTAGCTTGACGTGGATCATCGATGCCATGGAGAAAGCGGCCAGCATCTTGTGCGTGGACTGCACCGCGAACAACAAAGGCCGATTCGGCATATCTTCGGGGACATCCATGGCGAAACGTCCGCGATAGATGGCATGGAATTTGGCATAGGCATACCACGCCTCGTCGAAGTGGATGCGGGGCACGCTGCGCGCAAGTTCGCTGGTGACCAGCTGCACGTCATAGCAAAAACCGTCATAGGTGGAATTGGTGACCACCGAATAAGTAGGCTCCTGCGACGCCGCATCGGCGCTGAAGGGGCTCCGTGCGATGAGCTCCCGAATGTACTCCGGGGAGAAGCGGCGCAACGGCACCAGCCCGATCATCCCGTAGCCATTCCTGGTCGGCTTGAAGTACACCGGCCGGCCGCCCGTGACCGTAAGCGAGTGGCAGATCGACTTGTGGCAGTTTGCGTCGATCAGAACAATGTCATTGTTACCAATGACCCCGTGGCCCACGATCTGGTTTGAGGTGGAAGACCCACCTAGGACGTAGAAGGTCCAGTCCGCGCCGAAAATGCGCGCTGCATTGCGCTCCGATTCTGCCGGAGGCCCGATATGGTCAAGCCACGAACCCAGCGATGAGGTGGAGATGCCCAGGTCGGCGCGCAGCAGATTTTCGCCGAAGAAGCGATGGAACTGCATGCCCACCGGATGCTTCAGAAAAGCGACACCGCCCATGTGCCCCGGGGCGTCCCAGGAGTAAGCGCCCTGATCGGTGTACTTCTTGAGCTCCCGGAAGTAGGGAGGCAGCAACTGTTCGTCGTAGCGGGCAACAGCGAAGTCCACCCGGTTGGCGATAAACGCAGGTGTATCTCCGAACAGGTGAATGTACTCGTGGACCTGCTTGATCACTTCCAGCGGCAGCTCGCTCACCAGCGTCCGGTCGGCGATCAGGAAGATCGGCACTTTTTTATTTCTGCGGCGGACTGCGCGAATAATCTTTAGCGCCGCGCGTTCATCAAACTGGTGTTCTTGCTCCAGGTCCCAGTCCAGCAGGATGGCGCTGTAGGACGGATCCGATTGCACCATCGAAAGTCCGTCTTCCGGCGTCGAGGTCCTGATCACCTCGTAGCCTTCTTCCGTGATCGCTCCGCAGAGGCGATCCATGGCCCGGTCCGATACCGAGTTCGTACCACCCAATTCACTGGCAATCAAAAGTACCCAACGGCCATCACTCATAGTTTGCAGTCTCGACGAATCTTGTTACGGGCATGTTTTCAATCCTTAGGGAGTGGCGGTGGCTTGCACCAGCTTCAAGACCGCCGGCGCAACCATGTTCAACAGCACGGCCTGCGGTTTTTCAGAGTGCTTCAGAAAGGCTAGCTCCCGGGTCTTCCAGGTTGCGGGAGCGTTGTGGTGTTCGCGCAGATAGCCAATCGCATCCAGGCCTGCCTGCGAGACAAGGTGCAGATTAGTCGAAACCGGCGCTAGCTCTTTTGTCAATTCCGATCTGGGCAGCAGAGGCTGTAGCTGCGCATCGTTGTCGCGCCATAGTACCAGCCATTCCTGCGCCTGCTCCCAATCCTCCCGCGAAGCCTTTCCAGCGACGATGCGGTTGACCATATCAAGGAACTGGCGCGCGGTGTCGCTTTCCGGTGGAACGGCGTCGATCATATGGTTCAACGGCGAGAAGGCGTCGTATTCGTGCAGCTCTTCGCGTGCATAGAGCCGAGGAGGTTGCATGACGTCGCCGAACACCCGCAGTGGTAACGGATCAGGCTCGCCGGTCATGCGGCTAAGCATCGCGGGATAGCTGGAGTTGTGTTGCAGGCCATAATAGTTCAGCTTTTGCGAAATGAGCGCCATCCGTGCATACATCGATGCCACGTCACGCGTATTGCGTGGCGACCAGAAGCGTTCGGCAATGGCGGCAGTGCGCGGCCAGATGCGGCTATCGACATTCTCCGGGGTGACGAACTCCGACCACATGGTGGCTTCGCCACCCAGAATGCGTTTGCTGTCTTCGCTGCTGAGAGTGGTAGGCCCGTCACCTTCGGGGTCCGCTGCATAGTGCTCAGCCGCGGCCTGGTTCAAGTCGATATAGTAGCCCGCCGACAGCAGCGCGCGATTCCCGCCTTTCACCGCCTGGCCGACGAACTGCGGACCGCGCCAGGACTGTATGACTACGTCTTTGGGAGTGCCCGGCTGAAGAACCTCGTCCCATCCCACCATGATTTTCCCGTGGGCGGCGACCATCGTTTGCACTTTGGCGCTGAAATAAGCCTGCAGGGCGGCATTGTCTTTGATCGCATGCGCCTTCATGAATTGCTGGATGCGCGAGTTCGCATCCCATTCCTTGCCGTTGCACTCATCTCCTCCCACGTGGAAATAGGCGTCGGGGAAGAGCGCCGTCATTTCGTCGATGAAGCTGTCGAGAAAGGTGTAGGTGCTGTCACGCGTGGGGTCCATCGCAGGATTGAACACGCCCCACTTGCGCTCGATGTGGTAGGGCCCGGAACCGCTGGCCAGGTCAGGATAGCCCACGAACCAGGCCGTGGAATGTCCGGGCATGTCGAACTCCGGCACCACGCGAATGCCGCGGTCCCGTGCGTATTCGATCACGTTGCGGATTTCTTCCTGGGTATAAAAAAGGCCGTCGGAGCCCTTCTCCTGCAGCAAGGGAAATTGTTTGCTCTCCACCCGGAACCCCTGGTCTTCCGAGAGGTGCCAATGGAAAACGTTCAGCTTTACTGCCTCCATGCCGTCCAGGGTGCGATAGACCACGTCGAGCGGCTGGAAATGCCGGCCCACGTCCAGCATCAGCCCTCGCCAGGGAAACCGTGGCTGATCGTCGATCGTCATGGCCGGAACGACGAAGCCTCGCGGCGTGATGCGGACCAGTTGCAGAAACGTTTGCAGGCCGTGCAGCACGCCCAGCGGATTTGCGGCTTCGAGATGAACCTCATCGGCTGTGATCTGCAAATGGTAGGACTCGTCTTCATCTATCTGCTGCACCGGTGCACTGGCGCCCTTGGTGTTGATAAAGAACGACGCTTTGTTGAGCACCGCCTCGTGCCACAATGGGATTCCGGTCTGTCGCGAAAGCATGTTCAGGAAGCGCTGTTTGGCTCGTTCGAGCCGTGGCTCCTGGAAGCCCTCGAGCGTGACGCCGAACCCGTTGGTGATGAGAAACTCGCCATCTCCTGGCTTCACTTGAGCGGGCAGGGGCATCAACGGTAGCGGAGCCTGGGCCTGCACGCCCCCCGCGAGAAGACAGCTGAGCATTAGAGTCATCGATGCAATCCGAAGCAATTGAGACCTCACGCTCAACGATTCTATCTGGTATAGGATTGCCCATAATGACTACCGCCACCGTTTTCGAGCATGAGATGCTGCGTGAGATTTTTGAGCAGCCGAAGGCGCTCGCCGACACCATCGAGCGCTATGCCCCTAAGGGCAAACTGGCGACTGACGTCTTCCAGCCGGTTGCCGACGCGCTGCGGTCCAGGTCGCGCCTGGTGATCGCCGCCAGTGGCTCCAGCCGCCACGCCGGGCTCGCTGCTGAGATCATGCTCGAAGATCTTGCGGGCCTGATTGTCGACGTGGAATACGCCAGCGAATATGTTTACCGTTCGACCCACACCATTCAGGACCCCGGGGTTCTGGTTATCTCTCAGTCGGGCGAGACCGCCGATACGCTGGCGGGGTTGCGAGAAGCCAAGGCGCGTGGTTTGCCGACGCTGGCCATTACCAACAATCCTCACTCCAGCATGGCGGTGGAGGCAGACGCATCCTTGCCTACCTGTGCTGGCCGGGAGAAAGCCATTCCTGCAACCAAGAGCTTTACCACCCAGCTTGCGGTCCTCTACTCGCTGGCCCTTTACCTGGCGCGCATCCGGGGAAGAATGACTTCGCCCACGGTCGAAAGCCACACCGAAGTCTGCGCCGCCTGCCCGCTCTGCTGCAATCTGCGCTCGAAAGGTGGCATCAACAAATTGCCGTCCTGGCGCCGTCGTTAAAGGATCGCGCGCTTTTCTCTACCTCGGTCGTGGCGTTCACTATGCAATTGCCCGTGAAGGAGCGCTGAAACTGAAGGAATCAGCGTATCTGCAGGCGGAGGGCTATCCGGCGGGTGAGTTGAAGCATGGTCCGAACGCCTTGGTGAGCCCGGACGCGCCCTTGGTGGTGATTGCCACCCGCGACCCCTCTGATCCCGACGCCATGCTGCGTTATCGCAAAGTGCTGCAGTTAATGAAGGACATGAAGGCACAGGGCGCGACCCAACTCGTGATCGCCACTGAGGGAGACGAGGAGGCCGCCGCCCTTGCAAACTACTGCATAGAGGTTCCCAAAACTGAAGACATGTTAGCCACCATGCTGGAGGTAGTTCCCCTGCAGTTGCTCGCCTACCATCTGGCGATTCAGAACGGGGTGGACGTGGACCATCCACGCAACCTGACAAAGCCGTCCTGCAGAGTAAGAAACCTTGTCCTGACCACCAACGCTGGGTGCCCCATCTCTCGCTGGGACCCGGATTTCCTACCACGCAGGGCCGGTGGGACACGGGTGCGGCTTTTCTAAGGAAAGCCGCAGGAAGTTGCTGAATCAGCCGAGCTCGACAGGAAATCCGGGGTTTTGGCGAGATGTGGGATACCACGGCTCTAAACCCGTCAGTTCTTCCGCGCAAACGGCAATGAGGTCAAGGTTCGTGATATTCGACATTCTCGAGAAAAACCAGCGAGATTATCGGGTACCCGGCGTCGTGGTTGGCGAGGGCAGGTCATCGACGTCTGCCGCGGAAGGGGTAGGAATCTTTTGTTTAAATTCATCAACCTCGTCAAGGCCCGGAGGGCTGTCCGCCCAACGTCAGCCCGGCCCGGAAGGGCTGGGTAGCAAATCACGCCGTGGGAGCGCCGGAGGCGCGGCACTCCTGCTCAAAACCCACGCCTGACCTCTCATCGCGGGCTAGTCTACCCGCCGCTTTATAATGAACCGTAGACCAACGACTATGGCCACCAAAAATCTTTCCCTCGAACATTCCACCAATGCACTAATTTCGCATCGCGATCAGATCTTTGAGGCCTTTCGCCGCTGGGGCCATCTGCGGGCAAAACTCGACCCACTGGAGCAATATCTTCGCCCGAACCCATTCCCGAATTAAATTTTGACGGCGAGATGCCGACGAGGCGAAGGGTTATTACTGCGGGAAGCATCGGGGTCGAGTTCATGCATCTTCCCGACCCGGCGAGGCGGGAATGGATTCAGGAGCGCATGGAGCAGAGGGCGCCCATTCCCGACCAGCGCCAGGTTCTGGAAAGGCTAATCCAAGCCGATCTCTTCGAGCAGGTAATTCAGTCGCGCTATCTCGGCACCAAGCGCTTTTCTCTCGAAGGCGTCACCATCCTGATTCCCTTTTTGGACGAGGTGCTGAACCGCGCCGCTGACTTTGGCGCGGAGAAGGCGGTGATGGGGATGAGCCACCGTGGACGCCTGAACGTCATGGTGAACACTGTCGGAAAGTCCCCCGCCGATATCTTTTCAAAATTTGAAGATGTCAATCCGCGCAGCATTCTGGGCGGGGGCGACGTAAAGTATCACGTGGGCGCCACCGGCCAGTTTCCCACCCGGAGCGGGGGAAGAATCAGTCTGCACCTGGTATCGAACCCCAGTCACCTGGAAGCAGTGGATCCGGTTGCCATGGGCCTGGTCGTGCCCGGCAAGTGCGTCTCGGGGAGTCCGGTCAGGCCAAGGTGCTGCCGGTGCTCATCCATGGCGATGCGGCGTTTGCCGGCCAGGGCATCTGGGCTGAAACCATGAGCCTTGGGACCATGCCCGGCTTCACCGTGGGCGGAACCATCCAGATCATCGTCAACAATCTGATCGGCTTTACCGCTGAGCCCGACGAGTGCTATCCATCGCGCTTCTCTTCCGACATCGGCAAGCGCTTACCCATTCCCATTTTCCACGTGAATGCAGAAGATGCCGACGCCGCCATGCGCGTTGCCGCGATGGCGGTTGAGTACCGCTATACCTTTCACACCGATGTCATCATCGACCTTATCGGTTACCGTCGCCATGGGCACAGCGAAGTGGATGACCCTACCATCACCCAGCCGCTGCGCTACGCCAGGATCAAGAATCATCCCCCGCTCTACGAGATCTATTCCCGGCAAATCGGAGCCGACCCCTCGGCCCGGGTCAAGGAGATACAGGCGGAACTTGCGGAAGCGCAGAAGCAAGCGACCCAAATGAAGAAGAGCGCGTCGCTGGCCAAGCTTCCGGGCTATTGGTCGAATTACTCTGGCGGTCCCTACAAGCCGGAATACGAGGTCGACACCGCGCTGAGCGCTTCGTCTGTGGAAGAGATTTGTAACAGCCTCACCAGCTATCCGCGCACCTTCCATATTCATCCCAAGATCAAAAAGCTGCTTGAGCAGCGCCGGGAGATGGGGCGCGGCGAGCGGCTATTCGATTACGGCATGGCAGAAGCGCTGTCTTTTGGGTCACTGGTTCTCCAAGGCACACCGGTTCGTCTCAGCGGGCAAGACAGCGAGCGCGGCACCTTCAACCAGCGTCACAGCGTGCTGGTGGATACCGAGAACGAACACCACTATATCCCGCTGGCGAATCTGTCGCCGGGCCAGGCCCGCTTTGAGGTCTATAACTCCATCCTTTCCGAAGCCGGCGTGCTGGGTTTTGAATACGGCTACAGCCGCGATTATCCCGAGGCCCTGGTTTTGTGGGAAGCGCAGTTCGGCGACTTTGCCAACGGTGCGCAGATCATCATCGACCAGTTCATTGCCTCGGGTGAAGACAAGTGGGGATTGCTGAGCGGAGTGGTCATGCTTCTGCCCCATGGCTATGAGGGCCAGGGGCCGGAACATTCCAGCGCGCGATCGGAGCGCTACCTGCAATTGGCGGCGCATGACAATATACAAATCTGCCAGCCCTCTACCGCGGCACAGTATTTTCACTTGTTGCGCCGGCAGGCGATGCGGACCTGGCGAAAGCCGCTGATCGTCTTCACTCCCAAGAGCATGCTGCGCAACCCTGACGCAAGTTCGCCGCGGGCAAGCTTCCAGGTGCCGCGCTTCCAGAATGTTCTGCCGGAAACAGAGGTACCGGAGGTCAAACGGCTCTTGCTCTGCACGGGCAAGATCGGCCACGAGTTGCGCATCGAGCGGGCGAAGCGCAAAGACAGCACCACCGGCATCGTCTTTCTGGAACAGCTGTATCCCTGGCCAGAGAGCGGAGTGGCGGAGGAAATCGCCCGTCACCCCGAGGCCCGCGAAGTCATCTGGGTGCAGGAAGAGCCCGATAACATGGGCGCGCTCTGCTTTTTGGTGCCCCGCCTGCGCCGGCTCTTGCCGGAACGCAAGGTGCTCAGCATCAAGCGCTCCGCAGCGGCCAGCCCGGCAACCGGCTCGGCCAAAGCGCATGACCTCGAGCAAAAAACACTCATCAGCCTGGCACTCCGCGAAGAAGGCAAGTGAATGCGATTTTGCTGACCTTATCTCTTTTTTTTTTTTTTTTTTTTTTTTTTTTTTTTTTTTTTTTTTTTTTTTTTTTTTTTTTTTTTTTTTTTTTTTTTTTTTTTTTTTTTTTTTTTTTTTTTTTTTTTTTTTTTTTTTTTTTTTTTTTTTTTTTTTTTTTTTTTTTTTTTTTTTTTTTTTTTTTTTTTTTTTTTTTTTTTTTTTTTTTTTTTTTTTTTTTTTTTTTTTTTTTTTTTTTTTTTTTTTTTTTTTTTTTAATTAACATATCGCGAACTAAATCTCAGCGCTGACCGAATCGCACATGGGCTGAGAGAGGCGGGAGTAGCAAGACGGCACCCTGGTAGGAGTCCTTCTCGATCGCTCTCCGGAGATGGTTGCGGGGCTGCTTGGGATATGGAAGGCAGGTGGCTCCGACATCCCCCTCGACCCCGGGTCTCCCCTCGAACGGATTGCCTTTATGTTCGAGGACTCCGCTCCTCCCTTGGTGCTCACCCGGAGCGAGAAATCTCCTATTTTTCCATTGTTCGCAACTCTCCGTGGCGCCAGCCCACGATTGATCAATCTGGATGACCTTTGTGCCCCGCGAATGACAGTGCAGGTTTTCCTCTGCCATGCGGACAGCACTTAGTTTCCGCGGACGGCCTTGCTTACGTGATTTACACCTCGGGTTCGACGGGCAAGCCAAAAGGGGCATGCATCACCCATGGCGGCCTCGCAAATACGGTTCGGGCCGTGGGCCGGGATTTACTGCTTGGGGCTCGGAAGACATCGTGGTTGCCTGGTCCACCATCGCTTTCGATGTTGCCTGCCTCGAGATCTATTTGCCTCTTGCCTCTGGCGCCACTTTGCACCTGGTAGCGAAAGAGCTGGGCAGTGGCGGCCGATCGAGGATAGAGCAACTTCGCAATTCCGGGGCCACCGTCGTGTTGGGTACGCCCACGATGTATCGAGTTTTACTGGAAGAAGGATGGCAAGGCGATGCGAGCATGCAGCTGATCACCGGCGGTGAAGTACTGCCTTTCCGCTTGCGCGGAAATCGATTAGCCAGGATCTGCCGTCGCGCTTTGGAACCAATATGGGCCGAGTGAAACCACCATTTGCGCCACGCGGGCAAGAATCGAAGTCCACGTAGAAAAGATCACCATCGGTCGTCCGTTGCCGAATGTCTGCATTCATCTTCTCGATCAGCACCTTCAACCGGTGCCGCAGGGTTCGATTGGCGAGATGTACATCGGCGGGGCGGGTGTGGCTCTCGGTTACCTCAATCGGCCCGAACTTAACCGGGCGCGCTTCCTTCCAGATCCGTTTGCCGGCGGCACCAAAGCCAGGCTCTTCAAGAGCGGCGATCTTGCGGTCGAGCTGGCGGACGGCAGCTTCGACTTTCTTGGCCGCATTGACGACCAGGTCAAGATACGAGGGTTTCGCATCGAGCTCGGAGAGATCGAATCGGCACTGAGGCAATGCGAAGGCGTGCAGGCCGCAGTGGTGCGAGCGATCGAGCTGGAAGAGGGTGACCGCCGCCTGGTCGCGTTTGTGATTGGCAACGAGACTTGCCGGACCAATGGAAAAACCAATGGAAACAGTCCCTGCGCCGATAACTGCCGCATCACATGATCCCGTCGGAATTCGTATCACTCCGCTCTTTTCCCATCACGCCGAGTGGGAAAGTCGATGTCCAGGCTCTGGACGCGATGCGTCTCAGCGCATCAGATTTCCGCCCTGCCTCAGACGCATTCCCGGCCGATCCAGTCGAAGCGCGACTCAAGGAAATCTGGCAGAGGCTACTGAAACTCAACACCGTCTCGGCTCGACCAGGACTTCTTCGCTTTGGGTGGCCACTCCTTGCTGGCAACCCGCATGTTAGCTCAGATCGAACGGTGGTTCGGTTCCAAGCTTCCTCACTCCGTGCTGGTGGAACACCCCACAATTCATGGATTGGCAAATTACCTCCGCCAGAGCCCACCAGGGAAGTGGCCGGCATTGGTAACCATTCAGGCCGGCGGGCTGCTACCGCCCCTGTTTATCGCTCACGGAATAGGAGGAAGCCTGTTGAGCTTTATCGACCTTGCTGCCGAGTTGGGTCCGGAGCAGCCGGTGTACGGCCTCCAGCTCCCCGCATTCGTCGATGAGAGTCAGGCGGAGCTGAGAATCCTCGCGGCCAATTATGTGCAGCAGGTGCGCGCGGTGCAACCGTCCGGTCCCTACAATCTTGCCGGTCATTCCTCCGGCGGCGTAATCGTCTTCGAGATGGCCTGCCAGCTCACGGAGCAAGGCGAAACGGTCGGTCTGTTGGCGCTCCTTGATTGCGATCCCGACACGGGAAAGCTCGTTCGCCGGCCTTTCCAGGACTGGGACTCGCTGAAGGCTTCTCTCGCCGCGCGTGGGCAGAGCTCAGGGCGCGCGAATTTAGCGTCAAAGAACGGCTTGGGCGCAGAATGGTCTACCAAAAGATAAAAATCAGAAGCTGGCTGGCGGCTCGATTCCGCCATGCGGGGAGAGTCCGTGGCTGGCTCCCCGGCTCGCTCTCGGGTTCACTACTTGGAGCAGAAGGATATCTCGCGCTCGCCATGCGCGAATACGAATTGCGACCCTACTCCGGCAACGCGACCCTTTTCATTGCTCATGGACGAGCCCAATGCCGACGCCGAGCCCGAGAAAGTATGGGCGGGCAGGATTCTCGGTGAGTGTGCAGTTCGAACCATTCCTGGGACCCATAGTACGATCTTGAGCCGGCCACAGGTAATTTCACTCGCCCATGAGATCACGCAGCGGCTGGCGAGAAGTGTGCGGTCACACGCGAGCGGCGTAGTGGCCTGAGTGTCTGTCAGGAGACAGAGTCAGAGAGAAAACTGAAACAGGCGAGCGTGGCTCCGGGTTGCGCGGTCGCGAGCGCCCCGATCGTGCCCGGCGCCGGTGACAAATCGTGCAGCTTCCACGGATGGCTGAAACGCTCTCGTGTCTCCAGCAGCTCCGCTGGTTGGTCCGGCAACAAAGAAACATCGAAGCTATCGAGTGCACGATGCAGGCCTACTCCCTCGGCCTTGAGGATTGCCTCCTTGCGCGTCCAGCAACGATAAAAGCCGCTAAGCCAGGCGTCGCCCTGCAACCGACTCAAATGCGAAAAGCTCAGTCGCAGAGAAATGGGTGGCGGCCACCGCCGGTTCGATTGGTCTCACATCTTCCACATCCACGCCAACCGGCCGTCCATTGGCCACCGCCAGTACGGCGATGCTCTGGCTGTGACTCAGGCTGAAACTAAGAGGAGGCAACCGATCTTTATCGCTCAGTTCGGGTTTGCCAAAGCGATTGGCGTGAAAGCGGATCTTTCCGCAGGCTGGTTAAGATAAGTCCCAGAATTCTCCGCAGGTTCGCATGGGCGACGGCATAGCGGCTGCGATCCGGAGCAAAATGAAAACGTTGCATCCGTTCCCGTTCCTGGTGGTCGAGGATCTCAAGGTGAGCCGACAGATCGATCCCCGCGGGTTCGAGAGCCCAGGCCCAGAGATGAACCTCGTCGGCGTCAATGCGTCTCCCGCACTCTGGAGGCGGGCCACGTTAGCTGGGAGATCACATTCGATCCTATGAGTTGCTCTCCGGGCTCCCCGGGATGCGCTCTTTCCGGGGTTCTCGATCCACATCAATTCCAGTTGGCGAAGCTTGTTGGTCAGAAATGCCACATCACGGGCGCTGACATCTTCCGATTCCGCGCGAGCGATCTCGTGTTGCAGAAGTTGAATGCCGGCCGCATCTCCACCGGGAAGTCGTCACTGCGCAGTCCACGCAGAACTTCCCACGCCTGAAGAAGGAGCGTCCGGTCACCCGTCTTTGCTTCTTCATGCGCCAGCAGCGACGCTGCACGCCGGAGTCTTTCATGAGCATCCAGTTTGTTCATGGGTATCAAAGTGTGACACGAAATGGGCAAAATCATCTACCACCGGCTGCGCTTTAAAACATGCCGGGTGGTTCCGAACAGAATATAATTTAAAAGGTGAGCGCTGACCATAAAGACCATCCATTTCGGGCTGACTGCTCGGACGACCTGAAGGGCAACCGGCGATGAACCCCACTCCGTTTGAACAGAAACCGGTACACAAAAGGGCTACGACTTCCGTTTACCTTGGCCGAGTATGTGTGCAGCCAGGCATTGCCTGTGGATAAACTGGGTCACCAACCGCGACTGTATGCCTTGACCCAATTAGTGGGTGAAGGCATGTCCTACGATGACGACGTCGTTTACGCCGCGGCATGGCTTCATGACCTGGGCGTGTTCATCGGTCATCGGCCCGAAGATCCGCAAGAACTTTCCGGCTGGGATAATGTCAGCTACGCGATGAAACAAGCGCCCGCGGCGCTTCTCCGATACGGGTTCCCTACAACGAAAGTTGCACAAGTCGTGGAAGCGATCCGCACCCACCAGCCACATCTCGGTCCGACTTCCTGGAGGGCACCATTCTCCGCGATGCGGATATTCTTGAACAGCTGGGGGCAATTGGCATCCTACGTGTAGTGGCGAAGATAGGCCGGGATACGCGATACCCACGTTCACCGATGCGGCCGCCACTTTGCGCAAGAGCCTGGCAGATTTGCCCGGCAAGCTGCACCTGGAAACGGCGAAGAAGCTGGCCCGGCCAAGAATTGATCTGCTCGAAGCTTTTCTTCACCAGCTCGACAACGAAGCGCAAGGCGCACTTTGCTAAATGTTGTCCAACCATGGTTACCGATGATGTTCCGAAGTCTGATAACTGCGGGTCGAGTGTGAGAGACTAACCGTTGCTGCGGCACAAAATAGAGGCCTTTATTAATGGCCAGTGAACTGCATTTGGGGGCCTGGTACATGAAGCTGAAAAACGCCAAGGTAGTGGTTTGTGGTGCCGGCGGTTTCATCGGCGGACATCTGGTCAAGAGTCTGCTCGAAAATGGTGCAAAAGTCATCCGCGCGGTGGACGTAAAGCCGCTGGCGGAGTGGTATCAGACATCGCCGGGGGTGGACAACCTGGTCCTGGACCTCAAAGACAAAGACAGTTGCATGAAGGCGGCCCAGGGGGCTGAGGTTGTCTTCCAGCTCGCCGCCGATATGGGTGGCATGGGCTTTATCGAAAACAACAAAGCGCTCTGCATGTTGAGCGTGTTGGCAAACACGCACATGCTCATGGCCGCCCGGGAAAAAGGAGTCGAGCGATTTTTCTACTCCTCCTCTGCCTGCGTCTACAACGGCGACAAACAAAAGACTCCCGACGTGATTGCACTCAAGGAAGAGGACGCCTATCCCGCGCTTCCGGAAGATGGCTATGGTTGGGAAAAGCTCTTCAGCGAGCGGATGTGCCGCCACTTTGAAGAGGATTTCGGTCTCCAGTGCCGGGTAGCCCGCTACCACAATGTCTACGGCCCCCTCGGCACCTGGACAGGTGGACGGGAAAAGGCTCCTGCCGCCATCTGCCGCAAGGTCATCGAGGCCAAAGCCTCGGGTAAACACGAAATCGAAATATGGGGCGACGGCAAACAGACTCGCAGCTTCATGTATATCGACGATTGCACCCGGGGCACGCAAGCCATCCTGGAGAGCGAAATTCATGAGCCCATCAATCTCGGCAGCAACGAACTGGTTACCATCGATCAGTTGGTGCGATTGCGGAAGAGATCGCCGGGATCAAGCTGAAGCGAAAGTACAAGCTGGATGCGCCAAAAGGTGTCAACGGCCGGAACAGCGACAACACCAAAATCAAGCAATATCTGGGCTGGGAGCCTTCGATCCGTCTTAAAGAGGGGCTGGCAAAGACCTACGAGTGGATCGAGAGCGAGATGATGGCAGTATCCAAAGTGTAATCAAAGTACCGTGAATGCGGTATTTACAGTTCGATGGAGCAGCTCTGATAGTGATCTAGACTGAGGCGACGGGAACTCGTGGGAGTGTCAGCAGTGGTGACGGCAAGCGCTCAGTTCCGGCAGATTCTGGGTATCCGTTTCTTTATCGGAGACGCAGATGAAGCCATCGCCCGCATGAGCGGTGGTGGTTTGCTGGTGGTTCCTGCAGCCCCGGCGTTAAAAAATCTGGCCTACGACCCGGCCTATCGTGAAGCGCTCCAGGGTGCCGACCTGGTGATCACTGACAGCGCCTTCATGGTCATGATCTGGAACCGCCTGAAGGGTGATTCCATCCGCCGCGTTTCCGGCCTGAAGTATCTTTCCTCCCTGTTCAAGCATCCCGACTTCTTCCAGCCCGGTGGAAGTTTCTGGATCATGGCCAGCGAGGAAAGCGCGCACAGAAATTGTGCCTGGCTGCGGCGGCAGGGAATTGAGCTGGCTGCTGCCGACAGCTACGTTGCCCCGCTCTACGGCAAGACAATTCAGACCCGGCCCTGTTGAAGCGCATCGATGAGCGGCGCCCCCGCCATATTGTCGTGACCCTCGGTGGCGGCACGCAGGAACGGCTCGGTCTCTATCTAAGAAGCGAACTCAACTGCAAGCCATCGATCCATTGTATTGGGGCAGCCATCGCCTTCCTGAGCGGCGACCAGGTGCCAATTCCGCGATGGGCGGACCGGATGTACCTGGGATGGCTGTTCCGCTGCCTCTCCGATCCCCGCCGTTACATGCCCCGCTACTGGGATGCGCGCAAGCTGTTATCGCTGATGATCCGCTATGGCAGCAGCCTACCGGATTCCCTCAAGAGCACCGCTCCAGCAACCGTGGAGTTGGCAACCGCTCTCAGCGGCGGCGTCACCCCAAAAAACATCCCCTCCACGCCCACCACCTCGCAGTAGCAAGCCCACCGACGACCCTCCTGACCACGCATCAATCTGCTCCTTACCACATGATTTCTGGGATAGCTCCGATGATTTCCTACCAGTGTTTCCACGACGATGTCGGATGCCCCAGCACCATCCTCCGCCTTTATCGGCATGTGAAGAAACGATGGATTTGCTATTACTGCACTTCGGAGTGGGCTGATGAGATACGAATTCTGAGGACTGCGTAGTTACGCTTCAGGAAGAGGACGCTCTGACGCTTGGACAGGGCACGGCTTCAGCCGTGCCGCAGTGCGTCCGACGACGATTGAGGGCTTTAGCCCCTGAGGTACGTTTCCTTTAATCTCCTTGAAGGGTAAGCGCTTCGCCTACTAAGAAACAGCATGACTCAGGGCCTGAAGAGCCGGATTAGGTCTTCGCAATAATTTACGGTCCCGGCTGAAGCCAGTGCAAAGAAACGCAAAACTACCCTTTGGACAACGTCAAGCTGCATTTCTGGCAGAAGTTAAACTGAGCGATTTACCCTACCACTTTTGGGCTCGATTTCCTAAGCCTCGGTGTCTGAGACTCTCCCTACGGCTGGTTTGCCCGCACGCTGGCGCGCTGCGTTTCCGCATGCTTGGCCGCGGTCTCGAGCGCCTTTGCCTGGGGCAGGTAATCGAGCGCCTTGTTGATCATGGGATCCCAATTTGCGCGCACCTTCAGGCCCTCTTCCTGGCCAAATTGGGTGGTGAAGATCTCCGCCTTGATGTTGGCCTTGACCCAATCCATCACCGGGGTCAGATCCGCATCGGTGTAGGGAATCTGCTGGCTGGTCAGGAACTGTTTGAAGGCGTCCATCACCGCGTCGTCCACCTGGAAATCCTTGCCTACGGTCCGGTTGGCCATGTAGTGCTTGGCGAAATTGAAGAACGCGTAGTGCTCCAGGAGCACATCCTGAACAGGAACCGACTTCGGGGTGTCGATCTTGTCGTCCGGCGTGATCCCGCCCCCGCCAAACACCGTTCGTCCGGAGTCGGTTGCCTTGACCTCACGACTCTTCGTATCCTGCGGCTGGTCGTGGTTGTAGTAGTAGTCGTAAAGCGAAACGCCGTTGTAGTTGCGCTGAATAAGCCGGCCGCTGGGGGTGTAGTAGTGATACGTCGTGAGCGCCAGGCCGGTGTTCTCAGACAAGGGATAAACGGTTTGCACCAGTCCCTTGCCGAAGGTGGTTTCGCCGGCAATGATGGCGCGGTCGTGATCCTGCAGCGCGCCGGAAACAATCTCCGCGGCCGAGGCCGTGCCGTGATTCACCAGCACCACGATGGGATATTCGCGGCCTCCGTTTCCATGAGTCGCGCGATACGTCTGTTCCGGGAACGCACGGCCGCGCTGGGAGACAATCACCTGGCCTTTTTCCAGAAACTTGTCGCATACCGCCACTGCCTCACTCAACAATCCGCCGGGATTGCCGCGCAGATCGAGAATCAGCCCATCGAATTCGCCGAAGTGATCGAGCGCGTCGGAAAGCTCACGGCCGGTCGTCTCCTGGAAGTTGGTGATGTGCACGTAGCCGACATTCGGCCGAATCATGTAAGCTGAGGTCGATGCTGTTGTGCGGAATCTCGTCCCGGATCAGGTCGAACACCAGCGGCTTGGCCGCCCCCTCGCGTGCGATCGTGATTTGCACGTGGGTCCCTTTGGGACCTTTGAGCACGTTGGCAACATCTTCCGAGTTCATGTTTTCCGTGGACTTGCCGTCCACTGCGACGATCACGTCGCCAGGCCGTATTCCGGCTTTGAAGGAAGGTGTGCCTTCAAACGGACTGACCACAACAATCTTGTTGTTCTGCGGCTGGATCAGCATCCCCACGCCGTAATACTTGCCATGCTGATCTTCGCGCATCTTGGCGTAGGCTTTGGGGTCATAAAAGCTCGAGTGGGGGTCGAGCACGCGCAGCATGCCAGGAATGGCTCCGTCATAGACGGCCTTCTCCGCTTTTTCGCCAGTCAGCGGTTCTGCATAATTCTGCTCCACCAGGTCGTAGACGCTGGTGAAGGAGCGCAGATCGTCGCGCAGCGCGGACTCATCGGAACTGGATTGCGCGCCCAGCCGCTGGCTCACAACCGTGCCGAGAAAGCCACAAACCACAAAGAAGAGGAGAATGGAGAACAAGAAACGTCGTGTGCGGGAGGCCATTGTGCGGTAATCCTCAGGGTCCGGAGGCGGAGGGGGAGGGGGGCCCTGCTGCGCGGCCCGGGGTCTTCTTGACTCGAAGTATATCATTGGACGTAAGCTGATCTGATACGCACTCGACGAGCGATAACAGCAGGAAATCCGGTCTGTTCCACTAGCCGCACATGGCGACCAGGCAAACTACCACGTAGGGGCTAGAGCGTTTTACTTCTGGTGTATAGAGGGTAACGAGATCGGTCGGGTTTTGGCTCAAGTAAAGCCGCACCATCGCTGCTCTCCCCGGGCACAAACTAGAAGGGAAATGCTCAGCGAGCCACCACTTAGCAGCTTACGAGATGTCGAGACACATGACGTTTTCCGAGTTCCAGCAATCAGCGGCGATCTTGATCCTGAGCGCGAGTCTAAGCGCTGTCCCCTCCCTGGCCCAGGCCACCAATGCTAAAACCCGCAACCCGCTGCCGACGCCGGCGCCGGTTACCGGGAAAGTGGTCGGAAGATATTGTCGCCCGCGTAAACGACCAGATCGTCACCCAGTCGGACTACGATCGAGCCGCGGAACAACTCGATACCGAGGCCAGGCAGCAGGCGATTCCTGCCCCGTGAGCTGGAGCAGAAACAAGCCGATCTGCTGCGCGACCTGATCGATCAGCAGCTTCTGCTCTCCAAGGGCAAGGAACTCGGGATCACCGGCGAAACCGAGTTGATCAAACGGCTGGACGAGATTCGAAAGCAAAATCATCTCGAGTCGCTCGAAGACCTGGAGAAGGCGGCCCCGCAGCAGGGCGTTTCCTATGAGGACTTCAAGGCAAACATCCGCAACAGCATCATTACCCAGCAGGTGGTGCGGGACGAAGTTGGGCGGCACATCACTATGTCGCCGGGGGACGTGCAGAAATACTTCAAAGAGCACGAGAGTGAGTTTGCCCAGCCGGAATCAGTAACCTTGAACGAGATCTTGATCCCCACTCCGGCAAAGGCGGCCACCGAAGGGGCCGATGCAGCCGACGTTGCGGCAGCGCAGGCGCAAGCCGAAGCGATGGAAGCAAAACTGGCGGCAGGGGCAAAGTTCGAAGACCTGGCCAAGCCCTCGCCCACCGACCCCAATGCGCCCAAGAGCGTTGCGCTGGGCGAGTTTCGCCGCGGAATGTTGGCCAAGGAAATTGAAGATAAGGCCTTCGCCCTGAATGCCGGCCAATACACCCAACCGATTCGGACCAAGCAGGGATTCATCATTCTGCAGGTGACCCAGCATACGCCCGGCGGTGAGGCTGGCTTCAAGCAAGTGGAGCCGCAGGTGGAAGAGGCGCTCTTCCTGGAGCGTATGCAGCCGGAGCTCAGGGAATACCTCACCAAACTGCGCGAAGAGGCCTATGTAGAACTCAAGCCGGGAGTAGTGGACACCGGGGCCAGCGGAAACGAGATGCGCCTGACCTACAGCGCCTACACCCCGCCGCCGGAGAAGAAGAAAAAGAAGTTTCGCGCACCCGCTTCCGCGGCAAGGCTCGCTCCGCCCCAGCCCAGACCGCGCAGACTGCCGCCTCCAGGCGGCCCCCGGGGGCCGCGCCGGCAACTGGCCCCTGCGACTCCACGGCGCGCCGCAACGGCCACTACCGCACGGCTGCTCACCGCCGCGCGGCTGGCCGCCGCGCTGCTACCCCCGCCGCAACCCAGCCCACGCAACAGGCAAGCAACAACGACCAGAACGTCCAGAAGCCGGGCAAGCGAGAGAAAATCCGCTTTGGGCAGGCTCCGCGCGAGTCGCTTCCTTCTTCGCAAGTCGCCACTGCAGTGGCGCCCGAGCAACACCCAGCTGTGACGACTCCTGAGACGCGCTTCGTAAACCCCGACGGTACGGTCAGCAGCACCACCGCGCTGAGCCCGAACGCAAGACCCGCCTGAGCAGCCGGCCGCCGGTGCACAAGGTAAAGACTCCAAAGTCCGCGGATACACGGATCAGCCTACTGCCGACGAACTGGCGACGCAGAAGGTGCAGGATGCGCCCCTAGGGCTGGCCGACCGGAGGCGCGGCGAAAAAAGCCAAGCAGAAGGGCGAGAAGACCCGCTACTCCGCCAAGCCGAAGACAGAACCGACCTACCCAGCCTTATCTGGGCAACCGGGTCAGCCCCTCAGGCTGCACCCGCTGCCGGCCAGCCCGCCGGTCCTGCCAACCCTGGCGCACCGGCTCCGGGCCCTCCGGGCACAACCCAACCGTAAGGCCAAATGAAAGAGATTTACGTCGCCGATGTAGCCAAATTCGAAAACCAGGTAATCGTCGCTTTTTTCGCCGTGACCTCCAAGCAATTGCGCAGCCGGAAGGATGGCGGCCAGTATATGGCGGTCACCCTCGGCGACCGTACCGGGCAGATCGAATCGCGCATGTGGGAAAATTTCGCCGATGCCGCTGCCGGGTTTGAGCAGGGAGACGTGGTCAAGGTCCGTGGGGAGGTCTGCCGTTACAACGGCCGTCTCCAGCTGAACCTGGAAAAGTTGCGCCGCGCGGAAGCGGAAGAGTTCGAACTGGCGGACTATGTTCCCCAGACCCGCAAAGACGTGGGGGAATTATGGTCGGCGCTGGTTCGCTCCGTCGATAGCTTTTCCGATCCTTCCCTGCAGACTCTGGTGCGCTCTTTTCTCGACGATCCAGTCATCGCGGCGGCTTTCCGTGAGGCCCCGGCCGCTAAAAGCCTCCACCATGCGTGGCTAGGGGGTCTGCTGGAGCATGTGGTCTCGCTGCTGGGTATTTGCGAATCAGCAGCGTGCCATTATCCCGAGATTAACCGCGACTTGCTCCTGACCGGCGCCATCCTGCATGACATTGGCAAGCTGGAGGAGTTGCGCTGGGGTACCAGCTTCGAGTACACCCTCGAGGGCCAGCTGGTAGGGCACATCGCCATTGCCATCGGGATGATCGAAAAAAAGCTGGCAACGCTGCCCGGCTTTCCCCCGGGACACCGGATGCTGGTCGAGCACATGGTTCTGAGCCATCATGGCAAACTGGAGTTCGGTTCGCCTAAGCTGCCCATGATTCCCGAAGCAGTGCTGCTCCACTACCTCGACGATCTGGACGCCAAGATGCACACCATGCGCAGCGAGTTTGAGCGTCACGAAGCGCAAGGCGGAGAAGCCGGCGAAATGACCGATTGGGTGCGCTCCATGGACAGGCCACTGCTGAACACGGCAACATTCCTCAAGCCCTAAGGAGTAGAGCATGCACTTCTTGCTGAAGACCGAACCTACAGCCTACTCGTTTGCCGACCTGGTGCGGGAAAAGGAAACAGATTGGACCGGTGTGACCAACCCGCAAGCGGTCAAGAATCTCGCAGCAATGAAAAAAGGCGACAAGCTCGTCATCTATCACACTGGCGATGAAAAGACCGCCGTGGGCCTGGCGCACGTCAAGCCGGTAGATTTATCCGATCCCAAAGTTCCGCTGGTTCACATCGCGGCCGGCCCGGCGATCAAGCGGCCAAAAACGCTGGCGGAAATCAAGCAGCAGAGGCTGTTTGAAATGTCTCCGCTGGTTCGCCAGTCAAGGCTTTCCGTGGTGCCGCTGGAGGATGCCCAATACGACTGGATCGTGCGCAACTAAGTTACAATCGAGCCTTAGGTCTGCTCGCCAACAAAGATGCTACGTTTTTCAACGGCTGGTGAATCACACGGCGAGTGCCTCATCGCCCTTATTTCCGGACTGCCCGCGGGCCTCGACGTCGATGTGGAGTTTATCGACCGCGAGCTGTGGCGGCGCCAGCAGGGCTACGGCCGCGGCGGCCGCATGCGCATCGAACAGGATCGGGCCCACCTTCTCTCTGGCGTTCGCCACGGCAAAACCATCGGCTCGCCAATTTCCATTCAGATAGAAAATCGCGATTGGAAAAACTGGACCGAGGTTCTCCCCGTGGCCGCGGGCGATCCGCAAAAGCATAAAGCTGTGGCTTCGCCGCGTCCCGGCCACGCCGATCTTGCCGGCGCGCTGAAATACGATTTTCCCGATGCGCGTTACGTCCTGGAGCGGGCCTCGGCGCGCGAGTCAACGGCACGGGTGGCGGCCGGCGCCCTGGCCAAATTGCTATTGAAGAATTGGGCATTGAGGTCAGCAGTCACGTCATTCGTGTTGGCCGCGTGGAGCTGCCATCGAACGCCTCCTGGCAACAAGTCGCGGCGCTGCGCGAACGCGATGAAATCCTGTTGAACTGCGTCGATCCCGAAACCGAACAGCAGATGAAGGCGGAAGTGGACCACGTCTTGCGCACCGGCGACTCCATCGGTGGGGTTTTTGAAGTGGTGGTTCACGGCGCGCCTGCCGGGCCTGGGCACCTATGCCAATTGGGATGAACGGCTGGACGGGTTGCTCGCCTGGGCGGTGATGTCGCTGCAGGCGGTCAAGGCCGTGGAAGTGGGCCAGGGAGTCACCGCGGCTGAGTCTTTCGGCTCCGCGGTTCATGACGCCATCGGCTATAGCCCGGAAGAGATCGATGGCGCGAAGACCAGGTTTACCCGCGAGCACAACAATGCCGGCGGCATCGAGGGCGGCATCTCAAACGGGGAAGATATTATCGTGCGCGGCTATCTGAAACCGATCTCCACCCTGCGCCGGCCGCTCGGTTCCGTCTCCTTCACCACCCGGGAAGCGACCAAGGCGGCTTACGAGCGTTCCGATGTGTGCGTTGTGCCCGCCGCTGGAGTGGCTGCGGAAGCGATGGTCGCGTTCGTCATCGCCAAACTCGCCCTGGAGAAGTTTGGCGGCGACTCGGCCGGAGAACTCAACAGAAATTACCAGGGATACCTGGAGCAGATTCGCCGATTTTGAAAGAAAGAAACCCTAATGGTCTATCCGATTGTTAAATTTCCCGACCCCATCCTGCAGCGGCCGGCAGAGCCCGTCACCGCGTTCGATGGCGATCTACGCAGGCTGGTCGACGATATGTTCGAGTCCATGTATGTTGCCCATGGCATCGGCCTCGCGGCTCCGCAAATTGGGATTCCCAAACGTTTGACCGTGATCGATCTCAGCTTCCAGAAGAATCCGGAAGAAAAGATCGCCTTGATCAATCCTGAGGTCGTCACCAAAGAAGGGAAGATCTTCGAGGAGGAGGGCTGTCTCAGCCTGCCTGACATCCGGGAGAAGTAGCGCGCGCAGCGAAGGTCAAAATACGTGCCCAGGATCTGGAGGGCAATTGGGTTGAACGGGAAGCCGAGGAATTGCTGGCCCGCGCTTTCCAACATGAAATCGATCACCTGGACGGAATACTCTTCATCTTTCGCATCAGTGCCCTCAAGCGAGATTTTGTGCTGCGCAAAATCCGCAAACTGCAGCGCGCCGGGGAGTGGTAGACGGGCGATGAGGCTCGTCTTTTGCGGCACTCCGCAGTTCGCCATTCCTACTCTGCAACAGCTGCTGGCGGCAGGCCATGCGCTCGAGCTGGTGGTTACCCAGCCCGATCGTGTCCGCGGGCGTGAGCAGGATCCTTCGCCACCTCCGGTCAAGATGTTGGCAGCAGAGGCGGGTTTGCCAGTGATGCAGCCGGAGAAAATCAAAAACAACCCAGACTTCCGCGCTCGCCTGGAGGCCATCAACCCGGACGCCATCATCGTGGTGGCGTACGGCCGCATAATTCCGGAATGGATGCTGAACCTGCCCAATGGGGTAACCTCAATCTGCACGGCTCGCTGCTTCCCAAATACCGTGGCGCCGCCCCAGTCCAATGGGCAGTGGCGAACGGGGAAACGGTCACTGGCGTAACCACCATGCGCCTCGACCCGGGCCTCGATACTGGCGATATTCTGCTCCAGCGTTCACTGGCTATCCAGCCTGACCAGACTGCGGAGCAGCTTTTTCCCTTGCTGGCAAATACCGGAGCCGGCCTCATGCTCGAAACTCTTGCCGGCCTGGAAGCGGGCTCAATTCGGCCCATTCCGCAAGACAATGCTGCCGCCTCCCTGGCCCCGATCCTGGAGCGCGAAGATGCCTTGGTTGATTTCGCCCGGCCGGCCGCCGGGATTTACAACCGTTGGCGCGGTTTTCAACCCTGGCCCGGAGCCTACACATTCTTCCGCGGCAAAAGCTGACTCTCCATCGCCTGGCGCCGGCGGGGACCGGCCGCTCCCTCCCGGGGAACTGATGGTGGAAGGGGACCGGCTCTTTGTTGCCGCCGGGTCGGCTACACGCCTGGAACTGCTCGAGGTTCAGATGGAAGGCAGGAAGAGAATGCCGGTAGCCGATTTCCTGCGCGGCACGGTGCCCCATCCGCATGAGAGGCTGGGCCTGTAGTTTGCCCGGCCCGGTCACCCCTGCCCGCAAAGCCGCCTTCGATCTGCTGCTTGAACTCAGGCGCAAGCCGGAGTCGCACAGCGACGTACTCCTTCGTTCCCGCGGTGGAAGCGCTTTCAGCTCTGGACAAGAATCTCGCGACCACCCTGGTGATGGGAGTGCTGCGCTGGCAGCTTGTGTTGCAGCAGCGCATCCGCGAAGCGCTGACCAAAAGCCGGAGTCATCTTGGCGACCCGGTGCAGGTGTCGCTCGAGCTGGGAGCCCTGCAGCTTTTGCTCCTCGATCGCATCCCGGCCCGCGCCGCTATCTTCGAAAGCGTGGAACTAGTCAGGCAGTCGGGAAGTTCCTACGCCGTGGGACTGGTCAACGCGGTACTGCGGAAGCTGGCGCAGACTCCGAAGCTGAATGCGGCCGACGCTCTGCCGCCCATCCTCCGTGGATGGTCGAGCGGTGGATCGCGGCCTATGGGCTGGAGACCACGGATGCCATCTGCCGCTACGACCAGCTTCCACCCCCAACCACCATCCGTCTCACGTCGCACAAGGACCCAAGGTTTGCAACTGGAGCCGGGCATCTTTGTCGCCCGTGCCAGGCGGGTCGTTACGGGAGAGTGCGGGAATGCGCATTCAGGATGAAGGATCGCAACTGATTGCCGAGCTGGCAGGTCGTGGCACCGAAATTTTGGATTGCTGTGCCGCGCCCGGGGGAAAGACCGCCATCCTGGCCGAGCGCAACCCCACTGCCTCGATCACCGCCTGTGACATCAGCCCGGCCCGTCTCAAGGCCATGCAGAGGCCCTAAGGGGCAACGGAATTCGCTTTCGCGTGCTGGATGCCACCGAACTGCCCTGGCGAACAGCAATTCGATCTGGTGCTCTGTGACGCTCCCTGCAGCGGAACAGGAACCTTGGCGCGCAACCCCGAAATAAGGCACCGGCTCACCGTGGAAGATTTCCGCCGCCACCATGATCGCCAGGTACGTCTTCTCTGTTCGGCGATGCGCTCACTGCGCGAGGGCGGAAGGCTCATCTACTCCACCTGCTCCCTCGAAGCCGAAGAAAACGAGACGGTGGTGGCAGAGGCTCTGGAGCGGGAAAAGGCTTTTCGCCTCCTCCCCTGGAGAGACCAAATCCAAGCCCTGGAGCTCGAAGGAACGCTCCACGCCGGCACGGCGGAGCGCTATTTCCCAGCGACTCGCCTGACTATTTCCTGCGCACCTTCCCCGGCCTATACCCAGGTGACGGCTTCTTCGCCGCGTGCCTTATGCGGGAATAGGCGGCATCATCTCTCTCAAAGCTGCGAAGCCCATTCCAAACTCAGTCGTTACCGGTGAAAGCATTCAGAACTCGCAAAGAAACTCTAGACGAAGGAGCACGGCTCAGCCGTGCCGGAAAGGCGAGTTGATGAGGGCTTTAGCCCTTAGAGGTATGCATATCTCTCCCGACAGAGAAGCGGCTTTAGATTTTGCGTGAAGCAATAGATTTGACCATGTCCAGCAGAGGATTCGGCTGAACTAGGCCAAGTGCCGCGCGCCGTGGTGATTTGTAAACGAGCGCGTCCGAAGTCTGGGCGGTGTCGATAGCAAATCCTCTTCGGGTCTTAAATGCTTTTCGCTGACACCGCCGAAACTCAAACGCATATTCACGCCCATATGAAGGACATAATCCGAAGGTCCTACTGGGCCACCCTAAACGTGACCATCGTGCCCGGTTCGACGCGATGGCCTGCGATGGGGCTCTGGCTCATCACCGTGCCTGCGGGATCCACAGTATCCGCTGGAGCCATCTCCGAGTCCCGGCCGCCGGAGGGGGGGCGTCCGAATAGCTGTTCTGCACCGGCGCCAGCTTCATCCCCGCATGCACCACCAGCGCTGCCGCCGCCGCCAGCGGCATGCCGATCAACTGCGGCATAACCAACGCCGGAGCCGGGGTCGCGCCGGAGCGCTCACCAGCAAGCTCACACTGGGGCGCTCCACGCCGGCCGCCCCTTGCTCCGGATTCTGCGCAATCACCGTGCCCGGTTGGGCCCCGCGTAGGGCATCTGCGCTGTCTCTTCGAGTTCCAGCCCTAGCCGCCGTACTTCAATCGCCGCCACCCGTTCCTGCTGCCCCACAACCTTAGGAATCGCCACCCGCTGCGGACCCAGGCTCTCGGTCACCCGCATGCGCCATTCCCGCCTGACGATCGCGCCAGGCGGAGGAGATTGCGCCAGCACCCGCCCCGCCGGCACGTCGACACTGTAGTACTTGTTGTCGATGCCCAGGTTCAACCCATATTTGCCGTCCGTGCACCGCCTCTTCGACAGGGTCAGCCCTTGCAGATCCGGCACTTTTACTTCCGCCCCGTGAATGGCAAAATGCATGGTGGTTACAGCCAGATGAGCTCCCGCCATGGCGAGTGCCAACCCGGCCAGCACCAGGCGGAAGAAATTGATCATGCTTCTTCTCGCCGTAAGTGATCTATAATCGATGGTCGCCGACTTTTCAAGCATCTTCGAAACCGAGCAATACTTGTTCTTCGAAAGCGCGACCGCATCTTCCGCAGCCTTGGCCGATACGCTCTCCGCCTATGTGATAGGTAAGCTGGATGTGGGTGAAGACGCGGGGAGCCTCCGGGGCCTGTTCGGCAACCGCAGAAACTGTCAGTGAGGTAGCGGCTCCCGTTTCTTGCGCAAAATAGAAACCACGTCCACAGAAGTGCAGCCGCACAGGGCCATCAACACCAGTTCCATGGGACTGGCCCCGGCCCGGTGTGCGGCGTCCGCATCCATGGTGACGTGATGGCCGCTCTGGGACTCGGCATCGTACTGCTGGTCCTGCTGCCAGGTGACGGTCGCGTGCATGCCTAAGTTTATCCAGTTACCCACCGACGGGCTATCGGCAATCGCGGGCGACATCACATGGTTAACGCTTGACCCCGCGATACAAGCCCGCGATACCGAAGCTATACGGGGTCCAGGAAACCTGCTTCGAAGCCCACCGATTGCATAATTTGTAACAATTCCTTGGGGGCGGGAAACCGCCGAACGGAACTGGGAAGGTAACGGTACGGTCCGGAGACTCCCGAGAGCAGCGAACCCACCGCGGGAAGAACCCGGCGGAAGTAAAAGGCATACAGCTTTCCCAGAACCCCGCCCGGCTCGCTGAAGTCGAGGATGCCCAACTCCCCGCCCGGCTTCAACGTGCGGTAGAACTCCTCCAGCCCGGCCCGGTAGTTGGCCAGGTTACGAAAACCGAAGGCGGTAGTCAGCAGATCGAGCGACCCGGCAGGGAGAGGAAGATGCAGTGCGTCTGCCTCCACGGCAATCGCTCCCCGGGGAACGAATTTCGCCGCCCCGCGCAGCAGCATCTGGTGGGCGAAGTCGGCGGCCAGCACCGGTCGGCCATTCTTCGGCCGGCGCCGCAGCAAAGCCAGCGTCATATCGCCGGTTCCGCAACAGAGGTCCAGAATCTGGGCGTCCGACCGGGCCAGCACTTGGCGAAAGCTGCCTGCTGCCCGGCGCCACCAAACCCGGTCGATATTGCAGGAGAGGACATGATTCAGCAGGTCGTAGCGCGGGGCGATCTGATCGAACATGGAGCGGACGGCGGCGGCCGCGCTGGCTTCGTCCCCCGTTCCCTCGGGTTGAGCCCCAGGCGCCGCCACGGTTACTTGCCGCTTTCGGAGAGGCGCCGGATCGAGTCGATAGCCGCCACCACCTCCGCGTCGGTCACGTCCTCGGCCACCACCGCATTGCCCAGACCCTGCAGCAGGACGAAGCGGCGCACCCCGGCCCGGTTCTTCTTGTCACCCGATGCTGCCTGCAACAGCCGTTTGGAGCTGACCGAGGGCAAAGGCGGAGGTTGAAAATAGCGAATCAGGGCCTCGATGCGGCGTGCGGCCTCTGCCGTCACCAGGTTTCGCTGGCGGCTGATGTGCAGGGCCGCCAGCATGCCCCAGGCGATTGCTTCGCCATGCAGGAGCGCACGATAGCCGCTGGCCGCTTCAATTGCGTGGCCCAGGGTGTGGCCGAAATTGAGAATCATGCGTACGCCCATTTCCCGCTCATCCAGACCCACCACCTCGGCCTTGATCTGTATGGAAGTGGCGACCATCTTCTCGAGCGATGCAGGATCGCCTTTGTCGATGGCCTCGCGATGGCTCTCGATGTAGCGGAAGAGCGCCGCATCGCGGATCAGCCCTGCCTTGATGCTTTCATAAATCCCGGCGCGCAGTTCCCGTTGCGGAAGGGTGCGGAGCAGTTCGATATCCGCCACCACCTCCTGCGGCGGGTAGAAACAGCCCACCAGGTTTTTGCCGGTTTGCAGATTGACTCCCGTCTTGCCCCCCACCGAGGAATCAACCTGGGCCAGCAGGGTAGTCGGTATCTGGATGTAATCGATGCCGCGCATGTAAATGGCGCTGACAAACCCGCCTACATCGCCGGTGACACCTCCACCGAAGGCGATGAGCAGCGACGATCGGTCCGCGCCCGCTTTGGTCATCTCCGTGGTCAGCCGTTCGACTTGGCTTAGACGCTTGTGACGCTCTCCCGCAGGCAGAAAGAGCACGATCGGTTTCCGGGAGCAAGCGAGGCTTGCACACGCTGTCCCCAAAGCGCCCAGATTTCCGGCGAAGTAAGAAGAAAGATGAGCTTGCGTTCCTTGCCGCCGAGCGCCGGCATGCGCTTCGATAAGGAATCCAGGATGCCGCTTCCCACGGAAACGGTGTATTGCCCGAACTTGGTCGTGACGGAGATCTTGCGCACGGCTTACCTCATCGTATCGCAGTGTGGGTCGTGCGGGTGGAGATCAGCGAAGCCGCGGTGGCGACCAGCACCACCAGGACGATGATGCCGAGCGAGACCTCGACCGGTACCTCGACCCATTTGGTCAACAGCATTTTCAAGCCGACGAATGCCAGAATCGCGGCCAGGCCAAGGTGAAGATATCGCAGCCGCTCGAGCAGGCCGGCCAGCAGGAAGTACAACGCCCGCAGCCCAGAATGGCGCAGATATTCGAGGTGTAAACCACGAAGGGATGGTGGGAGATGGCGAGCACTGCGGGCACGGAATCAATGGCGAACACCAGATCGACTAGTTCGATGGCGATGACAGCGAGCACAAAGGTTGTCCTGGGGCTGGTGCGCCAACGTTGTGTCCATTGCGCAACCCACTTGGCTGGGACGGTCGTCTGCCCGGGTTTCTCTCGCAGCAGCTTTACGGCGGCTACCAACAGCAGGGTTCCGAAGAAGTACTGAATCCAGGCGAATCGCTCCAGCAGCGCGATCCCGCCGAAGATGAACAGCCCGCGCATAACGATGGCGCCCAGGACCCCCAGCAGCAGCGCTTTCCGTTGTAGTTTCGGGCTCAGGCGGAAAGAGCGGAACAGCAGCAGGAAGACGAACAGGTTATCGATGCTCATGGAGAGCTCGATCAGGTACCCGGCGGCAAACTCGAGCCCCGTCTGATGGCCCTCAACATGGCCTATCCAAACCCCGAAACCCGCGGCGAGGCTGAGGAGAAACAGGACAAAAAGAAAATTGTGGCGGCTTTGGGAGGATGCTTCGCCTCGACCGAGAACCACCAGGTCGACCACGATCAGCACCAGCACTACAACGTGAAAGCCCACCCACCATGCGATCGGAGCGCCATCGAGCATTATGTAATGCTAGCCTACGGCGACTGAAAGAGAAGGAAAGCGGTGCCCTCCACTACGCTGGAGACCCCGGATTTCCTGTGAAACTTGACGGCGTAAAAAAAAAAAAAAAAAAAAAAAAAAAAAAAAAAAAAAAAAAAATGGGACACTTCATGCGCCTTTACTTTACGGAAAGGCGCACACGCGGCGTCACGTGTCCAGTGCAGCGTGGTAGGAAAGCCGTGGTAGCGTAGTGGAGTGACAATTGGTATTGCGTACGAGCACCAACCGAACCTAAAATGGTGAACCCACCCCAACCTTTGTCATCCCGACCGAAGCGCAGCTGGAGGGACCTGCTGTTTCGCTGCACCCACCCCAATCCTATGGGACCGCTACCGCTGTTTCAACAGCCGGATCGTCTCCAGGAATACATCGCCCACGATGGTGAGGCTCTTTGCGCTCAGCTTATCCATGGTGTCCTGGGGAGTGTGCCAAAACGCGTTCTGGTATCCGTAATTGAAGTCGATGATGTCGGCGCACGGCACGTTGCGTTGCATAAACGGCGTGTGATCATCGCCCACCGTATTCTGCTGCTGGAAGAAATAAGATTGGTCGCCAAACTTCGCTGCGGCCTGTCCCACCAGGTCGAGCAGCCAGGGGGTCGAACTCAAGTCCCGGTCCACATCGAGATCGCGGTCCCCAATCATATCGGCGAGCAAAAAGGCCTTGATGTGTTTAAGCGTGCCGTCCGCTTGCCACTTGGCCGCGAGATGCCGGCTGCCATAGGTCGAGTCTTCGTCCGACCACCCTTTGATCGCCTCTTCTCCGTCAAAGAAGACCAGCCACACACTGTATCCATCCAGCTTTTTGCCCCGGAAGCTGTTGGCCAATTCCAGCAACAAACCCGTGCTGGAGCCGCCATCATTCGCGCCCACGTACCCGGTATCTTTGAGCGGGTAGTTGGTGTCGTAATGGCTGGCCAGGACGATGATCCCATCCTTACTGCCCGGAAACTTCACGATGTAGTTGGTCATCGCCAGCGGTCCCGCGGGGGTGGATGCGGTGAAGCTATCCTTCACCAGGTCGTCCTTGGCGAACTGCTTTTCCAGGAAGGCCTGGGCCTTGGCGTGTCCCTTGCTACCCACCCAACGCGGCCCGGTAGCCACGAACTCCCGGGTGTAGGCAAGGGCGCGATCGCCATCAAAGCGGGGGAGCGGCGCGGCCGCCTGGGCCCTGGCCACCCCACACATCAAGCAGCAGAGGACTGCGGCGGCGAGCTTCATGACTGCTCTTTTAGCCGGTTTCTCCGCGTCGGATGGACCATGTAAGCGACCCCGATACTCAAAAGGTAGAGCACCAGCATTGGCGCGGCAAACACGCACATCGTCAGCACGTCCGGGGTGGGGGTGATAATCGCCGAGATAATGAAAATGACCAGGATGGCGTAGCGGACATTCCTCCACAGCCAACCTGCGGTCACCAGGCCGAAAAGGGCCAGAAAGAAGACCAGGATCGGCAACTCAAAGGTGATCCCCAGGCCAAGAATCACGGTCATGAAGAGTTCCGTGTACTCGCCCACCGTCACCATCGGCCTGAACTGAGAGCCGTAGCCTATAAGGAAGGTCAAAGCGCCGGGGTAGACGTAGTGGTAGCCAAAAAATGCGCCGGCCAGAAACAGACCAACCGTGGCCGACATAAACGGCAAAATGTACCGCTTTTCCTGCCGGTAAAGACCAGGAGCAATAAACAACCACACCTGAAACAGGATGAACGGCGAGGCGATGATGGCCCCACACACCAAGCTGATTTTGATGTAGAAGTTGAACGGGTCTACCGGGTTCAAATAGACCAGATGGGGGTCCAGATTATGCGCCTTGAGCGCCGCCGTGATGGGCTTCACCATGAACGCAGAAAGCCTTTCGCGGATGCTATAGGCGACGAAGAAAGCAATGATCAGGTAGACCCCGGAATGAATGATGCGCTTGCGCAGTTCCTCCAGGTGTTCCAGGAGGCTCATGCCCGGCAATTCCGCTCTTTCCGTCACCGCTGTCCGGGCCCGGTCCACAATGTCAGTCATGATGGGTGGCTGCCTGCTCCGGCTCATGCTCGAGGCCGTTGCTCGGCAGTTCCGGGTGATCACCCGCGACCGCTTTGAGTTCCGCGACTTCCTCTTGCACCGGGATCACCCGCGAGGACGGGCTTTCCGTGCTCACCGTCGTACCGTTGCTCGGGGGCCGGATCGTCAACGCTTCTGGGGTGGTTTCCGGCGCCGGTGCAGGGGTAGCCGGCGGGGCGGCGATCTGCTTTTGGCGATCTGCCACCTCGGCGGCGCGTAGCTCTTCCTCGATCTGCATCTTGAACTCATTGCTGGCGCGTCGGAATTCGAGCACCAGCTTGCCCAGCTGCCGCCCGATTTCCGGCAGCTTTTTGGGGCCAAAAATGACCAGCGCCAGTCCGAAAATGAAGATGGTGTCGGGCAAACTCATCGCTCTGTCATGATACCTGCCCCGCCAAGAGGCCACAAATCGCCCAGGCAAGCAGATTTTCGTCTCGTAGGATCAACGTTTTCGGGCTGACCCTTAGGTGTTTCGGGTGTATTACCATAGGGGTTAGACGAAGGTCCGATGGATGAAGACATTTTCCCTTGATGAGGCGCAATCTCTATTGCCGATTCTGGAATCCCTGCTGCGGCGGGCGATCGACGCCAAGGCGAGTGCCAGTCTGGTCGAAGCTGAACTGCAGATGCTCAGCCAGAATATCTTCCTCTCCGGAGGCATGCTGGTCGATGTTGCTGCTGTAGCGCATAAGCGCATGTCCCAGCGCGCCTCGGTCCAGCAGGCCCAGGATGCAATCCAGGAAATTGATTCGATTGGCGTCCAGGTAAAGGATCTCGACAAGGGCTTGCTCGACTTCCCATTCCAGGCCGGGGAGCAGATCGTTCTGCTCTGCTGGCAATTGGGGGAAGCAAAAATCGACTACTGGCATACCGTAGAGGCTGGATTCCAGGGTCGACAGCCCCTCGACGCACATTTCCAAAAAAGCCGCCCCGAAAGACCCAACTAAGCGTGTCGCCGTCGTGGCTTGACGACGGGAGCTTGACTCAGTCCCTCCGGGACGTCTGGGAACTGTGTGGCGGCGTCTCCACCCTCCACTGTGTGTCATAGCATCTCCTATCCGGGACGTCTGGGCTGTGTGCAGCATCCCTACCTCCCTTCCCAAAAACAAACGTCCCACCATGGCCGTAGCTTGACTCAGTCCCTCCGGGGATGTCTGGGAACTGGTGTGTCATAGCATCTCCTACCCCCTCCCCTTTCCCAAAAACAAACGTCCCACCATGGACGACCGCTAGGGTTACTAAATCGACCCCACCGCGACTCTCTTACTAACCTGCTCCACCCTCCCCCGGCGGCTGTTAGACTGCAACCGGCCGTCGATGCACGACAAGCACACTACGCACGCTAGCCTTACCCTCCTGCTCGGCACGCTGATCACGGATCGGCGGGGCCGCGTCCAGGGGAGGCTCAAAGATGTTGCGGTTGCGACCGGACCGGCTGCGGGGAATGTCGCCGGGCTGCTGCTCAAGACGCGAGAGGGAACCAGGCTAGTAGCCGTAAAGGACGTACTGCAGACGCCGGCCGGAACCCTCGAATTGCGTGAGGATGCCGTGCTGCAACCCCTTCGCGGCGATGAAAACCTGCTTCTCCTCGAGCAAGACGTCCTGGACCGGCAAATCATCGACGTGCACGGGAGGAAGGTGGTGCGGGTCAACGACGTCGACCTGCAGTGGTTTCCGCAGAATGGCCGCGAAGGACTGCGGGTGGCTGAAGTCGCGGTCGGACTGCGTGGCGCGGTGCGCAGGCTGCTCAAAGGCGTGATGCCCAGGCATACGCTGGAAAACTTCGCCATGCACTTCCGCGCCAGAATCATTCCTTGGGAATTCGTGGACCTGATTGAGGTAGATCCGGCGCGCCGGGTGAAGCTGAAGATCGAACATGGGCGGCTTTCCCACATGCATCCCTCCGATCTGGCGGACATTCTCGAGGACCTTCCGCCTCCCGAGCGGGAGGCCATCTTCGTTTCCCTCGATGAGGAGGTAGCGGCGGACGCGTTGGAGGAAGTAGACCCTCGTCTGCAGAAGTCGTTGCTCGAATCGCTCGATTCCGGCCGCGTGGCCGACATCGTCGAAGAAATGGACCCAGGCGCGGCCGCCGATCTGTTAGCCGAGTTATCCGACGAGCGTTCGGAGGCGATCCTCGAGGAAATGGAGCCGGAAGAGCGGCAGGAAGTTGAGGATCTGCTTGAATTCCGGGAGAATTCCGCCGCCGGCAAAATGACCACAAGCTACGTGCAGGTTTCCTCCGCCGCCACGGTAGGGGAAGCCGTGCGGGCGCTGCGTGAGTTCGATGGAGATCCCGAGGGCGTTACCGAAATTTATCTCACCGGCAAAGACGATGTCTTCGAAGGCGTAGTCCCGCTGGTACGCCTCATCCTGGCCCTTCCGGAAACCCGGGTTGCCGTTCTAGCCGAGCCCCGCATCATCTCCTCTCCCGCGGAAGCTCACCAGGATGAAGTCGCAGAACTTTTTGACAAGTACAACCTGCACGCGCTGCCGGTGGTGGATAGCGCAAACCGGCTGGTAGGTGTGGTGCAGGCGGACGACGTAATCGCTTTTTTGCGCGCTAAACAATGAACCAATACTGCTTTGCTGTAGATCAATAACAAATTCACATCGAAAAAAGACCGCATGCTTAAGCGCTGGCGAATCCGCATACTGCTCTTCCTCGCCGTGCTGGGGCCGGGCTTTATTACCGCCAACATCGACAACGACTCGGGCGGCATTCTCACCTACTCCAATGCCGGAGCCCAATACGGCTACACCCTGCTGTGGACCATGATCCCCATCACTGTGGCTTTGCTGGTGGTGCAGGAGATGTGCGCGCGCATGGGGGCGGTCACCGGCAAGGGCCTGAGCGATCTCATCCGGGAAGAGTTCGGGCTGCGGATGACGTTTCTATTGATGCTGCTGCTGGTGATCGTCAACTTCGGCAACGTCATGGCGGAGTTCGCCGGCATTGCCGGCAGCATGCAGCTGTTCCACATCAACAAATACGTCTCCGTGCCCGCCAGCGCCCTGACCATCTGGCTCCTGGTGGTCAAGGGAGATTACAAGCAGGTCGAAAAAGTCTTTCTGGCAGCGTCGGTTTTCTACATTGCCTATATCGTCACCGGCGTCCTTTCGCAGCCCAGCTGGCACGATGCAATCGTGGCTACGGTGGAGTTGCCGCGGGGCTCTATATGGCACTCTAAAAGTTACATTTATATGATCGTAGGTGTAATCGGCACCACCATTTCGCCCTGGATGCAGTTTTATCTCCAGTCTTCCATCGTGGAGAAGGGGGTCACGGCGAAGAGTTACCCCGCCTCGCGTCTCGACGTTGTCATCGGATCGTTCTTTACCAACATCGTAGCCTGGTTCATCGTTGTCGCCTGCGCCGCCACTCTGTTCGCTCACGCCATGGGACCGATCCGGGAAGCGGCGGACGCGGCCCAGGCGATGAAGCCGTTGGCTGGACGCTATGCTTTTCTGTTGTTCGCCGTCGGTCTGTTCAATGCTTCGCTGTTTGCCGCCTCCATCCTGCCCCTCTCCACCGCCTACACGGTTTGCGAAGGACTGGGTCTCCAGTCCGGCCTGGATGGTGGCTTCAAAGATGCGCCGGTCTTCTATTGGCTGTACACGCTTCTGGTGGCCGGCGGAGCCGTCGCCGTTCTGTTTGTTCCCAACGCCAGACTCATCAGCATGGTTATCCTGTCGCAGGTATTGAACGGAGTGCTGCTGCCCCTGGTGATCGTCTTCATGCTGCTGCTCATCAATCGCAAGGACCTGATGGGCGATCACGTAAACTCGGGCTGGTTCAACGCCGTGGCCTGGCTTACCGCGGCGGTGGTTATTGTGTTGTCACTGGTGATGATGTTTACCGGCGGTTCAGGCTAGTGGCTGTAATACGATAAAAGTTCAGGGTCTACTTTGGACGTCCAAACCGCTCCCAATACGAAACCGCTAAGCAGGAGCGCACAGCGAAGCGGAGCAAACCGTCGGCGCTTGGCTGGACGATTTTGTTCTTCCTGGCAGGTTGGGCAGCGTTCTATGGATTGTCCCGCAGTCTGCCCTACCTGAGGAATGGCTCCGACTTAGCGTTTGGAGCAAAACTGCGATGGGAGGACAAAGGACAGGTCTTTCCCGCCGGCCCCAGGTGACCCGGGTACTGATATTCGGGAACAGCAAGATCATCGCCGGTTTTGTTCCCGCATGGTTCGACCAGATGAGTTCGGCGAAGATCAGAACATGTCATCCTTCAATTCCGGTTTTCCCGGCAGCGATTTGTTTTTGCCTCCGCTGCAGGCCATGTGCGCACGCGGTCAGGCTCCTAATGTACTGCTGCTCACGCTGCCGTGGAGCATCGATCCGCCCGGGCGCGGCATCTTTCATTTCCTGCCCGACGACCACGCCGTCATTGAACGTTTCTTTCCGTTTCGTAATTTTCTGAGAGATCTCACTGCCTTCCTGCTCGCGGCGCCCGACCGCGGCGGCGTCATGAGTTATTACCGCCAGTCGGAAGAAAACGAGCGCCAAGTGATCGCCGAGCGGGGCTACCATCTGATCACCGAGCAGGGCCGTTTTGCTACCGGGCGCCTCCCCGACGATTTCCATCTTGGATCCGACCAGCCGGCGCAGGTGCTCCCGCGGCTTGCCCCCGCGCAAAGCGCACAGATCGGGAATTGAATCAACTGATGCGGCAGTATCACATCGAGTGCTACTACGTGCCCTTTTACATGCGCAGTGGCGAAGCTGCGCCAGCGGCTGAGACGGATGCCCGCTTTCGCGCGCAAGTCGAGCAGGCCACCCCTTGCAAAGTGCTCGGCCCTGACTACTATCTCTACCCAATCGGCTTTTCGCCGATCAGACGCACCTCAATCAAGCCGGCGCGCGGATGTATACCGAGGCGCTGTTTCAGCTGCTGAAGGACAGGCTCACTCCCCATGCTCTTCAATAGCTTTCAGTTTCTGTGCTTTTTCGTCGTGGTGTGGCTGCTGTTTCTGGTCACCCGGGGCACTGCCCGCAAAATCATTCTCCTCATTGCCAGCTACTACTTCTATATGTGCTGGAGCACCCGCTACATCTTCGTGATCTGGGCCATCACCCTGATCGACTATGTAGCTGGCTTGCAAATAGAAAAAGCGGAGCAGCCTGGGCGGCGCCGTCTCTACCTGGGGGTCAGCCTGTTCTGTAATCTTTCGTTGCTGGTTATTTTCAAGTACTTCAACTTTCTAACCGGCTCCTTTCACAGTGCGAGCCATCTCTTTGGGCTGCGCTATGACCCGCCGTTGCTGGCGATCATTTTGCCCGTGGGGCTTTCCTTCCACACCTTCCAGGCCATGAGTTACACCATCGAGGTTTACCGCCGGAGAGTGCCGGCAGAAAAGAATCTGCTGGAGTACGCGCTCTACGTCGCCTTCTTTCCCCAAATGGTGGCCGGTCCCATCGAGCGTCCTTACGAACTGCTGCCGCAGTTTCATCGCGAGCCGCGGGTCACCTTCGAAGGTGTTCGCGCGGGGCTGGTCCAGGCTCTGTGGGGTCTGTTCAAGAAGATGGTGTTGGCCGACAATGTCGCCGATTTTGTAAAGCTCATCTATGACACACCGCACCATTACAACGGGGCCGCGCTAACCCTGGCGACGTTGCTGTTTTCTATCCAGATCTACTGCGATTTTTCCGGCTATACCGATATTGCCTTGGGCCTGGCGCGGATGATGGGCTACGAGTTGCGCATCAATTTCATGCAACCGTATTTCAGTCGCTCGGTGGGCGAGTTTTGGAGGCGATGGCACATTTCGCTATCCACCTGGTTTCGCGATTACGTCTATATTCCCTTGGGCGGCAATCGTGTCAGGCTTCCCCGGCATTATGCCAACCTGATGATCACCTTTGTCATTAGCGGCCTTTGGCATGGCGCCAATTGGACTTTCGTCATCTGGGGTTTCCTGCACGGTCTCTACCTGATCGTTGCCCAGTCGACCGCCCCGTTGACTGCGCGCCTGGGCCGGCTGCTCGCTCTCCATCGTGTGCCCCGCCTGACCGCCTTTTGCAAGATGATCGTGACTTTCAGCCTGGTGACCTTCGCCTGGATATTTTTTCGCGCCAACACCGTAAGGGACTCCTGGTTTATCGCCACCCACCTTCTACCCCTCGGGCGGCTGGATCCCTTGTTGTTAAAGGTGGGTGGCTTCAGCCGCGCCTCGGCGCCTTATCTGCTGTTGTCGATAGCCGCCATGTTTGTGGTTGAGTGGTGGATAGCCCATCCGTCGAGCGCCCCCCGGCTTTGGGCCAGGCCTGCCGTTCGTGCCCTCGCCTACAACGCCTGCCTCTACGCCATCGTCTTCTTCGGCTTCTTCGGCCATCGCGACTTCATCTATTTCCAATTCTGAGAAACCCGCAGCGGCACATACAGGAAACAAAAACGATGGGTTTTAGGGCATGTGGAGAACTCGGGATTTAAGAATTTAGTCCCGAAGGGACGCTGGACTTAGCCAGGACGCTAGTCCTGGGTACATCAAGAAACATGATTGATCCCGCAGGGACGGCTAAGGAGGATTCGTGGCCCATTTAGCCGTCCCTGCGGACTGGGTCGTCCTTTCAAATCCGACCCAGGACTAGGCGTCCTGGGCTAAGTTCACCGTCCCTTCGGGACTAATTCCTAAATCCCGAGTTCTCACACACCCTGTGAAGCCAGAGGACACGCCTTCCCCACAACTCTGAACGAAGCCGGCTTCAGCCGTGCCGTAAATGGCGGGGTTGATGAGGGCTTTAAATGAGAACGATTCCCTGGGAACAGATTCCTCGAGGCCCGGAGGGCCGACCGCTAAACGTCAGCCCAGCCCGGAAGGGCTGGGTTGGAATCCCCATCACGATATTGAGCGCCAGAGGCGCGGCAGCCCTGTTAAAGCAGCTTACCCGCAGCGAGTTCGCGGATGAGGATGCGATCGGCGGCCAGAAAGTCGTAGCGGGTTAACTCCCGCAGCGGGCACCACCGAAGGTCGTTGAAGATACGATTGGTCATCTCCCCGGCAAACTGATAAACCGCGAAAAACTGCAAATCGATCGCACTTCCGCTACGGTAGGTATGACGAGTGTGCGCCACCCTGTTGCCGATATCCGCGGCAATGCCCAACTCCTCATCGAGCTCACGCCGCAGGGCTTGTTCCGCGCTCTCCCCAACTTCCACCTTGCCCCCGGGAAACTCCCATTTCAACGCCATAGGCTGGTCCGGGCGCCGTTGACAAATAAGCACCTTCTGCTCCCGCAGGATCAGTGCGGCCACCACCAGCCGAACTACCTTCGTGTCCGTTCTTGACCGCCTGGAATCTCGCTGCACGCTCATGTGATTTTAGACGTTACCGCCGCAAGACCGTCTGTTTGCAGGCAACGGACGCTTTTTGGGACACCAAAGATCTCCGGGTGGATCGCACCGGCCAGAGCCTCGAGTCCCTGCAACAGGTTAGGCGCCGGGGTGTTCAACAACTCATCTGGAATACAGTAAACCCGTCCCGTGTGCACCGCCCGGAGAGACTGCCACTGCCGCTTCTCGATCACGCGAGCGAGCGGAACCCGGTCTCCAGCGCCGCACCAGGCAAATACGAGCACATCGGGATCATGGGCGGCGATCGCGGCAGCGTCTGTAACCGATCCAGGATTGCCCAGAAAACGGCCCCCCGCGGTGGAAACCAACTCTGCTACCCAGGTTTGCGAGTGAATGAGCGGCTTGCCCCACTCTTCACAATAGACCAGCCGCGGTTTTGCCCCGGCCGTTGCGGCTTGGATGGCCGCAACGGCCTGCATCATTTCCTCGACCACCGCGCTGGCCCGGTCCTGCGCGTGAAGTATGTCGCCGAGGAGGCGTATGTCCTGATAAATGTCCGCCAGTGAGTGCGGCGCCAGGGTGAGTACCGGGACGCCGCATTTCAGGATCGCAGCCAGGGATTCCATCCGGTAGGGAACCGACGCGACCACCAGGTTGGGAGAAGCGGAAAGTATTTCGTCTGTGGTCGATGACCACGAGTCGGCGATCACTTTCAGGTTTCGTTCCCGCAGCGCCGGCACCGCTTGCAGGCAGTAACGAGTGCAGGCAACCAGTGAGTCGAGGCAGCCGAGATGGTCGAGCGTAAGGCTCACACTGGGCTGCAGCGCGGCAACCCGCAGGCTACGGCCGGAGCGCTGAGGAATCATGCCTGGCCGGGCAGAGTGCCTTCCGGATAAAAGATGGGCCATCCACGTTTGCTTGCGATTTCCCGCAGCGCCGGCGTCGGGTTCACGGGATACGCCTGCAGTGCGATCTCGAGCATCGCAGCGTCGTGAATGGAGTTTCCGAATACCACGTCAGGAGCGGCGACGCCCGCCTTGATCAGCGACTGGGCCTTACCTTCTCCGGTCGGAACGTCGAGCAGCTTGCTGGTAATCACCCCACCCACCACTTGGGCCCGTGCGGAAATCACCCGGGTGGGCGGAATGTTGAAGCCGCGAACGCCTTCATCGATGACCCAGTTGTTGGTCGAACTCACTACCCAGATATCTGTCCCACGATCCTGCAAAGAGGAAACGAGGGAACGCATTTCCGGGAAGATCTTGTCTGCGAAACGTGCCTGGAAGAATGCCGCAGCGGCCCGGCGAACTTCCAATTCACGCAAGCCGTCGTAGATCTGAACCATTTCTCCGCACATGGCGAGTTCCGAGACCGTGCCGGCAAGGTAGAGGCGGTAGCGGGAGTCGATCCAATCGCTCGCGTTGCGGGAGACGATCCCCTCTTCGATCGACCAGACCATGAAGTCGTAACCCGAGTCTCCGTCCCATAACGTTCCGTCGCAATCGAAGACGGCAATCGCAGGCTCTCGGGAGAGAACCGAATCGGCAAAGTCTTTGGGGGAAAGAGACGGGATATGGCTGGACTTGCTCGTGGTCAAACGGGATGACGCTCCTGCCGGGGCTCAGGCCCCTGGACCTATTGTCGGCGATCTGTGGCAATTTTGCACTTCCGCCATGAAGCCGCCATGAAAAGGAGGGCTTAGGGCGCATAGGGCGCATAAGGCGCACACTTTCACCCACGAAAAGGGGGACTGAAGAGCGCATAGCGGCGCATAAGGCGCAGACTTTCGACCAACGCCGCGGCACGCCCCAGGCTCGCCTGAACGACTCGAAGCTAAGCTACATTGGCGCTTTGTATCAGGGCACGACTCCTTAGTCGGGCCTAAAACGAGTCTTAACAAAGCCTCTGGGCTTTGCCGCCCGTAAGTGCGTCTCTCTTTCACCCACGAAAAGGGGGACTTAGGCGTAGGGCGCATGAGGCGCACACTTTCACCCACGCCGCGGCACGTCCCGGCTCTGCTGAACGACTGGAAGAAGCTCTTGGCGCTTTGTATCAGGGCACGACTTTTAGTCGGGCCAGAAGAGTCCGTTGGAATCACCCTAAGATCTTGAGGATTTGACCCGCCTTTGAGGTACCAGTCTCTCTGTCCCTGACGGCCGTCCGGACTTCAGCCCAGCCCGGAAGGGCTCGGTTGGCAATCCATCGATGATGGCTCGAGCCCCTGAGGCGCGGCACCCCCAACCCACTCAGGCGCTTTGCCACCCACGCATCCACCGCGCCGCTGTCTCTCTTGATTCCTATCCCCGCCCACGTCTCAAGCAAGGCTGGCGCAAGGGGATAATCAAGCCTGTGCCTGTCACCAACCATCCCGATCGCTCCCCGAAGAGCGGCGACAGCATGACCCGCCAATACCTGGCCTACTTGCGAGTCGAAAAGGGTCTGCGGCCTCTTACCTGTGAGGCCTACCAACGGGACCTTTCGCTATTTGCCGAATATCTCGAGGGCGCCCATGCGCTGCCCCTGACCGCCGGGCAGGCGCAGGTGGCCGGCTTTCTTGAGCATCTACAAAAGCATGGAGTGCAGTCGCGCTCGGTCGCGCGCAAGCTTTCCTGCCTGCGCGGCTTCTACAAATGGCTGCTGTTGGATAAACGCATCGGGCACGACCCAACCGTAAACCTCGAATCCCCATCGTCCTGGAAAGTCCTGCCCAAGGCACTGGCCCAATCGGAGGTGGAGCGCATGATGGAGCAGGCCGGGACCGCCGCCAATCATCCCCAGGCGGATGGCGTGGCCCTGCGCGACCGTGCCATCGTGGAGATGCTTTACGCCGGTGGCGTACGGGTCTCCGAACTTACCGGGCTCAAGGTCGAAGATCTCTCCCTGGCGGAAGGACGCATGCTTGTACGCGGCAAAGGGGACAAGGAGCGCATTGTGCCGTTGGGCCGAATGGCGGTCGAGGCCCTGGACGCCTATTTGACCCGCGGCCGGCCCGGGTTGGCGACTCGCCCCCGGGAGAGCCGGCTCTTTCTCTCCGTCCGCGGCGCCGCCCTGACCCGGCAATGGGTCTGGCGGCTGGTGAAGCGATTGGATAGCCGGGCCAGCCCCCACGTAATGCGCCACAGTTGCGCCACCCACATGGTGGAGAACGGAGCCGATCTCAGAACCGTGCAGACCCTGCTCGGCCACGCCGACATCTCAACCACGCAGGTTTATACCCATCTCGCCCTGGGCAGGCTGAAAGCAGTGCATCGGGCCCATCATCCGCGAGCCACGAGAAGGGGTGGAAAGTGAAGCCGCAACCCACGCAGTTGGCTGGCGAGTTCCTGGCCATGTTGACGCATGAGCGGGCCGCGTCCCCGCACACCCTGCGCGCTTATCACCGGGAAATCAATAATTTTGCCGGCTACTTGATCGACCAGGTTGGACCTGGCGTCCAAATGCGCAACGTGGATCATCTACAGATTCGTGGTTACCTGGGCGAGCTGTACGACCGGGGATTGGCGAAGGCGTCGGTGGCCAGGTCCCTTGCAGCAGTCCGGTCATGGTTCCAGTGGATGGCCAGGGCGGGGCATGTCACCAGCAATCCGGCGGCGCTGGTGGCCACTCCTAAATTACCTAAGCATTTGCCCCGGGTACCGTCGATCGAGCAAATGAACCACCTGGTGGAAACGGCTTCTTCGGAGCAGGTTGCGGCATGGCCGGAGCGCGATCGGGTGATCTTCGAGTTGCTGTACGGTTGCGGCATCCGCAATGCCGAACTGGTCGGGCTGGACGTGGCCGACGTGCACTGGGCGAGAGAGGTTATCCTGGTCCGCGGCAAGGGCCGGAAGCAGCGGTATGTCCCACTGGGGGATGCAGCGGCAGACGCGATTCGAGCCTATCTTCCGTCGCGGGCCGGCAAGCTGGCCGGGAAGGCAACGGAGGCATTGTTGCTGAACCTGCGAATGAGGGGAACCGGACGCCTGACGACCAGGAGCGTAGGCCGGATCGTAAAGCAGATCTCGCTGGCCAAAGGACTGTCGGCGGAGATCCACCCGCATACGCTGCGCCACGCCTTCGGCACCCACATGCTGGAAGAGGGCGCTGATCTTCGGGCCATCCAGGAGCTCTTAGGCCACGAGCGCCTATCAACCACCCAGCGCTACACCCAGCTAACCGTCGGGCAAGTTACCCAGGTCTACGACCGGACCCACCCCCGCGCGAAGTAGAAACTGAGGACCAAATTCTGTCCCTTCCAACAACGACGGGTGCCCCACACCCGTCGATCACTGCTAGATGAGATTCAAAGCGGTGTGAACAGTCAATCTAAAGTGAAGCGATAGCCGTTGCCTCATCCCGATGCAGAGCGGCGTACTTGGTAATCCCCACCATGGTGAAGACTTTCTGGAAATGCGGTGTCAACCCGAACGCAGCGATGGTCTGATCAGCCTTGGCGGCTTCCATCAACATCTGTATCACTAAAGCAATTCCACTCGAATTGATGTATTCCACTTTAGAGAAATCGATGAGAACCGGGCGGCTTTTCACCACGCCCTCGTAAGTCCCCAGCACGGTATCTCGCGAACTGCTGGAAATATCGCCCGTAAAGCGAAGAACGGTGACCGGTCGCCCATTCGCGGCGAGTACTTCATCAACTTTTGCTTTCGTCTCCGTCTGCACTTTACTCACTCTCCTTGGCCAGCCTGATGACCAATCGCACGTAGCTTCCTTTGCCCGGGCTTCCTTTGACCCACTCCGCCTCATCCACCAGCGACTGGATCAAGAACATGCCCATGCCGCGGGGATCTTCTTCACCATGCATCTTGCGGTCGATGTCCGGCTTAGAGGGCGCTTTGGCGATACCGGAGCCGGTATCCATAACTTTAACCTCCAGCGCTTCATCGCTGGCGGAAAGGATCACACCGACGCACAGGCTGCCATCCAGGCGATTTCCGTGTTCGATGGCATTGATGCAAGCCTCGGCAAGAGCGGTCTTCAGGTCTTCAATGCGATCGTCGGGGAAGCCCATGAGCTTGGCGACACTGGCCGCCGTGCCCATTGCGACCTTTTCGAAGCCCAGCCGCGATGGGAGCTTAACTTCCACCGCCGTGCCCCTGGTTTCAACCATGTTTGCTCTTCCCTTGTTACCCCTGCATTACGCCTGCACGCGTACCAATGCGAGTGCCGTCATGTCGTCTTGTTGCGGCTCTCCCCTGGAAAATTCAGCCAATTGTTGCCACAGGACCTTGAGGATAGCAGTACAATCGTCCGACTTGCACTCCCGAAATGTTGCCAGCAAACGTTCCGGACCGAACTCGTCATCGCCCTGAAACACTTCTGTGAGCCCATCGGTGTAGAAGAGCAGGCGCGATCCAGGCCGGAAGACAAGGGCCTCCGAGCTGTATTCCATCATCGGAACCAGGCCGATGGGCGTGCCGCTGGCCTTAATCTCATGCACCGTCTTGTCCGCGGAAAGCAGAAACCCGGGGTTGTGGCCGGCATTGACCACCTCGACGATATGCGTCTCCGGGTCCAGCTTGAGAAAGATCGCGGTCACGTACCGGCGGCGGGCCTCCTGCCCTTCACCGTAGTGCTGCTGATTCATGCGCGCGACCAGTTCCGCCAACGGTAGCCCGGCAAGCGCCATGGCGCGAAAAGCCGATCGGAACGAAGTGGCGACAATAGCAGAAGCCAGGCCCTTGCCGGCAACATCGGCCACCACCATGATCTCGCTACCGTCGGGGAGACTCACAAGGTCTACGTAGTCGCCGCCGACCTCGTAACAGGTGCTCGATCGCACGGCGACGGAATAACCGGAAATCTCCGTCATTTGCTGGGGCAGAAGGCTGCGCTGAATCGCGCGGGCGGCATCCAGATCCTGTTGCACGCGGGCCCATTCAACCGCACGCTCGTGGTAGCGTGCATTCTCGACCGCGACTCCCGCCTGCAGTACCAGCCCTTCCAGAAAGTCCAGCTCATAGAGCGACAGCGTCTTGCCCGGCCCGGGGTTTACCACCAGCTCAGTCAGCTGAACTCCGTCCTTGCTCAGCAGGGCAAAGCGTGCACAGCCATCCCAGGGCTCCGGGGGCATCTCACCTACGGTGAGGGAAGGCTCGGTGGTGTGAGCCCCAGCCATTTCCAACTCCCGCACTACTACCCGCAGAACGGATTGCAACACTTCCTCGGGCCGAACCGCGGCGTGCACCTGGCGGGAAATCTCCAGCAATGCCTGCAGGCGGGCCACCTGCTGTTGCAGGTCGATGATGTCGCTGTGGCTCTCGAACGATGAGGTAGACATGGGTCGGTCCGCTGGTGGCGCACTTTCTCAGGATTCTGTGCTGACGGATATACTACAAGAGGCTGATACGGTCTAATTTTTATGGATACCAAAGTCGCTATTCCCGCGCAATCGAAGTTTTCCGATGAGGTAGCAGAGTGGATTGAGGCTTTCGACGACCTGGTGGTCGGCGAAGGGCATGAACAAGCCGCGGAGCTGATTGCCGCATTGCGGCAGCGGGCCCGCGAGGCCGGAATATCCACTCCCAGCGCCCTGACCACCCCCTATCTGAATACCATTCCCAGGCACGATGAGGTGCCCTACCCCGGGGACCGCAAGCTGGAAGAGCGGCTGGAAGCCCTTATCCGCTGGAATGCGATGGCCATGGTGCATGGCCAGAATAAGAAGGATGCCGGCATCGGCGGCCATCTCTCCACCTACTCCTCTCTGGCCACCCTGTTGGAGGTGGGTTACGAGCATTTCTTCCACGCTACCTATGGAGACCAGCCGGGCGACTTTATCTACTTTCAGGGTCACGCGTCTCCGGGTGTCTATGCGCGCGCCTACCTTGAGGGGCGCTTTGACGATGAGCGTCTGCTAAATTTCCGTCACGAGTTGCGCGGTAAGCCTGGACTGTCTTCCTACCCCCATCCGTGGCTGATGCCGGATTTTTGGCGCTTCCCAACCGTTTCCATGGGCATTGGACCGCTGAATGCGATCTACCAGGCGCGCTTCATGCGCTACCTGGAGAACCGTAGCCTTATTCAAAAAACAGACCGCAAGATCTGGGCATTTGTCGGGGATGGCGAAACCGACGAGGTCGATACTCTGGGCGCGCTCGGTGTCGCTTCCCGCGAAAAACTCGACAACCTGATCTTCGTAGTCAACTGCAACCTGCAGCGCCTGGATGGCCCGGTGCGCGGTAACAAGCGCATCATCGATGAGCTGGAAGGGACCTTCCGCGGCGCCGGCTGGCATGTGATCAAGATCGTCTGGGGCGGCGACTGGGATGAACTCTTCGAGCGCGATTCTTCCGGCCTGCTGCTCAAGCGGATGGAAGAATGTGTCGATGGCGACTATCAGTCATTCAAGGCGAAAGGCGGGGCTTACCTGCGGACAGGAGTTTTTCGGGAAGTATCCCGAACTGCTCGAGCTGGTGAGCGACAAAACAGACGAGCAACTGGAGAATCTGCACCGCGGTGGCCACGACCGGGTGAAGGTTTACAACGCTTACCGCAGGGCCATCAACCATCACGGCTCTCCGACCGTCATCCTGGCCAAAACAGTCAAAGGCTACGGCTTGGGCGCTAATCAGGCCCGCAACGCCTCGCACCAGGAGAAGAAACTCACCGACGCTGGGCTGGCCCAGTTTGTGAAGCGCTTTAAAATCCCCGTCCCGGAGCAGCAGGCGAAGCTCGGAAAACCCTATCGGCCGGCGCCCGACAGCCCGGAGATTGTCTACCTGCAGGAGCGCCGCAAAGCACTGGGTGGCTATCTGCCCTGCCGCGACGCACCGAAGTTGGTGTTCAAGGCCCCGCCGCTCAAGGAGTTCGGCGAGTGGACGGCCGGCTCCAAAGGGCGAGCGGTCTCGACCACCATGGGATTCGTGAGCATCCTGCGCCATTTGTTGAAGGATCCGGCAATCGGCAAGCTCATTGTCCCGATCGTGCCCGACGAGGCTCGGACCTTCGGCCTGGAGTCGGCCATTCGCCAGGTGGCGATCTATGCCCCCGAAGGGCAGAAGTACACCCCGCACGATAACGACATGCTGCTCTACTACCGCGAAGAGAAGGATGGGCAGATTTTGGAGGAAGGCATTACCGAAGCCGGCTCCATGGCTTCCTTCACCGCCGCCGGCACCGCCTACTCCAACTACCGCGTGCCGACCATCCCGTTCTACATGTACTACTCGATGTTTGGCTTTCAGCGTATCGGGGACATGATCTGGGCCTTTGCCGATTCGCGGGGCAAGGGTTTCCTCATGGGAGGTACTGCCGGCCGCACCACCATGCTGGGGGAAGGGCTTCAGCACCAGGACGGTCATAGTCACGTGCTGGCCAGTACGGTCCCCACCTGCGTCAGCTACGACCCGGCCTACGTCTATGAGCTGGCGGTGATCCTCCAGGATGGCATCCGCCGTATGTACCAGGAAGGCGAGAGCGTCTTCTACTACATCACCATGTACAACGAGGACTATGCGATGCCGGCGATGCCGGAAGGGACTCGCGAAGGCATCGTGCGCGGCATCTACCGCTTCCAGGCAGCTCCGGCGGGCAACGCCACGGCACAGCTATTCGGCAGCGGGCCCATCCTCAATGAGGTGGTGCGGGCGCAAGCCATTCTGGCCGAAAAGTATGGCGTACAAACGGATGTCTGGAGCGTTACCAGCTACAACGAACTCCGGCGGGAGGCGCTCGGTGTGGAACGCTGGAATCGCCTGCACCCAACCCAGCCGGAAAAGGTTCCTTACATCCTGCAAAGCCTGCAGGGAACGGAGGGCCCCATTGTTGCGGCCAGCGATTACATGAAGTCCGTGCCCGATCAACTTTCACCCTGGCTTTCCACCCGGCTTGTATCACTCGGCACAGACGGCTTTGGCCGCAGCGACAACCGTGAATATCTGCGCCGCCATTTCGAGGTGAACGCGGAGTCGGTGGTGGCCGCCACGCTCTCCCGGTTGGCCCGTGAGGGAAAATTCGACCAGGCGCGGGCCCAGGAGGCGTTTTCGGAACTGGCAGTCAACACCGAGACGGCCGATCCGGCCTACCTCTAGTCAGAGGGCCGGCAGATTGCCTGCTTCGCTGGGGAACGCAGTGTTTTCCAGTGCAGGCTTTCTACTCCATGCCGGCCTCCAGCCGGAATTGCTGAAGGGGGATTGCACTCTGCGTCCCCACCACAGCCACATGAGCAATGCCATGACTGCGAGCAGCACCAGCGCCAGCAGACTGCCTTCAGGGCCAGTCGTTCCGCCACTCCACAGCAGCTGCCCTGTCGGATGCTCTCCGAGCAGGTGCCCCTGGGCCATCAGGCCGCTGTCGGAGGTGCCATAGAAATACGACTCGGCCCAGTCCCAGCTGGCGTGGCAGCCAACGGCCCACCACAGCGAGCCCGTGTACCAAAGGCTGAGGCAGAAAACCAGACCGACCGCCGCCGCCCCAAATAGACCCACCGGCGTTTCCCCAGGATTGGTGCCGTGGGAAAATCCAAACAGCAGCGAAAGCAACAGCGCTCCCCACCAGAATCCGATGCCCCGTGTCAGCGTGAACTGCAAATAACCCCGCAACGTCGATTCTTCGAACACGGCGACCAACAGGAACAGAACGGCCCAGCCGAAGGCATACTTCCATATCGCGGCACCGTGCAACTGCACCCCGTCAAAGGCCAACAGACGACCTTTCCAAAGAACAAAGACCAGCGCGGAGAGCGCGATGAAACCCCAAACCAGGCCGGAAATGAAGCGCACGGCCTTTGCCGTGCCTTGATATCCGTAGGCCAGCAGAGGCCGGCGCTCGATCAGCGCCATGATCGCCGTCGCCAACAGTAGGGGTATCATTTGCGCCCCTTCCGATATAAACGCCAGCTTCAGCGGCAACACCGCCGTATGGCGATCAGGGTGAATAAAGTGTCTCAGCACCTGGGCGGTAACAAATCCAAATGCAACAAAGAGCAGAACGAACAGCAACACGCCCCATCCCGCCCGAAGACCATTTGGACCCACAAACACCCAGTGCACGCCGCGCTTCGGTGGTGGTGGAATCACGAGCGGGGAAGACTCAGTCTGCAGAATGTCCTCGTCCAAGTTGCCTCCTGAAAGGTGTCCCATCATATTACCTAGACTCTCGCACGTCCGCAACGCTCGGGTGCCCCAAGCAGTCCGGATGGAGATACTGCGGCTTGAGCCGTCCCTCCGGGACGAATCGTTGAAAAGTAGGGGGTAAGCTAATCCCATTCGGGAAACGAGCGAGTGGGATCTGCGTTGTCGGGAAAGAGTTTGGCTCAATAAGAGCCTGAATTACCAGGCGCAGCATGCTGGCTCATCCACTGCTGCGCATGTTGCATCTCCGGCAATTCTGGGTCCGCCGCCTTCCATGCGCTCAGGAACTGGCGGTAAGACGCCGTCGTAGCACCGGGATCTCCCCCTTTCTCCTTCACCTGGGCAAGCCCATAGAGTGCGAAACCAGAGTTAGGGCGGTCCACAAGCGCTCTCTGGAAAGCAGCTTCCGCATCTGCCCATTTACCGGCTGTCAACATCGCCGCCGCTTCACTCTCCGCCGCGGGACGGATGTAGAACGGAGGTTCGTGGTACCCGAGCTCCTTCTCCTCCCGCTGGGCGGCGGCAAAAAGCTTTCTTGCCTCGGGAACATTGTCTTGTGTGGCCAACATGGAAGCGCGCAGCTCGAGCGACATGATGGAGAGCATTTTGAGCAAAGGTTGGGGCAGGGGATCGGTAGAGAAGCTTTGATTGCCCGTGGGAGGAGGAGCTTTCTTATCCCTCGCTTCCTGATCCTGGATTTGTTGCGACATGCGCCATAGGTTCGAATCAAGCAACACGGAGTGCCGCTCAGCTACATCCGGTTCATGCGCTTCCACAGACTGCATTCCCAGAGCAAACTGGGAAAGGCCGCCGGCGAGAAACTCCATGTGCGGCATGTCCTGAGCGAGATTTGCGGCATTGACCAGTTGAATCACACGCGGCCAATCTGCAGTTCGTAAAGCGACCGGCAACCCGGGATTGAGACGGGCAATGGCGTCGCGGGGCGACCAGGGATAGAGCGTATTTTCGAGATGACCACGCGCTTTGCTCAGCTTGACAGAAACCTGTGCCGCCTCTTCCAGCTTTCCCGCCTCCAGCAGATTGGCAATCGAATACATCAGGTTGTGCACATAATTCCAGTCATTGTCTGGCGCGATGTGCTGCTGGTGCATGTAGCGTTCATCCGCCTGTGCAGACGCATCGAATGCTGTCTGGGCACGGACATAATCGCCCGTGCGGTAAAAGATATGGCCCGGCATATGGACCATGTGCCCGGACGCGGGCGCCAGCGAGCCTAGTATCTCTGCGCTGTGAATAGCCTGTTCAGGATGCGGGCTGGCTTCGACGGCGTGGATCCAGAGGTGGTTTGCGGCGGAGTTCTGCGGTTCTTCCTTCAGGACGCCTTGCAGCAGGGCAAGCTCCTCTTTCTTGCCTTTACGTGCTTCTCCTCCGTCGTCGTAACCGTCGTCGACGGCCTCGGCAAGAGCAATGCGGGCGTTGGTATCGCCTGGATTGTCTTTGACCAGGGTGCGCAGAATTTCAATTTCGTGATCGAACTTTGGCTTGTCTGCAGAGCCGGCTTCGCGAATAGCTGCCTCGTGGGCTTCGGAAGCTTCAATGTAGAGCTTCTCGCGCGCCGTCGCATGCCCCTCCAACTCTACCGCTTTCTTGAGCGATGCCTGCGCATAGGTCTTTGTTTCGCTGTGGTTAAAGGTCTCCGCCTGGTGAAGGCCCCAGAAACACATGGCGCAGTTGGGATCGGCCCGGATCGATTCTTCAAAGGCACGATCGGCCTCGTAGTCCCAAAAATCGTAAAGCAGGTTACAGCCCTGTTCGAACCACATCTGGGCCTGGGCATTCGCGGAAATGGGAAAGCGAACATTCCCTACGCCCTCAATATGTTGCGGCGTTGGCAGCTGCTCCGGGGGTACCGGATCTCCAGTATCGGCCATCGGCATCTGCATCTGCCCCATGGCGGCTCCGGTTTGCAGCAGAACCAGCAAAAGGAAAAATCGTTTAGGCATAGGGTATCTTCGCGCTTCCGTTAGCAAGGGTATTCTGCACCAAATACCCGGGGTGAACTAAACTAGAGTAGTAAATGTGGCCCAGGGGGCAGTAAAGGAATTATCCATTGATCGCAAGCACTTTAACCAAGATTTTCGGAACCAGTAACGAGCGCGTGATCAAGCGGATGGCGCCCATGGTCGAACAGACCGGGTCTCTCGAGCCTGCCATGAAGGCTCTCTCCGACGAGGAGCTAAGCGCCAAGACGCTGGAATTCCGCGCCCGGATCGCCGCCCGGCTGGATGGCATCGACGATGCCGAAGAACGTGTCGCGGAAGAGAAGGTGGTGCTGGGCGAGATTCTGCCCGAAGCGTTTGCCGTGGTGCGCGAGGCTGGCCGCAGGGTACTGCACATGCGGCATTTTGACGTGCAGTTGATCGGCGGCATGGTGTTACACCAGGGCAAGATCGCCGAAATGAAGACCGGCGAAGGCAAGACGCTGGTAGCGACCCTGCCCTGCTACCTGAATGCGCTGGCGGGCCACGGCGTGCACGTGGTGACGGTCAACGACTACCTGGCCAAACGCGATGCCGAGTGGATGGGCAAGATCTACGAGTTTCTTGGGCTGTCAGTCGGTGTGATTGTGCACGATCTTGACGACGCCCAGCGCCGCGCTGCCTATGGGTCCGACATCACCTACGGCACCAACAACGAGTTCGGTTTCGATTACCTGCGCGACAACATGAAGTTCGATAACGCCGACTGCGTGCAGCGCGGCCACTACTTCGCGATCGTGGACGAAGTCGACTCGATCCTGATCGATGAAGCCCGCACCCCGTTGATTATCAGCGGCCCTACCGACCAGACGACGGATAAGTATGCCCGCGTGAATCGCATTCTGCCCTCGCTCGAACAGGGAGAAGAGATCGAGCGCGGCGAAGAAAAAATTCTCACCGGCGATTATGTGGTCGATGAGAAGCACAAGACCATCAGCGTGACCGATGAGGGGTGGGAGAAGATCGAGCAGTTGCTGGGCATTGGCAATATCGCCGACCCGGAGAACTGGGATCTGAAACACCACGTAGAGATCGCCATCAAAGCGCATTCACTGTACCGGCGCGATGTGCAGTACGTGGTGAAGGATGGCGAAGTCATCATTGTCGACGAATTCACCGGCCGCCTCATGCCCGGGCGCCGCTGGAGTGATGGATTGCACCAGGCGATCGAGGCCAAGGAGCAGGTGAACATTCGCCGCGAAGACCAGACGCTGGCCACCATTACTTTTCAGAACTACTTTCGCCTTTACAAAAAGCTCTCCGGCATGACCGGCACCGCGGAGACGGAGGCCACGGAATTCGAGAATATTTACAAGCTCGAGATCGTGGTCATCCCCACCAACATGCCGATGCGCCGCCAGGAAAATCCGGACGTGGTGTTTCGTACCGCCAAGGAAAAATACCTCGCCGTAGCCGACGAGATTGCGCGGCTCCACGAAGAGAAGCAACCGGTGCTGGTGGGCACTACGTCGATTGAAAAGTCGGAGCTGCTTTCTTCGATACTGCAACGCAAGGGCGTGAAGCACGTGGTGCTCAACGCCAAATTTCACGAGCGTGAAGCCGAGATTGTGGCTCAGGCCGGGCGGCTCGGCATGGTCACCATTGCCACCAACATGGCCGGCCGCGGTACCGACATTGTCCTTGGGGGCAACGCAGAGTTTGCCGCCAAGCAGGAACTATTGAAGAAGGGCATGGCCCAAACGGTGAACGCCGCCCAGGGCGCAATTAATCCCATGGCTGGGCCCGGCATGGTGCGCTTTTATTACCAGGGACAGGAATTTGAAACCAAACAGGAAACCTGGGACAAGGCGTTTGCCCAGTTTGCCGCGGCCGCTGAGGCCGAACACGATGAGGTGATCGCCGCGGGTGGGCTGCACATCGTGGGCACGGAACGGCACGAGTCCCGGCGCATCGACAACCAGCTCCGAGGACGCGCCGGCCGCCAGGGTGATCCTGGCGCCTCGCGCTTTTATCTTTCGCTCGAAGACGACCTGATGCGCATCTTCGCCAAAGAGTGGGTCTCGAACCTGCTGCAGCGGCTGGGCATGGAAGAAGGCGTGCCCATCGAATCGCGCATGATCAGCAGCCGCATTGAGGCAGCGCAGAAGGCGGTGGAAGGGCAGAACTTTGAAGCCCGCAAACACCTGCTGGAATATGACGACGTCATGAACAAGCAGCGTACCGCGGTGTACGGCCTCCGCGGGCAACTGCTCGAAGGGCTCGATCAAAAAGAGCTGATCCTCGAAGATTACGTGGCCAATCTATTGAGCGCAGTGATGGAAGCACATGCGCCGGAGGCGATGCATCCTGATCAGTGGGACGTGAACGGGCTCAAGGGACAGCTGGCCTCTCAGTTCGGCATTGATCTCGAGAAGGAGGGCATCCACCTCGACACCCTGGATCGGCACGAACTGGGCGAAGCGATCTTCGAGCGTTTGAAAGAAAAATACGAGATGAAGGAAGCCATCCTGGGCGGCCACACCATGCGCCTGCATGAACGCATGGTCATGCTTAGCGTGCTCGACGGCTTGTGGAAAGACCATCTGTTGAACATGGACCACCTCAAGGAAGGCATCGGTCTGCGCGGTTATGGTCAGCAGGATCCCTTGGTGGCCTACAAGAAAGAGTCCTTCGACATGTTTGAAGCCATGATGGGACGCTTTCAGGAGGACACAGTTCGTTTCCTGTTCCTGATGCAGATTGTCGGACCCGATGGCCAGCCGGTGGCCGAACTGCCTCGTCGCCAGGCCCCCGAAATTACCAGTCAATCTGTTCCGGAGCCGGCTCGCGCGCTTCCGCAAGGCGCTCCGGTGAGGGTTGACGGCAATGGCATTCACCCTGCTCCAGCAATGCCACCTTCCCGCCCGCTGGAGATACCGCTCCGAGCGCCTTCCACCACCATCGATGCCCTGGAGCAGGAATTCCAGCGCAAGAAAAAGCGCGAGCTCGAGCAAGCGAGGATGACTGGCGCGAACGGAAGTTCCGACGCACCAGCCCAACGCCGGGCCGGGGAAAAAGTAGGCCGGAACGATCTCTGCCCCTGCGGCTCAGGCAAGAAATACAAGAAGTGCCATGGAGTCGACGCTTAACAGGTGAGCGCTGTGTCGAAAAACATTTCCAAGAGAGGTTGTCAACACAGAGATCTCGCTTGCCGCTTCGTCGCACGTCGGTGCGAGATGACAAAGGGGAGCGTGACGCTTCCAGTTGGAGAAGCTGCTAAACGAAACGCCTTGTGTCCATCAACCACTTTTACCTGAAAGCCCCACCCTCCCCTTTGTCACTCTCGTCGGGGACCGAAGCGAAGCGGAGCGGAGAGATCTCTGTGTAGACAACCTTTCCTGGAAATGTTTTTCACAACTGCCTACCAACCGCCCCGTTGAAAACTCTCCGGTATCTCGGCAAAGGTAAAGTTCGTGGCCTGGGAACCAGTCTGATCCCGCCACAGCTCGAAAATGCGACCGTAACTGAGCGTGATGAACTGGCTCTCGCTAATGCCGAGCTGTTGCGCAGTCGCGTCGATCCATTCGCTCGGACCTTCGAGCTCCGCATAAACCCCCAACGGTGTTTCGTCGAGAACACAATGGCCCTGCCGGTCTGCCCATTCCGTGCGCCATTTTTCATAAACAAACACCGGACCGAAACCCAGCGCTTCGAAGACTTTCCCCATCACCGGGCCATCCTCGACCAGGGTTTCCGTCTCCACCCGGTTCTTGTGCGGCCCCTCTTCGGTCACGCCGCTGGGGACACTCTTGTGCGTGACCACCCATTTACTTCCGTACTGGCGAATGCGCAGGATCTGGCGAGAGTTGCGCAGTTTTCGATCGGGCGTGTCATACAGTGTGTTTCGCTCCAGCGTGCGCGCGGTGACCCGCGAAAATCCAAGTGCCGGTAGCTTCTGTTCCAATCCTTCGCGGTCCGCCACCCGTATCTTTACTTCCGTTTCCATGGCCTGCATAGGCCGGAGTCTATACCAGCGGGTAGGCCGTGGGAAAATGACACAGTGACCGTAAAGAAAACACTGCGCTTGACCGTCGATGCCCAGGCCATCGATTCGCCGGCATCGATGGCATCGTTGTCCCAGGCCGCGGAGCTGCTGCGCAGTGGAGGCACGGTGGCGTTCCCGACCGAAACCGTCTACGGATTGGGCGCGCATGCTCTCGACCAGAGCGCGGTGCAGTCTATCTTCGACGCCAAGCAGAGGCCGGCGTGGGATCCGCTGATCGTCCACGTCGTCAACCAGGAGCAGCTGGGGATGGTGGCCGTCGACATTCCGCACGCAGGACGCTTGTTGATGGAAGCATTCTGGCCTGGGCCTTTAACTTTATTGCTTCCGAAGAGCCGGCGCGTACCAGCGATCGTGACCGCGGGGCGTCCCCGAGTCGGGGTACGGATGCCGCGTCATCCGGTAGCCAGAAGACTGATCGAGCTCGCGGGAGTGCCGGTTGCGGCGCCCAGCGCAAATTCCTTCGGCAGGACCAGCCCCACACGCGCGGAGTTTGTTCTCGAGGACCTCGATGGCTGCATCGATGCCGTGATTGACGCGGGCGATGCAACCCTGGGCCTTGAATCAACCGTGGTTGATGTCTGTGAGGAACCCCCAGTTCTCTATCGTCCCGGGATGGTGACCTTCCAACAGTTGCAGTCGTTCTGCCCTTCGCTGGTTGCTTATCGTGAAACGCAGGATTCTACATCCGCACCTCAGGCCTCGCCGGGCATCGGACTGAAGCACTACTCTCCGCGCGCACGACTCCTGTTGCTGGAGAACGCTGATCCAGAAAAGCTAACCAGCCTCGCCGCAAAACTGCAGGCAGCAGGCGAGACAGTCGGCATCATGTTGCCGTCTGCGTTTCCCAGGGAAAGGTCCTGGCTAGTCTTTGAATGGGGGGATCTGCAGGATCAGGAAAAACTGGCCCGTCGCTTGTTTCGAGGACTGCGGGAGCTGGATGCGGCGGGAGCCAGCGTCATTATCTGCCCCCTGCCCGGAGAACATGGCCTCGGGGTCGCGATTCGCGACCGGCTGCTTAAGGCTGCCCGTTAACCTGGCTGGCATCCGCGGCTTTATATAAATATTTGATGCCCGACTTGTAGATCAGCGTACGAACCGCGCCGTGCCGCACTTTGATCGCGTGGCGGTCGTACCATTCGATCGTGCCCTCGATGCGCTCCCCATCCTCCAGCAAAAAAACCATCAAGGTGCGGCTCTGAATTTGCTTCTGAAAGTAGAACGCCTCGGCGTGCGAGCTTTCTCCACGTACGACTGCGGAGTCCCGCCGGGCGTGATGGGTAAAAACTGGAGAGATTGCGGTCAAACGAGCGGGGAATCGGCTACCCGCTGGCAGTTGAGGCCGTACGAGTTTACGCGGCCCCGCCGGGCTAATGGAAGGCAAAGGCGATGGATCCGCTCCATCAGCTTTCGTCTTCGCTTTTGCCTGACGCGCGTCGTAAATTCGGCGCACCGGAATGGCGGAAGAATCGGACATCGTTAGTTTGAAATCTAGTTGGTAGGATGCAGGATGCAGCCGTTTGGGTTTGACTGTCAAAGACAGGCAGAAAATGGCGCATGGTCAGGGGCTGGCCAGCCCAACAGCGAAGGAATCAAGCGCCAGCGAGCGCAGCAGATTGCGCCGCATGCCCTGCTCCACCTGGTCCATGCCGCGAACTGCGGACTCGATCCAGGCCACATCGACCGTTTGCGAGATGCGGGTCAGCTCGGCCGTTAAGTCGATGTTACGAATCAAGTGGCCGGTTCCCGCGCGTAACAGCAGCAGGTCTTCGAGCAGACTCGCGAAGGCGTGCAGCAGGGCGCTGGTCTTTTGCTGACCCTCGGCGCCTGCGCGGTAGGTCTCGGTTACGCGGAAAAGAGCTCCGTAGTCGGTCTCCTGGGCTCGGGAGGCAACCTCGCCGGTAGCGCTCGAGAGCATCACCAATGCGTCCTGGCGGCTGGCGAGATAGCCTTCCAGATCGAAGCCAAGCGCTTGACCGATGGCTCCTTCTGCCAGCCTTGCGACCAGTGCGCGCTGGTTCGGCTTCCAATCTTTCCGCTGCTCGGCAAGTACCGCCTCGATCTGTTCCGGCGGTAGGGCGCCCAATCGAAAGATACTGGAACGGGATCGGATGGTGGGCAGAAGTTCGCCCGGATTTTCCGCCAGCAGCAAAATGTGTGCATACGCGGGCGGCTCCTCAAGAATCTTGAGCAGGGAATTGGCCGCTTCCTTCATGAAGGCGGTGCTGGTAAAGATGTACACCGCGCGGGGCGCATCGGCAGGCAGCCGGTAAATGCGCTGCACCACGCTGCGCACCTGGCCCAATTTGATCAGCAACTGAGGCGGGTCGGGAGGAATAACAACTACGTCAGGATGCGTCTGGATAAGGATGCGGGTGTCTTTCTTATCCACCTCGCGCAATTCTTCCCGGGCGTTAATGGCTTCGCTGACACGCTCAGCGAGCGGCAGAGAGAGGGCAATGCGGGTACAGTTGCTGCAGACTCCGCAAAAATCCGGCAGGCCGTCGGTGATTGGGTGCTGCAGGCAGGCCATCGTCTGCGCCAACATGATGGCCAGGGTATATTTGCCCGCTCCGCGAGGGCCGGCGAGGATAAGCGCAGGAGGCATGCGCTCTGCCGCGATCGCCTCCCGTAAGTGGCGGACGGTCGCTTGATTTCCCGCAAACTGATCGAAGCCCACAACACGAGACTAGCAAAAATGGAGGCTGAACAGCAGGTCCCTCCACTACGCTACGCTCCGGTCGGGATGACAATTTTATTTTGAAACTAATATTTGGTTCCCCAACAGAATTGTCATCCCGACCGGAGCGTAGCGTAGTGGAGGGACCTGCTGTCTACCGCGGCTCAGGCACAAACATCATTGGATATTTCGGGCGGAGCGTAATCTTGGGCTGCACTTCGACCGTTTGTCCGGGGACGAAGCGCAGCCGCCATTTCTGTGCAATCGTAGCCAGCATCAGAACCCCTTCCATCCAGGCAAACGCCTCCCCGATACACTGCCGGCTGCCCGCGCCGAAGGGAAAGTAGGCAAAGCGCGGCCGGCGGGCTTTATTCTCAGGCAGAAAGCGGTCGGGATCGAAGCGCAACGGATCGGGAAAATATTCCGGACTCCGTTGAATGATGTATTGGCTGAAGAAAAAATAGGTGCCCGTGGGAAAACGATAGGGACCCAGCTCCACGTCTGCGATCGACTGCCTGCCCATAGCCCACGCCGGAGGGTACAGGCGCATGGATTCGGCAAACACCATCTCCGTGTAGCGAAGCTGCGGCAGATCCTCGAGTGTGGGCAGGCGGCCGAAGCCCAGCACGGCGTCTATCTCGGCATGCAGGCGGGCCTCAGCCTGAGGGTTTTGCGAGAGCAGGTACCAGGTCCAGGTGAGGGCATTGGCCACCGTTTCATATCCCGCCAGAAAAATGGTGAGAACCTCATCCCGCAGTTGTTCGTCGGTCATGCCGGAGTGGTCAGATTCTTCGTCGCGCGAGGCAAGCAACATGGAAAGCAGGTCGCCACGGTCCACTCCATCGGCGCGATGGTCGGCGATCATGCGCTGCACCACCTTGTCCAGCCGGGCGCGGGCGCGGCGAAAGCGGATCAGGCCAGGCAGAGGCCAATGCAGATAGGCTTCCGCGCGCGGCAGCGCGATCAGGTAGTTGTAGAGCTGCATGATCACGTTCACCTGGTCGTTGATCTGCAGCACATCCGCGGTAACGTCGGTGTTGAACAGTGTCCGGGCCACGACCTGCAGTGTCAGTTGCATCATCTGCGATGCAATGTCTATGGGCTGGCCAAGTTGCCACTGGGCCCGCATATGGGCAGCACGGTCGACCATGATGGCGCCATAAGCTTGAATGCGCTGGCGGTGAAAGGCAGGAGCAGTGATGCGCCGCTGGCGCCGGTGCACTTCACCATCGCTGGTGATGAGCCCCTCGCCCAACAAAATCTTCATCCGCCGCTGGGTCCGCTCCTTGATGAAGTGCTGCGGCTGGTTGATCAGGATCTCGTGGATAAAATCCGGCTGGTTGACAAAAACGATGTGCGAAAGCCCCAGGCGGTAGTGGGCCATCCGCCCATAGGTCTGAGCGAGATGCTCAAACAGCGCAATCGGATTTCCCGGCTTGAAGAAGCGGCGCACCAGATAGAAAGGCAGATTGAGTTGCGAGGCCAGGAGGAAAGCGATAGCCATCGCGCTCCAGCACGGTCCACGGCTGTTGCGGTGCTGGTGAATAGGTTGTGCCCATACCGCCGTCTATAAGCGTCCCTGTACTACTTGTACGATGTGCCGGTGGACTTCATCAATGGACCCGTCACCGTCGATTACGACCACACGCAAAGGCTCCCGGGCGGCAATCTCCCGGTATTTGTCGAAGACCCGGCGGTAGAAAGCGGAACTCTCCGTTTCAAACCGATTTTCATCGCTTCCGGTGGCGGCGACCGCGCGTTGATTGCGGCGCCGCGCGCGCGTCAGAGACAGATCGAAATCCGGTAACAATAACAGGGTCAAATCCGGCTGCAGGCCGCCGCACAACGCGGCATGAAGGTCGTGTACAACCTGGCTGCCCAGTTGCCGCCCGCCGCCCTGATAGGCTTCGCTGGAATCGGTAAACCGGTCACACAGAACTATCTTCCCAGCCTTGAGCGCGGGCTCGATCACTTCAGCAATTGCCTGGGCACGATCGGAGAACATCAAGCCCAGTTCAGCCAGGGAAGCGACATTTTCGGTGCGCGTGTCCAGCAGCAGGGCGCGGATGCGGTCGCCAACCCGGGTTCCCCCTGGCTGGCGGGTCGCCGTTACCGCAAAACCATCCGCTTCCAGCCGGTCTTTCAGGCGGCGAAGCTGGGTGCTTTTACCGGACCCATCCAGGCCCTCAAAGGTGACAAAGAGGCCTCGAGGCATGCACGGAGTTTACAACGGAGATTGCAACCGGCTTTGGGCATTCAAAGTTTTCAAGGGCCTAGCCCGCCGGGGCCAGATCCGCGATCTCTAATTCCAGGCCGCCGTATTCCGGATGCTGATTTTGTCGCAGCTTGTAAGCGACGTGGATGACGGAACCTTGCTGAAGCCCAAGCGCCTGGACGCGCGCTGCCCAATCCCAGCCCAGGGCCGACCAACTGGTCCCCCGAGCCCCCTGGGCAAGCTGCAGGCATACGTGACGATCCTTGATGCCGCGTACCGGACCCACGAGGCGCACATTGTAAGCGACGAAAACAGGCTCCTCATTGCCGTTGCCCAGCGGCTCCAGGCGGCGCAACCAACTGAACAGGGCCTCGCTGATTTGATCGAGGGGTAAGACCGCGTGGCAACGCAAACTGGGAGTCGCATCTTCTACATTGAGCTCGGCCCACGCCTGGAGGTGGCTTTTCAGCGATGGCACACGATCCGGAGGAAGACTAAAACCGACGGCGTGGGCGTGCCCGCCAAAGCGAATGAATAGTTCCTTGCAACCCTCGATCGCATTGAGTAGATGAAAGCCCGGAACCGAACGGCCGGAGCCGTACGCCTCGCCACCGTCGAGAGCGATCACGATTGCCGGGCGCCGCATTCGTTCCACCACACGCGAGGCAAGGATGCCAATGATGCCGCGATGCCATCCTTCTCCTTCGATCACGATGCAACGGCTTGCCTCGAAGGCAGGGTCTTCCCGCAAGCGGCGATCTATCTCTTCGAGCATGGCGGCTTCGGCCTGTTGCCGCTCGCCGTTCAGACGGTCGAGTTTTGCGGCTAGTTCACCGGCTCGTACTGGATCGCGGGTGGTGAACAGTTCGACCACCTCGGAGGCAACGTCCATGCGGCCGGCGGCGTTGATGCGGGGCGCGATGCGGAACGCCAGGTCAGTTGCGGTGAGGGCGCGTTGCGCCGGGTCAAGCTTGGCTACCTGCATCAGGGAGCGCAGGCCGGCGCTGGCAGGGCGGCGCAACTGCTCCAGGCCCACACTGGCGAAGACGCGATTTTCTCCCAACAGCGGGACCGCATCGGCCACCGTAGCAATGGCCAGCATTTTCAGGAAGGAAGGAAGAATCTTGCCTCGTGCCCGATCCACATCCCACGCCTCGAGCAACGCCTGCGCAAGCTTGAAAGCCACCCCAGCACCGCAAAGATGTTTGCAGAGGTAGCCGCAACCAGGCTGGTTCGGGTTGAGGATTGCCAGCGCATTGGGCAGACCAGGCAGGCCGGGGACATCCTGCGCCAGATGGTGATCGGTAATGATGAGGTCGACGCCCAGCCGGGCGGCCGCCTCTGCCGCAGAGAAGGCGCGAATGCCTGTATCGACGCTGATAATGAGACGAACACCCTGCCCGGCGGCCGCGGCCAGCACCTCCTCCTGCATGCCATAGCCTTCTCGCAGACGGTGCGGCACATGGAAAACGACCACGCCCCCGAGCATCTCCAGGGCTGTCTTGAGCAACACAATGGCGGTGGTGCCATCGACGTCATAATCGCCGTAGATGAGGATGGGCTCGCGGTGCGCGATAGCCGCTTGCACCCGGGTGACCGCGGCGGCCATGCCTTGCATCGCGTAAGGATCGAGCAGGTGTTCGATGCGGGGGTGAAGAAAGAGATCAGCTTCGGCCGCGCTGCGCACACCCCGCTCCGCCAGCAGTTCTGCGACGATGAGCGGTAGCCCGGCGCTTTGGGCCAGGATGGCGGCGGCGGAGTTGGCCTGGGGCAGATCCCAGCGATTGAGGCGAAACGCCTGAGCGCTTATTGCGGGGGAGCCGGCAGCATTCACCCTTCTTCTTCGTCCTCGTCGTCTTCGAAAACCACGTCCCCGAAGTCTTCCACAAACTCCAGTAGTTGCTGGTAGCGCTCGTACCAGGCAGTCGAGTTCTCGTGCACAAAGAGGATGCCCTGGTGGGCAAAACCGAGCTGAATGTAGCCAATCTTGCCCACGTAGTTGACCAGGTACTGGGCCTCATGCACTTCCGCAGCCGCCTCGTCAGGAAAATTGTCGTCGCGGATCTGCTCCAGCAGCATGGCGATGTCTTCCTTCTCCAGCTGGACTTCGCTCATGGTGACGAACGGTGCGGAGGCGCTCTTGGCCATTTCGACGAAGTCTTTCCAGCTGTCGGGATTGTCCTCGTCTTCCCACAAGACAGTTGGCAGATCTTCGGTGATAAACCCGGGCAGGCGGCGCATCGCATGGCCCTCTATAAAGGCCACCATGTCATCTTTCAGAGAGATCAAATCGTCAGCGTGCATATTGGAAGCCTCTATTGTCGCAGATGCTGGCCTGGAGGGTGAGAGTGGTGTCGGAAGATACACCGGATTCCGTGCAAGCGCGGGCCTGGGCGCGAACCGGGATGGCGCTTCGAATATGCTATAGTCCGAGTCAGAACACATGATTTTTTCGCGGGAGTACGTCAATTATCTGGCGCGCCAGACAGTCAATCAGTTGATCGAAGCCAAGATGATCCGGGCGGGTAAAGTTGCTGTGGTCGCCGAGCGTGTGAACGCGGCCATCCTGGAAGAGCTGTCACTCGAGGACCGGATCAACGAAGAAGTACGGGTCATTCTGGATGCCTACCAGGAAGACATGCGCCGCACCGGCGCCAGCTACGCGGAAATGTTCAAGAAGGTCAAGCAGGAGCTGGCAAAGAAATATAAGGCGGTCTTGTGAGGCTCTCTCGAGACAAACTCAATAAGCTGGCTCACGTTGTGGCCGACACTCTTGCGGAAACCGACGAATGCGAATTTCTGGATGACCGGAACACCATCCGACAGGAGGCGCGCAAGGCGCTGGAGAAGGTGTTGACCGAAGAGATGAAGATCGACCAGGCGGCTCGCCTGAAGATAGCGTCGCAGCGCAAGATCATTGTCGAAGGCAGCCAGGAATGGGACATCCTTTACCGCAAGTACTACAACGATGAGGTAAGGAAGCTGGGCTTGTAAGCCGCATCGCGGCCAGGTGTTTTCACTCCTCCCTGCTTTGATATACTAGGGTTCCTGCCTCAATCCACCGTGGCGTCATGGTGTAATTGGTTAACACGCCGCCCTCTCAAGGCGGAGAGTTCGGGTTCGATCCCCGATGACGCTACCAATAGAATTCTTGGTCGCAGTCTGACTTACCACGCAGGCGTTTCCGGCATCCTACAATCTCAGACTGAAAGAGGAGCGTGTGCCATGGCCCCACCGAAAGACATCGTCAACGACTCTGCCGAGCCGGACTCTGCCGAGCCGGACAAAATTGATCGCAACGCGCCTGCCGGCAGCGAACACTCTCTTGGTGCGCAGAGCGTACGCGATGGGCGCCCCGTTACCGACGATAGCGTCGTCGAAGCGATGGACGAAGAGGGTCCCGGCATCGACTCCTTTTACTCCAGACAAAAAAGGCGCCGGCAGCCGCTAGACGCTGCGCTCATTCCGAAGGCAGGGATTCCTTCACAGACGTGGCCATGTCGTCGATGGACGTGTTCTGGCTGAGCTGTGTTATTTCGACATCTTGTGCCACCTCCGGCAGGCCAACCCTGGCTGCGATCTGTCTCTCGATTTGCAGCACCGCCGTGACTTCCTTCTCTGCCAAAAGCAAAACCTGCAAGATCAGGTGATCGCGCTCGTCGGAACGGCGGCTCAATCGGCTCTGCCTCATCACAATAAAGCTGGCGAGAAAGATGGCTTCCACCGCGACAATCGTGTCGAGGATGGGAAAGGGTACAGGATCAAAGTGAGGAAAGTCCCCGATTTTAAAGGTGTTGACGAGAATCCAGGATCCAAACCACGCCACATGAATTCCTATAAACGTCAGGCTCCCTATAAATGCGCCAAGAGAATCGCCCACGCGCTCAGCCGCGGTGCGACGCGCCAGAAATTCTTCCTCGTGCTTCGAGATCAGATCGATGTGTTTTTGCAGGTGATTTGAATCTGTCGCCATATCCGGGTCTGACGTTCCGGCGCTCCCTTCTTTCTTGCGCAATGAGGGCCATAGGCAGCCCCCATCGGCGGATGCGGATGGCGCCTATGGCTTGACAACGTGGAGGCAGTGCTAACGGTTCAAATCGTGAATGGTCTGACCCGCTACTTGTGCTGCCTTGCCGGCGGTATCCTTGACCGCTCCGGCGAGCTGGTCAGTAACGCCGTCACCCGCCAGTTGTTCGTTCCCGGTCGCTCTGCCGATGCCCTCTTTCAGCTTGCCGGCGAGACCACCGCCGATTCCCGAAATGCGCTGCTTTGACCCCCAGAAAGCGGCCCGGCCGGCAGCGTACTCCACGTCATCGTCTCCGGTCGCATACCGCGGACCAGGTTGATTGAGCACAAAGTAGGCTGCGATGCTGGCGCCGACACCCGCGATAACCCAAGTAAGAGCTTTCATTTAACAAATCTCCCTGACAGTTGGATGCGTATGCCGCAAAGGGCGTCAGGCGACGTTGAACTGAGCTCTCAAACGGCGTACTCTATCCGCAACTTGATGGCGACGGCTGAATCGAACCGCCGCACGGCAGATCTGAACCCAAAACTCACAAAAGGAGCCACTATGGGCTTACTCGATGCCTTGACATCTATTGCCGGCGGAGCTTCTCCCGAACACCATGGCGTAGCCGATGCACTCAGCCAGGTGATGCAGGAACACCCAGGGGGAATGGACGGTATTCTTAATCAGTTAAAGCAAAACGGGCTCGCCGATCAGGTTCAGTCCTGGGTCAGCCCGGGAGAGAATAAAAGCATTAGCCCGGACCAGGTGCAACAGGGCTTCGGCACATCGACCGTGGAAAACATCGCGCAGCGCGCAGGTATCTCTCCAGCGGTAGCCAGCGGAATCATCGCCGTGGTTCTACCGCTCGTCGTTTCTCACTTGTCCGGGAATAGCGGACAGCCCGCGCAACCAGGGGGTCTGGCCGGTTTGGCGAGCAAGATTTTCGGCAGCTAATCCGAATCCCATCCTTGAACCCACCCAGGGTTTGGGGATGGGCTCCCCTCTCTTGTGATGCCTCGATCTAATGATGGCGGAAGTTCTTCCGGCAGCGCTCCTGCGTTGCCTTGTTCCTTCATAACATGTCTTTCTCAGCCAGGACCCTACCTACCTCGCAATGGAAGTAGGTAGGGTCCTGCCTTGCCGCGCCCACTTCAAGAAAGTCCGCAGCGCTCGAGGCCTTAGCGCTACCGTCTTGCCGATACATCTTTCTCGGCAAGACGAGTCGCCTTGGGGACGGATGGCGTGTCTCTTGCAGGGCTCGGTGGCGTTGGCAGCCCGTAAAAATCAATGTACCCACTGGGTTCAAGCTCGGTGTTGCCAAAGATGTCCTGAGGACGCTGGGCGAAGGCTGCTATGGACACCAGCACGAGAATGACGATTGCGGAAACTGAAATCGACTTCATGACACGAGCCCTCCTGGAGCCATGGTGGAAGACCGGGTCTGCGTCGGAGTCAGCACGATCGTTCGCTTGATGGTTCTGTCACGATTAGTGCGCTCTACGTCTATTCCGTTACAGGCAAAGCAGATAAAAGGCGTCTCGGAGCCGGTGCAGAAACCCGCAAAAAAACATTCGTCCGGACCAAGCCGGCATGAATACCAAGGGCTTACGGCACTCCCAAACCGATGGTCATCCAAACCGCGTTACCCCCGGCTGCAACTTTTGCATAACGCCATTCCCCGAACGATGTAGGCACGGTACATTCCTATTAACAAAGTTACAAACCCTGCAGTTATGGAGTGTTGATTATGCCTTGCGATAAATTGAAGATATTCGATAAGTCAGCCACTGCCGCCCTTCGTGTTCTGCTGGCGGGTGCAATGTTGTCGATTTCGCCCTTGGCCGCACTTGCCGCCGATGCACACATCCATGCGAGTTTTGCCGGTGTCTATGTAACCCGGGCGCCCAAGACCGCTCCGACGATGAGCGTGAGCCTGGGCGAGGACGGATCAGCCACGGTTACACAGGATCCAGGTCAGGGATCCACCACCTTGTTTGGACGCTGGCAAGACGATGGACGCCAGATCAAGGTCACCTTTACTGCAGTCGAAGGTGAGCCGGTGCCGGCCCCCATGGTTTTCGAGCCTGCCCATGGTAAGTTGCAGGCGATCTCATGGGACCACGAGGCCTGGGGAACCACTCATCCGCCGGCCATGATCAAGGGATACAAGGTGAAGTACCTGTTTTGGACCACAACGATGCGGTAAAGGTCTGTGCTGAGAATTGGCATTCTCATTTGCCTCAACCAAGACGCGTGTGCAACCACACCACGAGACGGTCGGGGCAAATGAGAGATTTTTGCCTGCTTGCGGTTCTCCATTCCGGTACGAGCAGCGTTTTGATCCCGGAAGGATCGAGCCTGCCGGATTCAGTTCAAAGGATGATCGTGTTAAAAGCAGTTGTTTTTCAAGACGGCGCGGACCCAAACGGCGGGAAAAGGTCTCTAAGGCCTTAGTTTGGTGGTTCGAGCCAATCCCCTTGCAAGTCCTTTGGTCCTCGAACCGTCGGACCAGGATCAGGATGGCCGAGGCGCAGCGGGCCCGGCGGACCGAAGTAGAAGTGAGGCCCGAAGATCAGTCCTGCCGGTAACTCGTAATCGGGTGCAGGCAGGCCCCAGGTCGGCCCATATCAAATCCCTTTGACTTGATGCGCTGCAGGAGAAACACGCTCTATCTTTATCCTGCCCGATGCTGGCAAACTCAGGTGATACCACGTCGCCTGTGAGGGGTGAGTCCCCGGTCATCATTTGTGGCTCTGGAGCAGAAGCATTGAACTTTATTTAATGCTCAGCTCAGAATCGCCGAAGATCTCTTTGAGACACTTTGATTACGACTGCATCAGGGGCGAGCTCATGTCAACCGCCAAAGTGTTGCTGGTCGATGACGATGGATCGTCCGTCATACTCTGAGCAAAGCCCTAACCGGCAACGGGTTCGTTCGACTTAGCGGCCAACATCCGGGAAGCACTGAAACTCATCAGCAAAGGAAAATATGACCTACTCCTGACAAGTCGCCATGCCGGAAGCTGTTGAGGGGGGTAACACTTCATGAATACTTAAGAGATCGAGTTGTCGAAGTCTAAAGTCTCGCACCATGTTTGTAACGTAGTGGCCAGTTAACGCCGACACCGTGGCCCGTACCTACAACCCCGACTATCAGCCGATAGGGTGCCGATTGCTTTATAAAGGCGTGTAACCACCCGCAGAACATGTAACCACCCCGCAGAAGAGGAGAGGAGAGCCTCGCCTCAAAAAGCTCATGGCGATGAGCGGCGGTTCGCGAAATATATCAAGCCAAAGGAGGCAAAAACTCATGAGCAGGTTAGCGGCAGTTATTATCTTCTTGTTCTTCTCACACGTGGCTTCCGGCGCCTACACCTGCACCGCCTCCCTCACCACCTTCGGCGCTGTTCCTGATGGGGTGACTAACAACGCAACGGCAATCCAGAACACCTTCAACTACGCCGCCGCGCACCACTGCATAGCTCAGATACCTGCCGGCAGTTTCGCCTACTCGGGTACGATAACCGCCACGGGCATTGCCGTTCAGGGAGATGGAGCATCCTCCATCCTGTTGCCCACCAATACCGCCAATGAGGCATTGATCCTTTCGGGCAACGACGTCTCCGCTTCAAACTTTGCCATGCGCAGCTATGCCACCCTGCGATTGACCACTCCCTGGTCCGGGATGATCTTGGCTTACAATGCCATCAACTACTCCATCCGGAACATCCTGATCAATGGCTCGTCGAGTATCGGGATCATGTCCTACAACAGCACTCGTGGGACGATCTCGGGCAACACCGTCGAAAACACCCTGGCTGATTCCATTACGCAGATCGTCGGATCCTCTTCGATCATCATCTCCGGCAACCGAATCCTCAACTCGGGGGACGACGGGATATCGAACGTCAGCTACGTAGGCAATCCCATCGTTTCGAATATCACCGTCAAAGGGAACACGATTCTCAACAATCTTGGGGGACGCGGTATGTCGGTAGTAGGGGGGAGCAACGTTGTCTTCGAGAGCAATTACGTCGACAATCCGGACGGCTATTCCGATATATACATCGCTTCCGAGAGTCAGTGGGGAACCCTGGGAGTATCCGGCGCCACGGCCAGCGGCAACGCGCTCTTCGCCGGCGGACCGGATCAGGGAACGGTCACGGTGTACAACTCGCAAGGGACGACCTACAAAATTACCGGAGTGATCATCTCGGGCAATCAAATGATCGATTCCCCCTATGTGGCTTTCCAGTTTGTGGGTGATGGTCCGGAGACGGCCGTGGTGGAGAACAATATCGATTATTCGAGCAACGTCTTCGACGATATCGCGAGCAATCCTCTCGCCCACGGCACCTTCAGCAACAATAAAGTGCTGACTCCCTCCGCCTATACCAAACCGACTGTCAGCCCCGGAGGTGGCTGCAATTTCAGCGGGTGCTGAGGATGCTGATAGCTACTTCCTCCGGATCAGGCTCTGGACACGCAGAGGCAGTTATCATTCCGGATTTCTTTGCCAGACAATTCCACTTTGCGTTAAAGCAATGACCTTAACCCGCCGATAGTCCCATTAAGAGACACAAAGTGGACTATATTAGGGTACTTCTCGTCGACGATGATGAAATTGTCCGCATGGCCTTGACCGGTGTGCTGGAGCAGTCTGGTTTCGTGGTGACCAGTGCGGCCAGTGTGACCGAGGCGCTGAAACTGATCAGCGGTGCAGAGGCATACGACGTGCTGCTCAGCGATCTGCACATGCCCGGAGCGGGGGATGGGCTTACGGTCGTCAGCGCCATGCGTCACGCCAATCCAAAGGCGGTGACACTGCTCCTCAGCGCATTCCCGGAGATGACCGCCGCAGCCGCTGCTATCCTGCAGCAGGCCGATGAGATCCTGGTGAAGCCGATTGACCTGGCGTCGCTCATCCAGATCATCAAGAGCGGGTAAGCGGCGGTCCACAGCATAAGCGGGAAATCGAAACCGTTGCCTCGATCCTGGAACGCACCACAGAGAGCACCATGCGGGAATGGTTCGCCCGCATGGAAAAGCAACCGACACTGATGGCGATCCAATGAGCTACGAGCAGCGGTGCCACCATCTTGCCTCTGCTCTTTCGGGAACTGATTGTCAGGCTGGGGCTCATGCCGCCTATCGGCGGCAAAGAGTCGATATCCCTCAATGCTGCCGAGCACGGTGCTAATCGCTACAGGCAGGGCTATACAGCTGCCATGCTGGTCGAGGAGTCGCGGATTTTGCAGATCAGCATCTTTCACACCCTGCAAAAAAACCTGGCTCACATCGACTATAGCGAGTTGCTGGTTGGCGTGATGACGATCGCCGATGAAATCGATTGCCAGCTTAGCCAGGCCGTCGCGCGTTATACCAGGGAAGCTCTGCGGGCGCCTATCCCGTCTAGCCAGTCCAAGGGCGCCTATGTCAGCTGAAGATGCGGTTGAGCTTTCAATTTCTGGCCGAGAACAGCACAGATGTCATTTGCCGTGCCGGGGCGGATAAGGTGTTGCATTACGTTTCTCCGTCATCCTTCCGCATTCTTGGCTGGAAGCCGGAGGAGATGATTGGAAAGAGGCCGGACGACTTTATTTTCGCGAAGACAGGTCTTTTCTCCCCGACAGCCTTATCGCCGATCTCGACGGATCCCTGACCGTGCGCATGCGAAAGAAAGACGGGACGACCGCGTGGGTTGAATCAGACACCGCATGGTCGTGCGATTCCCCTACTGGTGAACCAGGCGAAAGGTCATCGTGATGCGCGACATCACGGAGCGCAAGCATTTGCAAGACCAGCTCTCTGTATTAGAGTTCACAGACTCGCGCACCGGACTTTCCACCCATCGTGCTTTTGATGAGGCGTTGGAACGGGAGTGGAACCGAACCCTGCGCGAAGGCTCGGAAATTTCACTGTTGCTGCTGGACTTTGATCACTTCCGGCAATTCCATGACTGGCGGCAACATCGGGAAGGGCGATCGCTGTCTGGGCGAAGCTGCCGCTGCCGTGATTGGTGCTTTGCGCATAACCGATTTTGCCGCGCGCTACGGCGCAGAGGATATTGCGATCATTCTCCCCTCTACCGACTCTGGCGGCGCGGCCAAAGTGGCCGTAAAGGTGCAGTCTGCCGCCCAGGCTCTCCGCTCTCCTCCTGCTGGAAGTGGGATGAGCGAAGGCCGGCTGACGGTGAGTATGGGCCTCGCGACGGTGTCGGCACGTCGCGGCGCAACCGCCCGAGATGCCCGAACTTCTGCGTCTCGCAGCCGACAATGCACTGCAAAAAGCCAAGCGAGACAGAATCAAAAAGCCATCTGCCGGTGCGTCCGCTCCTGGGGAAGACGAGCGCTACGGGTAAACCTTGATCCAGTGATTTCTCATCTTGGGCCGAATAACCTGCCCCGCTGTTTCAGAAATGATAGCGTTGGTCGATTCGACAGGCATGTGGCAGTCGATGCAATTGTCCGCAATCTTATTGGCCCCATGGTTTTTGACATGCCACAGCTTTCTACCCGGTGACAGCTCAGGCAGCGATCGGAATACGCAGCCGCCGCGCGCTCCGGCTGATGGACGTCGTGGCAGGTCGAGCAGCTCATGTTCGGCGAAGATAAGTAACAGCGGCTTTTCTGGAGCAGGCCTACCTGGTTTCCATGAACGTCTGGATGATCCGCGATGTTGCCTTCGTTGGGATGCAGGTAATTATCCAACGACTTCCCCGGCACATACGAGAATGCCGGGACCAACTCTTCTCTTCGGATACCGTTGTGGCACAGCGCGCATAGATCAACTTGCCGGTCCCGCGTAAACTTGGCAGGATTCAGAATTGTTTCTCCGGCCGATCCGGCCGGAGCGCCTGCAGCAGTGACGTTTTTTGCCTGATGGAGCGCAATGTGTTCGGTGCCCGCGCCATGGCAACGCTCGCAGGAGATTCCCGTCACCAGGCTCGTCGGGTCATACTGATTGCTAAGCGGATCCGGAGAGCGGGCCACTATCTGTGTGGCGTGACACTCGAGACAACGCGGGACGACGGCGCGGGAGAAATTCATCGTGCCATTCTTATAGCCGGGGCTGTTGATCCACCGGCTGCCGTCCGTCCAGTAGCTTACCGGCAGCTCATACAGCAGGTCACCGTGCCAGTACAGATAGCTCTGCCCGCGCACACCCGATCCGATCACGACATCCATCCGTTCGCTTCTTCTTCTCCAGTTGTCCCGGCCAGCCGGCCACCGCTGTCTGGTAGAACCCGTTCGCCTTAGCCTCCATTTTGAAATACAGTCCCGGGTTGTCGCTCGCGGTCGCGGGATCGGCGATCATCAGCACATTTGACCCATCATGAAATGAGCCAAGGATGGAATCCTTGTTGGCCGGCTGAGATGTCAGGTGGTGTGCGGTGTGCACATACGAAGTGCTCTGGTCCCGATGACAGGTCAGGCAGGCTGCGTCTCCGGCATATTTTCCATGTTGGGGTTCAGGAGACGGCTGGGTAGCGACCTGGAGTGCAGCGCCGAGAAGACCGAGAAGTGCCAGTGCCACGCTTGTTTGGCCCATGCGAGGCGACCCCTTTCTTCAGCCCTGCTACTTCAGTCTCGCACGGGCACCCAGGCCCTCTTCTGCGAACTCTCGAGCACCGCGTCGAGAACGCGCAACTGGCGAATCCCATCCTCGAAGGTGGGATATTCCGTCGGCGCCTTACCATCAGCGACTCTTCTGTAGAAACGCCGGAAAACCTGCTTGAAGGTGTCATCGTAGCCCTCGCTGTGGCCGCCCGGCAGATCAGCGTAACTCTTAGCTCCGTCAGTCAACAGGGAAGGATCTTTGATCACTATTTCGTTCGGCGAATTACGATGGCCTATCCAAAGCTCGTCGGGGTATTCGGTATTCCAGGCCACCGATGCCTTGGTGCCAAAGATTTCAATGAAGAGACGATTCTTGCGACCCACGGAGACCTGGCTCACTGTGAGCGAGCCCTTGGTCTTCTCGCCCATGGCAAACATCATGGCGCCAAAGTCTTCCGTCTTGATCGCAACTTCCTCATACTCACTGGGCCGCAGCGTTTTCCCGCTAAAGGTCTCGACCGATCCCTTAGGCTTCTTGCGCGTGGTGAGGAAGGTGGTGAGATCGGCACACAGGGATGTGATGCGTCGCCCGGTAATGTGCTCGGCCAGGTCGCACCAGTGGGTACCGATGTCGGCGAAAGTGCGGGACGGTCCCGATTCGATGCGCCAGTTCCAATCTGTGTCGTAGAGCAGCCAATCCTGGGAATATGTTCCCTGGATCACCTGAACGTCGCCCAATTCGCCCGCTTCGCACATGCGGCGCATGTTTTGCGCCTGGGGGTAGGCGCGAACGTTGTAGAAGGTGCAATGCGCGAGGCCCTTTTCCCTGGCCAGCGCGATCATCGCGTTTGCTTCCTCGACGGTGGAGGCCAGGGGCTTCTCGCACAGTACGTGCTTGCCCGCTTGCATCGCGGCTTGCGCCATGGGGAAATGCAGCTCGTTAGGAGTACAGATGTGAACGGCGTCAAGTTCAGGATCAGCCAGCAAATCCTGGTAATTCCCGGTAGCCCGTTCAATGCCCAGGCCATCGGCGAATTTCCGCGCTGCCTCGGCGGTTCGTCCGGCAACGCCGGTCACTTCTACGTTGCCCAGACGACGTAGGGCTTCGGTGTGGACCCGCCCCATAAAGCCAATCCCAAAAATTGCAGCCTTCAGTTTTTTCATAATCCTATGAGGGGCGGGCGAGCGCCTCGCGGCGGGTTCGCACCAACGCATCTTTTCCCATGAACTCGTGGGGCACGTAGTGGACGACCGGAGCTGATCTGCCGCGCACGATCGGCAATGCGAAACTCAGCAGATCGGTTCCGTAACGTTCCGCGTGAAAGAAAACAGTCCCGATACATGGACTGTCCGGATTCGCGACAATGTCCATGATCTCCATGCTGCCACCATGGCCGACGATCGCAATCTCCGTTCCACTGCCCGCCTGTTTCGCAGCTTCCACGGCCCCGATTGCACTTTCATCGTTGATCCCAACCACCAGGACCTTCTTTTTCGAGCGCGACTTGAAGGCCACGGCCGCAGCCGCCTGGGATGTCGCCTTATCGCCACCGCCGTCCAGGTGAATGATGGATTTCTCCGCTAAGGGTCCCAGCCGTTCCTGGACTCCTTGCAGGGCGCCCACCAGCCGGCTCTGGATGGTTCTGCCGGCACGGGGTGACTCCAGAAGCAGAAGCGTGTCTACTTGAGAATTCCAGTGCCTGGTCGCGTAATCCGCCAGGGCAACTCCCGCAGAGAATCCCGCGCGGTAATTGTTGACCCCAAAATAAACCGTTCCATGGTGGGGATTAACCAGAGAAATCAGGGGAATTTCCGAGCGCGAAAGAATATCCGAGATGACCGGAGCGACGTGCTCGAATAGCTGAAATTCAATCGCCAGGTCGACTTTGCTGTCGGCCATTTCTTCCGCATTGCGAATGGCTGTATCTGCGTTGCGATCGTTATCCCAAACCACCAGATCAATGCCCGCAGCCGCGGTGGCTTTTTCCAGGCTGCGTTGAATCTCAACCGCTATGCAGATGTGCTTGGAAAGGTTGGCGAAGCCAAACCGCAGCCTCCTGCGCAGCCGGTTAAGACGGTACTGCCGCCCTGACTGGGTCAGGTAATCGCGCAACACCAGCGTGTGCAGTATGCGATAGGCAGTGGTGTGCGGTATGCCGGTTCGCTTGACAACTTCTTCCAGCGTCAACGATTCGGTTGCGGATCCGAAGCAATCGAGGAGTTCGATGGTTCTCGCAATGATCGGAACCCAATACTTATCTACTTTGCGAGAAAGTTCTTGCCTGTCTGGTTTGGCTTTCATGATTCATACCTGCAGTTTTACGGGGCCAATACTAGCACCAAATCCACCATATCTTGAAATGAGTTCAAATGGGAACTGATCTCAGTTTCACATCAAAACATCGAGCCAAAACCGTTCTTTTTAAGCGCGTCCAGTCGTTCCGTTGGGGGGAGCGTTGCAGCTTTCAATTGAGCGCCCAGCTCTATGCCGCGTTCGGGAGTCGTGCCGAAGGCCGGCCAATGAGGAAGGCCTGCGCCGTTGGGATCGCCGGTCCGGGCAAAGTTGACCCAATAGCTCGACATCGTCTTGGCCAGCCGGCGGTCGGTCTCCGTCCAGGGACGTTTTACCGAGTTCAGATTGTCGAAGACGTAGACCAGCTCCGCCGAGTGATACGCGCCGTAACGATCGCTGTCATGCCCTGGCGGATGACGATCGAAGTAATAGATATAAGTCTTATGCTTGTTTTCGAGCCGGGCAATTTCCAACGCAGTACCGGCCATATAGTCCCGGATAGCATCCATCGACGCTTGCCACGCTTCCTGGTCTGAGTGCACCGGGTAAATCTTGAAATATTCTTCCGCCCTGGACCCGTACCTGGTCTCGATCCGGCTTTTTAACTGTGCTTCTGTAACCGGAGTGGGTACAAGTGTGGTGCCTTCGTTGGCATTCGATCCGGCTAACAGCGAGTGCGTATTTTGGTCGCCCTGCTCAAAAACAGCCTGCGGTGCAGCGGTCAGAAAGTAGCCGTCGACATACGGCCCAAATCTGGAGATGTTCGCACTTTTCCCGTCGGGAGGAGGAATGGCAATCCGCTGAATCTCCGCCGCTGGCTTGGCCCGGAGGGCGGCGATGGAGTCGACGCCAACGCGCCGGGCAAAGCTCAAACCAGCCTCCTCCTGTGTCTTGCGATCGCTGGCCTGGCTAAATCCGCCGCTCTGCACGATGGCACGGCGAAAGTAGCCCTTGGCGAGTGGCGAAGCACACAGGTTCAGCACCGAGGTCGCGCCCGCGGATTGCCCGAAGATGGTTACATTGTCCGGGTCTCCGCCAAAGTTTTGTACATTCGCCTTTACCCATTTCAGAGCCTGGAGCTGGTCCAGCATGCCGTAATTCCCTGAGGCGTGAACCGGGCTTTCCTGGGAAAGCTCAGGATGGGACAGAAAGCCAAACACACCCAGGCGATAGTTGATGGTTACAATAACCACGCCCTGAGTGGCCAGGCTTTCACCGTTGAAGGAGGGCAGCGAGCCTGAGCCCTCAACAAAGCCTCCACCGTGCAGCCACACCATCACCGGCCTCTTCTCGCTCGCGGAGGCAGCGGCCGTCCATAGATTCAAGTAAAGACAGTCCTCGCTCATGGGCTCAGGACTTTCATAGAATTCCACCTGATAGAAAGACCCGGGTTTGAGCGGGTTCTGCATGCAGATATTTCCATACTTGTCCGCATGCCGAACGCCACTCCACGAAGCAGAAGCTTGAGGTCCGCGCCAACGCAAATTGCCGATGGGTGGAGCAGCGTAGGGTACCCCGCGAAACGCGGTCACCGAGGGATTCTTGCCTGGTGTGCCCTGGAGCATTCCACTCACGGTCTTGACTGGCTGGTTTAAAGCTGCGCAAGCGGGCAAAGCACCGGAAGCAAACAGAAGCATCAGCGGTAGGGTTTGCGAAATCAATCTAATCTTCATGGCTCACCGTGACCGTGCCAAATCTCGATCCGAACCCTCAAGCTGGAGCGTCAAAATTGCTGCGTCGCGTTGGTGGCGACCGGCAAAGTCGCGCTGTTAGTGGATAAGCGTGGATCAATCACCGAAGACAGACGCCCACCTGCGTACTGGCTGTTACCCACGCCGAAGGCAGGCGGCAAGATCAATCCTTCGTAATAGCGAGCCACCGCAGACAAACTTTCCTCCCCTTTACCGCCGGCTAAGGCGGTGTCTGGGAAGCTGTCAATGGCATCGCTCGGAGCGTCCGCTCCAACCGGAACCTGCCACGCCTGCCAATACTTGACGAGTAGAAGGGGTGATGGGTGAACCGTCCGCCTTGGTTCCCATGATGGTCCGAGTTACCTGTTCCACGATGTAGCCGCCCTCGGGCGAAGCATGAGCTAACTGCCATTTTCTTTCGCCGCCGGGCATGGTTATATTCCGCAGCCACTGGCCATCGATGTCCACGCCGGTGACGGTGATCGTCGACGGCATCAGGCTTCCCGAGGCGGAGACTCGATCGTTATCTGCCGCGAAGGAAGCGGTGCTGCCGTCAAGCGGGCCGGAGGTAAAGCTTGCCCGCCAATCGCCGTTCTTCGGCCAATAGCCGCCTTTGGCCGGGACAATTTGAGCGGAAACTCGATTGCCTCCCGCCTGGGCATTGAATACGAACTGTTCGCTCTTACTGGCCGCAGAAGTCTTCAACACGACCTGCGAACGTGCGGAAGACCCGAACTCCCATACGGCGCTGCCGATCTGAAGCGTAGCGCTGGTGCCGGGAGACGAGGGCGCCGTGCCTTCTATCCCCGACTGGGTAATAAGACCGTCACTTACTTCCGGGGTACTCTGCTTTCCCTTTTCCTCGTCAAAGATATAAGTCAGCGCGAAGGGGTCGCCTCCTGGAATCAGCGTGTACGACCTATGTCCGAAGATTGGCCCTTCGCCAACCCGAATCTCCCCCGTGGTCCCGGTGATCGTAACGGTGATGGTCGCGGCTCCGGCCGTTGCCGATAACGTTGCCGCGATAAGAAATAACGCCGATAACTTCACAAACGCTCTCCAGCCTCTACCCTGCTCCGATGAAGCCCGGATAAAGGGTCATGCCGCCGTCAATGTAAATGGTTGTTCCGTACACATAGTCCGACTCATCGGAGGCCAGCCACACAGCTGCCCGCGCTACATCTTCCGGTTCGCCGATTCGTTTTGCCGGCATCAATTTGAGCAGGGTAGACTCGAACATTTCCGGCGTAGTCAGCTTCTCAACATTCATGGGGGTTCGGATGGCGCCGGGAGAAATTGCGTTCACCCGGATGCGCAAGTGGGCGACCTCCTGCGCCAGGCTCTTCATGAACAGCATGAGACCACCCTTGGCCGCGGCGTAGTTCGCATGGCCTTCCCAGGGAATGATGTCGTGCACCGAGCTCATGAATATGAGCTTGCCGCAGGCGTAGGAGAGGGACCGATCGATTCCCTGGCGTTTGAACGCCTTAATCGCTTCGCGAGCGCAGAGAAACATGCCGGTGAGGTTTACATCGATCACTCCCTGCCATTGTTCCAGGGTCATCTCATCTACTTTTGCATTGAGTTGTATGGCCGCATTGGGAACGCAAATGTCGAGCCTGCCGAAGGTCTTGAACATGCAGTCGAACATGGCCTGCACTTCGTTTTCGCGAGCGACGTTGGCCTTGAAGACCACCGCTTTTCTTCCCAATGCCTCGATGGTCTTTACTGTCTGCCGGGCTCCCGGCTCATCCGAGCTGTAATTCACCAGTACATCCGCGCCCGCTTGTGCGAACCCGATCGCCATGGCTTGGCCCAGCCCCTTGCTTGCTCCGGTCACCAGGGCTTTCTGTCCCACCAGCACAGGGTGGATGCGCGATGGCGGCATTTCATTCGGGGGAGTGTATTCATTTTCGGAGCTCACTGATTGTCCTTTCAGCGTACGGCGATATGAGTCCCTGGGCTTCGGGACATCGGTCAACCAGGACTATCGGGGCGATCAGACGAACGTGCGCCACCTGGTCACCGATTGAGCCGCAATCGGGTCGTTCGCCTTGAGGTAACTCTGCAGACGTTTAAAGTGGGGTGTGTTGAGATGATAATCGAGGGCCGCCTGGTCCGCGAACTTCTCATAGAACATGAACTTCGCAGGATCTTCAGGATCGAAGTGAAGTTCATAAACGAGGCACCCGGGTTCTTCGTGTGTGGGAGCCACGAGCGCGTGCAACTCAGCTCCGAGTTTCTCTTCATGACCCGGGACTGCTTGAAAATGAACGTTAAGGATGATCGGAGTTTCAGCCATTATTTCCGTAATGAACTAAGGAGTTAGTTAACTGTGCACTAAGTTCATATATTTGCGCTTCCAGAGGTGTCAAGAGGATTTTCCTCGCACAGTTCCGTAATGAACTGATGCGGAGAAAGTAATTTACGGTTTTATTGTCAGTTCTGAGCAGGAATTCCAAAGCGAAGTTCTTGTGTCTTGATGGCATCCTCTCGTTGCGTTCTCGTAAGCAGGCTTGCTTGCTTAGCCATCTCCTGCGCCTTTGCGGTTTCTCCCAGCCGTTGATAAGTCCGGCTAAGCTGGTAGTACGTAGCTGCGTTGCGCGGGTCAAGCTTGAGCACCTGCTCGAATTCTTCCTGGGCCCCTTTCCACTGTTGCATCTTCATATAGAGGAGACCCAGCTGGAAGTGTGGTTCGACCACCGTCGGGCTCATTTCCCTGGCCGCTTTCAGCGCATCCATCGCTTGCTGCTGTAGTCCCAGCTGGAAGGAAACCAGGCCAAAGACATATTCGAGCGCAAAATCACGTGGTACGACGGTCCGCGCCTCCGTCAATATCTTGAGCGCCTCCCCATCGTTGCCTTCCTTCATGAACGTCTGGGCTAACGCGACATAGCCCAAAGCAAGAGTCGGGTGTTCCGATATTGCCTTATGGTAGGCCTCGCGCGCCTGGGCGCGGTTTCCCTGCATCATCGCGATGACTCCCAGACGAATCGTCAGTGGGTAATCGTCTGGAACCAACGGAATACCGCTCTCAACAATGCGGGTCGCCTCGTCATAGCGGTCCAGATCGATCAGCAAGCGGGTGCAGTCAAGATAGCGGTCAGGATTCGTCGGGTCGGCGGCAATCGCCTTCTGATATGAGCCAAGAGCCAGTTGGTGTTCACCGGCGCCCTCGTAGGCAGAGGCAATTCCGGCCAGAAGGTTGGCGTCTGTCGCATGCTCAGCGGCGATGCCGTCGAGCAGGGGGATAGCCTCCTTTGGCTGCTTAGCCTTTAACAGTGCGACGGCGAGGTTGTACTTGTTTTGCCACGAGTCCGGTTGCATGTCAGCAATGCGCCGGAAGCGCGCGGCTGATTCAACGTACATTTCCTGTTCATTGAACTGTTCAGCAAGTTCGTGTTCCTGTTCGAGCAGTGAGCTTTCCGTGTGCTTCAAGGCGTTCGACCAGCTTGATTGCTTCGTCGCGCGAGTTGGAAGAGAGGCATGCCTTGATCGCGAGCATGGCGGCCGCCGTGTCATTCTCGAGCAACGTCACGGCAGGTTCAAGATGGGGAATCGCCTCAGTCCCGCGCTCAGTGGTGAGATACAAGACGGCGAGATAATAGTGCGCAAATGTGTCCGAGCTGTCGAGCGCCAGCGCGGTTCGCAATTGTTTTTCGGCGAGCGGATATTGTTTTCTGCTTAGGTAGTTGAACCCAAGGTTGGTGTGCGGGCCCGCAAGCTTGGGGTCTAACGTGGAAGCGGTCTCGTAATCCTTGTCGGCCTCGTCAATGCGGCCAAGTTTTGTCTCTGTGATCCCAATAAAGTTTTCAATGGAAGCGTTCTTTGGTTGTATGCGTCTCGCGTCGCGAAATTGTTCGAGCGCCGCCTCGTATTTTTCCTGGCGGAAGAGTTCGAGACCATGATCAAGAGAATCAACTTGCCCTAAGGCAATGAAGGAAAGAAAAAACGGCGCCAGGATGAGTGCATGGGAATTCATTGCTCTACAGATTTTAGCGTTGTCATTTGTGTTTCATCGTGGGCCAGGCTCTCGAGTTTGAGCTTGCGGGAAACTTCGAACTGTTCGTTGGCCGCCTCCTTTTGTCCCAACGAACGATACACCAGCCCGAGCTGATAGTGGGCCAAACCCTGGGGATCGTGGCGAACAGCCTGGTGCAGCGCAGCTTCAGCCTTGGGAAAGTCTTTTTGCATGTAATATGCCTTGCCCAGTTGGCGATACGTGACCCATTGATCCGGCTCTAACTGAACCGCCTTTTCCAGATAAGGTGTTGCACTCGCTGCATCCTGTCGATCCAGAAGGATGGTCCCCATTTCAGCATTGGCTTCCGCGTGGTCCGGGTTTAAGCGAAGCTCGGCCGCCAATTCGTCGCGCGCCTGGTCTTGCTGATTCGCCTTCAAGAGCAGATGGCCGATCGAGAAATGCACCCCGGGCAAGTTAGGGACAAGACTTTCAACCACCCTGTATTCAGCCAGCGCTTTTTCGTCCTGCTGCGAGTTCTGGTACGTCTCGGCCAAAAGCTGGTGTGCCGGATACGAATCTGGAGCCACCGCGAGCAGATGCTCAAGCGTGGATAAAGAAAGGTTGCGATAGGTTCTGGCCAACCAGTAGTCAGCCTGCCAGTCATTCGGATGAAGTTTGAGCCAGGCGCTCAGATCGGCTGCAGCCTTTTCGAAATCCTGGCGATAGAAGTTGTCGATGCCGCGCTCGCGCCCACTTGGCGGACTCGGATGGGGCGTAGCCTTGGTGAAATCATTCCATGCGGAGAGTGATGCGTCGTTATTGCCGAGGCGCCCATTGGCAAACGCGAGCGCCAAACTCCGGGAAGCACCCGAGGGAGCCGCTTCGAAGGCGGGAAGGCAGGTGCGGAGTTGCTCCTGTCCGTGTTGAGATAAGTCCTCGGCCCCGGCCGGGTAAGGACGTGGTAAGCCGAGAGTACTTGCCGCCTGATAGCTCCCCGCCTGAATCGCTTTGCTGAAGAAGGCCAGCGCGTCGTCAGCTTTGTTTTCAAGCATCGCTATTTCGCCGAGCCTGGCCATGGCAGCGGCAGAGGCGGGATTCGCTTCCAGTTCGTGGTGATACTCCTGGGTTGCAATGTCCAGCTTCTCCCTGCGCACGGCAATGTCCCCCAAACCGTAATGGGCGCCCTGCCAATGAGGATCCTGTTCGAGCGCCCGATAATAATGGGCCGCTGCATTCTCCCACGCGCGTTCGTCCTTGTAGATGTCTCCGTAGACCTGGTGCGCCAGGGGCGTGCCCTTCGCGCCGGCGAGCACGCGCTCGATTCCCAGGTCTGCCGCTTTGCGATAGGCCTCGCCCAGGTCAAGCAGCAGTGCCGGATCAGAGGGAAAAAGCAGGCTGGTCTGGCGCAACTGTTCCAGCGAAGGCTGAATTCGGCCGTCATCCCACAACGCCCGGGCAAGCCAGGTATGTGCCTGCCTGTTGATTGGTTCCAATCGCACAGCTTCTATGAGATGTGGGACCGCCAGGCCCGCCTGGCGTTGCTTTTCGTAGTCGATACCCAGGTAGAGGCTTACTCCGGGCAGGCCTGGCTTCAGCTTTTCCGCTTTGCCCAGGGTACGTGCAGACTCAGCAAATTTTCCTTGTGCGTTGTAAACCAGCCCGAGACTTGCATACGCTTCCGCCACCTCGGGTCGCAGACGGATGACGGCCAGGTACTCTTGTGCCGCGAGGTCGAAGTTGCCTGCATCCTGTGCCTGGTGAGCTGCGGCGAAGTGTTGAGCCGCCTCAGAATCAGCATCCTGCGCCCACAAAGAGATCGGGTGAAGCGGGGAAGAGAAGACCGAAAGAGCGATACATCCCCATCCGATAATTAGGAGCCGATGGCCGCTACGACTCAGCATGGACCTGCCCGGTGACGACACTAAAAAGAATAGGGGGGAACGCTTGGCGCGCTCCCCCTTTGGTGTTGCCAGCCTATATATCATACTGCGGGATGAGGAAGGTCGCGGGCCTCCCGCATCCCGTTTACATCAAAACGTTATTCGGAAGTTAGCCTGTAACGTTCGAGCCGACGAGACGATGCCCGATTGGTTGTTGTTGGTTTCCGCGTTGGGACCTGTACCGCATTGGAATTGTCCAAACGCTGGATCTCCTACGTGGTAATCCATACAGCCAAAGCTGTGGCGGTTGAAGATGTTAAACGCGTCGAAACGGAAGAGGAAATTGACCCGTTCCGTAAATAACGGGATTCGCTTGGAAGCTTGCAGGTCCTCTTCCTTGTGAGTGAAGTTGCGTACATTCCCCAACGTTTTAGGAGCGTCTCCAAACGTATAGTTCGGCGCCTGGGTGAAAGCGGCAGCGTTGATTTTGGCGGTCGTCCCAAATTTATAATCCTTGAGTTTCCCAAAGAAGGAGCTGGGATTCGTCCCTGGGACTACGTTCGGCCGTGCGTTGCCTCCCGTTGCCTGGCCTGCGAAGGTACCAGCGGTCCAATTGTTTTCTTGCACGAACAGAGGGAAGCCGGTCGCGTAGGTATCGATACCGCCTAACGTCCAGCCACCGATCGCCGCATCGGTCAATTTGTTGACATTACCCCCCCACTTCTTTCCTTTTCCGAAAGGAAGCTCATAGGTGTAGGCAATTTTGAATTGCTGCGGTTGATCGAATTGGCTATAGGTTTTTTCCTTCCTGGGATCATAAGGATCAAACATTCCGCCGACGCCGCCATTCCACGCTTCCTGCGGGGCATAGTCCGAATCAGCATCCGTAAGATTCTTCGACCAGGTGTAGTTGCTCAATATGGTCAGTCCAGACCCGTAGCGCTTGGTTACCTGTATCTGCAGTGCTTCGTAACTGTAGTTACCCCACGGATTGGCGCTGAAGGCGGTGTCCAGGTCTTCGGTCTGGTATTGCGGGAACGGCCGCAGAGCCTGAGCAACCGAAGCCGTAGCGCCAAAGTCGTTTTGGAAGTTCGTGTACGGGGTGCCAACAGCCGGTAGTCCCGCGCAAGCCGGGTTGCCCCCGGATCCCGCTAGTGGAACCGCCAGGCAGTTGCCGTATACCAGGGCCGATGCAGGAGCCACGTTGGGATCCTTCAGCAACGCCTGCAAGTGGCTTCCATGGTTTCCGACGTATGCCATATCGACGAGCCATTGGCCGGGGAACTCGCGCTGTATGTCGAGCGTCCAGTTATTTACGTCGCCAGGCCTGCCAAGCCTGCTGGGGAGCATCACCGGTCCACCGCTCGCCGCGCCACCGCCGCCACCGTTGCCGTTCAGGGCTGTTGGGGTGATGGTCGGCGGTATCGAGCCGGGATAACTCGTGACCGTGCTGGGTATGACTGCGGGCGTCTGTTGATTGACCGGGGTAGGCCACTTATATCCGGCGGCGAAGAAGCCCAGACTGTCGGTATTCGCGAAGTTGGATATCTTCATCGGGGTTTGGTAGAGGCCGTAAGCGGCGCGTACTACCGTCCGGGGGTCGATTTGGTAAGCCAAGCCTACGCGAGGCCCCCACGATCCCCAATACTGGTTCATCGGGGAGCATCTGCCGTCTCTGCCTGGGCCAGTTCCCTGAAACTCGTACGCACCAGGCAGGCCGTCGGCACCAGGATTGGCCAAGGTTGGATTGACTTGAGATGTCCTGCACTTTTCCTCAAATACTGGCTGTGGGATCTCATAGCGCAGGCCCACGTTCAAGGTGAGCTTTGGGCTAACTTTAAAGTCGTCCATGGCGTAGAACCCCCAACCGTGCACGCGCATAGCAGCGGTTTGAGGGCCACCAACCGTCCCGTTCGACGCTGCCCCGAGAAAGAAGGATGCGGCGCCGGACCCGGAGTTCGGATCGACGGGGTTGCCGTTTGGCAGATTTCCAGCGGAAGTCAAAGCATTGTCGAAGCCGAAATCGGGAGCGGCATTGCTGAAGTAGTTCGAGTTGAAGCCCTGGCGCCGGTACACAAAGCCAAACTTCCAGTTGTGCTTGCCTTTAACCCACGACACCGAGTCGTCCCATTGGTAGCTATTGTCTATGAAGGTGCTGTTGTCGCCTGGAGGCGTGGGCATCCCTGCCCCTGTGGCTGGAATGTATTGAATGCCGTTGTTGGCGATAAGAATGTCCTGATAGTAGCCGTGAAAATTGATCTTATCCGCCCATGAGCCTACACCGCCTTCACCCTGTTCAATACGGAAGCGACGGGTATAACCGGCGTTGAAATGGTTCAAAAGCGTGGGCGTGATGGCATAGTCCTCACCGATGCGAACATAGTGAGTCGTGGTACTGCCGAAGCTCTGGTCGTAGAGTCCCTTCGGTCCGTAGGAGAAAATGTTGATAATCGGCAGGTCGGCTTGCGCATAGCTGCCGAAGAGCTTGTGCTTTTGCCCGATATTCTGGTCGATGCGGGTCGAATAGAGATCGTTGTTGATCGGCGCCAGCAGGGTATATGCCAGGTTCTGAAAAGGCTGGCCGGGGTTGGTGGCTACCGGGAGATAGGGAATGAAGGCCTTGGCATACGGGTCGAGCCTATCCGCCGGAATCTGGTTGTTTGGAAATGCTTGACAAGGCTGGCCCAGGTTGGCTCCCGAGCAGGTTGTGTAATCATAGATTTTTTGTGCCGGGTAAGTGACCCCATTGATAGTCTCGCCGTTCAGGACCTGGGAAAAATCTCCCGTCCACATTTGCGGCGTCGCCGTCGAGGTAAGGGCGGGGCCACCGGACTTGAAGCGGAACCCTTCGTAGCTGAAAAACCAGAAACTCTTGCCGCGGCCGTCATAGATTTTGGGGATAAATACCGGGCCGCCGCCAAATCCGCCAAAGTCGTTTTGCGTATCGTTCTGCCTGCCGACGCCGGTGTGGTTGTTTTGCCAGCTGTTGGCGTCAAACGCCGCGTTCTTCAGCAGGTCATACACGGCGCCGTGGAACTCATTGGTTCCCGACTTGGAGGCCACGTTGACGAAGCCGCCGCCGGTACGCCCGAATTCCGCCGCGAAGGTGCTGGTCTGTACTTTGAACTCGGAGACCGCATCGACACTGATGCCGAAGTTCCACTGGTAGTTCGGGGAAGCCAACTGAATCGACGAACCATCCAGGATCACGTCAGCTTGCCCCGTTCCCGCGCCGTTGAGTTTAAAACTCGCCTGCGATTGGGCGTTTCCCGTTGAATCACCTTGAAACCCCGGGGTCAGCGTCATGAAATTGAGGGGGCTGCGAATCACGCCACTAAAATTCAATGGGAGTTGCGCGATCAACTGCCCGGGGACCGTGGTCCCTACGTCGGAGCTCTCCGTCTGAATCTGTTGCGCGTTTGCCGTCACCGTAACCGACTGCGAGGTCTGCCCTACCTGGAGGGCGATGTCGACGGTGCTCGTAGTTCCGATCGAGACCGTAATGCCTTCCTGAACGGCTTCTTTGAAGCCCGGCGCAGCCACCGAAACCTTGTAGTTGCCGACCGGCAATTGGGGATATAGAAAGCGGCCGTCGCCGTTGGTAACCACCGGGTAGGTAGAGTTGGTGTCAGTGTTGGTGATCGTGACGGCAGCATTGGGAACGACCGCGCCAGCAGGATCGTGAACCGTCCCCACCATGGACCCGCCGCCGGCCTGGGCCCACATCGCTGTCGACGTTGCTAGAAACACCGCGAACACTGGCAATAGGTACTGCAGGGCTTTTTTAAATTTATTGGTCTCGATCACAGATATTCTCCTCAAGTTACAACTTTGTTGGCCCGTCTTATTAGCTGGATGGCCCGACGATAGCCTTCTCGCGCACTGTCGCCCATGCGCTGAATTTAGTTCTCTGCACATCGTAAAATCATTAGTTCCGTATAGAACTAATTACAAACGCAATTTACTCTGCATTGGTGCGCGGTAATGTCATATAGTTGGCGTCAGACAAGTGTCAAGAAGTATTTAATGAACCAGTTCCGTATTGAACTCTTGTAACCAGAGTTGTGACGCACTCCCTACTAAGGCCTTAGGGGTCGTCCCATTTCCAGGCATTACTCGCAGTTAAGCTCGTAGATCAGCGACCCCGCGATCGCCACTCATCAGCGTTCATTGAGAGAGTCGGGAGCTTGTCTTCGGCTTTTTCTTACATCAACTGAGCTGGGCTTTTGACTTTGGTGCTGAGAGGAAAAAGCTCGAGCTGCAGGAACATCGAAGGGCAACATCCAAGGGCGAAATCAAAGGCTGAAATCGAAGGGTGCCCCGGCGTGCCGTGGGTTCTCGCTTTTGAGACCTGGGATCCGTCCAACCGAACCCGAATGGAAAATCCGCCCTTCCCTTTGTCAAAGAGCCTGTGACTTTTTCGATCTTTTCGGGTTCTTGCACCCGACCAGATGTTTTTCAATCCCCTCCAGAAGAGCGTCATCAGTTGCTGAGCGAAGCGCCTCGCAGATCTATCGCATAACAGAGGGTTTTATGCGCGGAGTCGAAGGACCCCGGCGATGCTTGTTGGCAGGTGCTCTTCGGAGCTTTCCGGCCACAGACCACAAGGGAAATTAAAAAAGTCACATCCTCCGAGCGAAGCCGAGGGAAGCCGAGGGATCTGCAGTTTCCCTCAGTCCTTAACCAATACTTTCCTTGCCAAAAGATCACCTACAAGCCGCAAGGGATACCGGTCGCGTCCCAGTCAGGATGCAGATCCATCAGGATTGGGCAATAGCAAATCCCTGACACGGACCGCCAATTCATGGGTGGCTTCGAGGAACTGACGTAGCGTACGAACGGTAGGACCGTAAGTATCAAATTCGCTCAGTGAGAGTCCATCCTCGTTGTAGGCGCGCCGGAAGTCAGGAAACTTTCGCAACAGTTCGGATACGATTTCAGGGTCCACCGGACTATCGATACGCGGGGCAACGCTTACGTCGCTGCCATTGAAGCGCACCTGCCACTTATAGGGCGGAGAAATCACCACATCTCCACCTACCAGTTCGCTCCACTGCATGTGGTTGCGGAATGCCGCCGACAGCAGCCGGACGCGATACCCGCGTTCGCGAAAAATCTTGTAAGCCTTTTTGAATACCGCAACACCAGCCCATTCCAGGTAGCCCGGTTCCAAGGTAATATCCTGCTTCTCAGCGACCACTTTCAGCCAGTCATCCAGCCTGCCGCCCATGATCGTGCACACTGGACCCATCCTGGATACATCAAGACCTTCCTTCTCCCGCCGTTTGAACCCGCGCTCCATGGCTTCGGCCACCGCAATGCATTGCGGCAGGGCGAAGGAGACGGTCGCGTTGATGCTGATGCCCCGATAGGTCGCCTCCTCGATTGCATCGATCCCAGCCCGGGTCGCGGGGATTTTTACGATCATGTTCGGCGCCAGGGCATTGAACCGCAGCGCTTGCTCCAGCAGAGCGCCGGCATTGCGGTAGTAGTGCGGGTCAGTCTGAATCGAGAGCCGGCCATTACGGCCCTGATACTGCGCGAAAGCCGGCCGTAGCAGTTCAGACCGCTTGGCCGAGATCTCCTCTACCAGCTTCCATCCGATTTCTTCTTCCGTCGCTGTCGGCAGTTCGGTTGCAATGGCCCGGATGCGATCATTCCAGAGATGAGCTTCCTTCTTGAGCGCGTCGAGCACGATGACAGGATTGCAGGTAGCACCCACCGCACCATGCTCGATCGAATAAGTCAACTCGGATAACGTCGCCGAGTCGTTCCAAAGGCAAGTGGGCGTGGTCTGGGTCATCTCATACAACGGGCTCTTGTATGCAACCAGCTTCTCCAGGATCTTGCTCATCACTCTCCTCCGCTACTTCTCCGGATACATCAATACTTTAATCGCCTTCTTCTCGTCGCACAGGCGAAAGGCAGTTTGCCAGTCCGAAATGGGTAGCTTGGTGGAAATCAGGTCATTCAGCCTGACTCTACCTTCGGCATAGATCTTCATCATGCGCTCCCACGTCCGGGCGGTGTAGCAGACAGAGCCGGACATCGTCAGCTGCTTGTAAAAGATCAAGTCGATGGGAAATTGGATGTCCTGTCCGCAGATTGCTACCTGGGTGTAACGCCCCATCGGACGCAGGGATTCCAGGCATCCACGCACCGAGCCGGGATGGCCGGCGCACTCGAAGGCCACATCCACACCCACTCCGCCGGTATGTTCCTGAATCGCATCGTTGAGGTTCTCTTCACCGATGTTGATCACCGCTGCGGCGCCAATCCGGAGAGCCGCACTCAGGCGTTCCTGATCTCCCGCCGCGCCTGCGACGATCGTTCGTATCCCTTCCGCGACCAGTAGTTTCAGGCAAAGGAGTCCCATTGGTCCCGGCCCCGAAACCAACGCGGTGTCGCCGATGCGCACATTGGTGATTTCGGTGACCGCCTGCACCACAGCCGCGAAGGGTTCGCTCATGGCTGCTTCATCCAGACAGAAGTTCTCAGGAATCCGGTAGAGCTGGTCAGGACGCATGACCACGTAGCGCGTAAACGCGCCGTTCACGCCATGACCCATGCCCCGGCGATTGGCGCAGAAGATGAAATATCCAGAGAGGCAGTACTCGCATTGGCCACACGTAACGGAAGTGGCGCCCAGACCTGTGACTCGTTCTCCCAGCTTGGCGTTGGTAACGTTCCTGCCCATCTCTACCACGGTGCCTGAAAACTCATGTCCGAGAATTACCGGCGGATAGTTGCGAAATGTATCGTGAAGAACATGAATATCGGTTCCGCAGATTCCACAATAAGCAATCTCGAGCTTTACCTGGTTGTCTCCACAACGAGGTTCCTCAACGTCACGTATCTCAACGTTCCCTTCGCCGCTCGCATACTTGACTAGAGCTTTCATTTTTGCGGGTCCTTAACCGCTACTCGCTAAACGCGTGCAACTTACTTCCGCTTCCACCTTTCCTGGCGTATGCGAAAGGCTGGCTTGTAACCGTTAGGGTCTAGACGCGAGTGGGGCTATCGCAGGTTTCAAAGAGAGCAACAATGGCGCCTCAAACTTAGCCGACAACAGGTTAGGCCACCATCGACTACAAACTCTCCCAAAGACCAAACTCTCATCCAGAGTTCCTGCTGGAACTCTTTTGTAGTTAGTATCTTGTGGCACTATAAGGCCGACCCAGTCGAATTAGCAAGACTGGCTCTGGTAACCATGGTGGAGTTTACGAGCAACTGAGATATGGGGTACACACACACTTTACCGTTTAAGACGCCCTTTATTTGCTGTTCGAACGGGGAAGCGTGTAGTAGTCATAGTCGTATTTCCATGTCGATTGGGCGCCTGGCTCGAGCGATATATCGATGAAGGGCTCCACCGCGATGACAGAGCGAATCGACCATAGCGCCATTTTTGACAGCGGCCGGTCTGCGGTGATTTCCATTCCGGCCTTTACGTTCGTGTTCTCGATGCGAACCTTATAGTCGTTTGACACTGTTACCGAAACCAGAAATGGAGGTATAGACGCGGTCCTCCCCGGTCAGCGTCTTGAGGTAAACAATCTCATCCTTGCGAACCTCGGCGAGTTCTTTTTCAACCGGGGGCTCGGTTGAAATTGTGAATGGCAAGCTGATCCTGAAGCCCGCATCGGTTGGCTGTTTATCCAGCACCAGGAAGTTATGGTCGTAAACGTTGGTGTGGATCGCGCGCGTGCCAACATTTTTCAGGTTGTGCTCGATCAACATCTGCGGCTTGCCCGCGAGCAGGCTCACCTTCTTGCGATAGATGTATCCATACCCCGAAGACGCATCGTGCAGTTCCTGCGTGAATTCCACGGCGTCCTTGCTCTTTTTGACGCTCCACTTACCGCCATTCGCAATTTCGTAAAGGTGATAAGCGGTGTAATGTGCGTCGTCAGGCTTGCGCAGTACGCCTACGCCGATTTTGAGGAAGGTCCCCCCAGGCTTCGCCTCGTCGTATCCCACTACCCCGAATTCCTCCACCGGGCCAGTGATGGCGCTGCATGGGCCGGCTACGATCTCAGTGCCCCGGTAGACGAAGTCAGAAACAGTAGGATCCGTTTGCGTGAACCACGGACCGTAATAGCTGTGCCCGGCATATTCCAGATCCCCCACCACCCCGGACCAGTCGAACCTGGTGCCGCGGTAAAAGCCAGTTGCCGCGTCTGGCAGGTAGATCTTCACCCGCATCACCGAGTTTGCAATTTCGGTTTGCGGAGGGGCCGGGCTTGTTTCCGCCAGCGCGGACAATGCAGTGAGTAGCGACATGATGGTATAGGCGATTGCTCTCATAAAATATTAATGATGGTCAGCAGGCGCCGGCAAACTGGTGGGCGGAGAAAGCGTAGGAGCGCCGGGCGCCACATCACCCGTCGCGGCCCATTCCGCGCTCCGCGCAAACGCATCCATGAAGCCCGGCTGACTCATGGCCAGAAGATCATGGCCAATGACCATCATGACGACCCTGCCCTGACCGTATGGGACGGTCCAGATTACCGGTTCTACCTTACCTGTTCCACCCTTTACATTGGGATCATCGAAGGCGGTCGCCAGCACGTGTACGTTGGGTTTCAGGTCTATCTTGTGATAAAGCTCATCGTTGGCTACAAATGTCGGCGGCAACCCGCGGCTGATGGGATGATCACGATCGACCCATTCCACCGCGAACACGTGGCGCGTAGCGTGGCCGATATTGTCCAGCTTCCAGGTCATTCCGATCATGTCAGCAAATGCAGCCCAGGGCTCCCCTTCAAGGCGCCGAGGCTCGGTCGCGCTTCCTCCCGCCTGCCCGAAGAAGGGGCCATAGGTGATTCCATGTACTCCAACCATGCCTTTGCCTGAGCGTATGAAATCTTCGACCGCCTTTTCCGTTACGGGCGGCCATCGAGGGCCATAGTAGTAATCTATCAGCACGTCGTAGTTGGCTAGCGTCGCCGCGGTGATGCCGGCAACTTCTTCCTCCAGCTTCGCGTCAAAACGCCCGGTGTTGTTCAATATGCCCTGCATGAAGGGCGCCGTCCCCTGCCAGGGATGAGACCAGTCCGAGCTCCCCGTGAGGATGAGGACTCGAATCTTGTGAGCGGGCGCCGCGCTGGGCGCCTGGGCTGGGGACTGCCGCGCAGCCATCGTAAAGAGCGCCAGACAGCAAACAATCAGTGACTTTTTCATTTCTACCTCTCTGAAGACTTGTCTTATGGATTCCCCGGGAACGGGCGGGGCGTAATGTCCGCATCGGTGAGGCCGAGAGCCCACTTGATGGCTCCAATGTACATCTGCTGGATGCGCGCGTCGTCCAGCGTTGCCTCAAGATGACCGAAGGTTGAATACCACACGCGGCCCTTGCCGTACTTCCTGCACCAGACGATGGGGAAATCCCCATCTGTGCGCAAGCCGGCAAGTTTCTTGAGATTGGCTTGAAACTGGTCTGAGGAAGGGTGGCGATTTGGATTGGGCTCCGGCTGCAGTGCGGCAAACACTTCAGGAAATTTCGTCGGATCCATCCTCATGATCACGTGGTCTACGTCTCGCGAATAATTCGGCCCGACGATGGTGTACTGGTCGCGAAAAGTGAATTGTTTCGGAAAGCCCTGCACCCCGGGAAAATTAGGGTCTTCGACCACGATGTGCATATCCGCGGAAGGGAACTCGCCCACCAGGTTTCCGCCAATCATCTCCGCGTATTCCGGCCACAAAAGAAGATGCCCGCCATTGCCGGCATGGCCGGCGATGAAGCCTTTTCCATCCTCGTGAACAAAAGACAACAGGTCGGCTTTTTGTTGGTCGGTAATGTTCCAGGGGCCCTCGCCCATATAGAACACGGCATCGAAGTTGTTCAGATTTCTGACGTTGTAGCCGGCGATTGGTTGTTTGGTGAGCAGACGCATGTCGGTGCGTATCACCGTGATCCAAGCGCCGGACTCACGTCCCAGCCGCTCAATCGTGGCCAGCGTATGCGACGCCGAGTCGTGGTGATAGCCGGGCTCTGCATACCATTCCTGCGGGTCGGCGATGGCCAGAATTCTTTTCTTGCCTGGCCAAGGATCATCTGGTGGCCTGGCTGGGGCCGTATCCTTCGCCAGCAACTGCGGTGCAGGGCGGTTAGCCTGTGCGCCATACAGCGCCGGAGCGGAAATCGCTCCCGAGGCAACTGCCAGGCCCTTCAGAAAATCACGTCGCTCCATACCCTTGCTCCTACCTTAGCTTCCCAACTCATTCGGCGGTTAAGTCTTGACTGGATGCCTTCCACAGTGTTCCAGGAGATAGACGGGTTCCCCACGTTCGCCCCAGCGTACTTCGGCACGAAAACGATTTTTCCGATTGCTTTCCCAACATAGCTCCTCAGAACTTTCGGCCAATCAGCTGGCTGTGGTGTAGCAAAAGCTATGGTGGGCTTCGCCCGTCATTTTCGTCCCACGTACGCTGATGCGAACGTGGGGCACCCGTCTCCTTCCCTAGACCGCACTGAAACACGACAGAAGCACCGACCTTGGCTTTACCAACTAATGCTCTCTTACATGACTTCTCTCTTCGGACTCTGGCAACGCAAACGCGAACCAGTTGTCGTTGGCCGCGACCAACAAATACTGACGTCCATAAAGTTCATAAGTCATCGGTGCGTTGGTTACGAATTGGCCCAGGTTGGCATGCCAGAGTGTCTTGCCCGTCGCCGGGTCCATGGCCAGAAAATTACCGAACGAATCTCCGCCGAACAACAGATTTCCCGCGGTCGTCAGCAGGCCCGAAATAAGAACCCCGCTCTTGTCCCCTAACTCGTGGCTCCACACAACCTTTCCCGTCTTGTAATCGATCGCCATGGTCACGTAATCCGGCGGTGAGCGAAACCGGCCATAACCTGAAGTGGTGAAGTAAGCCCAGGTTCGGGCTGCGTTTACAAAGATAAGGCCAAGCTTGGGATCGTAAGACGGCGACCACCAATTCGTCGCCCCAATGGGATAAGGAGAAACCAGGGCTCCCGGGGGGTTAGCGTCCTTGGCGTAATTTGGAATAGGCCGGCCCTCGGGGTCGATTCCTTTTGCCCAATTGGTCTCCGGCATATACTTGGTGGTCAGTAAGTGTTCGCCTGTCACCCGGTCGAGAAGAAAGAAATAGCCGTTACGCGAAACCTGCGCCAGTAGCTTGCGGTGCTTGCCCTGGAACTCCCCATCAAAAATAATTGGCGTCTGGCCCGCATCGTAATCGTGGGTATCGTGCGGAGTGACCTGGTAGGCCCATACCAATTTTCCAGTATCCGGGTTCAGGGCAACGATGGAAGCAGTGTAAAGACTATCTCCTTCGGGCGTAGGGTGCGGAGGCCGGTCCATCGGCACTCCGTTGCCGGTTCCGAGGTAATAGAGATTCAACTCGGGGTCATAAGTGCCCGTCAACCAGGGAAAGCCGCCACCTTTCGCCATCGTAGCGTTATCGACCCAGGTCTCTGAACCCTTCGCACCGGGATCCGGATCCACCCACCATTTCCATTGCAGCTTCCCGGTTTCGGGATCCCGGGACTCCAGCCACGCCCGTATGTTGTCATTGTTGCCCGGGCCGACGATGACGTGATTGCCAATGATCAGAGGTGAGGTAGCGGAGAAGAAATCGTCCTTAACATCTGCGACCTGGACTCGCCAACGCTCGGTGCCATCCTTGGCATTCAATGAGACCAGGTAGTTATCAGGAGACATGAAATACAGCCAGCTGCCATACATGCCCACGCCCCGGTTAGCCACATGGATAGCTCTATTGTTCGGCCACGCATAATGCCAGAGCTCCCTTCCGGTCAGCGCATCCATGGCCCAGACGTTATCGGTGATGGTGAAATACAGCACGCCGTCTACGAGCAGTGGCGTGGCCTTGATTCTTCGACCTTCACTTGCCTGTTGTGCGTAGGATTCGCTTCCAAAATCTACGTGATGCGTCCATGCCAGCCCCAGTGTATTGACGTTGGACGCGTTGATCTGGGAAAGCGTACTGTAGCGGCGGCCCGAGTAATCGCCGTTGTAGGTAGGCCAGGTATCTGTCGGCGGCCGGTGGAATGCCTCCGGGTCCAGTGTCTGCGCGAACGCACACATCGGCACGAACAGTAGGGAAGCCAAACACAAGATCGGCCTGTACTTCATTTGAGGGTCACCAGGTACGCCAGGAGGTCGTGAATGTCTTTGTCGGTATACATCGTCAGCAATGCTTTGTGTGCGGCGAGCGGATCGACTACGGTGACCGACTTGGTGCGATCGCGCGGCCAGGTGTGATAGACGCCGGCATCGTCCACCAGAGACACGGTGAACTCATCCAGGTACTCGAGCTTTCCTTGAACGGTCTGGCCCGACGGCAACACTACGGTTACTTGAGAGGGCTTGGCCGGCGGCGTCAGAAACGAGGTCGTCAAGGCGAGGGGTTGGTCTTTCGATCCAATATGCGCCAGGTCGCCAGTGGGGGAATGACAGGTGCTGCATTTTCCAGCCCCGTTGAAATAGGCAAGACCGGCTTTGGGATCGCCTACCAGCAACGCAGTTTCCGGAAGCCTGGTACCGCGTACCTGCTGGATGCGCGCATGCAGAAACGCCGCGATATCTTGTACCTGTTGCTGCTCAAGGGTAGGGAATGCCGGCATGCCCAGCGTTGGACGCCCTTGCTTAAGGAAGGGTCCAAGCTTATCTCCACCATGATCCTGAAACACAATGGGGCTTCGCAGCAGGTTGGGCGCTTGTTCCGTTCCCGTGGCTTTTGATCCGTGGCAGAACGAACAACTGGAAGAGAAAATGCCTTGACCTCGGTCTGCGGCAGCTTGATCGACAGCTGGCGCCGGAGCGGCGGCCGGGGCTTGAGCGGTTGCAGGTCTTACCGCCGTCCCCCATATTCCAAGACATGTAAAGAGCAGCGCGGCAATGAACTCTGATCGCTTCTTCATGGACCAACCTCGGGGTAAGTTATCCGAATTGACTCTGCATAACTTATCGCAGAGCAGCGGGCGACCGAGATAGCACTCTCCCTCTTGATAGTTTGTTGACGATAACTAAGATAGCGTCAAACTCACCAGGGTTCCCTTATGAACTAATTCCACAAGTAAGCTGAGACGGACACTATACCCGGCATTTGCGGGCTGTCAAGCGTCACCGCAGTTTGCGGCGAAAGCGTTTTGACAGACGCCCGAGACTCGGTGTACTGTCGTGTCGCTGACGGCCTCACGCTATCAAATAGTTCATAAGGGAACCAATCAGGGGAGGAGCCTCACTGGCTTTTTCACCTAAGTTCCCGGATGCCTGGAGACGGAAATGAAGGTTCCTTTTTATTTTTTCACCATATTCCTTGGAATTATCCTTGCGGTTCACCTTTCCATGAACGGCAGAGTGGGTAGCGCGTTGGCTAATCCGCGTGTGGCGAATGGGCTATTCTGGTGCGTCGGCGCCCTGACCGCCGTCCTCATAGGCCTCACCGGTTGGCGTTCAGGCGTATTGAGCGGATTGAAAGACGTTCACCCACTGTTGCTGACTGCTGGAGCGTTAGGGGCCTGCCTGGTATTCGCAATTGCCTGGCTGCTGCCGCAGGTTGGCGCTCGAGCCATGTTCATCACGTTGATTGCCGGACAGGTGCTTGGGGGCATGATTCTTTCTCACTTCGGCTGGCTGGGTTCGCCCGTGCAGCGGATCACACTCCCGAACATTGTGGGCGCCGTGGTCATGATATGTGGCGTGGTGCTGGCGACTTACGTCAAGGCGGGCGCCTAGTCGTGAAGAAGATCAAACTGGGGAATTCCGGTCTCGAAGTGAGTGCCCTGGCTATGGGCAGCGACTTGATTGGCAGCAAAATCGATCGCCAGACTGCGTTCAAGCTATTTGATTTCTATCGCGACAACGGCGGCACGTTCATTGACACGGCGAACATGTACGCGTGTTGGCTCCCCGGTTGCAAAGGCGGAGAGAGCGAGGCCACAATCGGCGCGTGGATGAAGGAACGGGGCAACCGCAATGACATCGTAGTTTCTTCCAAGCTGGCGTTTGACTACCCGGGATGCGCCGGAGGCCTGACGAAGGCCGAGATCGAGCGCGAATGCGAAAAAACTCTGCAAAGACTCGGGACCGACCGAATCGACTTGTACTATGCTCATCGCGATGATCGCGCGACTCCACTGGAAGAAACCATGGAGGCATTTGATAGCTTAGTCAAAGCAGGTAAGGTGCGGGCCATCGGTGCCAGTAATCTATCTCCCTGGCGCATAGCGGAAGCCAATGTGGTCAGCCGGGCTCATAAGTGGGTGCAATATTCCGTGGTGGAGCAAAGATATACCTATCTGCGCCCTCGCCACGGTGCTGATTTCGGCCCGCAGATTTTCATCAGTGAAGACCTGAAGGACTATGCCCGGGAATATGGGGTCGCATTAATTGGCTATTCGATCCTGCTGCAAGGGGCATATACGCGCACCGACCGTGAAGTGCCGACTCAATTTGCCGGTCCTGACTCCGACGAGCGATTGACGGTGCTGCGGACGGTGGCGAGCGAGGCGGGGTGTAGCCCGTCGCAGGCCATCATAGCCTGGATGCGCCAGAGTGAACCGGCGATACTCCCTATCATTGCCGGCAGCAAAACCGAGCAACTGCAAGAGAACATCGCAGCCCTTGATATCACCCTCAGCAGCGACCAGATGCGCCGCCTGGATGAAGCCGGTAATCCTCGAGTCAAGCAGGGGTGGATTCAGCCGACCTAGTCCCCGGGCTTTGTCAAGCATGCAAACGTGACACAATAGAGACAGCATGGCTTGAGTGCGGGAGGTGCCGCGCTATGAATACCTTGAAGACTGCTTTTCTGCTGACTGCTCTTACCCTCTTTCTCATGGTGATCGGCGCTTATTTCGGCGGCCGCAATGGAATGATCCTGGCCTTCTTTATCGCCGCCGGGATGAATTTCTTCAGCTACTTCTACTCCGATAAGCTGGCGCTCTCGATGTATCGGGCGCAGCCGGTCACGCGCGAACAGCTGCCCCGTGTGTATCAGATCGTGGAGCGCATTTTGCCCCGCATGGCGCTACCCATGCCGAAGATCTATGTCATCCCCACCGAGTCGCCCAACGCCTTTGCCACCGGACGCAATCCTAATCACGCCGCGGTCGCGGTAACCCAGGGCATTCTCAACCTCCTCAACGACGAAGAGCTGGAAGGTGTGCTGGCTCACGAGCTGGGGCATGTGAGGAATCGTGACATTCTGACCAGTTCCATCGCAGCCACGCTCGCCGGAGCCATCACCCTGCTGGCGCACTTTGGCGGTATGTTCGGCGGCGGCCGCGACGACCGCGGCCGCGGTATCGGCGGCGGCGGAATCCTGATGATGATCCTGGCTCCGATCGCGGCGACCCTGATCCAGCTGGCCGTTTCCCGGTCGAGGGAATACGAGGCCGACGCCACCGGCGCGCATGTCACTGGAAACCCCTACGCCCTGGCCAGCGCGCTACAAAAGCTCGACGCGTACTCCAAACGTCTGCCCATGCAGGCTTCGCCCTCGACCGCGCACTTGTTTATTGTTGCTCCGCTCCTAAGCGGCGCAAGCCTGGCGAACCTGTTTTCCACCCATCCGCCAATGGCGCGTCGTATCGAGCGGCTCACCGGCCGGCCTCCTGTATAGTGCAATCGTCGATGAGAACCCTCTTTCACTCGCTGGTATATCTTGCGCTTGGTGTCTGGCTGGGCGGGCTGCTGTTTTTTGGCGCTGTTCTTGCCCCCATTGCGTTCAGTCAGCTACCACCGCTCTTTGGCGTCCAGGGTGTTCACGCCGCCGGACTGATCGTCGGGGGTTCGCTGGTGCGCCTGCACTGGATAGGCCTATTCTGCGGCTTGATATTTCTGGTCGTTATGGTCGTGGCGCGGGCACACTACCGCAACATAATTCCGCAGTCGGTCCTGGTGCTGGTGATGATGTTGCTCACGGCATACTCGCAATTCTCCATCATCCCGCGCATGGATACGGCGCGGGCATCGATTGGGGGCAATGTGGATGCGGTCTCCGCCGATAATCCGGGCCGGCGGATTTTCGATAGCCTGCACCGGACATCCACCCACGTGGAAGCTCTGGTCCTGTTGTGCGGAATCGGCGCGCTGGTGGCCACCGCGCATTGGTCCCGCCGGGAAATCTAAGGGCGATATACTGGCTTTATTGCGCCGCAAGGCCGGAACGCAACAAAAATCTCTGGCGCGCAAGCGCCGTTTGGCTGGACGGCGAGTCCCATGAAAACTGGCATTATCGGTCTGCCTCAAGTTGGTAAGACCTCCCTGTTCAAAATCCTCACCCGGGCGAAGGTCGAAACCCCGGCGTACTCCAACCCGCGCGAGGCCCATCTCGGCGTGGCCAAGGTCCCCGACGAGCGCCTGGACAAGCTCGCCGCCCTGTACAACCCAAAGAAAATTGTCTATGCCACGGTGGAGTACGCCGACGTCGCAGCCGTTGGTCAGGAAGCGCTCAAGGAGAGCGCCTTCCTCACCCACCTGCGCGACAACGACGCCCTGATCCATGTGTTATGCGCGTTTGAAGACGACTCCATTCCCCGGGTCGGCGGCATCGATCCTCTGCGCGATATCAAAAACGTGGACTTCGACCTCATCTTCTCCGACCTTACCCAGGTAGAGAAGCGCCTGGAACGTCTGGAAAAAGATCTCAAGAAGATGCGCACCCCAGACCTCGAGAAGGAGCACGCTCTGCTCTTGAGGTGCAAGCAGCAACTGGAGCAGGAGAAGCCCCTGCGCGAGATGGAAATGTCGGCGGATGAGAAGAAGCTGATCCGCGGCTTCATGTTCCTTTCGCAGAAACCGATGCTGTTCGTGTTGAATATTGCCGAGAGCCCCACCCTGGGCGCCGATCTGGAATCGGCCGTCGCGCGCTACAAGCTGGAAGAGGTCGCCTCCCGCCCCAACGCGGGGGCGACTGCGATTTGCGGCAAAGTCGAGGCCGAACTGGCCGAGATGAGCGATGAGGAAGCGGCTGAATTTCTTTCGTCCTACGGGCTGGTAGAGAGCGGGCTTCGCCGTCTCATCCGCAAGAGCTACGAGTTGCTTGGCTTGGTGGCCTTCTTTACCGTCGGCGAAGACGAATGCCGTGCCTGGACCATCCCCGTCAATTCACGCGCTCAGGAGGCCGCCGGAGCGATCCATTCGGATCTCGAAAAGCACTTTATCCGTGCGGAAACGATCCATTGGGACACACTGCTGAGCGCGGGCTCCGAGGCAGCAGCACGATCCCAGGGAACACTGCGGCTCGAAGGCAAGGAATACCGCGTCGAAGATGGGGATGTCATGCACATCCGGCATAGTGGCTAAATAGTCTGCAAGACATCCATGTCCAATTTTTCACTTTCGCTGGTACTGGGGCTGGTGGCTGCGCTAGCTGACGTTTTCGGCGCTTTGATCCTGGTCCGGACGCACTGGGAGAAACGTTACCTCCGATACTTCGTAGCCCTGGGTGCAGGCTTCATGCTCGCGGCCGCGCTGCTGGAGATGATTCCCGAAAGCTTTCGTCTGTCCTTTCGCTGGACGCCGGTGCTGGTACTAGGGGGCTACTGCCTCATTCACCTGCTGGAGCACACCATAACTCCACACTTTCACTTCGGCGAAGAGACCTGTCACGACAAATTTCTCTCTACCTACACCAGCAATTCCGTCGTCGCCGGGCTCGCCGCCCATTCGCTCTTTGACGGCGTAGCCATCGCCTCCGGTTTTGTGCTCTCTTCCTGGCTCGGCTGGATTATTTTCGTTGCCATTCTGCTCCACAAGCTGCCGGAAGGTTTCACCGTCGCCTCAGTGATGCTGGCTAGCGGCCACAGCCGCAGTGCGGCGCTCACCTCAGCCGTGATCGTAGCCGCCGCCACATTGGCCGGGGTACTGGTGATTAACTTTTTTCCTTCTTGGGTGCGTGCCGGTCTTCCCGTCGCCGCTGGGGTGGCCATCTACGTGACTGCGACGGATCTGGTGCCGGAGGTAAACCGTGAACCCGGCATCCGCATGGCCCTGGTCTTTTTCGCCGGCGTAGCGGCCTTCCTGGCCTGCAAGTTCCTAGCGGACGGCATTCTCCGCTAACCTGATTGTTCCTGCAACGAACCTGTTCTCTGGACGGGTGCCCCATGTTCGCCTTAGCGTACATGGGCTGGGAAAGACGGGGCGAAGCCCCTTCCAACGCTTTTCCTTTAAGGCGAAGGTTTGTAGTGCAGGGGCAAAAAACATCGGAACCAAAATCTTCTTCGGCCCATGTACGCTCAGGCGAACATGGGGCACCCGATCCAGAACCTTAGATTGTAGTGAGATGATGAGATCCGCTCGCTTCCCTCTCCGGTCTACAGAAACCTCTACGCCGCCAGACGGTCCCGCAGCGCCTTTACGCGGTCATGGGCCATAAGAATATGTCTTTGCTGCCGCAGGAGTATCTCCCGCAGCGGAAGGGGGAAATCTTCACTGGCGAGCGCTTCTTCATAGGCATGCTTGGCCTCATCCTCGCCCTTTTCCGCGGTAGCCAGCAATGCGTGGTCGCCGCCGCCAAGCCGGGCCTTCAGCTCACCCCAGGCGCGATGCACTTTGCCCGCAGTGGAACTCGCAACCTTCACATCCTTGACCCCGAAATGGTGCAATTCATTCTCCAACTCCGCCGCGAAACCCGCCCGCACCAGTGTTTCTTCCCGAAATACCTTCCGCGCTTCCGGGTCTTTCAGGTTCTTTTCCAGCTCGATAAACCCCTGGTGCCCATCACGCAGGGTCTCAATCAGGTCCCGCAGTGTTTTTTCCGTTTTTTCAAGATTTTCCGACATTATCTACCTGCCTTCTCCTCCCTGAGATGTCTGCCTTCCGGAAGGGTTGTGCCATGTATAGTGTGGTGGTTGCAGACTCGTGGGAAGGAACAACTGGGCTCAATGAAGATCATAGTCTTCGGCGCCACCGGAAGTACCGGCAAGTTGATTGTCACCCAGGCGCTGGCTAAGGGACATGCAGTTACTGTTTTTGCTCGCAACCTCGAAGGACTGCCACAAGACCCGCATCTTAGGGTGATTCAGGGAGACATATTCGATTTCGGGGCTGTGGTGGACGCCATTCGCGGTCACCGCGCGGTTCTCTCCGCGCTGGGCGCCCGCACCCGGAAAAAATCCGACGTGCTCGCCAGGGCCATGCCTCACATCCTTGAGGGTATGCGCCAGGAGTACGTAAACCGGCTCATCGTGTTGGGCTCCGCGGGCAATCACCCGGACTGGGGCAAGTATCAGAATGCTCTTACGGTTATGGGTTTGTGGATAGCCAAGAAGACAGTTCTCAAACACCCCTTCATCGATCAGGCTGCGCAGGAACGTCTGATCGCGGCCAGCGACGTGGATTACACCATTGTGCGCGCTCCCCGGCTCATGGACGGCCCTTTCACCGGTACGTATCGAGTGTTGCCCGACGCGCTCCCGCCCGGCGCCCTGCGTATCAACCGTGCCGATGTCGCCGACTTTATGCTGCTGCAGTTAACGGATCCGCGATTCCATCGCCAGGGCCCCTACATCGGGTCAGGCGGCGATTGACGCCTAGTGCCCCATGGCCTCGCTGGGCTGTTTTTTGCGTTTGGGTGGGCGGCGCATGATGAACGGCCAGGGAACCAGAACCGCCGCAACCACACTCAGCACCCAAAAAGCATTCTGATAGCTCAGCATGGACGATTGCCGCAGCAACTGTTGGTAGGCGTATCCAGTGGCTGCCGCTTTTGCCTGGATGGCGCTCTGTCCCGCAGCCATCATGGCGTTCCTGGTCTGGGCGAGAAAATTCTCATAAGCCAAACTACCGGGGATGACGTTGGCCGCCAGCGCCGACTGGTGGGTCTGTTGGGTGCGCACAAGGAAGGTGGTCAGGAGCGCCGTGCCCATGCTGCCGCCGAAGTTGCGGGCGAAGTTTGAAAAGCTTGAAATCTGATTATTCTTGCCCGCCGGTACTCCCACATAATTCAACGTGCTGATGGGGATAAAGATGAATGACAATCCCAGCACCTGGAACACGCGCCACAACACGATGCTGCCAAAGCTCACGTTCAGGTCCAGCCGGGTCATGTTGTAGAGCGCCAGCGAGGTCGCCAGGAATCCGATTGAGACCATAAGGCGGGCGTCCATCTTTGATACCAGCTTTCCTGCCACCGGCATCATCACCATCAACACCAGGGCCCCTGCGGAGAGCGCCATGCCTGCTCGCTCCGCGGTGTAACCCATCAATGCCTGAAGAAATTGCGGAATCAGGACCGTGGTGCTGAAAAGCACCATGCCTAATATGAATTGAAAGCCGACCGCGGTGCCGAAATTGCGATTCTTTAACAGTTTCAAATCGACAATCGGATCCGGGTGTCCCCACTCCCACCAAACAAAAAACGCCAGCGTCACGATCGCTAACAGAAACGTCATGGTGATGGTACGGTCGCCGAACCAGTCTTTCTCCTGTCCTTTATCCAGGACGAACTCCAGGCAGCCCACGCCGATAGCCACCAGGCCCAGACCCATTTTGTCGATGGGGTTGGCCTTGGCTCTTTCCTTTACCAGGTAGGGAGGGTCTTCCACCATCCGGTTGCTGAGCAGCAGAGACAGGATGCCAATGGGCAGGTTGATGAAGAAGATCCAGTGCCAGTTGAAGTTGTCAGTGATCCAGCCGCCCAACGTTGGCCCGATGGCGGGCGCGGCCACGACTGCCATGCCGTAGAGAGCGAACGCCTGTCCTCTCTGTTCCACCGGAAACGTATCCGCCAGAATGGCTTGTTCGCTCGGGGCCAGGCCGCCTCCGCCCAGGCCTTGAAGGATGCGGGCCAGAATCAAAATCGGCAGGGTCGGCGCCAGTCCGCAAAGCAGCGAGCAAACAGTAAACAGCGCCACGCAGGTCATGTAAAAGCGTTTGCGGCCGAACCGGGTAGAAAGCCAGCCGGAGATAGGCAGAACAATGGCGCTTGCCACCAGGTAACTGGTCAGGACCCAGGTAGCTTCTTCCTGGCTAGCGCCCAGCGTTCCCGCCATATGGGGCAAGGCGACATTCGCGATCGAGGTATCCAGCACCTCCATGAACGTTGCCAGCGTGACCGTAAGCGCAATCAACCAGGGGTTGTGCTTAGGATGCCAGCCTTCCACGGACGAGTGGTGCACCGGTTTCGCGGCCGGCCTTCGCTGCGGCTGTACTGTCGCTGTGACCAACGCTTATCCCGGGACCCACTGGAATTGTTTTTCTTGATTGTACGGAGGTTCAGAGCGGCGGCATAGCCCACCGAAGCGGCAGGGAGGGGTGAATCGGACGCAACCGGATGCAGATTAAGAGAACAGCAGGTCCCTCCACTACGCTACGCTCCGGTCGGGATGACAACTCTTCTTGGAAGAGACCTGAGGTCGCGAAACAGAATTGTCATCCCGACCGGAGCGTAGCGTAGTGGAGGGACCTGCTGTTGCGTGCAACCGATCCTAAACGGAAACCCCGCCCTCCCCTTTTGTCATTAGGAGCGCCCCCCTCAATCCACCTGCTGCTTAGCTTTGTACCCGTCACGCGAAATGATGTCGTACTTCAGCGGGTGATGCTTTTCATCCTGCATCTTCAATGGCTGGCCTTCATTGTCCACCAGCTCAACCCTGATCTTGCGGTAGCTTCCGTCCTGTTTGGCGTTGGTCGGCGTGTAGGTCAACACGTACTGGTTGCGAATGGAATCATTGATGGAGTGGAAAATATCTGGCATCTCGCCCGCAAAGCGGGGGAAAAACGACATGCCGCCAGTCATGCGCGCGAAGGTGGACATTTGGTTATCGGCCTGCAAGTAGTCGATTTCCTTGGGGCCAAACATCCCGCTACGGGCGTTTCCGGTGATCCTTGCTGCCTGTCCTGTACCGACGCTGAAGATGGTGACATTGGGAGTGGCCTTGATCTTTGCCAGCACCTTGTCCAGGTTGATTTTGCTGAAGGAATCGTAGCCCGATCCAATGAGCACCACATACTTGCGCCCTTCAATACGGCTGAGCCGGTCGAGTGTCGAGTACACAGCATCGAACATGTCCGTCTCGCGAAAACCTGGAATCGTCAAGGTATTCAAGGATTCGTAAACCAGGCGCTTGTCCTGGGTAAAATCCGTCAGGATCTGGGTTTTAAGATCATAGGTAACGACTGCCACGTAATCGTCCGGCTGCAGTTGCTGGGCAAAGGCGTACGCCGCATTCCTCATGTCGTAAACAAACCAGTAATTGGTTGACGCAAATTCGCACAGCAGAACCGCGGTGATGGGCGCCCTGGTGCGCTGAAATCCGACCACCTTCTGTGGCACCCCATCTTCGTACACGCGAAAGTTGGCCGGCTGCAGATTGGGTACGAACTCGTGTGTTTTCTGCAGCACGACACCCACATCGAGGGTTACCTCCGGAACATCCACGCGCAGCGAAAAGTTCGTCAGCCCGGCGGGATTCTTCACCTTCGGTTCGGGTGGCGGCGGGGGCACGTCCGGCTTCTCGGCCTTCTTGGGAATGGCAATGGCGCCATTATCAGCGCCCGGACCGCCGGCATCGGGTGTCGACTGGTCTGGTTGCTGCTGGGGGGTATTTGCAGCCGGCGTGCTCGGCGAAGCCTGGCCCCCGGCCGAACGGGCCCCGGTTGCAGCAACCAGCAGCAGCGCCAGGGATGCAACAGTTAGCTTTTGGCAATTGCACTTCATCTAATACCTCGTAAGCTACAAAAATACAGGGTTGCCGCTTTGCAGCCCCTATGCTCCGACGATAGGAACGTCTAATCTGTAGACGTGTCTACCAGCCGTATATCAACCCACTTTTCGGTTTTAGCCGCAGTTTTTGTTATTGCGGGCAGCCTGGTCGCCCAGGTCAGCCCGGTTGCTCCGCCCCCGTCTGCCACGGCTGGAATCTACCCCTTGTCAGACGTCCATCGCGGCCTCCATGGTGTCGCCTATACGGTCTTTGAGGGTACACAAGTAGAGGCCATGGACGTCGAGATCCTCGGGGTGCTCAAAAATGTCCTCGGCCCCGATCAGGATATGATCCTGGCGCGTCTCCACGGCTCCAAACCAGAGTACACCGGAGTGGTCGCGGGTATGAGCGGCAGCCCGGTTTACATCGACGGCAAGCTACTGGGGGCTCTATCGTACAGAATCGGGCAGTTCAGCAAGGAACCCATCGCCGGCATTACTCCCATCGCCGAGATGCTGGCGGTCAATGGGACGGCTGAGCCTGAGGTCCTTCGTGCCGGGAATGCCCCGATGTGGCAGCCCGGGTCTTCTGGCTCGGTAACCGCGACCGGCGACACCACTGATATTCATCCCATCGAAACCCCTCTGCTGCTCTCCGGCTTCAGCCCGGAGGCGGTGAAATTCTTCCAGGAACACGTTTCGGTCATGGGGCTTACCCCGGTTGCCGGCTTGGGTGGCAGCGCCCCCGATGGCGCTCATGTTGATACTGCTGCCCCGCTCCTTCCCGGGTCAGCAGTGAGCGCCCTGCTCGTCCGGGGCGATCTGGAGATCGCCGCCACCTGTACCGTGACCTACGTCGACCCCCACCAGGTGCTGGCTTGCGGGCACCCCATCACCCGCTTCGGCAATGTTTCCATCCCCATGACCAAGGCCGATGTCGTGGCTACCCTGGCCTCGCCGCTGAACTCCTTCAAGATCGTAAACACCACCCAGACGATTGGCGCCTTTACCGAGGATCGCTCCTCAGCCATACGAGGCGTGCCAGGCGAGTCGGCGCGCATGATTCCGGTGACCATCCATACCCATGGCGGTTTGCGCGATCGCACCTTGCATATCGAGGTGATTGACAACCCCGATATCACTCCGGGTGCGGTCATGGTTTCGCTTTACGAATCCCTACTCGAGACCAACAGCTACAGCGAGGAACTCACCTATGAACTGCGGGGTACCGTTGCCATCGATGGCTATCCGCTGCTTCATGTCGATTCCTTGATAGCGCCGACCGAGCAGTTGCCCTCGGCCTTGCGAGCAGCGCTTACCGTCGGGCAGCGCTTTCAGGCGGTCTATGGCAACTCAGCCCGCGTCCGTAACATCCAGCGCATCGACCTGGATATCGATTCACTTCCCGGCCGCCGCAGTATTCAGTTAGAGCGAGCCCAGGCTGCGCAACCCGCGGCCCATCCGGGCGACACCGTCCTGGTGGAAGCGACCCTGCGGCCGTTTCGAGGAGAGACCAAGAATCTTCGCATTCCCATTCAGCTCCCGTTGACCTTGAACCCGGGGCCTCTGCGGATCCTGCTCAGCGATGGAGCCACCCTCGACCGGTTGACCACTCCATCCTCTGCGAGCGAGGGCCCGCTGGAATTAAGCAGCATTATTCACCAGATGAATGCGGCTCACCAGGACGATCGCTTGTACGTAACCCTGCTGTTGCCCAATGCACAAGCGGTGGTCGATGGCCGAACCCTGGCGTCGATTCCCATTTCCATGGCCAACGTGCTGGAACCGCTCCGAACGAATCGTGGCATCTCGCTCAACGGCGAATCGGTGGTTCCCGTAACCTCAATCCCGGTAGAAGCCATGCTGAGTGGCATGCAGGTCGTATCCGTAGAAATCGAATAATGTAGACTTACGCGGGCCCTGGTTCTCAATTTCACTGCCAAGGGCAACGCTTTTATGCCACCCTTTCAAGGATTCGCCACGCATGCTGCTGGCGCCGAACTGCTGCCTTACAAGTACGATCCTGGGGAAATCAAACCCAACGAGGTGGAGATCGCCATCTCTCATTGCGGCATCTGCCGCAGCGACATCCATATGGTCGACAACGATTGGGGTATAAGCCACTATCCGTTGATCCCCGGCCATGAGATCGTCGGCAAAGTCACAGTCACCGGAAGCTCCGTGTTGGGATTGAACTCGGGCGACCGGGTGGGTGTAGGCTGGCAGGCCAACTCCTGCGGCCATTGTGAGTGGTGCCTGCAGGGCGAGGAAAATCTGTGTGCCGACAGCCAGGGGACCTGCGTACACCGCAATGGCGGGTACGCTGACCGGGTGCGGGTCAACGCGCGGTTTGTGGTTTCTATTCCAGACGGCCTGGAGAGCGAGCGGGCCGCACCCCTGCTTTGCGGTGGCATCACCGTCTACTCTCCGATCCGCAACCATGGCGTCAATCCGGCCTCGCGGGTAGGGATTGTCGGCATCGGGGGTCTGGGGCACCTGGCGGTACAGTTTGCCCATGCTTTTGGGGCGGAGGTTACAGCGTTTTCCAGTTCACCCGCCAAGGAAGCGGATGCCCGGTCCTTGGGGGCAGAGCACTTCGTGAACACGCGGGAAACCAAGACCCTCAAGAAGCTTGCCGGCCACTTCGACTTCATCCTGTCGACCATTGAGGCGGACCAGGATTGGAATGCGTATGTCGCGGCGCTACGTCCTCAGGGTAAGTTGTGTTTCGTCGGGGTCCCACCCGGCGCACTGGGGCTCCCGGTCTATCCGTTGGTTGCCGGCCAGAAGGTGATCACCGGCAGCCCCGGTGGAAGTCCGCGCATGATCCGTGAAATGTTGCGCGTGGCTGAACGCCACAAAGTGCAGGCCATCACCGAGCGCTTCGCCATGTCTAAAGCAAACGATGCCATGACCAAGGTAAAGAAGAACCAGGTGCGTTATCGTGCGGTGCTGGCCAACTAGAGTAAAGCGGAGAAGAGATCCAGAGCTCGCTCCGCTCGGTTTCCCTGAGGAACTCAACAGGCTGAGAAAAAGGTGTTGGAAGGAAAAGGGCTTCGCGCACCCTCTCTATCCCCTGAGGTACGTTCCTTTTTCATGAGAGGGGACGGGCTTAGTAAACATAACCTGATGCGGGAATGGTTTTGAGGATAGAGCACTGCCTCTGGGATCAGATCCATCGAGGCCCGGAGGGCCGCCCGCTAAACCGTCAGCCCAGCCCGGAAGGGCTGGGGTCGGAATCCCATGATGATCGGAGCGCCATAGGCGCGGCACCCCAATCGGCAGCAGCGTTGGGAAATTGACAGTGGAACGGCAGTGCCAGCTGGCCGAAGTGAGCCGAGCGGGCTTCTATCGCTATTTGCAGCAGACCAAGCCTGAGCAGGCGGACTTGTTGTTGCGCGCACGCTTGCAGGAGTTAGCGGTGGCGCATCATCGTCTGCGTGGCTACCGGATGTTGACTGCGCTGCTGCGGCGTGAAGGGCAGGTGGTCAACCACAAACGTGTACTGCGCCTGATGCGGGAAGACAACCTGCTGAGCTTGCGACGGATAAAGTACGTGTTTACGACAGATTCGCGGCATAATTGGCCGATTTACCCGAACCTGGCACGGCGTGTGACTTTGACCGGGCTCAATCAGCTGTGGGTGGCCGACATTACGTTCATCCGACTACGGAGCGAGTTCATCTATCTGGCGGTCGTTTTGGATGCATACTCCCGGCGCGTAATCGGTTGGGATTTGGGCCGCACGTTGCACGCGGAACTGGCGATTCGAGCTTTGCAGATGGCGCTTAGCGAGCGGAACTGGAAAGCCGAGGAACTGATTCATCACTCAGATCAAGGCGTGCAGTATGCGTCAAGCGATTACACCCAGATACTGGACCAGGCGGAGATTCAAATCAGCATGAGCCGGCGTGGCAATCCATATGACAACGCACGCGCGGAACGATTTATGCGGACGCTCAAAGAAGAGGAGGTGCACGGAACGGAGTATCAGGATCTAGAAGACGCACGCGGCCGAATCGGTGAGTTCCTGGAACAGGTGTATAACCGCCAGAGGCTGCATTCAGCGTTACGCTATCTGACACCGGAAGAGTTTGAGCAGGCCAGCCAAGCTAAAGAGAGTGACGGCGCTGATGGAAGCGGTGGAAAACCAAAGGCAGGTTTACCACCGCTCCCACAGGCCTTGGAAATCCCTCCAGGATTTCCACACTCCCACGGCGGGTCGACTGCTTTTCAATAAAATGAGAACTAAAACACGCTGAAGTGTCCCCAATTAACGGAACTTGGCGTGTCTCAGCTTAGGGGTGCAGTCCAATCCGTCCCTTTAATTTGCGCCCCATTTGTGGTGAGAAATACAGGCTAGTAGACTCGGTTCAGAATGATGCCTCGTGTCGTAACCGCAAGTCTGCTGGCTCTGATTATTTATCCTCACGTTGTCTTGGCCCAGGTAACTCGTCTTTGGGTGCAAACCCGCTACGAGGAATTTGAAAAAGGTCAGCCCGAAAACACCGCCATTGCGAGCCGTGGATACCTCGAGGCTGGGCCCGCGCTGCGCTCCGTGCTGTCAACGCCTTCGACCTATATCTGGGATGTAGCTTCAGATAGCCAGGGAAACGCGTACGTGGCTACCGGTTCGCCGGCGACCGTGCTTAAAGTCACGCCCGCGGGCGTTTCCACCAAGTTGTTTTCCACCAAAGAGCTTACGGTACAGGCGATCCGGGTGGGCCCGGACGGCTCGGTATATGCGGCCACAGTGCCTGGGGGCAAGGTTTACCGCATCAAGCCTGGCCAGTCCGGCATAGACGAAAGCAACGCCAGCGTGGTCTTTGATGCCGCCACTGCGGCCCGCAACGCGGGTTCAGCGAAGCCGGGCGATCCGGCGCGATACATTTGGGATCTGGCGTTCGATGCCCACGGTGCGTTGTATGTCGCGACCGGTGGACCGGCTGCGATTTATCGCGTGGACGTATCGACCGACACCCCACATGCGGAGATCTTTTTTGAGAGCGACGAGCAGCATATCCGTTGCCTCTTGTTCGAGCCAAACGGGGATCTGATCGCGGGGAGTGATGGAGGCGGCCTGGTCTACCGTATCGGCAAGGACCGTAAAGGCCTGGTCATCTACGACGCGCCCAAGCGTGAAGTGACCGCTTTGGCCGAATCTGCGGATGGCCGCTTGTACGTCGCCGCTGTCGGAGAGAAGACGAAGAGCGCTTTGCCCCCCTTGCCGGTCCAGGGGGTGGCGGTGGCCACCGCTACCATTACCATCGTGACCCCAGGTTCAGTTCAGGCGTCGAACAACAACGGCCTTATTCCCGATGGCTCGGAAATAGACGAACTGAGCCCCCAGGGAGCTCCGCGCAAGTTGTGGGCTACCCGGGATGACGTAGTTTATGCCCTGCACGCTACACCCGAGGGACTTCTGGCCGCTACCGGCAATCGGGGCCGAATCTATCGCATTCACGAGGATGGGTCCTACCTTGACCTGGCTCACGCCGCAACCGGGCAGGCAACGGCTTTTGCCGCTGCGCCCGATGGCCTGTACGTAGCCACCAGCAACACCGGCAGGCTGTATAAGCTGGAAGGCCAGCCTGCGCCTCAGGGTACTTACCTGAGCGACGTCCTTGACTCAGGGGTGTTTTCCCAGTTTGGCCGCATGGAAGTAAACGCCGATGGCAGCCCCAGCACTTATGAGATCTTCGCCCGCTCCGGTAATGTGGAAAACCCGGAACGCAATTGGAGCGAGTGGCGCAAGATAACTCCGAATGCCGGCTCTTCCGGTATCCCTGCCGCACGATTTGTTCAGTGGAAGGCAGTCCTTCAGCCGGGCGCCCGGGTGGACTCGGTAGGCATCAACTATCTGCCGGTGAACATTGCGCCGGTGGTGGATGAGATTGCCGTCGAGCCGGGTGCGAGAGCCAATCAGCCTCCGCAACAGACAGGCCAGCCGCAGCAGGTCACCATCAATCTACCCTCAGCCCAGAACACCCTCAGCTACACCCAGGACCCCGCTACCGCGCCCTTGACCGCTATCCGGGATCGAAGCGCTGTGACCGTGCGCTGGTCCGCGCATGACGATAACGGCGACGAGCTCATTTTCGACGTTTACGTCCGTGGAGACGGCGAGAAGAATTGGCGCTTGCTCAGGTCTCGCGTAACGGAACGTTTCTATTCCTTCGATTCGATCCGCATTCCCGACGGTGGTTACCGGGTGCGGGTCGTCGCCAGCGATGCTCCTGCACATACGTTGGGGGATGCTTTGTCGGGCGAACGGGAGAGCGATCGTTTCATTATCGATACCACGCCACCAGTGCTTACCTCTCTCCAGGGAAACTTGCAGTCCGGCGTGCTTCATGCCAGCTTCGTCGCCACCGACGCAACTTCGCCGATTGCCCGCGCTGAGTACTCGCTCGATGCCGGCCGATGGCAATTTCTGGAGCCGGTAGGAAAGCTCTCCGACTCTTTGAGCGAACACTATGATTTCCGTGTTCCGCTCGCAGCTATTCCCGTACGGCCCACGCCGGAAGAGCCCGAGAATGCTCCGCCGCCGGTCACTGACCCGCAGGAGCATATTCTTACCGTTCGCGCTTATGACCGGTACGACAACGTGAGTGCGGCTAAGACCGTAGTCCACTAAGCACATGCGCTTCGAGCTGTTTGTCGCTGTCCGCTACCTGAAGGCGAAGCGCCGCCAGGCCGTGGTCGGCGTGATCACGGTCATCTCAATTGTCGGGGTCGCGGCCGGCGTTGCTTCGCTGATCGTTGCCATGGCTATCACCAATGGCATGCGCCGCGATCTTCAGGACCGGCTGCTGGGCTCGACGGCTCACGTCCAGTTGATGCGCGTAGCCAGCGATGGCATTCGCAACTGGCGGCCGCTGACTGCGCGGCTCGAGCAGCTACCCCACGTGAAGGCGGCTGCGCCAGGGCTGTACGAGCAGGTACTCATCTCTCGCGGCGCTCGCTCTGTCGGTGTGTTGGTCGAGGGCATCGTCCCTCAACAGGAACGCCGCGTGAGTGACCTGCTCTCCAATGTGACCGTGGGCAGCGCCGCGGCGCTCGAACCACGACTTCCGGCGAACGAAGATCAAGCCCCTCCGCCGATCGTGATTGGATACGACCTGGCGGATACCATCGATGCCAAGGTGGGGTCCACGGTCCTGGTCACCAGCCCGCAGGGGGAGCTGACGCCTCTCGGGCTCATTCCCAAATTTCAGCGATATCGCGTGGTTGGCATCTTCCATTCAGGGTTCTATCAGTACGATTCGATGATGGCTTTCACCAGTCTTGCCGATGCGCAACGTCTCTTTGGCGAGCCCGACGTGGTATCGGTCATCTCTTTTAAAGTGGATGATCTGGATCGCGCCGATCAGATTGGACGCACCATCGAGCAGGCCGCCGGACCAGGGTTCCTGACCACGAATTGGATGGAACAGAACCGTCCGCTCTTCCGCGCGCTCAAACTCGAACGGATCGTGACTTTCATCGTCATCGGCCTGATCGTGTGCGTTGCCGCTCTGAACATCCTCACCGCGCTGACCATGATGGTGATGGAAAAAACCCGTGACATTGCGGTCATGATGTCATTCGGGGTCCAACCGCGCCAGATCAGGACAATCTTCGTGCTACAGGGGCTGCTCATCGGGTTCACGGGAACAATTTTGGGTTTGATCGCCGGTTACGCTCTCTCCTGGATCGGCGGCCACTACCGCTTCATTCACCTCTCTGCCGAGGTGTATTCCATCGACTATCTGCCCTTCGCCGCCCGCTGGACGGACGGGCTGATCGTGGCCGCCGTTTCTCTGGCGGTGTCGCTTTTTGCGACTCTTTATCCCTCCCGTTCTGCCGCCAGAGTCCTGCCAGCCGAAGCTCTCCGCTACGAATAGACGCCCCGCCCCCTGATCCAGTCCTCGACGCCCCGTCCTGAAGCAACCCGTTCAAACCCTCATCCGTCGAGGGGTGCATTAGTCATACATGAAGAGAGGGCCGGGCTTGATGGCCGCGGGCCGGATCATCCGGTCTTTCTTGAGGAAGAGACCTTCGCATCGGGAGATTGGCTATGTCCGGCAGTTTCACTATTTGCTGGGGGAGTTTACAGCTGCTGAGAACGTCGAACTTCGCCATCTGGCGCGAGGTAAGTCAAGAAAAGAGGCACTGCGTGCGGATTACCAAGCCCAAACTTTTGCTGGCTGATGAGCCTACAGGAGATCTGGATAACCAGACGGCGGAAGCCCTGTTCAGCTCTGATAGACCGCCTGCATGCGAGCTATGGTCTTACCTCAATCCCGCTGACACACAATATGCCTCTCGCCAGGCGTTGTGAGCGGGTATTGCGGTTAGCCCGTGGACGGGTGGAAGAAGTGCCTCCGCCGGGAGCTTGAACGGCAGCACGGTAAGACAACGGGCTTACCCAAAAGGGTGACTCGTGACAATGGCTGGATCGATATAAGACTGACACGAGCTTATATACAGCCAGCCGAATGGTTTTCCCGGCGCTCATGGTTCCGGGAAGACGAAACAGGGGCAAACGTGAAGAAAGGGTGAGCAATGAAGAAACGATCAGTCAAAAATCCGCGAGTGACTCCATCCAAAGGATGCTCGAAGCGTCGTTGGCTCGATATGCATTCGATTGAGAAGTTTGAGCCCGCCATCCGAATGCTCGGAATCATTGCTGGGTTCACGGTCCCGATCCTGCTGCGGTTCCTGGAGGCCCATCACGAGCGCATTAGCCGCTAGAGAAAATCCGGTATCCGCAGCTTGGGAAGCTGCGGATACCGGGCACGGCCGAACTCACCTTGCCCAAGATGGGACGGGTGATGAGGGTGTGTGAAAACCACACTTCCAAAGCCCCGAAGGGCCGGCTGGAAAACGTGGGACGCAGTCCTGGGTTTCTGTTTTCACTCCGTTCTGCCGCCAGGTGTTGCCCGCTGAGGCTCTTCGCTACGAATGAGGCTGAACGGAATCGAAGCCCGCACCTTTTGCATCAAAGAGATGAAAGCTTTTTCGCGGTTAGTAACCAACCTCAGAACGGGAGAGTGAACAAGGGTACTAATGTACTTTGAAGCAACCCAATCAGAAACCCCCTTCCGTAGAGGGGTGTATTAGTGATACATGAAGATAGGTCGGGATTGATTACCGGCCTCAGAAGGAAGATGAATGGAACTGGGCGCACCCGCAGACGAAGCCACAGCAGGCCGCCTGGGCGGCAGCCTCCCAGGCATGCCAATGTCAGCCCCGGCTTTGCCCGCCATTGTTGATGTGCGTGAACTGCGCAAGGTGTACGGACGGCTGGTTCTTTTTGAGGCGATCAACTTTCAGGTGAAAAGGCAGGAGATGCTGGCCATCGTTGGCCAGTCCGGTGCCGGCAAGAGCACCTTGTTGCACATACTCGGAGCACTTGATACAGCATCCGCGGGTGAAGTATACTTCGGAACAACACTCTTGCGATCCTTGACCCCCGTTGAGGCTGCGGACTTTCGCAATCGCGAGATAGGCTACGTCTGGCAGTTTCACTATTTGCTGCCGGAGTTTACAGCCGCTGAAAACGTCGCGCTTCCCCTTCTGGCGCGAGGTAAGTCAAAAAAAGAGGCAATGCAGGAAGCGGTGCACTGGCTCGACGAGGTGGGACTGGCAGATCGGTCGACCCATCGCGCGGGCGAGCTTTCTGGCGGGGAGCAGCAGCGAGTCTCTATTGCGCGCGCGCTGATTACCAAGCCTAAACTTTTGCTGGCGGATGAGCCAACAGGAGATCTGGATAACCAGACTGCGGAAGCCCTGTTCAGCCTGATAGAGCGCCTGCATGCAAGCTATGGTCTTACCTCGATCCTCGTAACCCACAATATGCCTCTTGCCAGGCGTTGTGAGCGGGTATTGCGGTTAGCCCATGGACGGGTGGAAGAAGTGTCCCCGCTGGAACTTTAAGCGGGGTACGGTATGACAACGGGCTTCCCCAAAAGGGTGACTCGTGACAGTGGGTGGACCGATATAAGATGGATTTGAGCTTATATTCGCCCAGCCGAGTGGTTTTCCAGGCGCTAATGGCTCCGGGAAGATGGAACAGGACGAAAGTTGCCGTTGGCGTCGAGAGTGGCGTTCCGAGGGGCAGCTTTTAAGGGGGAACATGTTCGAACGCTATACAGAAAAGGCGCGGCGCGTCATCTTCTTTGCACGGTATGAGGCCAGCCAGTTTGGTTCCCCATATATTGAGACAGAGCACTTGCTGCTTGGTCTTTTGCGTGAGGATAAAGCGCTGACGAATCGCTTTCTCCGCTCCCATGCTTCGGTTGAATCCATACGGAAACAGATTGAAGGGCATACTACGATCCGGGAGAAGGTTTCTACTTCTGTCGATCTGCCTTTGTCGAACGAGTGCAAGCGGGTGCTGGCCTACGCGGCGGAAGAAGCAGAGCGCCTGTCGCACAAGCATATTGGTACGGAGCATTTGCTGCTGGGATTGCTGCGCGAGGAAAAATGCTTTGCCGCGGAGATATTGCACGAGCGTGGGCTGCGTCTGCTCGCCATTCGTGAGGAATTAGCGCGAGCCACACAGGAGAAGGCTCCGCCTTCGCAGCGTAATCGCGAATCCAGCCTGTTAGTAGAGTTCTCGCGTGATCTGACCCAGGCTGCGATGGACAACCAACTCGATCCGCTGGTCGGCCGTGATCAGGAACTCGAGCGTGTGGTGCAGATCCTGTGCCGCCGCACTAAGAACAACCCAGTACTGATCGGCGAACCCGGAGTAGGTAAGACGGCGATTGTCGAAGGGCTTGCGCAGCGCATCTCTGACGGCGAAGTGCCTAGCTTCCTGGCCGACAAGCGCGTATTGGCTCTCGATCTCTCGCTCATCGTTGCCGGAACCAAGTACCGCGGCCAGTTTGAAGAGCGGCTCAAGACCATCATGAAGGAGTTGATGGAGAACCAGAACTCCATCATCTTCATCGACGAGCTTCATACCCTGGTGGGCGCTGGCTCCGCCGAGGGTTCGCTGGACGCAGCCAACATCCTGAAGCCGGCGCTGTCTCGCGGCGAAATTCAATGCATCGGCGCAACCACGCCGGCGGAATATCGCAAGTCAATCGAGAAAGACCGGTCACTCGAGCGGCGTTTCCAGGCGGTTAAGGTGCCGCCGCCGAACGAAGAAGATGCCATCAAGATCATCATGGGGATCAAGGACCGTTATGAGAAGTTCCATGCGGTCAGCTACACCGATGACTCGATCCACTTTGCGGTTTCTCACTCCAATCGCTACATCCCGGATCGGTTTCTTCCCGATAAGGCCATCGATCTGATCGATGAGGCGGGAGCGCGGGTAAAGCTGCGCCAGACCTCGCTGCCGGAAGAAATCACCGAGGTGCAGAAGCGGATCAAGTTCATCGTTCATCGCATGGAAAATGCGATCGCCAACCATGAATTTGAGAAGGCCCGGTTCTACTCCGACGAAGAGCGTAAGGAGCGCGAAAACCTGCGCGCCCTGCGCGACAAGTATCACCTCGACGATTCGACCGCCGGCATTGTCGGCCGCGAGGACATCGAGGACGTAGTGAGCCGCTGGACCGGTGTTCCGATTACCTCAATCAAAGAGGAAGAAACCCAGAAGCTGCTCCGCGTGGAAGAAGAGCTGCACAAACGGGTGATCTCACAGGACAAGGCGATTTCCGCACTGTCTCGTGCGATTCGCCGTTCCCGTGCAGGCCTCAAGTCGCCCAATCGTCCCATCGGTTCGTTCCTGTTCCTCGGGCCGACCGGCGTAGGCAAGACGGAAATGGCGCGTACCCTGGCCCAGTTCCTGTTCGGCAGTGAGAAGGCTCTCATCCGCTTCGATATGTCGGAGTTCATGGAGAAGCACTCGGTCTCCAAGCTCATCGGTTCGCCTCCGGGCTACGTGGGCTACGAGGAGGGTGGCCAACTCACCGAACGGGTGAAGCGTTCGCCGTACTCCGTGGTCCTGTTGGATGAAATCGAGAAGGCGCATCCGGATGTGTTCAACATCCTGTTGCAGGTCTTTGAAGACGGTCAACTCACCGACGGTCTGGGCAACACGGTGGACTTCAAGAACTCGATCATCATCATGACCTCCAACATCGGTGCAAGGCACCTGCAAAGAAAGCAGGGGCTTGGCTTCCAGTCAGACAGGGAAGATCTGCTGATGGACAAGATGGAGGAACTGGTCAAGAACGAGGTGAAGCGGACCTTCAATCCAGAGTTCTTAAACAGGCTGGACGAGGTCATCATCTTCATGGCGCTTTCGGACGCGGATCTGATCCAGATTCTGGAGTTGCTGGTACAGCAACTGAATTCCAATCTGATTCAGAAGGCGATCACGCTCTCGGTGACCGAAGATGCCAAGAAGTGGATTCTGGAAAAAACGCTAGTCGACCGCACCTACGGGGCAAGACCCTTGCGCCGTGCGCTGCAGCGCTATGTCGAGGATCCATTGTCCGAAGCCTTGATCGCTGGTGGCATCGCAGAGCGTCCTGCCTTCCTCGAGGTCTACCTCGAAAACAACCAGCTCTTCTACCGCCCGGTAAGCGAAGTGGGAGAAGACAAGTCGACCGGCATTCTGCTCTTCAGCAACTAAACAATCGTTAAACAAAAGGCCGGGGCTTAAGCCCCGGCCTTTTGCGTTTGCAGCAACCGAAAACAAACAGCAGGTCCCTCCGCTACGCTGCGCTTCGGTCGGGATGACAAGTTTGTTTGGGATCTACAGTCCTCGTTTTCCAACAGAATTGTCATCCCGACCGAAGCGAAGCGTAGCGGAGGGATCTGCTGTTCTCGTTATCCCGGCGAAAAACCTCTATGATTCGCAACCGCCCGCCGGATCGACCCCGAAAAATCCGCAACGATCTGACCGTCGCTAGGACAGCAGCAGTTCAATGTCTTCCCGAGTCAGGTCGCGGATAAGGCTGTTATCCGCGCCGATGATGGCGTCAGCCAGGTTGCGCTTGCTCCCCTGCAGTTGCAGGACTTTCTCTTCGACGGTGTCGCGGGCGATTAAACGATAGGCAAAAACCTGGCGCTTCTGGCCGATACGATGTGTGCGGTCGACAGCCTGAGCTTCGACAGCGGGGTTCCACCAGGGATCGAGAATAAAGACATAGTCGGCCGCGGTGAGGTTCAAACCCACACCGCCGGCCTTCAGGCTGATGAGGAAGAGACTGCAGCCGGCGTCCTGCTGAAAACGCTCGACCCGTGCCTGGCGGTCAACTGTCTTTCCGTCGAGATATTCATATTCGATTCCATCGCTTGCAAGATTTGCGCGAACGATCGCAAGCAAACTCGTAAATTGCGAAAATACCAGCGCCTTATGGCCTTCTTCAATGACGGCATGCAACTGTTCCATCAGAACCACGAGCTTAGCGCTCGGGTCTTCAACAAGTTTGCGGTCCACCAGGCCTGGGTGGCAGGCTGCCTGCCGCAATCGCAAGAGCGCTTCCAGCACCTGTATCTTTGACTTCCCAATCCCTTTCGCGTTGATCTTGGGTAGCAGCGCTTCGCGGTAGTGATCGCGTAGTTCGTTATACAGGGCGCGCTGGCGAGTCTCCATCTCGCAATAAATAGTCTGTTCGATCTTTGGCGGAAGTTGCTTGGCGACCTGCTCTTTCGTGCGCCGCAAAAGGAATGGGCGTAGCGCACGCGAGAGCAACTTGCGAGTCTCCCCGTCAGGATTCTGTTTGGACCCACTGGCGAGGGAAAAGGCTCCCGAGGTTCCCAGCATGCCGGGGTTGAGAAATTCGAAGAGCGACCAAAGCTCGCCCAGATGATTCTCGACCGGCGTCCCACTCAGCGCCAGTCGATGATTGGCGCGCAGCAGGCGGGCTGCCTTTGCCGATTCGGTGTTTCCGTTCTTGATCGCCTGCGCCTCGTCGAGAATCACGTAGTCAAAAACTTTGTCTTTAAAGTGCAAAGCGTCACGGCGTAGCGTTCCGTATGTGGTGAGGATGACGTCGTAGAGCGAGAACTCATCCTTCTCACGCGTAATGCTGCGAGCCGTGCCGGTGTAATCCAGCACGCGAAGCTGCGGAGTGAATCGCTGAACTTCCTGCTTCCAGTTGAAGATCAGCGATTTGGGAACCACAACCAGCGATGGCGCTTCAATCTTCGCTTGGGTCCGCATCTCGCGGCGCGTTTCGAGCAAGGCAAGCACCTGCGCCGTCTTGCCTACGCCCATATCATCCGCAAGGCAGCCGCCAAAGGAGAACTGCCGCAGGAAGTGCATCCAGCCCAGGCCTTCCCGCTGATAGCCGCGCAAGCACCCATTAAAGCCGGCCGGCTGTTCGGCGGGGCAAATGGATGCAAACTGCGCCAGCTCTGCTCGCACACGTTTGAACGCATCATCGCAGTCCACCATAGGCTGCGCCGCGAGCAGGGCGTCAAGAATACCGGCTTGGCTGGGACGGAAGCGAATGTGGTCGCCGTCTCCTTCGCCCATGGTGGCCACATGGCCGAACCGGCGCAGCCACTCCTCCGGCAGCAAACCGAAAGAGCCGTCATCGAGCGTCACCATCGTTTCTCCCCGTTTGAGCGCCGCCAACAACCGTGGCAGTGGGGCCGTAGTCTCTCCGTATTCGACTGCACCTTGAAGCTCGAACCAATCCACGCCGCTGGCGACGGAAACGCTGCCCTTGCCAGGCTGGCGGAACAACTTACCTGCCGCGCTGACCAGCCAACCCGATTCGGTCAGAGCGCGTACGACGCGCGGCAGCTTGTTCGGCGTAAGACTCCACTCTCCGCGCCCGTCCCACGTCGTGCCAACCCGTAAGCCAACTTCCTGCAATTGCTGCGCTGCAGCCATTTCCAAGGCGCCGTCACGCCGAAAGAATCGCCGCGTGGATGCGTCGAAGATGCCTCGGGACGGCGTCTTTCCCGCTACATTGCGGCCTTCGTATTCAAAGCACAACTCCGCTGTGATGCGCGGATTAATCCTTCCGTAAGTCTTATGTGGTCCTGAAATTTTAAGGCACGGCAGTGGGGAAACCACGACCTCTTCATATCGCCATTCCTCGGGCAGATCGATTGCGGGCAGCGTGGGTGCGCCGAGCAGGGCACCAAGAAACTCCTCCCGTTCTTCCTCCTGAACCACGATCGAGCCGTTCTTGCGCAGGCCTGTGATCCAGGCAAGCGCCTCATCGTCAGCGAGTCGCGAGACGCACTCGCCCATAACGAGAATGCCAGGTGTCACCAACAAGGGTTCATTCACCGCCATCCGCCGCTCCCGGCGGCGAAAGTCTCCTGTCAATTGCCATCCATTAACCTGGCTCCCACTTATCTCGAGAACAAATCTCCAGGGCTCATCATCATCCCACTCGAGGGGCACTTTTTCGATTTCATCCTTGGCAAAGGGAAGAAAGCAGCGTCCCGTTCGTATAACCCGGGGAAGGACAGTTTGCGCCATCAGGGGCGAGAGCGAAAAGGAGTCGGGCCCCCGATCATAGCCGCCGTAATAACCATATGACTCGGCCCCCATCAGCAGAGTCAGGATCTCGCGGTCCTCTTGAAGAGGTAAACCCGGAATCCGCGCGTGGGGTATAGGGCACGGTTTGAGAATATTCCGCCATACACCCTCTTTGCTGCGTGCACGAGAAGTAATGGCCAGTACTGGGGTGCCTGTGGGGCGACTCCTGTCGACGTCCAGAATATAGGCAATTTCCAGATGCACCGGCCACGTTGCCGGGTCGCTGTGCCTGGGGAGGACCGCATTCTGCGTCACCCGGTTTAACTGCGTCTTCCATGTCGGCAGCCGGACCGGCGGAGAAACTTGCATGGGTTGACGGATTGGATCGAATTGACCGAACTGATCGCTTCGATCGATTTTGGCCTCCGTCGCGGACACGCCGCTCCCGCTTGGGCTGCTCAGGACAATCGGATAAGCTTCAGCCTCCTCGCTTTCGCTCAGCTCAAACAGTCGCTTTTGCTGGAGGGCAATTTTGTGTGCGATTTCTACCTCAGCGAGATGTCCTTGCTCATCTGCTTCAAGGATCGTGGCCCAAAGATGCTTACAGAGGTTGCCGTGCTCCTCGAAGTGGGGGCAGTCACACCAGACCGCAAGCTTGCCGTTCGACCATTTCAGCGAGACGTTGTACAGCTCCGATCCTTGCACCAGCGCGCCTACTTGGGAAGACGAGCCCACGCGAATCTTCACCCGTTTTCCCGCGAAATATCTGTCGCCGCGATCTCTGGAGGACGTTGAGAATCGCTTCGCCAGGATCGAAGGGAGCTGAGTTCGCGGGTTGTCGCTTAGTTGATTCACTTCCTCATTTTAGTAAACCCCCAGTCTGGAGCAGGCAGAGCGTGAAGTAATTCTCTGGAAAACCCCGCACCACCGCAATTGAGACTGGTGCGCCGCATCTGGACTTCGAGCCGCGTTCGTCCACCTCTGCCACCAGCGTGTACGCTGATCAGTCTCTTTCCCGCGGGCGCGCGCTTACAATTTGCTTAGAGTGTGCAAAAGAGGAGCGCCTTCTGAAACAAGTCCGGGTTATCGATTCTCACACCGGCGGCGAGCCTACGCGAACCGTCATCGAAGGCGGCCCTGACCTCGGCAGCGGCGACCTGCAGCAGCGTCGCCTTCTGTTTCAGAGGGATCACGAAGCCTTCCGCCGGGCTCTCGTCACCGAACCTCGTGCTTCCGAAGCGGTGGTGGGCGCATTGCTCTGCGAACCAACCCATCCTGATTGCATCACAGGCGTCATTTTCTTCAACAACAGCGGATGCCTGGGCATGTGCGGCCATGGAACGATCGGTGTTATGGCCACCCTCGCCTATCTGGGCAGGATCCAGCCCGGGGCCTATCGCCTTGAAACACCGGTGGGCATCGTGGGCGCCACCCTGAACGAAGACGGCACGGTGACGTTCGAAAACGTACCCAGCTACCGCTGGGCCGCCGCCATCAACGTCGAAGTTCCTGGGTACGGTACGGTGACGGGCGACGTTGCCTGGGGCGGCAATTGGTTTTTTCTGATCAGGCATCACCCCTACACGATTGCAAGAGCCAACCTTGACCAGCTCATCCGTTTCACCTGGCAGGTTCGCCAGGCGCTTACCGCCAACGGCATTCAAGGCGCGGAGGGCGCCGAGATCGACCACATCGAACTCCATAGCCCTGGGTCATCGCTGGCTGTGAATAGCCGCAACTTCGTGCTGTGTCCCGGCAAAGAATACGACCGGTCGCCCTGCGGCACTGGTACCAGCGCCAAGTTAGCCTGCCTCTACGCGGAAGGACTTCTCGCGCCGGGCCAGGTCTGGCGGCAAGAAAGTGTAATCGGTAGCATCTTCGAAGGCCGCATCGTTCTGCGGAACGGGCACCTCCTGCCAACCATCACAGGGTCTGCTTTTATTACCGCGGAGTCGACCCTTATTCTCGACCCCCGTGATGCGTTTTGTTGGGGCATCCCGGCATGATCGGGACATTTGACGCAGTGATTGTTGGTGGTGGCATTGTGGGCGCTGCCTGCGCCCTGGCTTTCTCCCAGGAAGGGATGCGCCTCGCGCTGGTGGAATCCGGGGAAATTGGCGGAGGCGCGACCGCCGCGGCCATGGGCCACATTGTCGTCCTCGACGACTCGCCGGCCCAACTGGCGTTGACCCGCTACTCGCAGCTCCTATGGCGGCGGATGGCAAGCCAATTGCCGCCGGACGCAGAATACACTCAGCGCGGCACCCTCTGGGTGGCCGCTGATGAAGAGGAAATGCAGGAGATCTGTCGCAAACACGGTGTCTATACCCAAAACGGAATCCCGTCTGAGGTGATCCCCGGGGGGGCCCTCGCGTCCACCGAGCCCGCTTTGCGACGCTGCCTCGCCGGAGGACTGCTGGTCGACGAGGATGCAGTCGTATCTCCGCAGCTGGCCGCCCAATTTCTGCTCCAGCAGGCGCTTGCCGGCGGGGTCACTCTGGTTCGAGGAACGGCAGCTTCCATGCAATCCGGCACAGTCCGCCTCAATAACGGGGACGAACTTCACGCGCCCATTCTCATCAACGCGGCGGGTGAGGGAGCTCCCGCTTTGACGCCCGGACTTCCGGTAGCCATGCGCAAAGGGCATCTGGCGATCACCCATCCCTATCCCGGCTTTCTGCATTATCAGGTCGTCGAGCTCGGATACCTGAAGAGCGCTCATGTCACAACCACGGATACCGTAGCCTTCAACGTTCAGCCAAGAAAGAATGGGCAGTTGCTGATTGGTTCTTCGCGTCAGTTTGGTGTCGAGGGCAGGGAAGTCGATGACGGAATACTTGCCCGTATGTTTGCCCGCGCCACAGAGTATCTGCCGGCGTTACCGTCACTCTCCGTTGAACGCACCTGGACCGGTTTTCGCTCCGCCACCCCAGACAAGCTGCCGTTGATCGGCCCTTCCGCAAAAGACGAGACCCTTTTTCTCGCCACCGGACATGAAGGTCTGGGTATCACCACCTCGCTTGCCACCGCCCAGCTTCTGGCAGACTTCATCGCAGGAAGAACAACGGCCATCCCAATCGAGCCCTACGCACCCGCGCGGAGAACTCTGTCCTGACCAAGGAGCGCGGCCCTGTCCTGGCCACTCTTCGAGTACAACACGCCTGGCTGTTTTGAACATTTCCTGGAAAAAAGTGTCACCCCGACCGAAGTAGCCATGGGCCTGCGGCCCACCCAAGGTGATGAAAAACGCTTCGGTCTAGCAACCACTCTTTATGGAACCGTCGCTCCCTCCTTTGTCATCCCATCAAGAGCCTGTGACTTTTTCGATCTTTTCGTGTTTTCTGCGTAGCAACCGGACGCTTTTCACCTCCCACAAAGCCGTCATCCTGAGAGTCTGTGACTTTATTGGTTTTGCGAAAAAATCGACGCTGAAAACAAAAAGGTTAGGTGCTTCCAAGGGCGCGAAAAATCAAAAAAGTCACAGCCTCTGAGCGAAGCGCCGCGCGGATCTATCGCATAGCGGACGGCTTATGGCGCGCAGTCGAAGAGCCTGTCCTGAGCGTAGCCGAAGGAACCCCGGCGATGCTTGTTGGCAGATGCTCTTCCGAGCTTTCCAGCCACAAACTGCAGGCCAAATCAAAAAAGTCACAAGCTGCGAGCGAAGCCGAGGGATCTGCAGTTCCGCAGGCCTCTCCTGGAAATGTTTTTCGACCGAGCGCAGAGTAGGGACCTGCTGTTTCCCTGCCGGTTCTCGCTCCATTGGTTAGACTGATGAAGTAAAGGAGCACACCCTGGAGCTTGCACTGGAATTGAAACCCCTATCGCTCATCGGCTTTGGAGATGGTGCAGAAGGAGCATCCTTCACCGGGGTGAACCCGGCAACTGGGGCACCGCTGGAACCAAAGTTTTTCTCCGCGACCGCCGAAGACCTGGAGCGGGCGGCTTCCTTGGCGCAAAAAGCCTTTCCCATCTATAGCAACTTATCGGGTAAGAACAAAGGCGCATTTCTGCGCAAAATCGCGGCTTCTATCGAGGCGTCCGCCCCCGCAATTATCCAGCGGGCCCATCTGGAAACAGCCCTCCCTGAGACCAGCCTGAGCGGCGAGGTTAGGCGGACCTGCGGCCAGTTGAGACTCTTTGCCGAACTGGTGGAAGAGGGTTCCTGGGTAGACGCGCGCATCGACAACGCCGATCCCAATCGCAAGCCGCTGCCCAAGCCCTCCATCCGTTCCATGCATAAGCCGTTGGGTCCGGTGGCTGTTTTCGGCGCCAGCAATTTTCCTCTGTGCCTTCTCCGTAGCCGGTGGTGACACCGCGTCCGCGCTCGCCGCGGGCAATCCCGTCATCGTCAAGGCGCACCCGGCGCATCCGGGAACCAGCGCCTTGGTCGGCCAGGCCATTCGCGAGAGCGTGAAGGCATGCGGCCTGCCGGAAGGCGTCTTTTCCATGCTCTTCGACTCCGGTGTGGATGTAGGCGTCCAGCTGGTGAAACATCCCGCGATCAAAGCGGTGGCGTTTACCGGCTCCTTTGCCGGCGGCACGGCCCTCATGAAGTTGGCTGCCGCCCGTCCGGAGCCGATCCCGTGTTACTCCGAAATGGGCAGCGTCAACCCTGTGTTCGTGCTGCCTGGCGCCTTGAAGCAACGGGGAATTGCCGTGGCCACCGGTCTGCAAGCTTCCTTCACTTTGGGCGCCGGTCAGTTCTGCACCAAGCCCGGCCTGGTTTTGGTACCCCAGCAGGACGGTACACCTGGATTTATGAAGGAGTTGGGCGAAAAGGTCAGCGGCACCCCCACCCAAACCCTCCTGACCAAGGCCATCGCTGATCGTTACAATTCCGCAGTCAAGGGCCGGTTGTCCGATGCCAATGTGCTTGCGGAGGGATCAAAAGCCGATACCAGCACCGACGCCGCCACCGTACAGGCCTCTCTCTTTGTGGCGGACTATAAAGACCTGATGGAGCACGAGGAGTTGGCCCAGGAGATCTTCGGACCCACAACCGTCGTGGTCGGCTACCAGGATCGCAAGCAGCTTCTGGCGGTTGCCGAGCAATTGGAAGGCCATCTGACCGCGACCCTGCAGGCGGACGAAAGCGAGCTGGCAGACTACGCTGACCTGATCGATGTCCTCTCCCGCAAGGTGGGCCGTTTGATCCTGAACGCCTTTCCCACTGGAGTTGAGGTCTGCCATGCCATGGTGCACGGGGGCCCGTTCCCGGCCACCAGCGACGGCCGCTCCACCTCCGTGGGCACCCAGGCCATCTTCCGCTTCACCCGCCTCGTCTGCTACCAGTCTTTTCCTGACTCCGCGCTCCCGGATGAGCTCAAGAGCAACAACCCCCTCGGAATCATGCGCATGGTAGACGGAGACAGAAGCCGCAAGCCCTCCGCCTAGCGTCCCGCTATGGGGTCCGGGTGACGATCGCCCAGCCCTCCCTGTAAACTTTCTTGCGACACTAAGAGGGAGGGTTGGCCGTGGAACTCGAGGACAAGAACCGAAGGGACTTCCTGAAGATGGGTGGCGCGACGCTCGCAGCCGCAGCCGTGCCCGCCGTTGGATCCTGGACCGCAACCAGCTACGCAGCCATCGTGGGCGCCAACGATCGCGTCCGGGTAGCGCTGATCGGCGCCGGCGATCGAGCCAAGGGAGCCTTGGTGCCCGCATTTCAGGAACACGCCAAGGAGCTCAACTTCGAGTTCGTCGCCGTCTCCGATATCTGGAACCGCCGCCGCGATGAAGGTGCGGCGTTCATTCAGAAGCAGTGTGGCGGCAGTCCCATAGCCAGCGTGCGCAACAACGACGAGCTCTATGCCCGCAAGGATGTCGATGCCGTCATCGTCGCCACTGCCGATTTTCAGCATGCCTTGCACGGCGTCGAAGCCGTGCAAGCCGGGCGGGACGCATACGTGGAGAAGCCCACCGCTCACACCATGGAGGATGCGCGGGCGTTTCTCGCTGCCGTGAAGCAGACCGGGAAAGTCGTAGCCGTCGGTACCCAGCGCCGCAGCACGCCCAGCTATCAAAAGGCCTACGAGTACATTCAATCGGGAAAATTCGGTGACATCGTCGCCGTCGAGATGACCTGGAATGTCAATCAACCAGGCCGCTGGCGCCGTCCCGGGGTTGTGCCGCTGTTGAAGGAGCAGGATACAGACTGGAAGCGCTACCTGCTCAACCGGCCCTACGAGCCATTCGATGCCCGCAAGTATCTCGAGTTCCGCCTCTTCTGGCCCTATTCCTCGGGTATTCCCGATCAGTGGCTGGTGCACCAGATCGACACCGTTCACTGGTTCACCGGTTACCCGCATCCGCGCAGTGTGGTGGCCAATGGCGGTGTCTATCTGTGGAAGGATGGCCGCAAGAACTGGGACACCATGACCGCCGTTTTCGATTACGGCCCGCTCGATGATCCGAGCAAGGGCTTTCAGGTGATCTATTCCTCGCGCATGACCAACTCCGCCGGGGGAATGAAAGAGATTTATTACTCCAACGGTGGCATGCTCGATATGGATAAGCAGTGCGTCAATTCCGAAGGAGGCATGACCGCGAAGGTCGGCCGCCGAAATGGGCATGAAGCAGAACTCTGCTGGGCGACTACTCTCTCAGCGATACGATCATGAAAGCCGAGACCTCGGCCAACACCGGCAACGATCCGATGACCTCCGCCAATATGCGCAACTGGATGGAGTGTGTCCGCTCCCGCAAGCAGCCTAACGCGAGCATCGAGGCCGGATACAGCCATTCGGTGGCCCTATGCATGAACATTGCCGCCATCCAGACCGGTCAGCGCGTCACCTTCGACGACAAGTCGCAGCGCGTGATGGCCGGGGACAAGGTCTATGAATAGGTGGTTCTTCGGCTGCCTGGTGGCAGCCTGTACTCTGCCGGGGATGGCATTTGCTGCGAATCGGTACCAACGGCGTACAGGTCGTTGCTGACCAGGCGCATCAGCGCGTGGACATCACCATCGATGGCAAGCCCTTTACCTCCTATGTCTGGCCCAGTTCGCTCAAGAAGCCGGTGCTGTATCCACTGATCGCATCAGACGGGATCGATGTCGTGCGCGGATTTCCCCTGGCGCCTCGTCCGGGTGAGCGGGTCGATCACCCGCACCATGCAGGAATTTGGTTCAATTACGGTAACGTAAATGGATTCGATTTCTGGAATAACTCGGACGCAATCAAGCCTGCGGACCGGGAAAAAATGGGGACCATCCATCAGCAAAGAATTGTCTCCACAAAAAGCGGGCGAGACAGCGGGGAACTGGTCGTTGACTCCGTATGGACGACGGGCACCGGCCGCGACATTCTGGAGCAGCGGACGCGGTACATTTTCTCCAGGCAAAAAGACGAGCGAATCATCGACCAGGTAACCACTCTGCACGCTCTCGACCACGTCGTCTTCAATGACGATAAGGAAGGTTTACTGGGCATCCGTGTTGCTCGCTGGCTGGAGTCAGCCGACGAAAAGGGCGGTACTTTCACCGACGCGAATGGACGGCCGACAGAAGTGCCGGCGTCGAACACGCCCGGCGCCACCGGCGTGTATCTCACCAGCGAAGGAAAGCAGGGCGGGCAAGCCTGGGGCACGCGAGGCCGCTGGTGCGTATTGACCGGCAACACCGAAGGCCACACCATGACCCTGGCGATCTTTGACCATCCGGGTAACCCCAACTACCCAACCTACTGGCACGCGCGAGGCTATGGCTTATTCGCTGCCAATCCCCTGGGCCAGCACATCTTTGATCCCAAGGCTCCGCCCTTGAACTACACCCTCGACAAAAACCAAAACGTAACCTTCACCTATCGAATTCTGCTCATGCCGCGCGCGCCGCAGCCCGGCGAAATGAACCACGACGCAGACAAATTCGCATCCGAATACCGCTAACGCGAGTCGGCATCAGAAGATCAGGAACAATATCGACGGTAAGGTTTGGACGGGTGCCCCACGTTCGCCTAAGCGTACGTGGGCCGCAAAAGATGGGGCGAAGCGCGAATCTGATCGCTTTTATTCTTTGTGGCGGAAAGTTAACCCTTACGCCGTACCAACCAATACACCGGAAGACCAGCGATCACCAGCACCAGCCCAGGCCAAGTCGTAGCCGGGCGCTCAATGAAAAGACTAACCACGACCGTACTGGCGCCCAGAACATAAATCGCCGGCACAACCGGATACCCCGGCGTGCGATACAAACGTTCCGCATCCGGCCGCTTGTACCGCAGCACCACCACTGCGGCAATCGTAAGAATATAAAACAACAACGCTGCTGAGATGATGTAGTCAAGCAAATCGCTATAGAGATTCCCATAGCCTTTAGCAGGTGAATACGTAGTGAGCAGCACCAGAAGACCGGCCCAGATGCCCTGCATAACCAGCGACCACCCAGGCACCCGGGCCCGATTCAGATGTCCCGCCGCAGGAAAGAAAAGCCTGTCCCGCGCCATCGCGTAATACGCCCGCGGACCAGCCAGCACCAGGCTGTTGATGCAACCAAACGTCGAAACCATAATGACCGCGGCCAACGCCTGGCCTCCCCACGCTGGAAAAATCTGCTGCAGCATCGCAGTGGCCACGCGATCATGCGGCGCATGTTGGATCGCAGGGAACTGCAGCACCACCAGGTAAGCGATATTCGCGGCGAGATACAACAGCATCACGACGACTGTGCCGATGGCCAGGGAGCGGGGAAGCGTCGTCCGCGGATCCTTGACTTCCTCCGAAGCAAAGGTGATATCGTGCCACGAATCCGCGGCGAACAGCGAACCAGACTGGGAAACGCAAAAGACCATCACCAGGCTTAGAATAGCGGCGAAAGAACTGCCTGGATGAAGCGTTGGCGGCCGTTCCCAGAAGGCGGCCATGTTTGCGTGCACCGCCGACGCATGCCAACCCACGGTGAGGCCTAGCAGGATCAGCGCCGCAAGAGCCCCCAGCTTGGCCACTGTAAACGAGTTCTGGATGATCTTTCCGTACTCGATGCCCAATATATTCGTCGCAGTCAGAAGAGCAATCACCAACAGCGCGACCAGCTGGGCTGTAGACAGCGTGAGCGCGTAGTGGGCGGAGAAGTGTAAAGGTGGGACCAGGTAATGTGATTCGGAAATCGAGGGCGCCAGAACCCCCAGGAACCGGGCAAACGCAACCGCAACTGCGGCAATAGTTCCGGTTTGGATCACGGTAAAGAGCGTCCATCCATACAGGAAACCCCAAAGGGGTGAGTACGCCTCGCGCAGGTAGAGGTACATCCCACCCCCGCCGGGCATCATCGAGGCCAGCTCGCCAAAGGAAAACGCAGCTGCAATGGTAAGCACTGCGGCGAAGACCCAGGCGGCCAGAAACCAACCCGGGCCGCCGAGGATACGCGCCATATCGGCCGGGACGATAAAAATCCCGGACCCGATCATGACGCCGATCACGATCATGGTGGAGTCGAAGAGACCCAGGGCCCTTTTGGGCTTCCGCGTTGCTTGTATCTCTTCCCGCTCTTCGCGAGTAGGTTTGGCGACAGGGTTCACTGCCAAGATGCTATAACGTCTCCCAATTCAGGAGAAAACAAACCGCAAATACTCAGTGCGATGACAGCCGTTCCCGGAAGCGGAAATCTGCCGTCGAAACGGAATTGTCATCCCGACCCGAGAGCCGTGGGCCTGTGGCCCACCCAAGCTGATGAAAATAGCTGTGAAGGGACAGGCAGAGTCTGTGAGAGTTGAAGATAACCGCAGTTCTCCACTACGCTCGCTCCAGTCGAGATGACAAATTTGTTGGCCTACGTAAGTTTGTGCGTCGACTGGAAACCACATTTACCCCAAACAAATGCCATCTCGATTGGAGCGAAGCGTAGTGGAATCTGCGTTCTTTATTAGCTCACGCGACTTAAAGGCTGTCCATGAGTGATTGCAAATCGTCCGGCTTCCACTGAGGGAGCGCTCTTAGCTCCTCTTCCGCCCCTGGGAAGATGTTTTTCGACCGGAGCGAAGTAAAGCGGAAAGAACGACGGCAGCTACTTTCGGGACCGTCGAATCTCTTCCGTGAGAATAATGGCCTCGGCGATCTCGCGAATCGCCTTCCGTTTCTGCCGGCTCTGCTTCTGCAAGGCCAGGTACGCACCTTCTTCATCCAGATGCAATTCGCGTTGCAGAATACCCTTCGCGCGATCCATGAGCTTTCTCACCTCGAGTCGATCGGCGAGCAGCACCCGTTCGCTTTCCAGGCGCGCCATCTCCAACTCGGCGCCGACCAAGAAGCCGACCATGGAGATCAGCCGCACCTGGCGGGGGCTGTGGTGATGCGGTTTGCGATGCTGCACATTGATCACGCCCACCAGCTTGCCGCGGCACAGTATAGGCACGGAAAGAAACGCTTCGAAATGATCCTCCGGCAAATCGTTGAACATCTTGAAACGCGGATCAATCCAAGCCTGAGAGCTGATGGCCACTGGCCGTTGATGCATGGCGACCCAGCCGGTAATCCCCTGGCCCAGTTGCAGGTCGAGTTCGTCTACCAGGTCAGCGTGGGGATTTTTTGAAGCACGCAGCACCAGCTTCTCGCCTTCGAGGACGTAAACAAAACAGGAATCGCACATTACCACCGTCGAAACGAAATCAACTACCCGTTCGAGCACGGCATGAAACGGATCCGCGGCCGCCATGCGGCTGCCAATCTCGTGCAGGAACTCGATATCCAGTACTTCTTCGGCCCTTGGGCCTTCTTCGGTCATTACCCTACATCCCATGTCAGGTTAGGTGGCGAAAATATGCGCCATTTTGCTGTTGCTTTCGTCTGCTGCTACCGTTACCCTAAACTTCGTTTCCGTCCCTGTGCAGCGTCCTGCAGGGTTACGGTGGTGAACGTTCTCCCTGTCGAAACGTAACCTTTCACCACACCTTCCTCGTTGCACTCTCTGCTGTACGGCTTCCAAGTTGAAGACTGATAGTTCTCCGTTTCGCGATCCTTGGTTTTCCAAGGGTTGATTTTTCTGCGCTAAAAGTGGAAGGCCAATTGCCAGCCGTTCCCGCGGAAAGCGCAGTGCACAAAACTTCCGCAGCGCCGGGCGCCCCCGGCGCTGCCATCACGGAGCTTCTGTTCCACATCGACAGCAATCCGGAAAGCTCCAATTCTACCATTCAAATTCACCGGAGTTGGCCATTTGGGCAGATGGAGAAAGGTTCCAAAATGAGTCTAAGCAGGCGTGATTTTCTGATGAGGGTTGGCCAGGCCGGCGGGTACGGGGCAGCCTTTACCATGATGCAGTCCCTGGGGCTTCTCCCTGTCCTGGCGTCGGCTGCGCCTGCGGTCGACCACCCAGCGGGCTCCGGCAAGGGCACCAGCGTCGTCATTTTGGGCGGCGGCATTGCCGGCCTGTCGTCCGCTTATGAGCTGGGGAAGCTGGGTTATACCTGCACCCTGCTCGAAGCCCGCGAGCGCGTGGGTGGCAGGAACTGGACCGTGCGCAACGGCACAAAAGTCGATTTCACCAACGGCTTCACCCAGAACTGCGTGTTTGGGGAAGGTCTTTACCAGAATGTAGGTCCCGCCCGTCTCCCGTCGGTGCATAAGACCATGCTCGGTTACTGCCGCGAGCTTGGGGTTCCGCTGGAGGTCGAAGTCAACGCCTCGCGCAGTGCTTATTTGCAGGCCAACACGCTCGAAGGCGGCAAAACCGTGCAAAACCGGCAAGTGGAATTCGATACCCGTGGCCATGTCTCGGAGTTGCTGGCCAAGTGTATCCAGCGCGGTGCGCTCGACCAGGAACTCAGCCACGAAGACAAAGAGCAAATGGTTGAATTCCTTAAGCAATACGGGGATTTATCGCCCGACCTTTTCTACAAAGGATCGTCCCGAGCCGGATACAAGATCAATCCAGGGGCGGGCGACACGGAAGGCGTTCCCCACGACCCCCTGGATATGCGTGCCTTGCTCTCGGCCCATCTCTGGCGGGAGTTGATGGAAGAGGATGAGATCGACTGGCAGGCGACGATGTTTCAGCCGGTGGACGGCATGGACCAGATTCCCATGGCCTTCAAGAGGAAGCTGGGGACCGTCATCCGGCAGCCCGCGGAAGTGGTCCAGATCCGTCAAAACGAATCCGGCGTAAAAGTCGTCTACCGTGACGGCGTCACCGGCAAGCACGAGACCGTGAGCGCCGACTTCTGTATTTGTGCCTTGCCCCTGACCATCCTCAAAACCATGGACACCGATTTCTCTCCTGAGCTGAAGGCCGTCATCAATGGTTGCTCTTACGACTCTGCTTACAAAATCGCCTGGGAGTCACGGCGATTCTGGGAGCAGGAGTGCAACATCTACGGCGGCATTTCGTTTCTGCGCCAGCCGGTCGACACGGTCTGGTATCCGAGCGCCAAACTGTTCTCCGAAACCGGCATAATCCTGGGTGGATACGGAATCGAGAACGGCTCGGAATTTGGCAGCCTGCCCGGTCCGGAAGCTAAGCTGGCCGCATCCCGTCGGTCGATCGAACTGCTGCATCCCGGGCGCTCGCAAGAGTTGAAGAATCCCATTTACGTCAGTTGGGGGCACATCCCGTACAACCTCGGGTCCTGGGTCAGCGGTTTCGAAACCGGGGCTCCCGCCGGATACGAACTCTGGATCCAGCCCCAGGGCCGGATCTATATGGCCGGCGACCACACCAGCCACATCGTCGGTTGGCAGGAGGGTGCAGCCCTGTCCGCCCATCGGGCCATCGACATGATCGCAACCCGCGTCGCAAAGGGATAGCGCCTTCAGATTCTGAACGAAGGGGACCGGCCTCGTGGGTGCGGAAAACCCTTTGTTTGAAAGGGTACCGGCCTTAGGGCATGTGTGAGAACTCGGGACTAAAACTCCTAGTGTCCCAACCTGCTCACGAAGCCATTCAGCGCCGCTCTCTTGCCGTCGGTCACCGGACCCGTGGTACGCCAGAGAACATGTCCCGCCTTGTCAGTCAACAGCAAAACCACCTCCTGCTCCGACGAGACCTGCAGGGACCGAAGAAACCGCGGCTTATCGACGTACAAAGGAACCGTATAGCGGCGCGGCTGCGACGCCGGCAAGCTTGTGCGCAGGGAAGCGTTCAACCACCACCGGTATAGCCCATTCGCGCGTTGGGAGACAGGCAGCAACCAGATTTGCACCGTCGGAGCGGCAGGGGGGGTCAACGCCGGAAGCCAAGCGTCGATTTCAGACTGCTGATCCCGCTGAAAGGAAAGGATGAGCAAATTCAGTGGAGCAGTAAAATCCCCGGGAAGCGTTACCTTTGCGCGGTCCAACGCATAAGCGGTGACCGGCGGTAGAGCCGCCTGTTGGGAAGACTGAGAATTTTGCGGAGCTGCGAGCGCGCAGGGTAAGGCGAAGAGGGTGAAGGCCAGGGTCTGAAGCAGTCGCATTCTGTCTAACAAATCTTAACCCAGGAATACCGGCCGGCCCTCCTTTGATGTACCGCGATGAAACGCTGAAGCCACTGGGTGGTCGAGTATCATAGAAGAGTGAGCAGCCCCGTTACTTTTGCGCCCCAGCGGCACCACTTTCAAACCGACGATGCCCGTCTGCGGCCCATCGCGGAAAAGGTTTTAGCAAACCAGCGACTCGATTTCAACGATGGCGTCGCGCTCTACCGGTCCGGCGACATTCTGGCCGTGGGCTGGTTAGCCAATCTCGTGCGCGAACGTCTCCATGGCAACATCGCCTATTTCAATGTCAACCGCCACATCAATCCCACCAACGTTTGCGTTGCCGCTTGCCGGCTGTGCGCCTTTGGCCGCAAAAAAGATGGCGAAGGGGCATACACCATGGCCCTGGAAGAAGCGTGGCAGACTGCTGCCTCCGGCTACAGCGAGGCGGTGACCGAGTTCCACATTGTCGGTGGCTTGCATCCCGATCTTCCTTTTCAATATTTCCTCGATCTGGTCGCGGGTCTCAAGCAGCGCTTTCCCCAGGTTCATATCAAAGCTTTCACCATGGTCGAGGTGGCTTACCTGGCACGGCGCGCCAAGCTGACCATTGCCGAAACGCTGACCAAAATGAAGGACTCCGGTGTGGACTCCATGCCAGGGGGTGGCGCTGAGATTTTCTCCGATCGGGTACGGCATATCATCTGCGATCACAAGATTGACGGCGACGAATGGCTGGAGACCGCGCGTACCGCGCACAAGTTAGGCCTGCGTTCCAACGCAACCATGCTGTACGGGCACGTCGAGAACGATGAAGATCGCGTCGACCACATGCTTCGGCTGCGGGCCGTACAGGATGATACTGGAGGCTTTCAGACCTTCATCCCACTCGCCTTCCATCCTGCCCATACGGCCCTCGATCATCTGCCCACCACCACCGGTCTTACCGACATCCGCCAGATCGCAGTGAGCCGTCTGTTGCTCGATAACTTTTCCCACATCAAGGCTTACTGGCAGATGATGACCGCCAAGATCGCGCAAATCTCCCTGCGTTTCGGCGCCGATGATATCGATGGCACAGTGGTCGAAGAAAAGATCTACCATGACGCCGGGGCAACGACCCCGCAAGGAATGCGGCGCGCTGATCTTGTTCGGTTAATCCGTGAAGCTGGTCGCGAGCCGGTTGAGCGTGACACGCTTTATCGCAACGTCGTCCGCCACGAAGATACCTTTACCGTGGCAGTCTAAACGACTTGAAGGGGCAGATCCCTCAAAGCCGCACGCATCGTGCCAACTTTCTGGACGGCCTAAAGCCCGTATTCTCTTGCCCCCAAGTCGATAGGCTTTACAGGCCGCGGAAAACTCTATCGTCTGAAGGGGACGGGCTTTAGCCCGTCCGTAATCACTTTATGAATGAATGCGGCTTCAGCCACTGAGGGAACGCCTCCATCCTAGGTAGGGGCCTTTTCCGCAGGCTCTCTACTCATGCGTGGGAAACCAACTTCATTTGAGTCTCCCCTTCGAGGCCCGGAGAGCCGCCCGCTAAACGTCAGCCCAGCCCGGAAGGGCTGGGTTGGAATCCCCATCATGATCCGGGAGCGCCATCGGCGCGGCACCCATTCTTTCCTCAACCAATCTGCGGCATTCGGGAACCGGGGAAGTCAGCGCGGCGACGGGTTTTTTGTATCAGGGCCCGACTAAAGAGGTTGCGGAAAGAGGTCGAACAGGGAGCGAAACCCGTCCCCTCGCGGCTAAAGCCGACCAGATATGCAATCAGTTACGGACGGCCTGAAGGCCGTCCCCTCCAAAGAATTTGGTTTTTTCCGCAGCCTGTAAAAGTCGGGCCGCTCTAAACTTCCGCCCGGCTCTCCGCGGGCGGAGGGTTCAAGCCCGATACCGGCCGGAACGATTCGCGATTTGCCGCTCCAGCCCGCGCGGAGAGACGCGCCTTCTGCTTGCGCCGCACCTCCCGGATCGCTACCAGGATCAGCGCCGTAAAGGTAATTGTCAGCAAAATCAAAGCATAGCGGCCGTGCAATTCCGTCACTTCTCCGTATAGGAGGGCAAGACCCACAAAAACGAAGAAGACATGAGCACAGAAGACTTCGAGCGAAGCCTTGCCCAGGGTCAGGAAAGGTTCCACCAGGACCAGCTTGGTAAGGAATCTCCGGAACCAGTAGACCATGCACGAAAACGCGAAAAGGTTCAGCATGCGCAGCGGACCGATTTGCCATTTGTCCAGCGCCAGGCCGAGCGCTTCCTGCGTCAGGTGAGGACCAAGCCAATCATGGCGCACCCCCAGAAAAAAGAGGCAAATGGCCCCACTCAAAGGAAAGACGTAGGCGGGAAGCTTGCCCAGCGGGTTCTGATGCTGCGCCGACTTGGCTCCAAGCCACAAGGCCAGAACCCAGATCGCTTGCCAGGCAAAAAGGTTGAACGCTCCCGTTTCCTGCAGTGGTATGTGCAACCCTGTGGCGTGCACCACCAGCGAATGCATCCAGGTGCGCAAACCAAACTGAGCCATTAGCCAGACGATGCCGCTGATCAGCAGAACGCGGGTCCAGCCCTTGCGTACTGCCACGTTGAGGATGTACGGCGTAAGTAGCAGAAACGTGACGTACATGGGCAGTATATCCAGCAGCGGTGGACAGTAGATCAGCAGCAAGGATCCGATGATTGCCGTCGCCGGGTGGGCCAGGTAAAAGTTGAGCAGGTTGTAGATCGCCGCGCGATGCGTGTGCGCAGCGAACGCCGCCACGATCGTGAACACCATAGCCAGCATGATCAAATGGTAGCCATAGATCCTGAGCGCTCGCTTCCACAGTTTGCTGCGTACGCCATCGCTGTCTTCCTCAGCCTGATGGATATAGAGAGTGGCGACCAGCATGGCCGAAAGAAACACAAAACCTTCAGCCGATGAAACAAAACCAAAAGGTTGATTCACCAGCTCACTAAGGCGCGTCGGCAGATGAGTCAGGGTCATCCAGACCAGAAAAAGTCCACGCAGGGCGTCCAGCTCCGGACGGCGCTGTATCTTGCCCAGTCGCAGTACTTTTCGTGACGCCGACTTTACATCCATTGGCACACACCTGACGGCCGATCGTTCGGCTCCTACTCATTAGAGACGCAGTCTGGAGCCATTGGTTGCGAAATAGGGGGGAAGGGGTTGCACCCGCCTGCAACCCGCTCATGTGATTCTATCCAATGGCGAAGAGCAGGACTTCTGTTGAAAACCGGCTCGACAAAGGCTATGGCCCTAGTAGGCGGGAATACCAGTGACACTCTGTCCGATAATGAGCGCGTGGATGTCGTGCGTCCCCTCGTAGGTTTTCACCGATTCAAGGTTCATCATGTGCCGCATGACCGGGTAATCGTCCGTAATGCCGTTGCCGCCGAGGATATCGCGTGCCAGCCGCGCGCACTCGAGGGCCATCCAAACGTTATTCCGCTTGGCCATGGAGATGTGTTCGAAGCCCACTTTGCCCGTGTCTTTCAGCCGGCCTACCTGGAGCGCCAGCAGCTGCCCCTTGGTGATTTCTGAGATCATCCAGGTCAATTTTTCCTGTACCAGTTGGTGACTGGCGATCGGTTCTTCGCGAAATTGCTTTCTCAGCAAAGCATATTGGAGTGCTGTGTCATAACAGGACATTGCGGCCCCTAAGGCTCCCCAGCTGATGCCGTAGCGGGCCTGGTTGAGGCACATGAGAGGCGATTTAAGGCCTCCCGAGCCGGGCAGCAGGTTGCATGCCGGGATGCGCACATCCTGCAGGGAAAGACCGGACGTGACGGAGGCTCGCAAGGACCACTTGCCGTGCACGTCGTAGGCCGAGAATCCGGGGCGATTGGTTTCCACCAGGAAACCTCTGACCTTCCCCTCTTCGTTGTCCACCTTTGCCCAGATCACGGCTACGTCAGCGATCGAGCCGGAGGTGATCCACATCTTTTCCCCGTTGAGAATATATTCGTCGCCTTCTTTGCGGGCGCGGGTGCGCATTCCTCCTGGGTTCGAGCCGTAGTCTGGCTCCGTAAGCCCGAAGCAGCCAAGCTTCTCACCGGTCGCCAGGAGCGGCAACCATGCATCTTTCTGCGCTTCGCTGCCGAAGGTGTAGATGGGATACATGACCAGCGCCGACTGCACACTCACGAAGCTGCGTAGGCCGGAGTCGCCCCGTTCCAATTCCTGCATCACCAGGCCATATTCCACATTGGACATGCCGGCGCACCCATAGCCCTCGAGGCTGGCGCCAAAGAAACCCAGCTTGCCCATGGGCTGGACCAGCTCTCGTGGAAAACGGCCATCGCGATTGCACTGCTCGATGATGGGAATCACATGGTCTTCCACGAACTGGCGGGTGGTATCGCGCGCGAGCAGCTCATCGCCAGAGAGCAGCCCGTCAAACTGGATGAAATCGACGCCTTTGAATTTAAAAGCCATGCCGGTAGGCACCTCAGAAACCGAGTAGCAAACCTCTTAAGACTAGCAGAGATCAGGCACCCCGTCAGTGGCGGGGTCGAAACCAGCTCCAAAATTCATTCCACAAGAAAAACTCGAGGAGAAGGGACGGGTGCCCCACGTTCGCCCCAGCGTACGTGGGCCGAAAACGATGGGCGAAGCCCTTCAATTGTTTCAAGCTAAGGTATAAATATAACCAAGACAGTTACACATCTTCAAACGCCGTGATCCTCTCGTAAGACTTGGGGTGATCCTTTAGAAGCGTTTGTGGGGCTACGCCCAACATTCTTGGCCCACGTACGCTGGAGCGAACGTGGGGCACCCGTCCCACACCTATGACTTTTGCTATGAGACAGACTCCGCCGGGACGGACTTGCCAACGCCCATTTTTACGACAGATACTCTTTCAGAAACGGATCGTCACTGTGCACCAAATCATGCGTAGAGCCATCAAACACAATGTGCCCATCATGCAACACCAGGAAATTCGTCTTCGAATCCAACCCGCCGTCAGGGATGGAAACCATGTGGTTCTGCGCCCGGTCGAAGGTATGTGTGGCGAGCGTGAAGGCATCCTGCAAGCGATGCGTGACCAGCAACGAACTGGTGCGATAAACGTCCCGCTGTTTCATGACCAGCTCCACGATCGTGGTCGAAGTGATCGGATCCAATCCGCCCGTAGGCGAGTCGTAGAGGATCAGGTCAGGCCGGTTAACGATTGCCCGGGCAATGGCAACCCGGCGGCGCATGCCACCGGATAGTTGTGACGGAAACTTGTCCAGCGTCTGTTCCAGTTCGACGAAACGAAGCGCCTCAGTTACCCGTTGCGTCACTTCCGCTTCCGGAACCTTCTGTTCCATCAAGCGGTACGCTACATTGTCCCGCACCGTCAGCGAATCGAACAGTGCGCCTTCCTGAAAGACCATGCCGATGCGTCCCCTCAACTCGAAGAGCTGTTGCTCCCGCATGTTGTTGATCTCTTCGCCAAAAACCGTAATGGTCCCGGAGTCGGGCCGTATTAATCCGTTCACGAGCTTGAGCAACACGCTCTTGCCGCTGCCCGCGGGTCCTAACAGGATTCGCGTTTCTCCGGGAGACACGGTCAGGGAGATATTTTCGAGAACCTGTTTGCCTTCAAACCCGATCGACACGTCATCGAAGATAACGACTGGTTGCGTCGGATCTTCCTGCGTTGCCGTGGCTGTGGTCTGGGGCGCGCTGACCATAGTTCAGAATCCGAAGACATTGATCATGAACTGGCTGATCAAAAAGTCGACGAAGATGATGAGCACGGAAGAGACAACCACCGCCTGGGTGGTGGAACGGCCGACACCCTGGGTGCCGCCGCGTGTAGTCATGCCGTAGTAGCAGCCGATACTGGCAATGATGAAACCAAATACTACCGGTTTCACCAACCCCTGGATAATGTCGGGATAACGCAGCGTCTGGTATGCGGTATGAAAATACTGAGACCCGTTTTGCCCCAGTAAGACCACCGATACGAACGCCCCGCCCATGGTGCCCACGGTGTCGGAGATGATGGTGAGGAAAAACAGCATGATCACGGTGGCGAAAAGGCGCGGGGTCACCAGTTTCTTGAGCGGATCGGTGCCCAGCGCACGCATGGCATCGATCTGTTCGGTCACCATCATCGAGCCCAACTCACTGGCCATGCCTGAGGCATTCCGCCCGGAGACCATGAGGCTGGTGAGAACCGGGCCCAGTTCTTTGATCATCGAGAGACTGACCAGCTCCCCGGTTATGGCAGTGGCGCCGAATTGAGCCAGGGAGGAAGCAGATTGCAGGGCAAGCACGCCGCCGGTAAAAAAACCGGTGAGGATGACGATAGGCAGTGACCCAATCCCGATGGAATCTGCCTGGGTGATGAGGTCGCCAAAGTAATGCGGACGCTGAACAATGTTGCCCATCGCCCGGCCGGCGATCAGGGCATAATCTTGTACCGAAACCACGAGCTTCTTGGCAACGCTTTCAATCGAGTCGAATGGCATACCCAAGCCGAGGGTACCACACGCCCTGTCCTAGTCTTTCATCCGCTTCTTGATCTCGATCGAGAGCCGCTTGATCTTCTGGTTAAGCGTGGAAAGGGGAATGCGGAATTGCTCCGCCGCGTCGGTCTGGTTCCACTTGCAGCGCTCCAGTTTATCGATGATGATGCGCCGCTCGATATCTTCCAGAATGTCGAATAATGAGGCGTCAGGATTGTGCTCCAGCAGGCTGCTGGAATAGCTGCGGCCAGTGAGGTGGCCGGGAAGAAGGTCAAAGCCAATCGTAGGTGTCGAAGAAAGAACCACTCCCCGCTCGATCACATTTTCCAGTTCCCGGACATTGCCCGGCCAGTCGTAATCCATCAGCACCCGCATCGCTTCCGGCGCCAGCGTGCGCGGGGGCAAATCGTTTTCCTCCGCATAGCGCTTGAGGAAGCTCGCCGCCAGCAGGGGAATATCTTCCCGGCGTGTGCGCAACGGCGGCAGATCGATGGTGATCACGTTCAGACGGTAGTACAAATCCTCACGAAACTTGCCTTCGCGCACCGCCTGCCGAAGATCCACGTTGGTGGCAGCAAGTATGCGCACATCCACCTGGATCTCGTGCACTCCGCCCAGGTGCATAAAGCGGCGGTCCTGCAATACGCGCAGCACCTTGGCTTGCGTATCCATCCCCATGGTGCCGATCTCGTCCAGGAAAAGCGTGCCAAAGTTGGCTACTTCGAAGAGCCCTTTCTTGGCCGAAACTGCGGAGGTGAACGCCCCCTTGACATGGCCGAAAAGCGTCGATTCGAGCAGATCGCTGGGCATAGCCCCAGTGTTAACAGGCACAAACGGCTTGTCCCGGCGCGGCGAATTGGCGTGCAGTGCTTTGGCAATCAGCTCCTTGCCGGTCCCGCTTTCGCCCTGGATCAGAATGGTGGAGCGGGTGGGAGCCACCTGTGCCACCAGGTCGAAAATGCGCAGCATGGGCTCGCTTTTGCCGACAATATTTTCAAAGTTGTAGCGCTGCTTCAGCGCCCGCTTAAGCTGAACGTTCTCTTCTTCCGCGCGTTGCCGGGCCGTTGCCGCCCGAATATCGGCTAGCAGTTTCTCGTTGTCCCACGGTTTCTGGACAAAATTCTGCGCCCCGCCATTCATGGCGTCGACCACATTGCCGACCGTGCCGTAGGCAGTGATCATGATCACCGGCAGGTTGGGTTGGCGCTCCCGGATGCGCGCCAGAATCTCCAGCCCGTTTTGTCCCGGTAGCGCCAGGTCCAGCAGGACCAGGTCATAGCTTCTGGTATCGATGCATCTGAGGCCGGCCTGTCCTTCAGGGGCCAAGTCTACGACATAGCCTTCGAGGACCAGGAGCGTTTCGAGCGATTCGCGGATGGCTGCTTCGTCATCAATGATCAGTATGCGAGCTGCTGGTTCGGGGCTCGAAACGTTGGCTTTACCGTTTGCAACGAGAATGCCGGCCTCAGACATGAGCAGTTTTCCTTGCCATAGGAAATTCGAGATGGAAAGTGGTACCGCTTCCCACCTGGCTCTCTACCTGGATCTTGCCCGCATGCTCCTGGATAATCCCATAACTCACAGCGAGGCCCAGTCCTGTGCCCCTGCGCTGTCCCTCGCTCACCGTCGATTTGGTGGTAAAGAAGGGGTCGTAAATACGTTGCACGTGTTCGAGCGCGATTCCTGAGCCGGTGTCGGAAACGTCGACCTCCACGTGCCCATTTGCCTGGGTGGCTACTCGCAGCGTACCGCCGGCCGCCATCGCATCCTTGGCATTCAGAAACAAATTCAGAAACACCTGCTGCAACTTGCCGGAGTTGCCCAGAATCGGCGGTAGATCCTGTTCGAGCGACATTTGCAGCTGCACCTGGGAGACATGGAACTGGTGCTCCAGAAGCTTCAGTGTTTCCTCAATGATGTGATTCAGATCAATCGGCGTGAACTCGGCCGCCCCGGTGCGGGAGAAATTAAGCAGGCCGTTGACAATTTCCGACGCCCGGAAAGTTTGCTGCGTGATCTTGTCCAGCAACGGAGCTACGCGTTGATCTCCCCGCACTTGTTTGGCCAGCATCTGGGTGTAGGACGAGATCACAGCCAAGGGAGTGTTGACCTCATGGGCCACACCGGCTGCCAGCAAACCAATAGAAGAGAGTTTGTCGGCTTGCGCCAACTGTGCTTCCAGCTCCATGCGTTCGGTGATGTCATCCACGATAATGATGCGGCCGACCACCTCGAAGTTGCGCGAAACCAGGGGCGCAATGGCCACATTGGCGCAGCGGTTCTCGCCGCTGCGGGTATGCAGCCGGAAGCGGTAGAGATTGTGGACTCCAGGCTCATCCTTCAAACGCAGGAATTCAGTCACAAAGTTTGCCGGCAGAATATCCCGCAGGTACTGGCCCACGGCCTCCTGCCGAGACATGGCATACATCACTTCCATCTGCGCGTTCCAGCTCTCGACCCGTTCCTCCAGGTCAACCGCGAAAACGCCGACATTGATGGACTCAACGATGTTCTCGTTGAATTCTTTCAGGCGCTCATATTCGGATATCTTCTGCTCCAGGCTGGCGTACAGACGGGCGTTCTGGATCGCGATTCCGATATAGCTGGCCATGGACTCCAGCAGCTCCACGTCTTCGCTGGAGAGAAAATCTCCATGGGTCGTGCGCCCCAAGCCGATAATGGCGATGGTCTTCTGCTGCAGGCGGCAGGGAAGGTAATAATTCAGATCGAGTAAGGCAGCAGCCTGGCGCTCCTCACGGGTGAGGTGAAGCGCCTGCTGCGGGTTTTCCAGGAAGATGTGGGTGCCCGCGTCGGGCTGATCGAAGTTCAGAAAGTCCAGTCCCGGATTACTTTCCTGGCCGAGCAGTGGTGCCGGCAGGCCGTGGCCAGCCATAAGCCGATAGCCGCGATCGCCGCCGTCCACATCAGGGAAAAAGATGGCCACCCGCGAGACCAGCAGCGTCTCGGACAAGCGATCCACGATGGAAGTGAGCAGGCGGCCCAGATCGGTCTGCGAGCTCAATCCGCGGCCGAACGTGATCAGGGTTTGGCGATAGTCGTAGCGCTTGTGGTCGAAAACGCGATCGACCCGGTCTTGAATCGCGCGTTTGAGCGGGTCGAAAAGTTGCGCGGTGATGATAATCGCGGCGATCAGCCCCCACGCTCCCGCGCTGGGCAGCCGCGTATGCACCAGCTCCGCCGCAACCGCCACTGCGCCGAAGTAGAGACCGACCAGGGCTGCGGTCGCCAGGGTGTAGGTAACACCGCGCTTGAAGATAAGGTCGACATCCATCAAGCGGTAACGAACAATCGCCCAGCTGAAGGTCAGGGGCAGGAAGATGAGGGAAAGGGCCGCCAGCTTGACCAAAATGCCGGGTACCGGCACCCCGTATAGATAAGGGATAACGTCGAGCACCGTCAAAGGGATGACGGTCATCAGGGTTCCCCGGGTCAGCCACTTTAGCTGTTGGCGGCGGAGCGGGTTCTCCTGGCGGAGATAGTTGCGTAGGAAAACCACGGCGGCCAGAACGTAATAGAGCGCCAGGTATCCCATGCCGAGCTGGCCCAGGCGGGTGTTTAGCAGTTCCGTGGCCTCCCACCGCCATTGAGCCAGCACTTGCAACCCGATCAGGGCCAGGCCCGGAATGTAGATGAGGGAATTGATCCAGTTGCGGCGGGCCGGGCGTTCCTCCGGGAAGGCCAGGGCAAAGTGCAGAAAGAGGGCCGGCTGCAGTGCCAGGGCCACAATTCCGCCCCAATAGATGGTCCAGTCGAAGGTATTGAGCTTACCCGTGTAGCTGAACGAGTAAAGAACAAAGGAAGCCAGGCAAAAAACGTAAAAATGTGTGGCGCGAGGAGCAGTCCACCGCCGGAAAAGCACATACAGGCCAATCGAAAGGTAAACCAGCGCAATCAGCCGCAGTCCCTGGTAGCGGCTGCGGTCAGTCGGCTCAAGAATGACAAACGCGTGGATCGGAACACCCGAGCGGACCAGGAGGTAATCCACGCGCCGGTAGATGCCGGCGGCAGACCATTGCCGCGTTAGAGAGGCCATGCGGGCAATGGGTGCGTTATTCGCCGCCGTGAGCAAATCCCCGGTCTTGATCCCCGCCCGCTCACCGGGGCCGTCTTTGAGCACACGCTTCGCTTCCAGACCGCCGGGAGCTTCCTGCCACATCACCAAATCCGTGGGCTGGGAATAAGAGTTCTCTTTGACGAAATTCAGGGCGGCAAGCACCGCGGCCGCCAAAGTAAACCCGGCGAGAAGAACCACGGCAACCCGAATTTGAAATGTCTTAAGCATCGCGTCGGTGCGAAAGAAAGACAGAGACTCCCCTGAAGACACAAGAGCACGCCGCGGACCAACAACAAAGTTCGCCAGCCCAGGCAGCCCCGCGAGCACCGCAAATTTGCAGCCACAGTATACCCTTGATTCAATAAGAGATATACATTGATCAACATGACCCTGCCAGGTTAGTTATCACCCTGACCGCGTGATCTGTTGATTTCCACCAGCTGGATATGACAAGACATATTACTCAATCTTATTTTTGGGAACTCCGGATGGCTTCGTTCGCTTTCCAATGGCATCCTTTTCACAGGCCCATTGCGTTCTGATCTGGGTTGAATAGAATGTGAATTCCGCCACTGGAGGCAAGAGAACATCATGGCAACGGGGCGCTGGATGTTGGACACGTTCGGGCGCATCCAGATCGAACAGCACTGGGTCCAGGTGGCAGGGCACCGGATGCACTCCCTCAAGGCTGGAACGGGGCCCGAGTTGATTTTGCTGCACGGCCTGTTGGGTACGGCCTCGACCTGGGGGCCAACCATTCCCGACCTGGCGCAGGAGTCAACAATTTACGCCGTGGACGCCCTGGGCATCGGTGAATCGGAACGGGTGCCGGGGCTCGATGCAACACTCGAAGCCCAGGCCGACCGGATGATTGAATTCTTGGATCGGTCAGGCATTGGCTGCGCGGATTTTCTGGCCACCTCCCATGGAGGCGCCGTGGCCCTGACGCTAGCGGCAAAGTACCCGGACCGGGTTAAGAATCTATTGCTGCATGCACCGGCGAATCCTTACTCTCGCTTGGCCGATCCCCTCATCAACTTTTATCTGTCTGGACTGGGGACCTGGTTTGCGCACCGCATCCCCACTCTGCCCGAGTCCATGCAGTCGCTTGCCCTCGGCCGCATGTACGGCGACCCCACGCATTTGCAGGACGGTTCCCTGGCAAGGTACATCGGTTCCCTGCGCGTGCCGGGAACCATCGATTACGTTCTCAGCATGCTGAAAACCTGGGTTGACGATATGGCCAAGTTGGGGTCTGCCCTGCAGCATGTCCGTCAATTTCCGGCGCTTTTGCTATGGGGTGACCGGGACCGGGCCGTCTCTTTGGAATCGGCTCAACATCTGCGCCGCTGCTTCAATCAAGTCGAGTTTGAGTTGTTGCCCGGCGCCGGACATTTGCCCTATGAAGAATGCCCGGAGGTCCTCACCCGGGTCGTCAACTCCTATCTGGTCAGGATGCGCGAGAGCGAGGCTGGCCCCCAGCTGGTACGGGGCAAAGCGCGCTCGGGGTAAATTGGTCGGCGTCCAAAGCCGGAACCATCCCACGCAAAGACTTTTTGCTCTTTTGGCGAAATTCCGGGCCATCGGCTAGCCAAAGCGCGCATACTTGGTCTAATAGCCATAGCGATCTACGCTTGGGGCTATCAGATCAGGTGTAACCAGAGGTTGTGATGAGCAAAATGCTGCGTAAGAAGCTGATACCGGCAGAATTCGTGGTTGCGAGCAGCTTGCTGCTGGCGCCCGGCTTCACCCTGACAGGGTTCGGGCAGAATAGTCCGCCAACCAGCACGCCAACCGCAGCTCCGGCTGGCACTCCGCCTGCGGCGTCTGCTCCCGCAGCTCCGGCCGACACTGCGCCTGCCGCCTCCACTCCCCCAGCTTCCTCCGCTCCGCCGCCGACTGATCAGAAAATGCCCGGGGTCAAGCAGGGAAGCGTCGACGACGTGAATGCAGTGGGTACGCGCGATATTGGCGGCCGCGGCATGGGCAACTGGTACTCCACCGAGACCGAAATTCGCATGGGCAAGTCCTACGCCATGCAGCTCGAAAAGAGCGTGAAGTTCGTCAACGATCCGATCGTGAATGAGTATGTCAATCGGGTGGCGCAAAACCTGGTCAAAAATTCTGACGCAAAAGTGCCTTTCACCATCAAGGTCATTGACTCGGATGAGGTCAACGCCATGGCGTTGCCGGGCGGCTTTATGTACGTAAATAGCGGCCTTATTTTGACCGCTGACGATGAAGCTGAAATGGCGGGTGTGATCGCGCATGAAATATCGCACGTGGCGGCTCACCACGCGGTTCGTGAGCAAACGCGGATGAATTACGCCCAGCTGGGCACGATTCCCCTGATTTTCATCGGTGGGTGGACCGGCTACGGCATCTACGAGGCGGCGCAGATCGGCATTCCGCTGACCTTCCTCCAGTTCTCTCGTGGTTTTGAGTCCCAGGCCGATTTTCTCGGTGTGCAATACATGTATCGTGCGGGCTACGATCCTCAGGCCTTCGTAACCATCTTCGAAAAGCTTGAGAATCTTGAGAAAACCAAGCCACACCTGATTGCCAAGGCGTTTTCCAGTCACCCGCAGACCCCCGATCGCATTGAGGCAACGCAAAAGGAGATAGCCACGCTGCTGCCGCCACGCGCGGAGTACGTGGTGACCACATCGGAGTTCGACGACGTCAAAGCCCGTCTGGCGCGCATCGAGAACAAGCGTAAGCTGAATGACGGTGGCAAGGGCAACCAGCCAACTCTGCGCCGTGCCAGCTCGTCGAATAACGATCCCAATGCGCCTCCCGATTCCACGCAGCCGGGTAACGACCGCCCAACCCTGCAGCGCCGGGACGACAACTAGTCAAATTTGAGCCAACCAAAAGGGCCACCCGTAAAAGGGTGGCCCTTTTTATTGCACGGAGACCCCGAATTTTGCCCCGCAAAAGGCCCCGGGTGCCCCATATCTCGCTCGTTTTTCGCGAGATGTGGGATACCACGAACGCCGACCACTCCCCTCTCGAAGATGGATAGAAAGCTTAGGGGGTCTAGAGAGTCAAAAGTTGCGAAGGTAGGGCTGTGGTATCCCACATCTCGCGAAAAACGAGCGAGATATGGGGCACCCAGCGTCTTTTGCAGGGACAGATTTCGGGATGCGCTGCTCGACCAAAAACAGTGGCGGGCGACCCTTCAGCAGCCCTTCTTGCACTTCGCCAGAATAGCCGCCTGCAAGCGCTCCCGGAGCCCGGCCGGCAACTCATAAATCTCGTGATTGCGGTAGATCTGAATCGTCTTTCGCGTCGTCTGCATGGTGATCACACAGTGTTCGCATCCATCGAGATGGGCTTGCAGATCGGCGACCAGGCCCGTAGGCACCTGGTTGTCAAGAAAATCACCGAGTTGCGCCAGAAACTCTGAGCAGTTCATTTGGTCCCATCCTCATTCTTGCGGAAGTAGCGGCTCAAACGCTCCCGCAACTGCAGCCGCGCCCGAAGTAACCGCGACTTGACCGCCGGCACACTCAATCCAAGTGTCTCGGCGGTTTCTTCCGTCGATAACCCTTCCACGTCGCGTAAAACGAAAACCACGCGAAAGCCGGGGGGCAGCCCCTGGATCGTCTTACGCAGAATCTCGGCCAGCTCCGACTGCCCATACATCATCTCGGGGTCGGGCCTCCACTCGGCCAGATCGCGGGGCATAGAGCCCTCTTCGGTCTCCACGTCCTCGTCGATTGAAACCATCCGCCCGGTACGGCGCTTGCGCAGCCGCATCAGCGACTCGTTTACCGCAATCCGCACCAGCCAGGTATAAAACTTTGAATTCCCCTGAAACTGTTCCAGCTTCTCGTAGGCCTTCAGAAATGCATCCTGAACCACATCTTCCGCATCTTCACGGTTTTGCGTGATGTGCTGGGCGATGCGGAACACCTGCCGATCGTACTGTTTTACCAGCTGTTCAAAGGCCTGCACATCGCCTTCGCGCGCTCGGTTCACCAGTAAGATATCGGGGTGAACTTCTTCGGTCCCTTGTGCTTGGATGATAGGCATGTCAGACGGGTTCAGAAATTCGACCTTTCCAGACCGTTCTCCAGCTGGTGCACGTTCCGGATGTGCTCGAGGGAGAAGGGACATTGATGCTCGCGCGCATGGGGTGGGCCGCCCGCGGGCGCTACGCGTCTTCCTCATACTAAATGGGCATGGCGGCGCACGGCAAAATGCGTAATCTGCGAAATAGGCATGATTTGCTGATCTGCGGTGGCGATTGCCAGCCGCCGGCGGGCTTTACCGGTCCGCCGACCAGCAAATCATCCCTGGTGGACGCGAACATCATCTATATGGAAGGGAAAGATTGCGGTTGAGGAGCGGAAACCGAGCGAAGAACCGCACCGGTCTCGTGACTCAAAACACTCCAGTGTCCGCCACGCTCCACACTCCCGATGTGGGCTGGTAACGGTGTTCGACTGGGTTCCCGATAAGGTTGGTAGTGGCACGAAAGCCTACGCGCGACCAAATTTTCCGCTTAGAGTCTTTATAAGGGCAGGTGTGCTATCGCAATGGTCACATCCGCTCAGGGCATGCAAGTGGAAAGGGAAGCAATACATCGAGTGATGACTGCAGACCTAAGAACCCTATTGCCCTGGGTGTTGTTGCTTGCCATGAGCAGCGCGGCGGCTACGTCGCAAACTGTGCCTGCGTCTCACAAACATCCCGCGCCTCATCACCACACTGCGAGCGCCGCCACCCATGGCAAGAAGGCGAGGGCATCCTCGCGTATTCGCCATATCAAGACCCACCGCAAACCACGCAGCGCTCGGAGCATCGCCCGCAGCCGCAAACTTCAGCAGGCCTTTGTCGCCTCCTCCCAATTGCGGCCGATGGCTCAGGAACTCACAACCATGCGCTCGCCTGCGGCCTACGCTGGGGTGACCGCCTATGCTCGTGCGCACACGGGCGAAGCCGCCTCCGCGGCGTACCTGGCCCTGGGCCACGCCTACCTGTTGGATCATCGCTATCCCGAAGCGGCCGCCAGCTTCCAGAAAGCGAACGCCCTCGGCAAGACCATGGACGACTACGCCGATTTCCTGGCTGCCGAAGCGCTTGATGCAAGCAGGCAAGCTCTCGGACGCCGAGGCCCTGCTCAGCGGTTTCGCCGCCAAGTATCCCGACAGTATCTTTGTTGGCCGCCTGCCGGTGATGATTGCCAACCTCTCGCTCGATCAAAACGATCCCCAGACGGCCCTCAAAGTTCTGCACGAACACGCTGCCGGTCCCATCTCGACTCACGCCGATTTCCAGCTTGCCCTGGCACGCGCAAACCAGATGACGGGAAGCGTGGAAGAAGCCTCCAGGCTCTACCGTCACCTCTTTCTCGGCTTTCCTCTGAGCAATGAAGGCCAACAAGCCAAGGCCCAATTGGCGGTGGTGGGCGCCACTCCACCGCTCACCATGGCAGAGCGAAGAACCCACGCGGACGCCCTGTATGCCGGAGGCCGGTTCTCTGAGGCGGGAGAGGAATACCGCGCCCTGGCGAATGATTCCCAGGCCGATCCTCAGGCGAAAAACGCTCTGCTGGTAGCCGCCGCATCCTGCGACCTGAGAAGCAAGCGCCTGAACAAAGAAGAAGTGGATGCGTTGCCCGATACATCAGACGAGAGCGGCGCCCGGCGGATGTATCTTGCCGTCGAACTGGCCCGCAACAAGGACGATAGCGGCACTCAGCAATCTCTGGTCACGCAGATGGAACAACGCTTCCCGGAGAGCCCCTGGTTGGCCGAAGCGCTATACTCTTCCGCCAACATGTATCTGCTACGCAAAGACTATCCCCAGGCCATTACCTACTACAGTGACCTGGCCACTCGTTTTCCGAAACATCGTTACGCACCCAGCAGCCATTGGAAAGCGGCGTGGCTGAACTATCGTTTGGGGAATTATTCCCAGGCAGCGTTGCTGTTCGACCAGCAGATTGCGCTCTATGCCGGAGGTAAGGAGATTCCTGCCGCCCTATACTGGCGCGGGCGCCTCTACGCCGACCAGGAACACCAGCCGGCCATGGCCGCGGCGTACTATCAGACCCTCACCCGGGTCTTTGAGCATTATTACTATGCCCAATTGTCTCGCGACCGCCTGGCGGAGCTGGGCCAGGTGACCCCGGCCGATGTTGCCATGCTGGACAATATTCAGCGCGAGGAAATTCCCGCCCTGACTGACGATGTGCCCGAAGACGACGAGCACGTGATCAAGGCCCGCCTGCTGGCCAACGCCGGACTGAACGAATATATCCCAGAAGAGATCCAGGCCGCCGACGGCAGCCAGGAGTGGGGAGCCTTTGCCGAGGCGGAAATCTACTCTTCCGACGGGGAAAGCTTCCGCGCCATGCGGGTGTTAAAGCGGGCGTTACCCTTCTATACCTCCGCGCCCATCGACACCATTCCCATGGGCTACTGGAAGATTCTGTTTCCGCAACAGTATTGGAGTTCGATCGAGCAGCAGGCCTCCAGGAACGGATTAGATCCGTACATGGTGGCCTCGCTGATCCGCCAGGAGTCAGAGTTCAACCCCGCGGCCATTAGTCCCGCCAACGCTTTCGGGCTGATGCAGTTGTTGCCCTCGGTGGGACGTTCGATGGCTCGGGAGGAGGGTATCCACCACTTCAACGAGGTCGAACTGCTTAATCCGGAGACGAACATCCGGCTTGGCTCGCGCTACCTCAAGCAGATGTTGGACAGGTTTGACGGCCAGGCTCCGTACGCATTTGCCGCCTACAATGCGGGCGACAGCCGGGTAACCGATTGGCAGTCGATTGGCAAGTATCACGGCATGGATGAATTTGTAGAATCGATTCCTTTTACAGAGACCCGCGATTACGTGCAGGCGATTCTCCGTAATGAATCCATCTACCGCGAGTTGAATGGAAGAATTCCTCCTGCGCAATCGAGCACCGTTGCCCAGCAGAAGCCGTCGAGCATCGCGCAGCAGAAAACGATGCCGGCGCAGCAGCAGTAAAGGTGTGTGCATGTTTGGTGCATAAGCAAAGGGATTCGGTTCGTGCGAACGAATCGTGCATTGACGAAAACAAGGCTCACGGAAAGAATGAGTTCAATGTTCGGCTTGCAAAGCAAAACTTCACCTCGGTAGGTGACTCGGCCAATGAGTAAGCATCCGCAGAACAGACTTCGCAGGCTTGCGATCGTAGAACCGATTCATAGCAAATCGCGGCAAACCCCCGCTGGCCCGCGTTGGTGGGGGCCGCAGCGCCTTAGCGGCATTCCTCTGAATCAGGAAGCCGGGGCAGCCCGCACGCAATTCAAATCCATTCGCATGGCGGTGATGCCGACGCTTTCGCGTGGCATGTGGCGCGAGGCGCTGGCCTGGATCTGGAGTTTTGTCCGCAGCTACTTTGTCCCCGCGACCCAGCGAAAGCGGCGTGCGGTTGTTTTGTCTTTCCGCCGGGCGGCGGCGCGAGATGTGTTTGTCACCAAGAAAGCCAGCGGCAGCGTCTGTTGGAATAACGATCGTGAGGCAACACCCCAGGAGGGAGGCAGAGGATAGCGAGTGCGTTTACAGTGGCAAGCGAGGAATGCAGGGTGAACCCTGCGTGTTACATAAGTATGGTCGAGCACAGGTAACAGGATCGCACAGGAGGAATGGCATGTTGACAGATCTTGAATTGCTTGGAGAGTGGATTCCAGAGCAGATGGAACCTGGAACCCTGTTTGTGCTGGAAAACACGGGAGCGATCGGTGAGGCAAACAACCCGTACGTTGCCGTGCTGGCTTGTCCTCATTGCGGTGCGTTAGGTTTGATCACCAAGACGCAGTACATCGGTATGGAGTCGATGATCTGTGGCTCGGATTACTGCTCGTCGGAGTACTACCTGAACGATGAAGGAATCGAATATCGAAAGCCGCACTAAAGATTAAAACGTCGGCACGAAAAGGAGGCGCGCTCGCGCCTCCTTTTCGTTTCCAGGATGGATACGAATGAATCGCGTCAGCAGCAGCCCTCATCGCTGAGCATCCGGGCGGTGGCGCCAATCAGGCTGCAACGCTATGTCCTTGTTTCACGATGGGGCTCAGAATTTTGCGTGTATTTCGCCCTCCAGTGTGGCGGGAAGTGGCGACGGAAATGGCGCGTGATATGCGTGGTATGCGTGGTAAGTCCGAACCCAGGGTGATTTCGACTCCAACGTGGCGGGAAGTGGCCGACGGAAATGGCGCGTGATATGCGTGATAAGTCCGAATCCAGGGCGATTTCGACTCCAACGTGGCGGGAAGTGGCCGACGGAAATGGTGCGTGATATGCGTGGTATGCGTGGTAAGTCCGAACCCAGGGCGATTTTGACTCCAACGTGGCGGGAAGTGGCCGACGGAAATGGCGCGTGATATGCGTGGTATGCGTGGTAAGTCCGAATCCAGGGCGATTTCGTCTCCAGTGTGGCGGGAGGTGGCGACGGAAATGGCGCGTGATATGCGTGGTATGCGTGGTAAGTCCGAATCCAGGGCGATTTCGTCTCCAGTGTGGGGGAAGTGGCGACGGAAATAGTGCGTGATATGCGTGGTATGCGTGGTAAGTCCGAATCCAGGGCGATTTCGTTTCCGGCGGGCGGGAAGTGGCCGACGGAAATGGCGCGTGATATGCGTGGTAAGTCCGAATCCAGGGCGATTTCGTTTCCGGCGGGCGGGAAGTGGCCGACGGAAATAGTGCGTGATATGCGTGGTATGCGTGGTAAGTCCGAATCCAGGGCGGTTGTCCCATGCAATTTGCCCACGGAGCCGTTCTGGCGGCCGGCAGTTTCAGGCATCATGCGCGCGCGCGGCCGGCGAATGTTTGGCACAAAGTTATTGGTGGACACACCTGTATATATGCGGATTCGGGTAAGTTTTGCGCCGGGAGAATGCGTTTTTTCGTCCGGTGGTACTCATCCGGCGCTCAAGAATTCCATCGAGAAAGGTTACCCTCGAAAATTTGACTTCGACAGAAGGCAGCGCAACCCAGTGATTCCGCAGCTTCTATCCTCGGGCTAAATCTCTCGTACTATCCAAATTAGCGGACTACCCATGTTTGGAGTGCAGAGGCTGCGGAAAAGTCTCGGTTGAAGAAAAACCGCCCCCTCAGCGGTTAAAGCCGTATTCACTGCAACGTAATTATGGACGGCCTGAAGGCCGCCCCTTCAAAGAATTCGGTTTTTCCTCAGCCTCTGCAGTCATTCAGTGATTGCGTGGCGCCGGATTGGTTTCGAAGAGAATTGCATTGGCTACTTGCCCACTCAAGCCAAAACAAGGCTTGAATGGGCCACCCAGCCGTTCTTCAGACATCCGGGTCACTGCCCACTCAGGCCCAGGACGTTGGTCCAATAAGCGTTCCAGATCGCCTAAGAGATGTACCTTGGCGAAATTTTTTTTGTAGCCCACGTGACAAACGCGGCAGACATCCCGGCGTATCGCCTGCTCATCTTTATAAGAGCTAAGACTGGCCACCTGCCGTCATGCAAGGTTGCTCCATATGCTGGAAATTCACCAGCAACACGATTCATGAGGAGGCGCTCAAGGCGCTCCGCCGGACGTCATTCGATGTAGTGATCTCTAACCTGAGGATGCCGAACATGCCGGGGTTTGAGTTGCTGCCAAACATGCGGTGTCACCATCCCCAGGTGGGGGTGCCCACCGACGCATCCTTCCCAAAAAGGCGCATACACGCCGGAGCAGCTCGTCGCTGCAATCGAATCGGCAATGCAACTGCATTGGTTGCTATGAAACCTTCCGGATGACTTCCCGTTTGTTCCAGGCGTATAGTTTCGCGAACGGCTCGCTTCGCGATGCCGGTAAGAGTGCACGCACTAACCTGGGGACATGAAGAGCGCATCTTGCGCCAGGAGCGAGGTGACTTCCATTGACGCACCATCTAAGCCGAAAGTCGATGTTCAGGAATCCATTGCGAACGCAAAGGCTTACTGCAAGCAAAATCCTGAGAGCTTCGTCAGTCTGCGGGATTATAGCGGTGGCATTTACAACGAAACCTGCGCAGCCTTTGCAGCAGAACAGCACGCCATCGACCCCACATACAAAATCGGCTCAGATTAACCCGCGCAGGATAGGCTCCGTAAGCCTGGCGGCAATTGGGCCCACGGGGCAGTTGTGAAAAGAGGCGGCTCGCTGAAGAACGGCAATCCAGCTGCGTCGTTTTAAGGCTAGCCGCCTGCAAACTGTGGCCGTCACAATTCTTTCCGTGCCGATGACACAAAAAGTGGGACTTGCATGATGCTCGGCGGGTCCTTCCCGTATTCCGCGTCTCACTCCGGCCGCCGCCCAGGCTCACTTTGAACGTTTGAACAATCTACCCATTCACTAGAAACGGAAGACGGCTCCAGCGGCCAGGCGGGTATTGTTTTGCACGTTGGTGTCCGCGTTGGGCAGCTGCGTGCGCAGCCAGTCGGCCTCGAAGGCGCGGAGCGAAAGGTGATGGTTCACCTCCACGTCCAGGCCTCCGCCAATCTGCAGCGCGAGACCGTTCGCACTGCTGGAGGCCGCACCAGCGCCGGGAAAGGCGCTGTGAAAGCCATTGGCTTCTCCCACCAAACCATGGCCAAAAACGGAATAGCGGTGACGGGCTGACGGCCACCGGTAGCGCGGACCAAATGTGGCCGTCACCATATCCAGCCCCACCCCGGCGTTGTTAGCATTCTGCGCGTGGAGTCCGGACACGTCTGCCTCCACACCCAGGCCAGCCCAGAGTTGTCCAATGATCTGGATGCTGCCCCCCTGCATCCAGAACCTGTTGGCGCGCACCACGTTGGACAGAAGCGAGTCGTAGAGAACCGCCACTTCCAGTCTGGGGGAAGCTTGGGATCCAGCATCGTTTTGCTGCCCCCAAAGGTCTTGCCCGAATAGCAAGCAAGCCACGGCAAGGAGCAGCCCTCCACGAATCGTACTGCGCATGACAAGTTCTCCTGGTTACTCGACGTTGAGTGTGAGGTTGGTGGAGCGTTTCAGGGAACCGGAGGTCGCAGTCACAGTTACCGTATAGGTCGACTGTTGGTGGCCAAAGAACCCGTTGCCGCTGACGCAGCCGCCCAGGGTGAACAGCGCTGCCAGCCCCGTTGCCGTCAACAATAGCGTCACGATGATCCCGTGCAAACGCTTGCTCACACGGCGAGTCCGGACTGCAAACGGCAACAGAAGAATTCCCCAAACCATCGGCGGGAGCCCCCCGGATGCCGGGTACTTCTTGTTCATCGCAGTTGGCGCCGGCGCTAACTGGATGGTCAGCGTCATAGCCGGTAGCGCGGTGTTTGCCGGGAAAGTCCACGAGTTGGCGGTGAGTTGGCTCCACGAGGAAGGAGTGATCACCCCTGTGGCTCCAGCGGGCATGCCGGTGACCGTCACCAGAATCGGGGTAGGAAAGATCGTGCCGGCCGACGGTACGATGCTCAGCGGATAAGTAGCCGATCCTCCCGGCGCTGCGGTTTGTGTAGTAACGGTGCTGCCGGAACCACCGCCGCTGCCCGAGCCTGGGGTCAGGCTGAAATCGAGGATCGACTGCGATAAGGCCGCGCTGGCGGCGGCAACGAAGTTCGTGTCTCCGTTATACAAAGCACTCAGCGTATGATTCCCATCCGTCAGAGATGAGGTAGTCAGCGTGGCTACACCCGCAGTCAGTGTCCCCTGTCCAAGCGGGGTTGAGCCGTCGAGGAAGGTGACTGTCCCGGTGGGCGTGCCCACGGTCGCGTTCACGCTGCCGGTAAACACAACCGCAGTCTGGCTGACGGCCGGATTGCTGCTTGAAGACAAACGGACAGCCGGTGTGAGCGGCTTGATGATCATGGTCCCCGTAGCGGATCCGGTGTAGTCGCCATTGCTGATCGTGGCCACGACGGAATATGTTCCCGCAGCCGTCGGCGCTGTCGCGCTACCGTTGTAGGTGAGGCTCACGGGCAATCCGCCGGGCACCGTGGTTGCCGTGGCGGAGAGCGGATGTCCCGTGTACGTCTGAGTCAGATTGCCCAGCGTAACCGTCGCTGTTGCTTTCCCGACTCTGAGCAAGTAGGTTGTGCTCACGCCGCTGTACGGGCCTGTCCCTGTGCTGCTGTCGGTTGCCGTCACCGTGAAGGTGTAGGGGCCACCTGTGACGCTCGGCGTGCCGGAAAGGACGCCCGCCGTGCTGAGCGAAAGGCCGGCAGGCAGTGTGCCGGTTAGGATATAGGTGTAGGGCCCGATGCCGCCTGACGCCACGAAGCTCTGCGTGTAAAGGCTGGTGATAGCTGCCGAGGGCAACGTTGCGGCCGAAGGCGAGACCGTGATGGCCGGCGGGTTCACGGTAAGTGAATAGGTCTGCGACCCGGTAACCGACTCCGCGTCCGTGGCCAATACGGTAATCGAGAAAACGCCGCCTGCCGTGGGCGTGCCGGTGAGCAGGCCGGCGGGGCTTAGCGTCAAGCCTGGGGGAAGAGCACCATCGCTGATCGCGTAATGGTAGGGCGAGGTTCCGCCCGTGGCCTGGAACGTAACCGCGTTGTAAGCCGCGCCGACCGTGCCTGCAGTCAGAATGGTGCCCGTCGGAAGCGTGAAGGAGATGGACGCGGTTCCGGTGCCGTGGAGAGATATCGATTGTGTTGCGCCTGAAACGTTGAGGTTGTTGTCGGTCAACAATAGCGACCCTGGAATCGAACCCGCCAGCGACGGCGTAAAGTCTGTGGCATAGGCACAGGACGCATTGGCTGCCAGGCTGCCGGATGCACTCTGCGGGCAGGTCGTCGACGCATCGAACGAGAAGCTGGCGCCGCCCGTCGAAAACGCCGCCGATGCGATGCTCAGGTTCGCATTGCCGTAGTTGACCAGGGTGAAGGATAGGGGATCATCGTGTGCCATGAGCACGAGAAGCTCGCGAGAGCGGATCGTGCGTAACTGTTTAACCGATGAGGGACGGCCCCTCGAAGTCGGCTTACAGGAGCGGACTTCAAACCGCCTTTCGGCGGCTGTGGACAAAAGCCATGGTCGTGAGCGCGGAAGGAAAAGGCCCGGCATTGACTGGGTCAGGTGTCAGGCAAGAAGAGGACTGCAAGGAAACCACCATGGAAGTGTCGAAACCTATTTAGACGATGTCAAAACCGCGGCGTGATTGTTACTGCGGGACAAGCTCCGGCGAAACCTGTTTACGGACGGAGCGGCATCCGGCATGAGAGGTGGCCTGAGCTTGCCATGAGGCGGATAAGCGGAACATGGGAACCTGCGATCACGATGCTAACGGAGAAGCTACAAGTGGCGAACCCACGAGGGCGAGAGTACGGATGCGTGATGGCAGGGACGGAACAGCGCGTACTAGCAATGAAGTCCCCGATAAAGGGATGGAGCGAAGGCGCTGTGTCAAGGAGCCTGATTCAATGAGTCAACCAGCAATGGGAGGAGCCCGATGAATGAGGCAAAGTCATTTTGTATTTCCAAGAAGGAGGTCTGGGAAGCGTATCAGAAAGTGAAGTCGAACAAGGGATCGGCAGGCATCGATGGACAGACGATCGAGGATTTTGAAAAGGGACTGAAGAAGAATCTTTACAGGATCTGGAATCGAATGTCGTCGGGCAGCTACTATCCACCGCCAGTCAGGACAGTGAAGATACCGAAGAAGAGTGGCGGGGAAAGAAGTCTGGGCATTCCGACTGTAGCGGATCGAATCGCGCAACAGGTTGTGAAGGCGCGGCTGGAACCGGAGGTTGATTCACTGTTCCATCCTGACTCTTATGGCTATCGGCCTGGGAAGTCAGCGTTGGACGCAGTGGGTCAAGCCCGGCAGCGGTGTTGGCAAAATGACTGGGTCTTGGATCTGGACATCAGAGCCTTCTTCGACAATCTGGACCAAAATCTCCTGATGCGAGCGGTGAAGAAACACGCATCGCAGCGATGGATGGTTCTCTATATCGAACGCTGGCTAAAAGCGCCAGTGGAACAAGAGAACGGGCACCTCGTTCCGCGTCAGAAGGGCACGCCACAAGGTGGCGTGGCCAGCCCGCTGCTGGCCAATCTGTTTCTGCATTATGCATTTGACCGATGGATGGCGACGTACTATCCGAGTTTTCCATTCGAGAGGTACGCCGATGATGTCATCGTGCACTGTAGAACGGAATGGCAGGCCAAGGCGATTCGGAAGGCAATTGCGAAGCGGTTGTTGGACTGTGGACTGGAACTCCATCCGGAGAAGACGCGGATCATCTATTGCAAGGATGATCTGCGGAAGGGAAGGCACACCGATGAGAAGTTCGATTTTCTTGGGTACGAATTCCGTCCGAGGAAGTCGATCAATCGAAACGGAAAAGTCTTTACCAATTTCAGTCCCGCGGTCTCGACCAAAGCTGCCAAGTCGATGCGGGCAATCATCCGAAACTGGCGCCTGCGGCAATGCAGTCATCAGTCTTTGGAAGATCTTTCCCGCCTCTACAATCCGATTCTCCGTGGCTGGTTCCAATACTACGGCAGGTATTACCGTACAGGGCTTTACTCGGTGATCCGCCAACTGGATCAAGAGCTGGTCAACTGGGCCAGACAGAAATACAAGAAACTGCGTAATCATGTCCGACGTGCAAGGCGATGGGTCGCGGCGGTCTCCCGTCGCTCCCCGCACCTGTTTGCACCCTGGGCTACGATGCGCGGGGGCTCCTTGATGGGAGCCGTATGACGCGAGAGATTCACGTACGGTTGTGTGTCCAGCGAAGGCTGGCGTGTTCAGCAGGAGATAAACCTGCCGGGGCAAGAGTCAGAGGCCCCGTAGCTTGGATAGCAGGGAGGAGGGAAACTGAATTTCTGAAGCCTATCGACGACCGTCTCTTTGGGAGACGCGCGAGTTGTCGGGCCGTAATGAAGATGAACGTGAAGGTGGCCTCGAAAGTGAGAAGCTCCGAAGGCCGAGCCCGCAACCGTGAGGGCGAAGGCAGCAGGGGTAGCCGAAATCTGACCGATGCGGTTATCTCACTTCGGCGGGGTGGAAGCGACGGCACGATGACAAGGACATGCTGAGCAACTGGAGAAGCCCTCCTCGTCCCAGCGCGAAATCGCTGGAGCAGGGTAGGTCCTATAACCGGCGAACCCGGGAAGTGGGCCGAAGGCGAGAGGGTGGCGGATGGGTCCGCAGTAGCGAGGAAGCCGGGTAATGCCGGTGGAGCGAAGGGGCCCTGCTGTTTGTAACGGTTCCAACAAAACGGGAGGCAAGGGTGGATGATAAACGCACCCATTAGTTTGCAGGACCTGAGGCGGAACATATACGTCAAGGCGAAGGCTGAACCGTCGTGGCGTTTCTGGGGTTTGTACGTCCATGTCTGCAAGATGGAGACACTGCGCGAGGCGTATACGTTGGCCAGGAAGAACAACGGTGCTCCGGGAGTGGACGGGGTGACGTTCGAGGTCATCGAGGCGCAAGGCGTGGAGAACTTCCTCGAGCAGTTACAGGGCGAACTGAAGGAGCGTACTTATGTGCCGCTCAGGGCACGGCGGCGGGCGATACCGAAGGACGGAGGAAAAGTCCGTGTCCTGTCGATTCCCGCTATCCGCGACAGAGTGGTGCAAGGCGCGCTCAAGCTTATACTGGAGCCGATCTTCGAGGCGGACTTTCAACCGGGGTCGTATGGCTATCGGCCCAAACGCACCGCGCATGAAGCGGTGAATCGCGTAGCAACGGCAATCGTTCAGTGGAAGACCCGGATCATAGATCTGGATCTACGCGCATACTTTGACACAGTGAGACATCATCTGCTGCTTGACAAAGTTGCGCGCCGGATCAACGACGACGAGGTGATGCGTCTGCTGAATCTCACGCTGACGGCATCGGGCAAACAAGGCGTTCCGCAAGGCGGAGTGATTTCGCCGCTGCTCAGTAATATCTATCTCACCGAGGTAGATCGGATGCTGGAGCGAGCGAAAGAAGCTACGCGCAACGGGAAGTACACCTACGTCGAGTATGCCCGCTTCGCCGACGATCTTGTCGTGCTAATCGACGCTCATCCGCGCAATGCGTGGCTGCTGAGGGCAGTGAACCAGCGACTTCGGGAAGAGCTTGCCAAACTACAAGTCGAGATCAATGAAGAGAAGAGTCGCAATGTGGAGTTGGACCGTGGGGAAAGCTTCGGCTTTCTGGGGTTCGACTTTCGACGCCTGCGCAGCATAGGAAGGCAGGTGTGGCGAGCGCATTACACGCCGAAGATGAAGAAGCGCACGGCGTTGTTGCGTAAGCTCAAGGAGGTGTTCCGGCGATACCAATCCCGGCCGGTGGACCGGTTGGTCGAACTGATCAATCCGGTGTTGCGGGGTTGGGTGACTTACTTCGCCATCGGAAACTCCAGCGAGTGCTTCAGCTTCATTAAGGACTGGGTAGAAAAGAAGATTCGGCGTCACATGGGGCGGTCCCGGAATCGACGCGGCTTCGGCTGGACGAGGTGGAGTAGGCAATGGATATACGAGGAACTGAAGCTGTTTAACGGCTATCGGGTTCGTCGTGCAACTGCGCCGAAAGCACTTCCGGCACGATAGGTCCCATAACCCCTGGCACGAAACAAACAGGAAAGCGCAGTGCGGGAAAACCGCACGCTGCGTTTGACGTGGCGGGAGCTGGAAACGTGACCATGGTTCCCGGACTGCGGGCCATCGCGAAAGCGATGGGATTACCACCGGCACCTACCGTGCGCGCGCCTGCTCTCGACCCTACCTGCGAGCGCCTCGGGGTGAGACTCCCCGGGGCGACTCTCCCGCCGTATCCGCCGTTTCGTGCGCCGTTGCGGTGGGGAAATTGATCGAGGGCGGCACATTACGGTTCTGCTTGTAGATAGCGCCTTCGCCATCTCCACTGTTCCACATCAGGTAGAGATTGCCTGCCCCATCGAGGGTTATGGGCGCTCCACCCCCATAAGGGGTGGTAAACAGTTGCGCCCGAGGGGCGTAATTTGCGCCGCTCAGTACGTATTCATAAACAGGAGTCGAAGTCTGGTTATGGGTGGTATCTTGCACGTAAATGTTGCCGTTGGTGTCGATGGCGATCCCGCTGGCGTTATAGAGCGCGCTGTCAATGGTGACGAAGGATGGGTTGTAGCTGCCGCTCACATAGGGAATCTCTATCAATTCGGCTGTCGGGCCAGACAGTGAGGCGAGAAAGAAGACATTATCTGCGCGATCGACGGCGATTCCCTGCGGGAGCATATTGCCGCCGCCGAGAGCCGTAGAGTTTGCGAGTGTGATCTGCGAACCGTATCCGCCGTTTGTAGAAGAGCCAGTCCAGGGCAATTCGGCGATGAGCGGTGCGCCGCTGTCGGAAAAGAACAAATTTCCCCCGCCATCCACGGCAATTCCTGTGGGTAGGACCACGTCGGAACCGAGGGAGATCGCTGAGCCGTAGCTGCTGCCATTCCATGGAAATTTGACTGCCGGTAGACGTTATGTAGTCGGTCAAGCCGACATAGAGATTGCCCGTCCCATCCTCGGCCATCGCTCCGGATGGGTAGCTAAACGCACCGGGAAGGTAGAGGCTAGTGGGTGACTGCGCCGGCCCATAGGAGTTCCCACTCCAGGGAAACTCGATCACCGCGCCGGCATAGCTGTTCGAGTTGCCGTCCACAAAAAAGAGATTGAATTGCGAGTCGATTGTCAGGGCCTGGGGCCAGTACGTGAATAGGTCCGGAGTGAGGATCGTCTGTGTACCGGGAGGAAATAAAACCTGCGATCCGGTTCCCGTGCCGCGCAAATACGCCGTGGCCAGCACGTTGCCCAAGCCGTCCTTCAACAGGACCGCCCCAGAGCGTATGCCCGGATAACGTGGCGCGAACCTTACGGCTATCGTGCAGGTCCCGCCGATGCCGTAGGCGTAACTGCTGCCGTTGGTATCGCAGCTACCCGTACCAGCATCGGTGAAATCCAATCCCGTGGCTCCCTGGGTCACCACCAGCGGCGTGCCGATAGAGCCTGCTCCGGAAAAGGTAAATGTCACATTCTGGCTGGTCGAACTGCCTACCGGCTCGTTCCCAAAACTGACCGGCGCCGGGTTAGTAGCTGTCGCGGTTGAGGAGTTGACCGTCAACGTGACGCTGGCCGTGGCCGTGCCCGGATAGGAGTCCTGGTCGGTGGGGGTGAACGTGACCCAAAGCGTGTTGTCACCGGACGGCAGCACTGTACCGCTGGCGATTACGGTCCCGGAGGTTGAATTCAACGTATAGACATAGGTGCCCGCGGTGTTGCCTGTGGCGCTGAGCTGCGTGCTGCTGAGCGGGGTGCCCGCGGTGATGGCCGCCGGCGTGGCCCACGCGACCGCCGCGTGACGGTTCAAGGTGATGGTGAGCGGACCGGTGATGTTGGAGGAGAAGTTCGGGCTGGATACAGTCGCCGAAACCGACCCGGGAATGGAGGCGCTGCCGCCGGCAGCGCTGCCGGATACAGTCACGGTGACGGTCACGGCGTCGGCTGCGTTGGGTGCGATGCCGCTGGCATTGGTGCAGGAAAGCGTGCCCACCGTGCAGACCCAATTGCCGCCGCTCGAGTCTGTCATCGCCGTGGCTGTCAGCCCGGCCGGAAGCGTTACGGAAAGCGTGAGGTTGTTGGGCAGCGCAATGGTCGAACTGGTGTTGGTCACGTCTACCGAGATGGTGTCGGTGGTGTCGCCTTCGTTGAAGATGGAATTGCTGGGGTTGGTGGTGATCGTGAGTGCTGCGGTGGGCAGAACGACCGGCGTCACCGCGGCCGAAAGATCGAAGATGGCGAACTCCAGCATCTTCTCCTGTGGAACCTGGCTGGCCCCGCTCAATGTGGGGCACTCATTGGGAAATGTAGGGCTGCCCGATTCCGAGACGTTCTCTACGTGATACTCGTTGTACAGCACGCGTCCGAACTGGTTGGCCGCGCTCGCTCCCCACGGGGTGTTAAAGCTGAACTGCATGATGGGGCTGCCGCCGTTGTAGGCGACGTTGTAGCTCTGGCTGGCTTGTCCGGGAAAGGTGAGCCACGCCTGTGCTGGTGCGTTGACCGTATCCACGTTGAAGCGCAGCGTGCTGATCTCGACCTCATTCTGCGTGCCGGTGTTGTTCCCGCTGGCTCCGTAGGAGTATCCGTTCTGATAGAGCCACGCCGCGAGCGTGGTGGCGTCGCTGAAGGTGGTGTTGATGAGGCCGTAGCCGGGATCGGGCGTGACGGAATTGGCCGCGCTCCCCCAGGTCATCGGCGACGGATTTCCTGCGCTGTAAAAGTAGTAACCGTTGGCTCCCGTGTCGGTCGTATCGAGCCACGCATCGCTGTTGTGCGTAGCGAACACCCTGCCGCCCAGGCTGGCGTAATTAATCAAGTAAGGGATCGTGGTCGAACTCGCTCCTGTCGTTCCGCCTCCCTCGCACGGGAACATCACCATGTCATAACTGTTCAGCTTGGCTTGGGTCTGCAAAGTAGCGGAGGACGGTGTGTTTGCGCTTATTTGGGCGCCGTTACCCTTATAGAGATGAATGCGCCCGCCGTAGGAAGGGCCGCTGGCAACTGAGTCGTCGGTGAATTCCGTGCTGGCCACGCCGATATCGCGAAACACACACTCCAGCGCGTCGGCGCTCCCTGTCTGAACGGCAATCAGCGGGATATTGGCGGTCGCCGAGTGCACGCTCGGCATACTCAGGTGCAGGCCGTTGATAGCGCTGGAAAGCGTGCCCGAGCTCGGTTCGGTGAACTCGTTGAGCCACTTGCCGGACTGGATAACCAATGTGTAGGAGTTGCCCTCAGGCACGCCGCTCAGGGTAAAACTGCCGTCAACGGCAGTACTTGTGTAAGCGTAGACGCCCGTACCCGATGTGACCACTGTCGGTGTGACCGTCGACGATGTGATGCAACCCTCGGCGGCGGTAACCGAAGTCGAAGTGCAAGTGGCGCCCGCGGCCGGCAGCGTCACCGCACCATTGGTCACGTAGACCAGCACGTTGGGCAGTGGCACCGCCCCATTCGGCATGTACACCGTTCCGCTGATGGTCGTTGTGCTCTGGGCAAACGCATGGCTGGCCAAAAGAGCCAAAAAGAAAAGCAGTTCTGCGGCTTGCCTTGCGAAAATCTGCGACCGGTTGCATGCGAAGCCGGAAATCGACCCTGTCAAACGGCTGGATGCGTTCATCTGGCGGGGTGCACCTCCCCGTGCCCATCGACATTCCTGGCTTTATCAGCCGCGCAATAAAGCGACAGGAACTGCCCGAAAGCAGGCCAAAAAAGCGTTCCCTCGCTCCACGCGCGCCTTCGGGCAAAGAGAAGACGGACACGCCAACAGATCTAATAACGGAGTCAACGCTTTCAATATCGGGAACAATCGCCGCTGCCATCTCTCCTCCACTTCCCAAAAGCGGAGTTTGGCGGCCCAAAACGGGAAGGATAGCGTCAAACTGCGAAGATCAGGGCCATGAGGAAGAGCACAACAGGGCGCAGGCCGCCCCATGGCATGTTTTCCAAACGGGAGGCGATGCGGAGGGTATGAAATACTGACTCAACATGAAACAGGGCGACTGAAAGCGCGCTGAGGCCACATCGGAAGAAGTGCAAAATCAGTCTCTTGCCACGATTCAAATTGCAGCGAATGCCCGGATGGCGAAATCGGCAGACGCAGCGGAGAGAAGGGAATCCGCACATGGATGAAACCGTGGAATGTCGCCCATACAGCCGGACGTATCACCAAACCGTTACGTCACAACGGCACGCCCTACAGAGGGATGAATGTTCTCTTGCTGTGGGGTGAAGCAATGGACAAAGGCTACGCCGCCCCTATCTGGATGACTTTCAAACTTGTGGCCGGGTTTTTCGCTGGCGATAGCGCAGCCACGAACGAGAAGGTCGAGCCATCCTCCCTCATCCCGCAGCACTTCAGCGGTGATGACGCGTTCGCCGATATTCACGAGCCGGCCCCGGCGGCGGCGAAGCCTTTGCCACACGCCCTCGTTCCAGCGAATGACATCCGCCGCGATAAACCCGCTCCCGCAGGGAATCCACTCCGCCGTCATGCTTGTACGCTCCTTCTGCATTAAAGAAGCGCGTTTAGGCCCTCCCGGCAAGGATTCAAGCGCCAGTGCAGCGCGGCGGTTGGAGATGCTTTGTTGTTCTTCTGAAAATAAGGTGGGTCACGCACACTATATATAGGAGTCGTGGCCGCCTTTCGGAGCTTCAGCGGCGCGGCTCTCATACAGCGCTTGACTCATGTCCCAGAGCCTAACTGCAACGCCCTTGTTGTACGTAATCTGTTTGGTGTGCGTCTCTCGGCACTGCCGGAAGAATCTGCCGGAGACACCGTCGAGATCGGGGGAGGACGCGACGTAGACGGGAGTTCTCGCTGCGCGTTCCGGAAATGCAAGCAAAGATGGAATGCGCTTTAACAACCAGGGGAATGCCGCATGTAAACCTCGCATGTTGTCGCCCAGGCGCGTGAGGGTGGGTCCGGGGCTAAAACAGTTCGCGGTGAGCGTCGTTCCTGCGAGGCGCCGGGAGAGTTCGTAGGTAAACAGCACGTTGCAAAGCTTCGAGCGCCTGTAGGCCCCCAACCAGTTGTATTGCCGCTCTCCTTGGAGATTGGAAAAATCTAGTTCTCCGCTATGGAACTCCGAGGACGCGGTTAGAATTCTTCCGGCGGGCGCGGCGCGGACGAGATCGAGCACAAGGTGAGTGAGGATGAACGGCGCAAGGTGATTAACGGCGAAGGTTTTCTCCAGGTCATCCGTCGTCGTCTCCCTCTCTGCGAACACTGCGGCCGCATTGTTGATCAGGACATCGATCCGTGACAAACTTCCATGAAGCTTTTCGGCCAGGCGATGGATCTCCGCCTGCGACGACAGGTCTGCGAGGAACAGGATGGGCTCGCTGCCGGAAGCATATTGCGCGATTTCCGTGCGCATGAAATTCGCCCGCGTTCGATCACGGCCCACCATGACGATCTCCGCGCCTCGCTCCGCCAGTAGCAGGGCAGTGGCCAGCCCGAGGCCGCTTGTCGCGCCCGTGATGAGGACCGTCTTTCCGCTCATCGAGATCTCGCTCCCCCGTGGTCCGGTACTCAACATTTCCAGGTCCAAAGCATCACTTCAATTTCAGGAAGCGTTCTACGTTGTCCGCCGCGCTGCCGAGAGCCCGCGCCAGGCTGAGCTTTGAGGCGTTATGCGCGAACACGCAGCTGATATAGTCCAGTTCGGCGGCCGCCACGTACTGCCTTCAGAGTTGCGACCAACCCCCGTCGACCGGAAGCTCGGCGCCGGTCGTGAAGGTCGCGTCGAACGCAAGGAAGAGGACGGCCTTGGCGATTTCCTCCGACGTCCCCCAGCGCTTCATCGGGACCATACCGATCATCTTCTCCCTAATCTGGGCGGCCGCGTCTTTATCGGGAAACGCTTTGCCAAGGATCGGCGTGTCGATGGGGCCGGGCGTCACCGCGTTGACGCGAATCTCGCGAGGAATCAACTCGGCGGCCAGCGTCCGAGCGAATGATCGCAGCGCAGCCTTGGCCGCTCCGTATGTGGCGTTGCCGGGCATTCCCTTGACGTTGGCGATCGAGGTCGTGAGGACGATAGAGCCTCCACGATTTATTAACGGCGTGAGCTTCTGCATCACGAAAAGCGGCCCCTTGGCGTTCAGGTTGAACATCTCGTCGTAGACAGCCTCGGTCATGCTCTCAAGAGGCGCTCGGATGCTGAACCCGGCGTTGACGAAGAGCAGGTCGAAAGTGTCGAACTCGGCCTTCACCCGAGAGGCGAGAGCGTCGATTTCCGTCAACGACCGCGCAGTCGCTCGAAACCACGAGGGCGTCCTTTCCAAGCTCTTTCTGCGCCGATTCCAGGCCGGCCTGCGAGCGACCCGTCACCAGAACACGCGCACCCCCATCGAGGAGCATCTTCGCCGTCGCGAGCCCCATGCCGCTCGTGCCGCCGATGATCACCACTTTTTTACCTTCGTAACGTTCCATGTGTATTCTCCTTGCGAGGTTAGGGTTGCTTTGCTGATTTTGAACTGTTTGGTACGATAATAGACACGATGGCCACCGTCAAGGAATTTTTGAACTATTTATTTCAAAATACCGTAAGACCCCGTGGACGAGCGCGTAGCTCCGCAATCGCATGCTGATTCTGGTCACCGCAACCATTTCGCCGCGACCGGCGCTCTTTCAGGACACCGCGCTTAAGGATGCTGTGGAAGAGAAATCGACGCCGGAGACCTTGACGACGGCCTGCCACGCGGCTTCTTGGCTGGCGCGATCGTGAAAATGTGGGTGGCGCATCGCCTCGATTGGGCCGGTGAACTTCTTGGGCGGCGAGGCGAAGAACAGGCCTAATTTATGAAATGGTGAATTGCCTCGTTGGCGTTATCTTGAAATGAAGTATTTTTCAAATCAGTAAAAAAAGTGCTCTGGTCCACCATGTCCCCTGATAACTTACCCTCTTTACTGGCATAAAAAACGCCGCTTTTATACCGCTCATCCGAAATGGCATCTACAAAGCGTTTTGCACCTACTTCCAGCTTATGCACCATTCCGCCCATCAATGGGAATACAATAGGCATCATCACATACTTCAACATAAACCGCATTGCCGGGGGAAGACTATCTGGCGCCTGAGTTCCTTTTGTATTTCCTGGGCTCACAACAATAAACTTGAGCTTAGGATATTTTCTTGCCATTGATAACGTCCACATGGTTTCTGCATACTTGACATATGCGTATGCTTGCAATGCATTGAACTTATTACCAAAATATGATCCATCAAGAACAGCAGCAAACTCATCTACAGAAGAAGTCCTCATTGAAACTGGTTTTACTCCGAGCATCTTTACTCCTGGAACAGCTTCCGCACTGACTGATAGAACTGTTTTCCTTAAATTGTCCCGTTTAATTAATTCCTCCACTAGAATTACATTACCTAAAATATTCGTAGCAGCTAATTGATTCATACCGGAAGGCGTAGATTTCGCAGCCGTTTTCCCAATTACTCCACCTGCATTTAAAACTATTGCATCAACAGGTTCCTTTATTTTTTCTACTGCTTTTCTTACAGAATTTGCATCCGTAACATCCCCAATAATAATTTCAAAAATCTTTTTCCCCGTTTTCTCCTCAAGGTCTTTTTTTGCTGCCTCTGCTCTCGCTTGATTTCTGCAAAAAAGAATTACCTTTTTTGTTTCTTTTTTCAATGCTAACTGTCGGGCAGTCTCTTTCCCAAGCCCAGCATTTGCTCCGGTTATTAAGATACTTTCGTTCATATTTTCTTCCGATTGAATGTTTCATAGGCGTCTCCGTGGTAAAGGGTTGAGATCGAGTCGTGAGGCCCCGCAATGCAAAGCCAGCTTGCTATTTTCGAACTATTCGGTTATATATTGGTATGATAGATAACAAGTGTCAAGGAGTTGTGAACTAAATGTTTCAAAATACCACTAGGCCGCGTGGACGGCCGCGCAGCTTCGACGAGACGGGGGCGCTGGAAAAGGCGACCCAGGTATTCTGGTCGAAAGGCTACGACGGCGTGACGATCGACGATCTCGTCGCCGGGATGGGCGTGGGACGGCCGAGCCTGTATGCCGTCTTTGGGGACAAGCGGGCGATATTCTTGCGCGTCCTTAGGGCGTACGCAGAACGGAAGGGCGCATCAGCCGCGAAGGCACTCCTCTCGCCACAGAGTCTTCGCGACTCGATCGCGGGCTTTCTGAGGTACGCCGTCGAAAGTGCGACCGAGAAAGGGTCCGCCCGGGGCTGCCTTCTGGTGTGCGTCGCGCCGCTTGTGAACGACGCTGAGGTTCGGCGGTTCCTGCAGAGCACGGCCGCGGGCGGCGCGGCGCTGGTGGAGCGCCGTTTCCGGGACGGGATCACTGCCGGAGAAATCCCGTCTGACTTTCCGGTAGCCGTGCGCGCGATCCAAGTCACGGATTTTGCTCGTGGCCTGACCATGCGTGCGCAGATAGGCACGCCGCGCAAGACGCTCCTCAGAGATGCCGAGGAAGCTGCCGAATTGGTGCTCCTGCCGCGGCGTGGGGCGTCAAAATGAGATCTCAGCACCGCAGAGACACCCAATTCATGGAGATCTCTCGTCTCGTCCCCTAGAGTGTGATAACGTCCTTCATCACATTATCCCGTGAACACGGTGGGAGACTGTCTTACGGAAAAGACCGCGTCCATGCTGAGCCTCGACCTCACCGACCCCGCAAACGTCGCACTGGCCGGTTATGCCCGCAGGATAGGCGCCCTGCTGACGGAAACCGCCGTTTTAACCAATACCGACCTTGCGGGATCACTGGATGATTTTCTTGGCGCCGTCTATGCGCTCATCCAGGCGAAGCAGCATGGCTTCACCGACCGCACTGCCCCCATCGACATTACCGCCGTTGAAAGGCGCGCACGGATGATCGCGGCCGGCAAGGTGCGCCTCGACGGCAAATGGATTGCCGGAGGTTATTTCAACAACGCCCTCTTCCGAACAGCAGCCATCTATCACCGCATCCTGAAAATCGTCGTCGGCGGAAAGAGCTTACGTGCCTGCGCTTGTTACGAAAGCGCAGGCGCTCTACCCGCAGTGGGCCAACCTCCACCTCGACCAAGTCCACATCCAAGTCAACGACTTGAAGCACACGCCGCGGCGGGGTTCACGATCAGAGGACGGTCACGTATGCCGCTGCCGTTGCGGCCGCAGGCGAGTTGCTCGATCTGATCGAGGCCTGGACGGCCGCGAAAGCGGCCGCCGTTCAAAAGCAACAGGGACCAACACCATGAAAGCCGTCAAGAAGAAACTTGGGGACCAGGGGCCTCGATTTCGTTCCCGGCAGCCTAATTCCAGTAATATGGCAGGAACGGAGCGGTTTCCGGGGCGTCGAAACTTACACATTCACTTACACAGTTTCACATTTGCTGAAATTAAGTGTATTGAAATAAGTAAGTTACATACACAATAGAACGACTTAAAATGAGTCGCAACAGACATAACCCACGGATTGAAGTGAACGCCAGTTGGTGACACGTAGGAGATTGTTGCTAGAAGGCCCTCTTCGCCGTTGCAGCTATAACTAGTGCCTCTTCTACCCGTTTGAGGACAACTTCTTCAGCGAAACTGCCTCGCGAAAAGTAGAGGTCTCTCAAGAGCAGCAGAGCCGCTTCAAGCGCATCGTTGCTCTCCACAAGTCGGGGCAGCCAAGTCTCAAGTGTTCCGTTGATGGCTGATTGCGCATCTTTGAAAGTAATTACCCTGTGAGGTTGCTTCTTAGGCAATTCCATGGTGTGATGCCACCAACGCAACAATACACCCATCGAAATCAATACGGATATTGTGACAATTAGCCGGGAGTTACTTTATTGCGCTCGGCGCGGTTACTTATAGGCGATGCGCGTCGCTTTCAAGCGAATATGCTTCCAACCATCTGCGATCCCTGCTTGTCCCTGCTTCTCTGGGGTTGGCTGACTTGGTTCAAGGTGTGGATCGCGACTACTTGCTTCCATCCCGACAAAGCGACGTTGCAGATGAACCCGTTCGGGCCTGTAGCTAACCTTTGCTTTCGTGGCCAAGCTCCGTCGAACAAGCAGACCAACGGCCACGCATGCAAAGCTCAGAATAGAAAGAGACCATAAAGCCGGATCCGATGGCAGAACGCTATGAAGTTCAAACAGGAATGCAATTTGAAACAGCGCGGCCAACGCCACGGATGCCCAAATCGCCAAACGTAACAATCTGGTTTTGCTCATAGTCAATAATCCGGCATGAAGCTACTCTTTGTGAGAGTGACGGTCAAGGCTTCTCACGGCCCTCCTGGCAACGATGTCGGCAGAAAGATCTTCGTCTTGCCGTCCAGGCTCAAAGCCCTCTATACAAAGAGCCTAGTACACCCAGGTAGGAGCACGTGCCGTCTCTTCGCACGCCATTTAGCGCCAGTGGCAAACCTGATAGTTTGATGCAAAACACGGTTCAATTCTCAGAAGACCGAGCGGGCAACCACGCCCAACTTCAGAACCATCTCTTAATCAGCCAGGATTAACGGAATCGGGGAGGGGCCACGTACACACATGACGTTTTGATGCCGTTAGCGGCGACTACCTGGGTGAACTAAACCTGGAGCGCGAGATGGAAATTGGTCGTGGGATTGCGAGCGGTGATGGGCGTGTGTTTCGCGTTCTTTCGATATCGATAGCGGGACCTGCGCCGAATCGTCTCCGAAGACTTGAAGTCGTTGAGTCCAACGATGTCGGCTATGAAGCTCATTTACGAGAGAGCGACGGATAGATCAAGCCCACGATTGATCCCTGGGTGCGGCAGCGCTTCGGTGGGGCGGTTGAGGCAGTGATGATTAGACGAAAGCATATCGACCACACAGAACTCTTAGAGCTTGGCAAGATGATCCTCTTGCTCATCAAGAGACAGCAAATCGAGATGGACTTTTTATCCCTGAACGAACCAGATAAGCGAGTGACCGCTGAAGAACTGCCTAGGGCGTCCTGATCTTTCTACCACTTTTAGTCTTTGCCCATCTCGCCTTCTGTGCCGCTGCGATCCTTGCCCGTCCCTCGACGCTAATCTTCCTGCGAACTGGATCACGCGCTGGCAGCAGCCGTTCATAGCAGGTCAGTTTGAGACTCGAATCCGCCGTGTCGTTCTTCTTGCTCCCTTGTTAGCAAACGGCTCTTTATCTGTTCGCTCCTTAAACGCAACGATAGCCTTGCCTGCCGATGCCACTGGATCGTTCGCAGGCGACCAGTAGACCCACAGTTTATATTCCGGGAGCTACAAGACCATTCAAGTCACCATGCGATACGCTCATCAGGCTCCGGCACATCAATTGGAGGCGGTCCAGCGTCTGTGCAATACTGGCTCAGCACGGAGCAGGGCAACTGACACCAGAACTGAAACCATGCCTCTCGGATGGTTAAGCCGAATTGGGACAAGACCGAACTAAGTCTCGTGTCACCAGCTACCTATGCGACAGTGCCCGGATGGCGAAATCGGCAGACGCAGCGGACTTAAAATCCGCAGGCCGCAAGGCCGTGGGGGTTCAAGTCCCCCTCCGGGCACCAATAAAATAAGTGACTTCCAGCACAATTCCTTCCTTCGGGTCAATTTCCTCAAAAGGGCCGATGGCACTTTAGGTGGCAGTTGGTTCTACCAGCCGTTCGACCACCGATTTTCGATGCTTGGGAGACAGGTGGGCGTATCGTGCAGCCATCGCAGGCGTGGTGTGTCCCGCTGCCTGTTGGATCTCCAGTGTGGTTGCTCCCGCCATCGCTAGCCACGAGCAGAAGGTGTGCCTGTTGCTGTGCCAGACGTAATCCTTTATCTCGGCCTCTTCCAGGCACGGTTGAAACCACGACCGCGTAGACCCCTTCGCTTGACCGTTCCTCGGAAACACGTGGTCAGTGGGTTTAACTTTGGTGGAGTGCACCGCTTGGAGAGCCTCAATCGAGATTCGGTTCAAGTCTACTGTTCGCGGATGACCGTTCTTAGTCTCTGGCAGCTCGATTGTCTTTCGGTCGAAGTGAACTCGGCTCCAGGTGCACCCGTACTGCTCTGATAAGCGCATACCAGTGTGCACGCTCACAATGAACTCAGACAGGTGCGTCGGGAACCGCTCGGCAATGACATCGTGCAGCCGCTTGTATTCCTCACGACTCAAAAACCTTTTTCGACTGTTGGTTTCTTTCAGATGACGGACCAACCGAGCAGGGTTGACGGTGACCTTTCCTTTCTCCATTCCCTCTCGATAGCACAAAGACAAGAATGCTCGATAGCGGTTTTTCGTCGCAGCAGTTTTGCATTGTTCGTTCAGCCAATCGTTCAGCTCCTTGGGCGTTACGGATGCTGCTGTGCGGTGACCCATGGCATGACGCACGATTTCGGCCTTGCTCTTGTAATTGCGCAGGTCTTTGTGAGGCTTCTTAGGATTCGACACGAACGCAAGGGCGTCGTCTATCAATTCGTTAATCGTTACCCCTCGGTTGTTTCGCAGCGTAGGAAGTTTTACGCCCGCTCGCCCATCGGCTTTTCGCTTCTGGTAGAGGTCGATTGCATCCTTCTTGCGTCCGACCTTCTCTCGGTGCCGCTTACCATCCACGAAATAGCAAATCCACCACACTCGAGACTTCGCTGGCTGTTCGTACACGCCCCGCATCCTAGCCGCCTTCCACTATCGGACAAGATCATAACATAAATCCGAATTTATGCCATCGGGACGCGAATCGATAATCGCGTCATGTTACACGTTAGAGTTCATTAAGGAGCGCTGACTAAAATTGATAGACTTGTTCGGATTGCTCACGTCTAGGCCCTCAAGCTCATTTCGCCGTAATCACGAAATCTGAAGTGCGACCCTTGCATCAATCGTTAGCGAGCTTGCACGACACTATCGTAGTGATTCGCAGAAGCGAAACGCTCCAGCTCCTTATGGTGAATCAGAACGCGGGAGCCAACCTTTTGAAACTGGAGCTTTTGATTGGCTAAGAGGTAATCGAGAGAACGCAGCGATATACCGAGTTGAAACGCAGCATCCTTGCGTGGGTACAGTAAACGAGTCTCCGATCGACCGTTCATCTCGCGGGCTCCAGTCGCCCGAGTATTGCGAGAGAACGGGCGCGGTGGCGATTCGTCAACGACTATTTTATTAATCCGATAGAACCTACGGATGTGACTCGCGTGCGACTTTTGAGGGGTCGCATATAACCCATCGGTTTCAGCATGGGACACCCGATGTGCCTGCCGTAGCTCCTCAAAAACCGGGTGTTGAGCAGCTTCACTCTACAGGCGTAATCAGGTTACTGCAAAGCTGACTCTTCGGGCAGTTTACGGAAGGTAGGAGGGAAGACATGTGAGCGCTACACGAACGACAGATGGGGTGTGAGCTTACCTAGCTGGCATTCGGCTCACATCGATCGTCCCGTATTGCAGAGCCAGGCGCTCAAGGCAGACATGCAGGATATCAGAAGCCTTGTCGGCGTTCTTGCTGCCATCATTTTGCTTGATGAGCTGCGTCCAGCTTTCCATGATCATCCCAAGGGCCACAGAGTTCCAGACGCAGGACTGCGAGAAGTTTGGCCCATCCCAACCGTCGCCAAGCGCTTCCAGCGCCTTATATCCGTACTTTCGCAGCGGCCACCGGGTCATATCCTGTTTGCTCGCGCGGGTTTTATGCAGGTCGAGGCGGGCATAGTTGCCGGAAAACTGAGATTTTTCGAAGTCCAGCCTGAACTTCTCTGCCGCGTCCTATAGCTCGTCGGCTAGCTTCTTGGCGGCATGCAGCCTTTCATGGACGTAGGCCGACTTCCGGACCCTATCTTCGACGATTTTGCCGTCCGGGTCGCACTCCCGAATCAGCTCCTCTATCACATTGGGGACAAACCTGCCATTCACGAGCGACCCGCTGAACGCTTTGCCTGGGCTCGACATTAGCCCTTTATGGGCGCAGAGCCTAAGGCTTCCGGAGACTTTTTGGCTTTATCCATGAACTGATCAGCAAAGCGGATGGGGAGGAGTCAGACACGTTTAGCAGAATCTATCGCCGATTGTAGAGGCATTTATGCCGTTCACCCACGATTACGGTATCATCCGAAATAACCGGGCAAGTAATGATCGACCAACTGTCGGAACCAGAGTTTGCCAAGATTCTATTCAGTAACGTCAGCCCCACATCGCCCATTCAATCCGAAGAACACCTGTTCGGCCGAACCAAACAATTGAATTTGGTTCAGCAAGCTCTCTACGCCCCGGGCCGGAGCATCTTCATATACGGAGATCGAGGGGTCGGGAAAACTTCGCTCGCCCAAACGGTCGCCTTTTCTCACCAATCCGCAACCCATGATCCGGTCATGCTTGTCTGTGAGCCCAAAACCACCTTCGCTGGCCTGATGAACAATGCCCTCGCATCTCTGAGCAGTGCGACACCAAAACCCTCATCATCAACTTCCTTCAATGCAAAAATTAACATTAAGCTGATTGGCTTTGAGTGCATATTCCGGTCCATGTGGGCCAGTGATTCCATTGGATGTGGGCCGCTGATTCCGGTGTGATGTGGGCCGCGATTCCGTTGCGATGTGGGCCGCATTTTTTGTTTCACCGTAATGCTGGCCCACATGGCGTAATCGCGGCCCACATCGAATGGAACGGTGGCCCACATCGAACGTAATGGCGACAGTGGGTCAGGGCCGAAGAAGGCGTCGTTGGTAATCCCAGGCAGATGTTTTCCTGAAATCAAAGGAGAACATGTTGCCCGAAAGTCGGTTACCAATGAGAAAAACCCGCGAAATCCTCCGCCTCCACTTTGAATCACACCTTGCCCCGCGGCAGATCGCATCGATCTGCAAGGTGGCCAAAAGCACAGTCCAGCGCTATCTGGAACGGCTGAAAGCTGCGGGGCTGAGTTGGCCCTTACCGTCCGATCTGGATGACTTGGCACTGGAGCGGCGATTGTTCCCGCCGCCTCCGGTGGCGCCGCCGGAGCAACGTTGCCTGCCGGACTGCGCGGCGATTCACCGGGAGTTGAAAAGCCGCAAGAACGTAACCCTTCAACTTCTGTGGGAAGAGTACAAGCAGGCCAATCCGCTGGGCTATGCCTATAGCTGGTACTGCGAGCTTTACCGCGACTGGAAGCGCCATCTGGACGTGGTGATGCGACAGGAACACCGCGCCGGGGAAAAGACCTTTGTGGATTATGCCGGTCAGACGGTGCCGGTGACGGACCCCAGCAGCGGCGAGGTTCGTCAGGCACAAGTGTTCGTCGCGGTGCTGGGGGCCAGCAACTACACCTATGCCGAAGCCAGCTGGACGCAGAATCTCTGGGACTGGATTCATGCGCATATCCGAGCCTTTGAGTTCTTCGATGGAACCAGCCTGCTGGTGGTTCCGGATAACTTGAAGTCGGGCGTGAAGCAGCCTTGCTACTACGAACCTGAATTAAATCGCACCTATGGCGATCTGGCGATTCATTACGGGGTGGGAATTCTTCCCTCGCGACCCTATCGCCCACGGGACAAGGCCAAGGCGGAGGTCGGGGTACAAGTTGTTCAGCGCTGGGTGCTGGCGGCGTTGCGCAAGCGCCAGTTCTTCACCCTGGCGGAGCTGAACGAAGCCATCCTGGAGTTGGTTCACAAGCTGAATCAGCGGCCATTTCGCAAACTGGCCGGTTCGCGTGCCGATCATTACCGTTTGCTGGATCGACCGGCGTTGCAGCCGTTGCCGCGCCAGCCGTTCGTGTATGCGGAGTGGAACAAGGCGCGCGTGAATCTGGATTATCACATCGAACTGGACGGCCACTACTACAGTACGCCGTATCAACTGGTCGGCAAGGAGGTCGAACTGCGCAGCACCAGCGGGATGGTGGAGATCTTCTATCAAGGCAAGCGCGTAGCCAGCCATGCGCGCAGCAGCCGGCCACACACCGCCAGCACCAACAGCGAACACCGGCCGAAGTCACACCAGCAATATCTGGACTGGACGCCGACGCGCATCATCGAATGGGCGGGCAAGGTTGGTCCCTTCACGGCGCGACTGGTGGAGAACATCCTGACCAGCAAGCCGCATCCGGAGATGGGGTATCGTTCGGCGCTGGGGGTGATTCGACTGGAGCGCAAGTATGGCGCTGAGCGGTTGGAAGCGGCCTCGACCCGGGCGGTGCGTCTGAAGCTGTACCGCTTTCAAAGCGTGAAGTCGATGTTGCAAAGCGGGCTGGACCGTCAGCCGTTGCCTGAGCTGCTGTTGATGCCTTCGCCGGTAACGCATGAGAATCTTCGCGGTCCTGGGTATTACGCAGCCCAGCAGACTCGCCGGGGGGTTGGCCAATGCTAAACCAAGCTACTCTGGACAAGCTCCACGCGCTACGCCTGACGGGCATGGCGGAAGCGTATCAAAAGCAACTCGATGAGCCCGAGGCTCGCGGCCTCAACTTCGAACAGCGCTTCGGAATGCTGGTCGACAGCCACTGGACGTGGCGTGAGAACCAGGCACTCACGCGCCGATTGAAGAAGTCGAAGCTCTCCTCCGAGCCCTGCGTGGAAGACATCAACTACCGCTATCCCCGGCAGATGGACCCGTCGACGGTACGCGGGCTGACCAACTCGCAATGGGTGATCCAACACCTCAATGTCCTGTTTACCGGTCCAACCGGGATAGGCAAGACGTGGCTCGGGCAGGCGTTGGCGCAGAAGGCATGCCGAGACGGCTACAGCGTGCTGTATCGGTCCGCGGCCAAGCTCTTCCGCGACCTGGCCCAGGCGCGGGCCGACGGCAGTTTGGGCAGGCTGCTGGAGAGCATCGCGCGCACCGATGTGCTGTTGGTGGATGACTTCGCCATGGCGTCGTTGAGCGACGATGAGCGTCGCAGCTTCCTGGAGGTCTGTGATGACCGCTATGGCCGGCGCTCTACGGTGCTGACCAGTCAGTTGCCTGTAGACAGTTGGCATGCGCAGATCGGCGATCCAACCATCGCCGACAGCATCCTGGACCGGCTGGTTCACAACGCCTATCGCATCGAAATGAATGGCGAGTCGATGCGTAAGAAGAACAACAATGCGGCATCGAACTCAACCGGAGGACGCTCATGAGCACCCCTCGGTTGATCCTCAAACAACCCACCGGATGGTTCGCCGCAGGGGGAGAGTTTGCGCAGGCCATCACGCTGCTCTCCGATGGCGCCTTCAAGCTCTACGTCTACGCCTGTCTGCGTGCCGGTCGCCACACCGGTTGCCTTCGTGCAACGGTTGAGGAACTGGCGCGGGCTGTCGAAACAACGCCAACCCTCATCGCCATGAACGTGGATGAGTTGCAAGAGCGGGCCGTCTGTTGCGTACGCAGAGACCGAAGCCCGCAGCTCATGCTTGAAATCCGCGACCGCTTCTGGCCATACCAAAGGCAACCATCCTCTGAACGCTCTCTTGGTCCAGAGACAGCGTTCGTCGATAGAGTACGTGGCCTGTTGCTGGCTCCTGCTTGCGTTCAGGCCAGCTTCTCAGCCGCCGATGAAAAGCTGGCCCTCGACATGTACCGACGTGGCGTTTCCATGCAACAGATCACGCGGGCCATCCTGCTCGGATGTGCCCGCAAGTATGTTGCCATGCTCAACGCCGGAACACGAACCCCGATCACCAGTCTGCAATACTTCGCCGACATCGTCGAGGAAGTCAACGACGCGGCGATTCCAGAAAGCTACTGGGAGCCACTCCGATCGAAGATGGCGCGGATGGAACAACAATGGCAGCAAGGAAATCAAAAAAGAACTTGATGCCCAAACCAGTGGGGCAGCCCCGGCTGCCCCGCATCACCAGGCAACGGCCCACATCACCATAATGCTGGCCCACATGAAACGGAATGATGGCCCACATCCAACGGAATCCACAATCGTGCCACCTGACAAGGCAAGAAACGAAATGATGCTGACTGTTATCTATTTACCCTTTTCTTGACTCATGTGGGCCACGTGGCTAATGTAAGAAACAACCAGCGTCGCTTCGCTCCCGACTCTGGCCCACATCACCGTAATCAGTGGCCCACATCACCGGAATACGCAGCTTTGAGGCAGGTGGAACCAAAGAAACCGGCGCAGAATCCCGGCCAAAACCAATCACTGACTTGAATGAGTTGATCGCAGCCTTATTACAGGTTGGAAAGGCCCGCCATAATGAGAGCATTGTCATTATCATCGACGAATTTGATCGCATTACAGACGATCAGGAACGAACGCATTTCGCGGATTTCATCAAGCAAATTGGCGATCAACTTCTTCCGTTTCACTTCATCTTCTGCGGCGTCGCAGACTCGATGCAAAAACTTCTCGGGGCCCACAGCTCCTGCTATCGCTACCTGGAGGGCATCGCGCTGGGCACGCTCAGCTACGAAGCCCGTTACGAGATTATCAACAACATCGCCAAGGCCCTAAACTGCCAGATCACCGATCCGCCACGTCATCGAATAGCTTCGATCAGTGATGGCTTCCCCCACTACATTCACAGGATGTGCGAACACATATTCTGGCAGATGTTCAGAGATCCACATATTTGCTCTACACCAACAGCGGCCCATTACCGGGAAGCTGTGGTTCAATCTGTTCTCGGTATCGAGCAACATTTAAAGCAAACATACGATCAAGCTGTTTTAAAGGATGCGCCCGGATACGAACAGGTCTTATGGGCCATCGCGGATCATAGTGATCTCATTCGCAGCACCGAGAGCATTTATCAGTCATACATCAAGATCATGAGCACCGCCGAAGACGTTGGTGACCTTCTTGACCGCCAAACCATTGTTGCGCGCCTGAGCGCCCTAAAGGGCAAAGGGTCTGCAAATATACTCGCGAGCAAACGACGCGGTTATTATCAATTTCGCGAAAACATCATTCGCGGCTACGTGCGCTTGAGAGCAGAGGAACAAGGCTGTGAATTGGCGCTGGACTACGCCGCAGCATCAGGCGCAAATGGCGAGTTGAAGTGGAGACCGCGCCCAGCAGGACGCCGTAGATTTGGCACACGCCCCGAAGACAGGCGCAAAACCGAATATCCGAATTGAGTTTAAGTCAGGAGTCTCGCCAACTTGGACCTGATCTCCGCTCCATTGCGTAAGACTTCCCCGGTTTCACAACGTACTGTTCTTACCTCATATACCGCAGAAGCCATGCACGGCGCCCGGCATCGTATCCCTTCTGCCCGCCGTGACCTCGGCAATCACCCAAAACCGGCCATAGATAATCACTTCAAAACCGGCCATAGAGAAGCGGCCTAAGACATTAGCTCCGACGAGGGAAATTAGCCTCAGTTGGCATGGGTAATGTCTTGGAAAGAACAAAGCAGGAGCAGGTGATCGCGCTGGGGCGTCTTGGTTGGTCCCTACGCAAGATTGAGGCGGCGACGGGAGTTCGTCGCGAGACGGCTGGCGGCTATTTGAGGTCTGCCGGGATAGCGATACGCACACCGGGAAGTTGGGGGCGAAAGGCGCCGGCAACAGCGGCCCCTTCGGTGACGACCGACTCTGCCAGTTCAAAACCGGCCAATGAGGTGATCACCGGCTTTTCCCCATCCAGACAAGCGGAAAATGCAAAACCGGCCAACGAAGTGATTACCGGCTTTTTGCCGGAAGCGAGGTTGCCGGAGCAGTGTGGCAAGCGCCCATGCGGAGCCAGTGAAGCGTACCGAGAGCTGATCGAGCTGGAGCTGTCGCGGGGTCGCAACGCGATGGGTATCTGGGAGGATCTAGTCGATCAGCACGGGTATACCAGCAGCTATCAGAGTGTTCAGCGATTCGTACTCAAGCTGCGCGGAGCAGTATCGCCTGAAGCGCGCGTGATCATCGAGACGCGGCCAGGGGAAGAGGCCCAGGTTGATTATGGGACCGGGCCGATGGTGCGCGATCCGGAGAGTGGCAAGTATCGGCGCACGCGGCTGTTTGTCATGACCCTGGGTTGTAGTCGCAAGTGTGTTCGCCTGCTGGCCTTCCGGTCGAGTGCGCGTGTGTGGGCCGAGCTGCATGAAAAGGCATTTCGCCGGCTTGGCGGTTCGCCGCGGGTCATGATCCTGGACAACCTTCGCGAGGGCGTGTTGTCTCCAGACTTCTACGATCCGGGCGTGAACCCGTTGTATCGCGACGTTCTGGCACATTACGGCGTGACGGCGCTGCCGTGCAAAGTACGCGATCCGGATCGAAAAGGAAAAGTGGAGAGTGGCGTCAACCATGCGCAGATGACGCCGTTGAAGGGCAAGAAGTTCGAGAGCCTGGAAGAAGCGCAAGCGTACGCAGTGTCGGGATGGCATGCCAACGTGCGTCGCACTCAAGCCGGCTGTTTCGGACCGCCGCTCCTGCTGGAGCTATAGCGTGTAGCACCCACGAAAGACAGCTTTGAACTTCAAAGTGCGAGACCCAGCGACCCGCCTGTGCGGCTGAGGAGACGGCATGAACTTTATTCGTCTCCCGTGACGTCGGGGAATCCAGGTGGGCGGACGGGCATGTTGGCCCTCCAAGTAGAGCAAAGCGAAGCTAGACAGCAACTTGGCCGAGTGCGAGGCTCGCAACCACTTTACTCCATGAGGCTGCACGGTATCTTTGTTATTACTGTTGATAACAACTCTTATCAGTAGTAAAGTGAGTGCTGACACGAAATTGCCGTTTTCCCGGTATTGGAGCCTTTGCCATGTCCCATGCCTCCCGCGCCGCCCACATCGCAGACCTGATCGACGATCTGACCGGCCTTTACCTGGCCCAGGTCGCCGATCTGCGCGAGTTTGCCCAGGCCACCGAGGCCGGGGAAGGCACCATGCATCTCGAACAAGCCCTTCGTCAGCGGGAGATCCGGCGGGCTGACCTCTACCGGCAGTTCGAGCTGGCCGCCTTCTCCTCGGCCCCTATTCCGGTGGTCGCCCCCAACGAGCTCGATCTGCCCGAGGACAACTGATGCCCCCCTCCTGCCGGCGCGCTTCCGCCAACCTCCATGTTCCGGTTGAGCAAACCACTCTTCTATATAAGGAGGGGTCCGAGACCGTCCGCCGAGCTCGGCGCGACACCGACTCTCTTAAGCACCTCCAGCTTGGATTCGGCGAGACCGGGAACCTCCCGGCCCAAGGGCCGAAAGAGGTCTCCTGGTGAATCCGGCGGCGCTGATCCCGGTGACCCAGCCTGGCGATTTGCGGCAGGACCGCGTCGGGCAGTTGGTCAAACGAGTCTTGGACGGTGTCACCTCGGACGAAACCCGTCGCGCCTACAGCCACGCTCTCGAAATGTTCCTCGGGTTTTGCGGCCGGGAAGGGAATCCGACGCTCTCGGCCGAGCTGGTCGCGAGCTACCGGGTCTCGCTGGTCGGGGAAGGGAAGTCGTCCTCCACCGTGGGCGTCCACCTGGCGGCCATCAAAGCTCTGACCCGGGCGGCGGTCAAGGCCGGGTTGATGGCGTCAGAAACCGCCGCTGCCGTCAACGATGTGAAAGGCGCGCCCCGGCGCGGGAACCGCATCGGCAACTGGCTCACCCGGGAGCAGGCGCAGGAACTGCTTTCGCTCCCCGACCGGGAGAGCCTCAAGGGCAAACGCGACTATGCCATCCTGGCTCTCCTGCTCGGCTGCGGGCTGCGACGGACGGAACTCGTCTCCGAGGTAAAGGTCGGAGCCATCGCCCAGCGGGAGAATCGCTGGGTTTTGGTCGACATCACCGGAAAAGGGAATCGCGTTCGTTCGGTGGCCGTTCCCGCGTGGGTCAAAGCAGGGATCGACGCTTGGATCGCCGCGGCCGGCATTACCCAGGGGAAGATCTTTCGCGCGGTGCGCAAGGGCGGCAAAGTCTGGGGCGAGGATCTCACGCCGGGCGCAGTGCTCCAGATCGTCCAGCAGTACGCCCGCGCCATGGGTCTCGAAAAGCTGGCGCCGCATGACATGCGCCGTACCTGTGCCAAACTCTGCCGCAAACGCGGGCGGCGATCTCGAGCAAATAAAATTTCTTCTCGGCCACGCATCGATTCAGACCACGGAGCGGTACTTGGGAGCCGAGCAGGATTTCGTCTCCGCCGTGAATGACAACCTGGGCCTAGATCGGAATTAGCGGCTCCCTGCCGGAAAGATATAAATAGATACAGGTCTCAATGGAAGAGCAGCCCATGCATGAAATCCGGACGGCGGAACCTGCAGGATACGCAGAATTCCTAGCCGAGCTAAAGCAGCGGATCGAGAGAGCCCAGCTCCGGGCATCCCTGGCTGTCAACCAGGAGCTCGTCCTTCTTTATTGGCAAATCGGCCGCGAAATTCTGTCCCGGCAGGACCGCGAAAGCTGGGGCGCGAAGGTCATCGATCGCCTCGCCGCCGACTTAAAGCGTTCCTTCCCCGACATGCGGGGCTTCTCCCCCAGGAATCTCAAATACATGCGCGCTTTCGCCGAAGCCTGGGCGGAGGAGGAATTTGTGCAAGCGGTGCTTGCACAAATCACCTGGTATCACAACATTGCCCTTATGGAGAAACTCCAAACTCCGGAGGACCGCGCCTGGTATGCGCGCGCTACGGTTCAGCACGGCTGGAGCCGAAACATTCTCGTTCACCAAATCGAATCATCCCTCCATCAGCGCCAGGGCAGGGCAGTGACCAACTTTGATAGGGCCCTTCCATCGCCGCAATCCGATCTGGCACAGCAGATCACCAAAGACCCCTACAACTTCGATTTCCTGATGCTGGGAACTGATTCTCAGGAACGGGATTTGGAGCGCGGGCTGCTCGAACATCTGCGGCAATTCCTGTTAGAGCTCGGTGTAGGCTTCGCATTCGTTGGCAGCCAGTACCGGCTTCAGGTAGGTAGCGAAGAGTTTTTTCTAGACTTGCTCTTCTACCACTTGAAGCTTCGGGCTTACGTGGTCGTCGACTTGAAGATGCAGGCGTTCCGGCCAGAGTTCGCCGGCAAAATGAATTTCTACCTGTCGGCCGTGAATGACCTGCTTCGGCACGAGGACGATCAGCCGAGCATCGGCCTCATTCTCTGCAAGACCAGAGACCGAGTGGTTGCGGAGTATTCACTGCGGGACGTTTCAAAACCGATCGGCGTCTCCGAATATCAGCTTGCCGCCGCACTTCCAGAAAAATTGAAAGGCACCCTGCCGACGATTGAGGAACTTGAGAACGAATTGAGTGAGTGAGAAGGACAAGGAAGGTCGGAAGATGGGTATTGGGGAGCAACGGAACAGAAAACTCGCTTAAGGATTTAGGCGACCTCGACATCAAATCGGGCGGGCTCCGGAGCGGCTAACCGGGGGTATGGCAACGATTTCGCAACAGACTGGGCCACATGACCACAAGTCAAGGTTGGGGTAGATCATCGATCACCTCTTGTCACCCAGGAATCTCAAATACACGCGCGTTCGCCTGAGCCTGGGCGGAGGAGGAATTTGTGCAAGCGGTGCTTGCACAGCCGCCCCAACAAGGCTGTATGGGGTCACCTCAACAAAGAGAAATTCATGTACGTTTAGGTCTCACCTCAAAAAATAATCCTTGACTTTAGGACAAAATAGGACAAACTAGGACCTATTAGTTCCAAGGAGGATTACATGGAACAGCAGTCTGCGGTCGCTTCGATGTTCAGCTCACCTGTTTCGGCTCGTATTCATATCGACGACGAGACATGCCCTTCGTGTGGTCAGGAAATCCCTCCAGAGAAACTAGAAGAAATCAAAGGCAGAATCGCAGTGAGAGAGCGGGAGAAAGTCTTCGCAATCACGACAGATCTTGAAACGCGGTTTGAAAAGGAGAGGTCAAAGGCCGATGCTGAAGCAGAGGCTGCCTTAGCACTTGCGCGACGGGATGCCGAGACTCGAGAAGCCACCGCACGCGCGGAGACCCAGAAGGCTGCTGACGCCGTGTTGAATGAAAAGCTTGCAGAAGCCGAACGTGTTCGCCAAGCCGAAGCCGCAGAGTTGCAAAAGAACCTTGATGACGCCTCAGCAGCGCGAGTCGCCGCGGAGGAGCTGAAGGGAACTCTCCAGGAGCAGTTGTTGCAGATGCAGCGCGATGGAGCAGCGGCAATCGAAGCCGCCAAAAAAGAAGCGAAGGAAGCGGCAGATGCAGTTGCAGCCCAAAAACTCGCTGCAGCAGAAAGCGCACATGTCCAGTCTCAAGCCGCCCTGAAGCAACAGATTGCGCAGGCTGAAGCGGCCATAGAAGGAGCAAGAGCTGAAGCTCTCCAAGCAGCAGAAGCTGCCTCGGCTCAAAAGCTCGCTGCAGCAGAACACGCACATGCCGAGTCCGAAGCTGCATTGAATAAACGAATTACAGCGGCGGAAGAAAGCAAGCTCGCTGCTGAGCAGGCGCAGACGTCTCTCACCCAACAGGTTCAGCAAATCACGGCAACCAAGGACGCTGAGGTTGCCAAGTTGAAGGAAGACGCGGCCCAGGAGGCGTTACGGATTCGGCAAGAGGCACTTGAAACAGCAAAAGGTTCCGTTCAAGAACAAATGACGGCGAAGGAGGAAGCTCTCGCTGAAGCAACAGCCAAAGCAGCAAAGCTCGGGAAACAATTGTCCCAGCTAACCGCGCAGCACGAAGAGAACATAGCTGCTCAGCGCGAAGCATTGGAAAAGGCCGGCGAAGCTGCAATCAATGCCGAAAAAGCGCGAGCGTTCGAGGAAACTCAAAAGATGCAAAACAAGCTTAATGATATGCAGCGAGCTCTCGACAAGAAATCAAGCGAGGAACTTGGGGAAGGGGCCGAGATCGATTTATTCGAAGCTTTAAAGGCAGACTTTCCGGGCGACCAAATCACTCGCGTAAAGAAAGGAGCCGCGGGTGCCGACATTATTCACGTAGTGTTCCTACAAGGCCGCGAGTGCGGGAAGATCATATACGACTCCAAGAACCACAAAAAGTTTCACTATGACCACGTCACAAAACTCCGAACTGATCAGTTGGCCGCGAAAGCCGAGCACGCAATCCTCTCGACACATAGCTTTCCCAAAGGCACAGGTCAACTTCACTTGCACGATGGCGTCATTCTTGCGAATCCAGCTCGCGTCGTGACGATCGCCACAATGGTCCGTCGGCACCTGATTTATGTACACACGTTACGTCTGAGCGATGTCGAACGCGAACGCAAGACGGCAAAACTTTACGACTACATCACGTCCGAGCGCTGCACACAGCTGATGGCGAAGATTGATTCACACGCTGAGGATTTGCTTGAGCAACAGATCAAGGAGATAACCTGGCACGGGAAGAACTGGAGGAAGCAGGGCGAGACTTTCCGGGCCATACAAAAAGCCAAGATAGATATCGAGAATGACATCGGGGCCATCGTCGGCACAGCGGCCGATGATGAATGCAAGCCCGCGGGCAGCGCGGCGCCAGATCAACCAATTTCCGAGGCATCATAACGTGGACACTCTCGAACTCTCTCAAGTTGACCGACCGGGTATGCAGGAGCGCCGCCTCGACCGCACTATTCTGCGGACATACCGAACCACAGCTGATCTCGATGAAGTTGTGCCTAATCCCAATCAACCCCGCATGGGGCCGAAGGAGGATGCGGAGCTTCAGCGTCAGATTGAAGCCAACGAGGGGCTCTTCGAGCCCCTGCTGGTGGAGCCACATCCAGAATTCAGGGGGAAATACCTGATTATCGATGGTGATCGGCGATGGACGAACTGTCGCATCCTAGTTGATCACGGTAGGGAACAGTTCCGTAAAGTACCCATTGAGGTGACCGATCGGACGCTTTCTGACGAGGAGCGCCTTCGAGTATGGATTTATATCCATCGTCAACGCAAGGAATGGGACGCCAAAGAAAAGGAGATGGTGGCGTATCGCCTCGTCGATCTGATGGGACGCGCTAGCGCCGCCAATATTCTAGGCATTACCGTACGTGAGTTGGACAAACTCGTCGACGTGTTCGAGGTTTCGGAACGATTTACAACTCTCCGTGACCCAAGCGCTGCCATCACGTGGGCGCGTGAGTTGATGGGTGTCAGCAAAAAACTGCTCGTGCCGAGCGTCGTTGATGCCGTAGTTCAAAAAGTAAACCAGAAGAAGATTACCAACTCGAAAGACCTTCGCAAGCTTCGGACTATACTTCCCGATCCGGTGGCTCGGGCTTACTTCCTAAGTGACGCAGGAGACCTCGACTCTGCACAGCTCCACATACGATTACCGGACAAAAAGAGCAACGAAGGTCTACTCACTGACCTTGAAGCCGCGGTTAAGACGATGAAAAATGTACCCTGGACAACACTGCAAGATCTCAAGGGTGACGCCAACGTACTGAAACAAATCGATGATGCCGAAAAGCTGCTTCAATCTCTTCGTAAGGCGCTCACGATGTAGCAACGAGAGCCACAGTTCCAGAAACGCTGCGTGGAGGCTGCCGAGGCTCGCCGCGCATTCATAGGTTACTCAATGAGTCTTGCCGCAGCCGCGTTGCCCACTTGGTCGCAGCCCGAGCTGATCCTGGCGCAGATATCTCTCGCCAAAGCCACGGAAGCGCAAATCGGATTACGCCCTGCTCTGGTTACGGGGAGCGTCGATCTCGACGAAGCCATCGATCGCGCCAGCGAAGCGCTCAAACTCGGTGAAGATGAAAGAAATAAGTATTCGCAGGCGGAAGCGCTTGTCCTCCGCTGCGAACTCTAGAGGCGGTGTCGATTGGCGATGGAGATCCACTGCAAGGTGGACTGGCCAGCTTTCTTGCGTCGATTCAAAGACGATCAACCGCCGTTGCCGAAGCACATAAGAGCTACGCAACAGAGATCTGGTCTATCCACTTCTACGCAAGCCTACTGGGTAGGAATGCCTACGAAGGACTGTGGAACTTAGCGTTGTCCGAAGACGCTGTCGTCAAGTGCTGCACCGGCGATCAGAAGGAATGGAATGACGCCATCGTTGCTCTCCGCGGCGCTGACACTTTGGTTCTTGACCTCACCGCTATCGCCACATTGAGATTGTTAGGGCTTGAACGCATTTTATGGTCGAAACCGTATCAGTTCGTCATGTCACAGCACACCTGGATTGAGATTCAGGAGACCCTGACAGACATGAAACCTGCGGATCGATCCGGGGGCGTAGTGGGGTACGAAGACGGTAAGCGTCAGAGCAACCCATCTTGCGTCTGACTTGTTGATTTGCTGAAGATACAGTGATGAGCGAAGAGCAGTCATTGGGTAGGAAGTGGCGGAGCCGAGAGGCGGCTGAGGAGTTGGTGAGGGAGTTTGAGGCCAGCGGCTTGCGCCGGAAGCAGTTTTGTGCGGAGCGCGGGTTGTCGACATATACGCTGGACCTGTATCGCAAGCGGTTTCGTTTAGCCGAGGGCGGAGCGGAGCCGAAGGGTAGTTTGGTGCGGGTGCAGCTGTCGGCGGAGCAGGCCCGCGGAAAGAGCGGATTGCAGTTAGTGTTGAGCGGAGGCTTGCGGGTGGAAATAGCCGAAGGCTTTGATGAGGCGACGCTGAAGCGTTTGCTGGCTGTGATCGAGCAGGGTTGATGTTTGGCATTGGCCTAGCGACTAAGGTGTATGTTGCCGTTGGGTCGACGGACATGCGCAAGGGTTTCGAGGGCTTGTACGGTCTGGTGCGGGAGCGCTTGGGAGTTGATCCTCTGAGCGGTCATTTATTTTTGTTTGCCAACGGTCGGCGAACACGGCTGAAGGTGCTGGTGTGGGACGGCAGCGGGTTATGGGTATGTGCCAAGCGTTTGGAGAAGGGCCGATTCCGCTGGCCGAGCGCCAGTGCCGATCAGCCGTCTGTGGTGCTGAGCCAGGAGGAGTTGAGTTTGCTGTTGAACGGCATGGACCTGGAACGTGTGAGCCGGCGTCGCTGGTATCGTCATAAGGTATCCGTATAAGTTACTTGTAAGCGTCCCCTGGCTCCGGTATTTCTAAGTCAGCATGAGCCCGGCTTCCAACAAGGATGAGTTACTGGCCGAGTTAAAGGGCCATCACTTACCGGCGACGTTGCTCGATGCTGTCAGCTACAAGCTTCGTCAACTGGAGTACGCCGAGCAGAAGGTGCAGCTGCTGGAAGAGCGGCTTCGTCTCGAGCGGCTGAACAAGTATGGCCCGGGTAGCGAGAAGCTGTCGAACCTGCAATTAGAGCTGCTGGAACAGGAGCCCGGTGTCAGCCAGGCGGAGGTGGAGGCCGAGGGGGAGCGGGATAAGCCGGCTGCGCGCCCTGGTTCCCAAGCCAAGCGCCCGCATCCCGGCCGGCAGAGCCTGCCCGCGTCTCTACCGCGGGTCGAGCGGGTGATCCCCTGCACGGCCGAGCAGTGCGTCTGTAGCCACTGTCAGCAGCAGACCACGCCGATCGGCTACGACGAAAGCGAACATCTGGAGTTGGAACCGGCGAAGTACTTCGTGGTGGTCACGCGGCGCGAGAAGCGGGTTTGCCACCACTGCGGGGAGGGCGGTGTGAGCGCTGCTCCGCTGGCAGCGAGGATCGTCGATAAGGGGCTGGTGAGCGACCGGATCGTGATCGACACGCTGATCCAGAAGTACAGCGATCACCTTCCACTGTATCGGCAGAGCGCGATGCTGGAGCGAGAGGCGGGCATCGAGATCAGCCGGGCGACGATGGACGGCTGGGTGATGCGGGTGGGCGAGCTGCTGCTGCCCTTGGTTGCGGCCATCAAACGGGAGCTGCTCGCTGGAGCTTATCTGCAGGCTGATGAGACCCCGGTGGCGGTGCAACTGCACGATGGCAACGGGGCCAACCATCAGGCCTATCTCTGGCAGTACGGACGGCCGAGAGCAAGCACGGTGTTTGATTTTCAGATGGGCCGTGGACGGGAAGGTCCGAAGCAGTTTCTCGGTCGCTATGAAGGTATTCTGCAGACCGATGGCGACGCCGGTTATGAGCGCGTGGGTGGCCCGGAAATGATCCATGCTGCCTGCTGGGCACATGCACGACGAAAGTTTTATGAAGCGGCCAAGCTTCATCCCGCCGATGCGGTGGCTACCCGCATCGTGGCCAGCATCAATGAACTATTCGCCATCGATGCTCGGGCCAGCGTGCAGAAGCTCGATCACGCCGCCCGTCATCAACTGCGGCAACAGGAAGCCACACCCTTGCTGGAGGGTCTACGTAGCCAAATCAAGGCCGCTCTTCACGGTGCCCTACCGGCCAGCGCCATGGGCAAGGCCTGCAACTACACACTCTCGCTCTGGCAAAAGCTCACTCGCTTTCTGGAGCATCCCCAACTGCAGCTATCCAATAACCTGGCGGAGAACTCCATGCGCCCTATCGCACTGGGTCGCAAGAACTGGATCCACCTGGGCAGCCAGCAGGCCGGACCCAAGATCGCCGCCATTCTCTCCGTCATAGAAACCTGCAAACGGCTCCACATCCCGGTCAGAGACTACCTCGCTCACGTCCTGCCTCGGCTGGCTAACTTACCGGCTACCCAACTCGACCAACTTACACCTTCCGCCTGGCAAACAACCCAGCCAATCAACACCACCTCTGGGTTGCTCTGACGCTTACCGAAGACGGGCGATATACCCTTTACGAAGAGTCGCCGGAATCAAGAAAAGCTCGGCAGCAAGACAATCAAGACTTTCTCAACAAACTGCAAGCGAATGTGCGCGTAGTTCCTGCAGTCGAATTTGCCGCGGTGGACTCCTCGGCGAGGGTTACGCTGGAAAAGTTCGTTGGCCTTCACGGCGCAGAGTCGATGGTGATAGCACGCGACACGAAGACTTTGCTTTGGACAGACGACTCCTTGCAGGCGCAGGCTGCCGCACAAATCTTCGGCTCTCGCCGCGTTTGGACCCAGATTGTCCTTGTCGTCCTGGTGGAAAGAGGATTGCTTGCCGCGGAAGAATATATCAAGGCGGTCGCTCAAATTCTTGGATTTCGGTATCTATCGACGATCTTTAATGCCCAAGTAATGTTGGAGGCGGTGCGCCAAGCCAAGTTCAGACGGGACACCACTCCGCTAAAGCAGGCTATCGAGGTGTTCTCAAGCGAGCAGGGCGTCGCACAAGGCTTGTTTCGCATGTTCGGTGAATTCCTCATCTTGCTTCATGTCGAGGCGTGTTCGTCCGCTCAACGGTGTCTCGTCGTGTCAGCTTTCCTGGATTCATTGTGGCGTAATCCCAATGCTCACACGTTCGTTCTTTCACTCAGACAAGCTAGCGCACGTCTCTTTGGGCTCAATGTTCTTGGGCAGACTGAGTTCGATGCCTGCTTCGATAGATGGCACAGGAGTGTAGCTTGTGGAGGTATTTGGCGTAGATATTTTGCCGTTATTTGTCGCATGGGAGATAGATCATCAACCCTGTCCGATCACCAGGCTGTCTCGTGCTGCTTCAACGACTCTGTCGAAACGATGTGAAGATTGTTCACATCGAGCACCCGTTCGATCTGTGTAAGCAGCCGGGTGAGCAAGCGGAAGTTGCCGCCGGTCATTCTGATCAGCCGGGCCGTGACCTCCGGTGCGAGCGGCTCATCGGGCAGCGTGACGCCGACCGGCGTCCAGTGTCGTTCCAGCAGTTCCTGCATCTCGGTTGAATCTAGCGGGCGGAACTGGTGAACAAAACCTATTCGGGAGTAAAACTGCGGAAAACGCGCGATTCGCTTTTCGATCCCGGGCATGCCGATGAGAACCATCCCAGCGGTCCCTTCGTCGAAGATGGATCGCATCGGTTCGAGGCTGTTCATCTGCAACCGGTCGGCCTCATCGACCAGAATGAGCGTCGTCGGATCTGGGATCGCCTTCTTTCGCGCCTCGTACAGTTCAAAGGTCTCGAAGTAAGTCGGGTCGATTGGAGGCCGGTCGCACGGAGAGCATCCTGGTCTGTTCAAGATTTCTTTTCGTCTCGCCTCGTCGCGAAGGCGGATCTCATCAAGTACCGCGGTGGCTTCACGTCGGAGCGGGCGCATAGCGATGCCCATGAGTCTCTCGCGTGCCAAGCGGATATCAGATTCGATCCTGGAAGGTGTGTTTATGACGGAAGTCGTGTAGAGAATCGTGTCGATAGGAAGCTGATCGTGCGACTCCGAGGTCCAGCGATCGAATTGGACGATCATCTCGGCGCGGCTATAGCGCAGAGCGGAGAGTGTCTTGCCGATGCCCGGAGGTCCGTAGCAAAGACCGATATACCGGAACCGTCGGCAGGGGTCGCAGAATTCAACGAGCCGTTTGTGCTCGACCGTCTCGACGAAAGCCCGGCTACTCGTTTCGGTAGCGCTTGATGTGAGTGGTTGGCTTGGTTGAGACTGGGGCACTTGCATGGACTTCCTCCGGAACTGGACCTTTCTTGAGTTGCAGAAGACCGTCGACTACCTTCTGGCGGTCGTGGAGGATCGACCGCAGCTCCTTCCGGCGGCAATTACGCGCTCGAATGATGTCCCGCAATGGAATCGTCTCGCCAGCCAACTCGGCCGAGATCGCAATACAGAGAAAGCGGTCTTGATAAAAGACACGGATCTCGCCCATGTCACGTGGGTCGAACCGAATCGTCACCTCTTCGCCGACATAAGCAGCCAAGGTGAGCGAAAGGTATCGAAGGCTCTGAAAATGAATGCCGTCGCGGCGTACTTTGCGCGCACGGACCTCTTGCATGAGCAACAGATCGAGTTGCTCCAGTGACTCAGGCATGCGGGGCAGAAAGCCGCCTGCCTCCCAGCGTTCGGACGGTGCCAGCCGAGCTTCCGAGCTGGCACGACGGTGATAGACCTCAAGCAGAAAGGTACGGAACAGATCCTCGAGCTGGCCGAGCGTGAGGCTAGGCTTGCGGCGGCTTCTTCGCGTATACCCCTGCAAATCACACAAAAACATCTCGTTGATGGATCGGAAGAATCGTTCGATCCGGCCGCGTCCCTGCGGCTTGCCTGGAATCGAAAATACGAGCCGGATCTTGAGGTCGACGGCGACCTGCTGAAGGTGGTTCGAAGTGAAATCAGTGCCGTTGTCTGAATACAGAACTTCGGGAATTCCGCAGATATGCCAGTGCGCGTGACATTTGCGCCAGATGCCCTGACGCAGCGCAAGGGAAGTGCGAAGAGATGAGGGTGGATCGAAGCCGAGATAGTAGCCGGCGACGGCTCGGCTGTAATCATCGATCACGATCGTTAGCCATGGCCGCATAGATGTGCCATCCTCCTTTAGCAGCAGGATATCGAGTTGCGCGTGATCGACTTGCCAGATGGCGTTCGGCTTCGACGCCTCACGCCGGTGAACCAGGTCGAAGAGCTCGCCGTACGCCTTCGCCCCTCGATGAGCCAGGGCGAGCAGACTGGCGGGGAGCTCTCGAATGAGATCGTAGACCATCCAGTAGCTCGGCAAAGGCTCTCCTGTCGCCTGCGCAAACTGCCGAACCTGACGGTAGATCGAGGTGATTGGGAGAGGCGGTCTCTCGAGGGCTAGTCCCTCGATCACCTCCCGGATCTTGGGCGACACGGCACGACGCTCCCCACGGTCAGCTCGCGGCTTGCGGGCTAATGCTGCCAATCCAGAGCTACGGTATTGCGCCACCCAGCGCTGTAGTGTGCGGAAGGAGACTCCGGCCCCGTCGGCTACCGAACGCAGTTCTCGGCCATGTTCAAGGTGTGGCTCAAGCAATCGAAAGCGCGCTAGGGGCGAGCTCGCGGGCCTCCGCCGACAGTCCTGACAGTTCCTGCATGCCAGAGCATACGACAAATAATTACAAAATACCTACGACAAATAATTTCAAAAACAACACTCATGCCCAACCATACATTCATCCAGACAGTCGTCGTGCCGACTTGATGTGACTTTCTTGGAAAAGTCTAGGCGAATTGCTGTACGTTGATTAGCTTTGGTGGCTGATCTTTGTGCCATATCTTTGAGGCCAACGAACACTCTGTTCCTGGGCGCCTCAGGAGCCGGCGTGAGAAGTAGAGCGAAGCCCCGATGCCTCGCCGGGACTTTATCTTTGGTGAGCGTAGCAGAACGAACTTACCCGGGCGGGGCCCGGTGTATCAAGTCATTCGCGCAACTTTGGATGGTGTGCCATCTCCGCTATCACCTTGGCCGCCCGGTCGAGGTAGTCGTGTTGCAGAGCAGAATGCGCCTCAGTGCGTCTGGATAGGTATATAAGATTGGCTATTATCTCGATACTGACTTTCAGGGAACAGTCATCATCTGCGCGTGCATCAGGAAATCCCATGCTCACCCCATGCTCCGTAGGCCGAGCAATCCTAGTTTTGCCTTCGGGGTGGACTTCGTCCCTGCCCTTCACCATAACGTGGTCACAGCGGATGCAGCCCTTACTCTACAAAAACCGCGACGTCGCAGGAACGATAGCAGAAGCTCTTGCGCGGACCGGGTTCGAAGATCTATATTATCCATCTGACTAGCGTAAAGAAGCACAGCCTGGATCGGCTCAAGTACGTAACTTAGCGCGACGAACGCCGCCGGTTGTGCCTTCTCATTGAGAGTAGACTGCCTGCGGACGAACCAGAAGGTTACCATAAAGTTACCGTCGGTTGAGTACGTCGCTGCCTTTCCCTCTTTATAGACCCAAACAAATACCTCCGGAGGACCTTATTTGCCCCCTCGGGTGTGCAGATGAGCAATCGGCGCAACGCGAGGGCAGTCATGTCAAAAGTCCATTGCGGTTACCTAAGTTTCCTTTACATCGTTAGCGACTTAAGCTACAAAACAGGAGTTCCGCGGAAGGGTTAAAATAGGCCCATTCGAGGAGCTTACGACAGCTTGCTTCAGAGTTGGTCCTGAGCTCTAGACTCTACTCTGGCCTGCAAGCTTGAGATTTCCGGCGTGATGTGCAAGATAGGGCATCGAGTCAATCGCCAAGCCTCCTGCCGGGATACACAGTACACTGCATATCACGCTGAACACGATCATGGCATCATTTGACGTAGCGCACGCGGACCTTTTTTTGGATTGCCTTGGGGTTAAATCGATTAACACTGCACGGTAGCGCCTTCGCGCTAAAAGCCGATCGTCTCCCCTAGACACATGAACGCACGCTCTACTGCTCCCCGTGACTACCTCCCTAGAGGTATAGCCGAGGGCAGTTCACCAGGCAACGATAGCCGAGGCGCTTGCGCCAGGATCGGAATTATCGATGTTTAAAAGCGCGGGAACTATGCCCAAGGGCCCGAGGCAACAAAGCCCAACTGAAAATCACCTTTTGCGCTGTATCTCTGCTGAGGAGTCCGCCCGTCTTCGTCTGACTACGCAGCACACAGTCCTTACCCTTGGTGAGGTGGTTTATGAGGTCGGCGCACTTCTGGATTATATTTACTTTCCCACGACCTGTGTCGTGTCATGGCTGTACACGGCGCGAGATGGTTCGACCGCCGAGGTGGCTCTTGCAGGAAATGATGCAGTTGTCGGTGTCTCGTTGTTCCTCGGCCGCCGTAGTGTTCCCCACCGAGCCGTAGTGCAGATCAGCGGGGGTGCTCTCAAAATGCCCGCAAGAGTGCTCCAGGACGAGTTTGCGCGCGGCGGTCTATTTCACCATACCATGCTGCACTATGCGCAAGCACTCATTATTCAGATCGCGCAGACGGCGGTCTGTAACCGTCTACATTCGGTAGAGCAGCGCCTGTGCAGATGGCTGCTCTTGTGCCATGACCGAGTGAATTACTCTGAAATTGTCATGACGCAAGAACATATCGCCACCATGTTGGGCGGACGACGTGAGAGCGTGACTGTAGCGGCGGGGCGCTTGCAAGATGGAGGTCTCATCCACTATTCGCGAGGTCGAATCAAGATCCTTAACCGGGAAGGCTTGGAAGGTATCGTCTGCGAATGCTATCAGGTTGTCGCAGATGAACTGCATCGCTCTGATGGTGCCCGTCAAAGCACCGTTCTCAGGAGGTAGGGAGGCGCATGCCTGAGAAGAAGTCGACGTAGAAACGCTCTGAGCTGGTCGAAGTTGTCAGGTCGCGTCAGGTAAACATTCCGATTCACCTCCAGCTCAGATCCTTCCGGGATCGTTGGGACACAGAAGATGACTACTGCAACGTCTTGACCCAGAGCCGCTCCGTTGCGTATTCGCTGAGCGGTCTCGACGAGTTCCTCACGTTCAAAGCCTAAACTTATCAGAATCAGATTGGGCAATCGGGAACGCGCTCGGCAGATCGCTTCTTCTTCGTCCCTCGCTAGATCCACCTCATAGCCATCTTTTCTCAACAGTTTCTCTATTAGGTAGCGTGTCTCCTCTATGTCTTCAACTATTAGGATGCTCTGAGGTCGGTGTTTTTCCGAGGTTATCATCGCCTCCATCCTTAGCTAAGAACCTCCGCCGCCTTCCGCGTCGCGATCGGCTCTCACCGATAGATCCCTGCTTATAAATCCCTAACAATCCATTAGCCCTCGTGTCTGTGCGCTGAACCACACAACCTGCGTCTCCCCGCCTTTGGCTACAGTTGTATCGACAGGATTTTACCCAACAAGTGGAAGCTCTCTTTTTTACCGTTGCGCGAGTGCGGTTGGACGGGCGTTTGAGTAGTTTCGCTTCAGGCGAAACGCCTGTCTTTCGAATTTAATCGACTATGTGCGCTACCACACCGACAGGTATTTTCGAAATCTCTAGTGTGAGTCGCGGGGAGTAGCCCAAGTAGCGCACAAAGAATGTTCCCAGTCAGTATCGCTCTTGCACCATAGAAATACTGCCAACCAATTAGTTATCATCTACTTATCCGACTATCACAGTGCGGTTGAGAGGGGCGAAGCCTTGGCACACATAGATTCACTGAGAACAACCCTCGATGGCAGTTCGCATTGGTATGCGGTCTACACATTACCGCGACACGAAAAAGTGATTGCAGATCGGCTTATCCAGCGAGAAGTTGAGACATTCCTGCCACTCTATCGCACAGTGCGCCGGTGGAACCGCCGCCGAGCGGAAGTAGAGCTGCCCCTATTTCCAGGGTATGTGTTCGTTAAGATGTTTCTCCCCAATAAAGTTCGGGTCTTAGCACATCCCGGGGTAATTCGATTAGTGAGCTTCAACGGCAGGCCGGCTAATCTCCCCGACGGTGAGATCGAAATTCTTCGAGCTTCGTTAGCAGTATTTAAGGCAGAGCCGTATCCGTTCTTGAGTGCCGGCAGGCAGGTGCGAATTCAATCGGGGCCTTTGGCCGGTCTAGAAGGGCGAGTTCTTCGTCGCAAAGGAAAGTTGCGGGTAGTTGTCTCGATTGAGCTCATTGGCCACGCGATTGTCCTCGAGCTGGGTGCTCCCGATGTGCAACTGGCCAGTAGGGAATTTACTCAATCCACTGTCACGTCGAACCCAAACATGGGTATCCGACCTCTTTTTAAGCGAGGCGCGTCCACCGCAACACAATGCCCGACTAGGATGGCCGGGGGCCCCGCCTAAGATAAACAACTGTACGGGTGTCGCTTTGGCGAACGGATAACTCTTTCCCCTAGGTTACAAGAATAACTAACCTGAATGGTATTTACCGTTGCCAAGTGACCGGCACAAGAACTCTGTTACAGGTCGGCTTGTTGAACAGTTATCAGGAATGCCTTCTAGTCTAGTTGGCGCCTGCGCGGATAAGAAGTTGCCGATAGTGCTGCGCCGTTTATCATGCAGCTGACTGAAGTCAGTTAATTACCTCTGGCGGCAACGCGACTGCTCTCCCGGCGATGAAAGTTAAAGACTACGGTCGGGGGTTGTCAGCCTGCAGGGCACAACCGTATTCCTTAAACACTCGCAGGCCGGTGCGTATCAGATCCACCTTAGGAAAAAGGCGGATGGAATGCGTCGAGGAAATTCCGGCGGCCTATTATTGGTGGGGAAAAGATGGTCGTTTGGAGGGTTGGGTCGTTTGACTCAGCCGTAACGTTCGTAACCTAAGGGAGCGGATCGCCTTGAACCGTCTGCTGAATCACAGGAGGCCGCTCATTCTCGTCTCGCAGATCGGCCTGTTAGCGATGAGCTATTACGGCAGCTTTCTCCTTCGACTCGATTTCCGTCCAGAAGTGTCCTATCAATTGTTGTTCTTACGCACACTGCCCCTGGTTGTTGCAGTCGAGCTACTAGTGTTCTACGCGTTCGGTCTTCTGCGTGGATGGTGGCGCTACGTGGGAATGAGCGATGCGCTGGATATTTTCAAGGCTGCATTTGCCAGCACGGTCGTTCTTTACCTGCTGATTGAGTTGGTTCTTAAAGTGGACGGGTATCCCCGCTCGATATTGGCGATTGATCTTGTGCTGACAGTGCTCCTTGTGGGAGGCACGCGCTTTGCAGTTCGCGCATACACAGAAAGCGCGCAGCACGGCGCGGCTGAGCTCAACACCCTGATTGTTGGGGCCGGGCGGGCGGGGAGCACTGTCGCGCACGAACTCAAACGTAACCAGCAGCTAAACCTAAAACCCGTTGGATTCATTGACGACGACCCCAGCAAGCACGGTATCCGCATTCACGGTTTGAAGGTGCTGGGCTCAAGTGACCGCATGTCCGAGATGCTACGTCGGATGAACGTCGGATGTGTGTTGATCGCGATCCCTTCCGCCAGCGGAAACCAAGTAGAACAGATTATTGCAAAGTGTCGTCAGTGCAAGGTCGATTTCAAAATCCTTCCTCCTCTCCGTCAGCACATTAGCGGGGGACGCGCGTCGATTGGCGATCTGCGCAACGTGCGTCTGGAAGATCTTATGGGCCGGCAGCCAGTGCAGACCGACCTAGCGAGCATAAGGAATCAGCTTGAGGGCAAGGTCCTGCTGATTACGGGGGCCGGCGGTTCGATCGGTTCCGAGTTGAGCCGCCAAGTGTGCGACTTCGCTCCACGCGAGGTGATCTTGTTAGATCGCTCGGAGAATTGCCTATTCAAACTGGGCCTGGATCTGAGCACAAACCGGCCTCAGCAACATTTTGTTTCCGTGATTGGTGACATCCAGGATGTGGGCGCCATGCGCGAGATCTTCGCCCTGCATCGTCCTGACATAGTGTTCCATGCGGCCGCGTACAAGCATGTTCCCCTGATGGAACAAAGCTGTTTTCAGGCGGTGACCAACAATATCTTTGGTACTTACAACGTCGCTCTAGTCGCACGGCAGTTTGGTTGCAAAACCTTCGTGATGATTTCTTCCGACAAAGCTGTAAACCCGACCAATGTCATGGGGCTGACAAAGCGGATTGCCGAGCTAGTCATCCTTGGTTTGCAACGCGAGCATACGCGCTACGTCGCGGTGCGTTTCGGAAACGTCCTGGGCAGTAACGGGAGCGTAGTGCCCATTTTCCAACAGCAGATCGCCACTGGCGGTCCTGTCACGGTGACGCATCCCGAGGCAGAGCGTTATTTCATGACAATGCCGGAGGCGGTTCAGCTGGTGTTGCAGGCTTCGAGCATGGGATTGGCCAGCGAGATTTTTGTGCTCGAAATGGGCCAGCCGGTGCGCATTGCGGACTTAGCGCGCAATTTGATCCGGCTCTCGGGCCTGGAACCGGACGGGGACATTCCCATTATTTATACCGGCTTGCGTCCGGGTGAGAAATTGTTCGAGGAACTCATGTTGGATGGCGAGGGCGTCAAACCAACTTCGCACCCGAAGATTCGGGTGCTTGATGGCGGTCCCGTCAGCTTCGAGCAGGTGCGGCTCTGGCTAGATGAGCTTTCGGCGCTCGTAGAAGCAAAGAATGTGCACGGGCTGGTGCAGATTTTTCAGCGAATTGTGCCGGAATACAAACCGAGTGAGGAAATTCTTGCCCTGTGTGAAGTCGATCGCCACGATGTGGCACTCGCGTACCGTCGCGCACGGGGGCAACTCTGGTATTCCGCGAGCAATCTTGCCTGATCGACTATTTTTTCTCATTCACTTTGTCATTTCCGATCCAGGCTCGGTTATCGACAGCGACGCTAGCGGCTTCGATAGGTGTAGACGGAGGAAATGACTTACACGGGGCTTTTCACCCAGAAAAGCCCCCCTTCTCTCGAAGAGTGGCGCTCCATGGCCAGCGTTCGAGACGGCCGATACGGCGGTTCCGATCTTCAGGGTCCTGAATACCCGAGGTTCATCATGTCAACACCGTTGATCACTTCTGAGTTTTCGTCCGACGCTCGAACCGTGCCCGAGCTCATTGCTAAACAAGCGGCTGCATTCGGGGGGAGGCGGGCTCTTCGCGCCGGCGACGAATCGCTCACGTATGCACAACTAGATAAACTCTCCAACCAGTTAGCCAGGCGCCTTCGTTCGATGGGCGTTGAACAGGGGGTGCCGGTCGGGCTGTATTTGGAACGTTCGTTGTCGTTCATCGTCGGAGCGCTGGCTATTCTCAAGGCGGGAGGGTGCTATGTTCCACTGGACCCAGAATACCCGGCAGGTCGACTTGCTTTCATGCTGGAAGATTCGGAGATTTCCGTACTGGTCACCACGAGCGGCTTGCGCGAACGATTCGGCGCGGCCGGAACACGCGTGCCCACCGTCGAGATCGATAATTCAACTGTGACTCGCGAGAGTCCGGACTCAGTGCCCAGCCTGATTACTAGCGACAATCTCGCATATATCATGTATACCTCTGGCTCGACCGGGCAGCCTAAAGGGGTCCAGATCAAGCACGGTGCTTTGACCAACCTAGTTTGTTGGCATCATACTGCGTTCAACGTAACACCTGCTGATCGTGCCACTCAGCTGGCGCCACTTGGCTTCGATGCAGCGGTTTGGGAGGTGTGGCCGTATCTTACAGCTGGCGCAGAGGTACATATTGTTGGCGAGACGACTCGCAAAGACCCCGAGTCTCTTCGCGACTGGATAGTTACAAACGAGATTAGTATCAGTTTCGTTCCGACTCCACTGGCGGAGCAGATGATCCACCTGCCATGGCCGGCACACACCGCGCTGCGCTTTATGCTGACAGGTGGGGACACGCTTCACCACCATCCTCCCAGAGGCCTGCCCTTTGCGGTCATCAATAACTACGGCCCCACTGAGGCGACCGTGGTGGCAACATCAGGACCTTTACTGCCCGACCATAACCCGGGGCTCGCACCAACGATTGGCCGCCCGATCTCGAATACGCAGATCTACATACTGGACGAGAAAATGCAGTCAGTGCCGGTGGGAACGATAGGGGAAATCCACATCGGGGGAATCGGATTGGCGAAAGGTTACGCGAACCGTCCTGGGCTGACGGCGGCGAAATTCGTCCCAAATCCGTTCAGTTCCGAACCAGACGCTCGCCTATACAAGACTGGCGACTTAGGCCGCTGCCTGCCAGATGGTGAAATCGCGTTTTGTGGAAGAATCGACGCCCAGATCAAGCTACGCGGCTACCGAATCGAACCGGGCGAGATTGTCGGTGTGCTTGACCGGCATCCGGCGATTCGAGCCAGCACCGTCAGGCTCTGCGAGAACCCTCGCGGCGAGAAGCAGTTGGTAGCTTATGTCAGTGTTGGCGAACGCAGCGCAGGTGACCGGCCGCGCTCTTAGAGAGTTCCTAGGCATCGAGTTGCCCGAATACATGATTCCCTCGGTATTTGTCGGTCTCGAAGCAATGCCGGTGATGGCGAACGTGAAGGTTGATCACAACGCGCTGCCTATGCCGACGTCCGCCAATATCTTAGGAGAGGAGCCGCCGGTCCCACGCACTGAAATCGAGCGCCAGCTGATACATATCCTCACAGGTTTGGGCATAGAGAAGATCACCCTAGATGACAATTTCTTCATGCTCGGGGGACACTCTTTGATGGGCGCGCAACTAGTCACTAAGGTTCGCGAAGCATTCGGTGTCGAGATTACCCTGATGAACCTGTTCGAGAACGGAACGATAGCCTCGATGGCAGCGGAAATCGAGCGACTCTCATCGAAGGCGGCATGAGTAGGGGGAGACAGCATCATGTTCAGCGCCAGCACACGCGCGAAGGAAGAGCGCACTCTGAGTCTGTATCAGCTGTACGACCCGGAGGTCCTCGCCAATCCTTATCCGCTGTACCACCGCCTCAGGGCGGAGGATCCGGTCCACTGGGATCCGTTTCTGCACGCTTGGGTAGTGACCCGCTACGACGATGTAGTTCGCGTCCTACTCGAGTTTTCTGCGCACCGAACTCCTACTCCGGAACAGCTAACAGTAATAGGGCTGGCGGAGCTCAGTCCGATTGCGCAGGTTATGGTGAAGCAGATGCTGTTCCTGGATCCGCCGGCACACACACGTTTGCGCGGCCTTTGCTCCCAAGCCTTCACACCTCGGCGCGTCGAATTCTTACGGTCACATATACAAGACATTGCGGACCGTTTGATCGATGATGTTCTGCCTGCAGGCGCGATGGATATAATGGCCGATTTCGCCGCCCCCTTGCCCGCGATCGTTACGGCGGAAATGCTGGGCGTGCCGACTTCCGACCATCAGCAGCTGAAAACGTGGTCCGCGGATTTCGCGGAGATGCTAGGCAACTTCCAACACAACCCAAATCGCACGAAGCGGGTCCTCCATAGTCTTCAGCAAATGTCCTCCTACTTTTGCGACGCTATTCGCGAACAACGAGCAAGCCCGCGAGAAGGCCTCGTACATTACCTTCTCACCGCAGAGGTGAATGGAGACCGGCTGACCGAGGAAGAAATCGTCGCCAATCTCATCGTTACGATGGTCGGCGGGCAGGAGACAACTACCAATCTGATCGGCAATGGAATGTTGACCCTCCTCCGCAATCCGGAGGCACTCCACCGGCTGCAGACCGAACCATCCTTGATTTCCCTGGCGGTGGAGGAGTTGCTGCGCTATGAAAGCCCCAGCCAGCATACGGCGCGTCTGGCCCCGGAAGACATTGAAATACGGGGCAAACGGATCAGGGAGCGGCAGGCCGTTATCGCCGTGATGGGTGCAGCCAATCGGGATCCAGAGCGTTTTTCGGATCCGGATCGACTGGACATTACTCGTAAAGACAACCGCCACGTAGCCTTTGGATGGGGCGCGCACTTCTGCTTTGGCGCATCCTTAGCGCGCATTGAAGGCCAGGTTGCATTCCAAACGATACTGCGCCGGATACCTGAGCCGGCTCTAGATCCCAAACCGTTGGTTTGGCGCCACAATTTGGGTCTGCGCGGTCTGGCTGCGTTGCCCGTAGCATTCTGCCCAGGCGGAGGCGGGATGGGGCAAAGAAATCATGAAAGCGCTCTAGCCGGCGTGTCAGCCCAAGGGTGCCAACGAAACTGTATCTGAAGAGAGACGAGTAGTGGAGATCAGGCCGTACACTCCGGATCTGGAAACGCCGGTCAGGGCGCTTAATGAACGGCTGCGGGCTGGAGGGGAACAGGAATGGCGCTTTCCAGAATCACACCGGCCTCGTTTTCCCAAGGTGAATGGCAGGAATCCCTATCAGGAGCGATTCGTTGTCGTCCATCATGGAGAGGTGCATGGCGGCTACATTGTTACCCATAGCCGGTTCGCGCTCCACAACGAGATCGTATCTGTCGCGTGCGGGCCGCAATTGAATATTTCCGAGGGGCTGGTTAACAAGTTCTACAGCATGGTTGGTGTAATGCAGGTGCAGGATGTCTTACAGCGCCAGCCACTGAGCTATGCTCTCGGCATCGGAGGTCTGCAGACAGGACAGGCAAAGCTTTTGTCCGCGATGGGTTGGACATTGTTCCCCGTGGCGCTGTTAGGTCGCATCATTTCAACCTCCAACTTCTTGGCTAATCTTGAATACTTGCGGCATCGCCCCGGATTTGGGTTTGCGCTTGAGCTTCTGCGAGGCAGTGGTCTCGGAACACTCGGAATCAGGCTGGCCCAGGCACGCATGCCGATATCGAACCGTTTTGTATGTTCAGAAAGAGTTTCCGAATTCGGGCAGTGGGCGGACACGATTTGGGAGCAGTGCCGCAGTAAATACTCACTCGTGGGAGCCAGAGACAGGGATACACTCAACGTGTTGTACCCGCCATCGGATTCCAGGTTCATTCGCCTAAAAATATCACGTTCAGGGGATGTCCTCGGCTGGGCGGTTATGCTCCATTCGAAGTTGTCAGGCCATAGGTACTTTGGCAACATGCATGTCGGCTCAATTGTGGACTGCCTTGCCAACCCCGAGAACGCTTACCCAATCGTGGCTTGCGCCAGCAGGTTTCTGCAGGACCGCGGCGTTGATATGATTGTTAGCAATCAAGCGAGCGACGCCTGGTGTAAGGCGCTGTCGGCTGCAGGGTTTCTCAAAGGACCAAGCAATTTCATACTCGGGCTCTCTCCGAAATTGACCGAAAAAGTTGCGCCCCTCGAACGGACTAAGCCAGGCATCCACATGAATCGAGGCGATGGCGAAGGCCCTACGATCCTGTGAGTCGCCAACTACAATTTACGGTCACTTGTCTGGCCTTGCTATAGCAACATGAAAGCCTCACAGCAACTGTGAGATTGCTCAATCTTTTTCTTACCCGCCGCTTCCTTTCTCATGCCGGCGGAAGGAAGTTATGAACAGCTACGCTAAGTTGGTCCGCGAACCTGGTGCGACCGTTCCTAGAAGCGATAGAAAGACGCTGAGGGCAATACGGAGCCTCGCGACAGGCTTTGCCGGCAACAACAGGCCCGAGAGCCGGCTGCAGATCGATTGCCCCGGCGTGGAGGTCTTTTCTCTGGATGCGGCTGGCAGGACGGAGAAGCGATGAGCCGGAATCTTGAACCTTGGAAGCGGTCGGGCTCTGGTCTGCGCCACTCGAGTGAAGTGCGCCAGCCCGTCTACTCCCCACAAAGCCGCCCGAGCAACTCCCGGATGGAAAGGCCGGAGTGGCTGCGTGCCCTCAACATTCTCAGGAATCACTGGCGCCTGTCGGCATTGTTTGCCCTTGTTGTCGTGGTGAGTGTGACCTTGACCACCTTGATGATGAAGCCTGTGTATCAGCCCGAAGCGCGCCTGGAGGTTGACCCGCCTGGAGCGGAAGTGTTCTCTCTCGAGGGGAATAACAATAGCGGGGCCTCGACTGATTACCTGGAAACGCAGGCACAGAATCTGCAAAGCGACGAGTTGGCATTGGAAGTCATTCGCAAGCTTCATCTCGATCAGAACCCTGACTTTGGCGGAAACCCTAAGGCAATCAGCGGCGTGCCCAGCCAGGCCAGCGAAGTTGCTGTCCCTTTGACGCCCGCGGAAAATAAGGCCCTGTTAGCTTTCCAGCAGTCTAGAAAGATCACGCGCGACGCAGCAAGCCGGCTAATCACCGCCGGCATGGCCGCGCACAATCCACTTCTGGCGGCGGCGATCACGAACACGCTCGTAAACATGTTTATCGAACGAGACTACGAGCTGCGAAACAGCGCCATCTCGCAATCGTCACAGTGGCTGCAGCGCCAACTGGACGATATTCGCCAGCGCATGGACGATTCCAACCGTGCGCTGGCCCGTTTCGAGAACGCCAAAGGAATTAGTGCGATCGGGGATAACCAAAACAGGTACTCCGACCAGATGCTAGAGCTTAGCCGGCAACTGGTGCAGGCGCAAGCCGACCGTATTCAGTTGCAGTCATACCTATCGCGGGGGGACGACGCGCGCGAAAATCCGGCCGACGCGACGCCCTCGGTTCGGGATGATCATACGCGGCGGCATAACCGGGCCAGGTTGACTGATCTTCGCCGCCAGCTTGCGGATTTAGACGGGGCACCTACGCAGGACGACTACAAGGTTCAGCAGCTACGAGCACAGATCGCGGACCTGGAACAACAGCTTTCTCACCGGCGCGCCGAGACCTCGCGCCGCAACGATTTGAATGACGTTCAGGCCAGTTCTCTGCCCCAGATCAGCGGCAACCCTGTAGTGCAGGAGTTGACAAAGAACCTGGCGGAAGTCAAGGCGGAGCTCGCGCAGACGCGGACGATCTACGGCGAGAACCACCCTAACTCCAAGAAGCTGGAGAACGAGGCGGCCGAACTTCAGTCGCAGCTGAACGGGCAGCGCGCGGACATTCTTACCGACCTGAAGACGACCTACGTGGCGGCACAAGCCCGCGAGCAGTTGATGGAATCGCAGATGCACGGAGCCAGCAAGCAGATGATTGTGTTGGCGCAATACAACGCCCTTAAAAAGGAAGCGGATGCGAACGCACAGCTCTATGAGGCGCTTTACCAGAAGATCAAGGAAGCAGCCATCGCAGCGGCAACTAAGTCGAGCAATATCCGCGTGGTAGACCGGGCACGAGTGCTGGATCGGCCAACCCGCCCGCATCGCCTGAAAAACATCGCGATTGGTCTGTTTGCAGGCATATTAGGCGGAGTGATTGTGGCATTCTTGCGCGAAGCTATGGATACAAGCATTCACACGGCTGAGGACATGAAGAGATGCCTGGAAGTGGAATCGGTCTCGATCGTACCAGTGATTGGTAACGGCGAAGCCGCCCGCATGCCCGTCCGTGGATGCGGCTTCTTCCTTGTAAGGCGCAGGAAAACCCGCGCGTATTTCAAATCGATCGGCCTAACTCGCCTGAGGGAGAGGCGCTTCGCGGTATCTCCGTTTCAGTGCGTCTACTTCGTCGGAACGGCAGCAAGCCACGTGTGCTCCTGGTCGCTTCACCGCTTACTGGCGAAGGCAAGACCACGCTTTCCGTCAATCTGGCCCTCACCCTCGCGCGGCATGGCCGGACGTGTATTGTAGATGCGGACCTGCGCAAGGAAGGCGTCGCACCGGCGTTGAAAATTGTCTCCGAACATGGGCTAAAGGAGGTGTTGTCGGGGACCATGAAGGTTGACCAGGTGCTTGTGCCGGTGGTGCTGTGTCCTAACTTGTCCCTTTTGTCGACAGGCTCTGGGCCCGGTGAACCGGGCGGTCTGATCGCGTCCAGTGCAATGTCGAGTCTGGTGGACAAATTGAGGCAGAGATTCGAGTTTGTTGTGATCGATTCGCCTCCTATTCTTGCGTTCTCTGACGGCCGAGCGCTTTCCGCCATGGTAGACGGGATCATTATGGTCGGGCGCTCCGGCGTGACCACGCGCGAGAATCTGAAAAGGGCCATGGAACTGTTGCGAGGAGCTGACTCCGCTCCAGTAATCGAAATCGTCCTAAACGCAGCCGAACGCCCTGTCATCAACTACGACTGTTACCGCAATTACGGCATGACAGTCTGATCCTAAGAAGGCATCCCTTGGTAACGATTTCTAGTGTCCGGTCTTTGCAAGTGGTGGCGGCAGAACCGGCGCGATCGAGAATGCATTTTCCGTTTCTCGACCTACGCGCCCAGTTCGGCAACATCCGGGGCGAGATCATGGCTGCCGTGACGGAAGTGCTCGAAGGGCAGCATTTCATACTCGGCCCGGAAGTTGAAAAGCTGGAGAGGGAGATCGCGCAGTCGGTGGCCTGCGAGTTCGCCATCGGCTGTGCATCGGGCTCGGATGCTCTTCTGCTTGCCTTGATGGCCTTAGGGGTCGACGCCGGGGACGAGGTCATAACCACACCGTACACGTTCGGTGCCACCGGGGGATCAATCGCCAGGCTGAAGGCTCGGCCGGTTTTTGTGGACATTGATCCGCAGACGTACAACATGGACGGGCGCAAGGTGGCAGAGGCGATCACGCGGCGGACGCGTGCAATCATGCCCGTGCATTTATTCGGGCTATGCGCCGAGATGAAGCCGATCCTGGAGATCGCGCGCACCCACAACCTGCCCATAATCGAGGATGCCGCGCAGGCGATCGGCGCGTGGCACGAGGGCCGACCCGTCGGCAGTCTGGGCACGATGGCCTGCTTAAGCTTTTTCCCATCGAAGAACCTCGGCGGAGCCGGAGACGGGGGAATGGTTACCACTAACGATCCGGACCTTGCTGACCGTATTAAGGTGCTGCGAGTTCATGGCTGCCGCCATAAGTACGAGTACGAAATGGTGGGGGTGAACAGCCGACTCGACGCATTGCAGGCCGCCATACTGCGGGTCAAGCTGCGTCACCTGCACGTCTGGACCGAGGCCCGGCAGCGCAATGCGATGCGCTACAGAAAGCTGTTCAGTGAATTTGGGGTACAGAAGTGGCTGCAGTCGCCGGCGGATCCGCGGAACGGTGTCCATGTATACAACCAATTCGTAATCCGCGCCGTGAGACGGGATGCACTGCGCGATCATCTGCGGTACGCCGGCATTCCTACCGAAATCTACTATCCGTCGCCGCTGCACCTCGAGCGCGCATACCTATCTTTCGGATACAAGCCCGGCGACTTTCCCCACGCCGAACAGGCGTGCAACCAGACATTGGCGCTGCCTATTTTTGCCGAGCTTACGGAAGCTCAGCAGAGCGCAGTAGTCGACGCAATCGCCGATTTTTATCACTCAGGCAGCGGGTATGGATTAGAGGGAATCGATGCAACATAACCCGAGAATCGCGGTCATAGGCGCAGGATACTGGGGCAAGAACCTGGTGCGCGTCTTCCACGAACTGAATGCGCTCGCGTGCGTATGCGACACCAGCGAGCAAACTCTCGCCGACGTTAGGGAGAAGTACAACGTCGCTACCTGCACCGCGCTGGAAACAGTCCTGGCCAACCCTGAAATGGACGCCGTAGTCATCGCGGCGCCGGCTGCGCAACACTTCCAACTGGCGCGCAAGTGCCTGCTGGCAGGCAAGGATGTTTACGTCGAAAAGCCGCTGGCACTGCATGCCAGCGAAGGGCAGCAACTGGTTGACTTGGCGAATAAATGCGGACGCATTCTGATGGTTGGACACATCCTTGAGTACCATCCCGCCATCCTGGAATTAAAGCGCTTGATCTGCCAGGGCGAGCTCGGCAACATCCAGTACATCTACTCGTCTCGCTTGAACCTGGGCAAGCTGCGCACCGAGGAAAACATCCTGTGGAGCTTCGCTCCACACGATATCTCCGCCATTTTATTTCTTCTGGGTGAAAGCCCGACCCGCATCTCCACGCACGGAGGCAGCTATCTGAACCACAACGTGGACACGACGCTGACCACGTGTGAGTTCCCCAGCGGCGTGAAGGCGCACATCTTTGTCAGCTGGCTGCACCCTTTCAAAGAGCAGAAACTGGCCATCGTCGGCGGCAGAAAGATGGCCGTTTTCGACGACGTGGAACCGGACCGCAAACTGTTGCTGTATTCGCATCGCATCGACTGGGTGAACCGCGTACCTGTGGCGCTGAAAGACAGCGGGCAGGTCGTGCCGCTGCCTAAGAGCGAACCACTCCGCCTCGAGTGCGAGCACTTTCTGCAATGCATCCGCACCCGCCAGCAGCCACGGACCAGCGGTGAGAGCGCGGTGCGCGTGCTGCAGGTGCTGGAAGGGTGCGAGCGGTCCCTGAAGGTCAATGGACAGCCGGTGAACATCGGGCTGGCCAAACCCGAATATTTCGCCCATGCGACGGCGGTGTTGGATGAGGGCTGCGAGATCGGCGAGGGCACGCACATTTGGCACTTCTCGCACATCATGTCCGGATCGAAGATAGGCGCCCACTGCAACTTCGGACAGAACGTGGTAATCAGTCCGGAAGTGGTCATCGGAGCAAACGTCAAAATTCAGAACAACGTCACGATCTACACGGGAGTGGAACTGGAAGACGACGTATTCTGCGGTCCTTCGATGGTGTTCACGAACGTGATCAACCCGCGAAGCCACGTGCCGCGCAAGAACGAGTACCGGCGGACACTGGTGAAGCAGGGGGCTTCGATGGGCGCGAACTCCACAGTGGTCTGCGGAGTCACTCTGGGCCGCTACTGCTTTATCGGCGCCGGGGCCGTAGTTACCAAGGATGTGCCGGATTATGCGCTGATGGTCGGTGTGCCCGCTGAACGCATCGGCTGGATGTGCTATTGCGGAATCCGGCTGGCAGACGAGGAAGCACAGATCACATGCGCGGCCTGCGGGCGGCGGTATCGGCTCGAACGCGGGACCTGCAAAGAGATAGAGGTGATAGAAGACGAAAATGCGACAGTCATCGCCGCCTGGTCACCGAGTGCCAGCATGACCAAAGACGTGTCTCGTCACTCCGATGCCGAGATGCTAGAGGAACTCTTCAGTAGCGATTTGGCCATCGATGGTGGGCAACGTGTACGAACCCGCAAATTTGCACCCTGGCCGTCGCTATCGGAGGATGAAGTTGAAGCAGCGACCGCTGTCTTGCGGTCGGGAAAACTCAATTACTGGACTGGCGAGCAGGGTCGACGGTTCGAAACCGAGTTTGCCGCTGTAGCAGGCTGTCAACATGCAGTCGCCGTCGCCAACGGAACCGTGGCTCTTGAACTGGCGCTCTATGCGCTGGGGATTGGAGCCGGCGACGAGGTGATCGTTCCCAGCCGCACCTTCTTCGCATCGGCCGGCTGCGCCGTCAGCAGGGGTGCAAGGCCGGTGTTCGCGGACGTAGACCCGATCAGCCAGACGCTTACGGCAGACAATATCCGCGCAGTGTTGTCTGCAAATACCAAAGCCATCATTGCGGTTCACCTGGCGGGTTGGCCCTGTGACATGGATCCAATCAACGAGCTTGCTCGCGAACGTGGCCTCAAGGTCATCGAAGATTGCGCTCAAGCGCATGGTGCAACTTACAAGGGTAGGCCGGTTGGATGCCTGGGCGATGCTGCTGCCTTTTCCTTCTGCCAGGACAAGATCATATCCACCGGCGGGGAAGGTGGCATGTTCACCACCAATGACGGTGAACTGTGGAAGCGGGCATGGAGTTTCAAAGACCATGGCAAGGCGCATGACGCGGCTCATATGGAGCCAGGTTCTTCGGGGTTCCGTTGGCTGCACGACTCTTTCGGCACAAATTGGCGCCTTACCGAAATGCAAGCAGCCATCGGGTGCAGTCTGCTTGCGAAGCTTCCGAACCAAGTGGAATGTCGCCGCAGAAACGCCGGCATTCTGAACCAGCGGTTCGCCGCCCTCCCCTCCCTCCGGGTTACGATTCCCCCGCCGGAGATCGGTCACGCGTACTACAAGTACTATGTGTTCCTTCGTCCGGAGTGGCTGCGGGATGGGTGGAGCCGGGATCATTTACTCCGGGCGGTAGTTGCAGAAGGGATTCCATGCTTTAGCGGGAGCTGCAGCGAAGTTTACCTTGAGAAGGCCTTTCCCGAGAATATGCGGCCTGCCAAGAGGTTGCAGGTAGCGCGACAGTTGGGCGAGACAAGCCTGATGTTCCTGGTCCACCCGACGCTTTCCGAGCAGGACATTCTGGACACTGCTCGAGCGGTTGAGAAGCTACTGAAAGTCGCGACTGTCCAGTTGTCTCAGGCGATCGCATCCTGAGGTAAGGAGGGATATACGGCGCGAGATAATTTCCCTGATTTGAAGAGAGAGTATGGCGTCCAGGCTAGTAGATCTCACGGGCAGCGATTCTATTGGCATCGCGCGCGACCAGGTTCGCGGCTCCAGCTTGTTCCTGCTTGGGAACGTGCTTTCCCTCGCGATCACGTTTCTGCCTCACCTGGTGCTGGTGCGCTACTTGACCACGGAAGCGTTTGGTCACTTGGCCTATGCACTTTCCTTAGTGGCGGTTGGCAAGACATACGCGCTGGGCTTCAACGAAGCGATGAGCCGCTTCGTGGCCATTTACCACGCCAAGCGAGAGCCTTCGAAGGTGCTCGGCAGCATTGTTGTGGTTTTTTCCGCGACGCTCCTGATCAGCGGTTTGTTTGTTGTGACTTTCGCGGTGGCGTCCCGCCCGATTCTCGCACTTCTTACGAAAGGAAGGGAACCGGCTGGCCTGCTATTGATCCTGATGTTTTTGGTTCCGCTGGAAACCACGGGCCTCTTGATCATGAACCTGTTCGCTTGTTTCGCCCGGGCCCGGGCAATCTTCTGGGGGCGATATATCATTCCGCCGGGGCTGCAGGTGATCGTCATCGCGCTGCTTGTCCTTCGGCACCTGGAGCTACCGTTTCTTGCGTACGGGTACTTGTTGGCCCAGCTCACTAGTATTCTTGGTTTTGGTGCGCTGCTGGTTTTCGAGTTGGATCGGCAGAAACTGCTGCAAAAGCTAAGGTGCTTCAGCTTTCCGGTTCGCGAAATTCTCAGCTTCAGTGTGCCGCTGATGGCCTCGAACGTCATAGGCATGCTTGGAGGTTCAATACCAGTGTTGCTCCTCGGGTACTTCCACCCTATGTCGACGGTGGCCTACTACCGCGTTGTGCTACCGGCCGCAGCTCTGAGCAACATCGTACTGGCGAATTTCATGCCGCTCTACATCCCATCGGCCTCACGCCTCTTTGCTAAGGGCGACACGACTGCCATCAACCACCTCTTCTGGCAAACCTCTCTCTGGATGAGTGCGTTGGCATTTCCGATCTTTCTCGCCCACTGGCTGCTTTGCGCGACCGCTCACGATCTTTCTTTACGGCGCACGCTACGCTCCCTCCGCTCCGATTCTGGCGATACTCTCGCTGGGCTATTTCTTTAATGTTATTTTGGCGTTTAACAGCGTGACTCTGAAAGTCCTTGGCAAGATCCGCTTGATGGTGTTCCTGAACATAGGGACTCCGATCATCATCGTCGTCTTTAACCTACTGCTGATCCCGCGTTACGGAGCTATGGGCGCGGCGGTCGCAACAGCCGCTGGCTTGATTATGCAGAATCTTCTCCGGCAGCTGGGGTTGTGGGTTGGGGGCGGCGGCATCAGCTTTTTCGAGAAGCAGTATGCCTCGTTTTTCCTGGTGCTTGGTTCTAGCGCTCTTGGTCTGTGCCTGATCCAACGCTTCACGCCCAACAACATCTACGTTGCACTAACGCTTTCTCTGTCGGTCTCAGCATTCGTGTTGTGGCTGGTCAAGAAGCATCTAAAGATTGCCGATACCTTCCCTGAAATTCTCCGGCTACCACTAATTGGCAGACTTCTCGCCTGAGCTGTAAACCGATGATTGCAAAGACAAGCTCCGTGAGCGTTGCGCTGCTTTCACCACGAGGTTGATGAAATGTTCGGCACAGTGATAGGTCGTTTAAGACAAACATGCCAGCGAATCCTCTGATCGCTTCAGTCCGCAGCAGAGCGTGAGAGATAGCCGCCTTTCCATCTGCCATGTGAGTGCGGGTAGCGCCCGGGGCGGGGCCGGAGTGCAGGTCGCCACCCTATTACGAGCGCTCTCGAAAGCGTCCCGAACTTACCCTCCACGCGATCGTGCTTCACGAGGGCCGGATCGCTGACGAACTGCGCAGCTTCGGAACTGACGTACATGTAGCCAATGAACAGCAGAAGAGCTTTTCACGACTAATCGTCGAATGCTCGGAGTTTGTGAAAAGCAGAAAAATTCAGATTCTGCACTCTCACAATTACAAAGAGAACCTCATCGCACTATCGCTCTCTCGCATTTGTAAAGTGCCGCATCAGGTCCGGACCGAGCATGGTCATCCTGAGCCGTATTCCATCGTTCGCAATCTGAAGCATTGGTGCGTCCTGGCTGCAGATAGTCTAGCGGCCAGGTACACGACGGCCCGGATCGTCAGCGTCAGTTCAGATCTAGGCGAGTATTGGAAACGACATGCAGATCCGCGAAGAGTGATCGTTCTTCATAACGCAGTGGATCTCGAGCGTGTGAATTCCAGCTTTAGCCCGGCGGAAGCAAAGCGGCGGCTTGGCATCTCGGGCGACAGCTTTGTGGTTGGGACCGCAGCGCGGCTGGAGTGCATCAAGCGGCATGATTTGTTCGTAGCGACCGCAAGGTATCTAGCCGAGAGAATTCCCAAGTCGACCTTCGTTATTGCCGGCGGAGGCCGTCAGAAGGAGTTTTTGCAGCGGTTGATTCTCGAATCCGGCTTGCAGCATCGCGTGGCTCTGCTTGGCGAGCGCAATGACGTTTATGACGTGTTGCGTGCAATGGATGCTCTGCTCATTTGCTCCGACCATGAAGGTATCCCCATGGTCATGCTAGAAGCCATGGCTCTGGGGGTTGCGGTGGTCTCACGTAAAGTGGGTGGCATCCCCGAAGTGATTCGGGATGGCGTTACCGGAATACTGGTCCCCTCAGATCACCCACAGGAACTCGGCCGCGCTTGTATGTCACTTTTCAAGAAACCCCGTTGGCGGGCAAGCCTCACCCAAGTGGCCTACGATGAAATCCACCGGCGGTTTTCGGCTGACAAGAATGCCGAAACCATGCTGGAGTTATACCAATCCATTTGCCGCTACGGGTCTTTTCACCAAGAAAAGCCCCACTTCCCTGAGGCCGGATCGCATACAGTAATCGTGAAACCGCTCTAGCGACAGCGCCCGATCATGTAACGGTGAAGCACGCCCTAAAATGTGTTCCGCGAATATCCGCGATACGCACGAGCCCTCCTCGAGAGAGAATTGGCCCATGGGGCTGATGGTGGCAATCTTAATTGCGACCGCGTGTTCCCTTGGGTGGATGATTGCGTCGGAGAATTGGCTTTTCGTTGCGGCCGTGTTGGGCCTGCTGTTGTTGCTTGTGCGTCCCATTGAAGTGGTTCTCGGACTCTATGCGTTCCTGATCCCCTTTGAGTCCATGACAACCATGGACAATAGCACTGGTCCAACGGACACTCTACTGCGGTATGCGGGCGTGATTGCGCTATTGGTGACCCTGGGGGTCGGCTGGCTCGGCGAACGCATCATCAGGCCGCCCAAGACGGCACTGTTCTGGTCGTTATTCATTCTCTGGGCCGCGGTTTCCATTCAATGGGCGATCGATCCGAAGCTAGCTCTTCTTCGGCTTCCAACTTCACTGGGCCTGTGGCTGCTCTACCTGGCCATGGTTTCAGTGCGAGTCACAGCCAAGGAGTTTTCCTGGATCACTCTGCTGACCATGCTAGGTGGATGTAGTGCTTCTCTATATTCCGCTTACACGTTCTTCAGAACAGGGAGCGCCATTGGCCGGGCCTCCATCGGGGAGGGATCAACTCTATCGGATCCGAACTTTTTTGCCGCCACTCTCCTGCTGCCTTTGTCCCTGGCTTCCGGCGAGGCATTCTCAGCCCGCGGCTGGTCGCGCCGAGCTCTCTTTTTGGCAGGCACCGGCGTGATTGGGCTTGCTGTGTTCCTGACCATGTCGCGGGGTGCGCTTGCCGCGGTGGCAACGATTGCGTTTGTTTTTCTGCTTCGTTTGCGCCTGAACTGGCGCTTGCTGCTCCCGGTTATCGTCTTGGGTGCGGGGTTGTTGTTCATGCCTCGATTGTTTTTCGAGCGCATGCAGGAAGCTACCACCAGCAGAGTCTCAGGACGGCAGGATATCTGGCTAGTCGGCATCCATTCCCTAGAAAGTTATGGAGCATTCGGTGCGGGCGCGGACAATTTTTCCAGGGCGTATGAGAGGTATGCGGGCACAGCATCTTTCTTCGCGGGGGACCAACGCGACGCTCACAACATCTATCTCTCTACTGCGGTTGAGTTCGGAATTTTGGGGGTACTGTTTCTGTTTAAGGCGGTGCGCTCACATCTGCGGGCTTTTCCCCGACCCACTAGAAATATCCCGACCTCCGCACGGCTCGTAGCGTTCGAAGCGGCGTGTTGGGGGATGCTAGTAGCGGGCTTTTCCCTTGACCTCCTTTGGCGAAAAGCATTCTGGTTGGTCTGGGCTCTTTCGATTATGGCGATCCAGGTCGAGCGGGAAAACGAACAACTCTGTGATACCGATTCGCGTAGCTCGAGACTCCTCATCCCAAAGCGCTGGCCGTTCTGAATTGTTCACCAATGTTCCCCTGTCTAACATCGTCGCTGCTGGTTCCAGAAGCCAATTGTCTCCTCCCCGCTAAAGTTGGGGGTGGTGGTGCTGGACCCTTTCCAGGTGCCTGACTGGACTTACTACCTTATCGAGAAGCTAACTAGTTGCAAAGCAATCGAACCTTCCCTCGCCGTCCTGAATAACCACTCGAGGGTGGTCGCGGGGCCGGATCGCGGTCCTATTCTATTTCGATGCTGGGCTGCGCTCGATCGCATGAGCCGGCAGCTAGAACCGATGCTCTCCAGTGGCGAGACTTGCGTTTGTTGCTCGGGAACGTCCGCTCCATTCCACTTTCTTGCTCCAAACGTGCACCACCAAGCCCCTATCGGGGGTCGACATCGCGCCTATCAAGGAAGTCAACTTCGACCTATCTTTGTATCTCGGACGCGACGTCCTCGGAGTCGAAATCTCGGCATGCGCAGCGTCTAGGCACCTGGTCGCTGCAACAGGGGACTCTGTGCGGAACGGGGGTAGTCCAAGTTCAGTTGTGCTCTCGGAAGCGGATTGTCAGGAGAGCCTGCTCACGAGCATTAACTCCTGATTGGATTCGTGGAAGTCGGGGCATTCACACGTTCAATCAGAATGCCGAGTTTCGGGTGATCGACTGCAGATTCCTGATTCCGCGTTTCGACTTCAACTTATGTCTTTCGCTTTTCAGTAGATCCGAAGCTGAGTTTGTCAACTCGTTCGTCCGCGAATCTCGAAATAATTTGAGGCGATTATGTCCTACCTCGCAAGAGCAACAACCCGCGGGTTCCGAGTCAGCCTGACGCTTCTACTGCTTGGAACGCTTGCACTAGCCCAAACTGGCTCTCCGCAAGTGCCCATCTCACCGGTGAGAGTCGCCCCGATGCCGACTCCGATTGCCCCTGGCCAGAACGGTGCGACGGTGCGTGTCATGTCAGCAGACGGTTCGGGTGGAGGCAGTCCGACAGATTCTGTCCCTGCCGCAAGCGGCGATGCAGTCGACCCGCGAAAAGCCACTGCGGTCTCGCCGTCTGCCGCAAGCGCGACTCCCACTCTCGAAATTCTGATTGGGCCCGGCGATTTGATTGAGGTCAGCGTGTTCGGCGCACCGGACTACATCAAGGACGTCAGAGTGCGTTCAGCAGGTGAAATCACGCTGCCCCTGGCGGGCACCGTGAAAGTCGGCGGCCTCACCCCTGCCCAAGCCGAAGCGCTCATCGCAAAGAGTCTAGGCGACGGCGGTTTCTTCAATGATCCGCGGGTTTCTGTCCTCGAAAAGGAATTCGCTACGCAGGGAATTTCCGTCTTGGGCGAAGTGCAGAAACCAGGGGTTTATCCGCTGCCCGGGCCGCGGAACCTGTTCGACGCACTCTCGGCCGCCGGCGGCACCACTCCCCGGGCCGGCAACACCGTGTCACTTTCGCATCGGGCCGACCCACAACACTCGGAAATTGTGACTCTTTCTCAGGACAGCAAGTCATCCAGCCAGAGCAACGTCCACGTGTATCCCGGCGACACGGTTGTGGTATCTAAAGCGGGAGTTGTTTATGTCGTTGGCGATGTTCGTTTGCCCGGCGGGTTCGTCATGGAGAACTCGCATATGACGATGCTGCAGGCCTTCGCTATGGCGCAAGGTGCCAACCCCACCGCCGCTCTCGACAGGGCCCAGTTGATCCGCAAATCAGGACCGGAAAACGGTCCACAGGAGACACTCATCTCGCTTAAAAAGATTTTGACCGCAAAAGCGCCGGACATGAATCTGCAGCCCGGAGACATCGTTTTCGTTCCGACCAGCGCCGCCAAAGCAGCCGGTCGGCGAACCCTCGAAGCCATTGTGCAGACAGCTACCGGTATGGCGATATATAGCAGGGGAATTCCCTAGCTGTGAAGTTTCAAGAGGTTGTTGTCCATTCGATCGAGAACTGTGAAGCTGATGTTGCGAAGCAAGGACAAAAGCAACGAGGCACACAAAGAGATCGGGCAAGACCGATCCCGTCCCTTGGGGTTGGGTCCCAAAAGTGGGCTCGGCTGCGTTGTCGGTCCTGAATTTGCACCCGCCATGCCGTGCGGTCTTCGCCTTGCCTGACCCATTTTAGCCACCAACGCCGCTGCCCTATAAGGGAATAACGGGCTCTAAGCTCATCCCCAACACAGAAACAGTTTCACAAGTATCAATAGACCGGTCGCTAGAGAATGAAAATCCTCTGGATATATCCCGAGCTCCCGTATCCCCTGACAAGCGGCCTTTTGCGAGGATTCCACCTCTTACGAGTGTTAGGCCATCGCCACGCCGTTACTTTTCTGTCGCTGACTCATCAGAAGCTGGTCCCGCCGGAAACCATGCAGGCGCTGAAGCCGTATGCAGAGCGAGTTGCGATTTTCAGCAAATGTTCCGCTCCCCAACCTAGATGGCTCAAGCTATCCGCACTAGTACCGGTCCTTGGCTGGCGATTGCGGGAGTCTTGGAAGACACGGTGGGCAGTGAAGCAAATGGGGCAGGCCATGCGCAGCTTGTTGCAGCAGCAGATTTTCGACCTTGTGCTGTTCCACGGCCGCGAAGCTATTCCCGTGTTGGATGGGGTGGAAGTGCCGATTGTAGTTGAGTGCGGCGATACGAATTGTACGCGTATCCTCCAACAGTTGCGCCAAGCTCGCGTCCTGCTCCGGCCAAGACTTTTCGTTCGCTATTTAAGGGAGCGGCGGCTGGAAGAAAGACTCGCGCGCAAAACGCTCTACCGGTTCTTCACCTCGGCACGGGACAGGGAGAATCTCCTCGGGCCGTCCGATCGAAGCGAAATCGTGCCGCAGGGCGTTGATTATGACTACTGGAAACGCAGCTCTCCGCCCTCCGGGAGGAACTGCATCGTATTCTCGGGAGTCATGAACTATCCTCCGAACGCGGACGCTGCGGTGTATCTATTGGAAGCGATCCTTCCGCGCGTAAGGCGCGTATTCCCTGAGCTGGAAGTTCTGATCGTCGGCCGCGATCCCTTACCGGAGTTGGTCAAGACAGCGCGGCGCTACCGCAATGTAACCGTCACTGGCGCAGTAGACGACGTTAGACCGTATCTGGAGCGAGCTGACGTCTTTGTTGCCGCTCTCCGCTTCGCTTCCGGAGTTCAAAATAAAGTGCTTGAAGCCATGGCCATGGAAGTACCCGTTGTCACTACTCCCGTGGTTGCTGCGGGCCTTTTGATAGACGGCATGGAGCCGCAGTTGGTAATAGGTGAGAACGCGGGGGAGATTGCTGACGGCATCATTGGACTTTTGGCCCATGCTGAGGAACGTGCACGTCTCTCCGCAGAAGGCCGTCTGTTTGTCGAAGCTCACTACTCCTGGTCCTGCAGCGCGGATAAGCTTGAGAAGCTGTGTCTGGCAGCGGCTGGACACGTGACCCATCCTACACGCCGTGACCCCACTTCCATGGGCTCATTGTTGGTCAGTTCTTAGACGAAGACTCTTATGGAGGAGGAATAAAATGCAGGTCTTATATTATGGGGGCGCGCGGTTATCAGCTCTCACCTTTCAGAAACGCTACTGTCTCGAGGTCACGACGCTTCGGTGATGAACGAAGCTCTGTTGGCTGAACTTGTCGATGAGAGCAGTCTCGTCGCGCATCGCAGTCCCGCTTCTCTTCGGGGGGAGCTAGCAGGTACAAATCGGAATGAGCCACACAAGGATGGCCAGCAGATGAAAACACTACACATTGTCCATCTCAGCACGTACCCCGCCGACCACATCAGCATCTTTCAGAAAGCGTGCAGATCGGAGGCGGCGGAGGGGTATCGGGTCACGCAGATTGTTTCCCACGATCGCGATGAAACTGTGGATGGCGTGGAAATACGAGCCCTGCCTCCATCCAAGGGACGCCTCTCGCGCATGACCGGTTTCTGCTGGAAGATGTACCGGGAGGCCAGGCGCCAAAATGCTGACATATACCACTTCCACCATCCCGATCTGATTCCGGCGGGACTTCTGCTCAAACTTGCCGGCAAGAAGGTGATCTATAATACCCGCGAATGCTATCACGACAAGATCCTGTCCATGCGATGGATTCCCCAACTGTTGCGTCCTATTGTCAGCGTCGCCTTCGCCTTCTACGAACGGATTACGAGTGCGGCGTGGGATCATGTGATCGTAACAGATCGTTATTCAGCCAGAGCGTTCGCCGGCCGTCCTACCAGTGTTGTGCCAAACTATCCCCTGCTCGCCCCTGTGGAGCGGATCGCGACCGGCATACGCAACAAGCGCATTCTGATTTATGTCGGTGGATTGTCCGAAGATCGTGGGCTCCTGGTTATGCTGAAAATCGCGGAGCTGCTCCGGGAGCACAATGTGGAATTGCAGCTGATGGGACCGTGCGCATTCCCGGAGGATGAGAAACGTATCCGCGCCGTGCCCTATGTCCAATACCTCGGGAACCAGGACCTGCGGGCGGTGTACCAGCGTATCGCTGAAGCGGACCTCGGCCTGTTGCTCCTTCAGCCAGTGCCGGCATACGCCTACGCGGGGGAAAACACGATCAAGCTGTTCGAGTATATGTGGGGCGCGCTTCCGCTGGTCTCCTCCGATTTCCCGAATCTGAGGAAAATCATCGAGACGGCACAGTGTGGCATCTGCATCGATCCCTGCAACGCGAAGCAGGCGGCATCGGCCATTATGGACTTGCTGGAGAAGCCGGAACTGCGCCAGCAACTGGGAAACAACGGCCGCAACGCCGTCCTCCGCGCCTATAACTGGCCGGCGGCGAGCAGGGTTCTGAGTCAGGTACACAAGAACGTACTCAGCAGCAACCGCTCCTCAGTCGAACCTTTACCGCTATGGAGCCCGCAGCCGGTTCATGCTGCTCAATGCAGCACCGCCACCATCGCATAGTTGTGAGCTGTTAAAGCGACTCCTACGGGGTGCACCGGAGCCGCTCGGGGTTATGCGGTTTTTCCGCCAACAAAGGCGCACGCAACAGTACTAATTCCGGGGTCCATAGCAATAGGAGATCCGCTCTCATCCCTCTCCGACAGAGACCAATGATGGATCGCTGGAATTAACTAAGGGTCAAAACATGATGACACAGCTGATGAATTCCATGAGGCAAGTTTTAGTTCTCGCCCCCCACACGGACGACGCCGAGCTAGGCTGCGGCGGCACAATGGCGAAGTTGCTTAGGGACGGCGTAGACATTTTCGTAGCCGCTTTTTCTACGGCGGAAGAGTCTCTACCGCCTGGCGCTGCGCCGTCCCGGCTTCAGGATGAGTTTCTAGCTGCTATGCAGACGTTCGGGATCCCCCGCGACCACACGTTCGTCTTCGGATACCCGGTTCGCCGCCTGTCCTATTACCGACAGGAGCTCTTGGAAGAGTTAGTCAAGCTGCGGAGCACAATCAAGCCGACTATGGTGTTTCTCCCCTCCGGCAGCGATTTGCACCAGGATCACCAGGTACTCAACGCAGAGGGCCTGCGCTGCTTCAAAGACATGACGACCTGGGGATACGAACTACCCTGGAACAACATTGGGTTTCCGGCGCAGGCGTTTGTCACTCTGGAGCGCTGTGATCTGCAGGCGAAGTGGGAAGCGCTCAAGGTATATAAGTCACAGTTTGAGCTTGGCCGCCCCTACTTCTCCTGGGAGTTCATCGAAGGTTTGGCGCGCGTTCGCGGAGTGCAGGTAAAGAACCCTTATGCCGAAGCCTTCGAGGTGATGAGACTTAAATGGTAAACAATCCGGCAACGGACGAGTCAGGCCAGCCTTTGACGTTCTATGGCATGAGCGCGGCCGAGGGGACAATTGCGGCTATTCACCAGCCGAACTACATACCCTGGCTCGGTTACTTCTTCAAAATTGCCCATGCGGATAAGTTCGTCTTCCTGGACCTGGTGGTTTATCCGGTTCGCAGCCTCATCAATCGGAATTCCATAAAGACGCGACACGGTCTCGCATGGCTAACAATCCCGGTACTTAAAAGCGGCCGATCCGGTCAGCTCGTCGGTGAGGTTGAAACCGACAATACCCAGCGGTGGGCAGGCCGGCATCTGGCAACGCTCCGGAGCAATTATGTACGGGCGCCATACTTCAAAGAGACACTTGCTCTGCTTGAGCCCCATTACCGCGTCGCCACTGGCAATAGGAGCTCTCTGGCGGCCTTCAATATCGGGGTGATCCGCTCAATTGCCACTTACCTCGGCCTCAGTACACAGTTCATGCAAGCAAGTGAATTGAACGTATCGGGTCACAAAACTGACCTGCTCCTAGATATATGCCGCGCAATCGGAGCAAGTACATACCTGGCTGGAACCGGCGCTAAGTCGTATCAGGAGGATGCGAAATTTGAGGACGCCGGAATCACTCCTGTATACTCGCCCTTCTCGCAACGAAGTTATCCCCAACTGTTTGGTGAATTCGTTGGAAATCTGTCCGTAGTCGACGTTCTGATGAATTGCGGTTATCTAGGGACGAGGCAATTGTTAGGTATTGAGCGTGACCAGGATTGACTGCGTGTTTTGATAACGCCAGGGCATGAAGTAGAACCGACTACTCCTGGGTTTGTCAAGCGTTCAGTTAGGAAAGGGAGCACTGCCTTTCCGAGGCAAAGAGTTGCTATACGGGAGCGGCTCCGATAGGCGCAGGTTAGGAGAGATAACGTTGCCTTCAAACGTTCAAGTCGACCAAAGGAAGAATCAAGAACCATCAGGGGAATAGCATCTGATCCCTCAAGGTGAGTTATCCGAGTGGAACGCACGGCTTTTCGAGACCGATGCTCATCTCCACCAGTATCCTTTTTGGAATGAGCCCCTCGGCTCTCTCCATCTTCACCGGGATTACCTAGTCTATCGATTCGGAAATCAGAACTACTGGTATATCTGTATTTTAAGTTTGGGTGTGCCTGCACTTCGAATCGGCTTCGTTCGGGCAGGTCCGGTAAGTCTGCTTCCCGGAGTCATCCCGTCCGTGAAGCATTCAAGGAATTGCTGACTTGGTGCAAACAGCGCGGGTATATCTTCGTCCGATTTTCTCATTCGAAGCCGGAGGTTCTTGAAGTGGCGATGCGGTCCTCCAGATCCGAGCGAACTGACCCATTTCCATTCTACGCGGGGACGGTCGAAGAATTGATTGTGGATCAGGTGGATCAAGATGCCCAGGTCTTAGCCGGCTTCCAAGCCGTGGCTCGTCGTAACATCAAACACGCGTCTGCCATTGGCTACGAAATTACCGCAATGGATCTTCCTGCATCGATGAGAACAGTGGAAAGTCTTGTGACGAAGATGGAAGAACGAAAGGGCAGAAAACTCTATCGTCGATCCATCAAAAGTTACCAGGAACTCCTTCGCCTAGCCAAACCGCACAACTGTTGCCGTCTCTACGTTGTCGCCCTGAAGGGAAAGCCGGTTCAGACAATTCTGATTGCCCGGGATCGGGATACAGCTCACTATATCCTGGGTGCGCTGGATGTCACCGCCCTTAATGGTAACGCGAGCCCTTCCTGCCTCGTTCACTGGCAGGCAATGCGCGAGTTTTCGCGCCTGGGGACTATGCGCTACAGTTTAGGAGTTGAGGGGTCGGGTAATTTTAAGATCTTCAAACGTAAGTTTCGACCTAGGATAGAAGTCCACGCCGTCGGAACACTGATTTTGCACGAGCGTCTCTATCGAGTCTTCTGCTTCATTGTCAGCTGTTTTGGTGCTGGCCTGACCCTTTTTCACCGGTCGAAGAGCCATCAGTGGCCGTGGCCAGCGTCGATTCGGGAGCCGACGCTGCAACATAACTTGTGGATGCTGTGAAAGGGTATATTAAGAACATTCACGTGCAGGTAGCAAATATAGGGCTCGGCTACCCTGCCAGCAATCCTCACCGAGCTTGCCGAGCAGAGAACGCGCGTCGCGCGAAAACTCTAAAGTTTCACCCCCCTGGTGGCGCCCTTGATGTCTGCGTGGGAATCTGAATTCAGGAGTCATCTCAAGTGAGAGTGTGGCTCGTAAATCACTATGCTCTTCCGCCGTCCGAGCCGGGCGGCACACGGCACTATGCTCTTGCCCGGGAACTTATTCGCAACGGGCATGAGGTCACGGTGATCGCGTCCAGCTTCAATCACGCCACGGGAACCCAGATGAGCTGCGCGCACGGAAAGCTACGCACTTTCAAGGAATTTGGCGAGGTTCCTTTTTTGTTATTGCGCGTACCCGCTTATCGCAGCCATATGGCCCGTCTGTGGAACATGTTTGTTTTCGCATTCGAACTGTGGTTGGGCCTGGGCACCCGGACAATGCGCAAGCCGGACATAGTGATCGGCTCATCTTTGACCTTGTTTGCCGCCTTTGCCGCGGAGCAGCTCGCTAGACGAATGCGTGTTCCTTTCGTCTTGGAAATACGCGACCTCTGGCCGCAGACACTCATTGATATGGGTATGCGCCCACACCACCCGGCAGTAGTCGCGTTTGGAATGATCGAGCGATATCTGTATCGCAATTCGGACAAGATCGTCACCCTCTTGCCCAACGCGTCGGAATACATGGTCCCCAGGGGAGCGCGGTCGAGCGACATTACCTGGATACCGAATGGTGTGGACCTGGAAATGATGCCGTTTCCAAAGGTTCCGACGCCGCGTGAGGTATTCACGGTGCTGTACGCAGGCTCTCATGGCCTATCTGACGCTTTGGATTCGGTGCTTGACGCAGCGGCCATTCTGAACAAGGAAGCGCCCGGACGCTTCTGCTTCCGCCTTGTTGGAGATGGCCCGAATAAACGTGAATTGCGCAGGAGAGTTGAAACCGAGAACATTACCAATGTGCTGTTTGACGATCCGGTGCAAAAGCGAAAGATCTTCTCCTTATTACAGGAAGCCGATGCGTTTATCATCACTGCGAAGAAAACCGATTTATATCGCTATGGTATAAGCCCGAACAAGCTCCACGAATACATGGCCGCGGGCCGCCCCACTATCTTTGCGGGAAACTCACACAATAATCCCGTTGCCGAAGCGGCAGCCGGCATCACGGTTGCTCCAAAGGATTCCACCTCCATTGCCGCAGCAGCCGAAACACTGGCCGCGATGTCGATCGACGAAAGGTGGAACATGGGCGTGCGGGCTCGGCGATTCGTGGAGGAGCACCACGATTTCTCCGGGCTTGCACGCCGCCTTGAAGGGGTACTGCAGAGCGCTCTTGCTTCTCCCCGGCGAGTACAGAGCCAGACCCACGGTGTCGACGTCCAAAGCACTGCGAAATCGAAGGTGGAAATGCTAAGCCCCAGTAAAATGCGAAAGCTCATAGTGAACGCGGACGACTTCGGCATAAGTGCGGAAGTCAATTGGGCCATCGTAGAAGCATTCGGAAAAGGCGTGATCTCCAGTGCCACGCTGATGACCAATATGCCGGGTTTTGACGAGGCGTGCGAATTGGCACACCGCCATGGACTCCTGGGCAAGATCGGAGTGCATCTAAACCTGAGCTCCGGATATCCTCTATCGGCTCCCGTTCGGCGATGCTCGCGGTTCTGTGATGACACCGGTATGTTTCGCAGTAGGCGAACCCGGTTTCGACTGTCGAAGGAGGAGCGGCACGCCCTGGAAACAGAGTTTGCTGCCCAGGTCGAGGCATGCCTGGATCGTGGGCTGCGCCCGACGCACTTGGATTCACATCATCATGTCCATACGGAGTGGGCCATTGGAGCGGCTGCCATTACTGTCGCGCGCCGGTACGGGATAAAGGCCATCCGGTTGTCGCGCAACTGCGGTCCCGGTATCGATTGGGTGCGCAAGGTCTACAAAGTGGCGTACAACAGCAGGCTCAGGATCTATGGCTTGGCGAAGACCCGATATTTTGGTTCTTCTGCCGATGTGCAGGAGATTCTTGCGGCACCTGGCGATGTCGAGGTAATGGTGCATCTGACCCCCGAGCACGCCAGAAGCATTCACGATGGCAGCGGGCACCTCGGAATCGAGCATTTGTTCAATACACATCAGCTTGCGAGTTACTCGTAGCTAGTGTGAAAGTGGCACGTATTCCCCACCAAGACGACTTGTCGGTGTTACAGCGGGTTAAAGTGGAACAGCAATCGCATAGATTGGGAACTAACTCCGGACGCTGCCCACGTGCCGTCAGAACCCTCGTGATCTCCGTAGCCATCGCCGCCCTGACCTTGTTATGCCACCAACCCAATGCAGCACAGATTCCGTCTCACGAGTTCTACATCTCCCCTGAAGGCAGTGATTCCAACCCGGGCACACAGGCGGCACCATTCTCGAGCTTTCAGAAGGCCGACTCTGTGGTCGCCGCGGGTGACACCGTGTATGTGCTGCCGGGAACGTACAACGGATACACATCCCGACACACGATCCGACTTGCTGCCAGCGGTACCAATTCAGCCCGCATCCGATGGGTTGCCAAGACTAAGTGGGCGGCCCGAATTGTCGGCCACGTCAACCCGGCCAACCGCGTTGGCTGGGGAATCGTCATTGCTGGGAATTATGTTGATCTGGTTGGGTTCGATGTGACCAGCGATGCCAACATGGGCGTGTGGGTACTAGGCACTCATGTGCGTGTCGTCGGCAACCATGTCCACGATATTCCCGGGCAGCCCGGTTGCACAAGCTACGGCGCCAGCGGCGTCGAGCAGGGCAACTACTCCGGCGGCTACATGGAAGTCATCGCCAACGTGGTGCATAACGTCGGTGCAGGCGGCCCCGGAAGCTGCAACAAGTACCATGGGATCTATTTGGCAGCGCCGTTCGACACCGCCGTCAACAACATCAGCTATCGCAATGCCTCCAAGGGTATCGCCACCTGGCATGCCGCCAGGAACAACACGATCAGCAACAACACCGTTTTTGAGAATGATGTGGGTATCCTCGTTGGAGCTGGTGACTCGCCCTGTTATCAAACCTGCTCCGTCGACTACGTCATTGTCTCCAATAACATCATGTATCACAACAAGACTATGGGGTTCTGGGAGTACGCCGAAGCCGGCCGGCACAACGTTTACACCAACAATCTGGCTTTCGCTAACAGTGTTCGCAACGTAGTGCTTCAAGGTGACTGTGGCGACGCCACCGTTGCGAATTGTAACTCATTTGTCAAAGCCGTTTATGCGGATCCGCAATTTGTGAATCCCACAGGAAACTTCTTCACGGGGGACTATCACCTGAAGGGTGCCAGCCCCGCACTGAAGGCCGGCACCATCGTTGGCGCTCCACTGAACGACTTCGACGGCAGGTCGAGGGTGGCTCGCTTCGCTCCCGATCTGGGCGCTTATTAAGTCTGGCCAAAGACTGGCAAAGAAGACGAATTGAAGCAGCCAGGGCGAAATTGGCTGGGAGGTGGAAGTTCTATGAAACGGATTGCAATCATAGGCGCGGGGGGGTGTGCTCGCGAAGTGGCTTGGTTGATCGAGGATATTTCCGCCGCTACTAATCAAGAAACATCGGCGTATACTCCGGTCGGCTTTCTCGTGAGCGACACGTGTCGACTCGGGCCTCGCGACAGCCCTGTCCTTGGAGATTTCTCCTGGCTCGAATCAAACCAGGTTGACGCTCTCGCCATGGGTATCGGTACTCCGGCCATAAGGCTCAAGCTTGCCGAGGAACTCAAGGCGAGGTTCCCGCAAATTGCGTGGCCGATGCTTGTCCACCCCAGTGTCATGTGGCAGCAGCGAACCATGCAGGTCGGCGAGGGTGTGATCATCTGTGCCGGTAACATAGCCACCGTGAACATCCGGTTCGAGCCATTCTGCATAATCGGTGTGTCTTGCACAATCGGCCACGAGGCTGTAATCGGCCGCGGTTGCGTACTTAATCCAACGGTCAACATTTCCGGTGGAGTTGAACTGGGAAGCGGTGTGCTGGTGGGTGCCGGGGTACAGATCATGCAGTACAGGAAAGTCGGCCATGGTGCCCAGGTTGGCGCGGGTGCGGTAGTAAACAAGAATGTTGATCCGGGGGCAACTGTGGTTGGCATCCCCGCCAAAGAACTGACCAGCAAATCGCTAGTCGAGGCTGGAGCGGCCACCGCGTTCTCCGCCGCGTGATATCACCATCTGTACAAAACGCTCCGCGATTGGCGGTGGACGGATGGCGTGACCACGGCGATCCGCGGATGGCATCTCTATGATTACTGCAAAAAAATACGACTACAAGTTGAAATGGCTGCTTGATCTGAGTGTCGCGACGATTGCGCTTGTACTGATGTTCCCACTCATCATGTTGATCGCGTTGCTGGTGGCAGTGTTCCTGGGAAGGCCGGTTATATTCCGCCAGCAACGCCCTGGATTGAACGGAGAGCCGTTTACTTTGTTCAAGTTTCGGACAATGACGGAATCTGCCGGACTAGACAGGAAGCCGGTACCGGACAGCGACCGCACCACTACATTTGGACGCCTTCTTCGTAGTACCAGTTTGGATGAGCTGCCGGAGCTGATTAACGTGCTGCGCGGCGAGATGAGCATTGTCGGTCCCCGGCCCCTGTTGGTTCGTTACCTGGAGCGCTATTCACCCTTTCAGATGCGCCGCCATGAGGCGCTCCCCGGCATCACAGGGTGGGCTCAAATTAATGGCCGGAACGCGGTAAGTTGGGACCACAGATTCGCAATGGACGTCTGGTATGTGGATCATCAGTCATTGCTGCTCGACGTGAAGATCATTGTCCTGACCCTGTGGCGCATAGTCAAACGGAACGGAATTGACCAGCCCGGAATAATTGGAGCATCAGAGTTCATGGGCGGTTGCACAATGGAAACGCTTTCCGAGGTAACTGCGCCAGTATCGTCTGGCCAGGACAGGTGCTGCCTTTGACCGCAACAGTCCGGAGCTGCAGAGGCAGCAGGTGTGCCTACCCCAAAGTTCTGGTTATGCGCGTCGGGACCCATTCTGATCAACCTCCTGAACAGTGGCTCAGGCAAGGATCGGGACTTGGCGACCAGCCAGGCGTGACCGTTGGATACTAGGCTCGAAAGTGATTTCTGATGGGAAGCCTCGTTTCGGCGTTAGTTGGGATATTCGTACGCCCCGATATCGTAGCGAGCGCCTTCAGGACGCGGATTGCCATCGAAGTCGTGGTTCGGCGGTGTGCCTACACTGGAGCCGTTGTCAATCGTAGGCGAACCGGCCTTTTCGTGATAATCGCCTGAGCCGTCAGCTTGCCAATTAACGAAAGTAGTCCCCAGGGACGGGTCCACCGAGATATCGTTCGAATGCACGCTTTGGTCGCTGGTGCCCCATTCGATACAGTAGCTTCCTCCGCCGTTATTCCAAAGGTCATTGCTGGCATAGGTGACCGAGATTCCCGAAGGAGCACTAATGCCACACCGGTTGGTCGTCTGACCTGTGTTCGCAACGATGTTGTTGCTGATGGTCGTGCCATTGCCGCTCACCATGATGATGCCGCCGGCCGCAGAAAAAACTGTGTTGTTCGAAATGACCGTATCGACGCTGGCGGATTGGTCATTCGAGTTCCCGACCAGGATGCCCCAGCCGCCTGAGGTGTAGTAGACGATATTGTTAGTGACTTGGTTTGCTGTCCCTGCACTTTCGAGCAGGATTCCGTCGCTCTGCACTGTGCTTGTACCGCAACTCGGGCTACCGCCTCTGTAATTAATATCGTAGATCAGATTGGCGTCAATGGTGATGTTCTGAAGGCCGCTGTTGCTTGAGCCGCTGCCAGCGATCTGGATTCCGCCACCGCCGCTCGAGCCGCAGTCGGTTTCTATGTGGTGGATAGTGTTGCGAGTGATGTTCACAAACGAGCTGGTCACATAAAGGCCGAGGTTGTTGCCTGCCGAGCTGGTGTTGGTGACCTCAAAACCGTCGAAAGTAATGTAGCTGCCTCCCAGTACGACCACAGTGCTATTACCGGTCACCGAGTTCTGAATTTTGCACGCGCCTCGGGTGGCGCATGTAACGGTGATATAGTGTCCCGCGGTTCCCGATTTCGTAAATTGTGCCGCACTACTTCCGTAATCATAAGTACCCGCTGCGACCTGCACCATATCGCCGGCTGAGGCAACAGTGAAGGCATAGTCAGGCGTAGCACACGGGCTGGCTTGGGTGCAGGGGTTGGAATTGCTGCCTGACGGCGAGACATAGTAAGTGTTGCCTGTGGCTGGTGGCGTCGCATCAACGGTGACCGGTGTGGTGGCAGATGCCGACCTTCCCTGATCGTCGGCAACTTTGCAGGTTGTTGTGATGGTGCCGGCGGCCGCGCCAGTGGTGTTCAACGTGGCTGTGTTTCCGCTACCGGAAATTGTGCCTGCGGAAGCGCTCCAGCTGTAGGTCAGCGGTCTCCCTTCGGGACTGCTCGCTGTAGCGGTGATAGCTGCAGTGGCTCCCTGATTCACGGTCGCAGGATTGGCCGAGCAAATGATGGTTGGTGGCGTTGTAACCGGTGCATTGACGGTGACGGTGGTTGTGGCGGACGCGGTTCGCCCCTGATCGTCGGCAACTTTGCAGGTCACTGTGATGGTGCCGGCGGCCGCGCCCGTGGTGTTCAACGTGGCTGTGTTTCCGCTACCGGAAATTGTGCCGGCAGAAGCGCTCCAGCTGTAGGTCAGCGGCCTCCCTTCGGGGCTGCTTGCTACTGCAGTGATGGTTGCACTGGCCCCGAGTGTCACGGTCGCAGGATTGGCCGAGCAACTGATGGTCGGTGGGGCCGACACAGGAGCATTGACGGCGACGGTCGTTGTGGCGGACGCGGTTCGTCCCTGATCGTCGGCAACTTTGCAGGTTGTTGTGATGGTGCCGACGGCCGCACCAGTGGTGTTCAACGTGGCTGTGTTTCCGCTACCGGAAATTGTGCCGGCCGAGGCGCTCCAGCTGTAGGTCAGCGGCCTCCCTTCGGGACTGCTTCCTACGTCGGTGATGGCTACACTGCCCCCCAGCGTCACCGTCGCGGGATTGGCCGAGCAACTGATGGTCGGTGGGGCTGACACAGGAGCACCGGCATTGACGGTGACGGTGGTTGTGGCGGAGGCGGTTCGTCCCTGATTGTCGGCAACTCCACATGTTACTGTGATGGTGCCGGCGGCCGCGCCACTCGTATTTAACGTGGCTGTGTTTCCGTTACCACCGGCATCTCCGCGCGTCCACTCCGGAATTTGAACAGTTGGCTGCAGTGCAGGCGGGTCAGCGCTTACTGAGGAAATTGTGCCCGCAGAAGCGCTCCAGCTGTAGGTTAGCGGCCTTCCTTCGGGACTGCTTGCTACCGCAGTGATGGCTGCACTGCCCCCCGGCGTCACTGTGGTGGGATTAGCCGAGCAGCTGATGGTTGGCGGCGGCGATACAGGAGTTGCACCAGGGGAAGTAAGATTGACGACCGTTGAGGCGGACGCAGTTCTCCCCTGGTTGTCGGCAACTTTGCAGGTCACAGTGATGGTGCTGGCGGTCACATCTGTGGTGAACAACGTGGCCTTATCCTCGCTGCCTCCATAGATCGTGCCGGCAGAAGCGCTCCAGCTGTAGGTCAACGGCCGGTCTTCGGGACTGCGTGCGAGCGTGACGATGTCAACAAAGCTGCCCACTGCTACCGTTGACGGATTAGCCTGGCAAGTGATGGGTATCGGAGCCGACGGGGTTGGTTGAACGGCCAGCGTAGTTTTGGCCGACGCTGCATTGCCTCTCGTGTCCACGGCTTTGCATGTAACAACGATGCTTCCTGAGGTCCCCTGGGTATTGAGGGTGGCCGAATTGCCTTGGCTCGTTAAAGAGCCCGCGCTGGAGCCGTAGCTGTATTTGAGCGGGAGCCCGAGCGGGCTGACAGCCTTCGCCGAGATTACCGCGTTACTACCAGACATAACATTCGTCGAAGCGGCGGAGCAATTGACGATTGGATCGGAAGCGCTCGTGGTGCCCGTCACTTCGGCAGCGTTGAACGATGCGCTGCAACCCGTTATAGCGACGATCGCGAATGCCAATGCACAAACTCTGAGGGTTCTTCTGCCCAACTTCGAGAAAGCAATATCCATCATCCTGATCTCCGGTTGAAGACCTGCGCACGAGGTGCCTCAAACGACGATCGGACCGCAGCAAAAGGAAAGGCCTAGCGACTAAAAGCGCAAGAGCGAAAGCAGAAGTTAAGCGATGGACGCAACGAGTACCAGGAAAATGCCCTTTCGCTAACACTGGTATGCGTGGCCAGATTAATCCATGTCTCGAAAGTGGTAGGCCGTTGCTCGCTTCATGAAACAAAACGACTTGCAGTGGAAAAAGGTAACGTGACGTGCCCACGAGGCCGGATTTGTTGATCAAGACTGCGTCGCGCAACTTTCTTAATCACCCCATGTTGAACGTTTCTCCCTCCCCCATCGAATGGAAATCGAAAATGACCGTAACATTTAATTCCCAGACTGAACCTTGCCGGCCTCTCGTCTCCGCAGTCCTGGCCCTTCGCAATGAAGAGCGTCACATCGCCGCTGTTCTAAAATCGCTTTTGCAGCAGGAGACAACTAATTTCGAGCTGGAGATTATCGTCGTGGACGGCGACTCCTCAGATGCAACACCACGAATTGTCAAACGGATTGCATGTGCGGACCCTCGCGTAAAACTCGAGATCAACAAGCAGAAGAAAACGCCGTATGCATTCAACCTGGGCATCCAGGCATCGCGGGGAGAGTATGTTTGGATCCTTGGCGCACACACCGCCTATGCAAACTACATCGTGGCATGTCTCGAAGGGCTCTGGTGCAAATAGCGGAGTTCGGTCGGGTACATTGGTCTTTCGGAGAGTTGAGGACCAGCGATGAGCAAGCTGAGCAGCATCGAAGAGTTGTTTGCAGGGCGGCACTTTGACCGCGAGGTGATCATCCTGTGCGTCCGCTGGTACCTGCGCTACAAGCTCAGCTTCCGGGACCTGGTCGAGATGATGGCTGAGCGCGGGCTGAGTCTTGCTCACACGACCATCATGCGCTTGGGTTCGGAGGTATGCCTCAGAGTTCGTCAAGCGCTGGAACCGCTTTGGAAGATCCTGTGGTCGCTCGTGGCGAGTCGATGAGACCTTTATCAAGGTACGCGGCCAATGGGTCTACCTCTACCGAGCCGTGGATAAAGCCGGGCAGACCATCGACTTCAGGCTGAGCAGGACACGCGATGTGGCCGCAGCCAAGGCCTTCTTCAAGAAGGCGATCAGGCATGAAGGGCGGCCGCCGCACACCATCACCCTCGATGGCTATGCCGCGTCGCATCGAGCGGTCCGTGAGATGCGAGATGACGGGCTACTGCCCAAGCGCATGAGGTTACGGTCTTCCAAGTAGCTGAACAACTTGATCGAGCAGGATCATCGTGGGATCAAGTCCAGAACCCGTCCCATGCTCGGCTTCAAGAGCTTTGCATCCGCCGCCAACGCGATCGCTGGCGTCGAACTTCTTCGCCGCATCCACAAACGCCAGTTCGCGCTGAGTCGGCTACGGCGCAGAGGCCAAGCTGCGCCTGCAATCTGGAATGCCGTGCTTGCTGCATAAGTGGAAATTGGCTCCTAGATCGCTACTATCCAACTCACTCTCGTGTTTGCACCAGAGCTGTCCAGAAGATCTCTAGACAAGCAATCTGCATCTAATCAGAAATGGACCCGAGAGGCTTCACGCTCAAACCGGACCACACAGGTTGCAGGCATAGCTTTGTTGAAGGATCATTCTGCAAGATCGGCGGGATGTCAGCTGCCAAGTGCTTCACCTGTGACCGCTTAATCGCGTGGTCGATTGAGACAGCCGGGAAACGAACGAGATTGACTTGGATCGCTGAAAAACACCAAGTGACCCCCGGTCTGCCTAAACTGCGACGCTCACCGAGCCAACATCGATCCGAAGAAATGCCACATGCACGCCCTACGCCACAGCATGGCAGTCATGCTCTGGAATCACACCTCAGGGAGCATCGGCCTACTGCAGCGTCACCTCGGCCACAAATCTGCATCGTCCAGCCTGATTTATCTGTATGAGTCTGACGCTCGAAAGGCATCCGCAGCAGTCGCCGAAATAAGACTCTAGCTGGGAATGCGGCAGAGGCGCAGCCGACATTTGCCGCTGCTCAATGCAATCAAAGCTGCCAGGGCGATTCCGGGTCCGCGCGGGGCTTCTCGTCTTCTATCCAAATCTTCTGAATTCTCACCACGCCGCAGGGTCCGCCGATGCCTCCCATGTGTCATTACCCTTCGTGGGCCTATTCCGGTCGGATGGTACCCGATACCTGGCGTGGGGCGTCGTAGCCGTTCTCGAAAATTGAGGAAGACCCGAACCACGGCTGGTTTCGCGAACAGTTTGTATTTATGAAGGAGATTCCGCGCTCGCGATATGAGTTTGTACTGGAGCTTTATAAGGAATATCTCCGCATCGAGAAGTTCGATCCGGAGAATGCCCGCCGCATGAATGTGCGCTGGACCGGCACGCTACCGTGTGCAGCCGCTGAGGTCTACGGCCATCTCGTTGCCGACATGCGTTATATCTGAAAATTACGCGCTCAAGGCAAGGACACGAGCTTCATGGAGCAGAACTGCGCCTTCTACGTTGCCTGGATGGGGCATTACATCGGCGACGGAGCGCAACCACTGCACGACACTATTCATCATGATGGCTGGCAAGGTCCAGATCCAAGGGGATATACGCGCGACCATGCGATCCACGGCCGCTTTGAATCGCAGTATGTCGAAGCCATTTCCCTCACCGAAGAGGATATTCTTCCTCGACTTGGCAAGCCTGGCCACCTGCAGGGTGACGTCCTTGAATTGATCCTCGCGCACCTCAACGAAGCCGGCACGCATGTTGAGACCATCTACAAGCTTGATCAGCGCAATGCATTCGCCGATGCCCACGATCAGGAGGCTCGAGAAATGGTTTACAGTCGTACCACCGCGGGGGCGCGCATGCTGCGCGACCTGGTCTATCGCGCGTGGCTTGAGAGCGCGCTTCCTGTACCTTCGGGACAGCCAAACCCGATCGACCCGAACAACCCGCTTTATACCCCGGAGACCGGCTCTGCGCTAACCGGACAATCACCGAATATCCCCTCACCTTCCAATTGATCATCGTGGATGCCCGGTCTACTGCATCTTCGATTTGGAGGAGCTCGACGGGGGGAGATCTCCAGTCGACCACCTTGCGGGCTGCGCTGACATCGTCAGGACTAACCTGCCGCCTCGCATAATGTCCTCGTTGCGGAACCATGCCTTTGTGTAAGGCTGCCCGTTCCATTCGGCGCGGGCAATGTATTTGTTTTCTGCCGTTACGTTCTTTGCTTCGATTACGAAATTCTTTCCGTTGCCGAGATGAATCGACACCTCCGGAAAGGCGGGGCTCCCGATAAGATAGACATTTTGACCCGCATTTGGGTAAAAGCCCATCTTGCCGAAGGCGTACCAAGAGGACATAGCTCCGGAGTCGTCGTTTCCCGGCAGTCCTTGCCGGCCGGCGTGGAAGCTGTTCGCAAGGATGGCACGGATCTGGTCTGCCGTTCGATCCTGACGACCAGCCCAGATGTAAAGATACGGACTGAGAAACCCCGGTTCGTTGGTGACGTCGTAACGCCCCGGAACAGCGAAGAAGGCGTCCAGTCTCCTGACGAACGTCTCGTTGCCGCCTGAACGCTCGATGAGCCGGGCCACATCCTGAGGAACGAAGGTGGAATAGGTCCAGGCGTTGCCTTCATAGAAGGTATCACCGCCCCATGTGCACCCTTCCAGCGCATGGAAGGGTGCCTTCCATGTGCCGTCGCGGTGGCGGGACCAAATGAAGCCAGTGAAACCGCCGTCGGTCGCCCGCTCATCCCAGAGGCGCTCCCAATTTTCAGAACGCTGAATGGCGTTTACCGCGGACTCTTTTTCTATTAGCCGGATGGCCTCTCTGGTCGGCACTATGACCAATTCGACGTGGCGGCGTTCCGCCTCAAGTTTCACTTCCTTCATAACTGGCAAACGGCCGTATGCTCCGGTGCCGATCACAAGCTGGTGGCATTTCCAGGGTATCTTTTCTCCGATGGACAGGGGTGTATGCCCAAACTCGTGACGGAATTTCTTAGAAGGCCTCTTCTTGCGTTTGCGGATATCTCCGCGGTCGATCACCACGTCCTGCTCGTACGCGCTGCCGTCGATTCGCAGGGTACCGAAGGAAAAGTTGTCAAAGTGTATACGCGCCTCCTCGTGCTGCCGTGTTCAGGCGCTCTTCTTCGAGGTGACGGCAGAGAAGGCAGACCAGCTCTGTTCTACCTCGTGACTACCGCAGTGCGTGCAGGCGGTCTTTTCCGCGTCATGCTCTGCCATGGTTATAATTTTCGAGAATGGCTTCTTGCAGGCGTTGCAGAAGAACTCATAGTGGGGCATACAGACCTCCCACAGTCTTAGAATCGTTACAGCTGGATTCTAGACCCGCGGCTGGAGCGGGTCAACATGGATCGGTCTCGAATCCTGCGGTCTTGGGTCGTGGATTTTCTGCGTAGTACTCCACTTCTCTGGCATATCATTTCAACGCGAAATATCGCTGCGATACCTCATCGAAGCTCGGACGAACGTCGCCATGGGTCGCGTTTTTCTTGGGGTGGTTGCAATCTACGGGGCAGGCAGCGACGCAGGCGGTGTCTTTTGTTCCGACGCAAGGTTCGGCGATGACGTATGCCAGGGGGCCGCCACCTCCTGTCTCTTTCACCGTATGCCTCGGGAAAGTAAATTCAACGTTACACTGCTGGCGTATGGCGCCGACGATTGAAAAGATTTCTGCGATTACTTTTCGGGTTTTGAACATGAAGGCTTCGGTGCAGTTTTACCGAAATGTGCTCGGCATGGAGCTGCTTTACGGCGGAGAACGGGTGAGTTTCTCTTCACTGCGAAGGATTCAGAATCTGCGATCCTAAACCTCGAACAAGGTGACAGTGTGTCGCAGTGGGGCCGGCTCATCTTGCACGTTACGGATGTGGATGCGTTCTGGACACATCTGCGGGAGAAAGGATTTGATCCTGGAATCCCACGGGACGCGTCTTGGGGTGAACGCTATTTCCACTTGCTCGACCCGGATGGCCACGAGTTGTCGTTTGCTCGGCCGCTACAATGAGTTGGCCAAAAGAATGTGTCCAGACGAGGTGTGTGTGGCGGTCACGGTCGATCAGCGGCGCCACTCGGAGCATACGAGCCGGGTACTGCTGCCGATGCGAAGCAGCGCTTGATCCGATTTCTCAGAGAGCATCTTTGATCTCTATGAACTGGCTACGAGGCGCGCTCTCTGCTCCGCCATCGCTTCGCGCAGCAAAGCATCTATGGTGTCCTGCCCGCCATTCGCGGGCGGAAGGCGCAGCGTCGCGGGCAGCGGATTCGCTTCCGCATAGTAGTGATCTTCCCGAAGTTCAACCCCATCACGATAATAATATTCCTCAGTCGAACCGTCGGAACAGGAGAAGCGTATGATCGCAAGCCAGAGGTCCAAATCGGAAATTCTGGACTAATGCCGCGAATAGATAGCCATCTTCTGTCCATATCGTCGCAAAGCACGACATCGGTCAATGCAACCCCAAAACGGCGAACGGGCCGGCCCCAATTCCAGATGGAAGTGCTCGCACACCAGTTCTGAGAGGGCGGCGGCACTGAAATGCGGTGACGCAGGCTCGTAGCGCGCGGAAGCGCTACTCCAACAATAAGAATGGTTCTGCTGTGCACTCGCGTCATCAAGAAAGGCTTCAGCATGCAGCGCCCGATAATATCATTTGTTCTCGCTGGAGGCAGGGGCAATCGTCTGTATCCGCTGACACAGGAGCGCGCTAAGCCGGCGGTCCCCTTCGGGGGTAAATATCGCATCATTGATTTTGTTCTCAGTAATCTCATCAATTCAGGCATTTATTCGATTTATGTCCTGGTTCAGTTCATGAGCCAGTCGCTCTTGCGACATCTGCGCGACGGCTGGCAATTTGGCGGTCTGCTGCAAGACCAGTTCATCATCCCGGTACCCGCACAGATGCGTTCAACCGACGAGACATGGTACAGAGGCACGGCTGACGCGATATTCCAAAATCTCAATCTGATGGATGATCTCGATGATCACCTCGTCGCTATCTTTGGCGCTGATCATGTCTATCGCATGAACATCCGACACATGATCGACTTTCATGAGCGTATGCATGCGGATGTCACCGTTGCAGCAATTCCTGTTTCAGCTCATCTTGCGACCGAATTCGGGGTCATTGAAGCCGGGCTCGACGGCGCGGTTCATGGTTTTCACGAGAAGAACGTAGATGCTCCCACTATTCCCGGCGAGCCAGACAAAGTTTATGCGTCCATGGGCAACTACATCTTCTCCGCTCGCACATTGCTCAGGGAACTGCAGTCCGACGCTCTGCGGCCGGAGAGCAGACACGATTTCGGACACGATATTCTGCCTTCGTTGCTCGGACGAGCAACAATTTACGCATACGACTATCAGACAAACGTGATTCCCGGAGAATCGGCAGCTGTTTCAGTCTACTGGCGAGACGTAGGAACTCTGGAGGCATACTATGAGGTGCACATGGATCTCTGCGGGCTTGTCCCCTCTCTCAATCTCTATAACCGACGCTGGCCTATACGGACCGCCAGCTATCCCGATCCGAGCGCGAAGTTCACCTTCGACGAGGATGGTCAACCCGGACAGGCCGTAGGTTCTATTATTTCTGGCGGATGCATTCTCTCAGGCGGTGCAGTCCGCGGCTCCGTCCTCGGCCGAGGTGTCAACACCAAAAGCGGATGCGTTATCGAAGACTCGATCGTTCTCGATAATTGTGTCGTTGGACGACGGTGCAAGATTCGCCGTGCCATTCTCGATGAGAACGTCACAGTCCATGACGGTGAAAGTATTGGTCACGATCTAGAACTTGATCGCACTCGTCATCACGTTACGGACACCGGAATTGTCGTTGTGACCAGCCGTTCGGCAGGGGATAACCAGCCCGTGTTTCCGGCGCCAAAAACTCAGGCAGCAATCTATCCCAGCCCAGCTGCTAATGTAGAGCGGCCGTCCCCATAGACCCGCGACACACGGTCCTTGCGCTCGACGGAGAGCCGGCGCCGGAACTCTTTATCAGGGGGAGTGGCCTTTACTCGGCAAACCTCAATACCGAGAATCCGCTCGGCACGATGCAAAGCATCGAGCATTCGTTGCGCGCCCTCGACAAGCTCGCGGAACAGGAACAGTAGCGCGGCGCGCGCCTGGGAAAACCCTCGGACTATCAGGCGCAAGCGAACAAGCCCTTCGACCACGAAGCGCGTATCATATTGGCAGGTGTCTCTTCGCACGGAGGCAGCTATGAATCGCACCGGTATTTTGTCGCTCCTTTTACTTTTCGGCTCGCTAACCTTAATGGCGCAAACGTCAGGGAACCAGGCCACAGGTTCGGTCGTTGTCAGCTTAGCGCGGTTCCAAACCAATTGTGGTCCGATCGGTATACAAGCGCGAATGGATAACAGATTGAACTTGCTGACCGAAGCAAATGACCGGCCCACACAAAGGGTTCGGATAACTCTGAACAACGCAAACTCTGTAGAGGTTGTCGCTTCTCAGATCACCGTTCACGGCGTCACCACTATGAGCGAGACTCCACCGGCTGTTCCCCAGAAAGTTGCGAAGACCCTTGAACTTGACCTTAAGGTGGGGGCAGGGCAGGATGCCTTCCTTGATGTCTCGGTGCCGGGTTTCACCGCCGTTAGCTACATCGAGCTGGACTCCGCAGGCTATGCAGACGGGTCAAGTTGGCACCCTTCAGATGGTAAGACCTGCACGATCCTTCCTCATTCATTGTTAGGAACAGGACGATAGCGCTTCGCGAAGCATTTCCTGCGAAAGTTACACGAGAATCTTGTCCAAACTAGAATCGCAAGCGCGAGCCCTGTTGACTGGTCATACAGCCCCACTGAAGCGTGGATTGCCTTGATCCGCTCCTCAGCGCAGGAAGATAAGCGCGGAAGGACGGGTGAGAATTGCAGCCGCGCAAAGGGCGAGATGGGCAAAGGCGAGGAAGGGTTTGAGTAAAATGGAGGCGCGATGACGATGAGTACATCCTGCCGAGAATGTGAATCGATTGAACTGGAAGACAGAAAGGCTTGTCTCGAATATTGGGCGAACGCGAGCGGGGAAATCCGGGAAGCATGGCAGGTGCTCAGGAGACTTGCTGGAGGCACTGAAGATGACGTCGTTCGCCTTGAGGAACTTCCGCGTCCGAAGATGACAGGCTCGCCGAGAATAGCCGAGGTACTGGCCAGACGGTCTGAGCATTGGTTCCCCACTGGCCATTTCGTCAATCTCCCTTACCGACCGCCGGTTGAACAACTCTAGGGACGCTTCAGCTCTCATACTGCATCTGCGTGAGATTCAAATACACTCCACCGTGCCCTTTGATGATCGCGTGTTCAAGCATCCGCCTCTTCTCAAGGTTAGCGGTTGCTCCCCCAAGTTCCGCCAGCTCTCGAACCTTATCGGCTGAGGCAAAGGTCAGCTTCTTGGGCAGAGACGTTTTGAGGTCCATCTCAAGAAATTGACAGTACCAACCCCGGCTCAGGAAAAACGACATGTAGACGCGATGACTCGGCCAGCCGTAGCGAGACATGAGGCGAGTATAGGCTCATTCAGGCATTAGTCTCTCCGTCTTGGAGTGCCCAAGGGCCACGGCGGAAGGATTATGCTTCCAGAGTCCCAGCAACCTCTACAGCGACCGCCATGCCTGCCGCTGTGAACGGGACACAGAAGGTTTGGGCAGTCATCTTTGGTGCACCGAGAAGGCCCTCGGTTGGCCCGCAGCTCACGCATCTTGGCAGCATTGGGATTTCCCTCTGCTCCTAGGATGCAGCGCACAGTTATGTCCGGTCAATCTTGGATCACTTTACCGGGTGGCAGAGCAGTCCCGAATCGCGGGTCGACTTCTCCAGATACCGTGGAAGTGACGAAGCGGGGTTGTGCTTATGCTGTTGAGCGTCCCACCTACCCTGTTTAGCTTCAACACCACAACCCACTCATCAGCGACTAGAACGCGCCCACCCACTTCGATAGTGAACTGCGTGGCTGCGATACCTCCGGCCTCTCCAAGCATGGCTTTTTCATAGGTTATGCGGTTTTGTAGGTGCTCGATCCATCGGCGGCTCTGCTGCTCGATGGCCGGTAGGCTACTGGACTTCGCCCAACGTCCGCCACGGCTCCCGTTGGTAATCCAGACGTGCTCTTCGCCGTCCCACATTTGAGGCTTCGTCTTCGGGTCGGGGGTGAAAGAGTTCTGATATCGGCGAAGATCGGCTTCAAGTCCCTTGATGCGGCGATGCCGCACAGCGGGAATCTCTTTGTACTTGGCGTGTCTGAGTGCGCCTTTGGCGCGATCTTCCCAATACTTCGCCGTGTGCCACATCTTGACGGTGTTACGCATCCCGTTCTCGATCCGCTCGGCGTCCTTGCGGGCATGGCGTTCGCTGTGGTGGCCGATAAGAATAGGTTGACCTAGCGGGATATTGTCAGCGATGCGTGAAACGGCCTCATGTGCGCGTTCCGCGTCGCTAACACGCTTATCTTTGTAATCGACAAAGCGGTCTGCCCGCTCCTCTGCACGCTCGACTAGGCTTGTGTCTTCGTCGTCAATCTCGCCGCACAATTCGATGAGGAGGTCTTCGCGTTCGGGTGTCCACATCGGCGCAACGAAAAGCTCCTGTTTTGGCGCATAGATGAAACCAGCGCCCCTCACGCGGGCGTATAACTCGCGGTCTAGGCGGGTGGAGCTGTATAGCCTGAGTTTGTTGTCTTCCGGGGAGTATGTCGCGGTGTAAGTCATGGGGTGATTCCTCTGTTTTTGAATGGCTGTGCTGTGTTTGTCACAAACACGCCTTGGCCCTGGCCCACGCCAGCAGGGGCGGCAAGTGCAAGAGGCGGGGTTCCCCACCCTTGGCACGGAGCGATGAGCGGAGTGGAGGGGGCGTAGCGCAGCGGAGGTCTGCACAAGCGAAGTGCGGAAGATTGGGGTGCCTCTTGTCACGCGCCAGGGACGGAGTCCCTCAGGAGGCTCGGTTCCCTTGCATCAGCGTGAAACGCAGAGATTGCTTCTTTTGGTTTCGGCTTCTAGGGGTGGGCGTTGCCCGCCGGTAAAGGCCCGCAGAGATGTGTGTGGAAGGAAGGCCAGGCACCCACTTTTTTCTCCAGCTACCAGCAAACGGGGTTTAAATTGCCCTTCGTGTCAGAGTTGTTGAGGTTGCCCCCGAGTTACGTTGTTCAGTCATAGTTTCTGTTGACGTGACGCCGCATTGCTTCATCCTCATTCGATCGGGAATGTGGATTCCAAGCGCGTCGGTGTATCAACCACCACCCGCCACAGATACCTAGAATGCCAAGAACGACCACCAAAGCGATCCATTGGACAGAGCCTCGTATCACGACAACCCCATTTCCACTAGTTTCTGTGAAGCGGACGCCGCCGGAGTTTGCGGTTTTGAGCGGGCCGCCCGTTTCACTGGGCAGCTTTCTTGAACCTGGCCCAACGAGCCTTCTGTGCGGCGGCGATCCGTGCACGCCCTGCGTCACTCATCCGGCGGCGCTTTCTGGACATGACATTAAATTCCGCCGGTTTGGAGCTGGTTGCCTTGCCGCTCCCAGATGCAGCGACCGGTCGGCCTGGTTTGCGCTTTGCATGGGTGAGGCTGGATGTATCAGTCAAGAGTGCCTTCGCCTGTTGCAGTCGTGAGATCTCTGCGTCGATCGCGAGAACAATGTCGTTCGTATTCATGAATCCTCCCTCCAGAGCATAGCCCACTTGCCCGGTCAGGGATGGAGAGCTGTCATCTCGCACCATGGCTTCGCAAGGATGGGCATCTGGCACTAGGCTGCAAATGCCTATTGACCTCTCGATGGCAGCGGGACACGCGAGATATTCGGCTCACATGGCGCAGAGTCCCATGCCGGCTCTGGTGGAGCCTAAGGGCCCGCAGAGGTCGGTGGAGCGGAGACATTAGTGGACACTGGCCGACTTGGTACCTATCGTGGTTCACGAGACGATAGCTTCGGGTTGCACAGTCAAGCGTCGTTCAACACCGGCAGTGCGGATGCCGTTTAGTGTCAAAGCAGGCCGCGGTGGCCAGCGTAGTTTTCGTCGACGTCCAGACCATGCTCCTTGATAACCTCGGCAGCAGCAGCCAGTGCTGTTGCGATGGCAGGATAGCCAACGTATGGCAGCGCCTGGATGAGAACTTCCTCGATTTCTTTCAATGTGAGGCCGTTATTGAGCCCGGCCCCCATGTGGATGGCGAATTCATGGGGCTGACGCATGGCAATCATGACGGACATCGAAACTAGGCTGCGGGAGCGCCTGTCGAGACCGGGACGAGTCCAGATATCCGCAAAGACCTGGTCGACCGCGTAGGCAGCGATCGGGGCACCGAAGGTGTTTGAGTCAGCGGAAGCGCTGAGTTTTGCGGCCGCCTGGTCGCCCATCATTTCGCGGACTACATTGATTCCGGCTTCTCTATTCGTCATGATTGAGTCCTCTTGTAAAGCTCAAGTGACTTCTCCACCCCAAGACTACCCGAATGGCTCGAGGACACATAAGTAACGAAAAACGCCGATGTAGCCGGGAGGAATTCTGGCTTCGCGCTAAATCGCCGAGACGCGAATCGAGCGCCTGGAAGGCGAATTCGGGGGTTCCGTCTGGATCACCGCTAGGCAACATCGGAAACGCCTCGGTGACGAGTTTTGGAGTAAGCCACTGACATAGTCCGAGGCGTTTTCGATGTTGCCTAGCGGTGATCCACTCCGAACACGACTTCGCTCACTGAACTCTTGCAGGTCGCTCTTCGAAACGATTGACCTCAAGAAAGTGTGTGACGATTGTCAGGAACTCTTCGGGTTTCTCGATATACATGAGATGACCAACATCGGAAACCACGATTCGGCGCGAGTTGGGATGGCGGTCTCGATGGCTCCCGCGTGCGCGTGGACGTCAGGGATGTGTCCTTCTACTCCACACACGAAGTCAAATCACTTTGGTGGTGACATGATCTGCTCGTAGACGCGCTCGAGGGGTTCTGGAGAGACGCCGATCTTTCCTCGATACGGATTGTCCATGACTGCGATCAAGAAGATCAGCAGAGCCAACAGGCCTGAAAACAATATCGTCATCCAGATGTGCATGATGAAACTTTCTGAGTGAAGGAACCAGGTGTTCGCAATGCAAATCGCGGCTCCGAGGATCATCAAGGCCCACAGAGGTCCGGGCATTTCAGCCTGGATGCTGTTGAGCCTGGCTCTTCGGCTTGCGGTCAGGTCATTGAAGGATCTATAGGCTTCTGCGGCGACGATGTTCTGTCTCTGGTCCTGAGGTTCGAAAGCCATGAAATGCTGCTGAAAGTCGTTAAGCACCGTGCTGGCGTTATTGGGAACGATCCCGCGTCGTTGCATCGGCCATCCCACATCGATGACTTCCCGAGCATACCGGCGCAGGTCGGTCTGCAAGATGGTGCGCACGGGTTCGGGGTACGCACCGATGTCACGGTAGAGAGCGCCGAGGGCAGTGGCCTCATGGTCGATCTTTCCCTGCACTTCATCGTAGGTTGCCCAGGCTCCGACCGCTAGCAGGCCTGCACAAACCGCATACAAGACAGTAACACCAGCGAGGAAGAAACCCACGATGTGGTTGTAGGCATGGTGCCCGGTGTCAATGCGTCGCACCCAGCCGCGAAGGAGAAAGAGGCCAGCCAAACCGAAGGTCACGAACACAATCACTGTGAGAATGCCAAAGAGCCAGGTTGGTAGATCGTAGATCCAGTAGAAAGACATACGGCACTCCTTGAGAGCGGCGCTCCGCGTAGTCCTATTGAGAAGTCGTATGGTAATTCGCGAGCGGGAATCGGGCGACTGGCAGAGGTGACAGGCGGCCGGTGGTGGGCACTCACGCCATCTCAGCTGCGGCCCTCAAGAAATGTGCTGTGACAGACTCAATCTTGCACTTCAGTTCCTCAATAAGCAATCCAGTTTGTTCTCACGAGTGGATTGTCGCCAACCCGGAAATTACTCCTTAGACAATAGCCGCCTCGACCGTGAAACCGACCGGGCGCTGATTGAAGCGGGGTTCCCCTGAAACGGGGTTATCGGTATGTATGGTCCGCCGCCTTGTCGCAAGCGAAAAGTGAGAATAGCAGGTAAGGTCTGCGCGTATGTATACGGCCTTGTTGGGGTGTTTACCGACCCCGGGCCTGGATGGAATGCGCTTCGCTCTGGTCCTGTTTAAATTGTCAGTCTTCAAAGACCCCTACCGATAGCAGGTTTCCAGAACGACGGTTAGACCGTGGTGCCATCTCTTTCTTCGCCAGCAGACCTGGCAGGAAAAAAAATCGTAGTAGCCGCAGGTCTGCGGATGTGGGAATCGCGTAGCGATTTCCAAGCCTGGTGTTGTTCCAGGGTCATCGTGTGCCGTGCATGTTCGACAGTTTGAGGGTGAGAGTCCCTTATCCAACCTGATGGAGGTGAAGGATTAGCGAAGCGCAAGGGCGTCGTCGCGAGGCGGGGTCTGAAGGAAGCGTGGAGCAAAAGCGTGTGCCGATGGACAAGAACCGGATAAGAGGCCTGCACTCGCGGGCGAGTTGGCGATGAGCAGCAAAGCCCATATCCATCAAGGCGAGTGACGGTAAATCCGGCGGTGGTGCGCTGAAGGCGGTCGAACTTACCACGGGAGGTCTGTTGCATGTCGTGGAAACACGACTGGAGAAGGAGCGATTCTTCTTGAACGTGCAACAGAAGTCAGCAGAAGGCATAGTAGTCCGGCAGATCGGACGAAGGCCTGAACGATAGGAGAGGCGAGTACGTGGCACGACTCAAGGGTGCAAAGCGGCAGAATAACCAGCTAGAGCTGGCCTTCGGGGAAGGGATGACGAGTGAAGCTCGAAGTCCGTCCCCGGAAGGGACCGAAGTGCCCGTGGTGAAGTGCGGTGCAGAAAGCCTGGCTCCGGATGAGCAGTGGATGGAGAGAGTCTGCCAGCGAGAAAACCTCTGGCAGGCACTCAAGCGTGTGAAGGGAAATGGAGGTAGTCCGGGCATCGACGGAATGACAGTCGATGCTCTTACGGACTACTTGAAGCAGCACTGGTTAGCTATCCGGGAACAACTGTTGAGTGGGACCTATCAACCGCAACCGGTACGCCGGGTAGAAATCCGGAAGCCGGACGGAGGGGTGCGAAAGCTCGGCATTCCTACGGTGCTGGATCGAATGATCCAGCAGGCGGTGATGCAGGTCCTGCAACGCAGCTGGGACCACACCTTCTCTGAATCGAGCTATGGGTTTCGTCCCGGACGCTCGGCGCATCAGGCAGTCGCGCGTGCCCAGCAGCATATTGCCTCTGGGCACCGCTGGGTGGTCGATCTCGATCTGGAAAAGTTCTTTGATCGGGTAAACCACGACAAACTGATGGGTCGGATCGCAAGGCGGGTGAGCGATAAACGCCTTCTGCGACTGATTCGAAGCTGGCTCAAGGCGGGTGTGTTGGAGAACGGACTCGTAGGACCGACGGATGAAGGTACGCCGCAAGGTGGGCCTCTTTCGCCTCTACTATCGAATCTTGTTCTTGATCAACTTGATCGTGAGTTGGAGCGACGAGGCCATCGCTTCGTTCGGTATGCGGACGACTGCAACATCTACGTACGCAGCCGGCGAGCAGGCCAACGTCTGATGGGAGGGCTGACGCGACTCCTTGAAGGCAAGCTCAAGCTGAAGGTGAACCGGGAGAAAAGTGCTGTGGCACGGCCATGGGAGCGGAAGTTCCTCGGGTTCAGCTTTACGAACGGGAAGCTGCCGAAGCGCCGAATCGCGCCCAAAGCTATATCCCGGTTTCAAGCCCGAATCCGAACCCTTACTCGTCGAACTCGTGGCATCAGCATCGAGACCATGGTTCGCGAGTTGGGCCGCTACCTTCAGGGATGGCAGGGCTATTTCGGCTTCTGCCAAACCCCGACCGTGCTGGACCGTTTCAATAAGTGGATTCGACGTCGTATACGCTCTGCTGCCTGCAAGCAATGGCGAACAGGGAAGACACGATACGCTCGATTGCGGCAGCTCGGTCTCAGTCATGATCTTGCGGCCCGCACGGCCGGGCATCCTTGGGGCCCTTGGCGGCTCAGCCGCACAGAAGCTCTTTCGCATGCCATGCCCGCCGCTTACTTCGATCGCTTAGGACTTCCTTCCTTGTGCTGCACACCCGGCGCTTGATCCTACCGAACCGCCGTGTACGGACCCGTACGCACGGTGGTGTGACAGGGAAAGCGAGTGATCGCCTACCTATGTCAATTCCACGGCCTAAGGTTGTGCGTTTAAAGCTTGTCGCTCAATGCTTTTTGCTCCTTTCAAACGTGCGCCGAAAGCGGAAGGATTCGGTTCCGGTTTCGATAATGTGGGCTCGATCCGTGATCCGGTCCAACACCGCTTTACAGAGCCGGGGATTGGGAAACACGGTGGTCCACTCCGAGAAGGGTAAGTTCGTGGTGACGATGATCGCGGCCCGCTCAGCCCGCTCCGAGATGACCTGAAAGAGGAACTCCGCGCCGATGTCCGCCAGAGGTACGTATCCAACTTCATCCAGCGCGATCAGCTCGTACTTCTGCCAACGCATCATTAGCTTGCGCACCTGGTTGTTCTGCTTGGCCTCCACCAACTCGTTGACCAGAGCGGCCGCCGTCGTGAAGCGGACGCGCCGCTTCTGCCGGCAGGCGGCCAGGCACAAGCCGATGGCCAGGTGGGTCTTTCCCGTGCCGCACTCGCCGATCAATACAATCGGTTCCTTGCGTTCGATATAGCCGCCTTCGGCCAACTCGCGTATGCGCGTCGCCGGGATCTGCTGGGCTTGCGCGAAATCGAACTCTTCCAGGGTCTTCAAGCGCAGCAGGTGCGCATCGCGAATGCGGTTCTCGATGGCGTGCCGGTCGCGCTCCTCGCACTCGATGGACAGCAGCGCTTCCAGATAGCGGATGTGGCTGTGGTTCTCCTTCACCGCCTGCTCGGCCAGTGATTGAAAGTTGGCGCCCACGGTAGGCAGTCGAGTCGCTTTGCAGTACTGCCGAATGCTGGCATGTTCCAGGGCTTGCGTCTGGTTCTTCACTGGATGCCCCCCGTCGTGTTGGCGAGCAACAGGTCGTATTCATCCATCACCGGCATGGGGCGTTCGAACGGAAGGAGTTCTTCAGCCAGGGCGACAGCGTATTGATGGCGTTGCTCCGGGTCGGGCATACGCAGCAGATGCAGCACCGCTGCTGCATCGCTAATCCCCAGCCGCAATGCCTCTTTCACGGCGGCGATCAGCTTGTCCCATCCGTCGATAGAACCGGCACGAATCAGCGAGATCATCTCGCGGGTCCCGTTGCCCTTGCCATGACGTTGCTCCAGTTCTCGCCAGATCGCGTCCAGGCAAGCGGGCCAGCGGCCAGCCTCACGCCACTGCTGCAAGGGCGTGGAACCGGCCATGGCTCCCGGCTTCTTATCCAGCACATCGAGATAGTGTTCCAGATCGAGAATCTGATGACCGCGCCCGTAGCAACGGGCGTGCCGCGCAGCCACCTTGTTGTCATGAACGATCTCTACGCTTAACGGGGCAACCATGGCTGTTACGCGTAGCCCTGGCCAGAGCGGGGTCGAGTACCAGTTGGTCTTCACCTTGACCCGGCCCTTGCTGTCCACCAGAAGTGGATAAAGCAACTCGTCAATCGGAAATCCTTCCTCGGCCAGAGGCGACAAATGCTCGCGTTCCTGTTCGCTGGCCTGACCGATCGTCATGCCGCGGCCAACCATGGTGCGGCTTCGGTTCTCCAGGCAGGCATCGAGGATATGTTGATTCAACGCGTCCAACACACTGGCTTCCGGCACGGGCACCAGCCAGTTGCGCCGGAACCAGCCCAACTCTCCTTCCACGCCGCCTTTTTCGTGGCCGCTGGCCGGGTTGCAGTACTCGCTTCGGTAGCCCCAGTGCGACCGGAACGCGATGATCCGATCCGTCTCCACCCGCTGGTATCCGCGCAGAATCTTCTTCACCACCGAGGTCATGTTGTCGTAGCGCAGGGTCTTGAAAACACCGCCAAAATAGGCAAACGCATGTTCGTGAGCTTCCAGCAGCGCTTGCTGTGTGGCATGCGGATAAGCGCGGTGGAAGGCATCGCCAGAGCCCATGCTGCGCATGGCGAAAAACTGCAGCTTGCGCGCTTCGCCGCCCAGTATGGCCATGGCTTCGAACCAATCCACCTGTGCCTCCTGGCCCAGCTCGTAACTCTGCGGCACGAATACTTCCCGCCCGCTGAGTCCCAACTCCCGCTTCCGCTCCCGCACATAGCGCCGCACCGTGGCTTCCCCGACGGGATGGTCCGGATGTTCCTTGCGCAGCCGCATCCAGACCCGATGAGCCGTATGCCGCTGTTTGCGCGGAGCCTGAAGGTCGGAGGCCAGCATCCGCTCGATGTGCGCTATGACCGGACCCAGTCTGGGCGCTTCGCGTACCACCGCTTTTCGCTCCGGTGGAATCGCGTTCCCGATCGCCTGTCGCACCATCCGCCGGTGCACACCGTGCTTCTTAGAGAGCCCTTGAATCGTCTCTCCGGCCGCGTATCCCCGCCGGATCACCTCAAATAGTTCCACCTTTTGCCTCCTGTCCATCCCCGAATGCTTACATCCGGGCTTGTACAGGTGGGCCAATTCAGATGAGCGAAGTGGGCCAATTTAGATGAGCGAACTCAGCTGGTGTGTCCGTATGGTACGACAGACTGGTGATGGAGTGGGGAGATGATCTACGCCCTATGATCGACAACGGCCTCGTCAACTGTCGCTACGGCATTGTCATTCTGTCCAAGGCTTTCCTCGGCAAGAAAAAGTGGACAGAACATGAGCTTAACGGCCTGTTTGCGCGCGAGCAAGCGGGGAAGAAGCTAGTCCTACCGATTTGGCATGGAATAACTCGCGACGATCTTTTGGAATACAGCCCCACCCTGGCTGATCGACTTGCAAAAATGTCAAAGACCGATTCCTACGCGGACATTGTGAACAGTCTCCTCAGTATTCTCGGTAGGTCAGGAACGGAGGACAAGAAGATGCGACCTGCTTCGGGCGAGACTGGCCCAGGAAAATCTGGAGAGATCTCCAAGTTTGCGAAAGCACATAAGACTTTACGGACCAGTGAAGAATTGAGTTTTCGAGAAATCGAATTGCTATGGACCGCTGCAAAAGACCGAAGGGGAGAAATACTGCACTCAATGACACTGGACGGCGAAGGTATTCGATCCAATAACAGGCATTTCCTGAAAGAAGCAGATGCGCGAACTGCGGCAGAGTGGCTCCAGGCCTTGCGAGGTCTTGAAGATCGTGGTTTCATTGAGCCCTTGAGCGATGAGCGAAGTTTTTTCAGGGTGACAGGAAAAGGCTACGAGGCAGCAGATCAGCTAGAGGGTTTCGCTCGATGGAGCGTGGGGAGTATTGTTCTTAAGGCGCATTATTACAATCGAACCAGTGATGAATGCGTGATTTCCTGTAAAGGGGTGATCGCAATTCCCGCAACCTATCTCACCGACCAGAAGGGTGCCGATGGTCAAATCATGCGCAGTCTGAAAGAGCGCAGATCTCTACTCGTGGAGGGTGTCAGCCCTCGGCCTCCCATCACGTGGGAGCCCACTGATGCTGAATTTGTAGACACAGTCACAAGCAGAGTTGAACAATTTCGGGTCGAGAGGATGCAATTCATTCAGCCGTCTCTGCTCAAGCTGCCAATCGTCGGCTGAGTAGAAGTGGAACGCGAGCCCGCTACGATACACCTACAGGATGGTGACCATCCTACTTTCACGCACTACTTTTTAGCAGCCCAGGTATTCGCTGCCGATGACCGCAGGGTATCTGGGTTCTCTGTTGTTGCCAGCAGCCAGGCGCACGGAAATGAAGCGCGTACGGGTCCCTTGGCTTCAAGGGTCCCCTTTTCGATCCGAGGGGGTGGCCAGGGGAGTCCCCGGTGGGGGTTGTCGCTCGCGGCGGGCGCGGGGCGTGAGACTGGGGTTGGCCGTCGTGGCACACAATTTGCACACCTTCCCCTGCCAAGAAAAATGAAACTGCTGCGCCAAACCGCACCGTCGTAATGTCGTGCCATTGATCGACGCAAATCAGTGTCCGGAAGGACGTTTTCCCGTTTTCCGGACAAGTGATTCTCGTTCAACTGTTCAGAACAGGCGGCATCCACTCATCGACGCTGGCTTTTCGGTCAGTTCGATTGTCGTTAGTATCCGGCTGATCACTGATCACTGACATGACGCTCAGCTTGTAAAGGCATCGAGAATGGAATCTCTGCGGGGCCTTTCCGAGGCTGTTACGAAACTCTATGCTTGGACCAGCACATCACTGGTGCACTTCCGGATAGCTGAAGACTCGGGAATGCTCACGAGATCACGGTACCTACAAAGGTCGGCAAACGGGACTGACGGGTAAACAAGACAAAACAATGGCCACTTTGCATCGCTCTAGCGGGAGCCTCTGCGTGAAAGTTCATTGAGAAGTCAGTGCGGCTGAGCGTCGGTTGGTTTGGGAGTAACATGCAGAGCTCCCCCCACATGCCGAACTGATGTACCCAGCGCATGCCGTGTGTGCTTATAGCTCTTCTGCAATGCATTGCCGGTATTGCTGCTCGACTTTGAGAGGGCGGAGCCCGTGGAATCGCTCGCGTCGGATAGAGCGTCGCCCGTCGCACTACCAGCGACGGAGATCGCCGCAGTGGTGTTGCCTCCACTGGTTGCAAGCGCCTCCTCTGTGCTGCTGCTCTTGGCGATAATTCCTTGGACAGGATGTCTGCCCGGATTGAACCAAGCGATGTCGGTCGTTGGAAGCTGATTCAGACGAGCGATTGGAGCGGTCGGGAAGTTGGAGTTCGACATCTTGTATTCCAGAGGCCAGGCTTTGGAAGAGATGAACGCAGAGCCATTCATCGGGAATCCCGGCTCGCCCAGGTTGATCAGCTTCGCAGGAACAAGCTCCGTCATCCTTTCGCAATGGTCTGCGCCACATCCTCTCTGACAGAGAGTGCCGTTCAGGTACGACGCATGCTTTCCGGGGGAGATCCACACCGTAGCGCCGTGATCTTCCGCATGCAGGGTCGAAGCCCGAGCAATCTGGCTTACATCACAAACCGTATTCTCGTGTGCCGCGGCGTACCAGTAGAGTGCCTTCCATTTGGCAGATCCAATATGGGTGTCGACGGCCTGGATCAGAACCGCCGCGTGTTCTGTATCCAAGGGGTGTCCGTGACGGCCGCAGTCCGTTCGCCACAGATGGTAGTAATGAAGCTCCACGATCAGCGCACGGTCGTGGCCGCCTTTGGTGGGGAACGCCTGGCCGTAGATGGTGCCGTTCTCCGCCTGCACCTCAGGAGTCAAGCTATTCGCCTTGAACTCAGCCGGACGGGTCGCGCAATCGTGCTCGCCAAGCATGAACCTGGGCATGAACTGGGTCAGGAGTTCCTGCTCCAGCGCATCGCTCAGACCATCGTGGTCGCTATCAGTGTGAAACTCCGCTGCGCTCACGGGCTGCTGCGCGAAGAGCGAATGACAGCACAGTACCAATCCGAGGAAGATTCCAAGTCTCAAGCGCTTCTCAGGTTTCATGAGTGCCCACACGCTCCTGATTCACTTTACGCCAAGTAGTAAACTGGCTTCTGGAGGACAGTGCTTGCCCCAATTCCCTCGCAGCCCTGAGGGTGAAGCTCACGGGGTTTAAACGGCATCACAACGTAAATGTCGTGCCCGCAATACTTCAGACTTCGCCAGCTCTATGACGTGACTCTCCGACGCTGGGCACAGATTGAGTTGTCATCGTATATCGGCATCAGCGCGCCTGGCTGAGGTGGTCCGGCGGAAGGCGTGGGACGAGAGAAATGAGACCGTCCAGAGGATGCGTCTTCATGAGCAGAATTGTCCCACCTGCAACCCGCGGCGCAAACCTCGTGGTGGTTGACATCCGCAAATGATGAGAACCCTTGGGCAACTCGTCTGGATCGACGGACGTCAAAAGTTCGAAATGAGCAAGTATGAGATTTTTAGAGCCCTCACTGGTGAGTACCTCGGTGAAGTCGATTACCCGCAAGAGCTGCGCCTTGGCGACAAAATCGCCGGCGATGATGGCCGAGTATTTCGCATTTCGTCAATGACGCAGACAGGCCCTGCTCGGGAACGTCTGCGGAGGATTGAAGTGATTGAGACGGTCGACACGGCTTGGGTTGCTCGTTTCGATCGGCCAGCCGGCTGAATGCCTCTCCACCTGGATCGGCACACAGTCCTGTCTATTTGAACCGGACCTATTTACCTCCAATCAGCTCTCCGAAGAGTTCTCGCACGCGGAGTTTGGTTCTGTTGAGGGCGCGGCGCCCAGAAGCCGTGATCCGATAGACGCGGCGTAGGCTTTTTCCGGACCGCTCTTCACTGGATTGCAAGTAGCCACGTTTTTCGAGGCCATGAAGAATTGGGTACATCGTTCCGGGGCTGATCTTGTATCCGTGCCGGGCCAGCTCTTCACTCATGCCCGCGCCAAAAATGGTCCCTTTTTCTGCGTGATGCAGAACGTGCAGACGGATCATGCCGGAATAGAGATCGCGATCGTCGTTCATAAAATCAGGCTCGTTATTTCACGCTCACTATCCCAGCGCGATAGCATTCCTCTCAGCCTCTCTCCCTCGCCCTCCGTGCCTTCTGCGCCGCGGCAATCCTCGCCCGTCCTTCTGGGCTGATTGTCCGTTTCTTCGTAGGAGAGGGTGCCTTGCCGCTCTTCAGTGGCGTCAATAAAGATCGTGCCTGTTGTAGCCTAAGAATCTCTGCGTCTATGTATTCGACTATCGCACTAGTGGCCATCGGCGAATTATAGCGCCGTAGTGACGAGCGAGTTCCGTTGCCGGCCTGAGGTGATACCTTTGAGTGATCGCCACGAGGGCAGGGCTTGCCAGGAGTGACCGCTAGGAATTTCTGAGGCTAGGATACGTCGGATTCGTCCTTGAGGCTGCTACTTGCGGGCCGACACCTGAGCAGTATCGAGCGCTGAAACCGGATACACACCAAACCGTGGGGGGCTCTGGTGACAAAATGAACTGGCGCAACTAACCTGGCAAGCGCATAATTGGCTGCCATGAAAACCCTGATCGCTCTTGTTCTACTTGGATCTGCCTCTGCTGCTTTTGCCAAAGATAAGCCGCAGTACTCCGACCAGGATGGTGTTTTGGTCACCTTTCACACGGAACATACAGGTACCAGATGCTCCCAGAGCGCGGACACGTCTGGGACGGTCCATTCACGGAGAACATGCCCGGGCTCGATAGCTTTCCGCGTGGCGGACAGGATTTCGAGCTGTCGATGCTCTTCACCATTGTTATGTTCTGCATGGCCCTTGTGGCTGTTTTTCTGGGCCTGAAACTGGCTAAGCGTCTCTTTGAAATAACCTCCTGTGAGCCTCATGAGTTTTGGATATTCCCCATGAGTTTCTTCAGGTGCTTCCTGGTTGGTACGGCTGTATGGGTGGGCGGATTCAGGTTACAAGTGCAACATTTTCAGAATAGGAGATAGTTGCAGTATGCAAAGAAGTTTCCGTCATCTTGATTTGTAGGAGCGGGTTTTTCTTGAAACGCAGGTAAGCCATGGGAGGAGACCGGCCAGGATCGCATGCGAGCTGAAGCGAGCCCGCCGTTAGGGTACTCGCTCTTATCCTTTGCCCGCTGCTTAATGTTCCTGTCTACGAACTGTTGGCGGATGAGCTCGAAGGTTGACGAGGTTGTCGTGCCGCGCATAGTCGAAATGGAAATCGGGAATTTGGGGATGGGTGAGCTTGATCTTTGCCTGTTTCAGTCTCTGAAGAACTTCGATTTGTTTCGTCTCGTCCGCCGGTAGGAGCATCAATTGCCAGCAACAGTCGTTGTGTGATCGCTGATTTTTCTTGATGTGCCTCGGGAATTCGATGTCGGCAGTGACGAGCATCGCTTCCTCGCGCTGACACAGGTCGAGAACGAAGGGAAGGTCCGGCGCCCCCTTGCGCATGCCGCATTCGACGGTTGGTCGGCTCTTACAGTTCAACGACGGCACCGAACGAGGCGGAATCGCCTCCGAAGACGATGGTTCATTCATGTTTGGAATCAATGATACTCCGGCACGAACGGGCTCACTTGTATTACATACCGACTCGAGGCTCAGGTGTTTTCCTTCAAAGCAAGAACCGTATCAACAGCCTGTCGCTCCTGGCGACTCCAGCAAAGACCCCAAGATTGAAATCGTGAACGAAGCAGGCAAAGCGGTGGCGAAATGCTCAACTACCAAATAGCGTCTGCACCGAAAACCGGCTACTCGGGCTATTGTCACGGAGCCAGCGTGAAGAGCGAAAATCCACGATCGAGATTGCTGAAGCCTGGCAGGTCATCGTCACGTGATGAACCACCCAGTTTGCTGCACCCTGCCCATCGTCGAGCACGTTGAGCAAACTGGTCTGCAATGACAGGACTAAAGCTGCGGGGCCTAAGCAGTACCGAACCACAAGCGCTAACCTTTGTAGTGCCAGCCCGGTGGCGCTGCAGTGGCAGCGACAACTTTGCTTGCTACAGGCTTGCTGGTATCAACCTTCGCTTTCGCGGTGTTGTTCTTGGTAGTCGGGGCTGCCTTCTTTTTGAGCGATTTCTTTTCCATAGCCATTGCGGTTTCTCCAGTTTCGATTAACTACTTTATGCGATACCTTGCTGCAAGCAGAAGACCAAACTTCCCGTGATCACCCAATGACCTCTAAGTTGCTGAAAAAAGAGGCTAACAAGAGGATCAACTGCATCGTAAGCCACCCGGAGCCGGCCGTGTGGGTTATTTTTTAACCTCCCAGCGGTTAACAATTAACCGAAAGCGAATATTTCCGGCATCGATAATTCATCCACTAGTGCAAGACTGCTGCGGTGGCGTTGCTCCATCCGAGCGCCGCAAAGCAGCCTCCGACGAACAGAACCAAGGTGAGTAAGGTAGTGACGATGCGTTCATCCCTGGTTGAGCCTGAGGATCGATCAGGGCTTGATATCCGGAATGGAGCCCGGGCAGACGGAGCCACGCCTGGGCAGCCTCGCCGTATTCGCGAAGGCGTATGGCCCGAGCTGTACGACCCGCCGAGGGGCTGCGGTGGTAGGAGTAGAAGAAGCACGAGCTGGCTTCGGCAAGTGGACGAATGAACATACCAAAATTCCGACTTTGCAGGCACCGGTTTAGATCGGTCCAATGATCAGGCGAGAGTCGGCTCTGGAAATGCGTCGACATAATACCTATTGCAGCAATTTCAGTTATACGCCGGTGACGCTCGGGGTGGGTTTGCATCCTGGAGCGCGCCGTGGGATGGGTCTGCCAAGCAATCGCTCAAGACCAGTGACAAACTCTGTTAAGCCAAGCGGTTGCCCACTTCCTTAAGTTAACCAGAGATCCCAAAGTCATGATCTTGAGTCGTCGGTAGCAATTCAGTGAAGTGCGGGATGCGATCAAGATCAGGGCGAACGGTCACTAGTCCATCATTTGCGGCATATATATATGCTCTGACACTCGATCAGGGCCAGTCCTCGGCCCGTACCACCAGCCGCGCCCGGACAGGATTCAGGCTGACAAAACAAACTTGCCGAAATCGGATGCGATTCACCCATGGCCACCGATGCGAAACGGCTCTGAAACAGGTGCCCCGTCCAGCGGCCTCATGCATTGATGAAATTGGTGACCGGCTTCGATCATGGTTTTACCAGCACGTCGACGCAGTGGGATGGCTTTGCCGGTTCTTACCCACCTCCTGCCTGGACAATTGTGGAGTAAAAATCACAGGAGGCTTATTGGCCGTGTCCAGTCCATGATCTGATCCCGTTGCGAACCCGAGCCAGAAATTCTGTTGTATCGATTGGTTTTGTTATGTAGTCGTCTGCCCCAAGGTCAAGCATGAGAATCCTGTCTGCCGACTCGCCAGAACCCAACACAAAAAGTGGAACATTCTTTGATTCTTTCCTAATCTGCCAACACAGATCCTGGACAGGTTCGCCCGCAAGCCCTATATCCAGAACGACGAGATCCGGTTTAATTGGAGAGAATACTCCCGCTATCACAGTCGGAAAGTAAGGAACGGCGACCACGTCGTAAGCTCGCGCCAAGACTTGGTTAAGCACGCGCCGCGACTCGGGATCGCCATAGATCACTAATATCCTGTGCACGTCCGCCGCCGTTCCGGCGTCCGACCTCTGACAAGACTGCTGAAATTTATCGCTGCGCAGGTCGAATCGCAAGGTGACGCTATGACTCACACTGTATAGATCTGGCGGCGAAGCCGTGTCATGCTCTTGTCATTGGTTTGTCAAATCACCCAAAACGAGTGATGGACCTCGAAGTCTCTCCTCACTCGCCAACTCGCCATGGTGATGTTGTGTTCCAGGTCAACATTTCCTTGGTTGCCCAATCTGTGGACTTGTCGGTGTGGCAGGATGTGCAAGCATTCGGAATCTTGTATTTGTCTGTCATCGCCGGCGAAATGAATTTGAAGGTATGTGAACTGACGAACGCACCGGGCACTCCCTCGGTTGCGATCTTTGGCATGTGACAGGCGACGCACTGACTGCCGGGGCTGCCTTCCTTGTGATGGGTGTGTTCCTCCAGGGTCGCGGTATGCGGACCGTTTGGGGACGTCGGCCCATGACAGTCAAGGCAGAGCCTGTTCACGGGCTTTCTGAGCTGCGCATAGTTTTCCGTGCCGTGCACGTCATGGCATGAGGCGCAGGTGACACCGCGCTCGTACATGACGCTCTGTACAAAATCATTGCCTTGCATCCGGTTCTTCTGTGCGGTTCCGTCCGCAAAGTGGGTGAACGTCGCCTGGCCCAGGGTGGCGTCTTCGAGTTTCCAGTAGTCCTGAAGGTGAAGGCCGACATGGTACCCGACCGGCCAGTCGTAAGCTTTGCCTTCGATTTTTTTGTTAAGAGGCTGTCCCTGTGAGTGGCATTGAATACAGGTGTCGCTAGCGGCTACATCATCCATCTGCGCAGGATTCAGGATGTTTCCACGAGTGGGATGGGTGACATGTTCGCTCCCGGGGCCGTGGCAGCGTTCGCAACCGACATTCCATTCCGTGACTTGCTTTGTGTGGATGTCGAAATTGACAGAATGGCAGCCATCGCACGTGGAACTGGTCGGCCGCTGCATGTTGTCGGAAGGATAGTAAGCCGTCCACCAGTCTGCCCCGGTGTTGGGAACGTGGTAAGGACGCCAGGTTTTATTACCGACATCCCATTGAGCGGGGAGCGGGTAATAGTCGTCGCCCACTTTGGTGAAGTACCGTTGCTTCCAGATGCTGCCGTACACCAAAGCCACCTGGTCCTTTCTGAATTTCGAGACGCTGTTCGTGCTTAGGTCGGGAATGATAGCGTCCGGACGCTCTCGCGGGTCACGCACCACGTTCGCCATCGGTGTTTTCTTCCAGTGCTCGTAGATTTCTCCATGGCACTTCTGGCACGCTTGTGAGCCGGTGTAGTGCGCTGAGGCCATCGTATTGGTTTCCACAGCTTTTTCGTTTTCGTCAGGAGAGCGCAAGCTTCGGATGTAGGAAACGAGCTTCCAGCTTTCCGCAGCGGATTCGCGATGCGCACTGGCCATTGCCGGCATTCCCGTCAGCTGAATCCCATTTTCGATTATGTAGTGGATTTCCCCATCTGTCAGATTTTGTGTGGGTTCCAGGTGCAGGTCGGGCACGCGCGGATAGAGATTTGCACCGATGGGCGTCCGCCCGTGGGCGTCAGTGCCGTGGCATACGGCGCAGCGCGCAAGAAAATCCTCACGTCCTTGCCGGATTGCGGTCCAGTCACCAGCATCGGGGTTCGTTCTATGGCGCTCATTTGCCGGGATGGCAAAATCGCGCACCGAGCGGGCAAACGTGGTTTCGAACGCTGACGTAGTTCCCGAAGCCCGGAAGCCGCGCCACTTGAGCCAACCTGCTGCGACTACTCCCAGCAGTATCAGCAGGAGCAAGGTCAAGACCAACGTTTTGCGAGGTGTCATCTTCGACATGGCAGTCTTACCTATTTGGTTTGTGGTTTCAGTGAGTTCGTCGCGTCCAGAGCGGTGCGCTGTCCTTGGCCCAGGGCTACCCCGTCGTCGTTCGCCCAAAAGCGCATGAAGCACAGATGAGGTTGATCAGCGAGCATATGATTGTGCAGTGCCTCGACCTCGCCCACGGGTGCGCAAAGCGTGAATCACCGGATTGCCTTCGCTAGCAAGCAGGACAAAGTCGCCGGTGATCGCTGCCTTACCTCCTCCCGCCGGGAGGAAGTTGATAGGAGTCGCAGTACCCATCGAAGGCTGAATCTCATCGTCCTCTCGGTGATCTTCTCGCTGCCCGCAACGGAGAATTGCACAATGCCGCGATTGACTTTTCCCGTATAACCGAGCGCTTGCTCGACCTGCGCGGTGTTCAGATCTGTCGTCTGCTGCGTAGTCATGATGTTATTGCTGCATGCGTAGGAGTCTTCATCAACGTTATGGCCACGGCAAGCGAACGCGCAACATGCCCTTCGGTGTGCATGTAAAGTACGGGCGGTGATTCACCCAGCAGGTGATGATGAATAGCAGTCTGCTCAAGGCCTTCCTGCTGAAGCTTCAACATCACAGGTTCGATTTCCCCTTCAGCCAGAACAAGGTCGCCCATCACCATTGTCAGCGTTCTAGCAATTAAGGAAAATCGACAACGACAAAAAGAGCCCCGCACCTCTCTGTCAGGGGGTGCGGGGAAACCTAGATCGAACCATCTTGTTGCCGCGAGACCGGCGTGCCCTCGAAGATGAACCTCACGGGTTGACCCTTGCCCCCGAAAGGTCACCTCGCAAGACTCCGCCTCATGTGACGCCGCGCTGGCCCCGTTTTTGAAGTAGATCTCCAATTGTTAAAACCTTGGTTTATCTTCCTCGCTGAGCCTGATCCGCATCCTGCGCTAGATCCTTCATCAAGGCGAAGAACGCAGATGACTGACCGATGAAGAGTCCCATTGTCGTCAGGAAGTTGACCACACCCATGGCAATTCCCTTGGTTTCAGTAGGGCGGATAATCGAGCATCGTGGGAGTTTGCGATTTATGAATGAGCATGGCTCAGGCATGATCAGGTTCGTTTGGAATTCCGGACCGCCGAATGGCGGAGAATTCAGGTCGGGAAAAGTTACTGATACTTTTGTCACTGGGTCTACTGCAGTCAAGGGCGGAGCGTTACCTGCCTTATCCGCCCAGGTTTGAAAATGCATTGTCTCGGTGGGTCCAATGCTTATTAGTATTCTTAACACTTCCACGCTGGTCGCTCTCTGCGCCATCGATGGATACAAGCTGTTGCCACCCTGTTCGATTGTGGGGAAGTGGAAGCCTGCTGTATTGGCGATGGCCTGAAGAAAGTTTGCATCCTGGGTGTCGTCATCCGTCCTGGGTATTGCCGTATGCTTTCCTACAGCTAACGTTGGGATCGCTTGAGGGAAGAGGAAATTCGGCTCCAGGTCCGGGTTGTGAGCACTGCGGTAGCGAGTCCACCAACTGGTATCCAGCGTGAGCTCCATAAGATTGGTGATTCGGAGTTTGCCGCTGGAACCTATCGCCTTGCTGCCCTCCAGCGTACGAAATGGCTCGAGACTTACTGTCTCCGCACCCTTCGAAGCCAGGTATGCATTCAGAAAGCTCTGGTGGGTATTTTCATCATCGGTATTGTCGTGAATGTACTGGGCCATGTCTGAGTCCAGCATCGCAACCGCCGCGGTGTAGGCAGGATTCCCGCTCCCACCGGGAACCTCGTTATCTACAATGCCCGCGAGTTCGTTGTATTGCACCCAGAAGTCAGTCTCGATAATTTCCGCTGCTGCCGCGAAGCGCAGCATGGCTGCATCTCCTCTAGTGAGTTGCCCACTTCCATCGTCTGCGAAAACGGATGAGCTATCAGCCAGGAAGCCGACCCCGGCTGTCGCGACACCTGCTGCTGTCAGTCCGTTCTTCACGAAAGAACGGCGGTTGATTGTTGTTTTCATATTCCTCCATGCTCCATCCATATTTGCTGCCCTCCTACACCCAAGAGGCTGAACTTCCCCTGCGACGCATGTGTCAACGCAATGTAAGGATGTTGTCATCTGTTTGTCTGCTATTTGTTGCGTATGGAATGGATCACGGGGAGGGCGGAGGCATCGAAGATTCGATAATGCATTTCGAACACGCGGCCTGCTTGATCAGAACAGCACCGATGCGCCTGACAGCGGCAATCATTATCGAAGCCGCTCTACTCGGTTGCAGGGCTCGGCGTCATTTCAATCTCACGCAACACAATGTAAATGCCACTTACAGACCAACTAGACAGGACTTCCCGGTGGGGAGAAACCCCCCAAGTCTATGCGCGAGTCCATTCCAGGGCCTCCTCACCAGAAAAATGGAGGTTGTAATGCCGGCTACATCTCGCGTATCGGCAGAGGCCAGATCGAGCCTTGCCTGGGGACGCTGGAGACGCTTGCGCATACGTTTGGGCTGGCGTTGTCTGAGTTTTTGGAGGGCGTTCAGCGGTGATTACGTCGATCCGCGCGGTCCTTATCTGTTGTGGGACCGAGACGCTCGATCCTAAGTTCAATGGCAAGAAGTTCAACGATGAATGACTCCTAACCCGTTACCATTCCCTTCGGACGATATGAGCCAGCCGATGGGTCTTGAGGCAGTTGTCGAGTTCATGCAGGTCAACTTTCTGGTCGGCTATGACTTGCGCAAGACCCGAAGCGACCGACTTGGAAGCTCGGGGATTTCTTCGGCGAAACGTTGATCGAACGGAATGAAGCGCCTTACGTGAGAAAATTTCTTTCGAGCTCCCGGAACAGCTCCAGGCCGCCACGCCGGGGAACCTCGACCCGCTAGAGGGTCTCATTCCCGCCCCTATGTGCGTTTGTGCCAGATTGTGCCAAGGTGTCAGTCGTCGCAGCTTTCACGTTTGGCACAGCCCTGCTCACAATGGCTCAACTGAGCCAGATTCGCGTCCTAGCGCTCCACGATGTTCCCATGGCGGAGAGATCCTTAGCACCCATGCACCCAATCTGGCGGGAATGCATGCATTTGGCTCCCAAAAGGGACCGTTGAATAGAGGCTGGGAGAGAATTGGCCTTTCGGGGCTGCTGGTTTACCTGGAGCTAATTCTCCAGTCCCTTTGGAATCAGGAAGCAGCTGAATTCCGGGCATTTCGCTGAGATTCGGGGGCTGCCCAGAAAAGACGCGATCCTGACAGACTGTATGGCGGTGGCTGCAGTCACGTACGAACCATTCTCTAAGCCGATTCGCCTTTAACAGGGACTTTTGCAGGGAATTCGGGTTTGGTCTAATCCGTTTGCCCTGGCCAAGCCTAGTCTTTATGCCTTAGAAACTGACTTTAGTTCTCTTTTTCTCTCGAGGAACAGGGAAAAACAGGGAAAAAGGGTCCGCCAAGGCAAATGCGTCACCGCCCCCTCCCTGGCCGACGGACTGTGCAGCGAACAACCTTTCTGCGGCCCGGATGCTCATTGCCTAACCGCATTATTTGGGGGCCTTCAACTTACCGTCATTGACCCAGCGGCTCAAAGACTTTTCGGTGATGTGATCCCGATGAACTTTGATAAAGTGGCGCACGGTCCACGTCTTCCAGGACTCCCGGCGTTTAGCTCTCTGCCATTCAGCGATAGCTTGGGCCGCCCAAGCGAGCCGGTCATTCCTCTTCTTCTCGCGCGCCTTTTGAGTAGCCTTGGCGGCAGTCGAGTGCGCTAGACACTCGCGACTGCAAAATGGCCTGCGGTGCCGACTTGTTCTCAGAAAGTATTTCCCGCATCTAGCGCACGGGCCGCCTAGCTGCTCAGGGTTGGGATGCAAGATCAATTGCAGAAACATTCCTTGTGCATGGGTGCTCCCCGCTGCGGGGAATGGGATCAAGACCGGCCGACCGTCCTCCTCTGCGGCTTGCACATGGAAGGTCCCATGGACTGGAAGGCTTCTGAGCTTCAATGCGCCGATACGTTGCCGGACTTTGTTAAAGTCAAATCTGCACTCCAACCACAGTCGTACGAGCCCCTCCAACTCTTCCCTTTCGTCTTCCTCGAATTCAGGATGAACGCCATTGAGAGCGCTGACCACCTCTAATGGCGCATTTTTCAGCGGAAGATAGGCAGGTGCATGTGCTTTTTTCATAGAATTAATGATAGCTCTTTTATTGCACAAAAAGGCAAGCAAATATATCCACAATCGAAATGATCTTTTAAGTATTAATTGTGCAGTGGGCGATCAAATTCAATACCTAGGAACATCGTGAGCATCACCAGCTCATCCGAAATGTCGATAGTTCATCAATCGATCAGCGCCCTTGCGCCATACCCGAATAACGCCAGAACGCACTCGAAGCACCAAATCCGCCAGATTGCGCGGAGCATACAGACATTTGGATTTACCAATCCGATCCTGATCGATTCCGAGAACAGGATTATCGCCGGCCATGGCCGAGTAGAGGCCGCCAAGCTTCTTGGCATAAATCAGGTGCCTAGCGTCCGACTGGATGGTCTGACGCCCGAACAAATCCGGGCTTATGTTATCGCTGACAATCAGTTGGCCCAGAAATCTGGCTGGGACAAGAAGATCTTGGCCGTTGAAATCCAACATCTCCTAACAATCGATGCAAACTTCGATGTAACCATCACCGGATTTGCGATTCCAGAGTGGACGTAATCCTCCAAGAGGTTGCTGGCGGGACAGAAGATGAAGGTGCCCTTGAGGCGGATGATACAAGACCTGCAATCAGTCACTTAGGTGATCTGTGGACCCTGGGAAAACATCGCATTTTCTGCGGTAACGCATTGCAGGAAGCTTCCTATCGAACAGTGATGGGCAGGAAAATGGCCAAGATTGTATTCGCCGATCCTCCGTACAATGTGCCCATCGCCGGGCACGCTTCAGGTAATGGCGTCGTCAAGCATCGGGCCTTTGCCATGGCCTGTGGTGAAATGAGTCAATTGGAATTCACCTCATTCCTCACTACAAGCTTGAGTCTGCTGGCAAGGTACAGCAGTGCAGGTTCACTGCACTACCTTTGCATGGATTGGCGACACATGAGAGAGTTGCTGGCCGTGGGAGAGCAGATCTATGGCGCACTTTTGAATTTGTGCGTCTGGGCAAAGGACAACGGTGCGATGGGTTCGTTCTATCGCTCCCAGCACGAACTCATCTTTGTCTTCCGCAATGGCAAAGGGCAGCACACGAACAACGTGCAGTTGGGTAAATACGGCCGCAATCGAACTAACGTTTGGCACTACCCCGGGATGAACACTTTCTCCAGAAAAAGCGAGGAGGGAAATCTGCTCTGCTTGCACCCGACGGTTAAACCAGTCGCTCTGATAGCAGACGCTATTCTGGACGCTTCCGCGCGTGGGGATCTTGTCTTGGACAACTTTTTGGGCGCGGGCAGCACTTTGATGGCAGCCGAACGCGTCGGCCGGATATGTTTTGGCATTGAGCTCGATCCGCTCTATGTCGACGTTGCAGTTCGGCGGTGGCAGAAGCATACAGGTGATGACGCGGTCCATGTTGGTAGTGGAAAGTCCTTCAACGAAGTCTCTACGGAAAGTAGGTGTTGACTTGGCAGCTGACGAAGTTGGATATTGCAAACCGCCGAAGGAGACCAGGTTCGTGAAAGGAACATCGGGAAATTCCAAAGGAAGGCCCAAGGGGGCGAGAAGCATTGCCACGATCCTCGAGCAGGCTGCGCGAGAACGTGTCAGCGTCGCGATCGGCGGCAAGACCAGGATGATGAGCAAGCTGGAGGCCGCCGCGATTCAGATGGCAAATAAAGCAGCGGCCGGCGACCCTAAAGCGGTTCATATGTTGCTCTACTGGATAATGAGAACATCCGAGGCCGTGGCAGAGATCGATTCTGTCTCAGCGCGCCCAGACGAAAATGACGCCAAGATGATGGCGCAACTCATTACGCGACTCAAACGGATGGATAGCGGACCAGCCTGATCGGGACTCCAACCGGCAATCGAAGGAAACTATGAGTAGCGGTTTTGAAATGTCGATGGCCGAATTCGACGCCGCTCTCCGGACGGACTTCATGCTCTTTGTGGAGCGAGCATTTGTGGAGCTCAATCCCCAGACTGATTTCCTAAGTGCACCTCACATTGAGGTCATGACATCAAAGATGGAGGACTGCCGGCTAGGCAAAGTCAAGCGTTTGATCGTTAACCTCCCGCCCCGCTCCCTGAAATCAATCGTCGTAAGCGTGGCGTTCACCGCGTGGCTGCTTGGCAATGACCCGTCTGCCCAAATCATTTGTGTCAGTTATGGGCAAGATCTTGCGGACAAACTTGCCAGGGACTGCCGCTCACTCATGACGAGCGCTTTCTATCGTAGACTCTTCCCCGACACTCGCCTCTCACCGGAAAAGCAGTCGGTTCACGACTTTCTCACGACGGCACACGGCGGCAGAATGGCAACATCAGTTGGCGGAGTGCTGACCGGCCGTGGCGCAGATTACATCATCCTCGACGATCCCCTCAAACCCGATGACGCAATGTCTGAGACTAGGCGAAACGGCGTTAATGCCTGGTACGACAATTCGCTTTTAAGCCGGCTGAACAATAAACAGACCGGAGTCATCATCATCGTGATGCAGCGGTTGCATCAGGATGACCTCGTAGGGCATGTCTTGGAACAGGGACACTGGGACCTAGTCTCTTTTCCCGCTATTGCCGTGGAAGATGAAACTCACATCATCGATAGCCCCTTTGGGCAAAAGTCTTTCGTACGCAGGGTCGGCGACGTGCTTCACCCCGAGCGAGAATCCGCTACCACACTGGCTGCCATCAAAGAGACGCTGGGCTCATATAACTTTGAGAGCCAGTACCAGCAGAACCCAATGCCGCAGGGCGGCAGCATCTTTCAGTCGGCTTGGTTTCAATATTGTGCTCCTGACACCTGGCCCAGCCGCTTTACCCTGACCCTACAGAGTTGGGACACGGCAACAAAAGTGGCGAACTTAACGACTATAGCGTTTGCACCACCTGGGGCGCACGCAATAACAGCTTCTACCTGATCAGTGTGTTCCGTAGACGGCTTAATTATCCAGACCTGAAGCATGCGGTCTTGCAGCAAAGCGCTCTTTACAACCCACGTTACATCTTGATAGAAGACAAGGCGTCCGGTACGCAGCTCATCCAGGACCTGCGTGCTGCAGGCTTGATTGGCATCCATGGCTTTGAGCCTCTACCGGGGAATGACAAGATCATGCGGGCGGCGGCACAAACGGCGAGCTTCGAAGCTGGGAAGGTTTGGTTCCCGACAGCTGCCACTTGGCTAAACGAGTATCTGCGGGAACTGACAACATTTCCCGGCTCGAAATTTGACGATCAGGTCGATTCGACAACCCAAGCATTGGAGTTTCTGACTGGAAAGCAGGCAAAGTTGTTCACCTGGGCCCGGCTCGGTGCTGGTTGATGGCCATTGAGCGTCCTTAAAACCTAACCAGGCGCTTTGCTCGGTCGATCATCGTACCTATAGCAACGTGCCTGCTCGCATCTCTCATCGGCGGTTCCACGGTCCTTTTATCCTTTCTTGCTAGCGGTGATTCCCATATCAATTCCGGGGTTGGCGCTATTGGTGATGGCAGCAGCTGCGCCCAGAAACTGAATGCAAGGAAACTGACATGGCCTATTCAGCCACTGTCGCGATTTAACCGACCAGCGCGCGCTCGTAGCGTCGGTCCTCTGAGACTGTGGCTTTTGGATTTGGGAAGTTATACCGAAAATGCGACTTTTCGGGCGGACTCACTTTTTGAACCTCAGTGTGGTTCTCAAGGGAATTTACCAGAACGAATATTTACAGACAGAACCCCAGGCGCGGGATTTGATTTGCTCCGCAGGCGTTTTCCTCTTTAGTGCATGCCGACTTCGGAGTAAACAGCCCAAAGTTCATTCATGTGGTGCCTGGCAAGAGTGATCCGGCATCCCAGCTCGATGCTCGTCCGGATCGTGCCAGAATACACATCTCTTGCTGCTTCACAGGACATTTTCCTATATCTCTTCCACACTGCCTCGGCGTCATCGAAGGGGATCGTTTTCGGCGGAGAAGCGGTTCCGGCCTCGTCGCCAGGATGCAGCAGATCGCTCAGAGCGCGGACAAGCTCCAAGTAGTTGCCGTCGGTAGTAGCTAGTTCGGCGCTGTAGCATTCATTGATGTCAAGCGCGGTCAGAGCCTTCGGGCATAAAGGTTCTTTGGCGCGAGTCTGCTCGGCTTGGATGGCGAGTTGTGCACGAATGTGAGTTCCAACCGTTGCCGGTATGTTGCCAGAGCTAATCTTGTCTGTCGCTTGTGCAAGACCTGCAGCCAAAAAACACACAAAAAGGAAGTAGGCGTAGTCCCTCATAATCAACCATGCTATCAGCCAACGGGAGTCTGTTTTTGCTTGCTAGCTGATCTGCGCGAAAAACGGGGTTATAGGTAACTTGCCTACCTGCCCCTCTGAGCAAAGGCAATTTACTGAAAACCCAACTTTGCAGGCGCGCCAGAGCGGATCGACTTCGAATCACCGTCACTCGCGAGGGCAGTGGACAGACGGGAGGTTGCCATCGAGCCTAAGCACTACAGTATTTGCCTCTAGGGCGAAGTGAACGGTTCATCTCCCACAACTTCGTAACTGTCCTAGAAGGTCCCGAAGGCGGCCACCTTACCAACGTTTGACTATAGATGGTCGACCATCTACCATCACGTTACATTGAGGGTAGATGGTCTTCCATGGAGAAGCAGGCACAGCAAAGAACAAACCTTCTCCAGGGCACCCTGGATATGCTTATCCTGCGAACCCTCCTCTATGGTCCGGCGCACGGGCATCAGATCGGCAAGCACTTTCAGCGAACCACCAATGATTTTCTGCAGACGCAGCATGGATCGCTCTATCCCGCGTTACATCGGCTGGAGCGAAGGGGATGGGTGACCTCCAAATGGGAGACTGGCTCGGACAGTAATCGAGAATTCAAATACTACCGCCTGACCGACAAAGGCAAAAAACAGCTGGTGGTTGAAGAGTCGCAGTGGAAGCAGATGACGGAAGCTGTGGCGCGTGTCATGTGGCCCACCGTGGAGGACATCTGAGATGCGATGGTGGCAAATCGGAAACAGGCGTGCTGATCTCGATCGGGAGCTGCAATCCGATCTGGAGTTGGAGGAGGAAGAACAGCGGGAGCGAGGCCTTTCAGAAGAAGACGCTCGTTATGCGGCGCTCCGCGTCTTCGGCAATACGACGGCCATCCACGAACAAACGCGCAATGTTTGGGGATGGACGTACATTGAGTGCTTGGGGAAGGACATTCATTTTGCACTTCGGCAAATCAGCCACAATAGACGCTTTGCAGCGATCTGCATCCTCACCTTGGCACTCGGGATCGGCACCCAGGCAACTATCTACAGTGTTATCCATGCTGTGCTGATCAATCCTTACCCCTATCGCGGTGCGTCGCGCATGGTGCACATCCACCTCTATGACAAAGAGCCGGCACCCTACGATCTAGCACTCGATGGCCCTCAATTCGACTTGTTTGCGAAATCGCCTGTCCTGGATGGCGCGATCGCAAACGATGGAGACACCGTGGCGCTGACGGGCGGCGAATTGCCCGTCCAACTCCAGGTGGGTCGCATGTCTCGCAATGCTTTCGCTTATTTAGGTGTGCCCGCACTCCTTGGGCGCGCCTTCGGACCATCCGACGGTGCCAGGGTCGCCGTTCTGAGTTATCACTTCTGGCAGTCGCATTTCGCGGGCAGCGCAAATGTGCTCGGTAAGAGCTTGCAGCTGGATCGCGAAAATTACGAGATCATCGGCGTCATGCCGCAACGCTTTGCCTGGATGGGAGACGATCTCTATGTTCCGCTTGGCTACTCCGCGGATCCACGCCGTCCAGCAAACGTGTACGCCCGCGTCCGCGACGGGGTCAGCGACCCACAGGTAGAGCAGGCGCTCGAGCCGCTGCTCGACGGCTTTGCAAAGGAGACTCCGGCAATCTTTCCGCCACAGTTTAAGGCGCACGTGGTCCATATCAACGAGATAGCAATCGGACGGTTCAAAGGAGTCATGGTCGTCCTTTTCCTTTCCGTATCGTTCCTACTGTTGCTTGCGTGCGTGAACGTAGCCATACTGTTGTTGGCCCGCGGTGAGGTGAGGTCTGCAGAAATAGCGATGCGCCGGGCTCTGGGTGCTTCGCGCGCTCGTATCCTACGCCAGCTGCTCACAGAATCACTCTTGCTCTCTTTGTCTGGGGGCGTCGGGGGCGCAATTTTGACGCTGGCGGGCGTTCGCCTCGTCCATCTCCTCATGCGGACTCTTCCGGCAATTTTCCCGCCGGAGACTGCGATTGTGGTCAATATTCCGGTCTTGCTCTTCAGCCTCGCCGTTTCTTCGGCGACTGGATTCCTGTGTGGACTCTGGCCGGCGTTACGGCTGTGCCGCACAGACTTACGCCAGACCATGGATGGAGGTTCGCGCCAGCTCGCAGGCAAACAAGGCGCTCGGAACGCGCATAGGGCGCTCCTTACAGTGGAGGTGACGTTAACCATTCTGCTATTGGCCTGTTCAGGGGCGGCTGTACAAAACCTTCTGCGGCTCCTGCATGGGAACTTTGGGTATGAACCCCGGAACCTGACATCGGTGAACCTTGCCCTTAGGGAAGGAACACACCAGGAATGGGCCGACCGAATCCATTATTTCGAAGAGATTCGACAGGCCATTGCACAGGATCGCGGCGTAGTATCTGCAGCCATTGGGCATCTCCCGCCAACCATTGTCGACTCCACGCCCGTGGCTGTACCAGGTTTGAAGGTCAGTTCGAATCGGGTCACTGTCCAACAGGTAAGTCCGGAATACTTTGGCACGCTCGGGATTCCGCTCCTGATCGGGCGCCATTGGACATCTGCGGAGACAGCCTATGCGGCGCGGCTGGCGCTGATCAATGAGTCCATGCGTCTCCGGTACTGGCCGCAAGCCAATCCTATCGGTCAAACCATCATCCTGAACGACGGTGTGGCCAATGGGAATGCCTGGAGGCTGGTTGCTCCGGGAGACGATCAACATTTTCAAATTATCGGAGTGGTTGGCGACACTCCCAACAAGGGCCTGGAAGAGGCCGTCTACCCCGCCGCCTATATCCCGTATTCCATGTCCCCTTTCGATGGATTCGATGTGGTGTTCCGGACCCTGGGCGATCCGGCTCGTCTTACGCGCGCAATCAACCAAGATGTCCATCGCGTCGATCCCGCACTTGCAGTGGGAGATCTGGTCACTGCAACTGACCTTCTTGAAGAAGATAGTCTTGGCCGAGAGCGCTTCGCCGCGCACCTCTTCCTTAGCTTTGCGATCCTCGCGCTGGTTTTCGCGATAACCGGGCTCTATAGCATTCAGTCGTACCTCGTCGCTGAGCGCCGGCGGGAACTTGGAGTGCGTATTGCCCTCGGGGCAACGCGATCGCACATCGTGGAAGAGATTACGGGCGGCTGCGTCGTGTCGGTACTTATTGGAACCGCGATCGGCATCCTTGTTAGCCTGGCGCTGGACCGCGCCTTTGCATCCTGGACCCATGGGAATGTGCGAGATCCCGAGATGCTGGCGGCTAGTGCAGGCATCCTCTTCCTGGCGGCTATCCTCGCTTCCATAGGACCAGCATTGACAGCCACATCGATTCAACCGATGCAGGCATTGCGCAAGGAATGAGGTCGCAATCCCGAAAGGCAGAGCCCAGGAGCAATTTTACTGACGAGACTTTCCAGGCATTTGTCCGGAAAGCCGGTTATTCGGCCAAGTACCATAACGGCAGCTCTGGCCGCTCAATGCGTGACTGGACCTGTTACCGACCCGGTTTCGGTACGAGGTGACGTAAGGCGTAAGGCGGATCGGTCAGTATGAAATCCACGCTTTCCGGCGCCATCGTTTTCATGATCTCTATGCAGTTGCCTTGAATGATCGTGTTGGTCGTGCTCATTGTCTTTCCTTTCGGTTTTAAGGGGCGGTCTATTCCGCGTCTTTAAAACGAATGGCAGCCCTTCCGCCGCGGCCGGTTGACCGGGTCAATGGTCAAAGCCTTTACCCGAAGGGCGAAAGAAGCAATGGCGTCTTCGCCTTTGCGAGACGGCATTGCTTGTTTCGGGCATTGAGGCGGTCAAGCGGTTGTGGCGACAGCGGCGCGGGAGCGCTAGACATGAGAGCGGAGCGTGCACTTAAATACTGTAGGGCATGACCTCAAGCTGGAATCGATCCAAAGCCATGCGCATTTTCAGAACCTGGATTCCCTTGGTTGAACAGATATCGGCAATCTCTCTCGCCGCCGCGTTCTCCATCTTGGTTCCCAAGAAAACCCGGCTAGCTTTCGGAACAGCGTGGACATGATCTGGGGCTATACCGTTCGTGACGAACAGAGCACGCCATTCTTGTTCGTATTCCCAACCCACATACTTATGCAGCACACCCAATAGCGGTTCATTGACCTGGAATTCGCTGCGATCGGTGGATGCAAGTCCGCGCATGTAGGTAGTGAGGCTGTAAAGATGTGGAGAGTAGATGACCGGGTAAAGGTTTTTTCGCATGTAGTGTTGCGGCTCAAGGATCTCGAGATTGTATTCGATGCAAAATCCCCGGTGATGGTCTGCGTAGTGGCTCCACATGAGAATGATGTCGCCGGCGGCACTGAATGAGCAGATCTTTGTGGCGCCACGCCATAGCCTCATTTTCTCCAGTGCTTCAGCTAGGAGCCTATCGGCATGATTTGGTTCCATAGGTGCAGGTGGAGTTGCGCCTAAAATCCTGGCAAGTTCGTCGTTCAGTGTTTGCCTCAGTACTGGCAAGATTTCATCTTCGGAAACCGTGAAAACGCAATCGTAAGGATCGTTGTAAGAGTCCGGTGACGCTAGCCAGATCGTGTCCTCCTGCAGGTTCTGAAGTGATCTCGGGTTCACGCAACGGTACTTGTAGATCTTGCCGGGCAGATGGCCGTCTTTGAGCGCGAGAACTTCGTTCATGCGGTTGTTGATGATCCTGCCGCTTTTCAAGGTTTCAAGGAATGGTTGTATCCATGGATCTGCCATGGCGGCAATTCTAGCTTATGGATAAAATCGGCGCGGACGCGCTAAACAGGACAGCGACCCGCCTTCGGGTTGCGTGAACTCATAAACTCCGTACCTAAGGGAACGGGGGCGCTGTTTTCTTACCGATACGCCATCTCTCAAGCAAAAGTGCATAAGCAGTCGAGCCTTCATTGGTGAAGGAATGTGGCGGCGGCCAAGCGACGCTCGGCTGTGCAATGGGATAGATAGTCGGGAGAAAAAGATCCAAATCTCCCGGCGCCATCTCGATTTGAATTGTTGCCGGACCTTCTGGAAACGGGTCGAGGTGCGCGCTGACAATCTGGGCGACGAAGTGCTCGTTCGTCAGCGTAGTGGCGCAACCGTATAGCTTTCCATGCTCTGTCGTGTTGTTGAACCTTGTCCCGGTGATTGCTCTTGCCACTTTGTCGAGCCGACCGATAAAGACTTTGGTGAACGGCGGTAATTCCCGTCTGACCTTGAGTGCTACTGCCTCCTCTTTGGCGTAGAACCGATTGCTAACATTGCGTCCGCTTGTTGAGTCGAGGACGATCGCCATCTTCACTGTCCAGACTGACAGCGATACTTGCTGGTCTGCGGTCAAGGAGACCATCTGATCCTCGAACATGGGCGTCAGGATCGGGATGACTTCATTTTCCAAATCGTTCATCCAGCCTGTATTGCAGGTCTCGCAGACGGTTTTGACCGTAAGGTGGGTGTCTTTAAGAATGCGCTCCTGGCGGTTGCCGATTTGCAACCGGGAATAGCCCATATCTTTACGGTCAAGAATCCATTGAGGAAAGACGTGCTCTGTATTTCCGGCTTGTCGTTCGCAAAAGAGGCATTCCGGCATGGCCGGAGTATACCAATCGTGTAGCGTGGATACGCTTAAATGAAGCCCACGCTTTCTGCGCAGACATGTCTTTGGCGGATCGAAACGCCTGATTTATCCTTGGGCGGCTATGAATATTTCAATGGCAGGAGTCATCCATGGTTCGTCGGGTGGAATGTAAACCTTGGATGGATATTCGCCCAATCAAGCGCTATCGAAGTCCAGGGTGGCCGCGCTCTTTGTGAACTCGTCAAGGGACTTCAATATGCTTTTTTACCTCTCCGGAGATCTCTGAATCGTGCATGCAATCTATCACTGAAGCGGAAGTGATGTTGATCTTCAGGATTTCCTGAAGGTGAGCGTTCAGTCGATTGAGCAGCAATTTCCCTGAAACCACGTTAAGGCGGCTGTTTAAGTCAAGCCATGTTGAGTCAAACCTTGCTAGCAGATCGGCTGTGATTGTCGAATCATCCAATATCCACGCCTGGAGTCTGGGGAACCAAGGCTGCGTAGGACCGCGACTTTTGACTGCTCTAGATCTGGAATACCGAGCTTTGCCTTAGGCCGGCTTTTCTTCCCCTTGGAATTGGCAGTTGGCGTCTTCTTCATGATGGCCACCTCCGTTGTGGCGACCATGAGACTAGCTATTCGGATGAGTCGGTGTCTGCGGGGGTGTTTCGCCGTTAGAGGCCGGCCGGATAGCCGGTTTATCGTCCACGTGCCGGAGTCACTGATTAATTCAAACAGCTCGATGAGTGAGTTGACCTGTTATCGCCAGCCGAAGTCCGGATCGGTAAACATCAGCCGGTTTGTCAATACTCAACTCTCTAACTGACGTCCGCCAGTGTATTGGCATACACGAGAAAGGCAAGGCGATCACGCCATGCAGCTTCATCGTTCCGCAATGCTTGGCTGGCTATCGCAAACATGAATGTACGCCCAAGAGGTGCAGCCCCTTGAATTTCTACTAACCCTGCAAGAAGTATGGCTGCGCGACGATGATGTACGCCGCTGCTGCAAAGCATCGAAGCCGTCTGGTTGGGCACCCCGAACCGAAGCAATTCCGAAAAGATGGCTACCGACGGCGCGATTTGTCGACCTCGCGATTCGATCAGCTTCGAAAGCAGAGAGAGTGCCTGCTCAATAACAGTCAGCAGCCCAAAAGAGATCGCCGCCGTTTGGATCGCGAGTACGTCGTCAATCTCTTGCCCTGATGCGATAGCGATCTGGGGGTACGTGTCCCCGAATAACCACCTGCGAACCGCAGTGAAGAATGATGCTTGCACCACGTCCACATTTGCGTCATCGTCCAACCGATACGACTGGCGAATGGCAGCGGTGAGGTCACCATGCTGCCACGCCCAGTTCAGCATCATCTGTACGAACTCATCATCAATCGGATCATTAAGCGTCTCCCATCGGGCAAATAGCGGCTCCAAGTCATTTTCGACCGTAGTGAGCAGGCGCATCCTCGCACCTGTTTCTTTGATCCAAGGAATCCGACCTGCGGCACGGATAGCAGCCACCCTCCTTGCCCGCAAACGGAAAATAGTTCTGAGCAACTCGGCGGAGGCCGGGGGCGCATTCTGGGCAGCCAGAGTCTGTCCTGCAAGATCGACAGCAAGCTGAACGAGAGCTTCTTCGGTAATTTCCTCTGCTGCGAGGTCGATCAGCGTTGAGTCGATACCGTCGATCAAAGAGTGAAACGCCTCGTTACCCTCGAGGTCTTCATTGGTAAGGATGTGATTCTGGAGAGCCAACTGCCTTTGAACGGCGTCTACGAGCGTCCGCAACGCGCCGATCATGTTTTCCCCACGCTGTTCGAGAGCTACGTGCTCGACAGCTGGCCAATCGTCGGCATTCGCACAAATGACCAAGCCTTTCGTTGTTGCACCGGCCCGCCCCGCTCTGCCCACGAGGTTCTTGATATCTCTGGATAGCATCGGATCGATCCCGCCGCCGCTTAGTCTTCGGCGGACAGAGTAGAGCACCAGGGTTCTGATCGGAAGGTTTACCCCTTCAGCGAGTGTGGACGTGCATATCGCGAATTGAGAATGCTTGCGACGCAGGGCATCTTCCAAAACTTCGCGAGTTTCTTGCGGGATATCGCCGTGGTGTAGAACAGCTCCAGCGGCCAAGGATCTCGTTCCGACCCATTCGTCACCGAACTCACGGCGCAAGTAGTCAACGGCGACTCCCAACTGCACTGCGTTCCCAAATGCTATGGGCGCTGGCAATGTCAGTTCGTGTGCGAGTTGGTCCTGAAGCCCCTCCGCAATGCCGATCGCACCTTGGTCACCACGCTTATTCATCGCGAAGATGACCGCAGTCCCCATCGGCAACGCCTTACGCGCGGCAGCGACCGCTCGCGTCTTGAAGGAGTCGAAGTTCAATGTGTTGATCCGGCCGGTACTCTCCTTGAGATATCGGAAATCGCTCTTGCTGAGAAACCCTTCGACAGTAAACTTCGGCGGTTCTGGCAGGTGAGGATGAACCTCAAGATCAATCCTCTTGGTGTTATTCGCCCGAACTTCTCGAAGTACCGCAAACTCCGCCACGGCTGGCCGATACTCACTGCTGATCACAGTCTGCTGTGTTCCCCCGAGCCAAGCGTTGATTTCCTGAACATTTGGCACAATCGCAGAGATGAACACAAAGCGGGGACTGCCTGTCTCCCGACTCTTGAGTCGAGCGAGGAGGAGTTCCAGCCCGATCCCTCGCGACTGCGCACCGAGCAGATGCCCCTCATCGCAGATAACGAGTGAGATACGTCCGGCAAAGGTCTGATCCGCGCTCAAAAGTCCGGACAAGGCTTCAGGTGTCGCAACTACCAAACGAGTGTCCTCAAGATTGCGAACCTCGTCTCCGGTTGGCACCGTACCACCATAGGCACACCTTGAGTTGATGCCCATGCCGTTTAACTGCCGCACTAATGACTTTCGCAGCTCGGATGCCAACGATCTATACGGGACTAACAGAACTGCTGCTTCGTTAGGATGGCGCTGGAGGTGATCGAACAGCAAGGTCTCGCAAAGAGTCGTCTTACCCGCTCCGGTCGGCATCTGCAGAGTAAAGCTCGGCCCATCAGCGAGCAGGCCACCTTGGACGGCCTGAATCTGGGATGGAAAAAACTCCCATGTGCTCGGCACACGGGAAATGAAGGAACCGATCAGGGGTTGCCAGAATCCATCTTCTCGTGCGGGCAAAACCGCACGTAGATTGACGAGGGCAAACCGTCGCAGCAACTGTTCGTAAAGCCTCGCTGGCACCCACTCGTCAGGACCAATCGAAAGCGCCAAGAGTGCCGCGGCCCGTGCGACAACGCTTTGTTCGTTCAAGAACGCAGAGTTACCGGCGCGCAGAGCGTCAAGCAAACTTCGAACTTCGACGGAGACTGGATCGGCGGGCCGAACGATCAGGTCGAAACACGCCCTAGCAATGCCCTCCGTAGGCACGGGGCGCATCGCATTCATTGCGATATACGCCGATGCCGGATATCCCCCGCAATAAAATGCCGCTGCTGCATAAAGCGCAGCCTCTTGTCGGCTGATCGAGCTCTTCGTAAGAAGACCCGTCGGATCGTCAACGAATTGAACGAACGCATTCCCGAGGCTCGCCCATTCTCGCGATTCAGCCGAGTTCTCCCGCATTCGATCAAACAGATCACCGACGAGTGAGGTGTAGTAGTCATCGGCTCGCGCTCGAATGAATGCGAGGGCGATCGGCACCTCCGGCATCCTGAAATGTTCCATATGCCGTAGCGCATCCGCGCTTGAAATCCACTGCGCCAGGGACTCGGTCATAGTGCTCCCCCCGCGTTCGGCGCGGCTTCGGCAACCGAGGCATGTACTCCTTCGTAAACCGACGTGTAGGTATTCCGTAATTGCGGGACGTCCCTGATGACCACTGCGCAGCCATCAGGGACGTCTTCGGCGACGAGAGTGGCAATCTCTTCCTCGACCAGATTCGTGCAAATGACGGCGACTGCGTGGTACTCCCGGGTGTAGGTGGGAAACTCAGTTGCATTGATAAACCGATCTAGCTGCGCAATGGATACCGCACCGATATCGTCGGTCAAGGCCCGTTCTCGCAACCAGACCAGAGTCCGAGTCAGTCGGCTCGTGCTGTCAAGCTGAGAACCTTCAATAGCTTTGGCAATTGGCCTGAATGATCCCGGTGTGGCTTTAGCCTTTACCTCGGCGCAGACCACCCGATCCTGGTCGCCTGCGTTCGGCCACGCCGGCAAGACAAACTGCACAACATCCGATCCGGGCGCTGCCTTTGTGCGCTCCTGTTTCAATCGCCATTTCTTCGGGCCAATTGTCGATTGCTGCGGATCGCGGGACGCCAGATACATGTAACCCACAATTTCTCCGAAATCGCCGGACATCACAGCCCCGGCGTCCGGGAGTTTTGCAGCAAGTATGGCTGCACGGGTGTGCTGCGTTGCCTGAGCGCTGGCCAGCAGCCTCTGGTCGGAAATGTATGCTCTTCTAACGGCATCTCGAAGCACTATACCCCATGTAGCGGCTACGTCTACCGCGACGTTGATCCGGGTGAATCCTTGCTGTGGTTGCGTCACAAACCATGCGCCCGCGACTACCGGGGGAAGGCCGAGCTCGATCATGTGCCCTCGGGAGAAGAAATGAAACTAAGGATACTTCATCAGGCACAGGGAAAGCTTTCTAGCTGAGCTTTCGACGAAGCTCCTAAGTCTTCATAAACGCGCTTTGCGGAAGTAATCCGCCGAACAGCCGCTTATGACCGCAAAGGAAGCCGACCGGTTCAACAAATCACTCCCCGCCCCTCCAAAACGGCTCGATCCAGATCTGTTTATGCTCACTGTAGTTCGGGCCGCACGCCTGATCACGCCAGAAACCGCGTACCCAATGACCACGCGGCGATGCATGCGTGCCGCCAGAATGCCGTGGCTCCTGCCTCATGCGACAATCCGTGCCGATTGTATTCGGAGACCAAAACGCTTTGACTGATTGCCGTTTATTATGAACTTGCTTGAGCAATGAACCCATTGAAACCAACTCAGGTTTCGCGAGCATCAGTTGCAGCGTGTTGAACACCAAGTGCGCGACCCGAGCCAAGAAGTCCTTGCCGTATGCCGCGATGTCGTTCCCGAACCTTGTTTGGGGCGGTTCGTTAGGCAAATCCTGTATTGTCGCGTCCAGTTGTGCGATATCGAGAGATTGCTCCCACGGATGTGACCAATTCAGAAGAAGGCCGTTCAGCATCCCGGCGAATACACTGAAATCGCCCCGTCCCGTTATCGTCTTCACTGCATCGGGGTTGATGCTCGGAATCTCTTCACGCAACGCGGCTCGGGCGTACGACGCGAATACAACGTCGGTGGCCTCACTCTGATAGGCCAGTGATCCCTTGGGCAACATGAAGACAGCTGCCTCGAACGGCAGCTTGATTTTCGTAAGGTCGAGCGTGACGGGCAAAGTGGTGAATTTTAGTGCCTCTGTGATTTCACGGCTCAACCAGAAGATCGGGACGCGATAGCCTGCCAGCCGGGAAGCCCAAATCGCCTCGACCGTTTCGTTGAAGTGCTGGTACATGCGCACTTCCGGCTGTTCGATCTTGATGGCGACCGTCAACAAAAAATTCGCGACGAGTTTTGCCGAGTAGTGTACTCCACCATCAATACCTTCATAGATTTTCGGATAGCATTTCGCCCACAATTCCGGGCGCTCTCGGGAGAGTTCATCGAGCTGATGCCGAAGGTTGTCTGGAAACGACATGGCTGAATTGTACGTTGAACCACGCTCGTTGGCGCCGGTGCCGCGCCCCATTGCTAGGACGGGAATCGCGCTTCCAGGATGAGTCTCGCAGACGGACCTTACGCCAGCGATCGGTCCTAGCTGTCTTCGAAGAGTGCGAAATCACGAACTCACTCATCGACAAATGAGATCGAGGAAGTTGGCGAATAGTCGGCAAACCGGAAATTTGAGGTCGCTTCCGAATAGACCATCAGTCGGGAGAAATGTGGAAGCCCTCTTCTGGGACCGGAGGCTGGAACCAGCGAGCTATGGCTGAGAACTCTTCTTCTGATGTCGTCGCAAAAAAGAGTCCTTCTGGCTTTGTTTCGTTCCGGATTCTTAGCCGTGCCAAACACACGTCTTCAGGAACATCCAAGTAGTGCAATACATGTTTCACTTCCGCCTCTTCAAAGAGCGAGCGGACCCACTTCCGTTCCGCTTGGGTATTTCCAGCGAAGTCGAGAACCACGGACGTCCCGGCTCTCAGTATTTGAATCACGAGTGGCCCGATCACAGAGCGGCATCGACGCGACCACTTAAGATAGTCTTCAAAGCTGGAGATTCCATCGCTTAGCTTTGCTAGCCAGACGTCTTCGCAGATCATTACGACACCTTCCTGCTCTGCAAGCCTGCGTGCCAACGTTGTTTTTCCAGAAGCCAGCCGCCCCGAAATGAAATGTAGGGTTGCGTCGCGCTCGCTCATCTTAGATCTCCCCAAGCAGAATAATCCTCCCGCAGCTCAACGACAGGCTGATGAACATTCAAGTCGGCAACCCGGACCTTATCATTTTGGCCGTATAATCGGCATCGCGGACAGTTGACGTTTAGTGTAGCTTCACACGCATTTCTCCCGGAAGCCGGTTATCCGGCCAAATGCAGGACGCCCAAGAACCCCTGCTGTGCTGGGTGATCGTTTAGCTCTGACCCGAATCTCTCTGGACCGAGTCTCTCTTCACCACGAAACGAGGTGAACGTCCCCGGGTTCCGCCCTTTGGCTTGGGATACATTGGTGGTTATCACGGCAGTTCTTAGGCGCCGATTCCGGCGTACAGTTTTTGTCGCGGACGACGAATGAGATGAGTGCAAGCGACGAGCAATTTTTTAGCCTTGCTGAGCGATTAACGGATTCTGAGTCCGCAGCCGCAGATGATTTGGCGCGCGCAATTTCCATTTATCGGATGCTGCTTGCCAAGAGTTCACCAAGGATGCGCCGATCTACCTGGATCACCGCGAAAGTTCGAATGTCGCACGCGCTCACGAGTCTGGCAGACATTGAGATAGACCACGGCCGCTACCAATCTGCAATTGAACTTCTGTCAAGAGCTGTGGTCGGATATGAGGAGTCACTGTCAGTCCTCGATCACACGAATGATGCCTCCAGCCTAATCTGGATTAAGAGCGCTCTTGGCTATACCCTGCGCCGTTTGGGCGAGCTTCAACGCAGCTCGGAGACGCTAGAAAAGGCCGTGCTTTCCTGCCGACATGCCTTTAGCCTGATGACTCCGGACGACCAATCTTCCCTCAAGGCGACCACCCTGGGCCGCCTAGCTAATGCACTGGAAGCACTGGCAGAACGGGAACTTGGAACCACCAGAATAAAGGAGGCGATTGGCGCGTACAACTATGCGCTTAAGTTAACTTCGCGACGCGAGAATCCGCTATCTTGGGCTAGCTTTCAAAACGATCTGGGCGGTGCTTTGGCGATCTTAGGCGAAAGGGATACATACGCCGAATACCCGGGCTCAAACAGCTGTCGGAACAGATGACCGAGCGGCTCGATTCAGTTGAGATATATCCGTGCCTATCAACGCGGGCCCGGTGGATTAAGGCTCCTTTCTACTTGACTCTTTGGCTGAGCAGAGCGGTACTGTGGATGCGGCTGCTGCCGACTTGATGAAGAGCCACCAACCAGTCGTCAATGATTGCTCGACCCGGCTTGCTGAAATCGAACGCATGCCTGCACCCGCTCTTCGAAGTCTTTGGCAGGAACTGATCGGGTCTCCGGCGGATACCAGGCTCCGTCGCGAGCTTTTAATTCCTATTTTGGCCTACAAACTCCAGGAAAAAGCTTATGGTGGTCTCAAGCCGAGTTCTCGAAGCCATCTCCGCAGGCTTGCGGTTTCGCTGGCCGCCGATAAGTCCGCCCCGCTCACTCGCGAGTCGCGTTTCAAACCTGGAACCCGTCTTGTCCGGGAGTGGCGGGGTGAGACTCACGAGGTCACGATCCGTCCCTCCGGCTACGGGTATCGGGGCAAAGAATTTGCCACCCTCTCCGAGATTGCCAACCTGATCACCGGCACCCGATGGTCGGGACCGCTCTTCTTCGGGACCAAATCCGCTGCGAAGAGGTCTAAGAAGTGACGTCGCCTTCTCGAGCGAAGATCCGGTGCGCAATCTACACCCGCAAATCTTCAGAAGAAGGGTTGGAGCAGTCCTTCAATTCCCTGCAGGCCCAGCGGGAAGCTTGCGAATCCTACGTTGCGAGTCAGCGGCATGAGAGTTGGCACGCCATCAAGACACACTATGATGACGGCGGCTTTTCAGGTGGGACCATGGAGCGCCCCGCTCTCAAACGCCTTTTGGATGATATTGCTGCCAGTAAGGTCGACACCGTTGTTGTCTATAAGGTAGACCGACTCACCCGGTCATTGGCTGATTTCGCGAAAATCGTCGAAGCGTTCGATCGTCAGGGGATCAGCTTCGTCTCCGTCACCCAACAGTTCAACACCACGACCTCGATGGGCCGCCTCACGCTCAATGTGCTCCTTTCCTTCGCTCAGTTTGAACGCGAAGTCACCGGAGAAAGAATTCGCGACAAGGTCGCGGCCTCGAAGAAAAAGGGCATGTGGATGGGAGGCCCAGTTCCCCTGGGCTATGATCTTCGCGACCGTCAACTCACCATCAACCCGAACGAGGCGACGGTCGTGCGCAGAATCTTCACTGAATATCTTCGTCTCGGGTGTGTCTCTGAGCTCAAAAAACATTTGGACAAGGAAGGTATTCGCAGCAAGGTTCGTCCGAGTCGGGACGGTCGGAGTTCAGGAGGCTCCTCATTTTCTCGTGGCGCGTTCTACAGCCTGTTGGCGAATCGTCTTTACCTCGGTGAGATCGCTCATCGCGGGCAGGTTCATCCGGGACAACACAAAGCCATCGTGGAGCGGAGCTTATGGGAGAAGGCCGCGGCTCAACTTGCGGAGAACCGGCGTACTCGCAGGCGGCGCGGCCCAATGCACTCTCCAGGTTTACTCACAGGACTCCTCTTCGATGCACAGGGACACCGCTATACTCCAACCCATGCCCTCAAGGGTGCCCGCCGCTATCGTTATTACACTTCTCAGGCACTCATCCAACGAAAGGATGATCCACCCGCATTCGGCCGTATTCCTGCCCATGAAGTAGAAGAGGCCGTATTGACCAGGCTGACTGTCTTCCTCCAATCACCGCGCGAAATTTTGCAGGTGTTCGACACGCGGACCGGTTCGCTGGCTGAAACGAATCAACTGATCGCAGCTGCAAAGCTGAGATCAGTCGAACTCGGTCGGATGGCGCCGCAAGACCAAGCATCTTTCCTAGCTGCAGCGATCAAAAGAATCATCGTTGGGGAAAAGTCACTCGAAATCCAAATCGCAGTCAATGCTCTGACCAACTCCCTTCTCGGATACCCAATTCCGACATCAAACGGAGTCGTGCTCACCCATCCGGTCGACTCTAGGTCGATCTCTCTTATCTCCGAGTTTCATCAAAAACGCCGAGGGCGTGATCTCCGTCGTGTGTTTCAGGCCGGCCGACAACCAGTCCGGAGACCCTCGCTTCCGCTGATCAAAGCTGTGGTGCGGGCCACCAGTTGGATGGAAAGGCTTGTTTCAGGCGAAATCTCGACTTTAGATGATTTAGCGTCTGAAACCGGCTTTACCAAGCGCTATATCAGTCGAACGCTTCGCAGCGCCTACCTTGCACCAGACATTACAGAGATGATTCTTGATGGCCTGCAGACGTCTGATCTTACCGTTCGCACGTTGATGGATGGTTTTCCAGCTGACTGGCAAGCTCAAAGGCTCGCACTGAAGATATCTGCCGCCTCAGACTAGCTCTGCCCTGAAGCGCCACGGTAGACTGTATCGCCGGGGAGAGGGATTCACGTCAGACCGCAAGCCGTGATGAATCAAATAAATAGAAACCGACTCCACATAAATACCCCCAGAAATACCATCAAGTCGCCAGACCACTGCTCCTCGCTGGTGCCGGTCGGTTCGACGGAGGATTGCAATGGATGCCTTGCGTTCGGTAATCTCAACGCGCGCCTGGCATGGCAAGCTGGTGCCCGAAGAGGTACTGACCATCAACGATTAATTCGCCGCTCGTTAAGTTTCCTCAACCAATTACCGGTCACCCCTGGTTGATCACGGAATATGGAAACGCGGAACAACTTCCCGTTTGGTCAGACGAGGGTGACCTTCTGCGCTTCGCTGTGCGCTGGGCACGGCAAATCAAGAGCATTTGCGCTGATCCGCAGATAGCCGGAAGCGTTGGTTGGGCTGCCGGTTTCAGCAGCCGTCTCGGAGAGAGTACCGCTCGGCATCTTGCAAAGCTGGGCGCAACAGTCGTTCTGGGAGCCTGGCGTAAAAATCGTCTCGATCCATCGGAGTGACGGACTCGAGCAGAGCACGCGCCAAATCGCAGACCAAGCGCTCTGATCCACGTCGGTAACACTAAACCCCCTTAGCGCAACTCATCCATGGTGGGTGATGAGATCGCGGAGCAGCTAGCCCACGTCGTCAAGACCGGTTTGTCGCAATAGTGAACGATTATGGCTTAAGCGTGTAGACGAAGGTGCTAACGGGGCTTTGCGTCTGCTCAGCTTTCAGATTGATGAAGTGTTTCATTGCGGCATCTCCCTCGCTCTTCCGGCCCACTCGGTCGAGCGCCCTGGCCAGCCGGTACCACGCTTCGCGCATATCCGGGCGCGATGCGACGGCTCGGCTGGAGTGGGCGACCACCTGCTGCCAATCTTGTAGCTCGGAATAGACCTTGGCGACCGCGAGTTGTGTGTCCGCGGATTCTTTGCTTAACGCCAGACATTGGTTGAGCGCCAAGAGTGCTGCCTTTGGATCGCCCAGGCGATCCTTCTCCCGGCCAACAGTCAGTAAGGCCAGCGGATCACGGGGATGACTGGCCACGTAACGCTCGGCCTCCTCGACCAATCCACGGTCGGATTGCCGTTCGCCTTCCGCAAGAACGCTTCGGAGGTATAAAGGAAGGCTGCTATCGGGGAAATCCCGAGAGGCCTCGAGCAGGACGCCATGGGCTTCCTGTTTTTTATCCGCTCCGTAAAGCGCCGCTACCAAAGCCAGGCGCAACCGTACAGAGGTGGGGATGTTGCGCACCGCCGCGTTGCCCACGAGAATCGCCGCATCGTAGCTCTTGTGAGAGAGAAGTTCGGTAAGATAGCCGAAATTGTAGTCTTCATTCTGAGGTTCCAGCGCAACCGCTCGCTCATGTGAACGGACCGCATCCAGGGGCCGTTTTTCCGTCTCGAAAACCTCGCCGAGAAGATCCTCCACCTCACCATTATCTTTCGTGTTCTTGAGCTTTTCGAGTTGTATGCGCGCATCGTCGACCTTTCCCTCGCGGAGTAACGCGAGGGAAAGATTGTAGGCGGCTTCCGATGAATCGGGTTCCATCTCAAGCGCCTTTTCCAGGTTTACGACGGCGTCAGAGTAATCACCCGCCTTGCCTTGCAATGCGCCCAGAGTGCGGAAGGTTTCCGATGATAGCGGAGAGAGATGCTCAATCTGAGCGGCTACGCCACGGGCTGAAGCGAAATCCCCCGTTTCCAAGTATGCTTGAAAGAGAATCCCCAAGCTAGCACCATCTGCAGGTTCGAGGGACACGGCCTTTCGAAGCTGCGCGATGGCCTCATGCCACCGTTGCTGATGGTAGAGAATAATCCCCCAGTTGCTGTGCGCGGTCGCGTTGCCCGGATCCAATCGAACCGCGGAAGAGAATTGCCCGGCTGCGGACTCGAGATCACCCTGGCTCGCCAAAACCCTTCCGATGTTCACATAGGGAGCGGGATCGTTGGGGCGCAGTCCTCGTGCCCGGCTAAAGTGCTTGAGAGCATCCTCGGGGTGGCCTTCCTCTTGACGCACGATTCCCAAGAGAAGGTGTGCCCTGAAATCCCGATCATTTGCAGCTAGCGCCTGTTCGAGCGTTGCCTGGGCGGTGGTTAACTCTCCACGCTGAATCTCCCGCTCGACATTGGCGTAGGTCGGCTCACTCGAGCCAGGGGGCGGGTTCCTGAAAAACAGCAGACTCAGAAGGATTCCAGCAAGCATAGGGGCAGATTTCATTCTAGGCGCAGAAAGAGCAAGAGGCCGCCCTTAGAAAGGCTTGCTCTCTTCGGCAGCTCAAAGATTTTTTCTTCAGATATGACAGGGGCCAGAAGTTTCGCAAATTACAAGCGATACGATCGATCGGATTCGCCCCGGCGTCCTTTGTTTCGACGTGGCCCGGTACGCTTTGATTCGATTGAAAGCATTTCCCTAGGTTCTGACGGCTTCTATCGCCGCGCGAGGGGGGCCGAATCGGCCACGGAATTGGACTGACCATGACGCAACCCCCATCTGAGTATGCACGATCGTGTCTCTTCGGCCGCGGATAGTGGTCAGAAGGGGCATGCGAGTGGCTTTCGCAATCTCCCCGACCCTCGCACAGCTAGATATCAACCCTCTAAAAGTCTCTGATGGACGAAGACCCCGCCTTATCCGTGGGTCTATTGGGGGCCTTTTCGCTTCCTAAAGAAAAATGATTTGTGGACTGTTGGCGCCCTGTCTGATATGTATTAAGTGTTTGTCTTGTCCCCGCCCCAGGAAAGCTTAGTTAGAAGGCTTTTCATGCGAACTGCTCCCCATCTCGCAGCAGCCACCTCGAACGGATGGTCTAACCCGCGGATTCTATACGCAGCCGCGGACTACCCGCGACGGGCCCCTTGGGCGACTGGCTGCGGGCAACAATGTGCAGGCAAAGCTGGTAGCACAGCGAAATCCGCTGGCAATTCGTGCTTTAGAGCACCGACTTTCGGACGCCGTCATAGGCGGTGTAGAAACCTGCCAGCTCGACCCCTATATGATCGGTATGATGTGCTAGATTCTAGTTTCTAGAACATAACCTGCTCGGGAAAGCTAGGAACGTATATGACGAGACTGATTGCCAACTTTTCAGCGGCGCTCGCGATGCTGATCGCTTGTTCCCAGCCTCTGAGTGCACAGGTAGACGCCGGAACCATCACCGGCATTGTTTCCGACAGTTCAGGCGCAGTCCTGCCTGGTGCCACCATCGTCCTAACCAATGAAGGCACAGGAGTAGCGCGGAACGCAAGCTCGGACGCGCACGGTGAGTTTGTCTTCACACCAGTACAGGTCGGAAGGTATGCACTGACCGTCGGTGCGTCGGGTTTTCAAACCCAAGTGCGCGCCGGTCTGGTACTTCAGGTCCAACAACGGCTGAACGTGCTTATTCCTCTGACCGTGGGTGCATCCACGGAAAAGGTCGTGGTCACGAGTTCGGAACCGGTGCTGCAGACCGAAGACTCTTCTATCGGCCAAGTTATCGACACCCACCTGGTTTCCCAGTTGCCTCTGAACGGCAGAAATGTGTACCAACTCATTACGCTTACCCCTGGAGTTGCGGTCGACCCATCGGGCCGGGCAGCCATCAGCGGTCAGACCTCGCAAAACCAGTACTATGCGCTCGACGGCGCGGACAATAACAACTACCAGGGCGGGTTCGCTTCAGGCCAGGCGTACGCAGTGGGGCCCTCCCCGGACGCGGTCGAAGAGTTCAAGGTGCAGACAAGCAACTATTCGGCCGAATTTGGCCAGTCCGCGGGGGGCGTGATCAATGTGATCACCAAAAGCGGCACGAATACCTTTCATGGATCGGCGTACGAATTCTTCCGCAACAACAACCTCGATGGGCGCAACTATTTCTCGCAAACCAGGCCTCGCTATCAACAGAACCAATTCGGCGGCAGTTTAGGTGGTCCGATGATCATCCCAAAAATCTTCAACGGTCGGGACAAGCTGTTCTTCTTCGCCGACGCCGAAGGGTTTCTCTCTAATAAAGGGACAACGAAGAATGTAACCCTGCCCAGCGCCGCCTGGCGCACCGGCGACCTTAGGAGCCAACTTACGGGCCAGACTTATGCGGACCCATGCACAGGAACGACCTACGACGACGGTCAGCTTTTTGATCCTACAAGCACGCGCGTCGCCAATTGTATTGGTGGCGGCACTGGCTATGTCCGGAATCCGATCACGTACAACGGCCAGGCAAACGTACTGAATCCAGCTCTGATTTCCCAGGCAGCAGCAAATACTCTAGCCCTCGTCCCCGAGCCGAATAGCGGCACATTCAATTACATCTCGAATCCCATTGATAAGTACAACTACATCCGTGGTGACCTCCGCATCGACTACCAGTGGGGCAACCATGATCACATGTTTGGACGCTACAGCATAACCGGCCAACCTTCGACAGGGGTCCCAAACTTCCCTGGCCCAGCCAGTCCGGGTGCCTATCAAAATCAGCAGCCGCAGGGGATCACTGTCGCTGACACCCACATCTTTTCTCAGACGCTGATCAACGAAGCGCGGTTTGGCTGGACCAAAAACTTCACGAATACGAATTTAATATCAAGCTCATTTAATCCAGCCACCCTAGGGCTTGGCGGCGTTCCCTACGAATCGGGTGTGCTGGGAGGCGTGCCCACAATGACCTTTTCCGATGTAGGTGGATTTGGCGCCTCCGGCTATCAGCCGGCCCTCTATGACGCACGGGACGAGCATATCAGCGACACGCTTAGTATGATCCGGGGTCAACATGCGTTCAAGATTGGCGGCTCGGTCAACCATTACCGGTGGTACCAATTCCAATCGCCCGATGGAATGGGCGCGTATACTTTTAGCGGCGCGTTGACCAGGAACCTCAATGCATCCAGCGTAAGCAGCGCTTCCGCTGGATCTGGATTTGCGCAATTTCTTTTCGGTATTCCTGACATATCGTCGCTTAGCAACAGCATTTTGGGAGACAACATACGTACGACGGGAGCCGTATTTATTCAGGACGATTGGAAGGCGACTCCCAAACTGACCGTCAGTCTCGGCATGCGCTGGGAGTTCGGCACAACTATGCACGAAGGACAGAACCGGGTTGCCGGGATTGATCTGACAAATGGCGACTTCCAAATTCCAAAATCCCGTCAGAACCTGGCCCCCCATCTACCCGCTGGCGCCCCGGTCGAATACGTAAACAGCAACACGCTCATGATCCCTGCGCAAAGGAACTTCGGCCCCCGGATCGGCTTTGCCTATCAGCTTGACAGCAAAACCGTCATTCGCGCCGCCGGAGGAATCTTTTACGGAAACCCCTTTATCGCTGGCACGACCGGATATCCACTGAATCCTCCTTTCGCCGTGATCGCCAACGTTGACGCTCCCGCCACCGGACCCTTTGACCCCACTACCGGGCAACCAGCGGTTTCGGTAACGAATATTGCGACCGGTTTCCCCAGCGACTTTCTGACAAACTATAGTTTGGCCAGCGTGGAACTATTTCTTTATGTCCCAAAACCGAAATGGGCCACTACCAATGCCTGGAACGCCGCCGTGCAGCGTGAGTTTTTCGGCGGTACGACATTAGAAGCCGGCTATGTGGGCTCAACCTCCTCGCATGTGAATGCCGGCTACGATATCAATCAGCCGTACCCGACAGCCGATTCCAGTATTCCGGTGACATCGCGCCGTCCGTACCCGAACCTAGGGTCTTTGCCTTTAGTCGGGGGCATCGCGAACGGATCTTTTAATGCGTTCCAAGCCAAGGTACAGAAACAATATTCCAAAGGGCTTACGCTTCTGGGGGTCTATACCTGGGGTCATTCCATCGATAACGCGCCTTCCTCCGTCACTCTGGGGACAGGAGGCAGCAGCGGCGACTTCTACGATTTCTATCGTGACGCCCGCAATCTCGGCGCGGATCGGGGAGATTCTTACTTCGATATCCGGCATCGCGTGGTCTTTAGCTATCTGTACGATTTACCCTTCGGAAGGGAATATAAGATCGGAAAAACCTGGAGTAGCTGGCTGAATCAGGCATTAAGCGGATGGCAGCTTGGCGGAATCGCACAGTTTCAAACCGGCTTCCATTTCAGTGCCGTGACCTATAACGATCCCTCCAACTCCGACATCTACACTTACTCCGGTACCGCGTATCCTGACCTGATCGGCAACCCCAAAAATTTTTCCTATGGCCAAAGTCAACAAGCCGCGCAAGGATGCCCAACTGGTCATCAGTCACTGCAGTGCTTTATCAATCCGGCCGCCTTCGGCTATCCAGCTCCAGGAGACTTCGGAAACGAGGGACGCAACGTGATCGTCGGGCCTGATTTCTTTACCTGGGATTTTTCTACGTTCAAGCAGTTCCCCATTAACGAACGGATGCATCTGGAGTTCCGCGGTGAATTCTTCAATTTCACCAATCACACAAATTTCGCTCTGCCAAACAATGTAGTGGGCAATACGAACTTGGGACAAGTCACGGCGACTAATGGTAATCCACGCGACATTCAGCTGGCATTGCGGCTCGTCTTCTGATGGGGCCGAGTGCTAGGCGTCGAGTCACACAGCGCTCACGTACGAGGCGGGGCCTTTTCGTTGCCGATTCCGTCAACGCAATCGCTGTTTCCAGATAACGGTGTAACGCGGGTAATACCTCTTTCGTTAGCCTAATTGGCACGAGTCGCCGTTTTTGTGAGGGTCTCGGTGAGAAAAATACTCAAACAAGGAGGTAGCTCTGCGAATCCCTAGAGCGCTGCAGGCTCGATGGTTTTGGTGCTGTATGTTCTCCCTTGCTTGTAGTGTGCCATATATCTTTTTTTCAAAACTTGGTGGGAACGAGATTCCGCCTCGGACAATGCAGTACTTATATAACTGGGGTGGAATACCTGTCGGTTTTCTGTTCCTGGCCCAGCGTCGTTTTAAAATCGAAAAGAGTTTCAGAGGGATATTCTATGGCATGATTGTTGGCGTACTTTCCGCTCTCGGTCAACTGGCACTGTTCGGCGCTTACCACGGTTCGACGAATACGTCTGTAGTCACCGTCATCACTTGTCTTTATCCGCTAATAACGGTGATTCTCGCGGTCGTTTTTCTGCATGAGCGGTTGACAAAGACCCAGATAGCCGGCCTCGGCTTTGCCGTAATTGCGTTCGTCATATTTGCTCTCTAAACGGAGAAGTAGATCTGCATATCTCATGGCTCTGGTTCGCTCTTGCGGTCCTCATTAGCTGGGGAGTCGTCGGAATATTCCAGAAGATATCTACGAACCATATTTCTTCTGAATCATTGATGATCCTCTTGATTATCGGCTCGTTTGCCATCCAGCCCTTTGTCTTGCCGCGACAGCCGTTATCTTCTTACTCGAATAACGCAATTCTTTTTGGTTTACTGAGCGGTGTGCTTAGCAATCTGGGAGCGTGGGGCCTTTTCGAGGCCATGAAACTGGGTGGGTCGGCTTCCATCGTTACCGTTATTTGCGCCCTATACCCATTACCTGTCGTACTTCTTGCTCCGCTGGTCATGCACGAGAGCATCACCTGGCTCCAGTCGATCGGTGTCCTCGGTTATCACCTTAAAACCGGCCATACGTTATCAGTTCAAAACCGGCCAACGGGATTGGCCGAAGACGTGATTGTTTTACCTTGCTGCAGCGTGCGTTTGCAAGGATTAGGATTGAGCCCTCGAAGGGGTGTTTGATATTGTGGTGTGGCTCTGCCGGGGTCGCGCCCTGCGGAGCGATCCATGGCCGATGACACGGGGCTGGCTCCGAAGGAATCGGTAATCGAGACCCTCTGCAGTTGGCCCGATGGGCTGGCTGTCGGAGGGTTTCGTGTTTCTACCAGTATTCCTAAGGTGAGGCTCCGGCGTGGGAGGCCCTTGGATCCCGAGTCGCGACGCCGCCGGGCGTTCTTTGCCCGGCATCCTTATCGCTTTTGTTTTTGCCGTTGCTGTTGTGGTTGGTTTTATCATTGGCTTTCTCCCGGACCGCCGGTCTTGGTGCGCCAGCTGCGGGGGCCGCATTTGAGAACGTGCCCGTGGTGCAGAAGACGATCCAGCATGGCGGAGACGGCGGCGCTGTCGCCGAGCAGTTTTCCCCAGTCTTCAACGGGTCTGTTCGAAGTAATCAGCGTGCTGGCTCGCTCGTAGCGTCGCATGATGATTTCCAGCAGTTCCTCCGCTGCGGTCAACGGTAGCTTGCGCATTCCCAGATCGTCGATGATGAGAAGCGGCACCGTGGTAAGCAGTTCCACATGTTGCTTGCGGTTGCCGTCCAGCGTGGCGTCTGCCAACTCTTCCAGCAGGATGTGCGCTTCGCGATACAACACGCGATAGCCCTGCTGGATGACTGCCTGCCCGATGGCCTGGGCGCAGTGACTCTTACCGCTTCCACTAGGACCAAGGAACAGTGCGTCTTCGCGCCGTCCGATCCAAGCGGCCGTGGCCAGGTCGAAGACCAGACTGCGGTTCATCTTTGGGTTGAACTGGAAGTCGAAGTTATCCAGTAGCTTGTGTGGATCACGGAACTCAGCCTGCTTGTGGCGCCGCTCCAGCAACCGCTTGCTGCGACAAGCAAGTTCGTCGGAGACCAGGATGGAGATCAGATCGATGGGAGCCATGGCCTCAGACTGAGCCTGCAGCAGACGCGTCTCCAGCACGGCGGCCATGCCGCTCAGGCGCAGTTGCACCAGAGAGCGCTTGAGTTCTATCGGGTTCATGATTGGGGTTCCTCGAAGTTGATGCGCTGTTGGATCAGGTCGCGATATTGAGTCAGCTCGCGGATCAATGGATCGACTTGCTTCAGGCTGAGAGGAGCCTGCGGATTGCGCTCCAGATAGCGGCGCACGAAGCGATACTCGGCGACGCGCAACTCCAGCGCCGCTGCACAGGCATCGTCGCAAGCTGCGCTGCCGTATTGCTTGACCAGTTGGAGAACGCCTTGGATGCGGCGTATTCCGAGTTCGCCCTGGCGAGCATGGATGGCGTCGCAGACAGCGCCGATGCTGGCTCCCGCTTTGTGCCCACGTGCCAGCAGTTGAAGCAACTGTGGCGGTGTGCGACGCGGACGATCCCCATCGCGGATGCGATGAGCGCCACGCTTGCCGCTCAGATGCTCGCGTAGCAAGGCACCCGTGCGGGGATCAAGCAGACGCACGAACATCGCGTCCCACTGCACCTTGACCTTGCGCCCGATCCAGCCCGGCGGCGCTCCGTAATAAGCCGCTTCCACTTCAACACAACCATCCAGATGAACCGTCCGCTCGCCATACTGGTAGTAGCGGAACGGCTCCAACGGAAGCGGATGCAAGAAGGGCTTCTCTTCGGCGAACATCGCCGCCACCTGCCGTTTGGTACGGCCGTGGATACGTTTATCGGCCCATCGCTCTTCCCAGTGATCCAGGTACGCTTGCGCTTCTTCCAGGCTCTCGAACTTCTTGCCCTTCAACGGCGTCATCTGCGCATGGTTGACGCCACTCTCCACTTTTCCTTTTCGATCCGGATCGCGTACTTTGCACGGCAGCGCCGTCACGCCGTAATGTGCCAGAACGTCGCGATACAACGGGTTCACGCCCGGATCGTAGAAGTCTGGAGACAACACGCCCTCGCGAAGGTTGTCCAGGATCATGACCCGCGGCGAACCGCCAAGCCGGCGAAATGCCTTTTCATGCAGCTCGGCCCACACACGCGCACTCGACCGGAAGGCCAGCAGGCGAACACACTTGCGACTACAACCCAGGGTCATGACAAACAGCCGCGTGCGCCGATACTTGCCACTCTCCGGATCGCGCACCATCGGCCCGGTCCCATAATCAACCTGGGCCTCTTCCCCTGGCCGCGTCTCGATGATCACGCGCGCTTCAGGCGATACTGCTCCGCGCAGCTTGAGTACGAATCGCTGAACACTCTGATAGCTGCTGGTATACCCGTGCTGATCGACTAGATCCTCCCAGATACCCATCGCGTTGCGACCCCGCGACAGCTCCAGCTCGATCAGCTCTCGGTACGCTTCACTGGCTCCGCATGGGCGCTTGCCACACTGCTCCGGCAACCTCGCTTCCGGCAAAAAGCCGGTAATCACTTCGTTGGCCGGTTTTGCATTTTCCGCTTGTCTGGATGGGGAAAAGCCGGTGATCACCTCATTGGCCGGTTTTGAACTGGCAGAGTCGGTCGTCACCGAAGGGGCCGCTGTTGCCGGCGCCTTTCGCCCCCAACTTCCCGGTGTGCGTATCGCTATCCCGGCAGACCTCAAATAGCCGCCAGCCGTCTCGCGACGAACTCCCGTCGCCGCCTCAATCTTGCGTAGGGACCAACCAAGACGCCCCAGCGCGATCACCTGCTCCTGCTTTGTTCTTTCCAAGACATTACCCATGCCAACTGAGGCTAATTTCCCTCGTCGGAGCTAATGTCTTAGGCCGCTTCTCTATGGCCGGTTTTGAAGTGATTATCTATGGCCGGTTTTGGGTGATTGCCGAGGGGTGTTGCCTGCGGTCTTGTTGCCATAATACTTATTTCTCTTCCACCGTCCGCCAGCCCGAACTCCGAATCGGGTGGTCATGCGTTCCTGAACGTGAAAGAGCGATCACGGGTTTGAAGTGAAATTCCTTAGCCAGGGACTGTTGGTTGTTATTTCAATAGCTCGACTGGTCCAGGGCTCCGGGTTAACTGAACTTGCGGCTGTATGGCGATCTGAGTAGTTGGAGGTATCTGTGAGAGTGTCTCTAGAACATTTGTTGCAAAACGCCACCCTTGCAGGTCTGCTGATGGTGTGTTGCAGTCTCTGCCCCGGGCAATCGAACGACCTGACCCAAGTAGTCATGGTACATCCTGAAGAGATTGCCGACCCAATTCCAAACCCATATATGGGCCTTGGACTCTGGGCTGGTCCAAGATATTACGGCGCCGATCCACAAAGACACTACACGGTGGAAGACCTCACGACAGGATTTGGAGACGACGCGCCACTCTTCAATTGGGTTATGGTTGATTGGGATTGGGCAGTCCTGGAGCCGCGGGAAGGCGAGTTTAATTGGCAAGACTTCGACACCGTGGCCCATTATTGGTCGAAACGCGGCAAGCAACTGGTGGTTCGGCTCTGGGACACTGACGATGCTGGATGGGCCGGAAAACCTGGTTTGCCTGTCGTGCCCCAGTGGCTCTGGGACAAGGGAGTGAAGAGCCACCAATACGTCGGAAACGGAGGCAAGAAGATGCTTGAGCCAGACTACAAGGATCCCTCATTCCATTCCGTCTACCTGCCCGAGTTGAAGAAACTTGAGCGGGCTTTTGCAGAACGTTATGACAAACCCGACACGCCGGTCATCTTCTTACAGGTCACGGGGTACGGGCATTGGGTGGATTGGGCAACCTGGTATTCGAAGATTCAATTTCCCAGCATGAAGGCCAAGCACGACACGCTGGCGAGCATCATGCAGACCTACCTCGAAACATTTCATCACATCCCGTTGTTCGAAATGGCCGCTGGCGACTGGGATAAAGAAAGCTACTTGACGCTCGATCAGCTGGTCTATGCAAACGGGCTGGATGTGGCCGAAGCGAACAATTTCGGTTTCATCTGGACTGGCTTTATCGATGGCATCAGTGGCACTTATGACCGGGTAGCCATGGAGCGCTTCTGGCGGCAGCACCCGATTTTCGCCGAGGGCAACTGGGACTATGACGATATGAAAGACCAGCATATCCATGGAACTGTTGATGAAAACGTCGCCGGCGCCGTCGATTGGCACTCTAATTTCTTTCATCTTTACTTCGGGCCCGACGTCTATAAGCGCGCGATACGGCAGGACGAGCCGGCCTTGAAGCGAGCGCTTGGTCCGGGTGGAATCGGTTACCGGCTGGTCCCAACTTCAGTCAGCTGGGCTGCCCATTTGTCGGCGGGGCATCTACTGGTTTTGCAGCAAAGCTGGACCAACCGCAATGCAGGTCGCCTTTACGTCGCGCATCCTTTGAAGCTTTATTTGACGAGTAACGATGGAAAAGAGGTTTTCAGCGAAGCGGATCGTGGTGTCAATGAATCTTCCTGGGTCGCGGGCACAACTTACCGCTTGATGAGCGTCTTTCACTTACCTCCGACCGTTCCACCAGGCAAGTATGACATCCGGATTGCGTTGGTGGACGCATCCGGAAAGCCCAAGATCCGGCTCGGTATTGCCGGGGAAGATGCGGAACACCGTTACCGGGTGGGCGAGATCCAGATTCTTCCATTTGATGGTCCCGCTAAGAAATGCTTGACCGGTTACTGTCAGTAGCAGTTGCTTATGTACCGCTGCCTGATTACCCGGGTAGCAAAGAAGACGAGCGAGCGATGCTTCCACAAAACTGAGTACTCGACCAATTACTCCAGCGCGGTGCAGTAGAAGTCTAGACCATTCTTTGGAGGTTGCGCGGCGAAGTGGAGAGCAGCTCGCAGCCGTCCTCTCGCACGACAACATTCTCTTCGACATGAAAGGTGCCGTATTCGGTCGCAACCCCAGGCTCGACGCTCACGATCATACCAACTTGGAGTGGAGTGTCATCGTGCAGACCGAGGTGTGGAGGCTCCTGCGTATTCAGGCCGATTCCATGCCCAATACGGTCAGCACGGGCGGCAATTGAGGAGGTGATTGCGAAGGGCAGTTCGGCGAGACGGTCAAGACAAAACCGAGCTATCTCTGAGCACCTCACGCCAGGCCGGATTTGCTGTACTGCGGTGGTCGTGATCTTATGAACCCTTTCTTGTGCAAGCTTTTGCAGATCCGACGGTTCCCCCGCGACGCCGGCGCGAGAGTAATCCGACCAATATCCACTCACACGGCAGCCTGCATCCATCCATACCATGTCTCCTTCTTGTACGATCCGGTCGTCCGGCGGCTTACTTACCAGGTCATAGTTGCCAGGTCCAGAAGTGATGGCCAGAAACGTCTCTCCATCAGAAAGGCCGCTCAGCATGGTTTGGTAGATTTCCCGCTCACTCATACCTGCATGTGTTGAGGCGAAGGTGAAGCTGTAGGATTCCGCCACGATCTCGCAAGCCTTGCGAACGCAGGCAATCTCGGTTTCCGACTTAACTGTGCGCAAACTCCACAGCAGATCGGCTGCATCGGTCAACTCAGCCGCGGGAAGCGAACTGCGTAGGCGGTTGAACTCCACGAGCGAGATGTCGAGGGTTTGTTCGAAGCCCAACTCCATTCCGATGCGACCCGCATGGGCGCCTATCTCCGTCAAGAGATCCCCGAGCACCTCGACCGGAGCATGCGATAAGCCCCCATAAGCCCTCACATCTTCGATGACGGACAGCCGTCTGCACTCATCGGCCAAACCGGTGTGTGATAGCAGAATGGGTTCGTGCTTGGCTGGAATCAAGAGAAAGAACGGGCGCGTGACATACCTCTGCCGGGATGGAAAGCCGCTGAAGTATTGCAAATTCATCCCCGTGCCAATCAGAATGGCGTCCAGTTTGTGCTCGCGCATACCGAATCGAAGCTTCTCCATCCTTGCCTGAAACTCGGCTTGTTCAATGCTGGGTGATCTGGTCAAGAGCCCTCACCTGGAACGATGTCGCTTGCCGAAAGGAAGCGTTTGAATACCTATCATATATCACCATCGCTGCGCAGACAGCGGGTACACAAAGATTTGAGGATCAGCTTCACCTATGGGCATATTTCGCCGACAAAACGAGCGTGCCCGATCCTAATGTACAGGTATGATATCTGTTAATTGAAGGCGGCTGAACTGCTAATCGATGTGTCATCTCAAGGAGAGATCAGGGCATGGAGCGGCGTAATTTTCTACAAACAATGGCTGTGGGTGTACTGGGGAGCTCGGTCGGTATTGGTCGAGGCATAAGTGCGGTGAGTTCCTGGACGGGCTCGAAAACGAATTCGATCCTGGCACAGGCGAGAGGAAGTGGCAAGGATGACTTGAAGATCCGGAAAGTGGAGCCGGTCGTTCTGCGTTTGAATGCGCGCAACGAGGACCTCACACTATATCCCCAAGACTATCTGATGTGTCGGATTGAGACAGAGGAAGGAATCGTTGGCTGGGGAGAGGGTACTACCTGGCCAAAGGTTGCAACCGTCGCGACCGAGATCGAAATGAATAAGGAAGCGGTCCTCGGTTCCAGCGCATGGGACATTGAAAAAATTTGGAATACCATTTACCGCAGCCGCAACGAGATGCACGGGAGTCAGGTCCAGGCTGCCATATCAGCAATTGACATCGCACTTTGGGACATTGTGGGGCAGCAACTAGGGGTTCCTGTATATAAGTTGGTCGGCGGGAAAGTGAACGAGCAACTTAGGATTTATACAAGCTATCGATGGGGAAACATCCCGCGCACCGCGGATGCTTATGCGAAGCGCACGAAAGAATTAATAGTGGAGGGTGCGACCGCAGGGAAATTCGATCCATTTTTCGAGCCATATGCATACAATCTGAACCTCGAAGCAACAACAAAAACGCTCTACGAAGTAGCCGAACTTATTCGAGGAATTCGCGAAGGAGGCCCAACTTTTGATATCTGCGTCGAGGCGCATGCAAAGTTTAACCTGGCCACGGCCGGTCGGATCACAAGGGTTTTGGAGCCCTATGATCCTTTCTTTTTGGAGGAGCCAGTTCCTCCGGAAAATGTAGAGGCAATGCTTCAGATTCAAAGTGCAACCCACATTCCGATTGCCGCAGGTGAGCGCCTTGTCTCACGTCTTGTCGCCCAAGAATACTTAGAGCGGCAGGCAATCCGCGTATTTCAGCCAGACGCGGCCCATGTGGGAGGGATTACCGAGTTTCGCAAGATGGCATCCATGGCAGATAGCCATTTCATTCCTGTCGCTCCCCACAATGCGAATGGCCCAGTTTGCCTCACCGCTCATCTTCACCTTGGCGTTTCCCTGCCCAACTTTCTTATACTTGAAGAAGGGGACACAAACCCAAAGGTATGCGCCGAGCTCATGGGAAGCTGGCATGATAGCCGCGCATTTTTCCTACCACCTGAAGGACCCGGTCTGGGGCTGCGCATTTCCGATGAGTTCGTCCGCGAGCACCGGGTTCCGGTCGAAAAATCAAACTAATCGAAGCACCCAATTCGGGCGGCTCGTCTTCTGATGGGCCGACCGTCCGGCACGCTAGTCCCCGCGCCGGACGCTCTACGTGTAGCGTTAACTGGATGGTGGTCTCCAATTCGCTGAGCCGCATCACTCCATAGCGCCCCGGTAATTCAGCAATTCCTCGATAGTCCGTCGGTGTTCCGAGTGTAAAGCTTAAGAAAGATTTCCGTAACCTAGCAACCTAGACCGGACATCAAGGTTGGGTATCGTAAGGGGCCCGCGAGCACTGTCTTGACGAAGTTGAGCGGTGGGAAGTGAGATCTTGGCCAAGAGTTAAGTGTCCACGTATGTTCCTGATGGACACTTAGGCTGGCGCGAGATGAGCTGGAAGAACGGCGGTGAGGTTCCAGGGCAGGAGTTGCTGGAGTCGGTTCACTGGATGGTCGGCGATGCGTTCGAACACGTGGCGCAGGTAGAGTTCTGGGTCGAGCCCGTAGAACGTGGCTGTGCCGAGCAGGGAGTAGATAGCAGCAGCGTTCTCCGCCAGCATCCGATCCCGCGAACAGGTAGTTTTTGCGACCTAGAGCGACGGGGCGCGTTCTGCCGCCAAGTTGTCCATCTCGATGCGGCCGTCCATCATGTTGCTTGTTCAGAGGGTGTCATAAATGAACGGCATTGTCGCCTCTGTATAACCACCAGCTGCCATTTCTCCTCCATCGATCACCAGAACTGTACCTGTCATGAACTGGCTCGCGTCCGATGCAAGATAGATCGCAGTTCCCACAATTTCTTCCGGTTGCGCGCCGCGTCCCATCGGTATTTTGGCCAGAATGGGCTTCATGAACTCATGCGACGCAAGCAGCCTCGAGTTGAGCGGAGTGTTGAAAAAACCTGGGGCGATAGCGTTTACGCGAATCTTGTATTTGGCCCACTCTATCGCCATGACGCGAGTCATTTGCGCGATCGCCCCTTTACTGGCGCAGTAGGCAATCGCCGTCGGATGGCCAATGAAAGAGAGTACCGACGCGGTGTTGATGATGCAGCCGCCACCTTGTTTGCGCATTAGGCGAGCTGCTTCACGAGCGCAAAAGAAGACTCCCTTGGCATTGACATTCATGACGCTTTCCCAACCCTCTTCCGTTTCGTCTTCCGCAGGTGAGCCGCCGCCGATCGCCGCGTTACAAACCATCACATCCAGGCGGCCAAAGCGAGAGATCGCTTGTTCGGTAAGCGTCTTTACATCGTCATGCTTGGAAACATCCGCGTGGAAGAAATGAACTCCATGTCCTGGAACCACGACCGGGTCACGAATATCGCTTGCAAGTACCTTAGCTCCTGCACCGGCTAAGCCGCGTGCGATCGCAGCGCCTAGGCCACGGGCTGCCCCCGTCACTACAGCAGATTTACCTGAGAGATCAAAAAGCTTGCTGGTTTCAGAGTCCATCTAACAGTCTCCTGATCTCGTCAATGCCGGAGGCGGGCTCGATCGGATTCTTGACCAAGCGGACATGACCTGAGATCGATCCTAGTTCCCGATAGCCCGAGCCAGTGACGAGTGCGACGACGTGTCCCTCGGACAAGCCACGCTCTCCCAAGGCTTCAATCGCAGCCACAACTGCTGCCGCTGAGGGTTCGGCAAAGATCCCTTCTCTCCCGAGTAGCTCTTGTCCCCAGAGTGCCTGTTTATCGCTGGCGTAGAAAAACAGGCCATCGGATTCTTTGATTGCCTGGATTGTCTCTAATCCGTCGGGGGGAAACGCCATGGCGGTCTTGGCTTGAATCGTGGCCGGGGGGTTCTGTAATGTCATGGCACGAAAGACTGCTTCATCGGTCACCCGGTTAATCATTGCACGTTCGAGCATTCCATAGCCCGACGGCAACACTGCCGCCATCCGCGGGCATTTGCTGATCTCTCCGCGTTCATATAATTCGCGGAAACCCTTCCAGATCCCACACAGAGTGCCCCCACCACCCACCGGAACCACCATCCAAGATGGGGCATCTCCCAACTGCTCAGCGATCTCATAGCTGATCGTCTTGACTCCCTCTGCGCCGTAAGGATTTGCCGAGCGACAGGTCGTGGTCTCGTAAAGATTCAGAGCGCGACAAGCTTTACTCGTCCAGGCCAGAGCCTCGGATGCGCTTCCCTGGTACTCGAGAACGGTCGAGTTAAAAAAAACTAGCGGAAGCAATCGATAACCCGGGGTCCCGCGCGCGACCACCGTAAGGCTTCTCAGACCAGCTCTTGCTGCATATGCAGCCGATGCAAGTGCGGTACTTCCATCGGAGTAGAGCATGACGGTCTCATGACCAAGCTGGACTGCCTTGGTGATGCTGACAGAGAGCGCTCTATCCTTCTGGGAACCCGTTGGGTTGAGCGTCTCGTTCTTGTAGAACAGGGTCATTCCTGGGGGAGTTGCGCGCGATCGCAGCAGAGGCGTCAAACCTTCCCCTAAGCTTACCGGCGTGCAACCATCGACGACGGTCAATCGATCGTGATAGCGCCACATTGAGCGCTGCAATAAATCAGGGTTCGAAGGCAGTGTAATAGGCATAATTTACTGGCACAGCAGGTTCTAATTTAGACATGAATGCTCCAGAAACAAGCCGCGAGCTTGCGAACCATGATGATGTCGTTCGCTATAGTACTGGTAATACCGGAAGGCGGAGTATGACATTCCGCTACCTTCGAGCCCCTCGCAGATTTGCATCCAGCTGGCTCGCCGTGAGCGCAATGACAAACTGGGGAAAATGAGAAACTCTTATCTGCGGATGATCGTTCGCGCACGTACGAAGCATTTCGTTGCCGGTGGATCAACGTATTAACAGATTAGGGCCAGCTCTAAATGGAATCGAGAATGCCAGCCAGGAAAACCTCCGGTTCAGATTACCTTTCATCATTATGACATGTATGATGTCTTGGCGAAAATGGAAAAAGTGGCAAGGGCTAGCTAGCCCCCCCGGGCAGCTCCGGAGATAATTCCCTGAATCCGACACCGAAACTCAGGTTTACCGGCTTGATCTCGTGATTTGACAGGAAAAGCTTACCTCCGATGTACCCGTGGTGCGGATCGTATTCCGGAGGCGCCAGAGGCAGCGAATCGCTCAGACCTGCTGAAGTCACGAAAAGACCAGTCAGATCCGGGCCACCGAACGCCACCGACGATGGCTGCTTTGCCGGTACCGGAACTCTGCGCTCCACTCGGCCATTGGCCGGCGCTTCAGCGGGCGCTGGCGGAGTGTACGGCCGCGCTAACTCGGCGGCTCTCAATCTGCAGCTTTAGGTCGTCGCCGGTCTCCAACTCGGTTACGTGAAGGACGCTTCCATCGCAGTGCGTCGAGGCGATTCCTCGATAGTTCTGTGGAATCGCAAGGGTAAAGCTAAAGAAGGATTTCCTTAGCTGAGACTTGGCATCGAGCCATTCGAAGGTCGGTGTATCCAGCAGGCGAGGGTTAGCGATCAGGGCTTTCAACGAGCCGTCGATCGGCGTGGTGCTGAACTCCATTCCTCGAGCCATCCGTCGCTGATCATGATTCTCCCAGGCATTCATCCAGGGAAACTCAGATGCAGAAAATACCTGTCCAAAAAGCGACCCGAGACGAGGGTTCCACGCGGCAACGCAGGCAAAGTCATTCGAGGACTCGACCAGGAAGGCATTAATCAGGTCGGAATGAGGCTCCCTGCTAAAACGCCTCAGGTCGCATTGAATCTGACCTCTCCCCTCTGGCCAATGGAATAGCTCACTGGCGCCCGAATTTGTTTGGAACCCTTTGCCCGCAGTGGCAAAGAAGCCTGTATCTTCCGCTGCCAAAAAAGGCGCACCGAGTGTCACGTGCTCACACCAGGCGAATGGGCGATCAAGGGGTGTGAGATTCTCTGCCACCGTGTCGAAATAAACGATGGGTCCGGAGCAATACACGGTTCGTTCGACACGTAGACCCAACTCTGGTACGCGGACCTCGATGGCCAAGCGGTTTCGCTCATAAGACAATGCATGCCAGCGCACGACGTTGCTCTCGCCGTGACACGTCATTCCTGCCCGATACTCAGCCGCTGAGGGATTCCCCCAATAAGGAAGGCACAGGTTATGTCCGAGCACTCCGGACATGAGCCGCCCTTCTGAATTGTCGCCGTACAGCGCACCATGAATCGCAGGATCGTACTGGTCTGGATCGATAGTGGGGCAGTCTTGTATCCAGAGGGGATTGATCCCAGTAGGCTTAAACGTCATCTGCGCTATGTGACCGCCGCACTCCATGACGGAGACGAAGATCTGGTCGGACTCAATCTGCCAGGCCGGCCGATTGTGAAACTTCGCCATTGGTCTCGGACTGAGATTTAGCATTGCGCTATCTCACGATCCCAGAACAACTGCAGCAGCCGATCGTTGGGCTGGACAGAAGCCAGCCTGCGCAGAATTGCTACGGTACCAGAGCGAGGAGATCGCAAGCTTTCGAGCACGGATCCGTCCAGGCCGCGTATTGTTCCGATCTCCTGGCCCGCGACAATGCTATCTCCTAGCTCGACGGAACTTCGAAATAATCCAGCCTGGGAAGCAAAGAGATCAGAATGGTCTACGATCATGGGCTTTGGATCGGACATAGTTGGGAATTCCACCATCTGAAAATGGGCTAGGAAACGGAGGATCACCTCGTGATAAAGCGCCTGCCCTTGAGATGTGATGGTACCCGTACCGCCAATCTCGGCCTCCACGACGGGAATTCCGTGGGCGAGAACGACATTGCCCAGGACCCCTGCAGGCCAGTGATACGGATGCAGATATCGGAAACCCAGACTGTGCGCCGCTTCCCGGCTGGCTAGAATGGCCGGAGTGTCACCCTCTGCATATTCTGCGTACGGCAGTGTGGATCCTTCTTTGCTCCATCCATGGAGAGAAAAAATAAAGTCAGAGACAAGCGCAAACTCCTCGATAAGGAGGTGTGCGAGTTGTTCTGTGGGCCCACCTTCCGTTTTGCCAGGAAAGGTCCGGTTGAGATCCCCATTATCCGCCGGGTGACGGCGTGTACCGGCCGCGAATGCGAGAGGATTGGCAACTGGAACAAAAATGACGGATCCGTGTATCTCGTGTGGATCGAGTTCTCGTATCAAATCATGAATGGCTGCTGGACCTTCGTATTCGTCACCATGCGCGCCCGCGATGATCAAGGCGACCGGCGTTCGCGCAGCCCCGATAACGACGGTGAAGGGAATTCTGGCGAGCCCATCCATGGTCGTCAAGGCAAGAGAGTGGCAACGAGACGCTGCGAGCTCCTCCAGCTGCCACTGTGAGCTCATGCTGGGCTTAAATCCCTTTCACTGATTCGCCGCTTATCGAGCCAAGCGCTATCGGCTCGGCGGACCGTATCATGATGTACGGAGACCGTTGGGACCGATCACGTCATACCCATCATATATCATCGGACAATTAATTTTATGCAGCCACACATCCATCTTTGAAGCCTACAGTGAAAACTTTTATCCAGCTCCCAATGCAGATCGGATTGAGGGGTATGATATGTTCAAACCAAGTAAAATTCAGAGGAGGCGTCGTGAGGGGATATTGCATAGAGAAATCGTTTCATGTTCTTTTTCTCTCGCTTGTGCTGGCGGGTTGTACCTCGTGTTTCGCACAAGCAGACGACCTGCCTACGGTGATGGTGCACCCTGAAGAGATCGCCGGCCCAATTCCAAATCCATATATGGGGGTCGGGCTCTGGGTTGGTCCCAGGTACTACGGCATGGATCCGGGAAAAAAGTATTCCATGCAAGATCTCACGACTGGATTCGGAGATGATGCTCCGCTCTTCAATTGGGTACTAGTTGATTGGGATTGGGCAAGCCTGGAGCCGCATGAAGGTCAGTTTGACTGGCAAGAATTCGACACCGTCGCCCAATATTGGTCGACCCGAGGCAAGCAGTTGGTGGTCCGGCTTTGGGTCACTGATGATGCTGGATGGAACGGAAACCCCGGGCTGCCTGTGGTGCCACAATGGCTTTGGGACAAGGGTCTGAAGAGTCACGAGTATGTCGGCAACGGCGGCAGAAAAACTCTTGAGCCAGCCTACACCGATCCTTCCTTCCATTCCGTCTACCTGCCGGCGTTGCAAAAATTTGAGCGTGCTTTTGCAGAGCGCTATGACAAGCCCGGCACGTCGGTCATCTTTTTACAGGCCACGGGGTATGGACAGTGGGTGGATTGGGCGACTTGGTATTCAAAAGTTCAATTTCCCAGTATGAAGGTAAAGCATGACACGCTGGCGAGCGTGATGCAGACCTGGATCCAAACATTTCACCAAATTCCACTGATGGAGATGGCTGCTACGGATTGGGATAAAGAGCGCTACTTGACGCTCGATGAACTACTTTATGCCAAAGCGCTCGATGTGGCCGAGGCGAACAACTTCGGCTTCATCTGGACTGGCTTTATCGATGGCTTGAGTGGCACTTATGACCGGGTTACCATGGAGCGCTTCTGGCGGCAGCATCCCATCTTCGCCGAGGGAAACTGGAGCTATGACGAGATGAAGGACCAGCATACCCACGGATCTGTTGATGAGAATGTCGCAGGTGCGGTGGATTGGCACTCCAACTTCTTTCATCTTTACTTCGGGCCCGACGTCTACAAGCGCGCCATGCGAGAGGACGAGCCAGCCCTGAAGCGTGCCCTAGGTCCAGGAGGACTCGGATACCGCCTTGTTCCGACGTCTGTGGTTTGGCCTGCCCAATTGCCGGCAGGGCACCTGCTGGTTGTGCATCAGAGCTGGATCAACCGCAATGCCGGGCGCCTTTATGTCGCGCATCCTTTGAAGCTTTACTTGACGAGCAGCGATGGAAAAGAAATTTTCAGTGAGGCGGATCAGGGCTTCAATGAATCTGCCTGGGTTGCCGGCGTGACTTATCCCATGATGAGCGTCTTTCACTTACCCCAGACCGTTCCGGCGGGCAAGTACGACATCCGGATTGCATTGGTGGACGCATCCGGAAAGCCCAAGGTCCGGCTCGGAATTACCGGTGAAGATGGGGAACATCGTTACCGGCTGGGACAAATTCAGATTCTTCCGTCCGATGCTCCCAAGGTGTGTACTACCGCTTTTTGTCCGTAGACTTATCGGCTATGTTGGCACCTGACCCATCGATGGTCGGCGAGGTTTCCGCTTTAACTAGCGACCGGAATGATATGCTGACTTTCATCGAATAGTTCACGCTCGTACGGAAGAGGATTAACCGTCTCTTGTTCGCTGGAGAAGATCTGCGAAAATATCAAATTATGGTTCTTCTATTGACGCGTTAGGTTCAAACTAACTCCTGGCACTTTGGCATTGAACAGTCCTTGTGCAATGACCATCGGAATAGAAGAATAGAATTCCCTCCCAAAAGGAGTACGCTTTGCGAATCCCTGAAACGCTGCGGGCTCGATGGTTTTGGTGTTGTATCTTCTGCCTTGCCTGCTATGTGCCGTGGATCTTCTTTTCCAAGCTCGGCGGTGACGAAATCCCGCCTCGCACGATGCAGTACTTATTCAATTTAGGAGGGCTGCCGGTAGGTCTTGTATTTCTGGCCTTACGTCGCTTCCGAATGGAAAGAAACCTCAAGGGCATAACTTATGGCCTGATCGTAGGTGTGCTCTCCGCTCTAGGACAACTCGCGCTATTCGGTGCCTACCACGGCTCGACAAATACATCGGTGGTAACCGTCATTACTTCGCTCTTTCCACTGGTCACGGTCATTCTTGCAGTTATTTTTTTGCGCGAGCGGCTGACACGGACACAGGTCGCCGGAATTGGTTTTGCCCTAATTGCAATTGTCATATTTTCCTTCTGACGGGGTACTTTTTTGCACATCTCATGGCTTTGGTTTGCGCTCGGCGTCCTCGTCACGTGGGGTGTGTTAGGTATATTCCAAAAGCTTTCCACTAATCATATTTCTTCCGAATCAGTAATGATCTTATTGATTGTGGGTTCCTTTGCCATCCAACCCTTCGTCTTGCCGCAGCAGCCGCTATCTTCTTACTCACACCGCGCTATTTTATTCGGCTTGTTGAGCGGTTTGCTCAGCAACCTTGGATCCTGGGGCCTTTTCGAGGCCATGAAACTGGGTGGGTCGGCTTCCATCGTTACCGTTATTTGCGCCCTATACCCATTACCTGTCGTACTTCTTGCTCCGCTGGTCCTCCACGAGAGCATCACCTGGCTCCAGTCGATCGGCGTCGCCTGCGGACTCCTGGCCATCATTCTTATTTCTCTTCCGTCACCTACTAGCGCGAACTCCGGACGGGAAGCCCAACGATCGTAAAGACAGCAAATGATTCTATGACGGCCGGGATCCGGTCAGGCCCGTTTGGCGGTCGAAGGCCCGGTTACTGCAGAGGGTGTGACGAGCTATCGGCCGGTGGGGCGATTACGCGGTATGATAAGCTGAGTTGGGACGAGGCTATAGCTTTGGCAAATGGAAACTCTCATACTCTTTCTGTCCCCCGTGAAAGTCTGTCCACCCAGACTCTCGATCAACTGATCGGGTGGTTGAGGGATGGCACGTTCAAATCAGGCAGCAAACTCCCTTCGCAGAATGAATTGGTTGATTACTTTGGGGTTAGTCGCACCGGCGTTCGCGAAGCTCTGCAGATGATGGCGGTGCTCAACCTCATCGAAATCAAACCTGGTTTAGGCTGTTTCGTAAAGCACGTGTCCCCAGAGTATATTATTCACGCCGATGTGTTGGCGATTCTTCTTGAAAAAGAGTCCGTAATGCATGTTATTGAGGCGCGCAAGCTGGTGGAATCTGGTATTGCCGCCCTGGCAACCGAACGTGCCCTCCCCGAAGATTACTGGAAGATGGAAGACGTTCTGATTGCAATGGACCGATCCATCCAGAAGGGCGAAAGCGTTGCCGTCGTTTCCACGGAATTTCACTGTGCATTAGCAGAGGCAAGTCACAACGCAGTGCTCTCCAAACTGCTTCGTTCATTCACTCAACTGATGGCCAAGGCGGGGCAGTTGTTGGAGACCAGCATTGAAGACCTGCCTAAATTTAAGCGCCATGAGTTGAAATCTCATCAGGATCTTCTTCACGTCATTAAGCAGCGCGACCCGGAAAAATCGAGAAAAGCCATGATCGATCACATTACTTATTCCGAAAAGCTGATCGTGGCGGCACTGAAGCACGCAGAGGAAGTAGAAAGAGCAGCCCTCGAAGCGACCAACGCAACGGTTTAGCTGCTAAACCTGGCAGCCGAATCACACAACTGCTGAGCCAGGACGCCCTCGCGATTGCTCCCTCACATCCTCATCTTGCCGACGGTGGTGTCGGGAAGATGCACGGCGGGGCTATAGGCGTACTCGCGCTTCGCGTCTTCGTGGAGTACGAGCATCGACGAGCTTCGTCACGATATGGATCCCACGACTTGCTCCGGCGGAACACCATACATCTTCTCGCTGTAGGCGCGCACAAACTCTTGCCCGCCGCCCGTAACGATGTATGCCCTGAAACTGCATAGAATTACCGCAGCTGTTCTTGTACTCAATAATTTGTCGGGTCGCGTCTCCTTTTACCAATGTAATACAGGGGAGTGATCTTGCCTCTTGCTGGAAAAGTGTGAGGCTTGGCGCATGTTGCGCCGGAGTTCGGGGCGATGAAGCCTCAGGACCTCCACCGCCCGCTGGAACGACCGGGTGTTGCTGATATCTCGACCGCGATCGACAACGGGCGGCCAAGCTGATGCTCCATCCCGATCCTGATGAAGCTATCGCGCAGGTGTGCGACCGTGGGGCGGCCGCCCAGCATCATGAGGAGCCTGGTCTTCTTGATCGCCATCCTCAGTCTGCCGGTATTCTTCCGGCTCCGACGTATCCACCCTGAATCGCTTCTACTGATGTAGAGCAATCAACCTGCAAGACTGCTGAAAAGGGAGCTGGGGAGTTCCCACGTCCACGGCTGACCAAAGCCGAATGGTTTGATAACGACGCCCAGACGTTTCACCGCGCCTTCTAACCTCGTCCGTCCGAATCGCTTCGCCTTCCCCGCCGCCTTCACGTCGTTCGCAGGTTGCGGACCGGGACAAAGAAAGCCGATGAGCCACGTATCAACCGCGTCCCGCCGCGTGGCTGTTTCCGAGAGGTGCTCCGGGTGGAAGTCAGTGGGCAGAAGGTCTGCCTCATCCAAGCTGGAGTGCTCATCCCGGCTGCGCAGTTGCTCTGTTTTCCATGAGCGTGCCACCCAGTACGCCCGCTCGTTCAAGCGGGTCGAGAGCTTTGCAGTCCCTGGGGTCAGGAGTTCGTCTAGGTGTTCCCAGCACCAGAGCCAAACATCGGCCATGAGCAGCGCCCCAGTAGAGTACCTGTCGGACGGAGATGGAGAGTCGTAGCCTAGACCCGTGAAGCCCCTTGGGAACGGGAGCTGACGCGGGAGCGCGGGTGAGGGGTAAGCGTACGAAATTCCCCACTTGAGTAGGTAGGGATAGTGTGTTTTAAGTGTCCACTTATTTTTAGTGGACACTTGTTGCGTGTACTTTAGGCGGCTTTCGAAGGATCGTTCTGAAGTGAGGGGGCTAGATTCCAGGGCAGCAGCTGCTGGATCTGATTGATGGGGTGCTCGGGGAGCTTAGCCAGCACAGTGCGGAGATAGAGCGCCGGGTCAAGTCCATTGAGTTTAGCCGTGCCGATCAGGCTGTACAGAGCTGCGGCCCGTTGTCCGCCGGAATCAGATCCCAGGAAGAGATAGTTCTTACGCCCCAGCACGACAGCGCGCAAGGAACGTTCCGCTGCACTGTTGTCTATCTCCAGCCGCCCATCATCGACATAGCGGGTCAAAGCACGCCAGTGGGAAAGCGCATAGCGGATGGCGGCTGCCGTCTCGCTCTTGGTGGACAGGGAGCGCAGCGCCTTCTCCATCCAGTGGCGAAGACTGTCCAGCAGTGGCCGGGCACGCGCCTGGCGTACCGAGCAGCGATGCTCGGCCGGCTTGCCGCGAATCTCTTCCTCGATTCCGTACAGTGCTCCGATGCGCAGCATCGCTTCGGTGGTCGTGGGCGAAGCGTGAGCCAGGTGAACGTCGTAGAACTTACGCCTGGCGTGAGCCCAACAGGCGACTTCATAGATGGCGCCTGCGCCATAGAGATGATGGAAGCCTGAGTAGGCGTCGGCCTGCAGCGCACCGCCGAAGTCCTTCAGATGCTGACGCGGATGTTCGCCCTTGCGATCCTGGGAATAAGCGAACCACACTGCAGGTGCGGTCTGATATCCGGCAGGCCGATCGTCCCGCACATAGGTCCACAACCTGGCCGTTTTGGTCTTGCCCTTGCCGGGAGCCAGCACCGGAACCGGCGTATCATCGGCGTGTATTTTCGACCCTGCCATGACGTGCCTTCTGATCTGATCGACCAGCGGCGCGAGCAACTCACTGGCCGCGCCTACCCAACCGGCCAGAGTGGAACGGCAAAGGTCCACTCCTTCCCGAGCATAGATCTCAGACTGCCGATACAGAGGCAAGTGATCTGCGAACTTCGACACCAGCACATGCGCCAGCAGACCGGGGCCTGGCAAGCCCTGATCGATCGGCCGCGCCGGAGCAGGCGCTTGGACCACCTGTTCGCACGCCCCGCAAGCAAACTTGGGCCGCACATGTTGAATTACCTTGTAGCTGGCCGGAACGCGTTCCAGTTGTTCGGATACATCTTCGCCAAACTGGCGCAGGGCTCCGCCGCAGTCCGGACAGCAAGTGCTGGCAGGAGGATGGGTGATGACTTCGCGCGGAAGATCCTCGGGCAATGGCTTGCGCGGAGCACGCGGCCGGGACTTGTTCGTCGCTCGCGGAGAATGTGGTTCTTGCGCTTGCCTTGCTGCCTGCTCGGTCTCCAGTTCTTCCAGCTGAAACTCAAGCTGTTCCAGCTCACCCTTCAGCCTCTCGCTCTTCGTGCCGAAGATCATTCGCTTGTACTTGTCGATGACCAGCTTCAGATGTTCAATCTGCCGGCCAGCCTGTTCCATCTGCTGGCTGGCCAGTTGCTGCTGTTCGAGCAGTTGGTTGTGCTGCGCGACCACCATCTTCTTCAATGCTTCGACATCGAGCGTATCGAGGTTCGGTAACGGAGCAGAAATCACGACTGCAGTATGGCATGAACAGAGCCACGGGCTATCTCATAAAACCCGTATGAATACTGGAGAATCTCTCTTGTTACTCACACCGCAAGCTCAGGCGTCCACGTTCTCTTCGGGCTGCGCCAGTCGATGCCTTCCAGCAACATCGAGAGCTGCGCACGGGTCAGCGAAACAGCCCCTTCCGTAGCTTGTGGCCAGATGAAGCGGCCCTTCTCCAGACGCTTGGCGAACAGACATAGGCCGTCCCCATCGAACCAAAGAAGTTTTACGATGTCACCTCTACGGCCGCGGAAAACAAACACGTGACCAGAGAATGGCTGCTGCTCCAGAACCGTCTGCACCTGCGAACTCAATCCATCAAAGCCACGGCGCATATCGGTTACGCCGGCCGCAAGCCAGATCTTCGTTCCAGTACGAAGTTCGATCACTTGCGGAAACTCTCCAGAACCGAACGTAACAGTGTCGGATCAGCGCCACTCTCAATGCTGATCAGCGCGCGGCCAGGAAACTCGATGTGAATGGATCCAGAGGCTGTCTGCGGCTTATCTCCGCCAGATAACACTACCGGAAGCAAATGCGCAGATGATGAAACCGGCTCCGACAACTCGCCCCGTTCAAACTCGCGCCGCCACTTGAATACCTGGTTCGCGTTCACCCCATGAGCTCTAGCCACCAGCGCCACGCTCGCGCCCGGCACCAACGTCAGCTCAACGATTCGACGCTTCTCGGCAACCGAACGCCATCTGCGGACGCGACGTTCCGGTACCAATACCTCTGCCTGGTCCATGAAACAAGCCTCGGGCCAAAACCCGGCTTAGCGCTAGAGGGGAACTTCGGACGCTTACGCTTGATCCAGCTTACCCGTAAACGATGACTGGTTAACTTGATAGTTACCAGCTGTACCTTTTGGATTACCTCTGTTGCAGTTGCCACGCTAACGGGTACAATCAACGACGGTCCAAACCCCATTCGTCGATTTGCCGCTCGGCGCGACAAACCAACTCTGAAGGTATTTACGGAGCGTTAAATGAGTGAATGTGCGTCACAAGTATTTTCCAGTATCACTCAGGCCCAATTTGCATGCCTCAGTGCAAAGGCAGAGGCACAGGGCATCTCAATCGAGGGAAACAGCGGAAGCGCTTCGAAAGATGGAATCACCATATCCTGGGAGTTCAACCCAGAAGTTGCGGTTGCAGTGGAACTATCGGAGCCGGTAAGGGTGACCACGGCATGATTGGGATCGGTTGCCGCTGCTTCGATGTACTGGAACCAGTGATAGCTGAGCTTCTGCGCGTCGGGGTCGTGGCTCTGGCTGGCATCGAGCAGCACGGGTTCGCCGGCTTGAGCCTCGATCGCAATCGGTGCACTTCCCGCCTGGCCGTTCACCTCTACCACCGGGTTGTGGTTGGCGTGCGCGTAGTCCCTAACAGCCCAGGACATGCGCGCGGCAAAATCGTTCTGAAATGCCTCGCGCCAGCGTCAGATGGTCGCCTGATCAGAGGTATATTGCTTTCCGTCCGTACCGGTAACTGTATCCTGGGAGGTAATGCGCGAAGACACGTCGCCTCCCTGGGTCCAGATCGAGCGTGATTCGCCGTGCGGTTGCCGGTAGATGTAGCGGCCGCCCCAGCCCCCCCAGTCCGGTCTGCGATAGGAATTCAGCCCATTGTCAATTAATCCCAGGAAAGAGGGGGTATCGCCCTCCATGATAAAAGCAAACCGTGGATACATTTTTCCCAGCGGTCCCTGATTGCGTACGTTTTCGTCCAGCCACTGGTTGGTTACGGTACTGATATCCGCACCGGCTCCATTGCGGTAAAAAATATCTCCACTGATCCCGGTCCAGGTAGCGTAATAGTACTCGTCGCCCGCCTGGGTGGAAGGCTCCACGATGTAGCAAAGGTTGGGAAATTCACGCCGGATCCACCATCCGGCATCGTCCTGATCTGAGATGGAATAGACTCTGAGCTTTTCGACAAACTTCTCGACGGCGCCCTGTGGGCGTGTCAAGCGCAGATGTAAAAGGGCCTCAGCCAGCGTGTTGGCTCCGCCCCAGATGCAGATCCACAGCGGCCGGACATCTTCGTGGTCGCCGGCGCGCAGAATCATCTCGGCTCCCGGCGACATCTTGTCCGGACCGGTAGCGGCCAAGCCATATCCAGCCTGGCCGGTAAAGACCAAGGCGTTGAGATCTTCCGCGGAGGGCCAGCCATTGGCATGCAAAAGAAGATTGCCGCGAACCTCACTGTACGCATGAATCAAGGCATGCATCGTCTCTGGATGAGTCGCAGTCTTCTGCCACGTTGACGTCCCGGCTATCATTCCTTCGATGTCGAATTGGTTGGAGTAGAGTAGCAGCCGAACGAAGGACATTTGATCGTCTGGCTCGTTGCCGATGTCGCTTATCACGATGACTCGTGGGCGGCCCGCGAAATCATCAGTATGAGTTGGAGAAACAGCCTGGCCCTCGGAACAACATGAGCTCAGTCCGTATCCTCCGACTAGCAGAACGATCAAGAAGATCCTGCGTGCTTTCCTCATCGTCATGGTCCCCCTTACAATTTTGACTTTCATAAATTCCTGTTCTCGGAGAGCCACGCCTCAGACTGCTGGCGTGAAGCCCGGGCAATATTGCGCTACGCCGGATGATGATAAACCTCCCAGCTGAGATAGTTGCGAAGAGCTTCCGCGAGTGCCCAGGCACAGTGCGAACCATTCATAGCGGCGTGGTGTTCAAAGCCCTGCTTGCAGATGTACGTAAGCGTCCGGTTTTCCCGGTTTTCACCGTATAGACAGATGTCCTGATCTGCCCCACGATGACCTTGTGAGCGATACCGTTGCAGTTGAGTCTGTGGGCGCTTCCCAGAAACGGTTGCGGAGAACACCAGAAGAGAAGCGTCGGATTGTAGAAGCGACGTTTGTCCCAGGCGCGTCGATCGCGCGAGTGGCTCGTGAGCATGGAGTAAGTGCGAACCAGGTGTTCCAGTGGCGATATGAGTATCGCAAGGGAAGCCTCGGTGTTCGCCAACGAGCCCAGAGCAAACTGTTGCTGGTGACCGTGACGGCAGAGCCGAACAGTGTCACGTTGTCTGGGATTGCCTCTGTCACAGCTCGCTCAGGATCGATCCATATCGAGCTGCCAGGTCGAGCAGTGATCAGTGTAGAGGCCGGCGTTGATCCTGAACTTGTGCGAACAGTTCTGGGGAGCCTATTGCGGTGATCGAGCTGAAGTCAGGGACAAGGATCTGGATTGCCGCCGGTTTCACGGATCTGCGTCGCGGCTTTCAGGGGCTCTCGTCGATCGTTGAGACGGTTCTTGAACAGGCACCGTTCTCCGGCCAGGTGTTCGTGTTCCGTGGCAAGCGTGGCGATTTGATCAAGCTGTTATGGTTCGATGGTGATGGCCTTTGTCTTTTTCAGAAGCGATTAGAGCGAGGACGCTTCATCTGGCCACAGGCAACGGGCGGAACGGTGTCGTTGACGCGTGCTCAGTTATCGATGCTTTTGGAAGGCATTGACTGGCGTCAGCCGCAGAGGACGTGGGAACCACAGTCGGCAGGATGAGCGGAGATATTTGATCTATGACTGCGATGTAACTATGGCATACTCCGTGCCATGGCTGATGCGCATGCCAGTGTTGTTGACCTGAGCCGACTCGATCGAGAGGCGCTCGAAGCTCTGGTTCTGACGCAGGAAGAGAAGCTGCTTACTCGCAACAGTGAGATCGAACACCTGAAGCTGATCATCGCCAAGCTTCGGCGCATGATGTTCGGTACCAAGAGCGAAAAGATCGCCCGCGAGGTCGAGCAGCTGGAGTTAAAGCTGGAAGAGTTGGAGACCGGTGAGGCCGCGCGTCCTCCAGCGGCGGCGCCGACCAGCAGCAGCAGCCCTCGGCGAAAACGGCAGCGTCGTCCACTGCCTGAGCATCTACCACGCGAAACCCACACGCATATGCCTGCTGAAGAAGCCTGCACAGCGTGCGGTGGTCAGTTGTCGAAGCTGGGTGAGGATGTCTCCGAAATGTTGGAATATATCCCGGCCAGTTTCAAGGTCATCCGCCACGTACGTCCCAAGATGTGCTGCACCAGCTGCGACGCGATTCTACAGGCCCCGGCGCCGGGTAGGCCGATTGATCGCGGACTTGCTGGACCCGGCTTGTTGGCCCATGTTCTGGTATCCAAGTATGCAGATCATCGTGTGTCCCGAAGGCGTTGGCTTGTTCAGCAACGTCGAACTATACAAAAGATGAGGGTAGGCCCCTCGACGGCGGCGATCAGGAGCCGCTTTCAAACTACCGTGTGCTGCTGCCGTTAAGAGCGGTGGTGGTGAGCGACACGGAAACGACAGGACAGGATCCTGTCATGTGCGAACCAAGGAGATGAGCGCAAGCGAACTGTCGATGAAATGCCGAAAGCGTAAAGACGATGTCAGAACCGGGGATGGTGGTCGCCCTGGGATGAGTGTGGGCGGAGCCCTGAAGCCCGGCCCGCGCGGCATCCGGCTCGAAGGCAGCGTGAACTTGGTTCAGGCTTTTGTATGGAACGGGAGAACCTGTCGCCCTGTTGCAAAGGGAGAAGGCCAAGCGGTGAACCCCGCGAGGTTGAGAGTACCGATTACAGGGCACAGGGGCAGAACGGCTCGTAGTAGGGATGAAGGCTCTGTAATGGAGCTGGACCGAAGGGGCCGTGGTGTTGTCGCTTTAGCGGTGGCCAACCGGAAACGGGAGGAGCTGCATGACTAAAGCAAAGCCGTTCGACATTCCGAAGCGGGAAGTCTGGGAGGCATGGAAACATGTACGTGCCAACCAGGGAGCGGCCGGAGTAGATGAGCAGTCAATTCAAGACTTCGAGGCCAAGCTTTCTGATAACCTCTACAAGCTCTGGAATCGGCTGTCTTCGGGAAGCTATCTTCCACCGCCTGTGCGACGGGTGGACATCCCAAAAGCAAATGGAGGTACGCGACCGCTTGGTATTCCTACGGTTGCTGATCGCATTGCCCAGGAGGTTGTCCGCCGATACCTTGAGCCTCTGCTGGAACCGAAATTCCATCGGGACTCATTCGGATATCGGCCCGGCCGTTCGGCGATCGATGCCATCCGAGTCACACGCCAGCGCTGCTGGCGTTACGACTGGGTTCTGGACTTGGACATCAAGGGCTTTTTCGACAACATCGATTGGAACCTGCTGCTTCGTGCGGTGCGCAAGCACACGCAAGTTAGGTGGGTATTGCTCTACATCGAACGTTGGTTGAAGGCGCCTGCGATGTTGGAGGATGGCAGTCTTGCGGTGCGAGAACGGGGAACACCACAGGGCGGAGTGATCAGCCCTCTGTTGTCCAACCTGTTCTTGCATTATGTGTTCGATGTCTGGCTAGAGCGGGGATTTCCCGGTGTACTGTTTGAGCGGTACGCCGACGACATCATATGCCACTGCCGGAGCGAGCATGAGGCGGCGAAGTTGCGCAAGGTTCTGGAGCGCAGGTTTCTGCAGTGTGGACTGGAACTCCATGCAGAGAAGACTAAGGTCGTCTATTGCAAGGACACCAATCGTAAAAGGAACCATGCTATCCAGCAGTTCGACTTCCTCGGCTACTGTTTTCGGCCAAGGAAGGCGAAGTGGCCAAACGGATCGTACGGAACCTCTTTTCTTCCGGCAGCGAGCCCCAAGGCGCTGAAAGCAATTCGCAAGACGGTGCGTGGCTGGGGTCTTCAGCGGCGCAGCGACAAGGCACTCGATGACCTGGCGCGGATGTTCAATCCGTATATCCGCGGCTGGATCAACTACTACGGTCATTTCTACCAATCAGCACTGTATCCGACGCTACGCCGGATCGATGAAGCGCTGATCAACTGGGCACGCAGGAAGTTCAAACGCCTTCGGCAAAGGCCTAAAGGTGCGAGGGATTGGGTCACGAAAGTGGCTCACACCTCTACCTGGATTCTTTGCTCACTGGTCGCTTCTGTATAGTCGAGGCTTAACACTGGGAGCCGTATGAGTCGAGAGATTCACGTACGGTTGTGTGTCCAGCGAAGGCTGGCGTGTTCAGCAGGAGATAAACCTGCCGGGGCAAGAGTCAGAGGCCCCGTAGCTTGGATAGCAGGGAGGAGGGAAACTGAATTTCTGAAGCCTATCGACGACCGTCTCTTTGGGAGACGCGCGAGTTGTCGGGCCGTAATGAAGATGAACGTGAAGGTGGCCTCGAAAGTGAGAAGCTCCGAAGGCCGAGCCCGCAACCGTGAGGGCGAAGGCAGCAGGGGTAGCCGAAATCTGACCGATGCGGTTATCTCACTTCGGCGGGGTGGAAGCGACGGCACGATGACAAGGACATGCTGAGCAACTGGAGAAGCCCTCCTCGTCCCAGCGCGAAATCGCTGGAGCAGGGTAGGTCCTATAACCGGCGAACCCGGGAAGTGGGCCGAAGGCGAGAGGGTGGCGGATGGGTCCGCAGTAGCGAGGAAGCCGGGTAATGCCGGTGGAGCGAAGGGGCCCTGCTGTTTGTAACGGTTCCAACAAAACGGGAGGCAAGGGTGGATGATAAACGCACCCATTAGTTTGCAGGACCTGAGGCGGAACATATACGTCAAGGCGAAGGCTGAACCGTCGTGGCGTTTCTGGGGTTTGTACGTCCATGTCTGCAAGATGGAGACACTGCGCGAGGCGTATACGTTGGCCAGGAAGAACAACGGTGCTCCGGGAGTGGACGGGGTGACGTTCGAGGTCATCGAGGCGCAAGGCGTGGAGAACTTCCTCGAGCAGTTACAGGGCGAACTGAAGGAGCGTACTTATGTGCCGCTCAGGGCACGGCGGCGGGCGATACCGAAGGACGGAGGAAAAGTCCGTGTCCTGTCGATTCCCGCTATCCGCGACAGAGTGGTGCAAGGCGCGCTCAAGCTTATACTGGAGCCGATCTTCGAGGCGGACTTTCAACCGGGGTCGTATGGCTATCGGCCCAAACGCACCGCGCATGAAGCGGTGAATCGCGTAGCAACGGCAATCGTTCAGTGGAAGACCCGGATCATAGATCTGGATCTACGCGCATACTTTGACACAGTGAGACATCATCTGCTGCTTGACAAAGTTGCGCGCCGGATCAACGACGACGAGGTGATGCGTCTGCTGAATCTCACGCTGACGGCATCGGGCAAACAAGGCGTTCCGCAAGGCGGAGTGATTTCGCCGCTGCTCAGTAATATCTATCTCACCGAGGTAGATCGGATGCTGGAGCGAGCGAAAGAAGCTACGCGCAACGGGAAGTACACCTACGTCGAGTATGCCCGCTTCGCCGACGATCTTGTCGTGCTAATCGACGCTCATCCGCGCAATGCGTGGCTGCTGAGGGCAGTGAACCAGCGACTTCGGGAAGAGCTTGCCAAACTACAAGTCGAGATCAATGAAGAGAAGAGTCGCAATGTGGAGTTGGACCGTGGGGAAAGCTTCGGCTTTCTGGGGTTCGACTTTCGACGCCTGCGCAGCATAGGAAGGCAGGTGTGGCGAGCGCATTACACGCCGAAGATGAAGAAGCGCACGGCGTTGTTGCGTAAGCTCAAGGAGGTGTTCCGGCGATACCAATCCCGGCCGGTGGACCGGTTGGTCGAACTGATCAATCCGGTGTTGCGGGGTTGGGTGACTTACTTCGCCATCGGAAACTCCAGCGAGTGCTTCAGCTTCATTAAGGACTGGGTAGAAAAGAAGATTCGGCGTCACATGGGGCGGTCCCGGAATCGACGCGGCTTCGGCTGGACGAGGTGGAGTAGGCAATGGATATACGAGGAACTGAAGCTGTTTAACGGCTATCGGGTTCGTCGTGCAACTGCGCCGAAAGCACTTCCGGCACGATAGGTCCCATAACCCCTGGCACGAAACAAACAGGAAAGCGCAGTGCGGGAAAACCGCACGCTGCGTTTGACGTGGCGGGAGCTGGAAACGTGACCATGGTTCCCGGACTGCGGGCCATCGCGAAAGCGATGGGATTACCACCGGCACCTACCGTGCGCGCGCCTGCTCTCGACCCTACCTGCGAGCGCCTCGGGGTGAGACTCCCCGGGGCGACTCTCCCGCCAACTGGGCATTGGTGATTGCTGAGGCATTTTTGTGTCAGCCCATGCACGCTAGCCAGTCCGTGTGCTCAACCGACTGACAAAGAATATCTGCCCACGCTTACAAAATGCCTGCCCGCCCGGCCCATCGCGCGATATAGCCCTGCAAGAAAGAGGTGAAGTCGTCCGCGCCAGATGGCAGCTTTTTTCCTCGAAGGCTGATCCGGGAGAAGTCCAAGTTCACAACAGGATTGACCAACCTGCTCATAACAACTTTGCGATTTCGGCAGGCGGGCAAAGCGAACGAAGGGATGACGGCAATGCCCTCGCCGGCCTCCACCATGGCGATCATCGTATCGAGATAATTGAACATGGCACGCGGATGAACGAAAACACCGGCGCGGGCCAGATGCTTGTCTATGAACTGCTGGACCAGATTGCCCGGCACCAGCGAGATCAGTGGTTCTCCCTTTAGCGCGGAGCAGGTGGTAGAGGTGCGGCGCAAAGCCGGATCGCGATCCGGACGAATCACCATCAAGGAGAAGCGAAATAATGGCGTGCGGCGGATTCCGGGCGCGGGCTTGAAAAACGCACCCAAGCTCATATCCAGTTTGCCCTCCTCTACCAACCGCGTGAGGGCCTCACCGCCGACATCGAACACTCGAATGCACAGGTCGGGCCTGTTAGTGCGAAATTCCTTAATGGCCTCCGGCAGCACGTTGGCCGCGACCAGCGGTGGCGCGCCAACGGACAAGGATAGGCTAGCTTCGGCCGCCGATTGCCCGATTCGGGACACGGCGGCATCGACTTTCTCGAGGCTCTGCCGGACCACTCCAAGCAATTCATTGCCATAACTCGTCAGGCCTACGTGGCGTGTGGTGCGATCAAACAGGCGGAACCCGAGTTGGATTTCCAACTCTCGAATCAAAATGCTCAAGCCGGACGGGGTAATGTAGAGTGCTTCCGCGGCACGCGAGAAACTTCGATGCTGGGCCACAAGCGAGAAAGCCCGGAATTGGCGGGAAGTAAAATCCATTGCTGAGAATATAATTCAACAATTATTGAGATATTTGAACTTGTGTCATAAGACAGCGTGAATTGAAATAAGGCAACAGTGAATTAAGGGCCGGCTATCCTCTCCGATGGAGGAAGTACCCCTTGCAAGAGTTAACCAAAAAGAAGCGGGTGTCCAATGGCCCTGTCAAGGCCTCGGATTTGCCGCCCGTCTTCGCCCGCCTGACGCCCAGCCAATGGATCATCTGCGGAGTCGCGTCCTTGGGCTTCGCATTCGATCTTTACGAGACCTTGGTGATGCCGCTGATTGCTGCGTCCTGCCCTTACCGCTCTCGGGCACTTCAAGCCCGGGAGCCCGGGGTTCAACCTCTGGGTAGGACTGTTGTTTTATCTTCCGTTGGCTTCTGGAGGTGTCTTTGGACTCCTGGGAGGTTACCTGACCGACCTTTTGGGGCGCCGGCGTGTCCTCGTGTGGAGCATCCTGTTGTATGCCTTCTCGGCCTGTGCGGCGAGTTTTGCGCTGACGTTGCCGCAGTTATTGTTTTTCCGTTGCACCACCATCATCGGCGTGTGTGTTGAACATGTGGCTGGGGTAGCGTGGGTGGCGGAGCTCTTCGCGAATCCCAAGCAGCGTGAGTCCGTGCTGGGCATACACACAGGCTGCCTTTGGCTTGGGGGGACTAATGGTGACGGGAGCCTATTATGTTGGCATCACCTACGCCGAACAGTTCCCAGCCATCCACGGTAATCACGAAGCCTGGCGCTATACCCTGCTGTCCGGACTGATCCCCGCGATCCCGCTCATCCTTACGCGGCCGTTCTTGCCCGAGTCCCCCATCTGGCAGGAGATGAAATCCAACGGCAGATTGCAGCGGCCGAGCTTCGCGGAGCTGTTTCGGCCCGCCCTGCGAAGGACCACGTTAACCACGACATTCTTGGTGGCGTGCAGTTATGCCCTGGCCTCAGGCGTCATTCAGCAGACACCGCGCATGGTTCCCAGGCCTTCCAGAGATGAGGGGCATGGCGCCGCGCATGGTGGAGCAAACCGTGAGTGGCGTGCAATTGTTTCAGGAGCTCGGTACGATTGCTGGGCGTTTGTTGTTTGCCTTCATGGTGGTCCGGATCACGACGCAGAGGCGCCTCCTGCGCGCCTTTCTGGTTCCCGGATTATCGTTTTCTCGTGCATGTACTTTTTTGCCGCGACGCATAGCTTGCGACTGCTCGAGTGCGGGATCCTGCTCGCGGGTCTCCTGTTGAACGGGCCGTTCAGCCTTTGGGGCAACTATTTGCCGCGAATGTACCCGACACACTTGCGCGGCACCGGCGAGAGTTTCGCGATCAACATCGGAGGCCCGGGTGATCGGCGCGTCAGGGGTGCTGTTCACGACGCAGCTCACCAACATCATGCCCAGCGCCAGCGCGACTGCTCGGCTGGCCTACTCGGCCGGCACACTCGCGGTCCTCGCCTATACGGGGTCGCTCATCGGAAGCTTCTGGCTACTCGAACCAGAACGGGCTCAATTGCCGGATTAACCCTGTCGGCACACGTACGTGCGAGCGGATCTAAGTAGAGTAACTATTTCTAAAAACTATTTTTTACCATTGCGGCAGACCAAACTGGGCTGCGACTTCTGAGAGAACGACGCACTTATTCCTGGATGACGGACAACTCTGAGGTTATCGGATTGGGAAAGAGTTGCCGACGGTCCGCCCAGAGCTGCGATCTCGCTCCAGAGAACGCCATTTGTCACAAGCTGGACGTCTTGGCTCACAGTGCTGGTGGCGCAGGGCTACCTTGCAGGCTGATGCCACGAATCACAAACACTGTCACGACGATTGCGAACATGAGTAGGTTCGGTGCTGCATCCGTCCAGAGCAGTCCGTGCGTGCCTAACTTGCTTCCACAATCGGATTAGGATAGGGGTGGCGACAAACCGTCCGGAACCCTCTTTCGTGACTTCCCCGAAGCCCGATGATCGGGACTCAGGTGGGCCGAGGGCTTCCAGCAAGTAAACCTTCAATGCTCCAAGATGAACCTTCTGATCTACGCCAGAACCAGCTCTAGTTACCCGGATTGGTTGGTGACACTATTGCGGATCGGGAACCGGCACTCCCGACTTCACATCTGTGTTGTGGTACGCAGTGATCTTCCATTCGACTCCGTCCTTTACCAGGACCTGCAACAAGCGTGTGCGAAGGCGGCCTTTGTCATCGGTATTGGTTCCTGGAAACAGCTTTTGAATTCCGGTCACTGACGTAAGCACTTCCACGACGGCAACATCAGGCCGGACGAACTTGAGAGAAACAATGTCCTGCTTGAGCGCACTCCCATGGAAAGGTCCCTTGAAGAGGTTGTCATGCTTTTCGATAAACGGTTGGCGTCCTGTGAAGAACTCTCCCCGGATGTTTGTGAACGTGCCGTCGGCAGCGAAATGACGCGAGTAGGCGGCGGCATCCCCGGAATTCCAGGCAGTAATCTCTTCTAGAATGATGTTTCGAACTGCGGTTTCGTCAGTCGAAGCTTGGGGCGTGGCCGCGATGGTCACAACGAGGACTGTGGCAAGAACTAACAAGCATTTCATGGCAGCCTCCGGACAGCGTGAGGGCAGCAATTATAGCAAGACATTTAGGGAAGCGGGCACCGGACAACCGGGCACGACACAAAGTAGTGGGGGAGGGCATCCGCAGAAATGCATTGAGTAGGACTGTAACCAGTAGTCAGCAAACCGGAGGTGTGAGCGGTTCTTTCAGCTTGCGGATTGCGGGCGGATGACGGACAACCTTGAAGTTATCGCGGCGAAAGCCCCAATTTCCGGGTGGCCGACCATCCACCCGGAACTCCAAAAGACCGGGGCGAGTGGGAGCTGGAAACGCGCATTGGCCTGTTAGCACCAGTCGAGAATTACTTCCGGTTGCCGTTTCTCGTCCACGTGGGACATCTGAGCCCTAAGCGACTACGATGTTGCGTCCGCTACCGTTTTCGCCGCTGCGTCAGCGTCAGGGCTCGGTGCGCAGCAGAGGCTTTTTGATGTATTGCGTAGGCACGGACAGGATTCGGTCTGGCAGTATTGCGTTGGTGCGGCGGCGACCTACGAGGCGAACGTAGCCGAGATACTCACCACGGTCAGCTTCGAGAGCTTTGATCTCCGCTTCATTGTCGGGGGCTATGAGCCTGTGCCAGTTCAGCCAGAGCTGGCAACCGTCCGGCATCGTGTCCGCGATCTCGATGTCCATAATTTTTGTGCGCTCCCAGTGGCGGCGCCACCAGGGTGCAGAGTGCAGGCACCACAGATCGTTCGTCCACCAATCGCGAAGATGTTTCGGAATAAAGCTGTCGATTTCTTGCATGAGGCCAGCCCCGGCGATACCGATAGCTCCGCCAGGCCTCACGAATCGGGCGAGGTAGTTGAGGTACAGATCGTCGGTCCCGTAGTAATAGAAGGAATCAAGCGACACGATGACGTCGAAGAATTCGTCGCTGAAGGGTAGCGACCGGGCGTCAGCATGCACGGGGAAAACGCTGTCTTCGACTCCCGCATCGTAGATTCTCTGGCCGTTCTCCGCGGCACTGAACCACAGATCGGTGGCCCAGACCTGAACGCCGAATTCGCGGTGGAGGAAGATCGAGGAGGTGGCGCGTCCGCAGCCAAGGTCGAGTACCCTCATTCCAGGTCGCAGATCAAGCGCGGACGTGAGCCACTCGGCCATCCAGAGTGGATTCGCGGCCCCGCTGATGCTGGCAAGGAGCCATTCCGGGTTGTATTGCGAAGCGCGGGGAAATCGCTCTGAAATGGTGGGATGGGCTGAGATCGTATGGGTCTCCGTTCTCGAACTTTAGCCTGTGCTGCGGCGAGGGCGCGACAGACTCAGACGACAACCGCGTGTCCGCAGCATTCTAGTGGATTGTATCGCTCGCATGCACGTGTAGTCGGCAAACAGGAAGTAGTCGGGTCGTTGAGAAGCCCGGCCTGCACAACGAAGTGCCTGAAAAACGTTAGGACTCTATCGTGACTACCCTGAGAGGAGGTGTCGGTAGAGTGTGCCTTTTTTGGGGTAGTTACGATAGAGCCGTTTGAAGTGAGCCGCTGGCGGGGTGGATGCGGGCCTGTCTATGGGATTTCAATGTGTGTATGCGGGGATAGCGGTTGTTTTTGCGGGAAGAGTGGAGGAGACGGAAGGCTGGCGATGGGGCGGGATGAGGAAGAACAGTGCAGGTGGAAGGCAGCGTGGACACTATTAGCGAGGTGCGGGAGTAAAACGAGCATAAGACAGGGTTGCGTACGAGGGCACGGCGGCTGCGGACGTTGATCGAGGCGAGGTGAGCCATGAGAGATCACGAGCTGTCGGAGGGCCTTATTTGCTTGGAACAGCTGGTCGAGGAGCGGAGACCGAGCTGATATGCTGTCAGCCGTTCGACCAGCAGCATAGCGCCGGAGCAGAGGGGGCATAGTTGCTGGGTGGATAGCCGTGGAGTTGAGGCTAAAGGTGGACCGAGCAGCGAGCGGCAGAGAGCGAGCATAGCCGAGCGTCTGCGGTTAGCGAAGAGGCCGAAGTGACGGATGCGCACCAGGCCCTTGGGCAAAACATGGAGTAAGAAGCGGCGCAGGAACTCATCTGCAGGAAGTGTCATGAGCTTCTGTTTGCCGCCATGAGCGTAGTCCTTCCATCGGAAGGAGACGCGATCGTCGTGGAAGGCGACGAGACGATGGTTGGAGATGGCAACGCGGTGAGTGTAACGAGCCAGATAGTGGAGGACGTGTTCTGGCCCACCGAACGGAGGCTTAGCATACACGACCCAGTCTTGATGGAAGAGCTGATGGAGGAAACGGCGGAAGCCGTCCCGCTGCGCGAGGCCTACCAGCGAGCCATGGAACTGGAGCCTGCCTTGATCAAAGAGCAGCTCAAGCCCAGCAGCGAACTTGCCGCGAAAAACGCGGCTCAGAACACGGACAGGCAGGAAGAAGCGGGAAGACGAGGCGATCCATTCGGAGCGATCGCTGGTCAGCCCGCCAGCAGGAACGATGCAATGGACATGAGGGTGATGTTGCAGGTTCTGTCCCCAGGTGTGAAGCACACTGAGTAGACCGATGTCGGCTCCGAGATGCTTTGGGTCCCGCGCCACTTCAAGCATGGTCGCGGCACTGGTGCGGAAGAGTAAGTCGTAGAGCAGTCGCTTGTTCTGGAGCACCAGTGCGGATAGTTCATGCGGCAGTGTGAAGACAACATGAAAGTAAGGCACAGGCAACAGCTCAGCGGAACGCGCAGCCAGCCACTTGGTGCGTGCGTTTCCCTGACACTTGGGGCAGTGCCGGTTGCGGCAGGAGTTGTAAGAGGTGACCTGATGAGCGCAGCGACTGCACTGATCGCGATGAGCGCCCAGAGCCGGCGTGCGGCAGCGGGCGATGGCGTCAAGCACCTTACGATGCTGCCATGCCAAATGGGATCTGTGCCGTTCCCAATAAGTGTTGCCGGATGCGCGAATGATGTCGGCCACCTCCAGGGTGGGCCGATTCATCGCCTCTTGCGCCTCTCTTCTCTGCGGCCTTCCAGGGGAGTCGCGATGGACAGCGTGTCGAGTGGGTTGGGCACCGCTTCCAAATGACGCAGGGAGAGATGCAGATAGATGGTTGTGTGATCGAGCGAGGCATGGCCGAGCAGCACCTGAATGGTCCTAAGATCCGCGCCGGCTTCGAGCAGGTGCGTGGCATAGCTATGGCGCAGGGTGTGCGGTGAGGTGTGCTTCTCGATGCCGGCAGCGCGCGCCGCGCGCTGGCAGGCAAACCAGACCATCTTGTCGGTGATCGGTACGTCGGCTCGCCAGCCATCGACCAAACCCGGAAACAAATAGGTCTTCGGCTTCATCCATCGCCAGTAGGCGCGCAGAGCTTCTAACAGGGCTGGACTCAACGGCACATCGCGGTCACGCCCGCCCTTACCCGACCTCTCGGCCGCTGCAAATGCAGCATCCGCCGCGCCAGCGGCTTAGTTGTGTGCTGGGCATGCTCAGCAGTTTGGAGGTGAAAGTCCTCTGCCCAACCTGATGGAGGTGAAGGGCTAGTGATGATGCAAGGGCTACCGTCGTGAGGCGGGGTCTGAAAGAAGCATGGATCAAATGTGCGAGTCGATGGACAAGAACCGGATACAAGGCGTTAGCGTCGGACGAGCGGGCAACTTACCGCGAAGTCCATATCCATCAAAGGTGCGAAGCGTAGATTCGGCGGCTGTGCACAGAAGACGGTTGAGCTTACCCCAGGAGATCTGTTCTGCGTCGCTATGGCGACTGAGGTTCTTGAAAAGGAACCTGACCGCAGGGCAGAAGTCAGCAGAGGGCATATTAGGCCATGACGTCGGCAAGGCTAGTGAGGCACTCCGATGCCGAAAGGCGGAGTCAACAGATAGGCCGAGCCGGGAACGATGGTTGAAGGCCCGAACGAGAGGAGAGGCGAGTAGGACATGAGTCTCGGAAGCGATATGCAGCAGAACATTCAGACTGAACTGAACTTCTCTTCGACGCCAGCGGGTGAAGCCCGCGAAGCGGGAAGGGAAGAGACTGAATTGCTCCCGGCGACGAATGACCCCGAAAGCCCAGCCAGGACGAATCGATTGATGGAGGAAGTATGTGAGCGAGAAAACCTGAAAGAGGCGTTGCGGCGGGTGAAGGCCAACAAAGGTAGTGCAGGGATCGATAGGATGACTGTTGATGGGATCGCCGACTATCTGAAACAACACTGGCCAGCCATCCGGGAACAACTGCTGAGCGGAACCTATCAGCCGAAGCCGGTGAGGCGGGTGGAAATCCCCAAACCGGACGGAGGGGTGCGCAAGCTTGGCATCCCGACGGTGTTGGATCGATTTATCCAGCAGGCGGTGATGCAGGTTCTGCAGAGGCAGTGGGACCCGACGTTCTCCGATCACAACTATGGGTTCCGGCCCGGGCGGTCGGCTCATCAGGCGGTGGCCCAGGCACAGCGGTACATTGCCGAAGGCCTCCGTTGGTGCGTTGATCTCGACTTGGAGAAGTTTTTCGATCGAGTCAACCACGACAAACTGATGGGGCAGATCGCCAAACGAGTCGGCGACAAGCGGCTGTTGAAGCTCATTCGGGCGTTCTTGAATGCCGGAGTGATGGAAAACGGGTTGGTTAGTCCGAGCGTGGAGGGAACTCCCCAGGGAGGTCCTCTTTCGCCCCTGTTAAGCAATCTCGTGCTCGACGAACTCGACCGGGAGTTGGAGCGCCGGGGACATCGCTTTGTTCGGTATGCGGACGATAGCAACATCTACGTTCGCAGCCAGCGGGCGGGTCAACGGGTGATGAAGAGCGTTACGCAATTTATCACGCAAAAGCTCAAGCTTAAGGTGAATGAGACGAAGAGCGCGGTGGCGCGACCGCAGGAACGGAAGTTTCTAGGGTTCAGCTTTACTGCCAGTCCGGAAGCCAAGCGCGTTATCGCGCCGCAGGCACTGGATCGGTTCAAGCAACGAATCCGGGAGATCACACGGCGGGCCAAAGGCGTCAGCATGAAAACAACGATAGAGGAGTTGGCTCCGTTCATACGGGGTTGGCGCAGCTATTTTGGGTTCTGCGAAACGCCTGAGGTGTTGGTGTCGCTTACCTCTCGCTTAGCATGGTTCGATGCGGTGCTGAATATCGGGGTATTTCCATTCGAAGGCACGAGCGGTCTTTGAGCAAGCCCGAATGTATCGCATCAGCTTGCGGGCATCCCGGACCGAAGTGAACACACCGCGGGCAATCTACTTGTCGAGTGAACCGGAGATAGGCGCGAACCACCGCAAGAGCATTCAAGAAAACTGTCCTTATACCCCACGCCGATTTTCAACAAAGGCGGAATCGCCTAGTAACCCAGTGCCAATATCTGAGCGACTTTCGCTCAAGAATGTCGTTTTAGGCTTGACAAGGACGGTTCGGAAGCACTATTGTTAGCAGTCGAAGGCCGAGAGTGCTAACCAGCACTTACTTGTCAGCATCCCTCCACCTGCGATTCATATTCAGAATTTCGTAGTCAGTAGCGCGAGGAAATTCCTCGTGTTCAAGGAGGAGTACCGCAATGGCAACCGCAACTGCAACTTCATCCTCAGCGACCAGCTTCACTCCCCTGCATGACCGCATTCTGGTGCGGCGTGTGGACGAGACCGAATCGATTCGTGGTGGCATCATCATTCCGGATTCAGCCAAGGAAAAGCCGCAGGAAGGTGAGGCTATTTCCGTCGGTAAGGGCAAGTCGAATGATGAAGGCAAAGTCTTCCCGCTCGACGTAAAGCCTGGAGACCGCATTCTGTTTGGAAAGTATTCGGGCACCGAAATCAAGATCGATGGCGAGGAATTCCTCATTATGCGTGAGGAAGAAGTGCTCGGCATTCTCAAGAAAAAGTGAGCGCGCCTCGGACCCACCGACTGCGCTTTTTTATTGGGCATTCCACGGGCGTCGCGTAAACCAATTTGTGCTAGCTGGGCTCATGAAGCATTCTGAGTGGCAGCACACAGAGTACTGATCTGGGCCGGCAAGTCCGGCTCTTTTCGAAGGAGAATTGAAATGGCAAAGCAGATTCTGCAAGGAGAAGACTCGCGTCAGGCGATTTTGCGCGGTGTGAACAAGCTCGCGGATGCGGTCAAGGTGACGCTCGGACCCAAGGGCCGCAACGTAGTGATCGAGAAGAAGTTCGGATCTCCCACCATCACCAAGGATGGTGTGACGGTGGCCAAAGAGATCGAACTGAAGGACGCGCTGGAAAACATGGGCGCACAGATGGTGCGCGAAGTAGCTTCGAAGACCTCGGATGTGGCTGGGGACGGCACCACGACCGCGACGGTGCTGGCGCAGGCCATCTATCGCGAGGGCGTGAAGACGGTTGCCGCCGGCGCCAATCCAATGGCCCTCAAGCGCGGCATCGACAAGGCCGTGGAAGCCATCGTTGGCAGGCGCGATGAGCATGGAGTGGTTCACGGTGGCGCACTGGCCAAGTTTTCCAAGCCGGTGACCGGAGAGATGATCGCCCAAGTGGGCACTATCTCGGCCAACAGCGACGCCACCATCGGCAACATTATTGCCGACGCGATGAAAAAGGTTGGCAAGGATGGAGTGATTACGGTCGAAGAGTCGAAGACGCTCGAGACCCAGTTGGAAGTGGTAGAGGGCATGCAGTTTGATCGCGGTTACCTGAGCCCTTACTTCGTCACCGATCCTGACCGCATGGAAGTCTCGCTCGAAGAGCCGTACATCCTGATTCACGAAAAGAAGCTCAGCTCGATGAAGGACCTCCTCCCGCTACTGGAGCAGGTTGCGCGCAATAGCAAGCCGTTGGTGATCATCGCGGAGGACGTAGACGGCGAGGCGCTGGCGACGCTGGTGGTTAACAAGCTGCGGGGCACACTGAACGTGGCCGCGGTTAAGGCTCCTGGTTTCGGCGACCGCCGCAAGGCGATGCTGGAAGACATCGCCAAGCTGACCGGTGGCAACGCCATCACAGAAGACCTCGGCATTAAGCTCGAGAATGTGAAGGTGGAAGACTTGGGCCGCGCCAAGCGCGTGACCATTGACAAGGACAACACCACTATCATCGAAGGCCGCGGAGACGCGAAGGCGATCGAAGGCCGGGTGAAGGAAATCCGCAGCCAGGTGGAGAAAACCACCTCGGACTACGATCGCGAGAAGCTGCAGGAACGTCTCGCCAAGCTGGTCGGGGGCGTGGCCGTAATCAAGGTGGGTGCGGCCACCGAGATCGAGATGAAGGAGAAGAAGGCTCGCGTTGAGGATGCCATGCATGCTACCCGCGCCGCGGTTGAGGAAGGCATCGTTCCTGGTGGCGGTGTGGCCCTGATTCGCTCCGGCAGGGACGTCGAGGACCTAATCAAGACCCTAGAAGGCGATGAGAAGATAGGCGCTCAAATCGTTCGACGCTCCCTAGAGGAACCGCTGCGCCTGATCGTCGGCAATGCCGGGGAAGAGGGTGCCGTGGTCGTAGGCAAGATCATGGAGAACACGAACCCGCACTTCGGGTACAACGCCAGCACCAACAAGTATGAGGACTTGGTCGAGGCCGGTGTGATCGACCCCACCAAGGTCACCCGCACGGCACTGCAAAATGCTGCCTCGATTGCCGGCCTTATGCTGACGACCGAAGCCATGGTTTCTGAGATCCCCGAACCCAGGCAGCCTGCTTCGGGCGGAGGACCCGGCAGCGGAATGGGCGACATGTACTAAGAGCGTCCAGCCGCTGGAAGCAAGAGCGAAAGGCCATCCCGGTGGCTGGCCTTTTGCTTTGTGCCAGCGAGTGGTGTGGAGCTTGGTTTCGATTGCGCAAGCGTGGAGGCGCACAGCGCACAAAGGGAGCAGACAGAATGCCAGCATCTATCGGAAACGATTCATAGCGCCACGATACGCAGCCCTTAGGCTTTTGGTTCTATGGCGAACGGCGAGCGATGTCTGGACAAGGCGCGAGCTTCCCTATGCAGTCGCATTCTCGTCCATCTCTAGTTTGCAAGCCCCTGAAAATGATTTCGGTATTAAATCTGCACGTTTGAAGAAGGCCACACAGAGCGTCTCCCTCAGGCTGATTGAGGCATGCGGCAGTCGCCGAACGTTGACTACGGGGCCTTGATCTCTATGCCCTTCTCCTCACACCACGCCCTGAGAATTTCCTCGAATGCCCGCCGACGAAGTGCAACCAAACCCCGCGTAAACCGAAACGCGCTATGCCGAAAATACTAGGCGCTAACCTACAGGCACTAATTCCGGGCTGCATTGAGAATTGTGAATGGATTTGACAGCGTCTCCGGCCGTGAATCTTCCCATAAGCAGTGCCAGCTTACGGTTGGTGGTCGTCCGAATGGGAGCCCGATCAATCCGCCGCACGTATTCGGGGGCACGAGTACCGGCACGGTTCACTTTTACGATAAATCTGGTATTTTTCATGGGTCTTCCTCTCGCTTGGGTCTTCCTCTCGACGGGATGACAAACAAGATGGGAGGCGCTATTAAGCCACCTCCCATTTCTGTCACGAGCTACTGGTTTTTACGCGGCCTTGCTGGGAGCTTGGGCTTCGAGGGTCTTCTCGCCGCCAACACTAACTTTGATCTGCGTGGGCCTGGGTTCGGCCCTCTTGGCGAGGTTGATCTTCAGCACGCCCCTGTCACAGTGGGCGCTCACTTGCCCCGGATCCACGGAGCTGGGAAGCGTGAACGAGCGAGTAAAGCTTCCGTATTGCCGCTCGACGCGACGGAAGTTCTCCTCTTTTTCTTCCTTCTCGATCCTGCGCTCGCCATGGACGGTGAGTGTGCTGTTCTGAATGCGGACGTTAATGTCTCTTTCGTCGATGCCCGGAACTTCAATCTTCAGAAGAATGTTGTGCTCGTCTTCGTAGATGTCCACCGGCGGTGCGAGGGTGGTGGTTGTCAGCGCCTCTTCCGGGCCGTCGGGGCTGTTCGAATCACGGAAAAGGCGGTTCATGCGGTTCATGCGTTCTTGCATGGCGGAAAACTTGCGGAGAGATTCCCAACTGGTTAATAGTGTCATAACGCAGTTCCTCCTTAGCAGTAATCTAAGAGGAAGAACTTCAGATGGGCTGACTTAGTTCAGTGAACCTGAAAGAGTAATAGAGAAACTTGCTCAACAATAACGCTAGGCTTATGCGGCTACGGTTGTCAAGATGCAGTAGTGTCCTGATTGTTTATTGCTACTTCTTCGAAAGCTGGCCCTCGAAATGACCTTCAACTTTTTCATGACTAGGTCA
>CAWIRT010000036.1:0-28926 GCA_963838445.1 uncultured Acidobacteriaceae bacterium
ATGCATACCGAAAATCCGGGAATTCACCGAAAACCCGACTTTGCAGGCGGTATTTTGAAATGTACCTCACTACAAGCGTTGACGAGCCCGTTGCAGATATATTGTGTAAGTGCCTCCCCGAACTCCTCTGGGTTATTGCTTCGTTCTGGTCATGCTCGGGTTGATGCTATCGCTCGGAGCCTGTTCCCAACATCCCGTCACTTTTTCCGATGTTGACTACAACCTCTCACCGTCCTCGCGCACGCTCGCGCCCGTAGCCGTGCAACGGATCTACGGCGGGGTCAGTTCGCCCGGCCAGATACTCAGCGGAGGGACAACGACGATCAAAGGCATGGGGAGCTATATCGTCCTCGATTTTGGCAAGGAGGTCGGTGGCTATCCCTCACTGCAGTTCGGTGCAGTGAGCGATAGTGCACAGAGCGTTTTCCTGGCTTTTAGTGAATCCATACTCTACACCGGGCCGCAGAGCGATCTGGCCTCCGGACGACCAGCCGATGGCAGTCTCAGCGTCCCGGCCGCTGCGAATGGGACGTACAGTGTCCCCCCGGAGAATCTGCGAGGCGGCTTCCGTTATCTCACCATTGGCCTGCAGACGAGCGGGTCGGTGGAGTTGTCGGGAGTGACGCTGTATTTCACCCCCGCCCCCACCCTCTCGGATTTGCGCGCCTACAGCGGCTCGTTCCGATCGAATGACGATCTAATCAATCGTGTGTGGTACGCGGGTGCCTATACGGTGCAGATGGATACCATCGACCCACGTCAGGGCCGGGTCTGGCCGGCGCCCTCTTCGGGCTGGCTTAACAATGAGCTGGGTGGCTCCGGCGCGACCATTCTGGTCGACGGTGCGAAGCGAGACCGAGCAGTCTGGCCTGGCGATCTTGGTATCTCGGCGCTGACAGCCTTTCTTACCACTGGCGATACGCTTTCGATGAAGAACGATCTCGATACTCTCTTCGCTGGCCAGGACAGTGCAGGATGCCTTCCCGTTGCTGGCCCGGAGTTCGGCGCCCTCCCTATCTCCGACACGTATCACTTATGGACTCTGATTGGAGTGACTAACTATTTCCTTTACTCCGGCGATCGTTCCTGGGTTATCTCGCATTGGCCGCAGATCAAGAAAGCGATTGCTTTTTCCACGGCGAAGATCGGAGCGCACGGGCTGCTCTCGGTCGATTTGGTGTCTGACTGGGGCCGGCAGGTTTGGGGTGGAGAGGAGATATCCGCAAATGCGCTACTCTTCCAAGTGCTTCAAGGCGCGAGCTTCCTGGCTTCCATTGCAGGAGATTCCACGGCCCAGTCTCTCTATACCGCGACCGCAGCCTCTGTCCGCTCGGCAATCAATCTCTACCTTTGGGATGCAGGCGTGGGATTGTATATGGATGTACCCGGCAGTTCGCTTCATCCGCAGGATGGAAACTCTCTGGCGGTCTGGTTCGATGTCCCAGATTCGACGGCAAAGAGCGTCTCCATCTCCACCGCGTTAAGAGGGCGCTGGAATCAGTTTGGCGCGGCGACGCCAGAACGCCCGAACGCTATCGCGACCTTCCCAGGTTCTATGGAGGTGATGGCCCACTTTGCCGCAGGCGATGATACAACCGCTCTCAGCCTCATTCGTCTCCAGTGGGGATATATGCTGTCGAGCCCGAACGGCACAGGGAGCACATTCTGGGAAGGCTACCTTCAGGACGGCTCATTCGACTATGATCCGCTCTATATGAGTCTCGCGCACGGGTGGGCGACTGGGCCTACCTCGGCTCTTACGAATTACGTTGCCGGCATTGGTCCGGAATTGTCCTCAACGGTGCCGTTTTACGTTATCCCCCATCCAGGTGATTTGACGCAGGTATCCGCAACTGTTTCCCTCCCCGCAGGCACGGTTTCCACCTCCTGGAAGTATTCCCAGAATGGCAATTCATTTCTCGAGACCATCACAGCACCGGAGAGCGTAGCAGGACGGTATGGTATCCCCACGGGCGGTAAGCCGATCACTATTTTGATCGACGGGCAGCCGGTGTGGAGCACCTGTCATGGGGGAGCGGAAGTCTCTTCCAGCATGACCTTTGGGAATGTCTTTCTGGAGGGAAGCTACGTCTACCTAAGCAGCGTTGCCGGAAGTCATACGGTGATAGCGAATGTCTGTCGTAGCTGAGCGCTAAGCAGAGGACACGGATTTTTTGCCTATCTTAAGGCTCGAGAAACCGCAGCTTCGACACAAACGGCGGCCAATCCTTCCCTTGTGCACGCCCGTGCTTAGGTGTGCATTTTGTGCATCAGGTGTGCCCCGGTTTGTGCAGAAGTTTTACGGCATGCCTACGAGAACCGGTTGATTCCTCGCGGGGTTTCGTTTTCCTGACGCGGAAAATGGATGTCACCGGATTTGTCACAGATACAGCACTAAGACTTCGGGCCCGCTTGGCTCTTCTTGGTCAACTTCCGGTTAGCCCCCGTCAGAAGGAAGCCGCTCGCTCGGCGGACGCTGCCGCGTGGGTGAGGTTCGGCAGTGCTCGACTCCCTCTTACAACCGGCACCCGCTCGCCACTGCTGCCATAGACCTACCGCGTCCGCCGCAAACGCGAGCGGCTTCCTTCTGACGGCTTCATCGAACGCGCGCACAGCGCTCATAGTCTCCACACGCTTTGACCTCGCGCCCGTCCGATAAAGCACTTACGTCATAGCGTGTGTGGTTGGACGTCGTTCTCCTTGGCCTGCGCCCTTCCCTCCGCTGGCTCCGCGGAAATTTTATCTTCTCTGTTCGTCAGCTTCATCGGTACTATGGCGCAGTCCGACTCCTCCAAAACGTACATGTCCGGATGTTGGGTCTTTCACCTTCCCGGACCGGTCTGCTCGCGCAGACGCTTTGGAGGCCTCCCGGTTCTCGTGCACACTGCTTGCTGACGTGCCTGGACTCTTCGACTACGCCGGGCCCAACGGCCACTCGCGAAATAACGCGGCTCGCTGATGTTGCCTTCCCACTGACAGAAAAGGGTCGGCACCCGGTTGCATGTTTTCGGAGCTCAATCATCCTGCCCGCCAGCCCTCTGTCTACGCTTCGCTGCTATCCCTCACGGGATCTCAGGCAAGACTCGAGGCCGGAATAGAGTCGCTTCTCCTTTTCCGTAGGGCCTTCGCATCCCCTACATTGTGCCGGTTTATCCCGGCGCTCTCCGTCCCCGAAAAATACCAAAATACCTGTCCCCGAAAATACCCCCGAAAATACCGAAAATACCCGCAGTGTGTCACCTGGTTTTCACCGCTTGATAAGAGGGTTAGTCAGGAGAGAAGAGTCGTCCCGGTGGTTGCCTTGTAAGTATTGATTACTCATCGCGGACACGCAGGAAGCCGTGGGACACACCGCTTGCGTCCACATAGTATCCCGTAATTCCTCCCGACGGGTCGCTGCTGCCGGGTAAGGTGCCCTGGCCGCTACCGCTGCCCGCGCCCGGAACATCGAAGGTGGTAATTTCACCCCGCTGGCTGCGCTCGGAGTCGTGATCGTCGCCGCGCTGGGTGCGCACGAAGCCGTGATTGACGCCACCGGCGTCCACGTAATTTCCCACAATGTCTCCTCGCGTGTTGATGTACCCGGGGTAGGTACCTTGGTTGGAGCCAGTACCCGCACCGGGAGCATCCACATTGATGATATCGCCATGAGCAGCGCGCACGAAGCCGTGGGACGCATTGCCGGCGTCGAAGTATTCACCTACGATCTTGCTCGCCGGGTCGATGCCTGTCGCTAAAGTGCCCTGACCGGCGCCAGTGCCCGCGCCGGGAGCATCGAAGGTAGTGATCTTGCCGTCACGAGCGCGCACGTAGCCGTGCAACTCGTTGTTGGTGTCGACGTAGTATCCCGTCATTGCCCCCTCCGGGTTGATACAGTCGAGGAATTCCGTGAAGGTGCCCTGATTGGCGCCAGTGCCCGCGCCGGGAGCGTCGAAGGTGGTGATGTTGCCGTCAGGAGTGCGCACGTAGGCATGTTGCACACCGTTGGCGTCGAAGTAGTCACCAGCGATCACACCTGCGGGATTGATGTTGGCTGCAAAGGTGCCGCCTGCGCCGGGAGCGTCGAAGGTGGTGATTTTGCCGTCAGGAGCGCGCACGAAGCCGTGATACACGAAGCTCGAGTCGGCGTAAAAACCCGCGATTTCCCCCTCTGGATTACTGCCAAAGGGCAATGTTCCTTGGCCGGCACCGGTGCCCGCGCCCAAGACATCGAAGGTGGTCATGTGGCCGCGCTGGGTGCGTACGAAGCCGTGAAACACATTACTTTTATCAAGGTAGTACCCGGCAATCGTCCCCCCTTGGTTGATGCTAAAGGCAAAGGTTCCTTGGCCGGCGCTGGTGCCTGCACCCGGAGCGTCGAAGGTGAGGGTGGCGGACTTTTCAGCGGATGCCGAACGGCCTAGCCCTACCGTGGAAAGGGCAAGACAAACCACAAGAACTGCGTTCCCTCGGGCCAGCGCAGCCGCTCTGGCGATGGTCAGTTTGCATTTCCTGGCTTGTATTTTCATGATTCTTCTCCTATCGGAACATTGGTTGGAAGACGTCGCCCGGCGGACAAAGATCGTGCCTAAGAACGACCCAACAGCAAATCGTGGCCCGTGGATAGATCACACGGTAGAGAGGACAGCGGGTGCTGTCATCACCCATATGAGTGATGCCGTGAGTTTTTTCGAGAGTGTTCGCTTACCGGCTACGCTGGAGTAGGCCAACCAGCTCAGCCTGGCGCTGTCGACAGTGAGTGGGCCGCTTGGTGGTCCTATCTCTATGAGTGGTTGGCCTCGTAGTGCTGCTTGAGCAGGTCCTGGCCGAAGTCGCCCGTGACGTCGCGCCATACAGAGTGGATATGATTCGCGTCGTCCTGTGTGTCATCCAATTCAATGAGAAATAAAGGCGCCTGAACGCGATAGTAGTGCGGGTCACCGGGGTTAATTCCACCCGACCAGGCGAAGTAGATATTCCGGCCAGCCTCGTTGATCTGGGCTATCCGGTTTTCGGCCAGCTCGGCCGCCACGTTGCGGGCGTATTCTTCCATGAGGGCCATGAGCGCATCGAATTGCATGGCGTTCATCTTGGAACCGGCCAGGCCGGATGGCTGGCCCTGAAGCGCGGCCTTCCGGCTGGCGGCGGTCAGGATGTCCTTGTAGGCGGTTGGGTCCACGATCGCGACCTTCTGTTGGTGTTCGTCGAGGAGATGGATCAGCTCGATTCCAAGGTCGTCCTCTCCAGCCAGGGTGCGCAGGCCCTTGCGTGGTCCTTGCCGAACTTCGGCGGGGTTGGAGCCGAAGAAGCTAGGGCCGTCAACAACTTTGCCATTCACTACTGTGTAGTTCTGGCTGAAATGGTGGCCCTCGACGCGATAGCCCCAGGTGCCACTGTCGGAAGGAGTGCCGAACACTGAGAAATAGTATTTCTCAGTGTTGCGGTTCTCGCCGCTGTCGTTCTCCATGATCTTGAGCACGTCTTCCAGGCTCATGATCGTCACCGCCTTGATGAATCCCGTCTGGCTCAACCCAGCCGCCAGCAGCGCGCTGGCAAGGTGCTTCTGGTAGGGCCTCATCTCGCGCAACGGCAGCCCCTTGCGCTCCTTAGGGATGAAGTGCCAATTCAGACGCTCATCGGTATTGAACGGGAAAGTCGCTTTGCCGCGCTGACCGTCATCGAGCGCGTCGAGAAAGCGCTTAGCACACTCGGTCATGAGCGATGCCGCATGGACGCTATGCGGACGGATATAGTCGGCGCGGCTATTGCCCGAGCCGAGTACACCGACTCCCACGAGCGCGGCGGACGAACGGAGGAACGATCGGCGTCTCATGCACAATGAATTTCCTCCCACCTGTCTGTTTTGTCAACCGAGTACGGGGTTTCGGGACAGGAGGGGGGAGATAAGGGACAGCATCAATTGACGCCCCGCCCGCGCGATGAGGGCAAGGCGAGTCACGCAGGCAACATAGCATGAGGTTCAGGTGAAGATTAGTGGTCATCCTGATAGGAAGTGGTCAAGGGGAAACGAAGATTCCCGTTGACCACTTCCTATCATGGATGACCACTAATCTTTGTAATCTTTGGAACGGCAGGCCTACGAGAACCGGTTGATTCCTCGCGGGTTTCGTTTTCCTGACGCGGAAAATGGATGTCACCGGATTTGTCACAGATACAGCGCTAAGACTTCGGGCCCGCTTGGCTCTTCCTGGTCAACTTCCGGTTAGCCCGTCAGAAGGAAGCTGCTCGCTCGGCGGACGCTGCCGCGTGGGTGAGGTTCGGCAGTGCTCGACTCCCTCTTACAACCGGCACCCGCTCGCCACTGCTGCCCACATGCAATTCCCATAGACCTACCGCGTCCGCCGCAAACGCGAGCGGCTTCCTTCTGACGGCTTTATCGAACGCGCGCACAGCGCTCATTGTCTCCACACGCTTTGACCTCGCGCCCGTCCGATAAAGCACTTACGTCATACCCCCATTTGAAATTCATCGCGCGGGTTGACTTGTCTGTGCTATTGTTTGCAGATTCGTCGAAGACCCATGGCCCACGACGTAGAGGAACAACCAATCGTTTTGACCTGAGATGCGGCTAAATCCCGGGATGGGCCTATATGAGTTTTGCCTGACGGCGCTTGCTTGCTGCCTGAGCTCCGGGAGGGTCGAATTGATTATCACCCCCACATTCACGACCGGCTTCGAGATGAATTTCGGCGCCAATGCAACGGCGGCCAAGGCAGCCTGGAACGCCGCGGCCAAGGTCTTTACTGACGCGTTCTCTGACCCCATCCACATTAATGTCACGGTGGATGCAGTGACGACGCCAGGAAAGTTTGGAGAGAGCTTCCCGCGGACTGTGACGATCTCGTATCCCGAGCTGTACGATCAGGTCGTCGCCTACGCATCGACGCAGGATGATGCCATCGCCATCGGTCCGGGGGGCTCGGTGCCGGTGACCGATCCCAGCAATGGGGGAACCTGGCAGCTGACACGAGCTCAAGCCAAAGCGCTTGGCTTTATTCCCGATGATATGTCTGACGATGGAGGAACCACCTTCGGGGTGACAGGAAATACTTTCACGTTCTCCGGCCCGATAGCGGCGGGAACATTTGATTTTCAGGGGATTGCTGCGCACGAGATCTCCGAGGTGATGGGCCGCATCGGTGGCGCAAATCTCGGTGGCGGGTTCAGTTTGATCGATATTTTTTCGTTCAGCGGCGCGGGGATGAGGTCGATGGGCAAGGGTGCGGGGAACTTCTTCTCGATAGACAACGGGACGATTCTGCTGAAAGAGTTTAACGACGCTTCCGCAGACGGCGGAGATAGCCGGGATTGGGCGGCCGACGACAACGACGCGTTCAATGACGTTTCGTTCTCGAGTGTAGTGAATCCGGTTTCGACTGTCGATTTGCAGGTGATGGATGTGATCGGCTACGGCCGGGTGAATCCGAACGGGAGCCTGATCGAGATAGTGGGCCACATCTCGTTCCTGCGGGCTCATGATCTAGGCACGGGCTACGGCAAAGCGCCTAACTTCCTGGACTGCGAAGTGGTTGTGCTGCTCGCGGAACAACCGCTGTTCGCGATGGGATTTCAACTGCGGGCGGACGCAGAACAACCGACTCGCACAGAGATGTTCGCTCTGCTTCGATCAGCCTTCATCGCGGGGAGGCTAGTCCGTATCGATTACGAGACGGTGGGCCCTCGTGCGGGTCAAATCATTCGCGTTGCGAACGCATAGGAGAGAGTACTCATGGCCAACTTGCTCGAAAAGACAGGACAGATCGTATTTTTGCGCGCCCACGATCTGGGAACCGGTTATGGTCCGTCCAACGATTTTCTGGATGTTGAAGCTGTATTCATCCTGAACGCGATCGGCGATGGCGCGTACGGCTTCCAGCTTCGAAACGATCAGTACCTGCCGGCGCGCCAGGCGATGTTCAGCCTTCTGCGCGACGCTTTCGTGAACAACCTGCCGGTGACAGCCGACTACGAGATCGACACTGGGAAACAGAACGGCATAGCAATTCGGGTAGCGCTTATCCGGAGCCAAACGTCGATACCGGTCGCGGCAAGTCCGGTAAGTAATGTAGGACATGGCCAGGTGTTGCCTGCCTCAAGAGCGGCGAGCAAAACGGCTGCCAAGGCCGCAATGGCTGGAAAGAAGTCGAAGTCTCGCAAGGCCTGACAATGTCAGCGTCATGAGCCCGCGTGCTGACGCACAGGGCCGGTGGGAAGTGTGTTTCGCTGTGGAGTCGGACAGGCGGAAGCGGCCTGGATCGATCGAGACAAATGGAGGTGACAGACGGGACGATTACTTTCGCAAACATAACTTGTTGGTGATCGTCCATGGATGTCACTGGGTTTCGTCCGCCCATTCCCGTCGTATTCAAGCATACGAAGGGTATACGGAGCAGGCTGCTGAATTTTTGTCCGTCAACTCCTGTCCTGAAACTCCCCTATCAGACTGTAACTTTGTTCTCCGGAGCCATATCTATCAGAAGCATTTGGACATGGGCACGATCTGGTTTCTTCCAATCGCCACCCCATTCGCAGCCTTGGCTCTTGGCCGACGTCCCCAGGTCTTCCCAAAAGCGTCTACCGCGTCCCAACCACGTTTCCGATCCACAATATCCACCGCGTATCCGTAGCCGCGTACAACGTTAGACGCCCCTTCGGGAAATATCGCTTCCGGCATGTTGTGATAGCTCTTGCCTGCCTTGCTATAGGTCACCACCTTAGCATTTTGATCGCTCGTGATGAGTGGTAACTTCGCTTTAAGCCTGAGCGTATTCACTTGATCTAATTGATCGCGGCCTTGCGCGTAGAGAGCCTCCTGCTGTGCTGAGCTCCTCATGCCCGAACCGATTATAGGGTCCCATCCCTGGGACTTCATATCTTTTAAGATTGCGTCAACTTTCGCTCTGAATAGAGGATGTAGGCTTTCAAGTTCTCCGATCATATGTTTCTCCGTGTGTAACGGTAGCGCCGACATCTTGACCGTACTATGACCTCAAGTCAATGTTAAGTATGTATCCGAATGTGGCAGGCGGGCTGTTTAAAAGATTGCACCAGGTCTGGTGCAGGAGGCGCTGAGCCGCACGACGGATTCTTGTTCACTCGTAAAACCATTGGAGTGATCTGCTTTAGGGGTAAGTCCGTCTGCCCCGGTTTAGGTCACCGCATTAGCCCCCTTATTTTTTGGCCGCAGTTCTCGCGGAGAACCGCGTCGTGCGAAGAGGGGATGGGCATCCGTCAGGGAGTCTGTTCAGTCCATCGAACATGCACCCGAGAATACCCAGCGAATAGCAAGATTAAACTTTGTTAACTTTTCTCACCAGCGAAAATTTATCAGAGCCGTGCAGGATGATGCGGACAGGGCGCCCTGACGAGGCGAGGCGGAAACGCCCTTTCTGCGCTCCCTGCCACGCAAATCGATAGAGAGGTGAGCGGGTGAATGGCGCGTTTTGCTAGGTGATCGCTCTCGGTGTCCCGCATCACATAACGCAGCGCGGCAATGCGCGGCAATTCATCCTCGACAGCGACGCTGACCGGAGAGTCTACCTCGATCTACTGCGGCAGAGCGCGGAGCGTTCCGAGATCGAACTCGTTGGCTATTGTCTGATGTCCAACCACGTTCACCTTATTGCCATCCCCAACAAGGCGAACGTTCTGGGACTGGCCTTGAAAGATGCGCACGGACGGTATGCTTCCTACTGGAATGCGATGCGTTGCAGTAGCGGTCACGTTTGGCAGGGCCGGTATTATTCATGCCCTCTGGATGAGTCCCACCTCTGGGAGGCGTTGCGGTACACGGAGCTAAATCCGGTACGCGCCTCCATGGTTGCCAAGGCTGAAGGTTGGGGCTGGTCCAGTGCGGCTGCTCATTGCGGCTCAGCGTCGGCAGAGTCATGGCTCGGGATGGAGCTGTGGCGGAAGCGCTGGTCTGCTGCAGGCTGGCGCGAGTACCTGGAGGCTGGCGAATCCCAGGCCGCGCTGGCTGCGATTCGTCACAACACGCACACGGGCAGGCCGCTCGGGTCGGCGGAGTTCTTGCGCGCAGTGGAAGGGCAGACAAAGCGGCGCCTCGCTTTGCAAAAGCGTGGACCCAAGCGAGCGGCGGAGCCAGGAAAGAGTCAGGGAGCGTTTTCGTTTGGGGCTTAGTTGAACGTGTGCGTGTTCGGGGATACGACGGGTGTGATTTGTGCGCCTGCCTCGGATTTTTGATGGGGGTTATTCCGTCCGTCCCGCAAAATACCCGAAGCTGTATTCATCCTGAACGCGATCGGCGATGGCGCGTACGGCTTCCAGCTTCGAAACGATCAGTACGCCCGGCGCCCCAGGCGATGTTCAGCCTTCTGCGCGAGGCTTTCGTGAACAACCTGCCGGTGACAGCCGACTACGAGATCGACACTGGGAAACAGAACGGCATAGCGATTCGGGTAGCGCTTATCCGGAGCCAAACGTCGATACCGGTCGCGGCAAGTCCGGTAAGTAATGTAGGACATGGCCAGGTGTTGCCTGCCTCAAGAGCGGCGAGCAAAACGGCTGCCAAGGCCGCAATGGCTGGAAAGAAGTCGAAGTCTCGCAAGGGCTGACCATGTCAGCGTCATGAGCCCGCGTGCTGACGCACAGGGCCGGTGGGAAGTGTGTTTCGCTGTGGAGTCAGACAGGCGGAAGCGGCCTGGATCGATCGAGACAATTGGGGGTGACAGACGGGACGATTACTTTCGCAATCATAAGTTGTTGGTGATCGCCCATCACCGGGTTTCTGTCACCGGGTTTCTGTTCAAAAGCTATTTCAAGCAAACACGAAAGGTTACTTTCCGTCCCGTCCCCAGGTTTCTCCTTTCTGTGGCTTGCGCTCACCCACAGCAGTCGGCAGGGAGAACAGAAAAAAATAAGATGCGGCTTGGCCTTTTGCGAGTTCTAATGGGATGACTATTGCAGGAGGCGCGGCCATGGCGTGGGTAAGCATCATGTGCCCGGACGGGCCATACCAACTTGATCCCGAGGGCGTGAACTCAAATAATCCGGTCCTACGCATACGCCAAAGCTGTGAACGACTGCAGCAGCCTGGATACCGAAACCCAATGGTGGGGCCCCGATCTATCTGATCGTCAATATTGAGTGGAGTTCGGTTAACAAGAAGCGTAACGCCACGGTTCATCAGACCGGCGATGATTTCTACAATCGCATGTCGAGGAACACGACAGGGAGAGACGGAATTGCATACCTGGAAGGCTTGGTGGATGATCGGGACGAGTACACACGTTCCGTGCATGAGAAGCAGCAACAAGCCACCAAGGACACGATGACGAATATCGCCAATTCCGTCGAGAGGAGCGAAGAAGCTATTAAGGTCCTCAAGGTCGTTCGAGATACTTCGGCCGAGACCGAACTGGTTTTAGTCGCTCTCGCGACCACTGGCGGGGCCGGCCTTGTTTCCGGAACGCCGTTTTGCTCACGGCCACCGAGGGAGCGACGGGCGGGGCTGCGGCAACCGGACTTATCCTGGGCTCTGTAGGCAAGGGCGCGATCAAGTGGCAGGATACTGGCAGTATCGGGGAAGGTGTGGCCGAAGGTTACACCGAGCTGGCAATTAATTGCTTGACCTTTGGCCTTCGAAGCGGCCTTGCCAGGGTGGCGGACAGAGTCGCAGTCGGGCTGATTTTTGGAATGGTTAAGGGTGCACTTAAGATGGGCCCGGCATCCTATCTGAGCCCGGAAGAAGTCGCTAAGGGAAAGAAGCACAAGTCGGTGGCCGAATGGCTCTTGCCGTCGCTTGCGAATATCCCGAGCGCAATCGCCCGCGACGTTGTGAACGAACTGTCTAAGGACCCCAAGTGGGCTATTCCAGCGACTGTGCTGTTGAAAATGGGGTTGAAGTACGGAGCCGATGCACTCGCCAAAACGTCCGAGACTTCGCCTCCGGGACCAGTCTCAGCGATTCGAACAAATCTCGGTCCAGCCGCCATTTCTGGTTTGAAGGGATCACTCAGGTCACAGAATTCGCCCGTCGAAGCTCTCAGGGTTGGTCGCGAGGCGGTGCACTTGACGCACTCGAGTTGCCTGTTGGATTGCGCGAGGCCCAGCGAAACACTTGTGACGGACTCGGCTCTTCGTCCGATTGCGTCCTTCTAATCCAACAGCCCTTTGGTGACCGGACTTTTCGTGGACCTATTGCTTCCCTGACGGCGCATCGGCCTGGAACTCGTAATGGCCCTGCCCGATCTTGCGCTGCGCCTTCTTGAAGTACCTTCCGGTATAGGAACGCTCGCCATGCGTGTATCGTCGAGCTTCCTTCTCAGAGAGGCAAACTCCTTCTTAAACTCCTCGAAGTCCGCAAGAGACGAGATGTTGCGAGCCTGCCGAAACCGGTCCTGGAGCGACTTGAAGGTATTAGCGTAGCGAGTCATCGCCGCGATGTCCTTGTCGAGGTCGAGAGACTTGAAGATCGCCGGGATCACGCCGGCGCACAGGATTGCGATGCCTGAGACCCAAGCCCAGTGCTTGAACAGGGCCGAAGTTGCGACGGCTGAGCAGATAAGCGGCAAGATGATGAAGGCAACCCGCCAGAGACGCAAGACCTTGATCCACTCAAAGAGCGCAGTCACGTGTAGAGGCACGACTCCTCCTGCCGTTCGCATTCCTGGCTGAGGGCGTCGACTGCTAGATCCAACGCGGCCTCCGGGGGATGTCATTTCCAAAGATCTTCTGCCACTATTCGCCCGCCGCCTCAACGAGGTTCTGCTTGTCCAGCGCACACGCCTTCGCCGCTCGTGTCCATGCGGTCAATGCACGGCTCTGCCACTCGGCGCCGAGGTCAGTCCACTCCGCCAATCCCGGAACGGCGATTGAGGTCGACGCCCTAACGTAGAGATAGGCGAAGAAGTCCCGTGTAATCCAGTCGAACCAGAAGTAGTTGCCTTGACGCCAAGGGCTCTGCGCCAGAAACTCCGCAGCGATCAGTTCCAGATGAAACGACTTGATCGGAACCGAACAGTACGTCTGCCATGCCTTCAACATGCGACTCAGAGGCCGTAGATTCGCATTGCAGGCGAGATCGACCCGATCAATGTACCCCACCTCCGCGACCGGATTGGCGACCTTGTAACGACCCATCCCGCTCGTGTCGCAGATCCAATAGCTCCCGTCCGTCAACAGGAAGGCCGGCGCAACCTCGACGGCATAGCTACCGAAGCTGACCAGCACAACATGCCGGTCAGCCTGGATCGTGGTGTTTGGATAGGTCGGCGACAGCACTCTACGCACCTCCTGCAGTAGCGCGGACTGGATATTTCCCAGGCGAGTCTGGAACCGGTAGTAGACCTGCGGCGGCAGCACGAAGTAGACGTCCACATCGCGCGGGGGGCGCGTGGCCAGGTCTTTGCCCCACGAACCGATCAGCACACTATTTGCCTCACCCGATGTCAGAGTGTAGTAGCTCTGATTGAGACAGTTCAGGACACCATTGAGCTTCGTTCGCCCATCGACCTTTTGTAGAAAAGTCAGGCTGATGTTTTGATTGAGCTGGTCGAAACGCTGGTGGACTGCGACCCACGGAGACGCCAAGGGGACATACGAGGGAATCAACTGCGCGAGTTCGGTGGCAGTCGAGATCGGTGCAAGAAGTGCTCCCATGGTTACCTCCTAAGGGCGATGGGCACTACAGGGTAGTTTACAATAAATATGGAACTTGTGCTTTTGTAAACCGGAGGCCCAAATGATCGCAGACCGCATTCGGCTCGCACGCCGCAAGGCTGGCCTGTCTCTACGTGATCTGGCAGCAGCCATGGACCACAAGGTCACTCCCCAGGCGATTGGCAAATACGAACGGGGCGAAGACATTCCGAGTTCGGGCGTTCTCATGGCGCTTGCCAAAGCTCTCGACGTATCCGTCAGTTACCTCATGGACACCCAGGGCCTCGTCCTCTCCGGGGTCGAGTTTCGCACCAAGGCCAATACAACTGGAGCAGAACGGGCCAGTGTTGAGACTGAGGTACTCGAATGGATCGAACGCTACCTCCAGATCGAACATGTGCTCGAACTGGATAGTGCGGAATGGAAGCCGCCATTTTCCTCGCTCAAGAAACTACGGGCCATAGAGGATGCTGAGGAGTTGGCGCGCGAGGTGCGCGAGAGATGGAAGCTTGGCATCGACCCAATTCCGAACATGACCGAACTGTTTGAGGAGAAGGGTCTCAAAGTTCTCATGGTGCCGCTCCCGGAGCGTGTCTCAGGCTTTACCTGTATGGTCGCTCGCGAGCAAGGGAGGGCTAGTCTCCCCGTAATTGTGATCAATAGCCGATTTTCTCTGGAGCGCCGAAGGCTGACGCTGGCTCACGAGTTGGCACACCGTCTGATCGATCCCCAGAGCCTGGAGGACAAGGAGGAAGAGAAGGCAGCGAATCTCTTCGCCGGTGCGTTCCTGATGCCAAGGGAACATCTTCTTCGGGAGGTTGGCAAAGAGCGGAATGCACTTGGCTATGAAGAGTTGATTGCCTTGAAACGACTCTATCGAGTGAGCGGCGCCGCGCTCCTCATGCGTTTGAAGCAGATCGGAGTGATCAACGACTCCATTCTGACGTATGCCTTTCAAACCATAGCTCGCGGCTGGCGCACCCAGGAACCGTGCGAACTCGAGCCCGTGGAGGAGAGAGGTCAACGGGAACGCCCGCTGCGTTTTGAACGACTGTGCTACCGCGCGCTGGCGGAAGATTTCGTATCGCTCAGCAAGGCCGCGGAACTGCTGCGCATCCCCCTACCCAGAGTCGAGGCCGGCCTGAAAGGACCGCAGGCGCAGTATGCGGATCATCATAAGTGATTCGAGCTGTCTCATAGACCTCCGCAAGGCATCTCTGCTTGCGGTCTTTTTGCGGCTGCCCTTTGAAATCCTGATTCCCAACACCCTGTTTGAAGGTGAGCTGCTGAGTTTCACGGACGACGAGAAGAAGACGCTGCTCCGCGGAGGACTAAAGGTGGTAGATCTTCCAGGCTCGCAGGTCTCACGCGCTCGAGAAATCATTCGTGCTCAACCGCGATTATCGATCCACGACGGGTTTGCGTTCGCTCTGGCAGAGGTCAATCACGGGTGCATCTTGCTAACCGGCGACTCTCTGCTCAGAGCCCTAGGAGAAACCAGCCAGATCGAGGTCCATGGCGTCCTCTGGGTCTTCGATCAGATCCTCAGTAATCAACTGGCGACGACAGCGACACTGCATGCGGCGCTCTCTCACCTCGCTGCCGATCCCGCCGTCCGACTGCCGAAACGGGAAGTAGCCGCCTACATCAAGCGGTACGGAGGTTTGAAGTAGATGGATTCCAAGGTCAAGAGCGAGGCCACGTCGCAGCCACCCCTGGTCTTCCTGCGCCAGTTGATGGGAGACGCATGGATCAATGCCAAGGCGTTGGCGAAAAATCCCAAACACCATCCAGGGCACATACTGACGGAATGCTGTCCTACTGTCAGATTGGGAAAAAGCCGAAAACGCCCTGGCGCGTTCCGAATTCCCTGGAGTGCGCTTGATCTGGAGCAACGCTCACGCCTGTTCTACTCAAACGCCTGCACCGCGCCTTGGCCCAGCAGTTGCTCGGCGCGCTCGATGAAGCCTCTGTCTGCGGCTACGGAAAGGCCCTCGGGCTCCAGCATGACGCAGTATTCGCCTCGGCTTTCCAGGTTGATCATGAGCCGGCCGGGGCCAGGGGCAGCGGTAATCATGGCGCGCAAGGAGCCTAGCATGGCCTCGCTTGCGCCCTCCAGCAGTACGCGGATGCGCACGTTCTGCGGCAGCTTGATTTTTATGTCCTCCAACGGCTGCACGCTCGAAACCGAAAGCTTCGGCGCGGACTCATCATCGTCGGCTCGCAGCACTCCTTTGATCAGGACCGGGACTTCGATCTTGAGGCTCTCGCAAAGCCGGGAGTAGTCCTTGGGGAAACAGATGATGTCGATCTTGCCTACCGTATCTTCGAGCGAGGCCTGCGCGTACATCTCTCCCGACCGTTTCGATTTGCCTACCTTCAGGCCCACGATGACGCCGGCTATGGCCAGCAGGTTTTCCGGCTCGCCACCTCCACCTCGACGACGAGCCGGTGGGGGGGCCTTCATCTCCAGCGCAGTCGCGGTGTCGACCACGTTCAGGTTGCGCAGCTTCTCGGCGTATTTATCCAGCGGGTGACCAGACACGAAAAAGCCCAGCACTTCTTTTTCCGCCTGCAGCCGCTCGTTCTCATCCCAGTCCGGCGTATTCGGCAGATCATCGTTGCTCTTGTGACCATTGGTGCCGCCTTCGAAGAGGCTGACCAGGCCGGCAAAGAGGCCATGCTGGCCTGCCACCAGATCGCGCTGTGCCTGCTGCGCCCGCTCCATCGCGCGGTCGGCAACGGCGATGAGCTGTGACCGGCGGCCAAAGGAGTCGAGCGCTCCCGCTTTGATGAGCGATTCCAGAACGCGCTTGTTCATCAAGCGCAGATCCACCTTCTCGCAAAATTCCCAGAAGGTCGGAAAGGCGCCATTCTGCTCTCGCGCAGCGATGATCGAGTCGATGGCGTTGCGGCCCACATTTTTTATGGCGGTAAGCCCGAAACGAATGCCGTTAGAGCTGGGGGTGAAGTCAGCACCGGAAATCTGCACATCGGGCGGCTCGACCGCAATGCCCATCTCGCGGCATTCCTTGATGTACTTGACCACGTTCTCGGGCTTGGAAATTTCCGAGCTCAGAAGCGCCGCCATAAACTCCACCGGGTAATGCGTCTTGAGATAGGCGGTGTGGTAGGCCAACAGCGCGTAGGCCGCGGAGTGCGACTTGTTAAAGCCGTAGCCCGCGAACTGTTCCATCAGATCGAAGATGCGGACTACCTTATCTTTAGGGTGCTTCCGCTTGATGGCTCCTTCGACAAACCGGGTGCGCTGCTTGGCCATCTCCTCAGGATTTTTCTTGCCCATGGCGCGGCGCAGCAGGTCGGCTTCGCCCAGGGAGTAGCCGGCGAGCACGTTGGCAATCTGCATTACCTGCTCCTGGTAGACGATGACGCCGAGGGTCTCCTTGAGCAGGGCTTCCAGCTCCGGCAACTCGTAGCTCACGACTCTGCGGCCCCACTTGCGCTCGATGAAGTCATCAATCATGCCGCCCTGGATGGGGCCGGGACGATAGAGCGCGTTGAGAGCGGTCAAATCTTCCACAGAAACGGGTTTATAGCGGCGCAGCACATCGCGCATGCCACCGGACTCGAACTGGAAAACCCCGGAGGTAAGCGCGCGATGAAAGACTTTCTCGTAGGTCTCCGCGTCGTCGAGCTCGATCAGCGACATATCGAGCGCGCTTCCGCGCTTGCGCTCTATGAGCTTCAGAGCGTCATCAATCACGGTCAGCGTGGTAAGCCCAAGAAAGTCCATCTTGAGCAGGCCCAGCTTCTCCACCGCTTTCATGTCATACGCGGTGACGATTTCATCGTTCTTGCTGCGGCAGACCGGCACCAATTCGGTGAGAGGCTGAGGCGCGATCACTACACCGGCGGCATGCAAACCGGCTCCGCGGACTAATCCCTCAAGCTTGCGGGCAGTATCCACCAGTTCCTTCACCTGGGGCTCTTTGTCGTAGGCCTCCTGCATCTGCGGAGAATCCTGCAGTGCCTTGGTGATGGTGACGCCAATGGTGGCGGGGACCATCTTGGCTACGCGATCCACTTCGCCGTAGGGCAGATCGAGCGCCCGGCCGACATCCTTAATCGCTGCACGTGCAGCCATGGTGTTGAAGGTGATGATCTGCGCGACCTGGTCCCTGCCGTACTTGCGGGTTACGTAGTCGATCACTTCTCCGCGCCGGTTCATGCAGAAATCAATATCGATATCGGGCATGGATACGCGCTCGGGATTCAAGAAGCGCTCAAAGAGAAGCGCGTTCTGGAGTGGATCGATGTCGGTGATTTCCATGGCATAGGAAACCAGGGATCCCGCCGCCGAACCGCGGCCGGGTCCGACAGGAATATTGACCTCGCGCGCGTACTTGATGAAGTCCCAAACAATGAGGAAGTAACCGGCGAACTTCATCTGCTTGATGCAGTCGATCTCGCGTTCTAACCTTTCCTCATAGTCGTCGATGGGCTGGCGTCGCAGTCCCCGGTCACCCAAATGACGAATGGTGGTGTCGAGCCGCTTGCGAAAACCCTGGCGGCAAACCTCAGCGAAATAGCTGTCGATGGTGTGCCCGGGCGGAACGGCAAATTCCGGAAAGGGATTGGTAACCTTATTGAGCTTGAACGAACACCGCTCAGCGAACTGCATGGTGCGGCTGACCACTTCCGGAGCGTGGGAGAAAAGCTTTTCCATCTCGGCCGCGCTCTTGACATAGAACTGGTCGGTATCGAATTTGAAGCGCTTGGGGTTGTGGATGGAGTCCGCGGTTTGCACACACAGCAACACCTCGTGCGCGTGATGATCGTCTTCACACAGATAGTGGCTGTCGTTGGTAGCTACGAGCGGAATATCCAGCTCTTTTTCCAGCCGGAAGAGATCGGCATGGATCTTCTTTTCCAGTTCCAAGCCCTGGTCCTGGATCTCGAGAAAGAAATTGCCACGGCCAAATATGTCCTGGTACTGGGACGCCGTTGCCTTGGCTTCCTCGTACTTTCCGGCCATCAGATTCCCGCACAGCTCGCCGGCCAGGCAGCCGGAAAATCCGATCAAGCCCTGGGCATGCTTCGCCAGATAATTCTTGCTGATGCGCGGCTTGCGGTAGAAACCATGCAGGGAGGCCTCAGAGGTAATCCGCACCAGGTTGCGGTACCCCTCTTCGTTTTCGGCTAACACCAGTAGATGGTGGTATTTATCTTTTTCCGGAGCGGCCCGGTGATCCTCCTGGGGACAGATGTAGAGCTCGCAGCCCAGGATGGGCTTGATGCCACGGGCTTTAGCGGCTTCAAAAAAATGCACCGCGCCGTAGATGTTGCCATGGTCGGTAATGGCCACGGCCTTCTGTCCGATGCTGTCGACGTGGGCCACCAGCTTTTCGACATCGCAGGCGCCGTCAAGGAGAGAATAGTCAGTGTGCAGATGTAGATGGGTGAACTCAGCCATGGGATAGCTTTAGTTTAATCCTCCGCGCTGATCCCATGGAGCGAGTGGTGTGCAGAACTGGTGCAGAATGAGGAAAAGCGGGAGTGGAATTGCCGTTAGACAGACATCACACGAATGCGCGGCCGCCGCTCCAAAGCAAAGCGGCTACGACACGAGCAAGAGGTCTAGCTCGGGCTTGGCGCTGGCAACGAATTTGTGCCGGTGGGCCAGCGAAACTCGACCGTCTTTGGCAAAAAGGAAGTCGTAGTCCATGTGGCATTCGCCACATAGCCAGAAATGTTCAACCTGAACCTGGGCCCCAATTCGACGCGTGGTGCGGATCACTCGACCATTGCGAAGGTAATGTAGCTCTTTGCGGCACTCCGGATTCATACATTGGGAAATCATGTAGGACCTCTCGGGTTACTCCGGTAAGCATACTCTCGTTAGGTTACTTCCGCGGGGACCGATTGCCCCAGAAGTTGTACGGAGGTACCCAGTATTTTCCACAGAGGAATCGAGATGGACAACGCCTCTCGATTTTTTTGTGCGCCAAAACGCTTTCGTTTCATTACTTAGATGCTTCGGGGGGAAGCGGCGGCTTGAAAATGGTGGTGTCCGCATAGGGACATGCGGTGATTTAACGTGATTTTTTTTTAATGTAACTTTTATTGTGAGCTCAGGAAATCCGTCTTGCGCCGGCCGAAGCCCGGCAGAGATAAATATCGGCATCGATCCCGGTGGCTGCACGATACTGCGCATGGATCTGTTGGCGAAATTGGTTCGCTTGGCTTGCATCGACCAAGTTGACGGTGCAACCCCCGAACCCGCCTCCGGTCATGCGGGCTCCATAACAACCGGAGAGGCCGGAGGCGATTTCGACCAGCGTATCCAGCTCACTGCAGCTGGCCTCGAAGTCATCACGGAAGCTGCGGTGTGCTTCGGCCATCAGTGTGCCGAAGGAAGAGCAGATCGGCGCGCTCGAGCGCTGACGCGGCAAGTTCCACTCGTTTGTTCTCAGTGATGATGTGACGGCAGCGGCGAAAAACGTTCTGCGGCATTTGCTGTTGGCACTCGATCAGCTGTGCCTCCGTGGCATCGCGCAAGGCGATAATCGAAGGCCAGCGATCATGCAGGATGCGCGTGCCTTCTTCCACTTCCGCACGGCGTACGTTGTATTGCCCGCCCGCGTGTTCATGCTTGACCATGGAATTGCAGATGATGAGCCGCACATGGGCGGGAATGGGCAACTGGCGATACTCAAGAGATCGGCAGTCCAGCATCAAGGCATGATCCTGCTGTCCTGCGCAGGCAATAAACTGATCCATGATGCCGCTGCGCGCGCCTACGTAGGCATTCTCTGCGCGCTGGCAGGCGAGGGCGATGGTTTTCACCGGCAAAGAAGCGCCGGCAAGCTCCAGCAACGCCAGTGCCGTGGCTACTTCAATCGATGCCGAAGAACTGAGTCCGGCGCCGAGCGGAACATTGCCCTCGAGCGAAAGGTCAAATCCGCCAACGCGCACTCCTTCCTGCGCCAGGCTCCACGCAACCCCCATGGGATAGTCGCTCCAGTGCTTGCGGGCGGTGGTGGGCAACGGATCCGCCGGATACGAGATCTCTTCGGCCATGTTTTTTGAGTAGAGCGAGATCTGCCCATCATTCCGTGGGCGAATCGCAGCGATGGTACGGAAATCGATGGCCGCGGGCATGACGAACCCGCCACTATAGTCGGTGTGTTCGCCAATCAGATTCACGCGGCCCGGCGCCGCGCATTGCACGCCCAGTTCGCTGGCGGTTGCATAGTTTCCTATTACATCGTCTGAAGAGGCCATCGTTGCTTTCTGTTATGGTTTGCGCGCCGAAAACAACAGCTCCCTCAGCGGCTAAAGGCGCTGGGAAAAATGGTTGCTTTCTACAGAAGAGAGTTATGGACGACCTGAAGGCCGTCCCCTTCAATTTCCGCAGCCTTTAAAGTCGTGCCCTGATACAAAGCTAACGCAGATCTCACGCGATTCTAGGCCCGTCCCCGAGAGTTCACGACTGGCTCAAGCTCGTCCCCTTCAGACGAAAGTGTTTTCGGTAGCCTGTAAAGCCCACGATGATTACGTTGCATTTGCGCCGGGATAAATCCCGGCCTACCCTAAAACCGAGTTTTCCGCAGCCTGTTAAGGCCCAGCTCGGGATTCAAGTATGGGCTAAAGCCGTTAACCTTACCAGTCTAGGTTTTAGCTGCTGCCGCGCTCAGCATTTGATCCAGCAACATGGTTGCGAACGCATCTTGACCGTAGCTTCCGAAGCGGAAGGTCGTCAAGAACATACGACCCGACCCCTCATGGAGTTCCGCAAGATAGGCGCGGTTGGAATTGAGCCAGCCGTAGAAGACGCCGGCCAGCACGCTGGAGGAATCCTGCTCCCGCAGTCCGTCGATCACGAACTCCGGCATGACCGAGGCAGCCTCCCATCCCAGAATCGAACTATCGATGACTGGGGCGAGGGGTTGCCAAAGGGGACTGGAGGACAGAACCCAGTTAAAGTTACTGACCCAATCGCCTGACAGGTCGGACCCTGCACGGGGCACAATGCGAAATGGCTTTCCTAATGGCATGGCCGCACCGTCCCCGGCAAGAAGCAGAACAGTCCCACCCTGGCTAAGTCTGCGCGGTGGTCACGTCATCCAGCGAGGAGGAGAGCCACACCGTTTTCCGCCGGCCGAGCATCTGCACTCCCGTCGATGACCTTAATGCCCCTGGCCTCGAGCGCCGAGCGCAAATTCTGCAGCCGGTTGAGCGGATCATGGATGACTACCGTGGTCTACGCCGGAGCCGGCGGCTTTGCGGATACACCGCATAGCGATAGCGGTTCTGCGCCAGGGTGACTCCGGCGCGCATCCACCAGTTGCAGACGAAGAAACTCTGGTGTTGCCGCTCCTACGGATGAGGCTTTGAACTGCAGTGCACCTTCGGTGGCGACCGCACCTGGTTCCGGCGTCGCTGGCTAGCGGGAAGATGCCCGGATTGGCCGTCGGAAGTTTGCCACAGGATCGTCGCGCCCTTCAAGGAAGCGGTGGAGTAATGCGAGACCACGAGGGGAAGTTCCACTGGGGACCCAGCGGTAAAGTTGTGCGTTGCGAAGTTGGCCATGACCAGGTCGTCCTGCTGCAGCTTGCCCAGCTCATCAGCAAAGGCCTTGGGCTGGCGCCACATACTCATCAGGCCGTTCGCTTCCCAATTTGCGTCAGTGAGCTCGGTGATGACGTACCCCTGGATGGTATCCCGCTGCCGCATCTGCTCTATTTCGTACTTCAGCGCCAGGTATTCGTGCCTTTCCGTAGCCAGCGCCAGGGAATGGTAATCGGGATAGATGCGATCGAAGCCGTAAGCGCGCAGGCGGTCGAAGACGCCATCTGCGCGGGTAAGTTCGCGTCCGTTGAAGTCGCGCGGGAACCACCAGGGCAGTTGGTCGCGAGCCGGCAATTGCGGCAGTCCCCAGTTTCCAAATTCCGAAACCAGGAGGGGTTCGCGGCCGTTGGTGACGGCGTCGCCATAGGAACTGAAGAGCCATTTGGGCCGGGCAGCATATTCCTGTACCCAATCTGCCCAATTTTTCGCGTGGTCGGGGATGGAGTAATAGACGTGCCAGTCAGCGAAATCCGATTGCAGATGGAAGCCTTTGCAGCAGGCACTATCGTCGGTGATCAGCCTTCCCAGAGGGGCGGTGAGCTGCTTGAAATCGCGAAAGCTATGGAGCAGCCAGGCACGCTGATCTGCCTGAGTCGAGTCCATGCCCCACTGTTCGTTCATGATGCTCTGTATGACGATGGAGGGGTGATTCCAGTCTCGCTCCACCTCCGCGCGAAACGTATCCACTCCTCGCTGGGCCGCTTCTGGCGTCCAATGGTAGGCATCATTCCACACCGGGATCTCGTACCACACCAGCATGCCGGTCTCGTCGGCCGCTTCCAGGTAGCGTGGATCCGGCACCTTGATATGACAGCGCAGCAGATTCAGACCCATTGCTTTTGAGAGGAGCATCTCCTTACGGATGAACTCCGCGGAAGGCGGGGTGTAAATACCCTCAGGGTAAAAGTCCTGATCGAGAGCAGCCCGCATATAAAAAGGCTTGCCGTTCAGGAAAAGGCGTCCATCCGCTGTGGTGAGCTCGCGAAACCCAAAGCGGGTGTGGATCACTTGCCCACCCGCCTTAAGCTCCAAGCGAATAGAGGTTGGGGTGGTCGCCATCCCAAAGCAAAGGGTGGGCTACGTGGGTCTGGCCCTGTGCCGTCGATCCGGTCACAGCAAGATCCAGCTGCGCGGCGGTTCCACCATAGGGGTCGAAAAGCGTTGCCTGGAGAGGCTTCGAGCTTGCGGTGCCGCCGAGCCTGGCTTCCACAGTTACGTCGCCGCTGTTGTGAGGGGTGACGTGCACCCAAACGACATACCGCAGGGGTACGGTTTCCAGCGTGACCGGCTGCCAGAGTCCGCTGGTCTGCACATACCAGTTCTGCTTTCCGTGCGGGATTTCGTTGTATTCCAATCTTTGCTCAAGCGGAGGCAGCGCCTTATTTTTCGGTGGAGTGGGTCTCAAGACCTCTTTGGGGGGCCCGGAGTTCTTGAGCGGAACAGGGATAGGAGGCGGCATGGGGGGGTCAAAGACCCTGACCAGGATCTCGTTATTGCCCGCATGTACCTTGCCGGTCAGATCGAAGGTGAAGGGCGTATACCCGCCCTCATGCTCACCCAGCCGTTTTCCGTTGACCCACACCTCGGCAAGGTAGTCCACTGCGCCAAAATGGATCAGTTGCCGCGTGGAAGATTGAGGCTGGGGCAAAGCAACTGTGACTCGATACCAGCCCACGCCGGCATAGTCGCGAAGATCGTCGAATTGGGAGTTCCAGGAGAGGCTGGCCCGGGCAGGACGCCACTTGGCTTGGCGATCGACAGTGGCCGGTTTGAACTGTGCCTTGGGATCAGGACTGAACTGCCAAAGCTGATCGATCACCAGACTCTGGGCGTCGCGGGTCTCGCATGGTGCAGGCATGGATGCACACGGCCACCAGCAGCGTGATAAAAGGTGATTGCCTTGAAGGCCGAGCGCATACGCGAAGAGTGCTCCCTTTGGGTGCGGTGTCATGTACTATTCGACGACGAGACTGGACCGCCCCTCGAAAGCATATAGCAACGTGGGCCGTCGAGGACCCCTAAGAACTTCGGTATCCGTTGTGGAGGCATAGGGCCTGGAGAGTTTGCGTGAGAACCGGAAAGAGAGGCGCAGCTCCACTCCGCGATGCTCTGTGAAAAGCGTTGCCCTCAGGGGCTGAAGCCCATCGTTCTTGTTTCATGATGTACGGGCTGAAGCCCGTACCCTTCACGGATAGAAGCCGTACCTGAGGGGCTTGAGGCCGCGGGGTTGGGACTTGCCTACTTCCCTTCTCTACCGGCGAAGTTCACAACATCTCGATGTGCCGGTATCCAAAGGCCGGCGGGGCCGCCCGGGGGTTGGCATTGGATTCGCATGGTTGGTGTCTGCGGTCACGGCCGGGTCAATCATCAGCTCGTACCTGTCAGCCGAAATCGACTTGAGCTTTGCTCCGCTCGCCTGCAACGGTTTTTCGCCGGTGCGCAGTTCAACCGTGGAGGGCATAGCCTGTGAGACATCTGCGTCGACCACCAGGCTTTTTGCCTTGTAAACCACAGAGGTTATTTTGATCGCTGTGCTGGGTTCTCCCAACAAGGGAGCGGGACTGCCTGCACTGAGCGAAACTCCGCCTTCATAACGGACCAGGCAATGGCTCCTGCCTGCAGGCACTGCAAGTTTGAGGGTCGCGTGTGTGTCTTGCGCATGCTCCTCCATGCGCACGTCCTTGGGCTTGCCATTGAAGTCCGCGCCGCTGATATGAGCACCGAGCGGAACCTCGGGAGAGAAAAGCAGATCGATAGGACCGCCGGAGTTTTCTGTCTCCAGCTCCAATCCATTCGCCATTCGTCGAACGGTCATGGTTACATTGCCGCCGGGCACCTTGATATTCCTGATTGAGATCCAGTCCCAAGCGGAAGGCAAATGAGGTGAGAATGCGAGACCATTGGCTTGCTCTTGCCTCTCCAGGCCCAGGAGACCATGCACGGCAGACGAGAGGAAGGCCGCCGAAGACCAGGTTTGCTCGGGCACAGACTCGATTTGCTGATGATAAAAGTCGCCTGTGAGGAGCTCATGCAGATGGCCCATGGAATCGAGAGTGCCCGAGGGGATGAGCCCACTCCAAATGGAAAAGGCGGTCACCGGCCGGTGCTCTGACCAGAATGCCGAGGCTACCCCGGCTGTGCCGGCCGGCGAAACACTGCCACTGGCATACGAGGCGGGATCGAAGCGGCTGGAGCTTGCGGCGACTCCCCTGGTTCCCCAGTCGGTCTGAAAGTCGGAAGACGCGAGCTGATCGAGTATGAATTGTGATCGCTGCTGATCCAGAATACGGTCGGTAACCAGAGCCACTCCAGCATCGCTTCTCCGGAACACAGCGTGACCTGATTGGTCATAGCCATCGATCCACGCATTGCGCTGATCATCCCAATAACGACGCGCTACCGAAGCTCTTCGCTTTGTCACTTAGCCGCATCGCTTCTTCCGCCAGTGGCATACGCCCGCTTAGCCTGGCCAGGGAAGAAAAGGCCGAGGAGGCGCGAACCCAGCTGGTGGAAAGGCCCAGGTCGTCGGTCAGCCGGTCCTGCTCGTTGCCTCCTTCTTTGCTGCTGGGGATGCGCGGGAGTCCATCGTCTGCATTGAGCAACGGTTGCACAATAGCGATATGCGGCTTCGAGTCCGGACCAATTCTGCTGCAGAAATTGGGTGTCGCCGCTGGCCGAGACATAGTGCTCCACGGTGATCAGGTAGTGGAAGGTTATGTCGACATGGACAAACATGTAGGGATATTTGGTTGCCCAGTCGGCAGGATCGGCGCTCTGCGAAAGCTCGTGCCAAATCATTCCGGTGCGGGCATCCTGATATTTGGCAATGAAGGCCAGCTCCTGCTTCGCCCGATCGTAGTCACCGCTATTGACAAGGGCATCTACGGCAATGAGGCCGTCGCCGGCAAAGAACCAGGCGTACTGGGGACGGCGTGCATCGCGTGAAGGCCCATATCCGGCGACCAGACCGCAGCCCAACACGTCATTGCATACCCAGGCCTGATCGAGCGCGATCTGTGCCCAGGCGAGTTGCTGGTTGACCGCATGGTCGGGGGTTTCGATGCGCAGAGTATTTGCGAGCAACTGTTCATAGTGGGCATGCGCTTCGGTCTCGAGCTTTGTCTCTGCGCTCAGTAGATCTTTCATGAGCGCTGCACCAGGGTGAGAGCCCGGGTCGTTACGCGCAACCACCACGGTGGCGGAACGATCTGCGTCGCCCCCCGCGCGGACAGCGAACGCGAGCCGCCTCCCCGGCGTTCCCGGCTGGGCGCTGTTCAGAACCTGGTCATGGGCTATGGCGGCGGGAGAGCCGATGATGGCGGAGTATTTGTGGGTAGCTTCTTCGAGGACGTACGCCGACGCGGCCGCGTCCCAATGTATGTTCTGCCCACCCACGGATGCAGGCCACATGAGATCGAGAACGGGCGTGAAGTGGATAACAACGTCGACGCTGTGCCGGGATTCTACGGTGTAGGTTAAAAAAACAGCCGCTTCGTCGAGGGGCACAAAGAGCTTTTCCCGCACGATGAAGTCGGGACCTATATAGGTCCGGGTGATTGCTTCGGGTTCATAGGTGACTCGACGAAGCAAAGTGGAGGCGTTGATTTCGGTGGTGTTGCCGGTTGGGCGAAATCCCAACTGATACCCGGAGATGAGTTGCAGCGGGTAGGCCCATAGCTCCAGGCCGCTCGCGGCGTAACCCATGGCGATCGCTTTGCGGCCGTGAGCCGCAATGAAACGTTCCGGCGCAACGGAATCGGTCTCGAAGGATAGCTGCGCGGACGCCACCGACGAAATGATCAGCAGTGCGATTGCCAGCATCCGTAGCTTCATCTAAGAGCCTGTCTCTATAACCAAGGCCGGGTGCCCCATATCTCGCTCGTTTTTTGCGAGATATGGGATACCACTCATCAAACTGCAAGTTGTTCGGCCTGAGAGCAAGCAAACACGTTAAACCGAGCTGATGGTCGAGCATTTCGTGGTATCCCACATCTCGCGAAAAACGAGCGAGATGTGGGGCACCCGGCCTTGGTGGTAAAGAACCAGTCACCAGGTGAACTTTACCGTCTTTTCGACGTAGCCTTCGCCGGGACCAAAATTAAGTTGCAGCGGATACAAAGATTTGCCGCCCGGCAGCTTCATTTGCGCTCCCTCGACATTTGGTTTTGCATGCATGTCGTTGACCCGCATCATGATGGTCTGCTGACTGTTGGCTGGGGCGGACAACCTCAGCGTCAACGAGTTGGCCGCGTACTGCTGGTCAAGCACCTTTAACTGTTGTGTGGTGGAACCGGCTTGAGGCAGGGCATGAGAGAGAGCAGTCTCCACGGCCGGGAGGGGGATTCGCAGCACATTTCCTGCCCATTTTGCACCCGGCGCGTGCGAAGCCAGAACCACGGTGGGAGACCCTGTCGCTCGCACCAACAGCGTTGTTCCATCCCGCGTCAGTTCCAGGTCAATATTGCCGCCGGCGAAAGGGATGTGGTGCAGCTTTGCGCTGTCCCAGTCCGCCGGAAGACTCGGGGTAACCGTGAGCTTCTTCCCCGCTGCATCCCACTCCAAGCCAAATAGCCCGCGTACTACCGGCGAGATCACCATGGCGGACGACCAGAGTTGATGAGACGTGCTGCGCCCCAGCGGTGCGAAAAATTGGCCGGAAAGCAATTCTGTTACGGCGCCGGGATCCTGGGCCCAGGTGAGATCGGCATTCTGCATGAGGTGGGCATAGGCGGAGAGACTACGGCCGTTGCGATACTCCGAAAGCGCAACCCACCCGGTGTAGAGCGGCCATACCGTGCCCTGGTGATAACTGATGGGATCGTAAAACGGTACGGTTGGACTGAGATCACGGGTACCCCAGTCGGTCGAGAACTCGGGTGCGGCCCATCGATCCAACATTGGCTGGGCATGTTGCAGTTTGTAGTCGCCATCCCAGGAAGCAACCGCGGGGAAGATGGTTGGGCTCGAGTCCGTGGTTCCGTCGGCGTTGCGGCTGAAAGCGTAAAAGCCACCCCCGGGAAGCAAATACTCTTTCTCGATCGCCGCGCCGATCCTTGCCGCCCTGGTCTCGGCCTGCTGAGCGATCTCGGTATGACCCGTAGCTCGCGCCAAACCGGCCATCGCGGTACTCGCCTGCTGATCGAGCGCAGCCAGATAGATTTCCTGGTGCGGCATGCCGGGCGGCCAGGATTCCACCCATCCGGAACCTTCTGTGTTTTCGTAAATTCCATCGCCGTCGGAATCATGAGAGGTCTCGAACTTCCAGGTCTTTTCGAGCGCCCCCCAGTTGGCGAGGATGAACTGGGTGTCTCCGCTTATTTTCATGTAGTCTTCGCTGGCCATGAGGAGCAGCGGGTTGGCATCGGCCGACGCATAGGCATAAGGCAGGCTCCTCCAATCCACCAGGTCGGCCGTCTGCGCCCACTCATGAATAATTTTGCCTTCGGGACTTTGCCGTTTGATCAGGAAATTCAGCTCATCCCGCGTCAGCTGGAAATCGCCATAACTATTCACCGCGTAAAGCGTCCATAGCGCATCGCGGCCAAAATACCAGCCGAAGCCCGGCCGGGCCGAATCGCCGGAAGTAAAAAATCCAGCAACCAGGGCAGTCTCACTATGCGAGGGAGTCGTCTGCACGCGGAGTTGATCGATGGCTACTTCGGCCCAGGCGAAAGCCTGATTGAGTTTCTTGTCCGGCGTCTCGATGCTCAGGTG
>CAWIRT010000037.1:0-27741 GCA_963838445.1 uncultured Acidobacteriaceae bacterium
GCCACCACACTCTTGGGCGGCTGCAGACCTGCGGCCATGAGAAAGGCAGGCCAATAGACGCAGTGGAAACGGATGATCTCCTTGCCCACCAGCTGTATGTCCGCGGGCCAGAAGCGCGCGAAACGCTCCTGGTCCTGGGGGGCGTCGCTGCCATAGCCGAGCGCGGTGATGTAGTTCGCCAGCGCATCCATCCACACGTAAATCACGTGCTTTTCATCACCCGGCACCGGGATGCCCCAGTCGAAGCTGGTGCGGCTGATCGACAGGTCTTTCAATCCGCCGCGCACGAAGGAGATGACTTCGTTACGCCTCGCCTCAGGGCGGATGATGAACTTGGGATCGTCGTAAAGCTCCAGCAGCTTGCGCTCGAAGGCGGAGAGCTTGAAAAAATAATTTTCTTCGCTTACGGTCTCCGTGATGCGGCCACAATCCGGGCAGGGCGAACCTGGCGGGGCATCGACGTAAAGCTCATCCGACACGCAGTACTGGCCGGTATAGCTGCCCTTGTAGATGAAGCCGCGCTCCTCAAGGACCCGGAAAAGCTTTTGCACACCTTTGCGGTGGCGCTCTTCCGTGGTGCGGATGTAATCGTCGTAGCTCAGCCCCATGCGGTCCCAAAGGCCGCGAAACTGGCTTGAAACTGCGGTGGCAAACTCCATAGGCGTTTGTCCCGCCTGCCGGGCTGAGCGTTCGATCTTCTGCCCATGCTCGTCGGTTCCGGTCAGAAGCCAGGTATCAAGACCCTGGGCTCGCTTGCGCCGGGCGATGGCGTCGGCCACGATCGTCGTATAAGCGTGACCGATGTGCGGCCGGGCATTCACGTAGTAGATCGGGGTGGTGATGTAAAAGCTGGAAGTATCGGACATGAGCAGAACAGTGTTGTGCACCAGGACTGTGCACTCCTCTCAATCTTAACAGGGGCAGCGGTCTGCTAGAATCGGCAAGAAAATCAGGGGTTTTGCGTGTATCGCAAACAGCAGAGACTGCTTCGCGAGCGTGTCCGCTCGGTTCTTCAGGCCAAATACCAGATTGAGCTCCCGCAGATCGCCATCGAGCAACCGCCCGATCTGGAGATGGGCGAGTACGCGCTCCCGGTGGCTTTCGAGCTGGCCCGCCGTCTGAAACGATCGCCGCGCGCGATCGCCGGGGAACTGGTCGCGGAGCTGATGCCGCTCGAGGGTTTTACCTCGTTTGCCGTGGCCGGCGCCGGTTATATCAACGGCAAGCTTGATCGTCATGCGGCCGCCCGGCAGATCGCCCGCGACGATACCCCGGAAGAGCAGAGCCATCTTCATTCGCTGGTCGAGCACACCAGCATCAATCCCAACAAGGCCGCACACATCGGTCATTTGCGTAACGCGATCCTGGGCGACACCTTTGTGCGTCTGCTGCGCGCCGCCGGGCAGCATGTGGACGTGCAGAACTACATCGATAACACCGGGGTACAGGTTGCCGATGTGGTGGTGGGTCTGACCCACTTTGAAGGTTTCGATCTTGCCCGGGTCAAGCAGTTGCTGGTCGATCTCAAAGCGAGAGGAGAACGGATTGACGACTACTGCTGGGACCTCTACGCGCGGGTTTCCCAATGGTATGAAGGCCCCGGAGCCGGAGGCTAAGGAGCGGAAGAAGATCCGGCTTGAAACCCTGCATGCCATCGAGGAAGGTGGGAACGAGACTGCGGAAATTGCCGATCTGCTCTCGACCGCAATCCTGCGCCGGCATCTCGAGACCATGCTACGGCTGGGCATTGAGTACGATTTCCTGCCCCGCGAAAGCGAGATCCTCCATCTCAAGTTTTGGGACCTCGCCTTTGCCCAATTGAAAGCCAGGGGCGTTCTCTATCTGGAGACCGAGGGCAAAAACCAGGGCTGCTGGGTCATGCGGCGCGCCTCGACGATTGCGGCGCCGGTCGAAGATGCCGTCGATGAAGACGCCAAGGTGATCGTCCGTTCCAACGGAACCGTCACCTACGTCGGCAAGGACATCGCTTATCACCTGTGGAAGTTTGGCCTGCTTGGCCGGGATTTCGGCTACGCGCCCTTCTTTGCCTACAACGACCACATGTGCTGGATCTCGACCGAGGTGGGTGAGGCGACGCATCCCGATTTCGGGGGCGCACAGGCCATCTACAACGTCATTGACAGCCGGCAGGCCGATCCCCAGGCGAACGTGATTGAGGCCCTGCGCGGTCTCGGGTACACCGATGCCGCTGAGCACTACGTTCACTTTTCCTACGAAATGGTCGCCCTGACGCCACGCTGTGCCCTGGAGTTGGGATACCAGATTTCAGCAGAAGACCGGGAACGTCCGTACATCGAGGTCTCGGGACGCAAAGGTTTTGGGGTGAAGGCAGACGCGCTGTTGGACAAACTCACTGCGGCGGCAAAACAAGAAGTCGATAGCCGGCATCCGCAGCGCGACCCGGAGGAACGGGAAGGCATTGCGCACCAGATTGCGGTCGGAGCGTTGCGTTACTTCATGCTCAAATTTACCCGCAATACTGTCATTGCCTTTGATTTTCAGGAAGCGCTCAGTTTCGAAGGCGAGACGGGACCGTACGTGCAATACGCCGTGGTGCGGGCGCGCAATATTTTTCGCAAGGCGGGCACGACGCCGGAGGCGGCGCTCGCGGAAGTCAATGCCGGCGATTACCTGGAGGGCGAAGGAGCAACCGGTCTCTGGGAGTTGTGGATCATGGCTTCAAGGCTCAGCCTGTTGCTCGAGCAATGCATTGCCGCTGCCGAACCTGCGTATCTGGCGCGGCATGCATTTCAACTGGCTCAGCTCTTCAACAATTTTTATCATCGCCACCACATCCTCAGCGAAGAGGATCCCAAGCGGAGACAGTTTCTGTTGGCCACCGCCGCGGTAGCGGAGCGCGCATTGGTGCGTTTGCTGGAATGGCTGGGAATCGCCGTCCCCGAAGTGATGTGACGCCGTAGGGTTCCCTCCTCTGTAGTTTCTAAATTTTCAAAACGAGGACGCAGGCAGCGGCACCCCAGGCACCATAGCTTGTGAAGGGCTACAGTATGATCCGTGCCAGCCCCGGACTTTAGTCCGGGGAAGCGGGTTTTCAAACCCGCGAGAACGCTTTATCTTGCAACGACCGGGCTTTAGCCCTGGTGAAAATGCCCCAAGCTCCCCAATCAACCCGTACATTCTTCGTGACCTCGACGACAGTCGGACGTCGCGCGCTCCTCCAATCCGATCGCATGGCTCAGCTTCTCGTCGATGTCCTCGCGGATAACCGTCGAAAGAGGCGATTTCTGCTGCATGAATTTGTAATCATGCCCAATCACTTCCATCTGCTGCTGACCCCTGCAGCGGAAGTCCCGCTGGAAAAGCCACTGCAGTTGATCAAAGGCGGTTTCTCGTATCGCGCGAAGCGGGAACTACATTTCGCTTTTGAAATATGGCAAGCCAGTTTCGTGAATCATCGCATTCGCGACGCAGAGGACTACAAACACCACCACACTTACATTTGGCAGAATCCGGTCGAAGCGGGCTTGAGCGAGAGACCGGAACTGTTTGCGTGGTCATCGGCGTCTCTGCGAATGGAATTGGACCCCCGCCACCAGGGCTAAAGCCCTGAACCTATATACCCGAGCGTTCACGCGGGTTGAAAACCCGCTTCCCGGACTAAAGTCCGGGGCTGGCACAGCTTGGGCGATTGGTTGATCCAAAACGGCAAAAATGTCTTCCACCGGCCACTTCGCGAGTCCCAAATTTAGAAACTCCATGCGCCTTAAAAAAGGCGCATGGAGCTCGCGGAATCCACTAAGCCCCACAGGAAATCGGGGATGTGGGGCACCCAAGATCCGCGGTCGGGACTAAATCATCCATTACTGAATCGGGCTGCCGTTGACTGTGAGTTGACTGAGCGCCTTCACATTCTAATTGCTTCACCGAGTCGGGTAGAGGGGCGTAGTTGAGGCCGCTCGCGGCCTGCTGGCCGTCCGTCACCACATACGTGATGAATTGCTTCAATGCTGTGCGCTTCTGAACATCCTTGCCGTCTTTCGGGATGATCAGGAAAGTCAGCGTAGATATGGGATACGCGTCCGGCGCCGAGGCGGGCGGATTGGCGATCGGAATGCGGGCGTCGTTCGCTAACTGATCCTTGAACGCATCGATCGCCGCCGTCGTCCCCGAAGTGCTGGGCAGGACATACTTGCCGGCCTGGTTCTTGATCGCTGCCACCGGCAGCTTGTTTTGGGTCGCGTACGTCAGCTCGACGTAGCTGATAGAGCCTGGGGATTGCTTCACCTGGCCGGTAACTCCCTCGCTGCCCTTGGCGCCCAATCCGGTTGGCCACTTAACCGCAGTGCCTTTGCTCACCTGTTGCGCCCAGTCTGGGCTGACCGCGGAAAGGTAAGTCGTGAAGGCAGCTGTGGTGCCGCTGCTCTCGGCGCGGTGAACCACGATGATCTTCGAGGCGGGTAGCTTCTCGTCTGGATTGTCCTTCTTGATCAGCGGATCCTGCCAACTCGTGATCTTGCCCAGGAAGATTCCGGCAAGCGCGTCGGAAGACAGCTGCAGAGGCTTCTGCAGACCATCCAGATTGTAGGTGACACATATGGGTCCGGCCGATTCCGGAATCTGGATCACCGGCGTCATCTGCGCCATATCGTTATCAGACAGAGGTGCATCGGAAGCGCCAAAATCAATGGTGCCGGACTTCACCTGCTGAATACCCCCGCCGCTCCCGATGGATTGATAGTTGATCTGCACATTGCTGTGAGACTGGTGGAAATCCTGAATCCAACGGCCCATCACCGGATAAACAAAAGTGCTGCCGGCTCCGTTGAGCGCGACCGAGTTGGAGGTGGAATTGCAGGAGGTCAGCAAGCCGACCGACGACCAAATCGTAACCGCGCAAACAGCGTTTCTACAGATCGTTCTGCCGAGCATGGTCCAATCCCCTTACCAAAGTTTTGTCGATAGGATGCCACGAGACGCTTTCCCGGGCCGGCGTTCATTGACATTTCACAATACAATCCGGGGCAACGAGCGGGCCCGAAGCAGACTCTCAATAAAAAGGAAGGAGAAAGCGAAGTAGAGGTAGTGGTAACCAAGGGGTCTTAAACATGAATGCAAACTTGCAGGGAAAAAGGATAGCCATCATTGCAACAGATGGTTTCGAGCAGGTGGAATTGACCGAGCCAAAGAAGGCTCTGGAAGCGGCGGGAGCAACCGTCGACGTTATTTCTCCCAAGCCAGGTCAGATCAAAGGTTGGAATCATACTGACTGGGGCGAAAACACCAAGGTCGACAAGACCCTGGATGAGGCCAAGCCTGCCGAGTACGACGGTTTAGTTCTCCCCGGTGGTCAAATCAATCCTGACAAACTACGCATCGAGCCCAAGGCGGTTGCTTTCGTGACCGACTTCTTTAATTCTGGTAAGCCCATCGGGGCGATTTGCCATGGGCCGTGGATGCTGGTTGAGGCCGGAGTCCTGAAGAAAAGGACGCTCACCTCCTGGCCCTCGGTGCGTACCGATATTCGCAACGCAGGTGGCCACTGGGTCGATGAAGAGGTTGTCACCGATCAGAACCTTACCACCAGCCGCAAGCCCGATGACCTGCCCGCATTCAACGAACGGCTCATCCGGGAAATCGGTCACGGAAAGCCGGCGCAATCAAAACACACGCTGGAGAAACAGACAGCGAGGGCCGCCTCGTAACCAGTACAGCTTAGTTCGCATCGGGCGCCTTCACGGTGTCCGATGCGCCTACTTCGCGTAGCTGCGAACCCATTCGGTGATCGAGCGCACCGCAATTCCGGAGGGACCTTTCGCCATCCAGGGCTTCTGTTCTTCCGACCACGCCATGCCTGCAATATCCAGATGAATCCAGGGCGTGTCTTCTGCAAATTCCTTGAGGAACATCGCCGCGGTGATTGCTCCGCCCCAGCGGCTGCCCCCAGTGTTCATGATGTCGGCGATGCTGGATTTGATTTGTTCCTTGTACTCTTCTTCGAGCGGCAACCGCCAGAACCGCTCACCCGAGATTTCGGTCGCGCCCGTGAAATGCCGGTAGGTTTCTTCGTCGTTGGAGAAACAGCCCGCATTCACCATACCCAGCGCAACCACGCAGGCGCCGGTCAGGGTGGCGGCATCGATCAAGTGCGTCGCGCCGAGTTGTCGTGCATAGGCCAGTCCGTCCGCCAATACCAGCCGCCCCTCCGCATCGGTGTTAATGATTTCAATACTTTTCCCGGACATCGCGATCTGCACGTCTCCCGGCTTCATGGCCGTCCCCGAAGGCATGTTTTCCGCTGCGCAAACAATGCCAATGACGCGGACCGCGGGTTTTAATTGCGCAATAGCCTGCATCGCGCCGATCATCGCCGCTCCGCCGGCCATGTCGTACTTCATCTTCTCCATGCCGTCCGCGGGCTTGATGGAGATGCCGCCGGTGTCGAAGGTAATGCCTTTCCCCACCAGGCCCAGTACTGGCGTAGCCGGCGCGTTTTTGGGCTCGTATTTCATCACAATCAGGGCGGGTGGTTCTTCGGAGCCCTTGGTGACGCCCCAGAATGCGCCCATTTTTAAGGCTTTCAACTTGTCTGCACCGAAAACCTCGCACTGCAGCCCAAATCGACGGCACATCTCTTCGGCCCTTTGACCCAGCACCGTGGGCGTCAATACGTTGCTTGGCTCATTGACCAGGGTGCGGGTGAAGTTCTGCGCCTCGCCCAGGATCGCGCCTTCCTCGACAGCGGCCTCAATGGCAGCCTGCTTGACCCCGCTCCCGCCAAGCACGTTGAGCTGCTCGATACTCTGATCCTTGCGGTCAGAACGATAGGTATCCGGGTCGAAATCACCGATATAAGCGCCCTCCACCAGCGCTCTCGTGGCGGCAATGGGATCAAGTCCCTCTGGAATGGCGATGGTGAGCTCGCGCAGCTTGCGCGGCTTGGCGAACCGGACTGCCGCCCCCGCCCCCTTGCGAACCTCGGAAGTGGTGAGCTTGCCGATCCCCACGAGGAGGATCCGTTCCGCTTTGAACCCGGCCGGGGTATGCAACAGGACTGTTTCGCAGCTCCCGGCGGCAAATTCGCCACTGCTCAGAATCGCGGCGGTCGCCTTCGATAAGGGCCCGCTGGAGGTTAACAGCTTGATGACTGGCGTGGTCTGCTTCTTTTCTTTGGTATCGAGAGCGAAGATCACCAATAGCCCACTGCTGACGCGGTCAAGCTTGGCCGATATGAATTTTGTATGCATGCGTGGTTAGCGTTTTCTCGGCTCCGATAAGCCGTTTATATTGTTTGGTTTATGGCTATTTGTGCTGGCTGCGGACAATGGCTGCCCGAGCCTCGCGGTCGTCTTCACGCCGCCGCTCGGTCTCGCGCTTATCCCAGTCCTGCTTGCCCTTTGCCACCGCCAGTTCGCATTTCACGCGGCCGTGGCGGAAATAAAGCCTGGTGGGAATGAGCGTTAAACCCTTTAGTTGCGTCTTCCCCATTAGCTTTTGCAGTTCCTGGCGATGGAGCAGGAGTTTTCGGGTACGCAGCGAGTCGTGGTTCAAAGAGTTTCCGTGCGAATAGGGGCCAATGTGCGCGTTCAGCAAATACGCTTCGCCGTCTTTAATGATTCCGTAAGCATCCTTGAGATTGGCTTTGCCTTCGCGAATGGACTTGACTTCCGTGCCTCGGAGCGCGATCCCGGCTTCGAATTTGTCCAGCAGAAAGTAGTTATGTCCTGCGGCACGGTTTACCGCAGCATCTCGCTCACCGGCGGCGACGGGCTCCCTAGGCTTCGCTTTTTGAGCAGATGGATGAGTGGTTTGATTCAGTTGCCGGGGCATACATTTGGTTACGAATCTTCATGCTAGCACGCGACTTGGAAGCGAAGGGCTGGGTTCCCCGGATGGTATACTCAGGCGACATTAGCAAAGAGAATTGCTGTTCTGTGCGTCTGCGGACACGTCGATTTCTCCCCAGCGGTTTCGCAATTGGTGTAGGCCGGAGCGAAGACCTTCTTGTGGTCCCGGCTTGCCGGAACCACACCCTCGCGGTCTGTGACGGGCCACAATTCTTGCGAAACGCTGTGCACACGCGTCTTGGCTATCTGGAGTGCGATGAATCGCCGTCAAAATAACTGGGCTCTGTCCTCTGCGTTTATCCTGCTCCTCCTGCTGAGCATTTGTTCTCTTGCAGCTTCAGGCCCCAGTGCGAAAACTCTGTATCAGCGCGGCCAGGCTGGCTGAGACCAAAGACGATCCCATAACGGCGTTCGAAGACTACTACCAGGCCTTCCAGAAGGAACCCAAGAATCTTCGCTATAAGACGGCGTATGAGCGCTTGCGCTTTCTGGCTGGATCCGCGCACGTGGCTCGAGGGGAAAAACTCCTCGCGCAGGGTGACACCACCGGTGCGATGACTGAGTTCCTGCGTGCGCTTGAGATCGACCCCAGCAACGAGTTGGCCCACCAGGATATCCAGAAGGCAAGGGACAAGCTCGCTGCTTCTCCCAAGGCTAATCAGGAAACCTCGATTCCCGAGAATAAAACAGAGGAACTCAGCGAGGTTGGCAGTCCGGTTCAGCTCAAGCCCATCTCCAATGAACCGCTCACTCTGCATATGACCGAAGACAGCAAGGTGGTCTACTCGACCGTCGGCAAGGCGGCAGGGATCAACGTGCTCTTTGATCCCGAGTACACCTCCAAGCGCATCCAGGTGGATATTGCGAACGTATCGCTCTTGGACGCTCTACGCATAGTCGGCATATCCTCGGGCACATTCTGGCATGCGGTCACACCGAACACCATCTTCGTTGCCATGAACACACGCGCCAAGCGCCAGGAACTCGAAGAGGAAGCGGTGCAGACGTTCTACCTGGCAAACACCGCTCAGCAAAACGACCTGAACGATATTCAGACCGCGTTGCGCAATCTGCTGGTGAACGCCAAGCTCTATGGAGTACCGAGCCAAAGCGCCATCGTGATGCGGGCCACACCGGACGAACTGCTGCTGGCGCAAAAACTGATCAACGACCTGGATAAGTCGCGTCCGGAAGTAGTGGTCGACGTGGCGTTACTGGAAGTGAACCGGGATAAGACACGGACCATCGGCGTCCAGCTGCCGGGCAGCTTCGGCATACAGTTGCAGCCACCCAATGCCACTAATACTACCGGTACCACGGGTACAACCGGCACCACGGGCACTACAGGCACCACCACGACTGGCACTACCGGCAGCACCACCAATCTGACGCTGAACAATCTTGCTCACCTGAACGCCACCAATTTTGCCGTGACCGTAGGCCAGGCAACGGCCAACTTTTTGCTTTCGGACTCCGACACCAAGGTTTTGCAGAATCCCAGCATCCGCGCAACCGACGGGCAAAAGGCTGATCTGAAGATTGGTGAACGCATCCCGGTGGCTACTGGTTCGTACCAGACGGGCGCGGCGACCGCTGTGGTCAGCTCACTCGTGAACACTCAGTTTCAATACCTGGATGTTGGTGTGGAGATTGAGATTACGCCCATCGTTCACTACGACCGCGACGTAACTCTGAAGATCAAGATCGTCTCCTCGCAGGAGAACGGCTCGAGCAATATCGGTGGCATTACAGAACCAATTATCAGCCAGCGCACGGCCGATCAGGTGGTCCGCCTCAAGGAAGGTGAAGTCAACATACTGGGTGGGTTCCTGCAGAAGCAGGATTTGATCAGTATTGGCGGAACGCCGTATCTCGGCGAGTTGCCGATCCTGAAGTATCTCTTCAGCTCCACCCAACATCAGGTGACGGACGACGAAATCATCTTCATGCTGACCCCGCATGTGGTTCGCTCTACCGATATCAGCCCTTTGAATCTGCAGGAGATTGACACAGGCACGGGCACCAATGTCGAGTTGCGGCGCATCTCGGCGCCGGCAACCGCACAACCGGGGGGCGTGGGCAGTCTGCCGCCCGGGTTGCAGACCCATCCCCCGATGACACCTAATGCACCACCTCCCGCTGGCGGGGCTGCGGCAATTCCGCCCCCCGGTTCCGCTATGGCCAGGCCTGCCATTCCAGTCCCCACAGCATCCGGCAGTACAAGCCTGGAGATCGCTCCGCCGACGGTTGCGCCTAAGGTCGGCAGCACCTTCCAGGTGGCAGTCAAGCTCAGCGGCGGCCAGGACGTATTCTCCGTACCAATGCAGTTGCGTTACGACAACAGCAAACTGGCGCTGGTCAACGTAGATACCGGTGATTATCTTGGCCATGACGGCCAGGCCATTGCGCTGGTTCATCGCGACGACGGGGTTGGCAATGTTGTGATCTCAGCATCGCGTCCGCCCGGCGTTGCCGGCGTGAACGGGTCGGGAACCGTTTGCGTTCTGACCTTCCAGGCCAACGCCGCGGGAGATGCATCGATGCAGATCATCCGAGCGTCGGCGAAGAACAGTGCACAACAGGCGGTAAACATCGCCGGCTCACAAACCGCAGTACACGTGCAATAGGGCCCCAGTATGCAGTACAACGTTCGTCCACGCAGCACAGCGGCAGGCAGGCAATCGGGCCTGACCCTGGTCGAGTTGATCGTGACGGTTGCGATCCTGGCCATCCTGGCTTCGGCGGTCGTGCCGCTGGCCCGTTTCAAGGCCAAGCGTGAGAGGGAAAGGGAATTGCGCTACGACCTATGGCAGATGCGCGATGCCATCGACCATTACAAGGACGCCGCCGACAAGCACGCCTTTATGACCAAGGCCGACAGCCAGAACTATCCGCCGGATCTCGATACGCTGGTGAAGGGTGTGGACGCCCAGGGTAAGAAACTCAAATTTCTGCGCCGCATTCCGGTCGATCCCATGACCGGCAAAGCCGAGTGGACGCTACGCTCCATGCAGGACGATCCGAACAGCGACTCCTGGGGTGGGCAGAATGTCTTCGATGTTGCCTCTAAGTCGCAAGCCACTGCGCTTGATGGAACGAAGTACTCCGATTGGTAGGCTTGTGAGCAAATCCGGCGAGCGCTTTCGAAAATCCGCGTGTGGCTTCACCCTGGTCGAGTTGATGGTGGTGATGCTGATCATCGCGATCCTGGCTGCGATCGCGATCCCCGCCTACGTGGCCTCCATTCGTGCCGCGCGCGAAGCCGTGCTCAGGGAAGATCTGCATGTGCTTCGCGATGCCATTGATGCTTATACCAACGATAAGAACAAGGCGCCGCAGAGCTTGGATGACCTGGTCAGCGGTGGTTACCTCAAGACCATTCCTGTCGACCCGGTCACGCACAGCAGCACCACCTGGGTGCCGACGATGGACGACACCCTGCAGAACGTCGATCAGACCGATCCCGGCATGACGGATGTGCACAGCGGATCTGACCAGGCCAGCAGCGACGGACAGCCCTACTCCACCTGGTGACTCCCGACCCGTCAGTTGCACCGGTGAAGGAAAAAACTGCAGGTCCCTCCGCTCCGCTACGCTCGGTCGAAAAACATTTCCAGGGAAGGTCCGCGGCGTCTTTTTGCACACCTAACCAGATGTTTTTCGCCCCTCCTCAAAGCCGTCATCCTGAGAGTCTGTGACTTTATTGGTTTTGCGAAAAAATCGACGCTGAAAACAAAAAGGTTAGGTGCTTCCAAGGGCGCGAAAAATCAAAAAAGTCACAGCCTCTGAGCGAAGCGCCGCACGGATCTATCACATGACGAAGAGCTTATGGCGCGGAGTCGAAGGACCTCGGCAACGCTTGTTAACAAATGCTCTTCAGAGCTTTCCGGCCACCAAAACCATGAAAGAAATCAAGAAGTCACAACCTCTCGGGATGGAACCGTTGCTTTTCCTTTGCCATCCCGAGCAGCCGACTTGCCTGGGGCAAGGAATGAACAGGGGAAGCGGTGTTTGCACTCCAGGCCCAGAGGGCCGGCACCAAAAATCAGCCCAGCCCGGAAGGGCTGGGTCCATAGGCAAGTGGTCGAGCGCCGGAGGTGCGGCACAACACACTCTTCTTTGTTCATTAGGAGCGAAGCCGAGGGATCTGCAGTTTCGCTTTTCCCCTAACCTATCCGGCCTACGTAGGGTTTTCCTCAACCCGCGCCAAAATCTGCGTCCACAATTCCTTCATTCCAGTCCCGGTCTTGGCGGAACACAGCAGAATCTCGCTGAGCCCCAACCCTTCTCTCAGCCGTGTCAGAGCCTTTGCTCGTTCGTTCCCGGAGAGCCGGTCTGCCTTCGTACCCACAACCAGAAAACTGCGACCCATTCCCTTAAGCGATGCGATCAGTTGTTGGTCGCTGGCCTGCACCGGAATATTGCTGTCCACCAGGCAAATGCAGAGCACCAGGTTAGGCCGCTCCTCAAGATAGGGATTGATGAATTTGGGCCACTCCGCGGAAATGGACCGGGAGATCTTGGCGTAGCCGTAGCCAGGCAAATCAGCAAAGAGCAGCCGCGGAAGCCGTGCCGTTGCCGAATCCGACAGAGCAAAAAAATTGATCGACCGGGTACGTCCCGGCGAGGCGGAAACCTTGGCTGCTTTTTCGCCCAGCAGGCCGTTAATCAGGCTCGATTTGCCAACATTGGAACGGCCCAGGAACGCAAATTCCGGGGCCGCGGCGGTAGGGAACTGCTCCGGCGACATCGACGATAGCAGGAACTTCGTGACCAGGTGCACGGTCTACTGTGCGCGCGGCTGATCGGCGGGAACCGGCGGCTTAACCGCAGTCAGCGCCTCGGGCGTCTCCTCGCGCATCTCAGGCAGCGGACCCTCGAGGGCGATTTTCAACACCTCGTCCATTTGATCCACGAAGTGCAGCTTCATGACGCTGCGCAGGTTCTCGGGAAGATCCGCCAAATCCTTTTCGTTAGCTCGAGGAAGAATCGCTTCGAAGATGCCGGCACGATGAGCGGCCAGCAGCTTCTCTTTCAATCCGCCAATGGGCAGAACCTTGCCTCGCAGCGTGATCTCGCCGGTCATGGCAATATCGCGCCTCACGCGGACCTTGGCCAAAGCACTGGCAAGTGCGGTGGCAATGGTAATGCCCGCGGATGGACCGTCCTTGGGAATGGCGCCTTCCGGCACGTGCACGTGGATGTCCAGGTTGCGGTAAAAGTCCCTCGGCAGACCCAGGTGCTGCGCCCGGCTGCGGATGTAGGAAAGGGCAGCCTGCGCCGACTCCTGCATCACGTCGCCCAGCTGGCCGGTCAAGGTCAACTTGCCCTTACCGTCCAGTACCTGAACCTCGGTCGAAAGAATGCTGCCGCCCACCTCAGTCCAGGCGAGACCGGTCACCAGGCCCACTTCGCTGGTCTCGTGCAGCTGAGAATCGCGAAATTTGGCCACTCCCAGAAACTCGTTCAGGTTGGTGTCGGCAATGTCTTCTTTATGTTTGGCTCCGTTGCGGACCACACGGCGCGCTACCTTGCGGCATACGTTGCCGATCTCACGCTCCAGGTTGCGCACGCCGGCCTCGCGCGTGTACCCGCGAATGATGTCCACCAGTGCCGCGTCGCTGAAGACGGCGTTCTTGTCGCTCAGCCCTGTGGCCTCGCGTTGCTTCTTGACCAGATATTGCTTGGCAATTTCCAGCTTTTCCGCCTCGGTATAGCCGTGCAGGCGCAGGATCTCCATGCGATCCTGGAGCGGCGCCGGGATGGTGTGGAGCACGTTGGCAGTGGCCACGAAGAGCACCTGCGACAGGTCATATTCCACATCGAGGTAGTGGTCCTGAAAGCTGGTGTTCTGCTCCGGGTCGAGCACCTCGAGCAGCGCCGACGCGGGATCGCCACGCAGGTCGGAAGCCATCTTATCCACTTCGTCCAGCATGAAGACCGGGTTCTTGGTTCCCGCCTTCTTCATGGACTGAATGATCTGTCCTGGCAGTGCTCCGATGTAGGTCCGGCGATGGCCACGAATTTCCGCCTCGTCCCGTACGCCGCCAAGCGACATGCGCACGAACTTGCGGCCAGTGGCCTTGGCGATGGACATTCCCAGCGAGGTCTTGCCCACACCGGGAGGTCCGACAAAGCACAGGATCGAGCCCTTGGGATTCTTCACCAGCTGGCGCACGGCCAGAAACTCGAGAATCCTCTCTTTGATTTTTTCCAGTCCGTAGTGGTCCGCGTTCAGCACCTTTTCGGCATGATCGATGCTGCGCGTTTCCTTGCTTCTCTTCTTCCACGGCACCGCCAGCAGCCAGTCAAGGTAGTTTCTGGATACGGTCGATTCCGCCGACATCGGCGGCATAGCCTCGAGCTTTTTCAGCTCCTGAATCGCTTTATCGAAGACGTCCTTGGGCATGCCCGCGCCGTCGATCTTCTTCCGCAGCTCATCGAACTCGCTCTTCTCGCCGCGGCCCAGTTCTTTCTGGATGGCCTTGATCTTCTCGTTGAGGTAATACTCTTTCTGCGCGCGCTCCATCTGCCGTTTTACCCGGCTTTGCACGCTTCGATCCATATTCAGCTTCTCGATTTCGATGTCCAGCACGTCGGCGACCCGGGTCAACCGTTCGCTGGGATCAAAAATATCGAGCAGTTCCTGCTTCTCTTCGATCGAAAGCTGCAGGTTGGCTGCGATCGTGTCGGAGAGCTTCGCCGGCTCATCCATACGGACAGCGGCGATCATGGTTTCGTAATTCAGCGACTGCTGCAGCTTGACGTACTGCTCAAAAAGGGAAGTGACCCGCTGCATAACGGTCTCAATTTGCGGGTTTACTTCAAGCTGCCGGTTGGCGACCCGCACAGTGGCCACAAAAAAGCCATCCGAGTCGTTCATTTCCACAGCCTTGGCCCGCTCCAGTCCTTCGACCAGCACCTTGATGTTGCCGTCCGGCATCTTTACGCTCTGGACGATGTTGCCAATGGTTCCAACGGAATAAATGTCCTCGGGGCGCGGTTCGTCGATGCCCGCGTCGTGCTGTGTTGCCAGAAATATCTTGCGGTCCCCGGTGAGCGCCTCTTCCAGCGCTCTCACGCTTGACTCACGCCCCACAACAAAAGGCGTCATCATGTAAGGAAAGATCACCATGTCCCGAATGGGCATCATGGGGAGCTTGCGAAGATCGCCTTTGTCCCGGTTTTCTTTAGCTTGTGTCACGCGATTTCCTTTCACTTATCTCCCTTATACAGAGGAAAAGGGACTTGCGCCAATGCCCCGGATGTGAGGGGCTTCAAGCAATCAACAAGCCAGTTGACCACTCAAGAAGATTGCGGGAAAAAGGCCTTGTACGAAGGGCACGGCGTCAGGCTGACCACCTTGGCTCAGCTCACGAGGACCTTACAGGCTGCGGAAAACTCGGTTTTAGGGTAGGCCGGGGATTTATCCCCGGCGCAAACGCAATGTAATTATCGTGGGCTTTAGCCCCTGGGGCATGCTTTCCTGCCCGATCAGACTTTTTCCGCAACCTGTTTAGCCCCTGAGGTACGACTTTTCCAATCGTTCATGGCACTCAGCTGTTCTAAAAAGCCGCAGAAGGGATGAATTCGCCCTATTCGTCTGACCTTAAAGCCCGGCTAAACAGGCTGCGGAAAAACCGACTTCCTGGAAGGGGACGGCCTTCGGGTCGTCCATAATTGATTGCAAACCTGAACCGATTATGTACGGGTTACGTACGGGCTGAAGAGTCTGGTGAGAACTCGCTTTTTGAAGGGTACGGGCTTCAGCCCGTACGTTAACTACCCAACCTATGAAGGGCTTTAGCCCCTGGAGGGCATCTCTTCTGCTCCCTTAAGAGCCCTCAGCGGCTGAAGCCGATTATCTTGACTGCTCAACGTACGGCCTAAAGGCCGTACCCTTCAAGAGGTGGTTGCTCACGCAGACCCTTCAGCCAATAATCCCTGCCCTCAAAATAAGACAATCGTCCAGTTCTGCTGCGGCTTAACCGGCTTTTTCCAGCAGCGTCACGGAAAGGTCACGTTTCTGTACCATCTCGGCCGTGATGTCCAGCTCCTTGATCTTCTTGTTGCTCGGGAGGTGGTACATCAGGTCCAGCATCAACTCTTCCAGGATCATGCGCAGGCCGCGTGCTCCCACCTTGCGATTCAGGGCCTCGCGGGCCACGGCACGAGAGGCGTCCTCGGAAAACAGCAGCCGTACCCCCTCATACTCAAAGAGCCGTTGGTACTGCTTGAGGATGGCATTCCTGGGCTTGGTGAGGATTTCCACCAGCGCAGCCTCATCCAGTTCGTCGAGGATGCCAATCACTGGCAGGCGCCCGACAAATTCAGGAATAAGACCAAACTTGATCAGGTCCTGGGGTTGAGCCTGGCGCAGAAGCTCGGTATCCCGCTGTGCCGGCAAGGTGCCCGCTTCCTGTGCTTCCTTTTCCGAGAGCGCCTTGAAACCTAACGCTTTCTTGCCTACGCGCCGGCCAATCAGGCGTTCCAGCCCGACGAAAGCGCCGCCACAGATGAACAATATGTTGGTGGTGTCGACCGGCGTGAACTCCTGGTGGGGATGCTTGCGTCCGCCCTGGGGCGGAACGTTAGCCACCGTGCCTTCGAGGATCTTCAAGAGTGCCTGCTGCACGCCCTCGCCGGAGACATCGCGGGTAATCGACGGGTTTTCGTCCTTGCGGCCGATCTTATCGATTTCATCAATGTAGATAATGCCGGTCTGTGCCCTGGCTACGTCACCGTCGGCTGCCTGAAGCAGCTTGAGGATGATGTTTTCGACGTCTTCCCCTACATAGCCCGCTTCCGTCAACGTGGTTGCGTCGACAATCGCAAACGGTACGTCCAGCATCTTGGCCAGCGTGTGCGCCAGCAGGGTCTTGCCGCTTCCGGTTGGGCCTACAAGAAGGATGTTGGACTTGGAAAGCTCGACGTCATTGCCGCGTGTCCGGTTCATCTGGATACGCTTGTAGTGGTTGTAGACCGCGACAGCGAGCTTCTTTTTAGTTTGCTCCTGGCCGATGACGTACTCGTCCAGAAAGCCCTTCACCTCTTGCGGTTTGGGCAAGTGAGCCGGGGCTGCCCCAGGCTGCGTCTCACCCCGGTCGTCTTCCAGGATGGAGTTGCAAACCGCGACGCACTCATCACAAATGTATGCCCGCGGATAATCGCTCGGTGAGGAGATCAATTTAGCAACGGCGTCCTGCGATTTATGACAGAACGAACAACGGAGCGTATCGTCTGTTCCCCTCGGCGTTTTCATACTGCAACTCCTTTGGCCTCCCGGCCAATTCAGGTACGTGGCCGGTCTATGATTTCGTCTATAATGCCGTACTCTTTTGCTTGCTGCGCGTTCATGATGAAGTCTCTCTCCACATCTCGCTCAATGCGTTCCAGCGGTTGAGCAGTGTGCTTCGACATCAACTTGTTGGTAATCTCGCGAATTCGTAGAATCTCGCGAGCATGAATATCAATATCGGTCGCCTGACCCGACAGTCCTCCCATCGAGGGCTGGTGGATCAGAATGCGGGAGTTCGGTAGAGCAAAGCGCTTGCCCTTGTTTCCGCTCATCAGCAGGAATGCCGCCATGCTCGCCGCCTGCCCAATGCAGTAGGTGACCACGTCATTGCGGATGAACTGCATGGTGTCGTAGATGGCAAGGCCCGCGGTGATGGAGCCGCCCGGAGAATTGATGTAGAGCTGTAGATCTTTCTCCGGGTCCTCGCCAGAGAGAAACAGCATTTGGGCGATGACCAGATTTGCGATCTGATCGTCGATGGGTGTTCCCAGAAAGATAATATTGTCGCGAAGCAAACGAGAATAAATGTCGTAGGCTCGCTCGCCTCGACTCGTCTGCTCGACCACCATAGGTACAAGTGCCATGCTCTCCCTTGCTTCCACTTTCCGCGGCCGGCGTACGCCGCCACGGTCTTAAAACTGCCCGTTTGCGTTCATCTAGGACGCTAATCTTTCGTACAGCAGCGTGCCCATCTTCTCCCTACGTAAGCGTTCCCGGATTCTAGCGAGGCTACCGTCCTCAGTCAAACGCGAGCGCAGCGCATCCAGCGGCTCGCGCATTTGCAAAGAGATAGCTTGCAGTTCATTTTCTACATCTTCTTCCGGCACGGTGACATTCTCCGCATCGGCAATGCGGTCCAGCAACATGGAACCCTTTACCTCGGCAGTTGCGGAAGGGCGTTGCGCCGCGCGCAGCCGATCGAAATCGAGATTGCGCATGTCTTCGGTGCGCATGCCCTGCGAGGCAAGCGCTCGTAGCCCGCGGTCAAGACGAGCATCTATCTGTTGCTGCACCAGTGATTCTGGAACCGGAAACTCGAAGCGGTTGACCAACGCATCCAGCAACCGATTCGTGGTCTCGCTTTGTACCCGGCGCTGTTTATCCACAGCCAGATGTTCGCGCAGTTGGCGCGTAAAGTCGGCCATACTTTCGTACTGCCCAAGCTCTTTGGCAAACTCGTCGTTCAATTCCGGCTCGATCTTTTTCTTGATGCTCTTCACTTCGAGGTCGTAGGCCACCCGCTTACCAGCTAATTGCCGCTCACCGAAATCCGGCGGATAGCTCACCTCGAACTTTAACTGTTGACCCACCGTGGCTCCGCGTAGTGCAGCATTAAAACTGTCAAGCGTGTTCGGTCCTCCTACCTGGACCATCACATCCTGTGCCGAGATAGGCTCGCGCGGCGGTCTCAGCTTCGCCTTCCGCCGGCTGTACGTTGCCGGTAAAGCTGATCTGCGCAAAGTCGCCATCGGCCAACGGGCGCTCTTCGGTGACCGGCTCCATGGTGGATCGGGAGTCGCGAATGCGCGCCAGCTCGGCGTCTACTTCGCCATCGGTCAATTCAGCGGAAGGTTTCTCTACCTTCACTTCCTGGTAGCCGTCGATCGAGAAGTCGGGCAGCACCTCGAAAGCAGCCTTGAAATGTAAAGGCTTGCCGTCTTCGAGATCGATTTTGGTCACCTGGGGCTGAGAGATGGGCCTGAGTTGCTGCTTGGCGATGGCGGTTCGGAAGTGCTCGGGTAGAACCGCTTCTATCACGTCCTGGCGAATCTGCTCAGCGAAGCGCCCGCGGATCAATGACTCCGGGACCTTGCCTGAGCGAAAGCCGGGAATGCGCGCCATCTTCTTGTATCGTTTGGTAACTGCCTGATAATTGCGGGTGATTTCTTCGGCGGGAACTTCGATTTCTACTTCTCGCGTGCAGTCGGGGTTCAGGGTAGCCGCACCATGAGAGTGACCCTCATGATCATGTCCGGCAGGTGCCTCGGTGGCGGTAGACACTCCGTCAGATTGCGGTGTGGTTTCAATCATTTCTGTTGAGCTCAACGTATGCCTTCCAGGGTCGCTCGGTCTCTGCGCTGCCGCAATGGCGAAATCGATGCAAGCGCGGGGGAGCCTGTAAACAGCCTGCTTTCATCGTATGAGGCTTTGCCGGGAGGGTCAAACCCGCAGCGCAGGGAATGCGAAGCCGCTATTAACTACAATACACCCTTCACGGTTACCTTCGCTGGTTCCACCGGCTCAGGCGCAGCCTAGAATTCCTCCTGCCGTGGCATGCGTACATGGGCCACAAACCGCGGATCCGCGGCCTGGTAGTGCTTGTAGTTACGTCGTCCCTCACTGAGCGAGAGATTGCCATTCACTGTTCTGCGGACTACGTCTGCGTCGCGATCGTCCTGACCATCATCCTGCCACCAGCAGACCTGGCACAGCTCCAGGGCTTCCGGCACGGAGAGCGTTCGATACCCGCAGCACAGGCAGCGGGCCGCAGTTGTTCTTCGCATCCTTCAAGTATGCGCTGGATCGGGGCCGGACCGGGGGCTCCTCGGTTTCCCAGCCCCTTACTACGGTAACCTCTTGCAGCCCTTCTATTGGCCCGGCGTAAACAGTCCCAGACGAACCTTCCAGGTAACTGATTGGCCGGGACGGAGTGTCACCATGCCGGTGTCCATCCCCTTCCACTGCTTCCCGAATGGGTCCACGTAGTTGAACTGATCTTCGATGGCGACAAAGGTAGCGTTCTTGGGCGAATACACCTGCACCGTTTTGATTTCCGGGGAAAGAGCGGAAACCGTTAATCCGTAATTCGAGTCGGGATCAATCAGCTTCACTTCGGCTGCGCCCTGGGTGCGTTGCAGGTGAGAGAAATTGTCGTCCAGAAAATGATCGTCGAGGGCCACACCGTCGGGCGCGTTGTAGTCATACTCCGTGCCCTTGACCGGCTTGAGCTGTCCGGTCGGGAATGCGTCACCGTAGTTGTTCACCGGGGCCATCATCGCGGCCGGAATATGCAGTCGCGTCTGCGCCCGGTGGCCACTCGGTATCAGGAAATAGGGATGCCAGCCGATGGACATGGGCTCCGGTTCTTTGCCCACGTTTTTGGCGGTAATGGTGGCATCGACCGCGTCCCCGGTGAGTGCGATGGTCAGGTTCAGGTCGGTGTCGGAAAGCCAGTGACCCCCAAAATCTCCGGCGTGGATAACGCCCGTTACTGTCTGTCCATCGGCTGCCGTCTGGGTTTGAAGGTCTTCTACCTTGGCTTGAGTGATCAACCCATGAATCGCTACTACCGGCCCACCGGGGTTCTTGCTGGGAAAGTTTGCCGGCAAGGCCAGGGTGTGGCCGCGCCATTGCGTGATGACCGATTTGCCATCAGGCGACCGTTCGCCCACGATGCGGTTCGGGTAAGGAATCAGAAAGGCTCCTCCCAAACTGAAGGACATGTTGCCCAGCTGATCCCTGCCGGTGCCGTTCAGTTGACTTGCGGCCTCCTTGACCGAGGGTGAACGGAGTAGAGGGATCTCCCCTTTGCCGGGCACCGCGGCCGTAACCTGCAGCATATTCATGCCCCGCCCGGGAAGCAGGGTCACGGAGAGGAATTCCGGTTTGCTGCCGTTATTGGTAGCCTTCCGCGTGAGCGTCAGCACGTCCGCGCCACCAATCTGCACAGCTTGTGGTGCAGTTGGCTGCGGTGCTTGTTCCGCCGGCGTTGCCGCCTGTTTCTGGCAACCTGCGGCCGCTAGAACGAATGTGGCCAGAACTCCGGCTAAACCTTTGCATCCATTGTGCATAGACACCCTCAAGAACCTTCCTTTTTTGGTCCGCCGCCGCTCTGTCGCGGCCGAGAAAAAGCAGAAATCATATTACGCCGTCTTTCCGAAGAGCTTTACAATCGGGTATGAGCTCGATCCCCCGACCCACCCCAGGTTCGCCCATTAGTTCGCCGGCTGGAACCCCCGGTGTGCCCGCGGCGAATCCTGGGCCGATCCCGTCAAACCCTAGTCCGCTAATACTCTTTAATCAGGATGTCATCCGCTGTCACCGATGCACCCGGTTGCGAAAGTATTGCGAAGAGATCGCCACCAGTAAGCGCCGCGCTTATCGGGATTGGATTTATTGGGCTAAGCCTGTTCCATCCTTCGGCGATGAAAAGGCCCGCATGCTGGTGCTCGGGCTGGCGCCGGGTGCGCACGGCTCCAATCGCACCGGCCGGCCCTTTACCGGCGACGGGTCCGGTGACTTCCTCTATCCCGTTCTTCACGATGCTGGATTCGCTTCACAACCGAATTCTGTGGCTCGTGGCGACGGCATGAAACTTCAGGACTGCTGGATCTCTTCCGTTGTCCGCTGCGCTCCTCCTGATAACACGCCCAAGCGGTCTGAGCTGACGAACTGCGCGTCGCATCTCGACGAGGAGATCTCGCTGCTGACCAATCTGCGCGTCGTAGTCTGCCTGGGGCGAATCGCCTTCGACAGTTATTTGGAGCACTTGACGCGTACTCGCCAGTGTGAACGCAAACCGCGCTTCAAGTTCGCCCACGGTGCCGAATACGCGTTGCCGGGAGGCCGGTTCTTGATCGCCAGCTATCACCCATCACTGCAAAATACCAATACCGGAAAACTCACCCGCAGCATGTTTTTTGAAGTCTTCGATCATGCGCGCGCGCTGATCAGCAGCGGGGAAACCGCTCACACGCTTCGCCGGTGATGACTCTAACTTGTTTGGAAATCTTCTTCAAAAGTCCCACAAAATCGTCATCGATTTTGTGGAGCGGGAGACGGGGATCGAACCCGCAACCAACGGCTTGGGAAGCCGCTACTCTACCATTGAGCTACTCCCGCCCGCTGCCACCCGATTATTCTACCCTTAAGCCTGTATGATTTCGGGGAATGCCCTCCCTCAGCCGCCGCACAATGCTTTCCGCCCTCTGCGCGCTAGCGGCGGGAGCTGCGCTCCGCTTGTGGTTCATTCACGCCTTCCCGCAGATTCAGGGCGACTCCCTGCTTTACGCCGACATTGCCAGGAATTGGCTTAACCACGGCATCTACGGCCGATCGATCATGCACCCGGGCGGTCCGCCGGCCATTGCCCCGACTCTGGTTCGTTTGCCCGGCTACCCCGGCTTCCTCGCTCTGTGCTTTGCAGTCTTTGGAAATCAGAATTATTACGCCGTTCTTTACCTGCAGGTGCTGATTGATCTGGCGGCATGCTTGCTCATCGCGGAGTTCGTTCGCCGCCTTTGCGGCGACCGAGCCGCAATGGCAGCGCTATGGCTGGCGGCGCTTTGTCCCTTCACCGCAAACTACGTGGCCATGCCCCTCACCGAAACGCCTTCCATTTTTTGCGTTGCCCTCGGTCTTTGCGCGTTTGCCGCTGTGCTCGAGCACCCGCGCTGGGGTTGGATGCTGGCCCTCGCCTTTGCCTGGAGTTATGCCGCGCTCTTGCGTCCCGATGGCGCCTTGCTGGCAGTCGTCATCTTTCCCGCGCTCATTTTCTATGGACGATACTCGCTCGGCTTCGGGCGCTCACTCCGCATCGCATTGCTCTGCGGACTGGTCTCCGTGCTGCCATTCGCGGCATGGACCCTACGCAACTGGCACACCTTCCATGTATTTCAGCCCCTGGCTCCCCGCTCCGCCACCGATCCCGGTGAGCCCAAAGCCCTGGGATTCCAACGCTGGACGAAAACCTGGGTGGCCGACTTCGCTTCCACGTATGAAATTTATTGGAATGTCCCTGGCGATGATATCGACATCCACCTCCTGCCGGCGCGAGCCGTGGATGAGGATACTCGTCAAACGCTGGACCTGATTTCCCAGTACAACGCCGGCGACTTACTCACGCCGCAGATAGACGCCGGCTTTGCCGCGCTTGCCGCAGCGCGTATCCGCGCTCATCCCGTTCGCTACTACGTGACGTTGCCCCTGCTGCGCCTGGCGGATATGTGGCTCCGCCCCCGGGTGGAGATGCTCAATATAGAACTGCGCTGGTGGCAATACGGTCAGCACCGCGCGGAGACCCGCATCGCCTATGCCTACGGTGCGCTGAACCTGGTTTATTTGTTGGCGGCCCTGATCGGAGTGTTTTACTGGCCGAGGTTTGCCACCGCGATGGTGGCCTATGTCGTGGTGCGCAGCCTGCTGCTTTCCACCCTGGAAGCGCCTGAGCCACGCTACACGCTGGAATGTTTCCCCATGGTCATTGCGTTTGCTGCGGTCGCCGTCGACCGTGCCCTCAACCGTGTCCCGGGGCATGATTAACGGTCAGCCAGCTTCTTCCCTGTCCCTTCTGTAAGGGTGACGAAATGGTCCACCGGCGGTGCGCTGAACGACTCCTTGAGTCCGCTGGGCCAGGCGATCTCTACCCGGTCAACTTTCGAAGCGGCCCCCAGGCCAAAATGCAGTCGCAGGTCGCTGCTGGAGAGATAGCTCGAACCGGAGCGAACTTCCTGCACGAAGTCTCTACCCCCTGCGGAAACGCGCACGGTGGCGCCGATGCCATCTCGGTTGGATCGCGTGCCTGTCGTGGAGATTCCTATCCAATGGTTCGGATTGGCTGCTTCATTGACCAGCAGCATGGGCTTGGCCCCCGAGTTGTTGATGACTGCCGATAAGCGCCCTTCATTCCAGAAATCGGCAATCGCCAAACCACGGCTGGATTGTGGCGCGGTGCAGCCCGGTCCCGCGGTGCGGCTGATGTCTTTGAATTTTCCATTTCCCTGGTTCCAATAAACCAGGCGCGGCTCTTTGTAGGTCGCTCCTAAATGCGCCGTATCGACTTCCGGATAGACGTGACCGTTGGCGATCAGAATGTCGGGCCAGCCATCGTTATCCATATCGAAGAACATCACGCCCCAGCCAAGATATTGTGTGTTCAGTCCCAGGCCGGCGTCGAATATTTTCGAGCTGTAGGTTCCGTCACCGTTGTTCTGGTAGAGGGATGACGTGTCATCGGAGAAGTTGGTCTTGAAAATATCGGGCAAGCCATCGCCGTTGTAGTCAGCGATCGTAGCCCCCATGCCCGCCTGTTCGCGGCCATCTTCGTCGAAGGCGACGGTGGCATCCACGGCAACATCGGTGAAAGTTCCGTCCTTGTTATTGCGATAGAGAATGCTGGGGGTGCTGTCGCAGGCCACGTAAATATCGGGCCACCCATCGCGGTTGTAGTCCAGCGTCGAGACGCCAAGACAGTAGTGCCCATTGGTCTTCTCGATCCCGCTGCTCTTGCTCACATCGGCGAAGCGCCCTCCGCCAAGATTGTGGTAAAGCACATTTGGAGCGGAGTCCAGACCGCGCGGCCCGCACATGACGGGGACGCCTTTCCAGATGCACATCTGGCCCTCTCCGGGCCGCGGCGCGTTCTTTATATCAAAGTGAACGTAGTTTGCGACCATCAGGTCGAGCTTGCCATCGCGGTCGTAATCGACAAAGGCGCATCCGGATCCCCACTCCCCGCCGCTTCCGGTAACGCCCGCGGCCGCGGCCACTTCTTTGAAAGTGCCGTTTCGCTCGTTGTGGTAGAGCCGATTCTTGCCGTAGTAGGTCACATACAAGTCATCGAATCCATCGTTGTCGTAATCGCCCACGCAGGCGCCTTGTCCCCAGCCGGTCGCCGTCAGTCCCGCATTGCGGGTGACATCGGTGAAGGTTCCGTCGTGGTTGTTGTGGTAGAGGTGACCGGTCGGAGCCGCATTCTCCGCATTCTTATGGCCCGGCGAATTCAGTGCATTCCCGTTCACCAGGTAGATATCCGGCCAGCCATCGCGATCGTAGTCGAGCACAGCAACGCCACTGCCAGTGGTCTCGATGATGTATTTCTTGGTATTCAACTCACCGTTGACATTGGTCATCTGCACGCCCGCTTGCTCGGCTACATCGACAAACCATGCCGGGGGCGGATGAACCGTATTCGCAGGATAAGGAGCCTGTGCAACCGCCAGCATCGCAGCCAGCAATCTGAACCAAACAGCCATTTTGCAAATGCTAGCACCTGCGGGTGAGGCCGGCGCGCGGGGTCCGGGAGCGTATTCTTTCATTTGGGCTATGCCGAAACTCCGCTCCCTCATCTTTGCGCTGATCGTTGGTTCATGGTGCTTGGCCTTGTGCTGCCTGGCACAAAGCACGCCTCCGGCTACCAGTCCCACGAGTGCCACGAGCTCTGGATCGATCGCCGCCTTGCAACAGCAAGCAGCCCAACAACCACCAGTGAAGGGCGCAAGCCGCGAATTGGGAATCGCATATTACCGCAGCGGCAAGTTGATCGACGCGGAGCGAGCCTTCGCCGCGGCCATGGCCCAGGATCCAGCCGATCAGGAGTCCGTCCAGATGCGCGGCTTGACGCTCTATCGTTTGGGCCAGCCGGCGGCAGCCATCCCCTATCTGGAACGGGTGCGGCAATGGATGCCCAATGCGAATGCCGATGCAAATCATGTGTTGGGGCTCGCCTACATGAATGCGCGTCGATACGACGACGCACGCGGCGCCTTTGCGGCGCAGTACGGAGTCGATGCTAACTCGGCTGCCGCCTACCTGCTGACCGGGGGCATGCTGTTGGACGCTGACCTCCCGGAGCTTGCCGCGCAAGATGCACAAAAGGCACTCGAGATCTCGCCTGGCCTTCCGCTGGCTCACTTCATGCTTGGAGAAGTCGCACTCTACAAATCCGACGTGGGTCGCGCTCTGGACGAATTCCAGAAAGAGCGGGCCATCAATCCTTCCTATCCCGCGGTCTATGACCGTCTGGGCGATGTTTATACCCGGATGGGCCAGTACCAGCAGGCGCAGGAATCGCTTACCCGGGCCATCTCGCTCGATGTATCCAGCACCGGACCTTTCATTCAAATGGGCAAAGTCTTCCTGCGCAGGGGAGATCCGCAGAGCGCGGCCATATATCTACAGCACGCCGAAAAGATGGACCCCGGCAACTACATCACCCACACGCTTCTGGGCCAGGCCTACCGGGCAATGGGGAAGGAAGAGGATGCAAAGCACGAACTCGACGCCGCTTCGCAGATCCATGCATCCAGCCAACTAAAACTTCAACCAGTCCAGTGAGGCTGCGCAAAGATTTGCGGTTTTCCACCCGGCTGATAAGAATCAGATGCGAAGTGGACGGCCCTCAGGCTACCCACTGGCCTGCTGAAGAGGTTTTTGCCGTATTCAGAAGCAGCGACCGCCTAAGCCGTGCCAGCCCCGGACTTCTAGTCCGGGGAAGCGGGTTTTCAAACCCGCGTAAACGCTCCGGTATATAGATTCAGGGCTTTAGCCCTGGTGCGTTCTCCGCAAGAACATCAACTAGAAGCTCAGCCATGCGATCGGATTGGAGAAGCGCGCGGCGTCCGGCCGTCGTCGAGGTCACGAAGAACGTACGGCTTGATTGGGGAGCTTGGGACATGTTCACCAAGGCTAAAGCCCGGTATTTGCAAGATAAAGAGTTCTCGCGGGTTTGAAAACCCGCTTCCCCGGACTAAAAGTCCGGGGCTGGCACGGCTTTAGCCGCGGAGGCAACACTTTCAGCTCCTCTTCCGTCCCTTAGGAAGATGTTCTCGACCATAGCGTAGTGGAGAGATCCCTGGCTTGCTGCTTGCCACCGGCTACCTAATGAACGTGAACCGAGACCAATTTGCTCTGCAAGGGAACTCCACCTTCGAGCCTGACTGCCAGCAGCGCCTCGAATGGCCGTAATTCTCCTGTCGGCGACGAGACCGTTGTGAGAAGTTCTGCCAACGTGTCTTTATGCGAGGCAAATTCAACCGCGGCCTGGGTACCAAGCGTCGTCAAGCCGCTGAACATAAGCGTGCGCTTGCCGGATTGGACCCCCGGCTTGAGTGCGATGACCGCATAGTCCATGGTCAGCGGATGCTCCGGCCGTGAGTAAACCTCCAGCTCTCCGGGGCGGGGATGGTCGTTGATAAATCCCGCGGAATCCGGCTTAGCCACCATGGTGAACTCAGAAAGCGAAGGAAGCGCGTTCAACGATGGATTCTCCGCCGGCGACCCGATGAAGATGAGGTTTCTCTGCTTAGCCTCGTCCCAGGTAACGAGAAGGCTGCGTTTCAGGATGAAGTTAGCGCGATGTTCATCGAACAGCCTCGTCAACTCGTAGACAGAAGTCAATTCGCCGATCCCGGTATAGTGGTCTACCACTGGTTCCTTGGCAGGATCAGTCCCGGTGGGTGCGTATCGCAGGCCCGTCTTCGAATCCCCTAGAAATCGAGCATTGCTGTAAATCACAACCGGCGGATCTCCGGACAAAAAAGGCGCCCAGAAAATCTCGATCGGTGATTTCGCGGCACCCGGCTTTGGCCAAGTCCGCGCAAGCAGCAACGACGAGCCAGCCACAATCAGCACCAAAAGAATCCCTAAAGCGATCCCCAGCGGTGTCGACTTCCGATAGTTCCAGCCGCTTGCCGGGGCGGGAACAGTCTCCGCCATCGGGATCGTTTTGACCTCTAACGGTATGGGGAAGGGAGCAGGGGGCGGGTCGGATTGACGTAGCCGAAAAATTGGCAGGTAGTGTCCCTTTGGGAACCTCAACGATCGTGGGCTCCGCCAGCCCTTCTGTCGCAAAGTACTCCGTCAACTTTTGCCGAAGCAGTCGGGCATGGGTCCGGACGA
>CAWIRT010000038.1:0-237910 GCA_963838445.1 uncultured Acidobacteriaceae bacterium
CAATTTCCAAAGTAATTGCGGTCATTTTTGTCTCGTGTTCTACGAACTGTCTTTGGCGACCATGGATTGGGCGTCCCAGAAATGGGTGTAATTGGGTGTATCGTTGGGTGTGATGATCCGCACGGGCACTCCCCGGATCACTCCCGAAATCCTGAATATAATTGCCGGACTTGATGAGTTTAAGGGGGCATGGCAGGCTCTTGGTACTCTGGCTCCAGAGCGGCTCTCCGCGTTGCGGCGCGGCGCCACTATCGAAAGCATCGGCTCATCGACTCGCATTGAAGGCAGCAAACTCTCCGACCGCGAAGTGGAGCGGCTGCTCTTCTTGGCGCCTCTGACTTGAATCATCCCCAATTCACTCTTCTGTAGATTTAGTCCGAGAAGTGGGAATTCCTGACAGAAATTTTCTCACCGGTCAGTTCATTGCTGCTTACTCCTAACTTGCTGTTGCGGAACATGATTCCGCCAGACCTCCCATTTGCGGCGTTTCGCTTTTTTAGAACGCCAGTCGCGACCAAGCCATCTTTAGCGAGCAAAGCCCAAAAGCGACAATCGTCATCGCCTCATTTTGTGCTACTGTTCGCAACGAAGAGTAGTCACTGGATCGACACTCAACGCCCGCCGGGCGGGTATGTAAGAAGCCATCAAAGCAGTGGCCACGATCACGCCGGCTACCGTCGCGAAGGTGACTGGATCGACAGGGCTAACGGAGAAAAGAAGCTTCGACATCAAGCGAGTCAGGCAAAAGGAAGCCAGGACTCCGGCGAGAACTCCCGCACCCGCAATCTTCCCCGTTTGTAGAATCACCATGCCCAGCACATCTCTGGACTTTGCTCCCAACGCCATACGAATCCCGATTTCCTGGCTTCGCTGCGCAACGGAGTAGGAGACGACGCCATAAACGCCAATACCCGCCAGAAGCAAAGCCACCCCGCTAAAGCAGCCCAACACGATGAAGGTAATAAGACGCGTGGATACTGAATCGCGCACATATTGTTTCATTGTTGCAACGCCGTAGACCGCCTGATCTTGATCGATGGAGGTAACGGCCTTTCGAATCTCAGAAGTCAGCACGGCCGGGTCACCGGCCGATCTCACCAGCAGTGTCATTGAGCCCGTGGCCGCCTGGTGGAACGGAATGTATATTTCGAGACGCGCGGGATTCGCCAGCCCGTATAGTTTGGTTGCGCCCACCACGCCGACCACCGTCAGCCATTGTGGCGGTCCTTGCGCCGTAGGATGACCGAGGAGGAAACGACTGCCGACCGGGTCGCGTCCTGGAAAGAACTGCTTTGCCAAAGGTTCGCTAATCATGGCAACGTGCGCGCTGTTCTCGTTGTCCATGTCGGTGAACGTCCTGCCCCGCAATAACGGAATACCCAAAGCACCGACGTAGCCCGGACTAACGGTGTGCACGTCGGGATGAGGGAAGTTTCCTGGCTTGGGCAGTGGCATGCCTTCGATAGTGATGTCGGTCCGTGAATGATCATTCGTTAGCGGCACTCCCGTTCCCACGGCTACTGCCCGAACGCCAGGCATTTCGCGCACGCGGCTGAGTATCTGTTCCCAAAAACTCAGGATCGAAGGATCTGTACTGTATTGGGTAGTCCTCAAATCCATTCGCATCGTTAGCACGTGCTCGGTTTGAATCCCGGGACTCACCGAAAGCAAACGGTAAAGGCTGTTCATCATAAGTCCGGCGCCCATCAGAAGTACCAGCGCAAGGGCGATTTCCGTGGAGGCGAGGATGGCGCGCCCGCGGCTCTGCGCCGCGCCCCCACCGGTAGTCCTGAGGCCACCTTTCAATTCGGACTGCACATCCGTCCTGGTGGAGTGCCTGGCAGCCAGAAGACCAAAGAAGAACGCGCAGAACGAAACTACGCCCGCCGTAAAAAGAAGAGCCGGACCATTTAATTGGACTTTCGCGCCTGCCAGCATGCCCTCGGGAATGAGCCCTACCAGACCGTGAATCACCGCGACCGCCACAGCCAAACCTGCGATACCACCGAGTGACGTCAAGATGAGACTTTCGGCTAGCATCTGCATCACGATACGGCGTTGGTCGGCTCCGACTGCAACGCGCACGGCAATCTCCTGGGCGCGTCCGGCGTTACGCATCAATAATAGATTCGCGACATTTGCGCACGCGACCAGCAGGACGAATGTGACGGCGGCAAAAAGGACAATCACCGCAGGACGTATATCGCCGACAAATACGTCGCGCAAAGGTTGCAAGGCCACTCGAAACTGGTCATTGCTAGCCGGATAGATCTTTGCCAGGCTGGCGGCAATCCCTTCCATTTCCGCCTGCGCCTGGAGTAAGCTGACATGCGGCCGTAGTCGTGCCAGTACGGCCCCGTCCCCCCGCTCGCCGCGCTCGTTTCCCGCCGGATTGTTGGTAAGCCAAACGCCCATCGGCTCGAGCAAATCTGTCTTCTCAGTCCAGCGGAAACCCTTAGGCAGCACACCGACAACGATAGAGCTGCGCCCATCCAGGGATACGGTTCGCCCGATCACGCTGCGGTCGCCTCCAAAATGCGACTGCCAAAGCGGATAGCTCAACAGAATCACCGATGCCGCGCCCGGCTTTTCCTCGGATGCATTGAAGTCTCGACCCAGTACGGGACGGATCCCGAGCATAGATAAAAAGTTCGGGGAAACGGCGAGGCCGCTGACGTTCTCCGGCTGATTATTGATGCCAGAGAGGCTAAATCCTACGTTGTTCACCGCCGACATCTCTGAAAAAGCGTTGTTCTGCGCGCGCCAATCTACAAAGTCAGGATAGGAAGCGCTGACCATACCGACTTTGGGTGTTTCCTCTTTGAGGACGACGATGCGCTCAGCATTCTTGTAGGGCAGCGGTCGTAGCAAGACGCCGGAAAGAACGGAAAATATCGCGGTATTCGCGCCAATGCCTAAGGCTAGCGTAAGCAGTGCAACCGCCGTGAACCCAGGCGATCTACGCAGCACTCTCCATCCAAAACGAAAATCCTGCTTAAGATTCTCGAGCAAATTTCCCTCCAAAGGCATCACGCTATTCCTCCTTCCTTATGTTCTCTAAACGGATCACTCCAGCCGGTGTTTCAAGGTGTGCAGAGCCCGAACCCTGGCAAAGATCAAAAGTGCGCGAAATCAGAAAAATTCACGGTCTTTGCGGAAAGTCCATACGGCTTACGTTGTTCAAAACTTCCCATTCGCTCTAACAACGATTCTAAGTCACCACAGCTGCATACACAGCAGAAGGATATTCACTTTACTTTCAGCCATTTCCTTCGATAAGGGGACATTCGGCACCGAAGGCGTGCCATTTGTCAGATAAGCCCCGCGCGGCGCGAGAATGGAACTAACTCGCGGTTAATCCTCGCGTTAGGCTCGGATAGCCGATTTACGGTCGACGTATGGAAGCCGCCGCGACGGCGTCCTCAAAGCTCTCGGGTCCACCCTGTCGATCGAGACGATGGCTGTGCTCAATTTCGGTGCACTCATAGTTACTCAATTACTCTTTGAAAGGAGTTGGCTATTTTTCAAGGTAAAGCTTAAGCATTTGCAGTCAGTTCTTCAGACGCTTAACTCCGGCCAGAATTTCGCTGACTATTGTGCGGGGAGGGCGCGAACGGGTGTCTGCCGCCCGAAAAGCTCCGCCCGGACAACACGGATAAGCCAGTGCAAAGGCGGCAGTTCCCCGCGTAAACCGCCCGAAGACCAGCCAACAGAACCTTGCAACCTTACGGGGTTAACACTCAGCTGCGGCCATCTCATCGGTTGGCCTGAGGCACTATAAACTGCACAGTTACTGAGCTTTGTGCATCCCCCCTGCCGGAGCTGCGCATCTACTTTACCTGGACGCGCAGCTTCATTTTTCGCCGTTCGCTCCTGAGACTTGGCGGAGGAAATAGTAAGCTTGGCGCTCGAATCTAACCTGGGGGTTCACGCTATCGATGAAAACAGCAACGATGCCAATTTGGCGCGAAGAACCTGTTCGGCGCTCCTGGAGCCGGACGGAGGCCTGGCCCGCGGTTGAGCTGTGCAAACGTAAGTTGCGGTTGGCGGAACCCCGCCGTTATCGCAGCGGGTCGGAGCTTTTCGTTGCCGACCAATTTGCCGACACGTGCTATCTCATAGACCGTGGTATCGTGGCGCTTTATTATGCGTTGCCCGGTGGAGATGAGACGTTGTTTGCACTAGCTTATCCGGGCGAGTTGATCAATCTCACGGTCCTCAATCCAGCGCAACCGACCTCGAGTTCCGGCAGCGCTGTCACCGACTGCGAGGTCTACCGTATCGATTTGAACCGGCTGGAGTCAGCTGGGCAGGAAGATCCTGGAATTTTGAAGATGCTCAACCAATTCTTGCAAAAGCAAGTAGCGCTCCGCACGAAGGCGCTGGTCGAGTTGAAAAGCCTTTCGCCGGCGACGCGGCTGGAGCAGCGTCTGGGCGAGTTGGCGGAGGTGTTGGGTTGCAACATACTAGGCCAGCCGGTACGCGTGCCCGTGCCGCTGAGGGATGGAGAAATGGCCACCCTTCTTGGCTTATCTGATCGGCAATTCAAGCGCGTAAAGAAGAGCCTTCAACAGAACGGTTCGATCGGCTGTGGAAATAGCCGCATGTTTGCGCTCCATTTTCCACGCCGATAGAAAGTCTTCCCTTTGCTTTCTGTTATTTGCTGTGATGACGGGACATCGGGCAATGCAAAACATGCCAAGTGTCCGAAACGCTTCTGATCGCCTCACTATACTTCAATACAGGATGGGGCGAGATTCATAGCCTACGCGGGCGGAAATCAACACCGCCCGCCGACGAATTCATCCTTAGGATTTTTGCGCGTCTCTCACGGGAAGACGTTGCGGTTGCTTGAAATCAAAACAAGTGCTGCCTAGCACGGCAAACAATTTGATTTCAATAGCGATTGCAAATACCGTACATGGGCGGCAGCCTGTCTCGATGTGGCGTTAGAGTAAATGGTTTGAAGCCGATGTTTGAGGCGAACAGAGGTACGAGGTTGGTGGCTGGCATGAACAACGCCGAGTACAAATTCCCGTGGTATGCACTTCAGGTCCGGCCGAACCACGAGGACCTAGTATCTACGCTGCTGACCTATAAAGGTTACGAAACCTACCTGCCAAAATTTCTTGCGGCATCTCGTCAAGGCAGCCATCAGCGACGCACGGAGCGAAGACTCTTTCCGGGGTACGTGTTCTGCCGATTTTCGCCCGCAGCAACCGGACAGGTATCAAGTGGTGGGGGCATCGTGACCACCACTGGAGTTGTGCGAATTGTCGGTGCCGGTGACGTTGCAATCTCAGTACCTGATGTCGAGATTGAGGCGATTCACCGGATCCTGGGGTCGAACTTTGCTTGTAATCCCTGTACCTATTTGCAGGTGGGGCAAGAAGCACACATCAACGCGGGTCCCCTTCGGGGCATTACTGGGTTGTTGACGTCGGTAGATCGGCAAGCTCGCCTTGTGGTGTCGATCAATGTTTTGCAACGCTCGCTCGCAGTAACTATCGAGCCCGATTGGGTCAGCCCTATTCCGGCGCTGTCCCAGGCACTCGCCGCAGTGAGGGTGTCGCAGTGTTAGTAGAAGGTTAGAAGGCGGAAGTGTTGCCCGCGATACCCCCGCCTCAGAACGGGATTGTGAAGCCGTGGTGCTGGACATCATCCATAAAAGCAAGAAACGGATTCTGCTCGTAAGCGCGATGAGTGCCTTGGCTGGCGCGGCGAACATCCGCTTGCTGGTTCTGGTCAACCGCGCCGCACACTCGACGGTCACTGAACTGGGCGCGGTAGCCGAATTCGCAGGCACGCTGCTTTTGATGACTTCGATTAGCCTGGCCTCTCAGATTCTGCTCTCACGGCTGAGCGCCGGAACTTTCTTCCGTCTTAGGAAGCAACTGGTTCATGGCATCACTCGCTTGTCATGTCAAAAGATGGAAGAGATCGGCCATCACCGGCTTTACGCCGCACTCGCCGAGGATGTGCCGGCGGTCCATGCACTGATCATCAACCTGCCTAACTACGTGTTCAACTTCACCGTGGCGCTGGCTTGCCTGATCTATCTAGCCATCGTCTCGGTGAAGTTGTTCCTCGCCCTGGCGGCGCTTCTTTTGGTAGCTCTTGCCGTCGCGAAGTTCGCCATTGCCGATCGTGCGGAGAAGCGTCTTGAGGCGCGACGGCAGATCGAGGACGAATTGTTCAAGTGCTACGGAGCCATTATCGACGGCAGCAAGGAACTCAAGTTGAACCGCTGGCGAAAGGATCTGTTCGTCGATCGCGAGTTGCAGGAGCCTGCCGAGAAGTACCGCGATGCAACCATGGCGGCCGAGCTGCTTTGGAACATGTCTAATAATTGGGCGACCGCGTCCATCTTTGCCGGATTGGGGGTACTGCTATTCCTTTCTTCTTCCTATCCGGCAATCGCCGGGTCCGCAGGCAGACAGGGGGCGACGACGTTCGTCATGGTCGTTTTCTATATGTTCGGCCCGCTGACGATTCTGATGAACTCCTTCCGCACTATTCATGCGGCAAAGGTTGGATTCCAGCAACTCGCGTCCCTGCAACTCGACACCACGGAACAGCCACAGGCCGGTCCGCCTGAGGCAGTAGAGCCCTTCCGTTCGATGTCGGTCCGAGATCTGTCATTCAACTACGACAACAGTTCAGAAGCAGGCCGCGAAGACTTCAGCGTGGGGCCCCTGGACCTGGAGATATCTCGCGGCGAGATCATCTATCTGGTCGGTGGCAATGGTAGCGGCAAGACCACAGCGGCAAAGCTGCTGACCGGCCTATATGGGAAGAGGGCGGGGTCAGTGCTGATCAACGGGGTGGAGATTAACGACCTGGAAACCTACTTCCAGTACTTCTCGGCGATCTTCCAGGACTACTACCTGTTCGAGACGGTGGTGCACAAGCACAGCGAGCGCGTCGATCCGCAAGAGGTCCAGGCGTGGCTGAAGAAGCTGAAGCTTGCCGAAAATGTGGCGGTTGAGAACGGCCGCCTGTCTACCACAAAGCTGTCCTACGGCCAGCGCAAGCGGCTTGCGTTGCTGGTGGCTTATTTCGATCAATCGTACATCTATGTATTTGACGAGTGGGCCGCGGACCAGGATCAAGAGTTCCGCGAGTTCTTCTATCGCGAATTCCTGCCCGGACTAAAGCAGCAGGGAAAGACGATGCTGGTCGTGACCCACGACGAGCGGTATTTCCACCTGGCGGACCAGGTGGTGAAGTTCGAGGGCGGCGCGATCGTCTCGATCGTGCACAACGCCGCTGCCCATGAACTGCCAATCGAGGCGGGGGCATTGCTGGGATAGGCGCAAGCCATGTAATCCCGCTCGGCGCGAACAACGGCTAGCTGCACCAGTTCCGACTTCCGCCGCGGCTGCTCAATCGCGTCCTTGAAGTCTTCTCAATCATGGTCTCCAACTATTCCATGCGTGTTTCTTGAAGCCCCGATGATCGAGGCCGGAGCCGAACGGATCCGTTCGGCTTTGATGCCGGCCAAATTAGCCGAGAAAACGCGGGAAATTACACAAAGCCGCAAGACGTCGCTGAGGAGTCTTTTAATGAGTTCTGCCAAACAAATCATTGACGAGGCGCTTGCCAACAATATCGTCCTCTACCTAAAGAAGGGGCGCCTTGCCGCTTCCGGTAAGAACTTTCCCGATTCGCTAAAAGGAAGGCTCGCCGAGCACCAGGGCAGCATCATCGAATACCTGCAGAATTCCGAGCGGGCACAAAGCCCCCAGGAATTTCGCATCCCAAAGATCCTCCCTCGCTCGGCCGGGGCACAACTGCCGCTCTCCTTCGCCCAGCAGCGGCTGTGGTTCCTCGTCCAACTCGAAGGTGTCAGGGCGGCCTATCACATTCCCGCAACCCTTCGTCTGCGAGGAGCCCTCGACACGTTCGCCTTGCGCCGAGCCCTCGATGCTCTCTTCACCCGCCATGAGGCCCTAAGGACTGTCTTCGTCGCCGTCGATGGCCATCCTCATGTGGAGTTGCTACCGGCCCAGCAGCCTTTCCACCTGGTCGAGTATGACCTGCAGGGCCACTCTGATCCCTCCGCCGAGCTAGCTCAGCTTAGTCGCGAGGAGGCGCTTACCCCCTTCGACCTCACCCACGGACCGTTGGTCCGCGGGCGCCTGGTGCGCTTAGCCGACTCCGATCACATACTCCTCTTGACCCAACACCATATCGTCTCTGATGGCTGGTCAATCGGCATCCTGGCCAACGAGTTCAGCGCCCTCTATGGCGCCTTCACGGAAGGCCTGCCGGATCCCTTGCCGCCCCTGGCAGTGCAATATCCAGACTATGCCGTCTGGCAGCGCCAGTGGCTCACCCAAGAGCGTCTTGCCGAGCAGCTGGACTACTGGTACCGCTCTCTGACCGATGCCCCGGTCCAACTCGCCCTACCCACCGACCGGCCACGCTCGGCCTCGCCGTCCTATGCCGGTGCTGCCGTGCCCATTTACGTGGATGCCGCGCTGACTCGTGGTCTCAAGCGCATCGGCCAGCAGCACGATACCACCCTCTTCATTACTCTGATGGCCGCCTGGGCCGGCGTACTAGGTCGTCTCTCTGGTCAAGAGGATGTGGTTATAGGCACACTCTCGGCGAACCGCAGCAGGCACGAAATCGAGCCCTTGATCGGCTTCTTCGTCAACACCCTCGCCTTGCGCATTGACTTGTCCGGTGACCCCTCCGTCGCCTCGCTGCTTGACCGCGTGCGCACGGTCGCCCTGGCTGCACAAGATCATCAGGATGTCCCCTTCGAGCAGGTCGTCGAGCGGGTCAATCCTCCCCGCAAGCTCGAGCACACTCCACTCTTCCAGGTTTTGTTTGCCTGGCAGAGCGCGGACCGGGGCACGCTTGATTTGCCGAATCTGCAGGTCGAGATGGTGCCGACTGCTGTCGATCGGATAGAGTTCGATCTCAAACTCATCCTCAGCGAGGTTGGCGACACCATCCAGGGTAGCCTCGGCTATGCTACCGACTTGTTTGATGCCGCCACCATCGAACGGCACGCCGGGTATCTGCTGACAGTGCTCAAAGCCGTGGCTGCGCAAGCCGATCAGCCGATCGCTGGGATTCATCTTCTTAGTCTCGAAGAGCGCACGTTATTGCTGAAGACGTGGAACGCGACGGCGGCGCCCTATCCGCAGGAGCGCTGTATCCACCAGCTATTCGAGCAGCAAGTCCAACAAAACCCTTACGCTCCTGCGCTGGTCTTCGAGGACCAAACCCTCTCTTACGGCGACCTCAACAGCGGGGTCAATCGCCTTGCCTGGTATCTGATTGAGCAGGGCGTTCAACCCGATGATCGGGTCGCGATTTGTGTCGAGCGCTCCTTCGCCATGGTGACCGGCCTGCTGGCTATCCTCAAGGCGGGTGGGGCGTATGTCCCGCTCGATCCGGCCGATCCCTCCGCACGCCTGGCTCACGTTCTGGCCGATGCCGATCCCGCTGTCGTGGTCATCGATTCCCGCGGACGCGCGGCCCTCGGTAAGGAGGCCTTGCACGGACGAACCGTCCTCGATCTCGATCATCCTCATCCGGCTTGGGTAGACGGCCCCGACACCAATCCCGATTCCCAGGCTCTCGGCCTCGCTTCCCATCACCTCGCCTATGTCATCTATACCTCCGGCTCTACCGGCATTCCGAAGGGAGCTCAGAACGAGCATCGGGCGCTCATCAATCGCCTGGTCTGGATGCAAGAGGCTTATCACCTCGATGCCAATGACGTCGTTCTGCAGAAAACACCCTTTAACTTCGATGTCTCTGTGTGGGAGTTTTTCTGGACCTTGCTCAACGGCGCCACACTGGTGGTAGCGCCGCCTGCGGCCCATAAAGACCCTTCAGCCTTGATCGAGCTGGTGGTGCGTCATCGCGTTACGACTGCTCACTTTGTTCCGTCGATGCTGGCTGGCTTCCTGCGCACCGATGGCGTTGAACGCTGTACCTCATTGCAACGCTTGATTTGTAGTGGCGAAGCCTTACCTGGCGCCAGTGTGCGGCTTGGTCAGCAGCGTCTCCCACACGTAAGTCTCTATAACCTGTACGGCCCTACTGAAGCCGCCATCGACGTGACGGCCTGGACATGTCCGGCGAGTTTTAGCGGTGAGGTGGTACCCATCGGCCGCCCGATCGCCAACACGCGCATATACCTGCTCGACGCCTATGACCAACCCGTACCGCTGGGCGCCATGGGCGAACTCTACATCGGCGGTGCGGGGATTGCGCGCGGCTATTTCCATCGCCCCGAGCTCACCGCCAAACGTTTCCTTCCCGATCCGTTCTGCGGCGATCCCGATGCACGCATGTACCGCACCGGCGATCTGGCCCGATATCTCCCCGACGGCAACCTGCTCTTCCTCGGCCGCAACGACCACCAAGTCAAACTGCGCGGCTTCCGTATCGAGCTGGGCGAGATCGAAGCCCGCCTAGCTGAACACCCCGACGTCCACGACGCCACCGTCGTAGCGCTCGGCGACGACACTAAGAAACGCCTCGTCGCCTATGTTGTGCTCAGACAGCATTCAGCCAAGGAACGTGACCAGGACCTGGAAGCCCGTCAGGTTAATGAATGGCAAGACGTCTATGAATCTGTTTATCGCGAGGCACCCAGACTCTCCTTAGGTGAGGACTTCAATGTCTGGAAAAGCAGCTACACAGGTCAGCCCATTCCTTTGGAAGAAATGCACGAATGGCGTCGTGCCACCGTGGAACGGATTGCGGCACTACGGCCCCGCCGGCTCCTGGAAATCGGAGTAGGCAGCGGTCTGTTACTCGCATGTCTTGCTGCCGATTGTGAGGCCTACTGGGCGACCGACTTCTCGCAAGCCACCATCGATAAGCTGCGCTCTCAATTGACTGGGCATGTCCACCTGGCTACTAAGGTGCAGCTGCGTACGCAAGCGGCGCATGTGGTGGATGAACTGCCGAGAGGTTTTTTTGACACCATCGTCATCAATTCGGTCGTACAGCATTTCCCCAATGCGGGTTATCTGATCGATGTTATTCAGAAGGCCCTGGACCTGCTGGTGCCAGGCGGCTCTCTGTTTCTGGGTGACATACGTAACCTCGATCTTATTCACAGCTTCACCAGTGCTGTGCAACTCCAACAAGCGAATTCCGGCACAGACACGGCAAGCGTGCGCCGGGGTATTCAGCAGACCGTACTGGCCGAGAAAGAACTACTCCTGGCCCCCTCGTTCTTTGCCTCGCTTCCCCAGCTTACGCGTGGCATCTGCGCTGTAGACATTCAAATCAAACGCGGATGGGCAGCTAATGAACTAAGCCGCTATCGCTATGATGTCGTGCTGCGCCGGGGACCGATCAAAACCTTATCTCTATCGTCAGTGGCAGCCCACTGTTGTTGGGAAGATCTAGTTAGCCTGGATGAGCTGAGTCATCGTTTGGAGCAAAATCGGCCGGTGTTTTGGCGAGTCACCAATGTTCCCAATGCACGCTTAGCTGGAGAAGTGGAAGCATGGCGCGGCTTGTGCGCTGACCGGGACTTGGCGGCCATACACAATCTCTTGGAGAATCCAACGAATATCGGTGTGGAACCGGAAACGCTTTGCGCACTGGGTGAGTCGTTGGGTTATCGCGCCGTGATGACCTGGTCGGCGACCTGCCCAGCGCATTTCGATGTGATTTTCATCAACTCGGAACAAGCGCCTGCCGGTGTGGTATGGACGGATCTTTATGCATCGCCTCGCACGCCGAAGAGAGATCTGACTGGCTACGCGAACAATCCCAGTCGCTTTCATCAACTGGCCAGCTTGCGCCGTCATATCGCGCAGGCACTTCCTGACTACATGGTTCCCGCCGCCTTCGTCACTCTCGATGCGCTACCACTTACTGCAAGCGGTAAGCTCGATCGTCGTGCCTTGCCTGCGCCCGACGACGATGCTGTGGGTCGTGGCGCCTATGAAGCACCCGAAGGCGAGATTGAAACTGCACTGGCTTCGCTATGGCAGGAATTGCTTGGTTTGGAACGCGTCGGTCGCCGGGACCACTTCTTTGAACTCGGGGGCCATTCGCTCCTCGCCGTTCGCCTGCGCAGCCGACTCGGGTCAGCCTTCGGTGTCGAACTGAACCTGGCCGAAATTTTTGCTCATCCCACCGTGAGTGAACTGGCGGCTGTTATTGTCCAGCGCCAGGCAAACGATACTGCCCTCCTGGCGCCGATCACTCCGACGTCTCGCGAAGGTGTCCTGCCGATCTCCTTTGCCCAGCAGCGGTTGTGGTTCGTGGCGCAACTCGAAGGTGTCAGTGTGATTTATCACATACCTGCAGCGCTAAGTCTGCGAGGAGTCCTCGATGTGCTGGCCTTGCGCCGTGCTTTGAATACAGTTTTCCTTCGTCACGAGGCGTTGCGCAGCGTGTTTGTAACGGTGGATGGGGAGCCCCAGGTACGTCTTTTGCCGGTGACGACGGAGTTGCCGTTGATCGAGCACGACCTGCGCGGCCGGGAGGATGCTTCGGTTGAGCTGGCGCGGCTGGGCAAAGAGGAGGCGCGGGCGCCGTTTGATCTTACGCAGGGACCGCTGATCCGTGGCCGGCTGGTGCAGTTGGGCGAAGAGGATTACGTGCTGCTGCTGACGCAGCACCACATCGTATCCGACGGGTGGTCGATCGGAGTGTTGTCGCGGGAGCTGAGCACGCTGTACCGGGCCTTCCAGCAAGGGCAGGGGAATCCGCTGCCGCCGCTGGCGATCCAGTATCCGGACTATGCGGCGTGGCAGCGAGCATGGCTGAGCGGAGAGCGGTTGGAGCGTCAGATTGGTTATTGGCGGGAAGCGCTGGCGGGAGCGCCGGTGCTGCTGGAGTTGCCGACGGATCGTCCGCGGCATTCGCAGCGGGACTTTAGCGGTGCGCATGTGCCGCTGGTGTTGGATGGGGAGCTGACGCGGAGCTTGAAGCAGTTGAGCCAGCGGCACGGTGCGACGTTGTTCATGACGGTGCTGGCGGCCTGGTCGGCAGTGCTGTCGCGTTTGTCGGGGCAGGAAGAGGTGGTGATTGGGACGCCGGTTGCCAATCGCGGGCGTGCGGAGACGGAAGGACTGATCGGGTTCTTCGTCAACACGCTGGCGTTGCGCATCAAGCTGGGCGAGTCGCCGAGCGTGGGTGAGCTGTTGTCGCGTGTGCGCACGGCGTCCTTGGCGGCCCAGGACCATCAGGACCTGCCGTTCGAGCAGGTGGTAGAGATCGTGCAGCCGCCGCGCCGCTTGAACCATGCGCCGATCTTCCAGGTTCTATTCAACTGGGACGAGGATTGGGCGTCGGTATCGTCTTCAGGGGGTGTTGAAGTCGCCGCGCTGGCAACGAGCTACGAGGTTTCGCGCTTCGATTTGAAACTTAATCTGTCGGAGCGCAACGGCAGCTTGCACGGCATGCTTATTTATGCCACGGCGCTGTTCGATGAGTCCACGATGGAGCGCCACGTAGGTTACCTGCAGGCGTTTTTGCGCGCGATGGTGGCGGACAGCGACCAGGCTGTGGCAGGTATCGACCTGCTGTCGGCGGAGGAGCGCAGGCTGCAGTTGGAGACGTGGAATGCGACGGCTGTGCCGTATGCGCAGGAGCGCTGCATCCACCAGTTGTTCGAGGATCTGGTACGGAAGAGCCCAGAGGCGCCGGCTGTGGTGGACGAGGATCGGGTGCTGAGCTATGGGGAGCTGAATGCGGAGGCCAACCGTCTGGCGCATCACCTGATTGGGCTGGGAGTTGTTGCGGACGCTCGGGTGGCGATCTGCGTGGAGCGGAGTGCGGCGATGGTGATCGGTCTGCTGGCGATTCTGAAGGCGGGCGGAGCCTACGTGCCGCTGGATCCGGCGTATCCGTCGGAACGGCTGAGCCAGATAGTGACCGATGCGTCACCGTCGCTGGTGCTGATCGACAGGGCAGGCCGGGAGGCATTGGGAGAGGCCGCGCTGGCAGGCTGGACGCTGGTGGACCTGGAGCCGCTGCGCGAGGGAAGGGCTACGGTGTGGAGCTTTGAGGCGGTGGAGGATCCGCAGGTTGAGGGTTTGACGTCGCGGCAACTGGCCTATGTGATCTACACCTCCGGTTCTACCGGCACACCCAAGGGCGTGATGGTCGAGCACCATTCGTTGGTTAATTTTCACCAGGCGGTGCAGCGGGATATCTATCGGAGGGATGCGAGGCTGCGCATCGGTTGGAACGCGTCGTTTTCCTTCGACATGTCGATGAAGGGATTTTTGCAGCTGCTGTCGGGTCACGCTTTAGTGATCATTCCGCAGGAGGTGCGTGGGACGAGCGGCGGTTTTCTGCGATTCCTGCGCGAACAGGCCATCGATGGGTTCGACGTCACGCCGTCGCTGCTGAAGGCATTGATCGGGGAAGGGTTGCTGGAGGAGGAGCATCCACGAACGGTGTTGGTGGGTGGCGAGCGGATTGATCCGGCGCTATGGCAGCAGCTGAAGAGCTGCCGGAGGATCGAGTTCCACAATATGTACGGCCCCACGGAATGCACGGTGGACGCGACGATGAGCGTGATTGGCAGCGACGATGCGATTGCGCATATCGGGCGTCCGATTGCGAACACGCGGATTTATTTGTTGGACGCAGGGCGTCAGCCCGTGCCGTTGGGAGCGATTGGGGAGCTGTACATAGGCGGAGCGGGTGTGGCGCGTGGTTACTTCAACCGTCTGGAGCTGACGTCTGAGCGCTTCCTGGTTGATCCTTTTGCCGCAGAAGCTGGTGGGCGGATGTACCGCACTGGGGACCTGGCGCGGTATCTGCCGGACGGGAACATCGAGTACCTGGGCCGGAATGACAATCAGGTGAAGATCCGCGGATTCCGCATAGAGCTGGGGGAGGTGGAGGCTCGGTTGAGCGAGCATGGGCTGGTGCGGGAAGCGGTGGTGGAGGCGCGGGATACGGGAGAGGAAAAGCGGCTGGTGGCGTACGTGTTGCCGGAGGACGAATCCATAGAGACAGGGGACCTGCTGGCGGAGCTGCGTGCGCACCTGGCGACGACGCTGCCGGACTACATGGTGCCGTCGACGTATGTGCGGATGGAGGCATGGCCGCTGACGCCCAATGGGAAGCTGGATCGCAAGGGGCTTCCGGCGCCGGACGACGAAGCATATGTTCGCCGTGAGTATGAGGCGCCCCAGGGGGAGATTGAAGAGACGCTGGCGGAGCTATGGCAGGAGCTGCTGCAGGTGGAGCGAGTGGGGCGGCAGGATGACTTCTTCGAGTTGGGTGGCCATTCTTTGCTGGCGGTGCGTCTGCTGGTACATATTCGGCAATCACTGGGTGCAGAACTGCCGATGGTGACGCTGTTTGCGCAATCGACATTGGCGGGTTTGTCCGAGGCGGTGCGGGAGGCCGGCGGGGGCCGCGCGACGCAGGCAGTGTTGCCGATGGTGTCGATCTCGCGAGACCAGCCTATGCCCTTGTCGTTCGCGCAACAGCGGCTGTGGTTCCTGGCCCAGCTCGACGGCGTGAGCGCCACGTATCACATTCCGCTTTCGCTGAGGATTCGCGGCGCGCTGGACTCGTGGGCCTTACGTCGTGCCCTGGATAAAGTCCTTGCTCGACACGAGGGGTTGCGCGGCGTGTTCGTTGCGGTGGACGGGGAGCCCCAGGTACGTCTTTTGCCGGTGACGACAGAGTTGCCGCTGATCGAGCACGACCTGCGCGGCCGGGAGGATGCTTCTGTTGAGCTGGCGCGGCTGGGCAAAGAGGAGGCGCGGGCGCCGTTTGATCTTACGCAGGGACCGCTGATCCGTGGCCGGTTGGTGCAGTTGAGCGAAGAGGATCACGTGCTGCTGCTGACGCAGCACCACATCGTATCCGATGGATGGTCGATCGGAGTGTTGTCGCGGGAGCTGAGCACGCTGTACCGGGCGTTCCAGCAAGGGCAGGGGAATCCGCTGCCGCCGCTGGAGATCCAGTATCCGGACTATGCAGCATGGCAGCGGGCATGGCTGAGTGGGGAGCGGTTGGAGCGTCAGATTGGGTATTGGCGGGAAGCACTGGCGGGCGCGCCGGTGCTGCTGGAGTTGCCGACGGATCGTCCACGGCAGGCGCAGCAGGACTTCAACGGTGCGCGGGTGCCGCTGGTGTTGGATGGGGAGCTGACGCGGAGCTTGAAGCAGTTGAGCCAGCGGCACGGTGCGACGCTGTTCATGACGGTGCTGGCGGCCTGGTCGGCAGTACTGTCGCGTTTGTCGGGGCAGGAAGAGGTGGTGATTGGGACGCCGGTTGCCAATCGCGGGCGTGCGGAGACGGAAGGACTGATCGGGTTCTTCGTCAACACGCTGGCGTTGCGCATCAGGCTGGGCGAGTCGCCGAGCGTGAGCGAGCTGTTGTCGCGTGTGCGCACGGCGTCCTTGGCGGCCCAGGACCATCAGGACCTGCCGTTCGAGCAGGTGGTGGAGATCGTGCAGCCGCCGCGCCGTTTGAATCACACACCGATCTTCCAGGTGCTGTTCAACTGGCGCAACAACGAGGTCAGCCTGCCGGACTTTCCGGGGGTGCAGGTAAGCGTAGCTGCGACCGCCTATGAAGTGCTGAAGTTCGATTTGGAGTTAACTCTATCTGAACTGGACGGGCAGATCGCCGGCGGTCTTGCTTATGCCACGGCGCTGTTCGACGAGTCCACGATGGAGCGTCACGTGGGCTACCTGCAGGCGTTGTTGCGCGCGATGGTGGCGGACAGCGATCAGCCTGTGGCAGGCATCGACGTGTTACCTGCGGAGGAGCGCAGGTTGCAGTTGGAGACGTGGAATGCGACGGCGGCGCCGTACGCGCAGGAGCGCTGCATCCACCAGTTGTTCGAGGAGCAGGTACGAAACAGTCCAGAGGCGCCTGCGGTGGTGCACGAGGGTCGAGTGCTGAAATATGGGGAGCTGAATGCGGAGGCCAACCGGCTGGCGCATCACCTGGTCGGGCTGGGAGTTGTTGCGGACGCTCGGGTGGCGATCTGCGTGGAGCGGAGTGCGGCGATGGTGATCGGTCTGCTGGCGATTCTGAAGGCGGGCGGAGCCTACGTGCCGCTGGACCCTGCGTATCCGTCGGAGCGGCTGAGCCAGATAGTGACCGATGCGTCACCGTCGCTGGTGCTGATTGACAGGGCAGGCCGGGAGGCATTGGGAGAGGCCGCGCTGGCAGGCCGGAGGCTGGTGGACCTGGAGCCGCTGCGCGAGGGAAGGGCTACGGTGTGGAGCTTTGAGGCAGTGGAGGATCCGCAGGTTGAGGGTTTGACGTCGCGGCATCTGGCCTATGTGATCTACACCTCCGGTTCTACCGGCACGCCCAAGGGGGTAATGAACGAGCATTCTGCGCTGGTCAATCGGCTGATGTGGATGCAGGAGGCGTACGGACTGGACAATAGCGACGTGGTTTTGCAGAAGACGTCGTTTAGCTTCGACGTTTCGGTATGGGAATTTTTCTGGACATTGCAGCAGGGCGCGAAGCTATTGGTTCCGGCGCCGGAGTTGCAGAAGGATCCGTCGAGGTTGATCGAGCTGATGGTGGGAGCAGGAGTGACGACGGCGCATTTTGTGCCGTCGATGCTGGGCGTGTTGCTGACGACGCGGGGGGTGGAACGCTGCACGTCACTACGGCGAGTGATCTGCAGCGGGGAGGCGCTATCCGCGCAGCAGGTACAGGGGTGCCGGGAGAAGTTGCCCGGCGCGCAGCTGCACAATCTTTACGGTCCGACGGAAGCGGCGATCGACGTGACAGCGTGGACATGCCCGTCCTGGTACGAGGGAGGAGTGGTACCGATTGGGCGTCCGATTGCGAACACGCGGATTTATCTGTTGGACGCAGGACGTCAGCCCGTGCCGTTGGGAGCGATTGGGGAGCTGTACATAGGCGGAGCGGGGGTGGCGCGTGGTTACATCAACCGTCCGGAGCTGACGTCTCAACGCTTTGTGGTTGATCCTTTTGCCGCAGAAGCTGGTGGGCGGATGTACCGCACTGGGGACCTGGCACGGTATCTGCCGGACGGGAACATCGAGTATCTGGGTCGCAATGACAATCAGGTGAAGATCCGCGGATTCCGCATAGAGCTGGGGGAGGTGGAGGCTCGGTTGAGCGAGCATGCGTTGGTGCGGGAAGCGGTGGTCGAGGCGCGGGATACGGGAGAGGAAAAGCGGCTGGTGGCGTACGTGTTGCCGGAGGACGAATCCATAGAGACGGGGGACCTGCTGGCGGAGCTGCGTGCGCACCTGGCGACGACGCTGCCGGATTATATGGTGCCGTCGGCGTATGTGCGGATGGAGGCATGGCCGCTGACGCCCAATGGGAAGCTGGATCGCAAGGGGCTTCCGGCACCGGATGACGAAGCATATGTTCGCCGTGAGTATGAGGCGCCCCAGGGGGAGATTGAAGAGACGCTGGCGGAGCTATGGCAGGAGCTGCTGCAGGTGGAGCGGGTAGGGCGGCAGGATGACTTCTTCGAACTGGGTGGGACCTCGTTGCTTGCCGTGCGCATACGCAGTGCGTTGTACAAGCGTTTCAGCATACAGATCGAACTCTCAGCGTTGTTCAAACACTCCGTGTTGTGCGGCCTTGCAAAACACCTCTTGATCGTGCTGATCGAACAGGAGTTCGGTACTGATCAATTCGAAAACGCGATTCTTTCTGTAGGAGAAGGCGCATGAGCACTGTCCAGTCACTTCTCGATGGTATGGACACTCTGGAAATTGAAAAACTGGTTGCTTTGGCTAGAGCTCGTGGAATAAGAAAAGCGGGCGATAGCGGTTCGTCGATACCAGTGATTTCGCGCAATGAACCCCTGCCGCTGTCCTTTTCGCAGCAAGGACTGTGGCTGATTTCGCAGCAGGCAAAGGCCAGTGTGATTTATCACATACCCGCAGCACTCAGTCTGCGAGGAACCCTCGATGTGCTGGCCTTGCGCCGTGCTCTCAATGCTCTCTTTGCTCGTCACGAGGGGTTGCGCAGCGTGTTTGTAACGGTGGACGGGGAGCCCCAGGTACGTCTTTTGCCGGTGACAACGGAGTTGCCGTTGATCGAGCACGACCTGCGCGGCCGGGAGGATGCTTCGGTTGAGCTGGCGCGGCTGGGCAAAGAGGAGGCGCGGGCGCCGTTTGATCTTACGCAGGGACCGCTGATCCGTGGCCGGCTGGTGCAGTTGGGCGAAGAGGATCACGTGCTGCTGCTGACGCAGCACCACATCGTATCCGACGGGTGGTCGATCGGAGTGTTGTCGCGGGAGCTGAGCACGCTGTATCGAGCCTTCCAGCAAGGGCAGGGGAATCCGCTGCCGCCGCTGGCGATCCAGTATCCGGACTATGCGGCGTGGCAGCGGGCATGGCTGAGCGGAGAGCGGTTGGAGCGTCAGATTGGGTACTGGCGGGAGGCACTGGAGGGCGCGCCGGTGCTGCTGGAGTTGCCGACGGATCGTCCACGGCAGGCGCAGCAGGACTTTAGCGGTGCGCGGGTGCCGCTGGTGTTGGATGGGGAGCTGACGCGGAGCCTGAAGCAGTTGAGCCAGCGGCACGGGGCGACTTTGTTCATGACGGTGCTGGCTGCCTGGTCGGCAGTGCTGTCGCGTTTGTCTGGGCAGGAAGAGGTGGTGATTGGGACGCCGGTTGCCAATCGCGGGCGTGCGGAGACGGAAGGACTGATCGGGTTCTTCGTCAACACGCTGGCGTTGCGCATCAAGCTGGGCGAGTCGCCGAGCGTGGGTGAGCTGTTGTCGCATGTGCGCACGGTGTCTCTTGCGGCTCAGGACCATCAGGACCTGCCGTTCGAGCAGGTGGTGGAGATCGTGCAGCCACCGCGCCGTTTGAACCATGCGCCGATCTTCCAGGTTCTATTCAACTGGGACGAGGACTGGGCGTCGGTGTCGTCTTCAGGGGGTGTTGAAGTCGCCGCGCTGGCAACGAGCTACGAGGTCTCGCGCTTCGATTTGAAACTTAATCTGTCGGAGCGCAACGGCAGCTTGCACGGCATGCTTATTTATGCCACGGCGCTGTTCGATGAGTCCACGATGGAGCGCCACGTAGGTTACCTGCAGGCGTTTTTGCGCGCGATGGTGGCGGACAGCGACCAGGCTGTGGCAGGTATCGACCTGCTGTCGGCGGAGGAGCGCAGGCTGCAGTTGGAGACGTGGAATGCGACGGCTGTGCCGTATGCGCAGGAGCGCTGCATCCACCAGTTGTTCGAGGATCTGGTACGGAAGAGCCCAGAGGCGCCGGCTGTGGTGGACGAGGATCGGGTGCTGAGCTATGGGGAGCTGAATGCGGAGGCCAACCGTCTGGCGCATCACCTGATTGGGCTGGGAGTTGTTGCGGACGCTCGGGTGGCGATCTGCGTGGAGCGGAGTGCGGCGATGGTGATCGGTCTGCTGGCGATTCTGAAGGCGGGCGGAGCCTACGTGCCGCTGGATCCGGCGTATCCGTCGGAACGGCTGAGCCAGATAGTGACCGATGCGTCACCGTCGCTGGTGCTGATCGACAGGGCAGGCCGGGAGGCATTGGGAGAGGCCGCGCTGGCAGGCTGGACGCTGGTGGACCTGGAGCCGCTGCGCGAGGGAAGGGCTACGGTGTGGAGCTTTGAGGCGGTGGAGGATCCGCAGGTTGAGGGTTTGATGTCGCGGCAACTGGCCTATGTGATCTACACCTCCGGTTCTACCGGCACACCCAAGGGCGTGATGGTCGAGCACCATTCGTTGGTTAATTTTCACCAGGCGGTGCAGCGGGATATCTATCGGAGGGATGCGAGGCTGCGCATCGGTTGGAACGCGTCGTTTTCCTTCGACATGTCGATGAAGGGATTTTTGCAGCTGCTGTCGGGTCACGCTTTAGTGATCATTCCGCAGGAGGTGCGTGGGACGAGCGGCGGTTTTCTGCGATTCCTGCGCGAACAGGCCATCGATGGGTTCGACGTCACGCCGTCGCTGCTGAAGGCATTGATCGGGGAAGGGTTGCTGGAGGAGGAGCATCCACGAACGGTGTTGGTGGGTGGCGAGCGGATTGATCCGGCGCTATGGCAGCAGCTGAAGAGCTGCCGGAGGATCGAGTTCCACAATATGTACGGCCCCACGGAATGCACGGTGGACGCGACGATGAGCGTGATTGGCAGCGACGATGCGATTGCGCATATCGGGCGTCCGATTGCGAACACGCGGATTTATTTGTTGGACGAAGGGTGTCAGCCAGTGCCGGTGGGAGCGATTGGGGAGCTGTACATAGGCGGAGCGGGTGTGGCGCGTGGTTACTTCAACCGTCTGGAGCTGACGTCTGAGCGTTTCCTGGTTGATCCCTTTGCCGCAGAAGCTGGTGGGCGGATGTACCGCACTGGGGACCTGGCGCGGTATCTGCCGGACGGGAACATCGAGTACCTGGGCCGGAATGACAATCAGGTGAAGATCCGCGGATTCCGCATAGAGCTGGGTGAGGTGGAGGCTCGGTTGAGCGAGCATGGGCTGGTGCGGGAAGCGGTGGTGGAGGCGCGGGATACGGGAGAGGAAAAGCGGCTGGTGGCGTACGTGTTGCCGGAGGACGAATCCATAGAGACAGGGGACCTGCTGGCGGAGCTGCGGACGCACCTGGCGACGACGCTGCCGGATTATATGGTGCCGTCGACGTATGTGCGGATGGAGGCATGGCCGCTGACGCCCAATGGGAAGCTGGATCGCAAGGGGCTTCCGGCGCCGGACGACGAAGCATATGTTCGCCGTGAGTACGAGGCGCCCCAGGGGGAGATTGAAGAGACGCTGGCGGAGCTATGGCAGGAGCTGCTGCAGGTGGAGCGAGTGGGGCGGCAGGATGACTTCTTCGAGTTGGGTGGCCATTCTTTGCTGGCGGTGCGTCTGCTGGTACATATTCGGCAATCACTGGGTGCAGAACTGCCGATGGTGACGCTGTTTGCGCAATCGACATTGGCGGGTTTGTCCGAGGCGGTGCGGGAGGCCGGCGGGGGCCGCGCGACGCAGGCAGTGTTGCCGATGGTGTCGATCTCGCGAGACGAGCCTATGCCCCTGTCGTTCGCGCAACAGCGGCTGTGGTTCCTGGCCCAGCTCGACGGCGTGAGCGACACGTATCACATTCCTTCAGCACTACGTCTGCGAGGAGCCCTCGATGTGCTTGCCTTGCGCCGTGCTCTCAATGCTCTCTTTGCTCGACACGAGGGGTTGCGCAGCGTGTTTGTTGCGGTGGACGGGGAACCCCAGGTACGTCTTTTGCCGGTGACGACAGAGTTGCCGCTGATCGAGCACGACCTGCGCGGCCGGGAAGATGCTTCGGTTGAGCTGGCGCGGTTGAGTAAACAGGAAGCGCGATCGCCGTTTGATCTTACGCAGGGTCCGCTGATCCGCAGCCGCTTGGTGCAGTTGGACGAAGAGGACTACGTGCTGCTGCTGACGCAGCACCACATCGTATCCGATGGGTGGTCGATCGGAGTGTTGTCGCGGGAGCTGAGCACGCTATACCAAGCCTTCCAGCAAGGGCAGGGGAATCCCATGCCGCCGCTGGCGATCCAGTATCCGGATTATGCAGCATGGCAGCGGGCATGGCTGAGCGGGGAGCGGTTGGAGCGTCAGATTGGGTACTGGCGGGAGGCGCTGGAGGGCGCGCCGGTCCTGCTGGAGTTGCCGACGGATCGTCCACGGCAGGCGCAGCGGGACTTTAAGGGTGCGCGGGTGCCGATCGTGTTGGATAGGGAGCTGACGCGGAGCCTGAAGCAGTTGAGCCAGCGGCACGGGACGACTTTGTTCATGACGGTGCTGGCGGCCTGGTCGGCAGTACTGTCGCGTTTGTCGGGGCAGGAAGAGGTGGTGATTGGGATGCCGGTTGCCAATCGCGGGCGTGCGGAGACGGAAGGACTGATCGGGTTCTTCGTCAACACGCTGGCGTTGCGCATCAAGCTGGGCGAGTCGCCGAGCGTGAGTGAGCTGTTGTCGCATGTGCGCACAGCGTGCCTTTCGGCTCAGGACCATCAGGACCTGCCGTTCGAGCAGGTGGTAGAGATCGTGCAGCCGCCGCGGCGGTTGAACCATACGCCGATCTTCCAGGTACTGTTCAACTGGCGTAACAACGAGATCAGCCTGCCGGAATTTCCGGGGGTGCAGGTAAGCGTAGCTGCGACCGCCTATGAGGTGCTGAAATTCGATCTCGAGTTGTGGTTGGCTGAACTGGACGGGCAGATCGCCGGCACTCTTTCTTATGCCACGGCGCTTTTCGATAGGTCCACGATGGAGCGCCATGTGGGCTACCTGCAGACGTTGTTGCGCGCGATGGTGGCGGACAGCGATCAGGTTGTGGCAGGTATCGACCTGCTGTCGGCGGAGGAGCGCAGTTTGCAGTTGGAGACGTGGAATGCGACGGTGGCGCCGTATGCGCAGGAGCGTTGCATCCACCAGTTGTTCGAGGATCAGGTACGGAAGAGCCCAGCGGCGCCGGCGGTGGTGCACGGGGATCGGGTGCTGAGCTATGGCGAGTTGAATGCGGAGGCCAACCGGCTGGCGCATCACCTGATTGGGCTGGGAGTTGTTGCGGACGATCGGGTGGCGATCTGCGTGGAGCGGAGTGCGGCGATGGTGATCGGTCTGCTGGCGATTCTGAAGGCTGGCGGAGCTTACGTGCCGCTGGACCCGGCGTATCCATCGGAGCGGCTGGGCCGGATTGTGACCGATGCGTCACCGTCGCTGGTGCTGATCGACAGGGCAGGCCGGGAGGCATTGGGAGAGGCAGTGTCGGCAGACCAGAGGCTGGTGGACCTGGAGCCGCTGCAAGAGGGAAGGGCTACGGTGTGGAGCTTGCAGGCAGTGGAGGATCCGCAGGTTGAGGGTTTGACGTCGCGGCAACTGGCCTATGTGATCTACACCTCTGGTTCTACCGGCACCCCCAAGGGCGTGATGGGCCTGCATTCACCGGTCATCAATTTAATCGAATGGGTGAACTCGCGATTCAAGGTAGGACCGGAAGATGTTGTCCTGCTTACCAGCTCGTTGTCATTCGACCTGTCGGTGTATGACATTTTTGGCTTACTGGCCGCCGGTGGCAGCATTTATGTGGCGTCTGACGACGAGGTGACCGACCCGCAACGCCTCGCGCGGATTTTGTTCGAGGGCGGCGTCACATTCTGGGATTCAGCGCCCGCCGTATTCCAGCAGTTGCTGTTTTACCTGGACGAGGCAAGCCGCTCCAAGGAATCGAAACTTCGCTTGGCGTTCTTCAGCGGAGACTGGATTCCGCTGGAGTTCTATGAGGTCATTCGCCGTTTCTTCAAGCATTGCGAAATGATCGCTTTGGGAGGTGCGACCGAGGCCACAGTGTGGTCGAATTTCTACCCGGTCAGGCACATCGACCCGGTATGGGCAAGCATTCCTTACGGATGTCCAATACAAAACGCACGTTATTACGTGCTGGACAGCTATCTTAATCCGCTGCCGATCGGAAGCCGCGGCGACCTCTACATTGGTGGCGAGTGTTTAACAGCAGGTTACCTGGGGCGCGCAGACTTGACAGCCGAACGTTATCTGCCCGATCCCCATGGCACCGCGCCCGACGCGAAGATGTACAAGACCGGCGATCTGGCACGCTACCGGTGCGATGGCAATTTGGAGTTTCTTGGCCGCAATGATTTTCAGGTGAAGATCCGCGGTTTCCGCATCGAGCTCGGTGAGCTCGAGGCGCGACTAGCAGAAAACGCGGACGTGCGCGAGAGTGTGGTGGTTGCTCGCAAGGAAGCCTCGGCAGAAAAGCGCCTGGTGGCGTATGTAGTGCCGTCGGACGAAACGATTAAGGCAGCAGACTTGGCAGCGGCACTGCGCACCTATATGGCGGCGCGCCTGCCTGACTATATGGTGCCATCAGCCTTCGTGCGGATGCGATCGCTACCGCTAACACCCAACGGGAAGCTTGACCGTGATCGATTGCCCGCGCCGGACGGCGAAGCCTATGCGCAGCAATTGTACGAGGCGCCGCAGGGCAGTTCGGAAATCACCATTGCTGGGGTTTGGCAAGAACTGCTAAGCGTCGAACGCGTTGGAAGAAACGACAATTTCTTCGAACTAGGTGGTCATTCCCTGTTGGCAGTGCGCCTGGTGGAGCGCCTGCATCAAGAAAATCTCCAGATTAATGTCCGATCGTTGTTTGTCTCTCCTATACTGCGTGATTTTGCATTGAGTGCGAACGAATTGGAGGAGGTCCGTCTGTGAGCGATAAACAGTTGTTGGACGTAGTCGAGGAAGCTCAGATCTCACTTGAACTGGACGGCGAATCGCTCGTGGTGAAAGGGAGCAAAGGACGGGTTAACGAGAAGGTAAAGAACTATCTCGTCGAAAACAAAGCGAGCATTGTCGATTTTCTCAAGTCGGGAGTGACACTCGATGGCCGGAACGGCATCCGTGTTCCGCGGAATGCTATCGAACCGCGTTGCGCGGTGATCACGCCACAGATGCTTCCACTGATTGATTTGAGGCGGGAGGATATCGATCGCATCGTCTTGCAGGTGCCGGGTGGTGTCGACAACATTCAAGACATCTACGGGCTCACACCCCTGCAGGATGGCATCCTGTTTCACCATCGACTGGCTACCGAAGGCGACCCCTATCTGCTCATTAGACAGATCGCCTTCCCGGATAGGAAGCGTCTGGACCAATTTTTTTCCGTCGTGCAGCAGGTCATCGATCGGCATGATGTGCTGCGTACGTCCTTTCTTTGGGAAGGATTATCCGAGCCGGCGCAAGTCGTGTGGCGCCAAGCCAGATTGTCGGTACTGGAAGTTGCGCTGGATCCTCATGACGGTCCTGTTGCCGAGCAGTTGAGCCGGTGTTTCGATCCGCGCCGGCACCGCGTCGATCTGGCGATTGCGCCGTTGCTGAACTACGTGATTGCCTACGATGTCGAACATAATCGGTGGTTGGCGATGCAGCGCTTCCATCATTTGCTGGGTGATCATTCCACGCTGGATTTGCTGCGTTCCGAGATTTATGCGCTCCACGCCCATCCTGAAAAGAAGTTACCGCGTGCGGAACCTTTTCGAAATCTGGTAGCGCAAACACGGTTTGGGCCGTCACAAGAGAAGCACGAACACTTTTTCCGGGCGATGCTGGGGGACGTCACCGAGCCAACGCTGGCATTTGGGCATGCGGATGTTTATCTGCAAGGGGACAATATCAGTGAATTGCGTCGGACGCTGCCGCGGGGTCTGCATGAATCATTGTGTGCGCAGGCTCGGAGACTCGGTGTCAGCGTGGCCAGCTTGTGCCACCTGGCCTGGGGGCTGGTGCTGGCGCGCTGCGTTGGCAAAAATTATGCAGTGTTTGGCACCGTGCTGCTTGGGCGCTTGCAGGCCAGCGATTTTGCGCGACGAGCGGCAGGTTTGTGCATCAATTCGCTCCCATTTCGTGTCGACCTGAGTGAGGAATCGACTGAGTCGGTGGTGCGCAGGATGCATGCCCGGTTGTCTGAGTTGCTGCTGCACGAGCATGCGTCGCTTGCGTTGGCACAGCGCTGTAGCGGCGTCACAGGGAAAGTCCCGCTGTTCAATGCCATGCTTAACTACCGCCATGTCATCGAGAGGCAGAAGGGTGAGGACGGAACCAATGGCGATCATCTCTTCGCTGGGGTCGAATTGCTTTCGAGCGAGGAGCGCACGAATTATCCGATCACGCTGTCGGTGGATGACTACGGTCACGCGTTAGGTTTGACGGCACAGGTGATCCGGCCGCTTTCGCCGGATCGTATCTGCGGTTACATGCAACAAGCGTTGGCGAGCCTGGTGGAAGCACTGGAGACATCGCCTGAAACTCCGATAGGGGCGCTGAATGTGTTGCCTGCGGAGGAGCGCAGGTTGCAGTTGGAGACGTGGAATGCGACGGCGGCGCCGTATGCGCAGGAGCGCTGCATCCACCAGTTGTTCGAGGATCAGGTACGGAAGAGCCCAGAGGCGCCGGCGGTTGTGCACGAAGATCGGGTGCTGAGCTATGGCGAGCTCAATGCGGAGGCCAACCGGCTGGCGCATCACCTGATCGGGCTGGGAGTTGTTGCGGACGCTCGGGTGGCGATCTGCGTAGAGCGGAGTGCGGCGATGGTGATCGGTCTGCTGGCGGTTCTGAAGGCGGACGGAGCCTACGTGCCGCTGGACCCGGCGTATCCATCGGAGCGGCTGAGCCAGATCGTGACTGATGCGTCACCGTCGCTGGTGCTGATCGACAGGGCGGGCCGGGGGGCATTGGGAGAGGCCGCGCTGGCAGGCCGGACGCTGGTGGACCTGGAGCCGCTGCGCGAGGGAAGGTCCACGGTGCGGAGCTTTGAGGCAGTGGAGGATCCGCAGGTTGAGGGTTTGACATCGCGGCATCTGGCCTACGTGATCTACACCTCCGGTTCTACCGGCACGCCTAAGGGCGTAATGGTCGAGCACCAACAGGTGGCGAATTTTCTGTCCGCCATGGCGTCGATCCTGGCGATCGAACCGTCAGATAGCTGGCTTGCGGTGACCAGCATCGCATTTGATATAGCCGGGTTGGAGTTGTATTTGCCGCTAACGTGGGGAGCACGGATCGTCCTGGCCAGTAACCAGGACGCGATGGATCCGGTTCGTCTGCAGCACTTGATGTCGTCGCACGCAATCCGCATCATGCAAGCGACGCCAGCGACCTGGAATGCGCTACTGGGAGCCTCATGGCGGGGGAACCGCGAGCTAGTGGTGCTGTGCGGCGGTGAAGCGATGCCAACGCATTTCCGCGCGCGTTTTCAAGGCCGATGCAAGTCACTGTGGAACTTGTATGGTCCGACCGAGACGACGATCTGGTCGTCCTGCCTCCAGGTTCCGTTGGAGGCCGGCATTGCGGGCACCGTACCGATTGGGCGTCCGATTGCGAACACGCGGATTTATTTGTTGGACGAAGGGCGTCAGCCCGTGCCGGTGGGAACGATTGGGGAGCTGTACATAGGCGGAGCAGGGGTGGCGCGTGGTTACCTCAACCGTCCGGAGCTGACGTCTGAGCGCTTCATGGTTGATCCTTTTGCCGCTGAGGCTGGTGGGCGGATGTACCGCACTGGGGACCTGGCGCGGTATCTGCCGGACGGGAACATCGAGTACCTGGGCCGGAATGACAATCAAGTGAAGATCCGCGGATTCCGCATAGAGCTGGGGGAGATTGAGGCTCGGTTGAGCGAGCATGCGCTGGTGCGGGAAGCGGTGGTGGAGGCGCGGGATACGGGAGAGGAAAAGCGGCTGGTGGCGTACGTGTTGCCCTCGGAGGAATCCATAGAGACGGGGGACCTGTTGGCGGAGCTGCGGACGCACCTGGCGACGACGCTGCCGGATTATATGGTGCCGTCGGCGTATGTGCGGATGGAGGCATGGCCGCTGACGCCCAATGGGAAGCTGGATCGCAAGGGGCTTCCGGCACCGGATGACGAAGCATATGTTCGCCGTGAGTACGAGGCGCCCCAGGGGGAGATTGAAGAGACGCTGGCGGAGCTATGGCAGGAGCTGCTGCAGGTGGAGCGGGTAGGGCGGCAGGATGACTTCTTCGAACTGGGCGGCCATTCTTTGACGGCTACGCGCCTGTTGGCACGCATTCGCCAAATACTCGGCGTGGAATTGCCGGTGGCGACAGTGTTTACGCAATCGACATTGGCGGGTTTGTCCGAGGCGGTGAAGGAGGCCGGCGGGGGCCGCGCGACGCAGGCAGTGTTGCCGATGGTGTCGATCTCGCGAGACCAGCCTATGCCCTTGTCGTTTGCGCAACAGCGGCTGTGGTTCCTGGCCCAGTGGCAAGGCGTGAGCGCCACGTATCACATTCCGGTGGCGCTGAGGATTCGCGGCGCGCTGGACGGGAGGGCCTTGCATTGTGCCCTGGATAAAGTCCTTGCTCGACACGAGGGGTTGCGCAGCGTGTTCGTGGAGGTGGACGGGGAGCCCCAGATACGTCTACTGCCGGCGATGACAGAGTTGCCGCTGATCGAGCACGACCTGCGCGGCCGGGAAGATGCTTCGGTTGAGCTGGCGCGGCTGGGCAAAGAGGAGGCGCGGGCGCCGTTTGATCTTACGCAGGGACCGCTGATCCGTGGCCGGCTGGTGCAGTTGGGCGAAGAGGATTACGTGCTGCTGCTGACGCAGCACCACATCGTATCCGATGGATGGTCGATCGGAGTGTTGTCGCGGGAGCTGAGCACGCTGTACCGAGCTTTCCAGCAAGGGCAGGGGAATCCGCTGCCGCCGCTGGCAATCCAGTATCCGGACTATGCAGCATGGCAGCGAGCATGGCTGAGTGGGGAGCGGTTGGAGCGTCAGATTGGGTACTGGCGGGAGGCACTGGCGGGCGCGCCGGTGCTGCTGGAGTTGCCGACGGATCGTCCGCGGCAGGCGCAGCAGGAATTTAGCGGTGCGCGGGTGCCGCTGGTGTTGGATGGGGAGCTGACGCGGAGCTTGAAACAGTTGAGCCAGCGGCATGGGACGACGCTGTTCATGACAGTGCTGGCGGCCTGGTCGGCAGTGCTGTCGCGTTTGTCGGGGCAGGAAGAGGTGGTGATTGGGACGCCGGTTGCCAATCGCGGGCGTGCAGAGACGGAAGGGCTGATCGGGTTCTTCGTCAACACGCTGGCCTTGCGCATCAAGCTGGGCGAGTCGCCGAGCGTGGGTGAACTGTTGTCGCGTGTGCGCACGGTGTCTCTGGCGGCTCAGGACCATCAGGACCTGCCGTTCGAGCAGGTGGTGGAGATCGTGCAGCCGCCACGCCGTTTGAATCACACACCGATCTTCCAGGCCGTGTTGAACTGGCGCAACGACGAAGTCAGCCTGCCGGACTTTCCTGGCCTGCAGGTAGGCATGGCCGCGACCGCCTATGAGGTGCTGAAGTTCGATTTGGAGTTATCGCTATTTGAACTGAACGGGCAGATCGTAGGCAGTCTGGCTTATGCCACGGCGCTGTTCGATAGGTCCACGATGGAGCGCCATGTGGGTTACCTGCAGGCGTTGTTGCACGCGATGGTGGCGGACGGCGATCAGGCTGTGGCAGGTATCGACCTGCTGTCGGCGGAGGAGCGCAGGTTGCAGTTGGAGACCTGGAACGCGACGGCTGCGCCGTATGCGCAGGAGCGCTGCATCCATCAGTTGTTCGAAGATCAGGTACGGAAGAGTCCAGAGGCGCCGGCGGTCGTGCACGGGGATCGAATGCTGAGCTATGGCGAACTGAATGCGGAGGCCAACCGGCTGGCCCATCACCTGACTGAGCTTGGTGTATTGCCCGGTGACCATGTTGTCACTCTTCTGGAACGCAGCACCACGTTGGTGGCCGCCCAACTGGCGATTCTCAAAGCCGGTGCGGTCTATGTTCCTGTCGACCCGCAAACTCCAGAGTCGCGTCAAAACTGGATCATCGAGGACTGTGATGCCAAGTTGGCGCTTACCAGTCCGACTCAGACAGCGCGATTGGAATTAAAGACTCTGGTGCTACACGACGATTTCTTCGATTCCGTCACTTCTGTTTGTGATCGAGCTCTTGACCTTTCGGCAGATGATGCCGCGTACATCATGTACACGTCAGGCTCCACGGGCACGCCCAAGGGCGTTGTCGTGCCGCATCGGGCGATCGGCAGGCTTGTCATAAACAATGGTTACGCGGACGTCGATGCGACGGATCGCATCGCGTTCACCTCCAATCCCGCCTTCGATGCCAGCACCTTCGAGTTATGGGCGGCTTTGCTAAACGGTGGTGTGCTGGTTGTGATCGACCAGGCAGTGCTGTTGGAACCCGAAAGATTTACACAGGTGCTGATCGAGAAAGCGATAAGTGTCTTGTGGCTTACCGTGGGGCTGTTCAATCAGTACGCCAATAGCCTGAAAAAAGCTTTGCCGCGGCTGCGCTACGTGATCGTCGGTGGTGATTCATTGGATCCCGGAATAATCGCCTGGGTCATGCGCGAATGCCCGCCGCAGCACTTGCTCAATGCCTACGGTCCGACCGAGACTACCACCTTTACGACGACTTACGAGATTCCCGCGGTGCCAGAGCAGATGAGGAGCATCCCCATCGGCCGGCCGATCGCACAGACGCAGATTTATATCCTTGATGCGCAGCATAGCCTTTTACCGGCGGGAGCGGCCGGAGAGATTTATATAGGCGGTGCGGGCCTCGCGCATGGGTACCTTAATCGGCCTGAGTTGACGAAGGAGCGCTTTATCCTCAGCCCATTCGCCGCGGGCGAGCGCTTATACAAGACCGGCGATGTCGGACGTTGGCGTTCGGACGGTGTGATCGAATACCTGGGCCGCAACGACTTCCAGGTGAAGATCCGCGGTTTTCGCGTTGAGCTAGGCGAGGTTGAAGCGCGCCTGGCAGAGTATGAGAGTGTGCGCGCGGCGGTGGTGCTGGCGCGGGAAGATCGTGCGGGCGAGAAGCGGCTGGTGGCGTATTTGACGGTGGTTGAGGGAGCTACTGTTCCGGTGGAGGGGCTGCGCGCGTATCTCGGTAGCGTGCTGCCGGAGTACATGGTGCCGGCAGCATACGTGGTTATGGACGCGTTCCCGCTGACGCCCAACGGCAAGCTGGATCGCAAGGCGCTACCTGCGCCGGAAGCAGACGCATATGCGAGCCGCGCATACGAGGCGCCCCATGGGGAGATCGAAGAGACGCTGGCTGAGGTGTGGCAGCAACTTCTGCGAGTCGAGCGTGTGGGGCGGCAGGACAATTTCTTCGAGCTGGGTGGCCATTCGCTACTAGCGCTGCAGATGATCGAGTGTTTGCGCCAAAGAAATTTTCGGCTCGAGATACGCAGTCTGTTCATGGCACCCGTGCTGTGCGATTTGGCCGGCAGGCTGCAGCAGGATCACGGAATCATCGTTCCTCCCAACATGATTACGACCGAAAGCGACGTAATCACGCCCGCGATGCTGCCGCTGATTCACTTGAATCAGAACGATATCGATCGAATCGTAAAGCACGTACCCGGCGGTATCGCCAATATCCAGGACCTCTATGCCTTGGCGCCTTTGCAGGAAGGTGTCCTGTTTCACCATCGGATCACGAATGACGGTGACCCGTACCTGCTTAGCAGCCTAAGAAGTTTTCCTGATCGGGAGTTGCTGAGCCGCTTTCTGGACGCTGTGCAGCAGCTTGTCGATCGCCACGATATATTGCGCACTGCCTTTATCTGGGAAGAACTTTCCGCACCAGTACAGGTGGTTTGGCGCAAAGCCAAGCTATCGGTCACCCAATTGGAGCTGGACCCAGGGGAAGGGCCGATTGCCGAGCAATTGGCCCACCGTTTCGATCTTCGTCACCAACGCATGGATCTCGGACAGGCTCCACTTCTGCAATATGTCATTGCGGACGATCGCGCCAATGATCGCTGGATACTGCTGCAACGTTTCCATCACCTGATCGGCGATCACTCCACTATGGACATGCTTCGCGGTGAAATCGCAGCGTTTCTTGCGGGAAAGGGCGATACGCTTGCACCACCACCCCCCTTCCGCAACCTTGTTGCGCAGGCGCTCCTTGGTTTACCGGCTCAAGAACACGAACGCTTCTTCCAGGAAATGCTCGGTGACATCTCCGAACCGACCCTGCCTTTCGGTTTAACCGATGTGCATCGGAATGGCGAGCACGTGAGCGAATCTGACCGGATGCTGCCGCAGGCGCTGAATGATCGTTTGCGTGCGCAGGCGCGCCGCCTTGGCGTGGGACTGGCTAGCCTGTGTCACCTGGCATGGGGTCAAGTGCTCGCGCGGATCGTCGGAAGCGAACACGTGGTGTTTGGCACGGTGTTGTTCGGGCGCATGCAGGCCGACCGCGCGGATCGTGCCGCCGGGTTGTTTATCAATACCTTGCCGTTGCGGCTGGATCTAGGTGAGATCGACATCGAGTCCGCTGCACGTCAAGTGCACGATCGGCTGGCCGAATTGTTGACACATGAACATGCTTCTTTGGCGCTAGCGCAGCGGTGCAGCGGTATTGCCGCCCCTGGCCCGATATTCAACAGCATCATCAACTATCGCCACACTCAGGTTACCGGTCGTACACAAGGTGGCGTGGAGCGGGGCTATGACCTTCTAAATCAGATCGAACCGCTTGGTTACGAGGAGAGAACCAACTATCCGATCACCTTGTCGGTCGACAATTTCGGGGAAGGTCTGGGGTTAACAGCGCAGGTGGTGGATTCGCTCTCAGCTGATTGTATCTGCGGTTACATGCAACAAGCGTTGGCGAGCCTGGTGGAAGCACTGGAGACATCGCCTGAAAGTCCGATAGGGGCGCTGAATGTGTTGCCTGCGGAGGAGCGCAGGTTGCAGTTGGAGACGTGGAATGCGACGGCGGCGCCGTATGCGCAGGAGCGCTGCATCCACCAGTTGTTCGAGGATCAGGTAGGGAAGAGTCCAGAGGCGCCGGCGGTGGTGCACGAGGATCGGGTGCTGAGCTATGGGGAGCTGAATGCTGAGGCCAACCGGCTGGCGCATCACCTGGTCGGGCTGGGAGTTGTTGCGGACGCTCGGGTGGCGATCTGCGTAGAGCGGAGTGCGGCGATGGTGATCGGTCTGCTGGCGATTCTGAAGGCGGGCGGAGCCTACGTGCCGCTGGACCCTGCGTATCCATCGGAGCGGCTGAGCCAGATAGTGACCGATGCGTCACCGTCGCTGGTGCTGATCGACAGGGCAGGCCGGGAGGCATTGGGAGAGGCCGCGCTGGCAGGCCGGAGGCTGGTGGACCTGGAGCCGCTGCGCGAGGGAAGGGCTACGGTGTGGAGCTTTGAGGCAGTGGAGGATCCGCAGGTTGAGGGTTTGACGTCGCGGCATCTGGCCTATGTGATCTACACCTCCGGTTCTACCGGCACGCCCAAGGGGGTAATGAACGAGCATTCTGCGCTGGTCAATCGGCTGATGTGGATGCAGGAGGCGTACGGACTGGACGGCAGCGACGTGGTTTTGCAGAAGACGTCGTTTAGCTTCGACGTTTCGGTATGGGAATTTTTCTGGACATTGCAGCAGGGCGCGAAGCTATTGGTTCCGGCGCCGGAGTTGCAGAAGGATCCGTCGAGGTTGATCGAGCTGATGGTGGGAGCAGGAGTGACGACGGCGCATTTTGTGCCGTCGATGCTGGGCGTGTTGCTGATGACGCGGGGAGTGGAGCGCTGCACGTCACTACGGCGAGTGATCTGCAGCGGGGAGGCGCTATCCGCGCAGCAGGTGCAGGGGTGCCGGGAGAAGTTGCCCGGCGCGCGGCTGCACAATCTTTACGGTCCGACGGAAGCGGCGATCGACGTGACAGCGTGGACATGCCCGATTTCGTACGACGGAGGAGTGGTACCGATTGGGCGTCCGATTGCGAACACGCGGATTTATTTGTTGGACGCAGGACGTCAGCCCGTGCCGGTGGGAGCGATTGGGGAGCTGTACATAGGCGGAGCGGGGGTGGCGCGTGGTTACCTCAACCGTCCGGAGCTGACGTCTGAGCGCTTTGTGGTTGATCCTTTTGCCGCAGAAGCTGGTGCGCGGATGTACCGCACTGGGGACCTGGCGCGGTATCTGCCGGACGGGAACATCGAGTATCTGGGCCGCAATGACAATCAGGTGAAGATCCGCGGATTCCGCATAGAGCTGGGGGAGGTGGAGGCTCGGTTGAGCGAGCATGCGCTGGTGCGGGAAGCGGTGGTGGAGGCGCGGGATACGGGAGAGGAAAAGCGGCTGGTGGCGTACGTGTTGCCTGCGGAGGAATCCATAGAGACGGGGGACCTGTTGGCGGAGCTGCGGACGCACCTGGCGACGACGCTGCCGGATTATATGGTGCCGTCGGCGTATGTGCGGATGGAGGCATGGCCGCTGACGCCCAATGGGAAGCTGGATCGCAAGGGGCTTCCGGCACCGGATGACGAAGCATATGTGCGCCGTGAGTACGAGGCGCCCCAGGGGGAGATTGAAGAGACGCTGGCCGAGCTATGGCAGGAGCTGCTGCAGGTGGAGCGGGTAGGGCGGCAAGACAACTTCTTCGAGCTGGGCGGTCATTCGCTACTGTTGGTGCAATTAGTCGAGCGTCTGCGTCGACTGAATCTGAAGGTGGACGTACGGCGATTGTTCGCCACGCCAGTGCTGCACGAATTGGCCGCGACATTGCAACAGGATCGTATGATCGTCGTTCCTCCCAACATGATCACCCCGGAAAGCGACGTGATCACGCCCGGGATGCTGCCGTTGATTGACTTGAATCAGGAGGATATCGACCTGATCGTGAAGCAGGTGCCCGGCGGCATCGCAAATATTCAGGATATTTATGCGTTGGCGCCTTTGCAGGATGGCATCCTGTTCCATCATCGGCTGACTGGGGATGAGGATCCATATCTATTGAGGACCATGGTCACCTTCCCGAATAGGGAGGTATTGGACCGCTTCCTCGGTGCCGTGCAACAGCTAGTCGATCGCCACGATATCCTGCGCACCGCCTTCATCTGGAAAGGATTGTCCACACCAGCGGAGGTGGTCTGGCGGAAGGCCGTGCTCTCGGTTACCGAATGGGAGCTGGATGCGCATGTTGGCCCGATAGCCGAGCAGTTGGCCCGCCGTTTCGATGCAGGGCATCATCACATTGACCTGACCAGGGCGCCGCTAGTGAGCTTCATCATTGCACGCGAACCTGATAGCGCTCGCTGGCGGGCATTGCAGTTAGTACATCATTTGATCGAAGACGCGTTCTCCATGCGGATCTTTGGTGAGGAACTCCACCAGATCCTGCAAGGTCACGGCGCAGCTCTCCCTCCACCGCCGCCATTTCGCAACCTTGTTGCGCAGGCGCTCCTTGGTCTGCCGCTTGAAGAACACGAACGCTTCTTCCAGGAAATGCTCGGTGACATTTCCGAACCGACCCTGCCATTCGGTTTAACCGACGTGCGTCGCAACGGCGAGCAGATGAGCGAATTCCAGCGGATGCTACCGCAGGCGTTGAATGATCGTTTGCGTTCGCAGGCGCGCCGCTTTGGCGTGGGGCTGGCTAGCCTGTGTCACCTGGCATGGGGTCAAGTGCTCGCGCGGATCGTCGGAAACGAACGCGTGGTGTTTGGCACGGTGTTGTTTGGACGTATGCAAGCCGGCGACGGCGCAAACCGGGCGACCGGGATGTTTATCAATACCTTGCCATTGCGGTTGGATTTAGGTGAGGTCGATGTCGAATCCGCTGTGCGTCAAGCGAATGACCGGTTGGCTGAACTGATGGTTCACGAACAAGCATCGCTGGTAATTGCTCAGCGTAGCAGCGGGGTCGCAGTACCAACCCCACTATTTAGCAGCTTGCTTAATTATCGCAACGTGATACCTGAGCCGGTTCGCGAGGCTAATGCAGATATCGAGTCGCTTGCTGGTGCGCAGTGGGCCAGGGCTGGTCGCTATACCAATTACCCGTTGATACTGCACCTGGAAGATTCCGGCCATACATTGGGGTGCATTGTCCACATCATGCGGCCTTTGTCGCCCGAGCGTGTATGGAACTACATGCAAGAAGCGTTGGCGAGCCTGGTGGAAGCACTGGAGACATCGCCTGAAAGTCCGATAGGGGCGCTGAATGTGTTGCCTGCGGGGGAGCGCAGTTTGCAGTTGGAGACGTGGAATGCGACGGCGGCGCCGTATGCGCAGGAGCGCTGCATCCACCAGTTGTTCGAGGATCAGGTACGGAAGAGCCCAGAGGCGCCGGCGGTGGTGCACGAGGATCGGGTGCTGAGCTATGGGGAGCTGAATGCGGAGGCCAACCGACTGGCGCATCACCTGGTCGGGCTGGGAGTTGTTGCGGACGCTCGGGTGGCGATCTGCGTGGAGCGGAGTGCGGCGATGGTGATCGGTCTGCTGGCGATTCTGAAGGCGGGCGGAGCCTACGTGCCGCTGGACCCTGCGTATCCGTCGGAGCGGCTGAGCCAGATAGTGACCGATGCGTCACCGTCGCTGGTGCTGATTGACAGGGCAGGCCGGGAGGCATTGGGAGAGGCCGCGCTGGCAGGCCGGACGCTGGTGGACCTGGAGCCGCTGCGCGAGGGAAGGTCGACGGTGTGGAGCTTTGAGGCAGTGGAGGATCCGCAGATTGAGGGTTTGACGTCGCGGCAACTGGCCTATGTGATCTACACCTCCGGTTCTACCGGCAGGCCCAAGGGGGTAATGAACGAGCATGGTGCGCTGGTCAATCGGCTGATGTGGATGCAGGAGGCGTACGGACTGGACAATAGCGACGTGGTTTTGCAGAAGACGTCGTTTAGCTTCGACGTTTCGGTATGGGAATTTTTCTGGACATTGCAGCAGGGCGCGAAGCTATTGGTTCCGGCGCCGGAGTTGCAGAAGGATCCGTCGAGGTTGATCGAGCTGATGGTGGGTGCAGGAGTGACGACGGCGCATTTTGTGCCGTCGATGCTGGGCGTGTTGCTGATGACGCGGGGGGTGGAACGCTGCACGTCACTACGGCGAGTGATCTGCAGCGGGGAGGCGCTATCCGCGCAGCAGGTGCAGGGGTGCCGGGAGAAGTTGCCCGGCGCGCGGCTGCACAATCTTTACGGTCCGACGGAAGCGGCGATCGACGTGACAGCGTGGACATGCCCGATTTCGTACGACGGAGGAGTGGTACCGATTGGGCGTCCGATTGCGAACACGCGGATTTATTTGTTGGACGCAGGACGTCAGCCCGTGCCGTTGGGAGCGATTGGGGAGCTGTACATAGGCGGAGCGGGGGTGGCGCGTGGTTACCTCAACCGTCCGGAGCTGACGTCTGAACGCTTTGTGGTTGATCCTTTTGCCGCAGAAGCTGGTGCGCGGATGTACCGCACTGGGGACCTGGCGCGGTATCTGCCGGACGGGAACATCGAGTATCTGGGCCGCAATGACAATCAGGTGAAGATCCGCGGATTCCGCATAGAGCTGGGGGAGGTGGAGGCTCGGTTGAGCGAGCATGCGCTGGTGCGGGAAGCGGTGGTGGAGGCGCGGGATACGGGAGAGGAAAAGCGGCTGGTGGCGTACGTGTTGCCTGCGGAGGAATCCATAGAGACGGGGGACCTGTTGGCGGAGCTGCGGACGCACCTGGCGACGACGCTGCCGGATTATATGGTGCCGTCGGCGTATGTGCGGATGGAGGCATGGCCGCTGACGCCCAATGGGAAGCTGGATCGCAAGGGGCTTCCGGCGCCGGATGACGAAGCATATGTTCGCCGTGAGTACGAGGCGCCCCAGGGGGAGATTGAAGAGACGCTGGCCGAGCTATGGCAGGAGCTGCTGCAGGTGGAGCGGGTAGGGCGGCAGGACAACTTCTTCGAACTGGGCGGCCATTCTTTGACGGCTACGCGCCTGTTGGCACGAATTAGCCAACTACTCGGCGTGGAATTGCCAGTGGCGACGGTGTTTGCGCGGCCGACATTGATGACGCAGGCGCAGGCTTTGGCCGAGGCTAGTCAGATGAGTTCGGCAGTATCGCCGATGGTGTCGATCTCGCGAGACCAGCCGATGCCCCTGTCGTTCGCGCAGCAGCGGTTGTGGTTCCTGGCTCAGCTCGAAGGCGTCAGTGCGACCTATCACATCCCTTCCGCACTGCGTCTGCGAGGAGCCCTCGATGTTCTCGCCCTGCGTCGTGCCCTGGATACAGTCCTTGTTCGACACGAGGGGTTGCGCAGCGTGTTTGTTGCGGTAGACGGCGAGCCCCAGGTACGTCTTTTGCCGGTGACGACAGAGTTGCCGCTGATCGAGCACGACCTGCGCGGCCGGGAAGATGCTTCTGTTGAGCTGGCGCGGCTGGGCAAAGAGGAGGCGCGGGCGCCGTTTGATCTTACGCAGGGACCGCTGATCCGTGGCCGGCTGGTGCAGTTGGGCGAAGAGGATTATGTGCTGCTGCTGACGCAGCACCACATCGTATCCGACGGATGGTCGATCGGAGTGTTGTCGCGGGAGCTGAGCACGCTGTATCGAGCCTTCCAGCAAGGGCAGGGGAATCCGCTGCCGCCGCTGGCGATCCAGTATCCGGACTATGCGGCGTGGCAGCGGGCATGGCTGAGCGGGGAGCGGTTGGAGCGTCAGATTGGGTACTGGCGGGAAGCATTGGCGGGCGCGCCGGTGCTGCTGGAGTTGCCGACGGATCGTCCACGGCAGGCGCAGCAGGACTTTAGCGGTGCGCGGGTGCCGCTGGTGTTGGATGGGGAGCTGACGCGGAGCTTGAAGCAGTTGAGCCAGCGGCATGGGACGACGCTGTTCATGACGGTGCTGGCAGCCTGGTCGGCAGTGCTGTCGCGTTTGTCGGGGCAGGAAGAGGTGGTGATTGGGACGCCGGTTGCCAATCGCGGGCGTGCGGAGACGGAAAGTCTGATCGGGTTCTTCGTCAACACGCTGGCCTTGCGCATCAAGCTGGGCGAGTCGCCGAGCGTGGGTGAACTGTTGTCGCGTGTGCGCACGGTGTCTCTAGCGGCCCAGGACCATCAGGACCTGCCGTTCGAGCAGGTCGTGGAGATCGTGCAGCCGCCGCGCCGTTTGAACCATACGCCGATCTTCCAGGCCGTGTTCAACTGGCAGAACAACGAGGTCAGCCTGCCGGACTTCGCGGGCGTGCAGGTAGGCTTGGCGCCCACAAGTTATGGAGTGGTCACATTTGACCTCGAGTTGTATTTGTCTGAACTGAACGGGCAGATCGTAGGCAGTCTGGCTTATGCCACCGCGCTGTTCGATAGGTCGACGATGGAGCGCCACGTAGGTTACCTGCAGGCGTTGTTGCGCGCGATGGTGGCGGACAGCGATCAGGCTGTGGCGGGTATCGACCTGCTGTCCTCGGAGGAGCGCAGGTTGCAGTTGGAGACGTGGAATGCGACCGCTGCGCCGTATGCGCAGGAGCGCTGCATCCACCAGTTGTTCGAGGATCAGGTACGGAAGAGCCCAGAGGCGCCGGCGGTGGTGCACGAGGATCGAGTGCTGAGTTATGGGGAGCTGAATGCGGAGGCCAACCGGCTGGCGCATCACCTGGTCGGGCTGGGAGTTGTTCCGGACGCTCGGGTGGCGATCTGCGTAGAGCGGAGTGCGGCGATGGTGATCGGTCTGCTGGCGATTCTGAAGGCGGGCGGAGCTTACGTGCCGCTGGACCCTGCGTATCCATCGGAGCGGCTGAGCCAGATAGTGACTGGTGCGTCACCGTCGCTGGTGCTGATCGACAGGGCAGGCCGGGAGGCATTGGGAGAGGCCGCGCTGGCAGGCCGGACGCTGGTGGACCTGGAGCCGTTGCGCGAGAGAAGGGCTACGGTGTGGAGCTTGCAGCTGGTGGAAGACCCGCAGGTTGAGGAGTTGACGTCGCGGCATCTGGCCTATGTGATCTACACCTCCGGTTCTACCGGCACGCCCAAGGGTGTAATGGTTGAGCATGCCAATCTAATCAGCTATACGCTCGGTGCGATCGACCTGTTTCAGCTGAGCCGTCTTGACACGGTACTTCAACAAAATACGTTGAATTTTGACCTTTCCGTCGAAGAAATCTTCCCTGCGCTGATTTCAGGTGCCGTTCTTGCGGTCAGCTCGAGAATTTTCGGCGCCAATCCGGAAAGCCTTTCCTGTTTGCGGCCTACCTTCGTTCACTTGACGGCAGCGCATTGGCACGCGTTGGTTTCGGAATGGCACAATTCTCCGAACCTGGCGCAAAAGCAGCTGAGCGGAGTTCGGCTTATCAACGTGACCGGCGACGCCATTTCATCACAGAAGCTCCAAATTTGGGAAACTTGCCGGCCACAGCACGTATCCCTGGTGAACACTTATGGTCCCACCGAAACCACAGTGTCTTGCACCGCAGCTTATCTAAAGCACGATCATGCCGTGGGGAACGGCATGCCGGCTATTGCAACTATCGGCCGGCCTATGGCGAATGCATCCATCTATCTGCTCGGCAGTAATGGTCTACCGGTACCGTTAGGAGCTATAGGCGAACTATATGTTGGCGGGGCAGGCGTTGCGCGTGGGTACTTGAATCGCTCTGACCTGACGGCAGAACGATTCTTACCGGATCCGTTTAGTTCCAAATTCAAAGCTCGTATGTATCGCACCGGGGACCTTGCCCGCTACTTGCGAGACGGCAACCTGGAGTTCCTGGGCCGTAACGATCAGCAAGTGAAGATTCGCGGCTTCCGCGTTGAGCCCGGTGATATCGAGGCACGGCTGATGGAATACGCCGGCGTACAGGAAGCGGTGGTAATTCCGCGAGAAGACGCACCGGGGGATAAACGATTAGTTGCTTACATGGTTTTGGCGTCCGACTCGCCGGCCGCACTCATGACGTCGCTGCGCAAGGACCTGAGCGCACGGTTGCCCGATTACATGATCCCGGCCGCGTTTGTGCATTTGGACATCTTCCCGCTGACCCCCAATGGCAAGCTCGATCGCAAGGCCCTGCCTGCGCCTGACGCCGATGTATGCGTGCACCGAACCTTCGAAGCACCGCAAGGGAAGGTCGAACAGACGCTAGCCGCGCTGTGGTGCGAGTTGCTGCGGCTCGAGCGTGTCAGCCGGCGCGACCACTTCTTTGAACTAGGTGGACACTCATTACTGGCAATGAATTTAATTATGAAGGTGCGTAAGACGTTCGGCTGTGATGTAGCTCTTCGCGACCTGTTCTCCGGGCCAACACTCGCAGAATTTGCCACCCTCATCCACACCCGCCGACCCGATGAAACTTATAAGAACCTGGTTAGCATCAGGCCCAAAGGTAGCGTGGCGCCGCTCTTCTTTGTGCATGCCGGTGGCGGCGCGGTCGATTACGCGCGACAAATCGCTCCAGCTATCGATCCCGCAATACCCATCCACGGACTGAACGCAACCGGGCTGACGGTCGGCGAGAAACCATTGGCGACCGTGCCCCAGATGGCCGAGCGATACGTCCAGTGCATTCGTCATATGCAGCCACATGGCCCGTATCGCCTGACCGGGTGGTCGGACGGAGGCACGATCGCGTACGAAATGGCGAAAACCTTACTGGAGGCCGGAGAAAACGTAGAATTTCTGGGCCTGATCGATACACTCCATGTATCCGATGATCATTCCGCAATGCGAGAAGCGTTTGACGACAAAGTTGAACTGTTGCAACTTCTGTCATCAAGAACTGAACCAGCTCAGTTCGAGCAAATAAAAACACTGGCCGAGCGACTGAATTTCCCCCAGATGGTCGACCAGATCTACGCTTTGCATCTCGTGCCAAAAGAAATGGAGGCGCTGCCTGCATTCGAGGCCGATGCCGTGCGCGCCATGTTGATTACACGCCATGCTACTACCAGGGCCGTGAGAACACATTTGCAAGAGAAACTTTCGATACCGGTCTGGTTCTTCGAGGCACAAGAGAACGATCTCTCGTCGTCGGCCAGTTGGCGAGATCTTCTTGGTGATCAATTACGGGTAATCGCGATGCCCGGCGATCACAGGCAACTCATGTTGGACGAAGCCAATCGCCGCGTGCTCGGTGCGGCGATCTCAGAAATTCTGGTTCAAGCCGCATAAAGCTGGACACGACCGAATGTGATCGACTGGCATCGCTGATTCCGTGCCGGCGTGCAGTCTAAGGACCTTACCTGACTCTGTTTCCCACATCACTCATACTTTTAGGTGAACTAACATGAATCAATTAGATTTTTTAGCCCATGTAGAATCCAACGCAAGAACATATGCAACCGCCTTTCCGCGCATGTTTACTGCGGCCAAGGGCACCAGGGTTACAGACTCTGAGGGCCATCACTATATAGATTGTCTCTCAAATGCAGGTACCTTGGCCCTTGGACACAATCATCCAGAGGTAAAGCAAGCCGTGAGGCGCTTTCTGGATTCAGATCAGTTACAGCAAGCGCTGGATCTGAGTACCCCGGCAAAATACGCCTTTGTCAGGGAACTGTTTTCTCTCTTACCAGTTGAGCTCAGAAAGAACGGGAAGATCCAGTTCTGCGGCCCAACCGGTGCTGATGCGGTAGAGGCGGCAATCAAACTGTCCAAACATCACAGTGGACGCGCAAATATCATGGCCTTTCAAGGTGGATATCATGGCATGACCGCAGGGGCCCTTGCGGCTATGGGTAACCTCCAGGCCAAGAGCAACTTGGGCCTCTCGGGCGTTCACTTCGTTCCCTATCCCTATGCATTTCGGTGTCCTTTCGGCACAGATGGTACTGACACGGATCAACTCTCTTTGAATTACATTCGCAACGTCTTATCCGATCCGGAGAGTGGCGTTGTAAAACCAGCAGCAGTCATAGTTGAAGTGGTGCAAGGCGAAGGTGGTTGTATTCCGGCCTCATCCCCTTGGCTCCGCGAGCTGCGGGATATTACCTACGAGCAAGGTGTCGCCTTGATTGTCGACGAAGTGCAGACCGGCTTAGGACGTACCGGCCGCATGTTTGCCTTCGAACATGCGGGTATAACGCCGGATATTGTGGTGCTCTCAAAAGCCATAGGTGGGGGCTATCCGATGTCGGTAATCGTTTATCACAATCGATATAACTCCTGGCTCCCGGGAATGCATGCCGGAACATTTCGTGGCAATCAGATAGCGATGGTCGCCGGACAAGCGACGATGGAAATAATCAAACGGGATCATCTCGAAAATAAGGCTGAGGAAATGGGGCGTTTGCTTGTTGCGGGCCTCAAATCCATCGCAACGCGGTTTCCGTTTCTGGGTGACATAAGGGGACGAGGGTTAATGATCGGGGTTGAAGTAACTACAACGGATATAAAACAGCATTGGACTCCGTCGGATGGCCTTTTGGCAAAGCTAATCAAGACTCTTTGTTTTGAGAGAGGACTGATCATTGAAACAGGCGGCCGCTATGGAGCTGTACTCCGCTTCCTGCCCCCATTGACCATTAATGATGCGGAGATAGGAGACGTCCTCGACCGGTTTGAAAGCGCAGTCGAGCGCGCGAGTGCGCGTTCGCTGCCCCATCATGAGGTGGCATGAATAGAACCGAGGCGTTCTGAGGCCGGTGGGCTCCGTAGCAGAGCAGGCTGGTTGACTTACTGAGGCTTGCGCGCTCGTGAAAAGAGCGCAATTATGTCCTGGCCTGGTGAAAGCAGGCTACAACTATAACCGGAGTGTGACAGCTATTCATGGGCGGACAGTTATGAAAACCATTCCACGCCGTACCGGCATCACGGAGAAGTCGTTTCTCGAGGATCACGTCAAGCCCAATCAACCGGTCATCGTGACCGATGCGCAAGCAGACTGGAGGGCTCAGCGTGAGTGGGGCCCACGCTATCTGGCGGAAAAGTTCGGAGATATGGAAGTGCAAGTCTACGATAACCTTTTCACTCTCCTAGACGTGGAAAGGCTCGATGCCTATCTCGCTCGCAACTTCGGTAAGCCGGAGAACACTGTTTCCACCGAATACGTGCGGGGCTACGCGCGTTTCAAAGATGTGGATTTCGCTTGGTCAGACAACTTGTTTTCAGGGTTGGCACCCGACTGGGGACACCCGTATTTCTTTCCTCGGGATTCATTTGTACTGCCGCGCGCACCGAAAGGTCATGCAATCTCGCCCGTATCGGATATTTTTCCCTATAAAGGCATTTTCATTAGTGGACGCGGTGCGGGTACCAGGTTACATCGAGATCCGTTTGGCACCGAGGCCATGCTTTGTCAGTTTTACGGCGAGAAGCAATTGCTGCTGTTTGACCCGCGCCATGCTGACAAGGTGATGAGCAACGGCAAGTGCGCAGATTCAGGAGCAATCGACCATCTGAAATCGCGATCGGTTAACGGGGTAGCCCCTACGTTCGAGGATGTACTACGGCCCGGCGAAATTCTCTTTATTCCAGGCGGATGGTTTCACGATGTGGTGTCATCGTCTGACTCGATATCTATCACCTGGAACTTTGTGCATAGCACGCGATCGGAACCATTCCTACGCGAAGTGGATAACCCGGAGAACACGTTCGACCGGGATATGCTCGATTATCTGGGATATGGCTTGACCTGCAGCGGCGTGTCTTCCAGGTAGGCAAATGTGGCGGTTTTCGCGGGAGCCGCCATCTCGATCGTCGACATACAGAGTTCCTGAGCCTAACCAGCGCTAGGGTGGCATTTTACGCCGACTCGAGCCGAAGAATGATTTGCGACTACTGTCAGGTAGAACCTGCGGGGGTGTAGTGTGCTGAAATGTTCATCGTTACTAGAGGACAAAACTGGCCCGTTGTTGGTTGATGCTGAGGGCAGATCGCCTGTTGAGACGGTCCTGCATGAGGGTTCCGCACTGAAAAACCGCCTGGTCGAGCACGGTGCTATTTTATTCCGTAACCTCCCGATGGCAAGCGCGAACGATTTTGATGCTTTCGTTTCGAAATGGTCTGACAATCATATGAAGTACGTTTACCGCTCGACTCCACGGAGCGAAGTCACGGAACACGTTGTGACCTCGACAACCTATCCGCAGAGCATGGAGATTCCACTTCACAACGAAAACTCCTATCATCGGCAATGGCCATTGACGGTGGCATTTTGCTGTATCGAGCCCGCGGCCGCCGGCGGGGAGACGCCCATAGCGTCGATGCGTGCGGTAACCGCTGAGATAGGCGAAGCGCTGATGGAGAAATTTGAAGAGCGCCGGGTGGAATATATTCGGCACTATCACCAAGGCGTTGACTTGCCTTGGCAAAGCGTCTTTCAGACCGAGAGCCGGGAAAAGGTGCAGGAGTACTGCTGGGAAAACGATATCAACTGCGAATGGATCGATAACAAATTGTTGCGGACGTCCGGCATCGCCCAGGGCGTTGCGAGCCATCCTATAACCCATGAAAAGGTATTCTTCAATCAGGCACATCTTTTCCATGCGTCCAGCTTGGGTGTGCTTCATGCGGAAGCACTGATGAGCCTGTATGGCGTCGACCGGTTACCGAGACACGCGCGTTTTGGAGATGGCGGGGAAATACCCGATGCGGATCTTCGTCGGGTGAGTGAAGCGTTCAGAAAACACGCTATCATGTTTCGCTGGCAAAAGGGCGATGTGCTGGTTCTCGACAATATGTCCTACGCTCACGGTCGTCGGCCGTTCAAGGGTAGCCGCAAAGTACTGGCTGCCTTGATGGATGCATCCAGCGAGCTGGTTGATGTAGCCAGATAAGTGACTTAAATTAACCGGCCAACGAGGTACGAGAAAAAAAGGAATCATTAGAGCATGCGAGTCACCATGAAGTCCGCTCGATGGGCAATGATTAACTCCCGTAAGCCAGGAGCAGCCACCCGGCTTTTCTGCTTTCCATACGCCGGCTCTGGAGCGTCTATATTTTGGGATTGGCATGACTACCTTCCCGAGGACATCGAAGTGGTCCGTGTGCAACTGCCTGGGCGCGAGAATCGATTCACCGAGCCGCGATTTAGCAGGCTCTCTGACGTGATTGGCCCGCTTTCCGAGCTTATCGCCGAAATGGACGAAAAGCCCTTCTACTTTTTCGGGCATAGTGTTGGAGCACTGATCGCGTTTGAACTGACACGCGCTTTGCAGCGCCACGGATCGAAATTGCCTTTTCATCTTGTCGCATCGGGGATGCGCGCCCCACAACTGCCGCGCCGAGAGGAGGAGCTCCATTACCTCATGGACGACGAAACATTGATGCAGAAGCTGAAAGAGTACAACGGGACCCCGGGAGCCCTATTACAGGACACGGAGCTTATGAGGTTCTTCCTGCCGCAGTTACGTGATGATTTTGCCATTTCCGAGACATATGAACACACTCCTGGACCATTGTTAGGCTGCCCTATCACGGCGCTTGGCGGTGATAAAGATCCTAATGTCTTAGAAAGCGATGTTGCATCATGGTTTACAAACACGAAGGCTGAATTCCGATATCTTCTCTTCGCAGGAGATCACTTTTTCATCCACCCGAATAAGACGGCGATTCTCGACCTTCTCGGCCGAATTGGAAGCAACCAAACAGCAGTTCGAACCCCAATGTTGTCAATCTATTAAGCCTACGATAAATGGCGGCCCCCACAGCGGAGCTATTGGCCATGGACTGGACCACGAATGCCAGGCCGATGTGAAGAGAACGAACTCAAATGAATACCAGGCGTCTAAATATGTTCTTTCTGATCAAGGAACACGCATGAGTGGAAAACAATTGCTGGTCATGAAATTTGGCGGGACTTCGGTGGGCTATGCAGGAGGATTCCTGCAATGCGCGCAGATTGTCCGCGACGTTGCCGCGCATGACTGCGTGGTCGTCGTGGTATCGGCGGTGGCCGGCGTTACTGACCTGATTTTCAGGACTATTGATGCCGCACGGCGCGGCGACACGCTAACAACTGAAACTAATCTGAAACAGTTCGAGGGCATTCACCAGCGGTTGATCGCTGAGCTGTTTGAGGCGAACTCGTCACAACGCGCCGCTGTGCTGAAGCTTACTGGCCAAGTCGTGGAACAGCTTCGCAGCTCCAACCAGGCGCTGCTGGCCTTGCGCTCGGATGTCTCCGCCCGGACATATGATCTTCTCACTGCCTTGGGCGAACGCATCTCGGCCTCTCTGCTGGCGGCTTGCATCCAGCAGTTGGGGACGACCAGCGAAGTTGTGGGCTCAGAAAATGTAATCATCACCGATGACAACTTCGGCAACGCGGCTCCCGATTCAGAGGCTACGACCGCAGCTTGCCTGTCTATGCTTGTTCCTATTCTGGAGTGCGGCGCAGTACCGGTTGTGTCCGGGTACAGCGGCGCTACGCGTGAGGGCGAGCCGACCACGCTCGGTCGCGGCGGCTCCGATTACTCCGCCACCATCATCGGTGCAGCCATGGGCGCAGATGAAGTGTGGATATGGACGGACGTCGACGGGGTACTTTCCGCGGATCCGCGCATTTGTCCCGATGCCGTCACACTCCCGGAAATCAGCTTTGCTGAGGCTCTCGAGTTGGCCTACTTCGGGGCCAAGGTGATCCATCCCAGGGCCGGATGTCCTTCCATGAACGCAGGGTTTGCGCTGTGGATCAAGAATTCGTTCCGTCCGCGGGCCATTGGTTCCAGGATCACGCATGCCGGCGCTCCCAGCAACGCTCCGGTGAAGGCAGTGACATGCGAAAATCGTGCAACGCTGATCACGCTGATGACGGGACGCGAAGCTCACTCCGCTGAACTGTTTGGCCGGCTCTTCCTGCGGCTGGGACAGGAGGGCATTGACGCACTGTTTACTACGCAGTCCTCGCCGGATCACGCTCTCGGCCTGGTGCTACGCAAGGCAGACGGGCAGCGCGTGATTGCGCTGGTTCACAAGATTTTCCGTATCGAGTTGGCTCAGGGCATTCTCAAGCCGGTAGCGGTGCAGGACGACATTGCCGTCATTGCCGTGCTGGGGAATTCTCTGAAGGGTAACCCGGGAATTCTGGGCAGAATCTTCTCCGCGGTGGCACGGCAAACTGCGAATATAATCGCCGTGGCCCAGGGTGCCAGCGGTTTGAGCGTCTGTTTCGCTGTGCCTTCGCCAAAATGCGCCGACGTTGTGCGAGAGGTGCATGATGAGTTTTTTTTGTCAGGCAGAACTGCTGCTCGTGCCTGCGTCTGGCCCAAAATGGCAGTCGAGTCAGTTTCAGCAATTGAGGCCATTTCGCCTTGCCCGAGGGGCTTCCGGAATGGCAGCCACGGGGGCGCCACCTGCTGCGATGATCTGGAGAGTGAGGAAATCATGAGGAAATGGTAGACGAGCGGTGCATACCGCAGGATGGTCAAGAGAAATGCGTTGCGAACTTGCCAAATCCTCTAGCGGCGATCTGCCAGTGTCTTGCGTACGAGTAAAGGAGAACGCAGTGTCACCGATACCATCGAGCCACAGCAAGATCGCGCCATTTTTCGTCATGGACATGTTGCGAACTGCGAACGAGTACCAGGGTTACCCAGGGAAGGTAATCCATCTCGAAGTGGGTCAGCCGAGTTCCAGCGCACCACGCGCAGTCTTGGAGGCTGCCACCCGGGCGCTCGCGTCCGAACGTCTTAGCTACACCGATTGCAGAGGAATACCTGAACTGCGGTCTCTAATCGCCAAGCACTATATGACCGCATATGGCATTAACATCAGCGAACGCGAGGTCTTCGTCACCACTGGATCTTCGGCCGGGTTCCTCCTTGCATTTCTCGCGGCCTTTGATCGAGGTGATCGTGTCGCACTCGCAACGCCGAGCTACCCGGCCTACCGGAATATCCTTTCCGCTCTTGGATTCGAGCCCGTGCTTCTACCAGCGGAGGCATCGTACCGATTTCAACCACACCCGGATCTGTTGGCCAACTGCGGACCAATCAAAGGACTGATCATTGCGAGCCCATCCAATCCGACCGGCTCGATGATTGACCCCGACACGCTTTCAGCGCTGTATCGTTGGTGTGAAGATAAGGGCGTGAGGCTCATCTCCGATGAGATTTACCACGGCATCACATTTGATCAAGCGGCACAAACAGTACGATCACTCGGGCACGATGCTATTATCATCAACTCATTTTCGAAATACTTTAGTATGACTGGCTGGCGGCTCGGGTGGATGATCGTGCCCGACGACCTAGCGCGATCCATCGAATGCTTGAGCCAGAACTTCCACATCTCGCCGCCCACTCTATCCCAATATGCCGCCATGCCAGCATTCCAAAGCACTGCAGAGCTGGATGGTCATGTCGATCGGTATCGGCGAAATCGAGATATTCTCGTTCGAGGCCTCGCGAGAGCTACCATAGACCGCCTCGCACCTTCAGATGGCGCGTTCTATCTTTACGCTGATGTCTCCCATCTCACGAGTGATAGTTTAGCCTTCTGCCGCCGCTTACTCGCTCAAACGGGAGTAGCTATCGCGTCCGGTGTCGACTTCGATCCGATCCACGGCGCGAGAACAGTTCGCCTTTCATTTGCCGGGGCTACGGAGGATATTGACGAAGCTGTAGCACGTCTGGTGGATTGGATGGAAACACTCAAGTTGTCGGGCGGCGATCTGACACCCTGATCATGTGTGATTCGAGATTGCTATTGTCTTCATGAGTTCGGCGAAACTCGACGAACTCAGAGGTACGTCCAGGTAATCGCCCGGGTCAAACGTTTCGGCGGCCTTAGATGAGTGACTCAATGCTTTGGCAGCCTGCTTGCAGGCTGCTCATGTTATCGGTTTGAAGATTGAGCCGTAAGTCTAAGCATGCGCGCGACACTTCTTTGGAAGCCAACACCTCTTCAAGCTTCTCTGCTACCGTCTCAGGACTCCACCTCACCAGAGGAATATGGATACATGCGCCAAGGTTGTGCAAGCGTGACGCCGTGTCCGGCCGGTCACCACCAAACGGCATTGCGATTTGGGGAATGCCTTCGGATAAGGCCCGCACAAGAATGCTAGTTCCGCCGTGATGAATTACTGCCGCGACACGGGGCATCAGAGTCGCAAAGGGTAGCTGCTTGAAGTGGAACACCTGCGGCGCAAGCGGCCGTGGAACCAATTCGTTGTTCCTGCAAACCAGGATGGCACTGCGGCCCGCAAGGTGGCACGCTTTCATTGCTGTTTCATAGAACCGCGCGGCTTGGCGCCAGATCGCGGTACCCCCGGTGATCAATACCGGCCGGTCAATCTGTGATAGTTGAGGCGGCAATTCTCCTATCTCTGCCTCGTCACTGCGAACGAAACCGATATTTACCAGATTATTCGGCCAGGTTCTCGACGGCTTGGCAAACCACTCAGGCCAACACGCGAGAAAGCACTTAGGATCCATTATCCATTTCGTCCAGTTCGCAACTGGATCAAGACCGTAGAGCGCTCTACTCTCGTTAATTCTCGATCCAAGGACGCGGCAATAAAACTCACGAAGGATGGGCAAACACTCTACCTGTGCCACAGCTGTGAAAACTGACACGTGTGGAATGTTTTTCAGTTCAGAAATAAACGCAGCCGGCAGGCTCCCCATGTGCCGCGAAACAAGCACAACCTTCTTATCGATGCAGTACTTGTCGATGACGGCATATTCTGGATCGACCCGAGGGAATATGTGTCTGTCGCAAAATTCTGGGATCCCTGTGGGAGAGTCCAGCAGCGAACCATCATCGATAAACCGTTCATATTGAGTTGGGGTATCCCACGAATCAAAGTCTAATCCGACTCTTCCTGCTACCTCTGCATAGTGGCAGTGGCTAACAAGAGTGACCGAGTGTCCTCTCTTCTTTAGGGCGTCGCCAAGCGCTATGAAGGGAACGATGTCACCGTATGACCCTTTGGTCACTAGAATTACTCTTGGCATAGATCACCAGCGCTCCTTGGGTTCGACCTTCGTGTAGCGTGCATTTTGCGCCTAAGGGACGGGAGGGATCTCGTACTCATCCCCCGTACGCTGCTTGACGCGTGTTCTCAGATGTAAAACATTCATGGCCAATTGAGGGGAGTTGCTTTTGGCTAAGCTCGGGCGAAATCGGCCGTGGACGGTGATCTCTCAGTCTCGTCACTGCGAAACCGACATCTACTAAATTATTCCGCCAAGTTCTGGACGGCTTTGCAGATCCCTTAGGTCCAACACGTAAGAAAGCATTCGGGGTCCGTTATCCATTGAGCAGGACGAAGGCGTGACTTTTGTGAAGTTAAAGGAGAACCGCACTTGCAGCAACATTCAGCCGACCTAAATAGTCCGCAAACGCGCCGATGTCCTCTCGCTTCTGTGCTGCCTGTGTCACAATCTGGGATTTCGCGGACAGAGCCTCATAAGCACTTCTGTCCGATGTCAGTTTCAGAATTACAGAAATCCATGGATCGAGGTTCTGCTCAGGTATTAAGGGGACGGGGAGCATTCTATCGTCGAACTCTTCTGTGAAGCTGGTGATGGGGTTGACGGGAATTAAATAGTCCACACCATGCTTGGCCTCTGCGATTCCACCGAGGGAACTCGCGATGACAGGTATTCCCCGAAGCATCGCCTCGATAACTGTCATGCCGTGAGCTTCGGCCCACAGCGAAGGAAAAAGGAGGATACGAGTTTTGCGCAGGATCTCGACGATATCGTCATTGGGTTTCAGGATCGTGACGTTCGCGTGTTTGTCGAGTTCAGAAAGGTCTCTCGCTGTAGTGCCCCAGGTAGGTACCGCCGCGAACGTCACGCGTGGCAGAGCTTCTGCGAGTCCCGTGAAGATAGACAATCCCTTGACCAGGCAAGGATTGATCATGGTTACAAACCCGTTATCGAAGTTGCCTAGATTGGTAAACGGCCCATCCCCATACGGGCTGATGGGAACTACGGACGTTTCTATCCCTGCCCACCGCTTGAAATATTCCTGCAAAAACCTACTCACCACCACGATGCTATGAACCTGCCGGAGTAGCCGCGTACGGTTCTCGCTGGCGATTGCACAAGAGGGCCCGAATGGCAAAGCAAGAGTAGTGCGAGCCAGATAAACGACTCGAGAGGTTTCCTTGAGAACGATTGAAAGAAGGCGCTGTCCCGGATCTTCCGAAGCGACTAGTACCCAATCCGGCTCGAACTTTCTTAGGATGCGGGTAATACAGGAATCGGCGTCTCTCCTCGAGCGCATTGCACTCACAGAAACTCCATTAAAACAGAACGTTCTGGAGTCGCATTCGTCTTCCCACTCAACGCCACGTTCGGCCAGTTCTTTCGCAAACGCCTCTTCGTCCGAGAAGGCTTGTGCTCCATGCCCTGCGACAATGGCATGGCACGTGTTTCCCGTCTTCGCAAGGCCTTCCAGGAGAAGACGGTTCATTTTATTGGCGCCCCCAAAACTTGGGATCCACACGGTGTCCTGGACGAGCACAATCCGCATTTGTCATTCACCTCGATTACTGCGAGAACCTTGAAAGTTGCACTGTGAGGGTAGGCATCCAGAAGATTTATTGTTGACACCCGTAAGAGACAAGAATCGTGTCAGCGATACTCTTCCACGTAGATAACACCTGAAGGAGCGGACTCTCCGGAAGACTCAACGATGGCTTCCGCCAGATCGGCAATTGTGTTCCGCTCGAAGATGGTTCGAACCGGCAGGACGACATCGAATGCCTCTTCAATTCGAGATTTGAGACGCGCCGCCGTTAGCGAGTGGCCGCCGATATCGAAGAAATTGTCGTCAACTCCGATCGCTTGCTGGCCGAGAAGCTCTCGCCAGATCTCCTCTAATCGCATCTCGGTGGAATTGCGGGGAGCGGCAGAGGTGGACGTCGCGATCGATTCTGTACGCGCCAGCGCCTTTCGATCCAGCTTGCGGGTGGGAGTGTGCGGCATTTTCTCGAGCCAGGTCCAGGCGGACGGTCGCATATAATCCGGCAATACAGCTGAAGCAAAGGCGCGCAAAGTCGCGATCTCCGGCCGCGCGACTTCGCCTCGCCCGACCAGGTAAGCGACGAGTGCTTGATCGCCAGTGGCGCTTGTGCGCACGCCGACGGCCACTTCGGACAGGGCGGGATGCTTAGCCAGGGCCGCTTCGACCTCGCTAACTTCGATTCGATGGCCGCGCACTTTCACCTGCAGGTCGCGCCTGCCCAAGAATTCCAGATCACCGTCGGGCAGCCACCGGACTACGTCGCCGGTTCGATACAGCCGGTCGCCGGGCCTGCCGGAGAAACAGTTGGGGATGAATTTTTCAGCCGTGAGGCGCGGCTGCCCAAAATAGCCGTATGCAAGACCCTCGCCTGCAATGTGCAGTTCGCCCGGAACACCGACGGGCGCAAGCTGCTGACCCTGACTCAGGACATAACATTGAGCGTTCGCGATGGCTTTCCCGATTGGCATCGCGTGCGAGGAACTCTCCGAGGCCGTGCTATGGATTTCGCCTACAGTCGTCCAGATGGTGGTCTCGGTCGGTCCATAGAGGTTAAAGATCCGAACGCCGGGCCCTGTCAAGCGAGCGGCCAAGTCGGCGGTGAGCGCTTCGCCTCCGCAAAGGAGGCGCATCCCTGCATGCGGGCGCCAGCCAGCTTCGAGCAACATCTTCCAAGTGGAGGGTGTCGCCTGCATCATTTGCGGCCTGCTGTCCCTAATGAGCGTGGCGAGTGCAGCCCCATCAGCCGCCGTATTTGAGTCGGCCAGGATGAGCGTCGCACCCGTCATGAGCGGCAGCAGAAGCTCCAAAATTGAAGGGTCGAAGGAAGGCGTGGTGATGGACAAAAGTTGTTCACCGGCGGTAAGTTTCAGTTCTCCCTGTAGGGAGAGCAGGCAGTTCGCCAGTGAGGCATGTGAGATCATGACGCCCTTGGGGCCGCCGGTACTGCCCGACGTGTAAATCAAGTAAGCAACATCGCTATCCTCTGCGGCGCGCTCCAAGGTGTCGCCCCGCCAGTGTGCTATGTCAGCGTCGCTGCGATCCAGGATCGCGAGCGGAGGCCGATCTTCCGGCAAGCGGCAGACAAGCTCGCTGGTGCTCACGATCAAACTCGCCCGGCTGTCCCGAACGAGATATTCGATGCGGTCCCTGGGAAAATCCGGATCGAGCGGAACGTAAGCGGCGCCTGCTTTGAGCGTTGCCAGGAGCGCAATAACTAGTTTTGGAGATCGATCAAGAAACAGTCCGACTCTCATCCCCGGAGCGATTCCCAGTGACTGCAGGTGCCGTGCTAATTGGTTTGATTTCACCTCCAGGGTTTTATAGGTGATAGCCTGATCGCGAAAGCGCAGGGCCACGGAGTAAGGAGTTCTTGCCGCCTGCTGCTGCATGATCCGGTGAGCACAGAGAGGGGCCCCACCCCGATCGCTGCTCCCGCGCCCCGACGCTAAGATGAATTGCCTTTCTTCCTCACTCGGCAACGAGTATTCGGAAACGTATCCGGCGGGTTTCGCGCACACCTGTTCAAGAAGTCTGGAGATGTAGTTGCCCGCGCGCGAAAGGAATCCGGAATCGCATCTTCCGCCGGAATGGATCCAGCCCCGCCACTCGCCGCTTTCATTCTCCACAATGGTGAGGCTCAATTCGTCGAAGCCGCCTTGAAGGACATTCACTTCTTCGACCGTGAGGCCGGGAAGATCCAGAGTCTTCCCGCCTCGCTCCTGGAATGAAAATAGAACCTGATACACGGGTGCGGTGTCCGCGGTCCTGATTGGGCGCAGCGCTTCGACGATGCGGTCAAAAGGAACCTCCTGGTGGGCGTAAGCTCCCAGGCAGGTCTTTCTGATCTGCTGCAGCAATTCGTCGAAACGCATATGGTCGCCGACTACTGTGCGCAGTGGGAGGGCGTTCAGAAAGAGACCGATCAGGTTCTCCAGATCCGGTTCGAACCGGCCCGCAGACGGCGTTCCGATGACTATGTCGCTTTGATTTGTGTATCGATACAAAAGGATGTTCCAGACCGCCAGCAAAACCATGAACGGCGTGGCGCGATTTCGGCGGCCCAGCTCGCGAACCTGGACGGCTAATTCCGCGGAGATCGAGAAATTCCAGCAGAAGCGGCCATACTCGTAAAGCTTACCAGGGGTACCGCCGAGATCCAGTTGGTCGGGTGCGCCCGAGAGTTGCTCAATCCAGTATTTGACACCCGCGGCACTTGCCGCAGAATGCGCGGCGTCGCGCTGCCGGAGGGCGTAATCGGCGTACTGTACTTCGAGACTGCGGAGCGCGGCCGCCCGCCCCTCGATACGTGCGGCATATAGTTCTTCGAGTTCTTGTAAGAACACCGCCATGGACCATCCATCGCAGAGAATGTGGTGCGCGACGAACAAGAATACGTGATCATCGTCGGCGGTCTCGAAGAGGGCCAGGCGGTATAACGGGCCGTTATCAAGCTCGAACGGTCTGGCAATCGTGGCGGTGATTACCTGATGTATTGGCTCCGCCGGATCGACCCGGCGCCGCTCCAGCGGAGGACTGCCGGAATGGCAGATGCGCTGGGTCGGGCGCCCGTCCCGAATCACGAAATCGGTCCTCAAAATCTCGTGGCGCCGGGCGATTTCCTGTAGCGATGACTCTAGGACGTCGATGCGCAGATTGCCTCGCAGCCGGTATGCCGACGCGGTGTTGAACGCGGAAGGATCTGGGCTCAGTTGATGCGCAAACCAGAGGCGCTGCTGCGGAAAGGAGACAGGCAGGTCGGCGGGCCTGGGGGATCTGCCGATCTTCGGAGCGGAAGATCCTCGAGCCGCGCTGTGTTCCCGTAAACGCGCCGCAAGTAGGGCGCGCATATCATCAGACAATTCCTGCTGGGGCATCATTTGAGAGAAGCTCCTTTCTTTCAAGCGGATGCTAACGACTAGCGCGATCAGTCTGGCCACTGTTTTCGCGGATGAATTCGCGGACCGCTGCCAACGCCTGCGCCGCGCTGGCTTCGATGGCGTTGTTATGATCACCGGCCTTCAGCTCAACAAAAGTCTTGGGAGGCTTTGCCCAGTTGAAGAGATCTTGTCCGTGATGAATGGGAATCACGGTGTCGTTGCGCGCGTGCATAAATAGCTTCGGGCAACTCACGTGCTGGATCTTCTGGGAAGAGTCAAAATGGTTATGCGCGATCAGTGCGACTGGTAGAAACGGATACAATTCTTCGCCGCGCACAGGAATTGAAATCAGCGCACCTTCGAGAATCAGGCCTGCGGCAGAAACGTGGGTCGCAAGATCGATCGCCACCGCGGTTCCGAGTGAATGGCCATACAAAAACAGTCTTGAAGGCGAAACTCCGCGGCGCTGGACCAGATAATCGTAACCTGCTTTGGCGTCCATGTAGAAGCCACGCTCCGACGGCATGCCCCCGCTTTGTCCGTAACCCCTGTAATCCAAGACCAGCAGATTCGCGGGCAACTCATGCACGAACAACCACCAGGGTTGGCAGGTGGTCTCGTTTCCGTTATTCCCGTGCATGAAATAGACCCAGGGTGCCGAGGGGTCCTTTGCAGGTATGATGAGCCCCGCAAGGCGTACTCCGTCCTGCGCGACGAAGCTGACCTTTTGGACCGGCAGATTGAGCCCTGGCCGCTCTGGCCTGAACATCCGCGATGGCATATAGACCAGCGACGGTTCCATACGAATGTAGTATTCGATGACGGCCGCGTACATCACAATCGGGACCAGACCCACGATTAACGCGATGATCTTCAGAGAGCGCCATTTTCGTGTCGGTTTGCCGGGCGCGATGGCAACCGGAATAGCGGAAGCGGTAACAGCCTTATTCATGTGCCCACCTTGGACTGTTTTTAAGAGCAGGTGCGAGAAAAGCAATTGGCGATCGGGAACGAGTTTTGCGATGCGCGAGTGTCGCGCAGAACGTCCCTGGTGTCGTAGACCGGTTGGAGGAGTCGAACGCTACGGGATGGCGCGCCACGAGTTCACATCGCTCTCGGTGGAGCCCCATGATCCGCATGGTCGATGATGAAAACTGGTTATGAAGTTACCTTTCTTTTGCTAACAGATGGCGAATTGTTTCATCCGATAGCGACTCGAGATCGTCCAGCAGGGCAGAAGCGTCTTCCGGATTGCTCTCGGCAATCTGCTGATTCTCGATCGCGGCGGCGATTTCGGCGATAGTTGGCTCGCGGGTAAAAAAGGCAGTCATCGGCATCTCGATCGAAAATCTACGGCGGATTTCGCTGAGAACTCGAACGCTGAGCATCGAGCTACCGCCAGCTTCAAAAAAATTAAGATCTACTGGAACGAAAGGCACGTTTAATAAGTCGCACCAGATTTCCTCCACAATGCGCTCGGTGGGCGTGCGCGGCGCAGCTCCAGTTATCGCGCTGGCGGAGGGTCGCCGTTTTTCTAGTGCACTCAGCACCTGTTCCGGCGAGTGCAACTCACGCGCGATTCGCGCGAGATCGGCGTCTGCAAACAACGCGACCTGGGAACTACGCTGAACAACGGTGGTTTCCGGCCGGGCAGCGACTTCCTGCTGGAGACGCGTCCATCGTTCGTTTGCGGCTTCGAGGCAGCTTAAAGCATCTTGGGTCGTGAGCGTAAAGAAATGACCGCTTTTAGAGGTGGACAACTCTATACAACCGATGCGTCTCAACAGTTCGAGGGCCGGAAGATTACGGTCGGTTTCGTGGTAGCGGAACACGACGTCCTTCAAACCGCGGCCGCGCGCGAGATTGCCTAAATGAACGACCACGCGCTCCTCGACGCCGCGGCCCAGTGCGCGGCAACTGAGCGACCAGCTCTCGACGATCAGCGAAGCCTTCTCTTCACGGTGAAGCAACAAGCCGATCAAACCATAATCGCCGAAGCGGTCCGAAGCGCGGATGACCAAGCAGCCCGCACGCTCACGGCGGGTCCATTGCTCGAGTCCCGCCTCCGAGTGGCGGGTGGAAGTGGTTGTGAACTGTGAAGTCCGATAACTCAGTTGCGAAGCGCGAGGCAGGTCCTCCCCCGCGATGTTCGAGATAGCCACACGGAGATCCAGCTCGCGCAGAAAGTCGAGCATAGACTGCGATCGCGAGCGGTGCTGCTCCCGCGATGCTTCCTGTTTATAAGCCGCGGTTCGGTTGCGATCTTCAGCGGACGTTTTCCTGGCATCGAACGCCCAAAAATGAGAGAGGAGATCAGCCAGGGAGGCAGAGTCTGACGGCAGCTGTAAAGTTTGCACACCCGGGCAGCCCGCCCGCACGGCCGCGCATTCCACTCCGTCGTCATCCATAAAGATAAAAGTATCGAGGCCGAGCCGCAGCTCCGAAGCAAGTTGTCGAAGGTTTTCGGCTTTCGGCCGCCAATTGATCTTTTCTGCGACCGCATGCGCGCGCTGGAACGGCATTGCAGGTTGTTGCTCGAACACTTCTGCGACATCCTTTTCATTGTTCTTGCTGCAAAGACAAACCAGCATGCCCGACTCGTGTTGCTGCACGAGAAACTGCTGCAGCCGGCGACGTCCTTCATCCACGTAGACAGCGCGCGGGCCGTCTTCACCGCAAACTCCGTGCCATAGCGTCTCGTCGCAGTCAGTCGCAATCACCTTGTAGCGAGGTCCGTGCAGCAGGTAGAGCGAACGGATGATCGCTGTACCGAGCGCGGCAAAATAGAGTGGCGTGAAAGGGATGTGTCCCAGCTTGTCGGACACAGGATCGTAGTACGACGCCAGATTGGGAGCGGCGATCTGATCACTGGTCAATGCGGTCACTCCCGGCAAGGCCTGCAATTGCCCGGAGATCTTGCACTCCCACTCGTGGTATGGATCCTGCGATTCGCCGCTACAGTCGCCCGACGGGACGAAGCAGATCAGGTACGGCGTAGAAGAATGGTCGGCGGAGGTGTGAATAGCGGTTACGAAGTCCTCCGCTTTCGCAGCATCGAACCTGAGCTGCTGAGCCTCGCCGGGAGTATCCGGGCCATTCTTTCCTATCCAATCACTCAAGCGCACAAGCACGCAATTTGTTCCGGCCTGATTGCTTCTGAAAAGACTGCCCGGGTCAAGTAACTGCTGAAAAATCTGCTGATAGGGCGCGAATGTTATGTCGAGAGGCGTCTTCAACTCCTCCGACCAGAATCGCAGCACTTCTTGGAGAGGCTCCGCGGTAAACGTCGAGGCGATTACGAGCGAGTGCCGGGGCTGCATCACGACGGGCGCCTTCAGGTCGGCAATACGGAGTTCAGGCGTCCGCACAAAAGCCTCGATTGCGGCGGTATAGACGCCGATGACGCTACGCACGATTTCGGGATCGAGCAACTGGGCATCGAAACGCACATCCCCACGGATACAATCGGCCGCCTCCTGAACTGCGATGAACAGGCCGATATCCTGCCCTCCCCCGTCGATCGCGTCCAGTTGGAATTCGATACCTTGCTGGCGAACACGCTCGGCGGGCGGCAGCATGCTGAACAACAGCGGCAGGCGAAACGGCTCGTTGCCTTTCCGCATCGGACGGGCCAAGTCCAGGAGCTGATCGAAACTGACCCCGGGATGCTCCAAGGCGGCTTGAACTTTTTTGCGAGCCGCCGCGAGCAGATCGTCGGCCCTGGCTGCACCATCGAAGCGGAGACGCAGAAGAGCGGGATAGGAGAACAGGCCGAAGAGGCTTGCGGCCCCCGCCACATCTCGGCCCCACAGAGATACACCCACGGTGAGGTCGTTATCACCCGTCCACCGGCTCAGCACCGCAACAAAAGCGGAGAATAGGTATGTGAATAGAGTGTGACCCGAGTGGCGGCATCGATCGCGGAGGGCGGAGGTGAGATCTTTATCGAGGGAGAAAGTCTCGCGACGTGGCTCGCTCGTTTCGCGCGCCGAGGACCGAAAGTGCGGAATTACGGTGAGGGACGGCGGATCGCGAAACTCCTGGGTCCAATAATCGAGATCTCCGGAGGACCCTTCAAAACGGCGGTTTTGGATTGTGGTGAACTCCGCAAACGAAAGCTCCGGGTTGGCAACATCTTCTGTGCTGCCATAGGATGCTGCGATTTCTCGAAGCAGGATGTGAAACGACCAGGCGTCCGCCACAATGTGGTGCGCCGTTGCTATCAGCGCGTACTCGTCCTCTGAAAATGCGAGAAGCCGAAACCGCGCCACAGGACCGGTGGCAAGATTGAAACCTGTGCGCTGCTCTTCATTCAGGGATCTACGGATTGCCAATGTTTTTTCCGCCTCAGACAGCCCAAGGTGGGTTTCGATGGGAACCGGGGTTGGCATTGAGTCGGCGAGACGTTGAACGGGGCCTTCCGTTGCCCAAACAAAACGAGTCTGGAGAGCTTTTTGTCGACTGATAGTGGCATGAACAACCGCTGCAAGCTTCTTTTGGTCCACTGGCCCCGATATACGAATCACTGCGGATAGGTTGTAGGCAGCACTGCCGGGATGTAGCTGCTCGAGAAACCAAAGCCGTTTGTGATCGGGTGGGAGTGTTGCCTCATTCGGGTTTGTGGCGGCTGGGCAGAGTCCGTTGCGCAGTTCGGGCAAGCGCAGTCGATCTTCGGCACGGTGGTGCTCGATCCGCTCGGCGAGGGCGCATATCGACGAAGCGGAAATAATTTCGGAGACCGGGACAACGACTCGCAATTGTGTTTCGAGATTGCTCTTGATGGCGGCGGCGGCGAGCGAGTCCAATCCGAGCGATGCTGTGGACGTATTGCGATCAATCGCGCCAGGCTCGATACCAAGCGTCGCAGCGATCTGCACGATCAGAAGCTCTTCGATCGCCAGGATGCGATCTGTACGGTCGGTTGCCGACAGGACCCGCCCGGCTTCGATCTCGGCAGCGGGGGCGCCGTCGCTCTCTGCCAACTTGTGAAGCCTTTGGATTCGAAGCTTGCCGTTGTTATAAAGCTCTCGTGAGGCGCTTCGTTGAAACTTCCCGCTTGAAGTTCGTGGGATGCTCCCGCGTTTCACGAACGCAATTTCGTGAAGCGTCAAGCCGTGCTCGCGGGCGACCGCTTCCCGAATGCGTCCGGCCCATTGATCAAACATGAGAGTTCGTCCCTTAGGCGTCTCCTGAATAAGCACGATCTGTTCGTTTTCACCATTGGCAAAAGCAACACACGCACAATCAGCGAGCTCGCCGCTCGCCGCAGCGGCGGTGCACTCAATGTCTTCCGGATAATGATTCTCGCCCCGAACAATAATGAGATCCTTGACGCGTCCGGTGACATAAAGCTCCCCCCCAGAAATACAACCGAGGTCGCCGGTGCGCAGGTATAGGTGACCGGGCGCGCCTTCAATCTCGGCGCGGAAGATGCTTTTTGTCAACTCTGGCTGGTTGTAATAACCGAGGGCGACACTCGGCGAAGATACCCAAATCTCGCCCATTTCGCCAGGACCCTTCCTGCGCATTGTTTCCTGGTCGACAATGGCGATCTCACTCCCATGTGGTGGCAGACCGCAACTGACTTCAGCACGTAGATCCGGGTTATCCGCGCCGACGGCGGTTTCGCCGGTTGCGGACTCGCCATTTCGTAGGCGGGGTAAGTTCGAGCTTTTTTGACCCGTCACGAACAACGTGGCTTCGGCCAGGCCGTAACAGGGATAGAAAGCCTCCTGCCGGAAACCATAGGGCGAGAAAGTCTCCGCAAAAAGGCGGACAGTATTGGCGCGGACGCGTTCGGCACCGTTGAAGGCAACTTGCCACGAACTGAGCTCCAGATCTAGAAGATGTGCGCCGCGCGACTTTTCAATGCACAGGCGGTAAGCGAAATCCGGGCCGCCGCTGGTGGTGGCACGATAACGGGCAATGGCTTCAAGCCACCGCAGGGGCCGATGCAGGAAAGCGGCGGGCGGCATCAACACGCTCGAGGCGCCCGCGAACAAAGGCTGTAAGACACCGCCAATGAGGCCCATGTCGTGATAAAGCGGAAGCCACGTCACCACGACGGAGCTTTCATTTTGCGCGAACGCTTCCCGAATCATGATTTCATTCGCGATCAGGTGCGCGTGTGTTACTTCCACTCCTTTGGGGTTCGAAGTGGACCCGGACGTGTACTGCAGCAACGCCGTAGTGCTCGGTCCGATGTCTACTTCCTTCCATGACGAGGCCGCTTCCTTGCTGATCGTAGCGACGTCAAGGCTTATCAGCTCTTTGCCGCGCGCATCTGCAAGAATCATGCCCGAGAGTGCCGAAGCTGTAGTGAGCGTCAGCGCCGGGTCGCAATCGGCGATGATAGACACCAGCCGCTGGGAGCCACGCTCTTCCGAAGGGGGATAGCACGGCACCGGAATAACGCCGGCATAAAGGCAGCCGAGAAATGCGGCGACGTATTCGATGCCCGAGGGGAGCAGCAAAACAGCACGTTGTCCGCGATCGCATCGTTGCTGCAATGCGGCCGCTAGCGCCTTGGCTCGCAGGTCGAGCTCGCTATAGCTGACTGTGTCGCTTTGCGTCGCCCCATTTTGGAGAAATCGAAACGCGAGCTTGGCTGGGTGTCGGGCAGCCTGTGTTCGCAGAACTTCGACGAATGTCGATGGAGGCGACAGCGTTTGCTCGGGCCGGACTTCTTGCATCCGGGTGTCTGAGCCGTCTTGGTGCAAATCCGTCTTAAAGCGGCCGGCGTTCATTGGCATAGTGGATAGAAACAACAGATGATGGTTGATTGTGTTGAGCTGCTAGCTTGCCTCGGCGGCTTGCCCCATTCTTTTGCGGAGTCTCAACGGGTGTATGTCTGTCCAGACTTTGTCGATGTAGTCCAAACACTTCTCTTTCGTCCCGGATCGGCCCGTATCCCGCCAGCCAAGTGCATTCTCGCGATGGGCGGGCCAAATCGAGTATTGCTCTTCGTGGTTTACAACCACCTTGTAAGTGGCCGGATCGTCTTTTTCTTCAATTTGCATATCTCTCCTGCTTCCAATGGGTGACCAGGGGCCGCAGCGGGGAACCGCAAACCTTACTTCAATCCGTCTATCAGCTTCAGACGGCACCCGCGAGACAGGCTGCCGCCCCTGTCGGGTAGCTCCGAACTTTTAAGTCCCTTATTGAGTCACACGCTTAGTCATAGGCTGCCGGGCAGCACTATTTTGACTTTAAACAACCGCAACGTCTTGCCGTGACAGACGCGCAGGATTGTAAAGGATGATTCCGCTCGCGGCGAGTGTTAGACCTTGTAGGCTACGGCTATCGCCTCATCCTCTCTTGGATGATACGTTGGCGATTCAGAGGCGTGAAGGACACTTGGCATGCTTTGGATTGCCGAATGTCCCCTTATCAGAGTAACCAGTAGAAAGGAAAGAGCAGATTCTTTATGCCACCGGCCCAGTGCCGGATCAGGATGGTTTCCGCGCGGCACGAAACCTTACGTCCATTAAGTGCTTCGGAACGCCATTCTCAGCCGGCATCCTGGCAAGAAAGGCTCTAGCCGAAGCGTCATGTTTTAGGTAAGCATCCAGGAATTTTAAAGTATAGAGCGCTACCCATGCATAACTCGTGTTGGCGTCGTCCCGCCCGTAATCGGCTACCTGATTTTCCGCAAAGCGCTGCGCACTCTCCCTGCGTAGAAACATCGAACTGAAATCCGGGTGTGCCATGCCCAACATATTCACGGTAAGAAGATCACCGTCTGTCCAAGCATTCAGAACGTTTGGGCCCACTTTGTCTGCGGGAGGAGCGCCGTCGTGTTCCAAATCTTCAAGGCTCACATTTCGCGTGAAGAAAAGAAGCGGTATGGTCATCCGCTCCGGATGAACGTCTCCAGCCCTTTTCACGAGACCGGGGTAATAGCGCATGGCTCCGTCCATGGCTACCAAAGCATCGATGGAAGCGTCTCTCGCCGCCGCAAACAGACTCGAGATTCCTCCCCAACTCCAGCTGACCACAGCGACCTCGGAGGAAAGGGTGTCGGGAAGCGACTTGGCGTATCTGATAAGAAAAGAGATGTCGCGAGCCTGTGCATTGATCCCAGGCAGATCGTCCGTCATGTCGCGCGTTGACACCCCCATCGACGGGCTCGCGAGAACCACATAGCCATGACTGGCAAGATACTCACACAGATCAGCATTCTCCCACGAAACGGAGGAATCACTGGGCGCGTAGATAATAACCGGATAATGCCCTTTTGCCAGGTTCGCATCTCGCACTGCCCACAGCGGGGTATCAAGCGACGCGTTCGATAGGGAACGCCAGCGATTCTGTTCAGAACGGGGCGCGTCGAAGTGGATCTCCATATCTTCAAGGTGGGTATAGTCGCCGACGGTCATCGCTTTGCCTGTGCTTCTCAGCGATGGATACCAGATCAGCGTTTGAAGTGGACGGGCATCATCGCTCGCAGAGGACTTTGACGAGTCCTTGGGAGAAGAGGGGTAAGTGCGTGAGCGATCGTACTGGTCGACGACCTTCAAACCCACCGGATAGGGCCCAGGTTTGCGCAGGAATTGAAATGGTGATGTTTGAGAGGCTGCGAATAAAGAACCAGCCCCTACACACAATGCGATAGTAATGCAAATCCTCGCTCTCAAGATCCCGGTTCTCCCTGCTCTGTACGTGAAGCTGCGCGAAGTAGATTTCCTGGCCGTCTTTTTTGGGAGCAGTCTTGGCTGGCGCACCGATTGGTTAGCCTGTCTCAGATCGCTGTGAGTCTGGGCTGGCATTGGGGAGTGAATTGACGGGTTACGTGATGCGCAGAATAGCTTGGAATAGTCCGGCAAGGGGCAAAGAGGTAGAGTCCAGATCGTTTTCGTACTTTTGTCTCGCTCCTCCTGCTTATACCAATCCAAACCCCCCAACTCAACTCAAATGTGCAAAAACAGCTTATGGCCTTCCTCAGGCGCATCAGTGGCCCATGAATGGTCAGATGGCTTGTGTCCAACTACCGTCGGCGATTCCAACAAAATAAAGGACTTAGCTAAATTTAGCTATTTGGCTACGAAGCAGCTTGGTCATCTTTTGACCTTCAACTGGGTGGTTTCTTCGACCGCACCATCTCAACCCCTTTTTGTTGCGCTGCCTACTTCGGGGCATCCGCTTCCGACTGAATTATTTGGACGCTGGCTCGGGCGGTCACGACGAGCGTCGCGAGAGAGACAGTTGAAGTTATGTTCCGGTTTGGGCGACCTGCTCAATCGCGAGCCCTTAGCGATAGATTCCTGTCTAGCCCCTAAAATGTTAGGAAAGCGCGTGAGAGTACCGTGCGGATACAAGCCAGCGACGGATAATTTGCAACTGATTCTCGAGAGCTCCTTGGTTGACTGTCAACGGTCTATGAGATGGAATGAGTTGCCAGGTGTTGGTATTCGCATCAAGTCGAAAATACAATAGCAGATGCATTAGCTGTGATAGATCGTGAGCGGGATAGGAATCCCAAAAGTAAATCATGTTCTTCAGATATGAAACTATCTTAGCGTGCTCTTTGGGCAAGGCTGCGAATGGGGTGCGCCCGGTAGAACACGCCTCGAGATGGTAGACAACGATGTCGTCTTGATAGCAGACCTCGTAGTCATGAGCACTGACCATCCGCAGCACAAACTCGCGATCTTCCGGCCCCCAGCCTTCAAACATCTCGTCAAAAAACAAACAGCTGTTCGCAGTTCGGTCGAAGCTAAAGCTGAATCCTATACATGCCATCCATGGGGAAGATGATCGCGAAAAATCCCGCTGGCTCTGACGGTCAAATTCTAATGATATTCTCTCGAGCAACGCGAACATGGCGGGCCTGTCATTTCGCGCGAGATCAGCGAGACGGGAAAGAAAGGGAGCCTGGCTCTGCACAGCACCGGATGTATTAGACCCAGCCTCGTTCTCTTCCACGACCCATTTTCGAGGATTGCAGACGATCTGGCGCGAATGAGTATGAGCCGCTCTATGCCGGCTTAGAAAATCGGGTTTGACCAAAATGTCACCGTCCAGCATAACGACGATATCGCCGCGTGCACAATGCAGGCCGTTGTTCTTAGAGCGCGAAGCCCGATGTCCATCCTTGGATTGCCAGATATAACGAATATCGAGTTCCCTCAGGACTGGATCCTGGATTGCATTCTGAAGACCCCATTCGCCGGAACCATCGTCACATATGAGGATCTCGAACTTCTCGTCAGCCTTCTGAGCGTATAGGCAATGGAGCAATGGGATAAGGCTCGTTGCTTGCTCGAAGACAGTAACAACAACCGAGATCATGTGCGGTCCTTTCTAGAGAGGTTGGTCGTGCCGGGGGTGAGGCATGTTTGGTCGCATTTGTTCATCCATTTCAGTGGGCTCCCGGTGATACCCAATCAATGGCAGTCAGTTTTGTTAAACGTTTCTGCCGGTAGAGCTAAGCAAAGATTAACTGAAAGATCTTCGATTCGCGGGTCTACAGGCGATCCGGCGATCCACATCGCGCGGAGGTTGAAATGGTGCACCTACCTTTCTGGCCGCCTCCAGCACTCGATGTAATCAGCGGAGGTTCGAGCTTGCTAGCGGCGGTCTCGGGGGCCAAATAGCACCGCCTTCTGTTTTTCTGGCCGTCGGCGGCCCTCCAGGGTTTCTCCGGCGCAATGGGATGGGACGGGTCGTAGGCGGCTCCTGCCCGAAATCCCGCGACTGTTACCCTGGACCTCAACACGCTCACGCAACAACCAAACGCGCTTTATCTGCTTGACGCATTTTCTATCAATGACCGCGTCGAGATCATAGGCTTCGCCGCCGATACCGGTGGCACAATTCATGGCTACCTCGCCAAACCTGGTAAATGAATGATCTCCATCGCTTGCGGTCCGGGCGCCGCTTCCTTCCGGCGCTCGATCCAAATTGTTGCGAAACGCGATCGCCAGCGTGGTGGACGTCAAAGCCATCCTTTATTGCGAGCAATCCGGGCCGCTTCAATCCGGTTGGAAGCGTGCAACTTGGAGATGGCTTCGGAGAGATAGTTGCGTACAGTCCCCTCTGTCAGTCGCAGCGAGTGCGCCAGTTCAGCGGTGGTTTCACCGTCGCCGGCGCGGCGCAGGATCAAACGTTCCCTATCGGTGAGCGGGTCTTTTTCCGTGCTCCATATTTGCGAGGCCAGTTGGGGATCGACGATGCGAGCCCCGCGACTGACCCGCCGGACCGCATCGGCGAGTTCTTCAGAGGGCCGGTCCTTGAGAAGATAGGCAGATGCTCCAGCGTCCAGTGCTCGCCGCAAATATCCCGGACGCGCGAAGGTCGTCAGTATCAGAACCCGTGTTTCCGGGTAAAGCTCTTTTACACGGGCGGTGAGTTCGAGGCCGCTTATTTTTGGCATCTCGATGTCTGTTACCAAAACCTCCGGCCGGTGCTTTCCGACGGCCCGAAGGGCCTGCTCCCCGTCGGAAAAAGATCCGAGCACCTCAATATCGGGTTCGATCGAGAGCAGCGCTGCGAGCGCTCCCCGCAACATGCTTTGGTCCTCCGCCAGCACCACATGTATCTTTTGCGTCACAGGGTATCCGCCTCTCCCACAACCTGTGACGCCGGTTGTGCCGGAGACTCACTCGCCAGTGGCAATGTTATTTCCAGGCTTGTTCCTCCATTTGCCGCAGCCTGTCAGCTTCACCGTCCCGGCGATCGATTGAACCCGCTCTCGCATGCCACGCAGGCCATTGCCTTCACGAATCTGCCCGCCCTGCCCATTGTCCTCAATGGTGAAATGAATCGTCCTGTCCTTTTCGAGGAGCTCCACATGGCATACGGTTGCGTGAGCATGGCGGACGATGTTGGTTACGGCCTCGCGCAGGGCCAGACAAAGCACTTCGACCTGACTTGACGACAGGTTCACCGGAGCGAGCGTTGTGGTCAGTTTGACCTCGGCGGAAAGCAGGCTTCGCCGGGTGCGACTGATCTCTGCGTCAAGTCCTTCAGCACGGTAGCCGGATACGGCTTCCCTAACCTCGGCGAGGGCATTCCGGGCAATCTGTTCCGCTTCCACAATCTCGTTTCGGACGCGATCCGAGTCATGGGACAGGAGCCACCGGGCAAGATCGAGCTTCATCGCAATAACGGTTAGGGTATGGCCAAGCAGGTCATGCAGATCGCGTGCGATGCGCTCGCGCTCCGCTTCCTGGGACAGACGCTCGATCTCAGAATTGGCACGTTCCAGAAGAGAATTGGTTCGTGCTTGCTGGGCGAAGGCAAAGTTACTGAGCCCAAAAAATACGCAGTAGAAGAGGACGCTTTCGGCTGTGGCCAAAGAATGACCTAGGTATCGTGTCTCCACCACGACTCCGGCCATCATCGCGGTCAGCACCAGGAACAGGGTGCGCAAACGGCTGAGGAAAAGGCAAAGCACCGCGAAAGGGTAGACAAACAATACATCGGCTTGCTGGTTGAGCGGGTAATAAAGAAAGACGATGAGAAAGAACAGCACAAACGCTCCGGTCTGCCGGCGTCCCGTAAGCTCCGTGACAAGAAAAAAAAGGATGAGGAAGGCCGAGTAAAAGACCGCGCATTCCATCCAGACCGCAAAAGAGTGCCGATACGCCGGCACGACAAAGAGATATGCGGCATAAAGCAACGTCACCCCGCGCACGATCGAGCGGCCACGGACAAACCCCCGCTTTGAGTCGGTGATGCGGGTACCCGAGGCTGCCGCGTTTCGCTCTGTTGCCTGTGGCTGCCCTTCGCTCATACCTTCATCATCCCACCAGGCAAACGGTCCTGGTACCCAGAGCTGTCATATGGAACGCATGACAGGTGTCATGGTGATACCTGTCATCTCTCACCGATGACAGCTGCTACTGTTTTTCCCTGCCCGTCCAGCGCACTCTTCTCTTACGGTCACGCGAGAGAAAGAACAATGTTGATTCTCGAACGTTGATCGGCGGATGTCAGTTTGTCAGCGGCCGGGGGAACAACCGGGAGGGCTGGAGGAGGGGATTGTGGTGACCTTATTTGCATTGGGAAAGGCGCTCTATTGGAGCTGGGTTCTGTCGGAGATCGGAATCTTCATCGTGACCAGGACGAGATCAGGCAAGGGTGCGATTCAAGATCGAGGTTCACTCCTCATTCTCTGGATCACACTGGTTGCTGCTATTAATCTGGGGGCCCGCTTTGCAGACCCTCACGCGCCCACTATGTTTGGCGGAGCCCAGTGGGTTCGCTTCGCCAGCCTGGCGTTTATGGCCTTCGGCCTCGCGATTCGCTGGACAGCGGTAGTGTCGCTGGGCAGGTCATTCAGCGCCAATGTCGCCATTCGGACCGAGCAGCGGCTCCAAACCGCTGGTATCTACAGGTTTGTACGGCATCCTTCGTATTTCGGGCTTCTGCTTGTGATTGTTGCCATCGGGCTGCACACACGTAATTGGATCGGCTTTGCCATCGTTGTGATTCCGTCGATGTTAGCTTTGAGTTACCGGATCCACGTCGAAGAGGAGGCTCTTCAAGCGGCATTTGGGCATGTCTATGCGGTTTATACCAGCAGGACGAAACGGCTGTTTCCGGGCGTCTATTGAGTGTTCTTGCGATCAATATGCCTTTGCGGCTCCCAGCGTGGTTCATGGAGCGCCCAAAGCACTGGGCGATTCTCAGGCTGCAGTTTGGATCCTGCTCGCATTTTCCTTGTCGAATCTCTTTAAACGGAGAGGTATGCCGTATGACGCTGAAACACAAAGGGAAAATCGCTTTGATAACAGGAACGAACAAAGGCATTGGGCTTGAAGTGGCGCGTCAGCTTGGTGCGGAGGGCGTCACCGTGCTTTTAGGCGCACGCAACTTGCAACTGGGAGAATTTGCCGGATGTTCTAAGGGGCGATCAACCCATCTTGATGCCATGTTCCCCGACGATCGCGAATACTGACAGCATGTGAGTCGTCCCCAGAAGCTGTCGAACCTGTTTGCCCAGATTCAACAGTTCTAAACTGCAGCCCGCCGACCGGGCAGAAACGTAAAGACGTACCAGGGTACCAAGTCCCATGCTGTCTACACGGGCAAGATTGGTCAGGTCCAGCACAATTCTCTTGCTCTCGTGAATAAGCGGGCTTACCTGAGCGTAGAGAACATCGTTCACACCCGCCACCAATTTGCCGTTGCACCGCACAACGATGGTTTCGCCTGTTCTAACCACGTCAAGCGTAAGAAGACTCGAGGCTGCTTTATCAGACATCAGGCGTTGCCTTATCGTATCTATGGGTTTTGTGCTGGCGATTGATTTTCGCATATCGCAGTTGGAATGGGAACACTAAATGCCCTCTGAGACGAGGAAGGAAATACCTCCAGGATGACCTCTGTGGATGTCAAAAAGATCGACCAGCTACCACTATCGGCCCTGCTGTCGCAGGTCCTGGTCGCTTTTACCATCGAGTTTGACAATGAGTTCGAGCATCAAGTGCCGCATCGGGCAACCAACCATGGTTCAGCCACAGGCAGCGTTCCCTGGCTGGTATCGAGGGTGATGTGGTCAAACTTCATGCAGTTCGTGGATGAAGAGGGAACCACCATCCGTGACCTGCGTAGTCTGCTGCGGATGTCGGATAAGAACATGCGCACCTGGTTGACGCGCATGGAGGAGTGGTGGGGCTACATCGTCATCAGATCGAAGGCGGCGGGCGCTTCATCAAAACGGATGCACCCCGATGCTGTAGTCCTGCCAACTGCAGGGGGTCGCAAGGCTCAGCAGGTGTGGCGAACGCTGGATGGCCTGATCGAGAAGCGCTGGCGCGAGCGTTTCGGTGAAGACGCTAACAACGATCTTCGCCAATCATTAACCACGATCGTCAGCCAGTTGGATGTTGAGTTGTTCGATAGTGTCCCGGTTCTGGGCTATGGCTTGTTCAGCCATGGGCCAGAAAAGCCGCCGCGCGTGCAAATCACGGAGTCTCTGGAAACCAGCGCCAGGCTTTTTCTGCCGTCACTGCTCTCCAGGGTCCTGCTGTGGTTCGCCATTGAGTTCGAGCAAGCCTCGGAAGTGTCGCTTGCCATCAGCGCTAATATCCTGCGGCTGCTAAGCGAGGAAGGAATTCCGCTTCGTGATCTCCCCCGAATGGCCTCGGTGTCAAAAGAGGCAGTCGCGATGGCGATGAGTTTTCTATCCAGTCGTGGATACGTACTCGTAGCATCAAAGCCCGGCGGCATCCGCGGGAAGATCCTTCTGCTCACCCCGAAAGGACGCAATGCACAAGAGGCGTACAGCAAACTGGTGGGGACCATTGAGCAGCGGTGGCAGACACAATTGGCCGACGGGACCGTACGCCTTCTCAGGAATTCGCTTACGCGGTTGGTCGGTGAGCCCACCGCGCAGCGATCGCCGCTCTTTCGTGGGTTGGAAGCGTACCCCAACGGCTGGCGGGCATCGGTCCCCAGACCCGAGGGGCTGCCGCACTACCCGATGGTCCTGCACCGAGGCGGCTTTCCGGACGGATGTTGATCCTCTCGGAGAGACATTGGAAGCCGTTGTCAACGGAAGCAAAGCGCTTCACCTGATTCGCTGAGCCAAAACCTCCACCGCTGAGCGGCGCCGCTCCAGGAAGCGTCGAACCGCGGGATCGCGTTCCAGACCAATCGCGATTTCGTACGCGTGCCGAGCTTCGTCGTGCGCACCCGTCTTAGCCAGCAGTTCCGCGCGCGCCGCCCAGTAGGGCTGGTATTCGGCGAGTCGGCCATCGCGGGTATGATCGGGCATAGCGTCAAGACCCGCCTGCGCGTCGTGTAGCTCCGCCACGGCCAACGCGCGATTGATGGCCACCACCGGTGACTCGGTGATGACGAAGAGCGCGTCGTAGATATGCAATACCGCTTCCCAATTCGCCTGCCCGGTACGACAGCGAAAAACGTGCGCCGACTGGACGGCGGCTTCAAGTTGATAGCGCCCCGTTAACCCGAAAGTGCTGGCGCGCACCAGCAGTGCTTCAGCCTCAGCGATCATCGAAGAGTCCCAACGCTGCGCATCCTGCTTGGCCAGGGGAACGTACTCGCCCTCTTCGCTCCGGCGCGCCCCGCGCCGGGCTTCCGCATGCAGCATCAGCGCCAGCAAGCCGATCGCCTCCGGCTCGCCGGGCAGCAGCTCGGTTACCAGCCGGGCCAGAAAAAACGCTTCCCCCGTGAGGTCGCGGCGCGAGCTGTCAGTACCTGCCGCATCGCTCCATCCTTCAGAGAAGGCAGTGTAGATGGCCGCCAGCACAGCATCGAGTCGTCCCGGCAGTTCCTCTCGTTCCGGAATGCAAAACGGAATGGCGGCCTCCCGGATCTTGCTCTTCGCTCGCACCAGCCGCTTGCTCATGGCTATGGGAGACATCAGGAATGCGGATGCAATTGCCGCCGCGTCGAGCCCCAGGATGACCTGCAGAATCAACGGCGCGCGGATGCCGGCATCAATCGCCGGATGCGCGCAAGCGAACATCAACGCAAGACGGCGGTCCGGAATCTCCCCATCCGCGGGCGTAGCACCGAGCGCGATACGCTCCAGGTCTTCGTCCACAAAGTCATCGCCATGTTGTCGCCGGGTCATGTCGATGAGCTTGCGTCGCGCCACCGTCAGCAACCATGCTTCAGGGGTAGCCGGGCAGCCATTTTGCGGCCAGTTCACCAATGCTGCAGCAAAGGCTTCCGAAAGTGCGTCCTCGGCGGCAGCCAGGTCGTGTATGCGGGCGGCAAGAAAGGCGACGAGTTTGCCATAGCTGCGGCGCGCAACCGCCTCCGCTGTGCTGCGCGCCTCATCGCTGTTGCATGCGTTCATGGCTCGTTCCCCACCGGTGACTGCCGGTGCTCAACCCAGGTCCGGAGCTACATACTCCAGACCGGGCGCACCTCGACCGCTCCGTGGTGCACCGCGGGGCAGCGCGCCGCCCATGAAAGCGCGGCATCAAGATTGGGCACATCGATTAGAAAGTAGCCGCCCAGCTGCTCCTTCGAATCAACGTAGGGGCCATCCAGCACCTGCGATTTGCCGTTGGTGTTGCGCACCGTCGTTGCGGTCGATGTCGGCTGCAGACGATTGCTGCCCTTGATCACACCCGCCGTCATCAGTGCTTCACCGTAGGCTGTATACGCTGCTATGCCCTGTTCCTGGTCGCTCTTTGACATCTTGGGCCAGCCGGCTTCGTCCACATACGCCATCAATAGATATTGCATAGAAAACCTCCGTCTTGGATTTTAGGCGGGCGTTGTCGTCCGCTACTACCATGACGTCTGAGCGTCTGCCATTTGGACATCGGGTGATTGTTTTTACCGCAGTGCGCTAACGCGCCGGTTCACTTCTGCTCTCACCTTCGCAACATCCTGTTTCAGCAAAGCTCCATTCTGCACCAGAAGATCGCCGCTGACGTAAACCCGTTCCAGGTCGCGCTCCCCGGCAACGAACACCAGCGAAGCATAAGGGTCGAAGACGGTGCGGAAGCGTGTCGGATCAACCATGAGGAAGTCGGCAAATTTCCCCGGCTCCAGGCTGCCCAAACGGTCCGCCACGCCGAGCACGTCAGCGCTGCCCATGGTGTGCATCCGAAGCACATCGTAGGGACTCATGATCGTCGCGTCCTCATACTTGTCACGGATCGCATACAGCCCGGTGCGCATATTTTCAAATGGATCGGCGACGTCCGCGCTGGCTTCGCCGTCGACGCCCATGCCGACGCGGACACCCGCCTTCAGGCACGCCGGAATATCCGCCACTCCCGAAGCCAGCCTCCCATTCGAAAGCGGATTCCAACTCATCGCCACTCCGGCTCTACCGCTTTCCTCCAGGATGAAGCGATTGGTGTGAATGAAGTGCCCGAAGATCAGCTGCTTCGAGAGCAGCCCGCTATCCATGAACCAGCGAAACTTGCTCTGCTGCTCGTACTGCGTCTCTGGTGGCTCCAGGTAGTGGGTTTCATTTCCCAGGTGGAACTCGTCCCCTAGCTGTTTCTCCATCAGCGTTTGTTGGTAGGTGTTGTTAAAAGCCGTACCGCCGCTGATCATCACCGCAAGGAAATTGCTCGATTTTGGCTGCGCGCTCGTCCAGTCCAGGAACGCTTTCAACGGTATCCGCGCCTGCTCCGCTCCATAGACCGGCTGCACTCCCAAGGCAGTCGCTCGCCCCACCGACATGCTGTGTACAAAGCGGATGCCGGAGTCCATCTCCGCGCGAAAACCGCTCTGGTCAAATTCATCCGCGGTGATTGCATTATGCCCTCGCGTCCGCGCCTCAAAGTTGAAGTTATAAGCGCCAGTGATCCCATGCTGCAGATGGTCGAGCGCGCCATCCAGGGTGAACCAATACATGTCTTCCGGGCTGGCTTTCACCGCCGGCTTGTACAGCGCGTCAATCCAACCCATCAGCGTCTGGTCTGAACCCAGCCCACGAAATGCGCTTTGCCACAAATGGCTATGGGCGGAAATAAACCCAGGGATAATCCAGTGACCGCCTGCGTCCAGGCTCTCCTTGGCCACCAATCCCGCCGGAGGATCGCCAGCCGCGACCGCGGACAGCCGGCCATCCTCCCCCACCACCAGGTACCCTCTCACCGGCTCACGCTGGTCCTTCGCCATGGTCAGGATGAAGGCATTCTTCACCACCAGCTTGGCGGGAGAGTTCGCCGTCGATTGCCCAAAAGTCGGCACCGCGATCGTCAGCAAAGGAAGCAGGCAAACAGTGCGAAGCACAGCGCCGAAACGGAATCGTCGAGACATCACTCGTCACACCTCTCAGCGGTTTTGTCGTGGGATTCTTACTCGGCCCGAAAAAGCCCTTTGGCGAAAAACGCGAAGGGTGCCCCATGCCCCGGCGTGCCGTGGGGTCTCGCGGGACTGCATGCAAATTCGCAGTTCTCACGCAGACTCTCTAGCCCGTCCGTAATACTTTGGAATGAGGGTGGCTTTAGCCACCGAGGGAGCTGCTCTTCCCATCCATGAAAACAATCATGCTTAAACCTGCAAAACGTCTCCCTCGCGGGCGACCATCTCATACAACACCGGGTTAACAAAAAAACCAAGGAATAGCCTTGAGATCAACCCGGCCACAATAACGATGGCGAAAGGCCTTTGCGTATCCGAGCCGATGCCTGTAGAAAGTGCCGCCGGCAGTAAGCCCAGGCAAGCGACGAGCGCGGTCATCACAATAGGCCGCAGCCGCAGCAGCGAAGCTTCGCGGGTTGCGGTGCGAATATCTCGCTTCTCCAGGCGCAGCTTGTTGATGTACGAGACCAGGATGACGGCGGTCTCAACCGATACTCCCATCAGCGCGAGTAAGCCCAGCGCCGAGGAGACACTGAACGGCGTGTGCGTCAGCTTGAGCGCAATCAGTGCACCCACAGGCTCGGTCAGTATGACGCCGAGGGCAATCGTCACCGGGAATTTGAAATTGCCGTACAGCGCGAACAGGATCATGAAAATGATCAGCACCGCAAGCGGGCCGATTAATTCAATCTGGTGCTTGGCTTCCAGAAATTCGCTGTACTCGCCGCCCCACGCCAGGCGATATCCGGGCGGTAAGGATTTCTCCAGATCCGCGATCGCATGTTGTCCGGCCAGTACCGCGCTCTGCAGGTCTCGTCCTTCAACGCTGTATTGCACCCCAATATAGCGCGAATTATTTTCCCGATAGATGAACGACGCCCCGCCGGCCTCGTGGATATTCGAAAGTTCGCTTAGCGGGATCTGCTGGCCGGTCGGCGTGCCCACCAGCAGATTGCCGATCTGCTGCGCGTTCTCGCGGAATTCCGGCTTCATGCGCACCACCAGGTCAAATAATTTTTCCCCTTGAATGACCTGGGTAGCCGCCTGCCCGCCCACCGCCGCTTGTACCACCGCTTCCACGTCGGCCACATTAATCCCGTAACGCGCAATCTTGTCCCGATCGACATCGATCAGCAGGCTTGGCTGGCCCAGTTCGCGTACCACGGTCAGTTCCGTAAAGCCCGGCACTTGGGAAAGCCGGCGCTTGATCTCCAGCGCCTTGCTCTGTAAGACATTAAGGTCGGGTCCATAAATCTTTACTGCGAGAGCGCTCTTCAGGCCCGTCAACGCTTCGTCGACCGCGTCTTCCGCAGGTTGGGTGTAATTAAAAATGACTCCCGGAAACCCGCTCAGCTGTTTTTGGATATCTGCAGTCAGCTCGGCCTTGTTGTGGATGGAGCCGCTCTTCCATGCGGCATCGTTGTAAGGCTTAAGCCCCACATAGAATTCGTCGTTGAAAAATCCCGTCGGATCGGTGCCATCGTCGGGACGGCCAAGTTCGGAGCCGACGTCGGTCACCATCGGATACTTCATCAACAAATTGCGAACCTGGGGAGAGAATCTGCTCGCTTCCTCGAACGAGATCGTATACGGCATGGTCGCGCGTACCCACAACGCGCCTTCATCCAGGTGAGGCATAAACTCCCCCCCGATGAACGGGATCAGCAGAAGCGTGACGGCGAAAATCAAGCTCGCCACAAACATGGTTATCTTGGGATGGTCCAGGCACCAATCAAGTTCCACCGCATACTTGTCCCGTAACCATTCAAACGGCTTGTTCACCCTTTCGTGAACGCCCCTTTTGAACCAGTAAGCGCACATGACAGGAACGAAGGTGAGCGTCAGAATCAGCGCGCCGACCAGTGCAATGGACACTGTGTCTGCCATCGGCTTGAACAGTTTTCCCGATGGGCCACTGAGCGCGTAGATGGGCAGATAACCGGCGATAATCACCGCGACGGAATAGAAGATGGGGCGGTCGACGTCCTTGGCCGCCGCAAGTATCACTTCTTGCAGATCGTAGCTTTGGCCTTCCCGTACGCCCAGCTCGCGGAACACGTTCTCCACCATCACCAGGGTTCCATCAATAAGAATTCCAAAATCGATGGCGCCAATCGAAAGCAGGTTGGCGGCGACTCCGCGCGCATGCAGGAAAATGAATGAGAAAAGTAAGGCAAGAGGAATGGTGAGAGCGACGATCACCGCAGCGCGAATACTCACCAGGAACGCCATCAGAACGATCAGCACCAGGGCCATGCCTACCATCATGTTGTGCTCGACGGTATCGATGGTCAGTTGCACCAGGTCGCTGCGGTCGTAATAGGGTCGTATCTTTATGTCGGCGGGCAGAATATGTTCATTCAGTTGCCGGCTTTTTTCCTCGACTCCTTTCAGCACGTTCTGCGTTTGCTCGCCGCGGCGCATCATGATGACGCCTTCCACGGCATCGTCTTTTTTGTTAAAGCCAAACTCGCCCAGGCGTGGCGCGCCCCCGATGGTCACGTCCCCGATATCGCGGATCCGTACCGGAACTCCATTTTGCGTGCCCACGATCACGTCACCGATGTCCCGCGTGTCTCGCACCAGGCCCAACCCGCGAACATAATAAAATTGGCCGCCCTGCGAGTAGAATCCGCCGCCGGCGTTGGAATTGTTGACCGAGAGCTGCTGGAGCACGGTCGGTACTGTGATGTGGTACGCGTAAAGCCGGGCCGGATCAAGCAGCACCTGGTACTGCATCACGGTGCCCCCGAAACCGGAATCGTCTGCGACTCCGGGAACTTGCTTGTATTCCCGTTCGATGACCCAGTCTTCGTAGACCTTCAGCTCTTGCGGACTGCGGTCAGGGCTCTCGATCACATATCGATAGACCAACCCCGATGGGCTCGCCAGCGGCGCCAGGGTAGGAGTTACGCCGGTTGGATAGGTCACTTCACTGAGGCGCTGGAAAACCACCTGCCGGGCGAAATAGTCGTCGGTGCCTTCGTCAAACGTCATGATGACGTCGGAAAGCCCGTACAGTGAAATGGAACGCATGACTGCCATCTTCGGCACACCGTTCATTTCCACTTCGGTCGGGATAGTCACCAGGCGTTCGATTTCTTCGGCAGCGTGGCCCGGCCATTGCGTAATAACCTCGACCATTGGCGGTGACAAATCGGGATAGGCGTCCACCGGCATGTGTTGGAATGAGATCGCTCCGCCCACAGCAATGAACGCCACCAGCAGTAGCACCAGGAGTCGTTGCCGCAACGCGAACTGGACGATGTGATGAATCATGGGAAGCCTGCCTCCTCAGTGTTGCAGCGAATTAGCAAACTGAAGAAACAAGCTGCCGTCGCCCACAACCCTCTCTCCAGGGGAAAGTCCCCGTAAAATATGCGTCTTCCCATCCAGGCTTTCGCCGATTTCCACGTCGCGCCTGCCAAACTGATTCGCGCTCTCGGCCAAATACACAAACGGCTGATTGTTGTCGTCGCGCAGCACCGCCGAGTCGGGAACAGCGATCGCATTCGGAATGGAACCGGCCGTTACCGTGGCCGTGCAATACATATCCCTTTTCAATTTCTCTTGCGGGTTGTCTACGACAATGCGCGCCTGCAGCGTTCTGGTGTTGGGGTCGAGTGCCGGCGACACGTAGGAGATTCTTCCATGAAAGCTGCCGGGATAAGCGTCCGTTTCCACCACCACGTCATCTCCGGTGCGAACCGCGGCCAGGTCCGCCTGGTACACGTTGGCCAATACCCACACCGTGCTCAGATCCGAGATCGTAAAGGCCTGGGTTTGTCCTGCCAGCACCACTTGCCCGGGCGACACCAGGCGCTCCACCACTTCGCCACTGATCGGAGCAAGCACCGGAATCAGCGCCGAGCTCGGTGCCTTCGCCAGGTCCCCCGGGTTCTTGATGCCGAGAATTCTCATACCCTGGTCAGCCGCGTTCAGGTCCGCCTGCGCCTGGTTGCGGTCTGACTCGGCCTGCTCCAGGTCGCGTTGGGCAATGGCGTGGTGCTGGTAAAGGTCCTGGGCGCGGGCCCAATTCTTATCCGCCAGGCGGAAGGAATCCGCCGCTTTCAAATACGCGTCCAGCAACTGTGAGTAGTCAGGGCTACTCACGTCCAGCATCGGCTGGCCGATCTTGACGTGCTGCCCAGGCACGACCAGAATCCGGCTGACCGGGCCGCCCACCTGGGTAATGACCGGTGTGGTGTTGAAAGCGTTGTAGGCCACGGCGCCCGTAAGCCGAAGCGTCCGTACCAGGCGGGTTGGTTGGACCGTAACTACCTGGACGTGCGACATCTGGTCCTGCGGAATTGTGAAAAGCCGGGGAATCGACGATGGCGAGCCGCTGGCCGAGTAGGAGGTCATCTCACCAGCCCCCTTGCGATCGTTGGCGCTGCAAGCTGTAAGCGTCACTGCGAGAGCCAACGCCATCGCACTCTGGACCGTATTCAAGGAAGTTCTCATGGCAAGCTCCTGGTTCCTACAGCCTCGCGAAGCTGTTCCAGCCCGAGCAGGTAGGAAGCGAGGGCCTGGCGGTAAGCGAGTTCCGTGGCCCGGTAACTTCGCTCAGCATCGAGGAAATCAAGCAGGCTGGCTGCACCGTGCCGATAGGCGTACTCGCTGATGTCGCGGGATTGCTTCGCCTGATCCAGATATCCAGAGCGATAAAGTCCCACCACCTGATCATTGGTGCGCAGATTCTCAAAGGCGTCTCGCACGTCGGTCTGCACCTGTCCATTGGCGAATCTCTCCTGCTCCTGGGCCTGCGTTACGGCGTAGGCGGCGCGCGCAATCTCACCCTGGTTGCGATCGAAAATCGGCATCTGCATTTGTCCGAACAGGGAAATGTCGTTGAGGTAACCCAGGTGGGTGTAGTTCACTTCCCCGGTGACGTCTCTCTTGCCGATCGCCTGTTGCAAAGCGTGTTGGCTGTTGGCGGCGGTGACCCCCTGTTGTGCTGCCCGCAGGTCGGGCCTGTTCTGCAGCGCGAGCGCCTGAAAGTCGTCCACGTTGCCCTTGACCGGCTGGTATTCGAAGGTCCCGGCTACGTCGTAGTCCGCTGCGATCGATTCGTATCCCAGTAGCTGGCGTAAATCCGAGAGTCCCTGCACTCGGGCAAGTTTGGCCGCGGATACGTCGGTTTGGAACTGCAGCAACTGCAGTTTGATCTTCAGCAGATCGCCCTCGCCAATGTCGCCTGCTTTGTAACGCGCCTCTGCGATATCGACCGTGTTCTGGAAGCTCTGGAGATCCTGCTGGGCAAGCGCAAGTGTCGATTCCGCCAGCTCCACGTTGATGAATCCGCTGGCTACGCTGAAAGTCAGGCTGCGCTCATTGTCGGCGACCAGCGACCGGGTTTGCGCCGTAACGTCCCGGGCGGCTCGCAGGCGGTGTTGCCGCTTCTTGCCTCGCTCGAACAGGTAGCTGACCCCCAGGTCGAACTGCGCGATATTGTCCAGGTAATCCGCGCTGAATTGGCTCGGCTGGAAAATCGGCAAAAACTGCCAATCGCTCAGGATCACCGGGTTGGGACGTAGATTGGCAGTGATCTCTTCCGCCTCGCTCTGCTGGATCGTGGTGCGTGCCGCCAGAAGGTTGTGGTTGTGCCGCAAGGCCATCTGAATGGCGTCGTCGAGCGAAATGGTCACCGAGGCCGGATTCTGGGCCAACGCATGCGCCGGGGGTGCCGGCGCCTGTGGGGGCGGGCCTTGCGCCCCGGCGGTACACGAAGCAATAGCTGTGACGATAAAGAATGAAATACGCAAACGTTCTAAACGCATGGGCAGTCAGCCTTCTTGAGGGAGGCGGTACACAGATTGGCGTGCCAGGCGGCACGAAAAAGAGCAGACTGTCTATACGGGGGGTGCGCGGGCAGGAAGGCGGCGGGCGGTGGGAGCAGGAGTGAAGTTATCGCGGTGCGGCTCCGGCCCAGGCCCCCTGGGAGCTGGAATCCCTACACCAACAATGGTCGGTGGTGGTGCGATGGCTTGATGGCTTAAATGGCAGATCGGGCAAGTGTCGGCCGGAGCGTTGGCATGGTGATGCCAGATTCCCCCGAGCGTCGCCCCGATCACCAGCGCGAGCAGCGCTATGGGCAACACCAGGCGCCAGATTTGCTTTATATCAGACACGTCTAAGGCGCATTCAGGGACCTTATGTGAGATCAGACTAGTGTAGCTCAAAATGTGCACTCTTAGGCGTCTTGGCGTCTGTTTGCCTACCCCCTGCTGATAACCCCCGGTTTCTCCGGTGTGCGGGTACACTGTCAGGATGACGAACCCGTCCAAGGTTGATCTTGTCGGCGTTGGCCTGAATGCCACGGACACGCTCATAGCACTGGCAAATTATCCGGAACGTGGTTCCAAAGTGGAATATGGCTCGGCCACGGTCCTGCCCGGCGGTCAGGTTGCGACCACCGTGGTGGCTTGTCAACGCTGGGGTATGTCCACCCGGTACGTGGGCATCCTTGGCGACGACTCCGCTGCGGCTCTTCATAAAGAGGCCTTCACTCGAGCTGGAGTGGAGGCGCAAATCATTGCCGTTCCAGGGGGCACAAGTCCCCAGTCACTCATACTGGTCGATGGTGGTGGTGAGCGGACCGTACTTTGCCGGCGGGATCCGCGCGTTGCCCTGAAGCCGGGCGATCTGGATCGCCAGTGGATCGTGAATGCCCGCGCCCTGCATGTAGACGGATACGATACAGCAGCAGCGACCCAGGCGGCTGCTTGGGCTCGTGCCGCCGGCATTCCCGTGATCGCCGATCTGGACGAGCTGTATCTGGGCGTGGAAAAGCTTTTAGTGAACGTGGACTATCTCATTGTCAGCAGGGATATCCCTTGCCGGCTGACGGATGAGCCTGATCTCGAAATGGCACTGCGCCAAATGCAGCGTCGCTACGGATGCAGCCTCACCGCAGCGACCCTGGGAGACAATGGCGTGCTGGCCTGGGATGGAAAGCAGCTATATCAGCAGTCCGCGTTTGCCGTTCCCGTGGTCGACACCACGGGTGCGGGAGATATCTTTCACGCCGGCTTTATCTATGGGCTCCTGCAAAACTGGCCCCTGGAACGACAACTCGACTTCGCCTGCGCCGCGGCGGCATTGAATTGCACGGCCACAGGCGCCAGGGGAGGGATTCAGCCGGTTGAGGCCATCGAGGACCTTATGGCCACCGGCGTACGCCACCCACCCGCTCAAACGCATTGCACCGCAGCTTCTGACTAGCCGTCCAGGCACTGTCATCCCGACGCGCGTTGCCGGGTGCCCCACATCTCGCTCGTTTTTCGCGAGATGTGGGATACCACAGATCTCAATCGTTTTTCTTTCGGAAACAATAGAAACCACCCGGTAAGCAGACCAGGATCAGCGTCCCAATTGTTCCAGCGCTCTTTGAGCAGTGTTGCGTATTGCCGGATCGGGGCTTGCCAACGCTTTTCGGCACTCCGCCGTAGCTTCCGCTGTCTTGCCCTCCCCCATGAGAATTAAACCTAACCCGAGGTCGGCTTCCAGGTGGTTCGGGTCGAGTTTGGTACAAGCCCGGAGCTCGGTCTTCGCTTCTTCGTACTTCTGCTCCGCTCCCAGGACCTTTCCCAAACTGCAATGTGCATCGGCCAAACCAGGCTTCAACCGGACCGCTTCGCTGTATTGCTCGGCCGCTGCCGCAGTCTGCCCCAGGGCCAGTAAAACGTCACCCAGATCATCACGAATCTGCGCGTCTTTGGGGTCGAGCCGTGCCGCCTCGCGTAGCTCAGCAGCCGCCTGATCATAGGATTGAGTCAGCGCAAGCACCAGAGCGTAACTGTGATGGGCCTCAGCATAATCCGGATTGATCGCGACCGCCCTCTGGAAGTGATACTCCGCCTCCGGGTAATTCCGGGCCGCCGCCAGCACATTCCCGAGGTTGTTATGCGCCTCGGCAAAATCCGGCTGGCTGCGCAGCGCGCCCCGAAACTGAGCTTCCGCCTCCGCAGGATTGCTCTTTTGCACTGCCATCAACCCAAGCAGGTTTTGCGCCTCCGCTTGTTCGGGATTGATCGCCAGCGCTCGCCGAAGCGCCTGCTGCGCCTGGGGAAGCATCTGCTGCCGCAAATACGCGTTCCCCAGATCGGTAAACAAAGCCTCGTCAGCCGGAAGAGCCGCAATCGCCTGCCGCAGCACTTCCGTTGCCTGCGCGTATTCTCCTTTACCCATCAGCGTAGCGGCCAGCTGCTTGGCGGCGGGGCGAAATTCCGGCTTTTTGCGCAACGCCTCCTTGTACCAGCGGATGGCCTCATCGCTCATTCCCGCCTTGGCGTATCCGTCCCCCAGCTCGAGATAGAAGTCCGGCGCGGCCGGTGAGAAGTGAAGGATCGCGCGTTCCAGATGCGCGATACCGCCTTCCGATCCGTGCTTCACCTCCGCAGTTGCGGCGTAAAGCTCGTTCTCAGCGGTTTGCGGTAAGGGCGAAGGATAGTACGGCACCACCCCATCACGGCCCTGGGGATCGTTAGCCACCTCCGCCATGGGCGCCAGCAGGTCGCGGTCAGGCTTGACCCGCTGGATGTAATGGTCCGTCATCACCACGTGGACGGCATCATCGGTTCGTCGTTTAGGCATGTGGCAAGAGAGGCAGTTCCTTCCCGCCGGCAAGCTGGCCTGATGAACCACCGATTGATGGCAACCCTGGCAGACCGCCAGGTAGTGAGCCGTCGAGGCCGAAGTGTTATACGACTGGTGAGGATCGTGGCAGGTCAGGCAGGTCATCTGGCCTGACCGAAAGCACGCCGACATCCGCAACCGATACGCGGCATGCGCGATCTCGAAGCGGTCACCTTGTCCGGACGCACGGTCGAAGTAGATCTTGTAATCCTCCATCTCATCGCCCGGCCGGTAGGAATCGATGCTCCGGTTGTAGCGGCGAATCTCGTTCGGCATCAGGCTGCTGCTGGTCTCCAGATGACATTGCATGCAGACTTCGAGCTGGCGGTCACGGCTGAGGCGCGCGGGATTCACAATCGCTTGCCGTATCTTTTCCCGAGGAGTGCCGGCGGCGAGCGACAAGCGCACATGTGCCCCTCCAGGCCCATGACATCGCTGGCAATCAATCCCTTCTGGAATCTCTTTGGGGAACAAGGACAAGCCCGTATCACCGCGCTCCGGATAACTGCCTTCGAGTGGTAGACCATTGTGGCAAAGCAGGCACTCGCCAGGAATGGCGCGACGGAAGTCCTCCTGGTCCGCGCGATCATACCCCGGGCTCATTGCCCAGTAGCCGGAGTTCTCGACATACCAGGAGACCGGCAACTCGATCAGCCTCCCATCAAGGCCACGGTGAAGGTAACTTCGAGCGTGGTTGCCGGAGCCAATCACGTAGTCGACTTGTTCCTCCACCAAGTTCGTCTCCTTACCATCGAACCCCTTTTCCGAGCGCCGCTGGTAAAACCTGCCATCGTGTTCCACCAGGCTGTAGCTTAGGCCCGATGGTTTGTTGTCGACCGTGTTGTGGCGCTTGTAGTCCTCTACCGTGTTCTCAACCGTTGGGCGATATAAGGAATGACCCATGCCGGTAAGTTGGTATGTCCTGGCAATATTTTGGTGGCAGCCCGCGCACATCGCAGGATCCACATAGCTGGAATTGGCTGGCTTTTCGGGAGTGGGAACAACCGGACGTGATTGAGGAACGACTTGCCAGCATGCGGCCAGCAGGGCAACGCCGCTCAGCACCACGCGCCATCTGGCGTTCAACGGATCTCCCCGGTCATCGCAGGAAGTCTCTCAGTTTCGCGGGCCGAAGACAAGAACGGCGCGCTCAAAGGGTCAGCCGAACCGGTATCATGCAGGAATCATGGTGAGCCGTTTCCCGCAGGGCAAGTGGTTGCCCGCCTTTGTGTTTCTCGTTTTCGCGTGGGCCCTGGCTGCCCACGCTTCCACGCCGCCCGAGGCACTAAACATCGAAGGCCTGGGCAAAGGCACCGTCGCGCTCGATGGGGATTGGCAATTCCATTTAGGAGACGACCCGGCCTGGGCCTCACCGGCACTCGATGACTCGGGCTGGGAGCGGATCGGAGTGGATAAACCCTGGGGTCAGCAAACGCACTTCGGCTACACCGGCTACGCCTGGTATCGCCGTCATGTGAATTTTCTGCCTGTGCCCGGCGTCCAACCCGATCTGGCTCTACTGTTGCCATCAATCAATGACGCCTACGAGGTTTACTGGAACGGAAGCCTGATTGGACACCAGGGAAAGTTGCCGCCGCACCCTCACTATTATCGCGATCTCCCGAGGGAGATCGTCCCGCTCGGACAGGCAGGTTCTGGCCTGCTTGCCTTCAGGGTGTGGAAGGCGCCGTATTTCTCTGCTGACACCGGCCAGGCAGGAGGTCTGAATGGACCACCTCTGGCCGGACCGGCGGACGCCATCGCTGCCTACAAGGGCAATCTCAACTATCGATGGCTCCAGGGCCGTCTGTTCGGTTTCGCGATCCAGCTCATCTATGGGTTTATTGCCTTTCTCGGGTTTATCTCCTGGTTCCGCAATCGCACACGGCGGGTACTCTTTTGGATGTCCGCGTGGGCTTGTGCCCTGTTGCTCTCATCCTTCTTCACCAGCCTTCGCTTACCTTTTACCTCGGCTTTTTCCAGCAGCATCCAGCAGCCGCTTCTTTCTATCGCCGATATCGCTATCTGGTATCTGTTGCTGTATTTATTGGAGCTTGATCGGACTCCCGCTTTGCGCCGATGGACCCGCATTCTGGCATACATTTCCATCTTCTGCGGCGTCGCCGATGGCATCGTGATCTTGTTGGATTGGAGCGGTCCGCACGTAACCACGCTCCAGATTGTCGATGCTCTGCTTACCATACCGACGATGCTGATTGAAACATATCCGCTGGTGCTGATCGGCTTTGCCATCGGCAAGAGGCTGGATACGGCTCGCTGGCTGGTAGCTATCCTGGGGGCGCTTACCCAGTTAACGCTGGGGTTCCAGAATTTCACCGGGCAAGGCCAACGATTCACCCACTGGACCATCTCTCGGAGCATCCCCTTCGAGATAAGCGGGCTGGAATTTACCTTTCTTCTGATCTCGATCATGTACGCGGTCTACCGCTATTCGGTGGAGCAAAGCGAGCGCCAGGCTGCTCTTGAGCAGGAATTCAAGAGTGCCCAGGAGCTGCAACAGGTGCTCATCCCGGAAACTCTCCCCTCCCTGGAGGGCTATGCGGTGACCAGCGCCTACCGGCCCGCTCAGCAGGTCGGGGGAGATTTCTTTCAGCTCATCGCTCAGCCGGACGGCTCCGCGTTGCTGGTCTTAGGCGATGTGAGCGGCAAGGGTCTGAAGGCAGCGATGACCGTCTCGCTCATCGTCGGAACCATCCGGACAGTGGCGGATACAGTCGATGATCCTGCGGAGATCCTTTCGATACTTAACCGCCGCCTGCATGGAAGGCTGAAAGATGGATTTGTAACCTGCCTCGCTTTGCGTCTCGATGCAGAGGGAGACTGCGTTCTGGCGAATGCGGGTCATCCCGCTCCCTTTCTGAATAAGGAAGAGTTGAATTTGCCGGGAGCCTTGCCATTAGGCCTTGATCTAGGCACGGAATACGAGAACGTGCAGCTCCGTCTTGCCGTAGGAGACAGGCTCACCCTGTACACCGATGGCCTGTTGGAAGCGCGCAATCCTACCGGTGAAATCTTCAGCTTCGACCGCTTGCGGGCCCTGATCGCTACCCAGCCAGACGCAAAGCAAGCCACGGATGCAGCGGTCGCTTTCGGTCAGGACGACGACATCACGGTAATCACGCTCACCCGGTTGGCTCCTGGAGTTGAGTCCACAACTTCGCTGCTGGCCCCGGAGCTTGTTTCGTCGAACGCTTAATGGCAAAGGTTGATTGAAGGCTGGCCAAGGGGCCACCATACCTCCGCGCAATGAGCGTTACCAGCGGCGAACCCGGCCCACGTCTACGTGAACGAAATTGGATGCCTGGTAATAGCCCACCCCTCCACGGCGCAGTGCCAAGGCCGCATCGCGGACCGCGGCACTGGAAACTCCGGGAATCCGGATGTCGATGGCCTTTGCCTCCATGTGCTGGCTGTGTTCCGCAACGCCATGCCCATGTTCCCGCAGGTAGTTGTTGCTCCACGGGGTGCGGTAGCCGCAGACAATGTCGATTTCGCCATCCGGGCGGTCGAGCTTGACCAGCAGATCGTGCAGAAGATCAAACTCCTTCAGGTCATAATCCTTTACGTCCCCAGTGCGATGGTCGCGCAGAAAATGGTCCAGCTCCGCGACGCGATCTGGCAGGTACTGATCGCCGATGCGGTAAACCACATCGATGTGTTCGCCGGTGTGCAGATGATAGAGGCGCAACCGGTAAGAGGCGGGGCCGGCGCCGGCGTTGGCGGCGCCGCAGGGCAGCACAACCAGAAAAATGAGGCACGGCAGAAGCTTGGCTAGCGCAGAAAGATTGAATGTCATACTGGCCTAATTCGAGAACTCTCTACAGTATAGAGGGTTGCATGGCTGACACCATGGAACTAAGGTTCCACCTTCACCACCGAGATCGAGGTAAGGTTTCGCACCCAGCGAGCCGGGCGACGTTCCTCGCTCGATACCATCTTGAACGCGCCATCCCTGGTCAGCTTTTGACCGTCGACCGTATCGGCAACGATCACGTCGCCGGTGTGGATTGCCGGGTCGACTTCAGCCAGGGAGTACAAGACACCATAGCCATCCATCCCTGCGGCAACAATCCCGATCATGAACAGCTTGCCCCTTACATTTTCACCCAAAGGCACACCGGCTTTGCTCAACAGATCCGCGAGTGGCACGCCTGAGTACGTCTCGTTTGTCTTGCTATGAGCATTGAACACTGAGACGGAGTTGTGGGGCAGAGCAGCCAGCTCTTCGGGGGTCAGCGTCAGGGTTTTGCCGTCATAGGTCTTGATGGTTAAGCGAGTGGAGGGAGTAGTGGGTGCCGAGTGTTCCATCTGCTGGGCAACAGCCGAGCGCAGGTTAACGCAGAGCATCAGGGCGAGAACGGGAACAGCAAGGGTTGCCGGCGAGAAGTGTTTGCGCATACCGGCACCATTTTAGCCGACCCTCGTTGGGGGGCACGGCGAATGCTCTATACTCGCGGCAAACCACCATCCGATAGGCGGCGAGGCCGCGCAAGTGCCGCTTAAGGAAGGCAGTTACGACGAGTACGAGACGGCCTGCGGGCCGCAGGCGAAATGAAGTAAGGCGAAACGGATTCGCGATCCGCTGTAACTTCTATGGCCCATTGGCGTCTGAATACCGGGTGTGTTTTCAGGAGACATATATGTCCCGTTTTTACGCAATGCGCAGCACCGTGGTTGCTCTGCTGATCGCCTTTGCTGCCTCGATCGGATGCACGGCCGCTACCAAGACCCCGCTACCGGCGCCGGCCAACGACAGTCCCTTGGCCCAGGCAGCGGGAAAGCAGACAGCGGTATTTGCGGGTGGCTGCTTCTGGGGAACGCAATCAGTGTTTGAACGGGTCAAGGGAGTGCTGGCGACCACCGCAGGCTACTCCGGCGGTTCCGCCACCACTGCCACCTACGAGCAGGTTGGCCAGGAGAACACCGGACACGCGGAATCAGTGAAGGTGGTTTACGATCCGTCGAAGATCACCTACGGCCAGCTGCTGCAGATCTTCTTTTCCGTCGTGCATGATCCGACCCAGCTTAATCGGCAAGGTCCAGATGTGGGTGAGTCCTACCGGTCCGTCATCTTCTACGCCAACGACGAGCAGCAAAAAATCAGCAAGGCCTACATCGCGCAACTGGATGCAGCCAAAGTCTTTCGCAAGCCCATCGTGACCCAGGTTGTGCCCCTGAAAGGTTTTTACGATGCCGAGGCCTACCACCAGGACTACGCATTGAATCACCCCGACAATCCCTACATCCTGGTCTGCGATCGTCCGAAAGTAGAAGCCCTCAAGCAGCAATTCCCGGAGCTCTTCAAGGACTACCACGGTAAGTAATCGAAAACCCAAGCGAACGTCCGGGCCGGCCGGTGGATGGATGTCAATTCCGAAGCGCCCTTGATCACGGCACTCCTTCAGTCGAGCCGTACAAGAATCGGGAAGTTGAGGGCTTTTAGCTCCTGGGTTGGAACCGATGCGTGGCTAAGTCCTTTGTCTTAAGCGACGCCTAAAGCTATTGGTATATTTTCGCCTCCCGGGTGGTGAAAAGATGACCGACGGAAAGGGTGCGTGATATGCGTGGTATGCGTGGTATGCGTGGTATGCGTGGTAAGTCCGAATCCAGGCAAGAGGTTGTCCTGGACAATTTGCCCCTCTGAGCCGTTCTGGCGGCCCGCGTTTCATGCATCATCCGCGCACGGTGGCCGGCAAATGATTGCAACGGCACAAAGTTATTAGTGGACACACATATATATATGCGGATTGGGGTCAGTTTTGCAGCAAGAGAAATGCGGTTTTTCCCACCCGGCAGTAACTCACCCGCGCTGGGGAGTTCCATCGAGAAAGGTCACCGCACCGGTCTCGATGGATTTTAGCGTCTGCGGGAGAACCGAAAGAGATCGCAAGATCCATCCGCTACGCTCTCTGCCTCTACGGAACAACTCCGTACGAACGGCACGGGTGGCTAAAGCCACATTCATTTCAAAGTAATTACGGACGGGCTGAAGCCCGTCCCCTTCAAAGAATTCGGGTTTTTCCGCAGCCTCTGAGAAGAGGCTGCGGAACAATGAACGGTTTCTGCGGAAACGAGATAAAGAGCGTACCCCAGGGCCTAAAGGCCGGGTGATTTTGCTGCGTTTATGTACGGGCTGAAGCCCATACCTACCCTCCCGTACCTTCAGCGGTGAGTTTTTCCCCAGCCTCGGACTTTCGAGTCGTGCCCTGGATACAAAACCTAAATGCAGATCTCACGCAGACTCTTTAGGCCCTGAGTTACGTTTTTTGAAGGGTACGAGGCACACTCTTCCCTTTTCATTTCTGCCCCGCCGGAAGCTCCCTACTGGCCTTTGCTAAGACGGCGATAATAATCGGCGACGGCTTCCTCGTACCCGGGAGGGACTACAGCCTCCTTAGTCGTACGGACCTGGCCTGGCGCCTGATCGTCAGAGTCATGACGCAACTGGAGTTCCAGCTTGTCGACACCGGCGAGCACCTCGGTGTGCAGCTGCTCCACCAGCTCCGGATTGCCGGGGAACCGGCGCGGGTCGAGACGCTGCATCTCGCGTGCCAGTTCCTGGACTTGCTTCAGTGCGGCCGGATCATTCTGAGCCAGATGGTGTAGCTGGTTCAACTCCGCCATCCCTTGCTGGAAGGTACGTTCCGGGTCGGCAGGTGTAGGAGTGTTGTCAGGAGCAGCGGGCCGGCCCGATCGATCGAAATGGTTGTTGCCGGTGTTGACGTTGTTCCACGCGGTCCCCACCGCGCCGCCGCCGGAGCGCCAATTGCCTACGTCCCCACTCAAGTTATCCTGGGCGACCTGGTTTCCCCCACGTTGATTTCCGCCGCCCTGAGCAATCTGAGCGCCAGGGCCACCCTGGCTGCTCCAACTCCCTTGCCGTTGCCCGGGCTGACCACCTTGCCCCGGCTGCTGCCCGGGCTGTCCGTTGCGCCCTTGCTGCTGGCCAGGTTGTCCACCCTGCTGCCCGGGTTGTTGGCCCGGTTGGCGCCCCAACGGATTCTGCCCCCGCGCAGTCAAAGACTCCACCTGATCGCGGAAACGTTCGACGTGGTCAAGCGCTGCCGTTTGTTGGCCATTCTGCGACTGATCCTGGCCGGGTTTGCCTGGGCCCAATCCCTGCTGCGCCTGGTGCACCTGCTGGCTCAACTGGTCGAGGCCTTTGCTGATGCCTTCTTCTGTTCCGTTGGAGTTGGGATTGATACCCCGGCGCAGCCAGTCGGCAGTCCGCTGCACCCGATTCGTGAGGTCGCTCTGATCCATGCCCCCAAGGGCATCGCGCAATTTTGAAGCCGATTGCGGTTGGGTGGGCGCCAGCTCGCGGGCCGTATTCCGCAAATTCTTTTCCAACTGCGACAGATCATCGGAGAGTTGCTGCCGATCCTCTGCCAGCTTGTTCCGCTGTTGCAACCTTGCTGCGTACTGCTCCTGATTCGAAGAACTCGATTGCCCGGTCAGGCTCCGGACACGATCCGCCTGGGCGTGCTCTTCCTTGCTCAAGCGGTCGCTTTCGCGAGACAGGGAATCGAGCTTGCCGGTGGCTTGTTGTTGCTGCGTGCTGCTCATTAAACCCGCAGCCTGGCGAAGTTGGTCGGCTGCCCTCTTCGCGGCTTCTGAACCCTGCGGTTGACCGGCGCTGCGCTTCATCTCTTCACCTGCATTGCGTAGCCGGTTCAGTGCCTGGGTCACGCGCGGGTCAGGCGCGTCTCCGCTTCCATTGGACTGGTACCCACGAGACCGGGCCGACTGCGATTGGCCCGACGACCCACCGGACGACCCACCCGCGCTCTGCTGCCCCTTTTGACCGCTCTGCTGGCCTTGTTGACCTTGCTGACCTTGTTGTCCTTGCTGACCTTGCTGCCCCTGTTGACTTTGTTGCCCATCCTGACTCTGCTGTCCGTTCTGCGGTTGACCGTTCTGGGCCATCTGCTCCATCTGACGCTGAAGCTGCTCCGCCTCACGCCGCAGCATCTCTTGCTGCCAGCGCTCCTGCATGGTTTGCGGGTGGTTGCGTTGTTGCTGGGCCAACTCTTCCTGCCGCCGCGCCAAAGCATCGAGCTTGGCCAAAGCATCGTCGACGGCTTTAGCCTTCTGGTCTGCCGCTGAGCCGGTCTGCGCCGTCTCGTACTGATTCTTCTCCGTGTCCAATTCCAGATCAAACAGGCTCGCAAGGTCGCGGCCAGCACCACCGCCCCCGCCACCACCGCCGCCGCGCTGCTGGCCAAATGCAACCTCTATCTTGCGGAACGTAGCTTCCGCGCGCAGCAGATATTGCAAGGCTTTCTGTTCCGCTGGGATGGCGTCGCGCCACTGCATTTGCTTCAGCTTGTCGGAGGACGGCGTCATGGCCGCGGCAGCCGCTTGCATGTCGTGCCCGAAGCTGTTGAATTCCTCATTGGCGGACGATAAATCCCTGCTATCCATGCGCGCCGCCAGCGACAATGCCTGTTCCTGCAATTTCGTCTGCACTCCAGAGAGGAACTTGCCCGCATCCGCCGCGTCTTTTGCACTCGCGCCCTTGTCGTTCTGGCGCTTCCAGGTTGCGGCGATCAGCTCCTTCTCGCGCTTCGAGATATCGGTCTGGCTCCCCGCACCGCCCCCGCCACCACCACCGCCGCCCATCTGCTGCGATTGAGAGAACTCACGCTCGAATGGATCCGCCTGGATAAAGGCCATGTCCGTGCGCGCTTCCGCATGACCATCCTTGGCGGTGGCATAAAGGCTAACCAGATCCCCGGGAATCAGCTTGAAATCTTCGAGGCTCAGGGTCGTGGAGCCACTCACGTTTTTTGCACCTGGCTGTTGTGACAGGTCGATGGTCTTTTCCGGTCCACCGTTCACGGAGTAGTGGAGGCTCACTTTGTTCAAGCCAAACTCATCCGCTGCCTTTACCCCAACCGTAACTTCCTCGATGGGACTGGCGCGGTAGTCGCCAGTGGGACGGTCGATGGCGATTTCCGGTGGGTTCGCTTTGTCGGTCGCAATAAAGTAGTCCTCCGACAGACGAACAGGCTGCCCCTGGTCGAGCGCGGCAACATGATAAGCGCCATCCTTTTGCATCTGGATGGAGCCCTTGTAGACGTTGCCTTCGCCGCCGCTGAGCGTAATCTGTTTTCCATCATCGAGGGTGAGTTGCCCGTTGCGCAGCGGGCGATCCATCCGGACCGTCAACTCTGCATTGGTTCCTTCGATAGCGCGCAGATCTCCCCCGTGCTCTTCGGTGACCTCGTGCATGCCGGTCCATTTCGGGTAGTGATACGTGACCCGCAACTGCTTGACCGATGGCAAATCAACCACGCGGACTTTGTAGTGACGCGAAGTAAGTGGGCCGGCTTCCACGTAGTATTCGACGTCTTCAGGAAGCCCGGCAAAAAGGAACTGAAAATTGGAGGGATCCGTCGGCTGCATCGCAACTGGCTCCCAACCAGCCTTACCCGTGCGCCCGGAATTCTTGTAGCGCGCAAACAACCTGACCTTCTCCGGTTTGAGACCGATGATTTGTGCAGTCACCAGCTGATCGGCGTTGCGGCGGACGGCAACATCGCCGGGTGTAACCCGGATGTCATAAAGCGGCATAGCTTTGGGCCCGGTCCAAAGCAAGGAAGCGCCGTATCCGAGATACCCAGGGCCCGCGGCGACCAGCCACACAAGAACGGCCACGCATGCCACACCGGCGCCGGCCAGGAAATAAAGTTTGTTGTTCGGTAGCAAGTTGGCTGGCTGCGCGTCGCGGGCTACGGAAAGCGTGTCCGCGGCAAGCAATTCGAGGAAAGGATCGTTTCCTTTCTTCTCCCGATCATCGAAAGTGAGCAGCCGCTGTTGGAATTCCGGATAAGCGGATTCCGCCACCACCGTGGCGCGGCGCCGGGTGAGACGCCGTAGCGGAAGCGCAAGAGCGAAACCTGCGGCACACGCGAGGACCAGCAGCAGGAGCGAACGAGCGCCCGTCAACCCGCGTACCGGAAAGGCAAACTTGTTGAGGATAAGAACCAGGAAGACGGTGGTGATCAGGGCCGTGGCCGTGAGTATGGCCACTCCACGCAGAGATACACCCAGACGCAATCGCTGGTGCAATTGGTGGATATAGAGGTTGAGCCTATGCTGATTCGACGTAGGATTCGAATTGGGGTTGGCGTTGCTCATGCCTCCTCCCTCTGTGTGCCGAGGTAGCGGCTGGCAACGATGGACTCGGCAACCGCCGCCACCAATACAAGCAGCATAACGTACCACCAGATACTATGGGCTGTATTTTTTTCCTGCACGTAACCCACGGCGGCCGCGGGTGTCGTGGAATGGCCGCCCCAGAGCTGCAGAAGATCGTTGGCAATTGGCTCCAGGTTCGACTCGCGGCGATCGGGGTTCACCGCGATCAGCGCATCCTTGCCGTTTGCGAAGCGGATGCGATAAAAGCCTGCGCGCGTCAACTGGAACGACTGCGCCGCGGCGGCTTCTGTGAGCGACAAGGCGCGATGGCCGTCGGGATCGAGAATCTCGACGCCGGCGGACGGATTGCGCGCCGCAGATGTTCGCAAGGGAACAAACGAATCGACCAGCCTGCTGCTACTCACGTTGTCGCTCCCGGAAAGATAACGTGCAGTCCTATCAACAAACGATACAAATGCGGGACGGACGGGAAGATCGTTGGTCAGATTGTCCAATCCGGATGCGAAGAGAAGCACATGGCCCTCGCCAAGCTGCTTTTCCAACAACAGTGGAGTGGAGTCGGTTAGCCGTGCGATCACACGTGCCTGGCTCGCATCCACGCCGGCAACGTAGTAAACCTTCAGATCGGCCCATCCAGTTTCATTCATCACCGCATGGGTAAGGTCAGTCTGCCCCACCGTGGCGTAGCCGTCCCGGGTAAAGACGTGAGCGTCCGAGGTATATCCGCCGTAGATGGGGATGCGGGCATGGTGTGCAGCCGAGGTTCCGGTTGCTATCAGCACACTGCCGCCGCTTTGCACGTAGCGTAACAACGCATTTTCAAAGATCGAAGGGAGCGCCATGGCGTCGGAGAGGACCACGAAGGCGTACTTCGAGGGAGCAATGTCCGCGGACTTCTCGCTGTCGATCGACTGCACCGTGAAAGCAGCCTGGTTGGCTGCGGACAGCGCGGCGCTGAAATAAACAGGTGAGCGCGCGTCGCTGGCCTGGTGCACGAACAATACGCGCTCGGGATCGGATCGCTTGACCGCAAACACGCTGATGTCATCCGCGGGAAAACCGTCGGCCGGATCGATCCTGATGGCGCAATGGTTCAAGCCGTAAGGTACATCGAGTGGTTGAAATTCAACCGCGGCACGGCCGTCGGGTGGTACGTTTACTTTGCGGGTTGCAATGGTGTTGCCATTGACGACAAGCAAGACAGTCTTGGAAGCAGCCGGGGTTCCGTAGCCCGCGATCACTGCCTGTACCCGCGATTTCTTAGGATCTTTCGGGTCGGCAAGCTGAGCTGGTGCGTTGACGCCTTCGACGGTCCAGTTCGGCGTGGCCGCGTTTCCGACCGGATGGGGAACAACCGATACATTGGCGGGCAACTCAATATCGGAGAAGTTTGCCGGCATGCCGCTCTTCTGCATGTCGCTGAAGAGGTGCAGTTCGACGGGCGTTCGCACGGTCTCCACCAGGGCGCGGACTCCGTGCGCAAGCTCACCCAGGTTTGCCCGCGAGTCGCTGGGCTGGATGCTTTCGACGGCGGAACGCAGAGCCCCTGCATCCTGAATGGGCTGGGTCAACACTGCCAGCCGGCCGCCCAGGGCCATGACCTCGGCGTGCTGTGCGCGCGGTCTCGATGCCAGCAGCTGTAAGGCGCCTTGCTTCGCATCCGCAAAGCGCGAACCGGCCTTCATGCTGAAAGAGTTGTCGACCACCACCAGCAACAGTTTGTCATTCACGCCGCTGCTTGCCCGCCGGATAAAGGGATTCGCAAACGCGAGCACCAGCAGCAAGAGCAGTGCGGCCCGCAGGGAGAAGAGCAGCAGGTACCGCAGCCGCCGGTGGCGGGTTGAGCTTTGCGTGCCCCGCTCGAAAAACATCAACGAACTAAAACGCAGCGGCGTGGTGACGTGACGCCGCAACAGGTGAACGTAGATAGGCAAGCCGATCGCCGCCAGGCCAAGCAGGAACCATGGACTGAGAAATCCCATCAGCGCTCCGCCTGTCGAATCGCGAGGTACTCGCGCAATGTGGTGTCGAGCGGCTGGTCGGTCACCAGCAGGTGGTAATCCATTCCTGCGCCGCGTGTGCGATTGCGCAGCTGCTCGATATGATCGTCGATCTTCCGGGTATAGCCGGTGCGCGCGTACTCCGGAATGACTTCCATGCGTTGATCGGTCTCGAGGTCGATCAGGATGGCAGGCCCGCGCAGGTCTGGCCTTATTTCCTTGGGGTCGAGTACATGGAAGAGGACGACTTCATTACCGTGGTACCGCAAGGGTTCGATGGTTCGCACAATGGTGGCCGGGTCCTCATAGAAATCGGAGAACATGATCACGATGCCGCGGCGGTGCAGCAGCTCCTGAAAGTGGTTCAGTGGCTTGGTAAAGTCGGTGCGAGCACGCGGCTCAGCCTGCTCCAGCCCAGCCAATAACCGGTGCAGCTGCCCCTGGCGGGTAGAGGGCCGGATGTAGTTGCGCACCTCATCGTCAAAGACAATCAGTCCGGCTGCGTCGCGTTGATTGTGAATGGCGAGATAGAAAAGCGAGGCGGCCGCAAAGCGCGCATAGTCCATCTTGCTCGGCCTGCTGGGGAGGGCCGTGTAGTCCATGGAATTGCTGGCGTCGAGCAGGATGGTGAGCTGGCTGTTGGTATCGCCGCGATACCGCTTCAGGTAGCAGCGCTCGGTCCGCGCAAAAAGGTTCCAATCAACATGGCGCAGATCGTCACCGGGTGCGTAGGCGCGGTACTCGGCGAACTCCGAACTGAAGCCAAAATCCGGAGAGCGATGGAGGCCCGCGACGAAGCCATCCACCACCGTCCTGGCAAGCAGGTCGAGGCTGCTGATGCTGGCGAGTACCCCGGGATCGAGAAAGCGCTGCAGCATCAGCCCTCCTTCGGCGGCGGCATGTGCTCGATCAGGCGGCGGAGAATTTCATCCGCATCCACGCGCTCCGACTCGGCATGAAAGTTGAGCAAGATCCGATGGCGCATAACCGGGATGGCCAGCGACGTGACGTCGTCGTAAGTGACGTGATAGCGCCGGCGGGAGAGTGCGCGGGCTTTTGCCGCCAGCACAATGTACTGCGCGGCACGAATGCTGCCGCCGTAGTTGACGTATTTCTTTACAAAGTCAGGCGCGTTCTCATTCTTGTATCGGGTCGCGCGCACCAGGTTGACGACGTATTTCGCCACCGGTTCCCCAATCGGCACCATGCGGACGAGTTGCTGAAAATCGAGTAACTCCTGGGCCGTGGTCACTGGTTCGACTTTTGCCACCTTCGTCGTCGTAGTGAGGTCTACGACCTTAAGCTCGTCGCTGGCGCTGAGATAGTCGAGGATGGTGTTGAAGAGGAAGCGGTCAAGCTGTGCCTCGGGCAGAGGGTAAGTACCCTCGAGCTCGATCGGGTTCTGAGTAGCCAGAACAAAGAAAGGGGCGGGCAGCGAATAAACATGGCCGCGGACAGTGCAGGAGCGCTCCTGCATGGCTTCGAGCAAGGCTGCCTGGGTTTTTGGCGGGGTGCGGTTAATTTCGTCGGCAAGCAAAACGTTGCCAAAAATCGGGCCGTGCACGAAGGTCCACTTGCGGTGGCCGGTGGAGAGATCTTCCTCAATGATGTCAGTGCCGGTAATGTCAGAGGGCATCAGGTCGGGCGTGAACTGGATGCGCCGAAAGGTCAGCCCAAGGGTTTCCGCGATGGTGCGCACCATCAAAGTTTTAGCCGTACCGGGCAAGCCCGTGATCAGGCAATGCCCACCGACAAACAACGCGGTGAGGATCTGGTCGAGCACCTCATCCTGGCCGACGATGACCTGGCGCACCTGGGCAAGGATGCCGTCGCGGACCGCATAGAACCGTTCGATGCGGTGTTGGAGCTGGGCTGCGTCCTGGCTAAGTTCAGGGAGCGTTACCATCGGCAATTTCCTTCCTCTCGACTACGCGGTTTGCTAAAAATGGGCCCGACTAACGTTCGTTTGTGCGAACCCGAAAAGGAGACCGCAGATCTCTCCGCTACGCTGCGCTCCGGTCGAGATGACAATTTTGTTTGAGGGTGGGATTCCGTGTTTCCACGAGAAATACGGAATCTTGGTTGCAACAGAATTGTCATCTCGACCGGAGCCCAGCGTAGCGGAGAGATCTGCGGTCTCTTTTTCTGCTTCTCCCATACCCAAAACAAATCCTGGGTGCCCCATATCTCGCTCGTTTTTTGCGAGATGTGGGATTCCACAACTGCCGGCTCCAAAATCTTCACGTACCACAGGCCGTCCTTCCTCTAGTTCGTCTTGGGTGCGTCTTTCTGTTCCGGGTGCTCTATTTCTAAAAGCAACTTCTGCGCCGGCCGATAACCCGGCGCGGCTTCCAGCGCGGCAAGCACGCTTTCTTCGGCCTTGTCCTTCTGTCCGGACGCGTAGTACGCCTGCGCGAGCTTAAACTGTGCTCCCGCTTTGTCCAGCGGATTCAGCGCCACCACAGCGGTGTACTCGCGGATCGCTCCGGGATAGTTCGCTTGCGCGAACCACAAATCACCCAGGTGACGATGCAGGTCTTCATCATGGACCGGGTAGATATAGTTGATGCGGTCCAGGGTCGCAGCCGCTTCCCTGGGCTGGCCCAACTCCTCTTCGAGCGCGGCAAGCTTCTTGAGAGTGGCAGGGTCGTCACCGCCGACCTTCTCATACTCGATCAGGACGGCTTCCGCGGCCTTCTTATCGCCCTTCGCCAAGTCTGCCGCGGCGATCACTTCGTAGGGGTTGGCATCCCCGACGTACTCGGGATACATCCGGCGAACGGCTTCGCCCTCCTGGACTACGGTGTCGTACTGTTTCTGCTCGGCGGCATGTGCCAGTTGCTCCAGCGCCTTGCGCGACTGGTCGAAGTTGGCAGCCTGTGCCCCATAGTGCTTATCCAGCCATTGCAGGTATTGTTTATCGAACTCCTCGGGCGAAATGCCAAGGTCCGCCTGAATGACCTCCGGAGTGGTCTTGCGTTGCGCATACGAATGAACCATGTCGAGCAGCTTGTCTTCGCTCCAGCGGCTCTTGATGTAGTCGCAAATGCTGCCTGCCTCGAAATAAGACACCACCACCTGTGCCGGATAGTCAGGGAAAATAAAGCCTCGGTCCAACTTCGCTACCGGCAGCAACTTCTTATCCCGGATGGCGATCAGGATTTCGGGTGACACGCGGTCACCCCATTCCGGGGATACCTGCGTCTCCTCGTGCACCGCCAGGCCTTCGGTGAACCAGCGCGGCACCCGTCGATTGGTGGCGGAAAGAATGTAGACGTGGCTCATCTCGTGCCACAAGGTGCTGCCCCAATTGAAGTCGCCAGGTCTGCGTGCCGAGGGGCTATCCATCGCCACGACCTGACCGAAGGTGACCCCCAGCGCGCCTAGTCCAGGCATGCCCATGGTGCGCACGGCGAAGTCCTCATGGTTGGGATAGACCTCCACCTGCACCGGCCCTGTCAGCTTCATCTGGTATTTCTTGTTGTAGGTGGCGATAATGCGCTGCAGCTCTGCTTCAAAGTACGGGTGTAAGAGCTCCGCTTCACTCTTGTTCAGCCGCAGAATGGTCCCGTTCTCCTTGTAGGTGACAAAGTTCTTGTAGCTATCCAACAAGCGCAGGCTGTTGACCGTTTCGGCGTCACGGTAACCGTTGTTGTAGCACATCTCCAGTTGTTTGAAGGGCTCTTCTTCCTGGCCCAGGCGCATCAGCCCGACGCCGAGCTGCGAACGAGCAGGCCAATAGTGGGGATCGGCCTCAATCGCCTTGCGGTAATAGCCGATTGCGTCTTCAAAGCGGTAGTTGAGCTCAAGATAATGAGCCACGTGAGCGTAGCCCTCTCCGTAGCCGGGGTTCACTTTACGTATCTTGTCCAACCACGGGTCGGGAGAGCGATCCGCCAGCAATTCGACCGCCGCGTGGATCGCCATCGCGTTCAAGGCGTCAGGCGACAGGCGGAGTGCCTCATCGGCCTCGGCGATGGCGTGTTCTGTATCCGCATCTTCCAGGGCAAGGTTGGCGGCGAATTCGTGGGCTTCCACCAGCTTGGGATCCAGCACCAGGGCCCTGCTGACGTAGTCCGTGGCTTTACCGTCAAATCCGTCTGCGCTGACGATAGAGAGACCCAGGTAGGCCTGCGCGTTTTTGGGATCTTTTTGCAGCGCTTCCTGAAAGAGGCTCACCGCATCGGTGTTATTAAAACGCTGATGCAGCAGCAATCCCCAGCGGACCTTATAGAGAGGGTCGCTGTCAGGCTGCGCCGTTGCGATGCGAAACTGTTCGTTGGCCTGGTCATACTGCTCCAGCCCCCAATAGCCTTCCGCCTGCAAATAAGGAGAGTTGGTCCGCACCAGGGCCTCGTAGCAGGATTTTGCTTCTGTCTGCTGACCGTGCTTGCGCAAGATGTGGCATGCATCCGGGGAATTCGCGGCCTGGCAAAGGCTCAGACTGCCGAGCACCATTGCCAGCAACGCTCCGGATTTTTGCTGCCAGTTCATTTATCCAGTTCCTGTTGGACCTGTGCCAGCTGCACCAGCGCCGCGGTCAGCTGTTCCTTATAGTCGGCTGGATCCATCGCAGCCTTCTGATATTTGAGCGCGTCGATTTTTTGTTCCAGATCCTCTTTCTTCGCCAGCAGCGCTTGCTTTGCCGGGTCGTTCGCTTGCTTCTGAGCAGCCCCGATGCGCAGCACGGTAAAGTTTGCCAGCAGCACTCCCTCACTCTTTGACGGCTCCCGGACGGGTTCGTTCTTTCCCGTGTCCTCGAACACGGGATGTTCCGTCGCCAGGCGCTTTTGCGATTCATAGAAGGCCGCCGTCTTACGTTGAGCATAGGCGAAAGCTTCCATCGCGCTGATCGAGTCGCTCTTATCCAGGTCAGCGGTGGGGTCCTGGAGCGCCTCAACCCAGTAGCGTGCGAAAACTGTAGCATTTTTCTCCGTGCCGCTCTTGGTCGCGGCGATCACCCCGCGTCCCGGTTTTTCCAGCGCGGCTACGGATCCGCCGCTGGCGCTAGTGGCATTCACAATCAGCTGCCGCCTGGTGGGAATGCGATCGCACAGGTCAGCGAGTTCCGCCGCCGTGATGTCAGGGCCCACCAGGTTGAACTTGTAGTCCGCGCCGTCGAAGGAGCCATGCCCGATCAACATAAGTACAAAGTCATCCTCCGGCTTTGCATCGTGCGCAATAGAGCCGAGTGTCTCCGTTAGATGTACCCGCGTAGCCTGGGCTCCGGTCAGGGTATAAACATGCGCGCTGTTGCCGGCTTCCTTAAAGAGTTTGTCCAGGTCCCTGGCGTTGGCTGTAAACCGCTGCTCGTAGTCCGGCTCGCCGCCGAGTCCCGCAACCGTGACGTAGTAAACGCTGGCATGCGCGGAGAGTGCGGCCATCATAATGCATAGCAGCGCTGGTTTCATACCACACCCCACTTGCGCCGCAGCAGCCATTCCGCTGCCATCAGCAGCAACAGCCACAGAAAGACCACCGGCATGTTCCACAGTTCTTTGATGTCTCGCACGGAGATGCCGGCATCGGAATAGGAGATCTCGCTCGGCAGCCGGGATAGTTCGTCCGGCTTCCAGTACCGCCCGCCGGTTTCCGAAGCCAGCTTCTGCAGCAGTTCGCTGTTCTGTACCGTGCGGAAGCTCTCCGCAAGGCCATCGATTCGTTGGAAGGGCAGGGTGTCGGTTCCCAGATCCATGGATCCCTTATCAGCCCTTCGTTGGGCTGTAACCTCAGCCAGATAGGAGCCCGGCTTTTCCGCCGTCCACGCAGCTCGAAATACTCCCGGATTGTCCGCAGCAGGAGTCATGTCCACCAGGGCCGAGATGCCGTCCGGGCCGATGAAATGCGCGGTCACCCTGGCGTCGGCGGCAGGCACGTATTCTTTATCGCGCACGCTTGCTGAAACCTGAATGTGTCCATCGTCCATCAGCGTTTGGGCCGGTGCCGTGACCACCACCTGCCCCGGCGACTCCAGCACCAGCCAGCGCAGCAACTGCTGCCAGAAAAGATCGTGCGCCGTATCGCCCAGTGGCTGGCTCATCTGCCACCGCCAGGTGCCCGAGGTGGCCATGATCGCGGTGCGGCCACGGCCGTAATTCTGAGTGACCAGCAGCGGCAGTTTGCGCGCGCCCGCATTCATCTGGGCCAGCACGGTGGCTCCAGGCTTGGGCGTACCCGCGTCCTGATAGTCCATCAGGTAGGTCAGCCGCTTCCAGCGTTCGGTGTTCTTCGCCGGATCGTCCATGAGCCTAGTGATGGGACTATCCGATCCGGCGACTGTGAGTTCGGCGGTTGCCGGGTCGCGGTGAAACGTACTCCTGCTGTGGGGAAGAATGGTGGGCAACAAATCCACCAGGCTGGATCCGCCCCATCCACCATCACCAAGCGCGAAACGGCCGCCAAGAAAAAGCAGCCCTCCGCCGCGGCGGTCCACGAACTCGCGCAGTAATTCCTGCTGCAGGGGGGTGAAATAACCCGCTTCGACCGAGCCCAGGATGATGCCCTGGTAAGCGAAGAGATCTTCAGCGCGAACCGGGAAGCCATTTTCAAGTTCCTTGGGATCGCTGATGCCCTGGCGGTAAACCTTGTTCTCGGTGGTGCGCAGCATGGAGGCAACCTGCACGATCTTGTCGTCGTCCTCGGCCCGCCGGATGAACTTGTACTCCCATCGCGGTTCGCCCTCAACGTAGAGAATGCGGCGCTTATCACCAGTCACGCCCACCAGCCGCGTGACGGAATTGTTCCCCGGGTTTTCTTCACCAGCCAGCGGCCCGACCGAAAAGTGCAAACTCTTTACCCCGGCATCGCCCGGGCTAAAGAAGATGGTTTCCACCTGGGTCGCTCCGTCTGCGCCGAGGGTGATTTCGCGAGAGCCAATGGTCTTGTCTCCATCCCGAATGACCAGCAGCGTCTTACTGCCCGCGTAGCCGGTTTGATGAAGGGTAATCGTAGCCGGGATGCGCGAACCGGCCATGGCTCGGGACGCGACTTTTACGTCGTTCAACTCCAGATCGCGGGCGAGTCGCTCTTTACCGAAGCCGACAGTATGGACTGGTAGCCGGCGATTGCGCAGGGCGTGAATGGTATCGAGACTGACGTCACCGGAACCGTCCAACGAATTTTCTGAGCCATCGCTCAGCAGTACGATTGCGCCAATCGGCAAATCGGAGGTTTCGCTTACCAACTGCCTCAGGCCGTCGTTGATGTGGGTAGCGGGGGCGCCGGCCTGGATATCCTTGAGCGCAGCGGTCTGGGCTACACGGCTGTCAAGGCGGTAGAGGCGGGTTTGAAACTTCTTTTGCAAACCAGCCAGCACGCCGTCCTCGAGCGATTTTTGAGCCGCAGCTTCGCGGGTGAGCTTACCGTCTCTGCCGCTGTCGGCAATTGCCATGCTGCGCGAATCATCGAGTACAACCGCGATTACGTTCTGCTGCGGCGCCAGCTCGGCCACGGTAATTGCCGGCTGCCAAAGCAGAACCAGCACAGTCGCAATGAGCAAAGACTGCAGAAGCCACACCGCCCCCCCGCGCCACTTGCTGACCTTTACCGACGCCTGGGCCGACGCCTGGGGCAGCCGCGACCAGATGAGCGCACCCAGACCGGCTACGCACGCGGCCATGAGCAGCAGCAGCACCCAGCCGGGCCACGCGCCAAGCAGGACGAACTTGCCTTTGGAAAACACCGGCATCGGATACTTGAAAAAAAATTGGAACATGTAACGAAACCGGGGTCCCCGCGGCCGGTCAGTCTCAATGCGTCATGCCGTAAACGATGTAGTTCAATGCGACCCGAAAAGCCATGGAAGCGAAGGGTTCCGGATAATCCGGATCGTCCGCCCATTCCCAGGCGTCGCCGAGGTGCATGTTGTGACAGATAGCAACGATGATGCGGCCTTTATCATCGCGGATCGCACGCCACTTGGGTACGTAGCCGTCCTTTTCATAAGTCCTGTGGCTCCATACATATTGCTCCCCCGGTATCTGCATGCGCTCATCGAGGTCATAAAGCACGTGGAAGATCTCGTCTTTGTTGTCCAGATCTTCTATCGGGCGGTCGGGAAATACCTCGCGCATACCCTCCATGAAGTTCTCCCAGTCCGCCGTGCCGTGAAAGTCATCCACCATCAGGAAGCCGCCCTTCAACAGATATTCACGCAGACGCTTTGCTTCCTCATCGGTAAAAGACCAGGTTTGTACCTGCACTGCGTAAATCCACGGATAGTCGAAAATCTTGTCGGAGTCGAGGTCTACCACCTGCTCCGTGGAACGGCCCTGAATCCGCGTAAGCCGTTTCATCGCCAGCAGAACCTGGCGGTCGGCCTTGGGGTAGTCGCGGGACCATGAGCGGCCCCTGCCATATCCTCCGTAGCCCCCGTAACCTCCGTAACCGCCAGCGAAGCTGCTCCCTGTGGCCGGGGTATAACTGAGCCGCGACCAGTAAAACTCTGCCTTTACGTTGGTTTCCGCATCGTCGCTAAAGCCGAAGTCCGCCGTCCGCTGGTAAGCGTAGAGTGCCGAGCACAACGCCATCCCAACCAGCGCTGCCGAACTGGCTTGCAGGAGCTTCATGGGCGGAATCCTCCCACGGCATTTCGCAAAAATGCTACTGCGCGTGCCTTGAGAGTACCAGAATGCCCGTGGCTCTCGTTCTGATAGACGCAGCCGGAGTGGGAGTAGTTTGTAGCCCCACGCAAATGTTTGCCACGGCCTCTTTGTGCGTGAGACGATTTTCTTCAGGTCAGGCCGAGGGGGCAGTCTTTTGAAACGGCGCGACTTCTTGAAGATTGGCGGCGCGGCCTTTGCCCAAGCGGGTGCCGCCAGGCTGCTGGCGCAGACGCCGCAGATGCAAATGGGCGCCAACGCCGCCAATGACACCACCAAAGCGGATTACACCCTGCGCATCGCTCCCGTTACCGTGGAGTTGGCACCAGATCACATCCTGAGCACCACCGGTTACAACGACTCCTCTCCCGGACCGGTGCTACGCATGCGCGAGGGCAAGCGCATTAGCGTGGATGTGATCAACGATACGGATGTACCGGAATTGGTGCACTGGCACGGCATGTTAATTCCCTCTGATGTCGATGGGGTTGAGGAGCAGGGCACGCCTCCGGTGCCGCCACGTGGCAGGCGCCGTTATCAGCTCACCCCTGGCCCGGCCGGGTCTCGGTGGTATCACTCGCACGCCATGGCTGAAGCCGATCTGCACCGGGGCACCTATACCGGACAGTTTGGCTTCGTCTACGTCGATGGGGGCAAGGACCCGGGCCAATATGACCAGGAGATTTTTCTTTCCCTGCGTGACTGGGAACCGTTCTTCACCAGCAGCATGGACGACGATGATGACGACGGCCATCGTGGGCCCCAGCCGGAGAAGCCGACCCTCATGAATACCGATCCCAACGGTCTCGAAGTCAACTCGATGACCTACTCCATTAACGACAAGTCGTTGGGCGCGGGAGAGCCGATTCGGGTCAGGCAGGGCCAGCGAGTCTTGATGCATCTGCTCAATGCGAGCGCGATCGAGAATCGCCGGATCGCCTTGGCGGGGCATCAGTTTCAAGTGATTGCACTGGATGGCAACCCGGTTCCGGTTCCGCAGAAGGTGGATGGAATTCTGCTAGGCGCCGGGGAGCGAGTGGATGCCATCGTTGAAATGAACCAGCCGGGGGTATGGATCCTGGGCGCAACCGAGGAACGGATCCGCAACACGGGGTTGGGTGTCATTGTGGAATACGAAAACCAGCACCGGCAGCCCCAATGGGTGGCTCCGCGAACCGCCTGGGACTACACCCTTTTCGGCAAAATCAGCGACAACCCTGTACCGCCGGATCAAACCATAGAAATGGTTTTCGAAAAAATTCCCGGTGGATCGGGCAAGTTCAATACCTGGCTGGTAAACGGAAAGCCGTATCCGCACGAGCGGGAGTTCGTGTTGAAGCAGGGAACCCGCTACCGGCTGGTGTTTCGCAACCGCACAGATGACGCGCATCCTCTTCATCTGCATCGCCATCAGTTCGAGCTGGTGGAGATGAACGGCACCAAAACGGGGGGCATCCTAAAAGACACGGTCGTAGTTCCTTATTACGGCCGGGCAGTCGTGGACTTTGTTGCCGACCAGCCAGGCTTGTCCCTATTTCACTGTCATATTCAGCAGCACATGGACTATGGTTTTAAGGCCCTGTTTCGCTACGCTTAGCTTGCCGTGAAAGCGGGACGAGAAACAGCAGATCCCTCCGCTACGCGATCGGAGGAGTCATGGGCCTGCGGCCCATAAGCGCTAACTTGTTTGGAATGCTTTTCGTCAAAACTCCTACAAAGCCGTCATCCAGCGCGGTGTCACGCGATAATCTGCGAGGCGCTCAGAGCTTGTGACTTTTTTGATTGGCGTGTAGTTTGTGGCTGGAAAGCTCGGAACAGCATCTGCCAACAATCATCGCCGGGGTCCTTCGACTGCGCGCCATAAGCCGTCCGTTATGCGATAGATCCGCGCGGCGCTTCGCTCAGAGCTTGTGACTTTTTTGGTACATTCTGTCGGAATAATTGGTTTGCTGGCAAGATGAAGTTGTAGGAAGGGGTATGGGCAACGGTGAGAGCGTAGTTGGTCAAGAGAGTGCGGTTCGTTTACGCAAGCCAGAACGTCGCCAGCTAGCAATGGTAGTGCAGTGTGCCGATGATCTGGTGAGAGCGCTTCATCCCGTGCGCACGGTGATGGCGGTGGTGGAGAAGCTGGATGTGAGCGGTTTTTGCGAGCCTATCCGGGCCCGTGAGGGGATAGCTGGGCGAGATGCAACTGACCCACGTTTGCTGGTGGGCTTATGGCTGTACGCTTGTGTGCGTGGCATAGGTTCAGCTCGGGAGCTGGGGCGTCGTTGCGAAGAGAGCGCGCCGTTTCGCTGGTTGTGCGGCGGGGTGGGCGTAAATCATCGCCTGCTGTCTGACTTCCGTACCGATCACGCAGAGGCATTGGACGGCTTGTTTACGCAGGTGCTGGTGACGTTGGTGGACAAGAAGCTAGTGCGTGTAAGCCGCATCAGCCAGGATGGAGTGCGGATTCGTGTTAGCGCCGGGAGCAGCAGTTTTCGCCGGGAAGAACGATTGCAGCAGCTGTTGGTGCAAGCTCAGCAGCAGGTGTTGGAGTTGCGTAAACAGCTGGAATCGCCGGCACAGTCGGCAGCAGTGACGGCGCGGCAAAAGGCGGTTCGCAAACGCGCGGCGGAGTCGCGACAACAGCGGTTGGAGCAGGCGATAGCGCAGTTGCCGGAGCTGAAGAAGAAGCAGGCTGAAGCGGCCCAGAGGGCAGGGCAAGGCAAGTGTGGGGACCAGATCCGAGCCCGTCAGCCGCGGGTAAGCACCACGGATGCGGCCACGCGGGGGATGAAGATGGCTAACGGTGGTTTCAACCCTGCGGCGAACGTGCAGTGGCCACCGACACCGCAAGCCGCGCCATTTTGGGAGTGGAAGTATAAAGGTTCATCCTGGTTGAGTGAACCTATGGAGATGCAACAACGACTGCTGCAAGTTTGAACAGGGTGGACCGAGGACATGCGCAAATGGAGGACATCGTCGGGACAAATGGCCACAGCAAAGGGTTGGCGTGCCCCCCAAAGCAGCCAGAAACCCACAGAACCGGGACGCGATCAAGAACCGAAGCCAAGCGATCCTTGCGAAGACGATGGGGATGGAAGACGCATGAAAGCGAAGAAGGCAAGAAATCTACCGGTGACCATCGAGCGAGACGGTAAACGCTGAACTACGAAGCTATCGCGGGCTGAAAGCTGCGAACGAGCATCGGCAAGATAAGTATTCCCTGTGGTCCTTCGACCTGACCCACCAGCAAGGCTTCCGTTCTCAGCTAAAACCTGCTGAAGCGCCTCGGTCACAGGCTCTCAGGATGACGGTTTTGTGGGGGGTGAAAAGCATCCGGTTAGCTACGCAGAAAACACGAAAAGATCGAAAAAGTCACAGGCTCTGAGGCTGTCGACTTGGGGTGAAAAGCATCCGGTTAGCTAGAGAAAACGCGAAAAGATCGAAAAAGTCACAGGCTCTCAGGATGACGGTTTTGTGGGAGGTGAAAAGCATCCGGTTAGCTACGCAGAAAACAGGAAAAGATCGAAAAAGTCACAGGCTCTCAGGATGACGGCTTTGTGGGGGGTGAAAAGCATCCGGTTAGCTACGCAGAAAACAGGAAAAGATCGAAAAAGTCACAGGCTCTCAGGATGACGATTTTGTGGGAGTTTTGACGGAAAACATTCCAAACAAGCTCGCGCTTATGGGCCTGTGGCCCACCCAAGCTGATAAAAAACAGCTGTGAGGGGCATGGTCATCTCCTTGACATTTTAAAATGTCGCGTTACTATATGTTGCTATGAAACATATAGGAGCCCCGGCAGACCGGGAATGGAAAAAGGGCAGCGCGGAGCTGCTGATTCTTTCCCTGATCGAGCATCGCGCCCGTCATGGGTATGAAATCAGCAAGCTCATCGAAGAACGTTCCGAGGGAATCTTGAAGTTCAACGTGGCCTCGTTTTATCCCCTGCTGTACCGGCTGGAAAAGCGCGGATTGATCGCCGGGCGTTGGGTGGAAAAGGCTGGCCAGCGGCGGCGCCGCTACTACCGGTTGACGACTGAGGGAAAGCAAATCCTGAAGACACAACAGGCTACCTGGCTTGATTTCGTCACTGCAATCCGTCGCATTACGGAGGCGGAAAATGCCTGACTGGGCAAAGGAAATCCGAGGTGCGATTACTCCGTTGGATCTTGATCCCATGCAGGAAACAGAACTGGTGGAGGAGCTGAGCCAGCATCTGCGCGATCGGTACGACGAGATGTTGGCCGACGGAACGGGCGCTGAACAGGCTTACCACTCATTGCTCAGGGAATTAAATGACGGCACCCTGGTTGCTGGTTTGAAAGCAAGCCTGCCGGCAGTGCATGCGCCATTGGCGGTTGGCAAGGACGAGAAGGAAGGACTGTTCACAGGAATTTGGAACGACCTGCGCTTCGGCGCGCGCCTGCTGCGGAAAAATCCGGGGTTCGCCATGGTGGCCATCCTGACTCTCGCGTTAGGCATCGGCGCGAATACGACCATCTTTCAACTGCTGGATGCAGTACGTTTGCGCACCCTGCCGGTAAAGGCTCCGCAACAACTGGCCATCGTTCGCATCGTGAATTCCCCTCAGTGTTGCAACGGAGATCACTACTCGCCCAATGCCGCACTCACCGGCGGCCTGTGGAATCTCTTACGCGACCAGCAAAAGGCATTCTCAGAAATTGCCGCATGGGCCCCAGGCAGGTACAACCTCGGCCAGGGCGGCGAGGCCCGCTACGCAGACACACTGATGGTGAGCGGCGAGTTCTTCAACGTGCTTGGGCTACAGCCACTGCTGGGCCGGCTTATCTCTCCCGCCGATGACTATCGTGGCTGCGGCGCCCAGGCCGCGGTCCTGAGCTACCCTTTCTGGCAGCGCGCCTATGGCGGACGTTCCGAAGTGCTGGGCAGCAAACTCACGCTGAACGGGCATCCCTTTCAAATCGTGGGCGTCGCTTCCGCAGGTTTTTATGGCATGGAGGTTGGACAGAAGTTCGACGTTGCCATTCCCCTATGCAGCGAAGCGGCCTTTTCTACCAAGGGCTCCTTGATGGACAATCCCGTCGCGTGGTGGATCGCGGCGGTTGGACGATTGAAACCGGGCTGGACGGTGGAGCGGGCCTCAGCCCAGCTGGATGCGATCTCACCCGGAATTTTCGCGGCCACGGTACCCGGTCAATACGATGCTCTTGATAAAAAAGATTACTTGTCCTTCCATTTGGGCGCGTTGCCTGCTGCCACCGGTGTTTCCGGGCTGCGCCATGAGTATGAAGACCCATTGTGGCTGCTCCTGGCGCTGTCCGGACTGGTTCTGCTCATCGCCTGCGCGAACCTTGCCAACTTGATGCTGGCGCGAGCCAGCATCCGGCAACGAGAGATGGCGTTGCGTCTGACGCTGGGGGCCTCGCGTTCGCGGCTGATTCGCCAATTGCTCGCGGAAAGTCTGCTGCTGGCTGCCTTGGGAACAATGGCAGGTGCAGTCCTCGCCCAAGTCCTGAGTGCTGGGTTGGTAGCATTTCTCAGCACCCAGCAAAACCCTATCTTCCTAGAGTTAGCGCCGGACTGGCGGGTGCTTGGGTTTGCCACAGCTTTGGCGATTTGTACTTGCGTCCTCTTTGGGTTAATGCCGGCGATTCAGGCTTCGCGCACGGATGCTGGAGTCGTGATGAAGGCCGGTGGACGTGGCGCGACCGCCGGGCGCGAACGTTTTCTCTTAAGGCGTGCGCTGGTGGTTTCCCAGGTTGCGTTGTCGCTTGTACTGCTGACCGGTGCGTTTATGTTCGTGGGTACTTTTCGCAACTTAACCACCTTGAATCCGGGCTTTCAGCAAGACCAAGTACTTATTGCAAACTTCGATTTCTCTCCGTTGAATCTCCCGCAACAGAGCAAGATGGAATTCAAGCGTGATTTGATGGCGCGAGTGGGCGCGGTTCCGGGAGTAAGTTCGGTGGCGGAAACTCTGGTTGTTCCCATGAGTGGTAGGGGCTGGGATGGCAATGTCGACATTCCCGATGGCCTGCGACGACAGGATGTAACCTTCAACCGGGTGAGCGCGGGGTATTTCCGAACCATGCAGACGCCGCTGCTTGCGGGGCGGGATTTCAACCAGGCAGATACGCTCCAATCGCCACAAGTCGCGATCGTGAACGAAGCATTTGTCCACAAATATTTCGCCGGTGTGAATCCACTGGGAAGAATATTGCGCGATTCAGATCAAACTCGAACCTATCAGGTCGTCGGCCTGGTGAAAGATTCGAAGTATTACGAGTTACGCGAAAATCCGGTGCCCATTATCTTCGTCTCTTTTAGCCAGTCAAACGGGCCGGACGAAGTGTCCGAGCTGATGATTCGTTCGGATGAGCCGCTGCTGCCGCTTATTTCTTCGATCAAGCGGGCTGCCAACGATATAAATCCGTCGCTGGTTCTGACCTTCAGCGTCCTCAAGACGCAGATTCGTGAAGGACTGCTGCGTGAGCGGTTGATGGCTACGCTGTCCGGTTTCTTTGGGGCGCTGGCGACGATTCTGGCAATGGTCGGCCTGTATGGCGTTATCTCGTACATGGTGGCCCGGCGCAGGAATGAGATTGGCGTCCGCATGGCGCTGGGAGCAAACCGTAACCATATCCTGGTTATGGTGTTGCGAGAGGCTGCAATTCTGCTGGGGATTGGCCTCGTAATCGGCACCGGACTGGCACTGGCTGCGGGAACCGCCGCAGCGTCCATGCTCTATGGGTTGAAGCCCGGAGATCCATTAACCCTGGGGGCCGCGATTGCGGGGATGGTTGTCGTCGCGCTGGTGGCCAGCCTGCTGCCTGCGCAGCGGGCCGCCGCGGTGCATCCCATGCAAGCCCTGCGAGAGGAGTAAGCGGTGGACGCTCTTGTCTAATTGAGCCTTTCCGCCAGCAAATGATCCGCAACCCGAATGGCGTTAGCGATGATCGTCAACGAAGGATTGACCGCACTTGCCGATACAAAGCAGGAAGCGTCGACGACATAGAGATTATCCAGGTCATGCGCCTTGCAATGCGGGTCAAGCACGCTGTTTGCGGGGTCGGTGCCCATGCGGCAGGTTCCGTTTTGATGGCCAACGCCCTCCAGCGGGATACGTTTCTTGAAGTACGCGTGCAGCGGGATGGAAGTCGTCGCATGCCCGGCCCGCTTAAGAACATCGACCCAACGGTCTTTGAGGCGATTGAACGACTCAACATTATTCGGCGTGTACGAGAGCTGAATTCGCCCGGGCGCGGAATCATTGACAGCCTCTGACTCGTTGGTGCGCCCGGTGTCTCCGGCGGGATGAGCGCCGGCCAGTCCAGGCTGCCAATTCTCGACAGTAGCCGGCGTTGTGTTGCGCAAAGTGACTCGATTGTCAGGGTCGGGCAGATCTTCCGTCGTAAGCCACCAGGGCACCGCGTGCTGCTTCATCGTCTCCAGCACAAAGCCGGGCGTGAGTGGAGGGGCATCGCCCTTCATCATCTCGTAATGGAAGCTGCCGACCGGCTGCACCTGCCCCAGGGGAAAAGGATAAGCAGGATCGGAATCCCTGAAGTAAAAATCGTTTGTGCCCCAGGTCTTGGTGTAGCTGTCCTCGTTGCCCTCCGGGCCAAGCGCCAACAAGGCATCCGCCTGGTGGTACATGAAGTTCCGGCCAACCTGGCCGGAGCGGTTGGCGAGCCCGGTGGGATACTTGTCGTTCGCAGACGCGAGTAGAATCACCGCGGAGTTGATGGCGCCGGCACAAACGGCGAAGAAGCCCGCCCGATAGGTCGCGGGGTTACCGTCTTTGGAGGCGCCGTCAGATCCTGAGTGGATGACTTCGACCGCCGCGACCGCAGTACCGGTGCTGTTGGTCAGCAGGCGGGTCACGCGTGAGTTGGTCATCAGGGTTACGTTGGGCAGGTGCATGATCTGCCGAACGCAGTTGATATCCGCATCGGACTTGGCGTGCACCAGGCAGGGATAGCCGTCGCAGGTGTCGCAGCGGACACATTTCGAAGCCAGAGGGTCCGCCTGGTTGCGCTTGAGACCAAGGGGAATAGGGAAGGTATGGATCCCGAGCTTGCGCACGTCGTCCTCGATGGTCTGCATGCGGGGCTCGTTGCTGAAGGCCGGGTAAGGGTATTTGGCGGAGTGAAAGGGCTCCGTCGGATCAAACGACGATCCATACCCTCCGGGGACCGTGGGCGCAGTGCCCAGATCACCGTGAACATGAAAAAGCTCTTCAGCCCGGCAGTAGAAAGGCTCCATATCGGTGTAGGTGATGGGCCATGCGGGAGAGATGCCCCCCTTGTGCTGAATCACGCCAAAGTCTTGGGCCCGCATGCGGAACATGGCAGCGCCGTAGACCTTGGTCTGGCCTCCACGAAGTACGCCTGCTGGGGATGGAGGGGTTTGCCGTCCTTATCCTGCCAGGTCTCTTTGGTGTGGTAGCGATTGTCGAGGAAAACGGCGGACGTGTCCCAATTCAGTTTTTCCTGCGGCATGAACGGACCGCGTTCAAGGATAAGGATGTTCTTGCCCGCTTGTGCCAGATGCAGAGCCAGTGTCCCGCCCCCAGCCCCAGTGCCGATCACAATCGCGTCATATTCTCCTGGCATATTCATCTACAGCACGGTATCAGGTTTACCTGCTCGAAAATACGAATTCATTGCCATCGGGGTCCTTGAATTTCGCCATCGTTCCCCACACCTGTTTCTTCGGTTCCTCGGTCAATTCCACGCCTTTGGATTGGAGAACTTTTGCGGTCGCAAAGACGTCGTCGCACCAGAAAGTTACCGGTTGGAAACCGCCAATGCGGTTTTCGTGACCCTCGGGCGTGAACAAGGCGAGGGCCGTATCGGCGCCCGGGATGAGTAGTTCGATCCAGCGTTGCCCCGGTCCAAAGGGCTGATCGGTAGCGACCTTAAACCCAACTTGTTCGGTGTAGAACTTTAACGCAACATCCTGGTTGCGAACGGGAATACTGACAATCTTGATGCCGCGAATCATATTGTTGCCTCCAGACAAAAAATTCTTGTTCGCAACATAACTTGGGCCATCAAACGTTGCAATCAGGTACTCAATGCTATATTAGCCGCTGGTATAGCGATGCTGAGCCCTCGATGTTGAGTTTGGATGAATACGTAGTGGACGTCTTGATGCGCGACCTGGTCGGACACGATCGCAGGCCGGTGAGTTTTCTGGTGTACCTCTGGCTTGCCGCAGAGCAACAGCGCCAGGGAAAAGCAGTAACCATCAGCTATCAGCAGCTGGCGGAGTCGATCGGAATATCGAAAAGCTCCGCCCAGGCGGCCGCAGGATGGCTTGCCAGGAGAAAGCTTATCGCCGTCAACAAAGCAGGCTTCACCGCGACCCCCAGTTATGCGGTGCAAAAGCCCTGGCTATCCAGGTAACGCCGCCCGTCGAGGAGCAACGACACCGTGTCTTTTTCAGAATGGCTGTTCTCCGATGTCGAACGCCCTGAGAGTGCTCACGGGCCCGGTAATAAAAGCCAGCATCCCTGGTGGCAGGTGATGTGCCTTACCGGCGTGGACTACTTCTCTACGCTCGGTTATCAGTCCGGCATCGCTTTCCTTGCCGCCGGCGTCCTGTCGCCTGTCGCGACTCTGGTTCTGGTGATGGTTACGCTTTTTGCGGCCTTGCCAGTCTACAATCGGGTGGCCGCTGCCAGCCCTTTTGGCCAGGGCAGTATAGCGATGCTCGAGAAGCTATTCCCGGGGTGGACCGGCAAGGTATTTGTGCTCGTTCTGCTCGGTTTCGCCACCACTGACTTCATCATCACCATGACTCTCTCCGCGGCCGACGCGGCGGCCCACTTCATCCACAATCCCTACACCCCGCATTCGCTGCAAAACCAGATGGGCGTCACCCTAGTCCTGCTTGCCATCCTGGGAGCTATTTTTCTCAAGGGCTTCAAAGAAGCGATCAACATTGCCGTGGTTCTGGTGGGTGTCTATCTCGCGCTCAATCTGATCGTTTCCCTGGTCGGCCTGTTTCATGTGCTGGAGCAGCCCCATGTCCTTCTGGATTGGAAACGCGCCCTCTTCACCCAACACGGCAGTTTGCTCTCGATCATCGGCCTGTCATGCGTGCTCTTTCCCCGTCTCGCCCTCGGGCTTTCCGGCTTCGAAACCGGCGTTGCCGTGATGCCGTTGATCGAGTGCGACAACAATCTTGAGCTCCGCATCCGCAACACCCGCCGGCTGCTCGCGACCGCCGCGGTCATCATGAGCGTTTTTCTCATGGCCACCAGCTTCATCACCACGCTCCTCATTCCCGCGGTCGCCTTTAAAGAAGGAGGGCCGGCCAACGGCAGAGCCGTGGCTTACCTGGCTCACCAGTATCTCGGCGGCGTCTTCGGCTCTCTCTACGACATCAGCACCATCCTCATCCTCGCCTTCGCCGGAGCCTCCGCCATGGCCGGCCTTTTGAATCTGATTCCACGCTATCTTCCCGGATTTGGTATGGCACCCGAGTGGGCCCGTGCCTCCCGTCCCCTCGTTCTGGTCTTTGTGTCCGTCGCGTTTATGGTTACCCGGCTCTTTCATGCCGACGTGGATGCCCAGGGCGGGGCCTACGCCACCGGTGTTCTGGTCCTGATTACTTCCGCTTCCTGCGCGGTGACCATCGCCGCACGCACCGTGATTACTCGCGCGGTTCTGGGCCTCGTATCGCTCATCTTCATCTACACCACGCTGGTGAATATCTATGAGCGGCCCGAAGGGCTCAAGATCTCCTGCATATTCATCTTCACCATGATCTTTATGTCGCTGGTGTCGCGGGCCTTCCGTTCCACCGAGCTTCGGATCACCGGGGTCGAACTCGATTCGGAGGCCCGGGCGATGGTGGCCGAAAGCACTCACAAAACCATCCGTCTCATTGCCTGGAAGCCAAAAAACTCCTCTGGGAAAGACCGCGATCAGACCAGGACCGACCTGATTCAGTTGCACGGACTTTCCCCCGCCGCCGCCATCTATTTCATTGAGGTGGAGCGGGGAGACACCTCCGACTTCACGGAATATCTCCTCGTCCAGGGTATTCATGAAGGGACGAATCGTATCCTCCACGCCAGGAGCGCCGCGATCGCCAACTCTATTGCCGCTCTGCTCATCTACTTGAAGCAATCCACGGGATGCATTCCCCATGTCTACTTTCACTGGACGGACGTCAATCCGGTGATTAACGTCATGCGTTTCATCTTTCTCGGTGAAGGCGATACGGCTCCCCTCACCCACGAAGTCCTGCGACGCGCCATTAAAGACCCTGCTCAGCGCCCAGTCGTCCACGTAAGTTAAGCCTCCACAATGCCAGACCGGGCCGGCAACCCTGAAATTGTTACCCGCGCACAGGAAAAGCGGGATCGCTTCTTTCGATTGCGGAAACTAAACTGGAAGAAATGGCATCTCTCTACCGGGATCTGATTTGGGTACGGTCAAAAACCACGTGCGGCAAGACAACACCACGCGAGGCCCTAAAAAACACAACGGCTGGCGTTGGTTCCTTTGGATCACGCTCATCGCAATCGTGGTGCTGCTGGTGGTGGGCGAAGTGATGTTGAAACGAGCGGCTCCGATCCTCAAGGGGCGGGTGATCGAAACCCTCAGCGCCCGCTTCAATAGCCGAGTGGAACTGGATGACCTGCAGGTCTCTCTGGTCAAAGGTTTAGCGGTCTCCGGGAAGGGTCTTCGGATCTTCGCTCCGGATGATGTTGTGGCGGCAGGGGCGAAGGCTCCGATCATCGCGGTGCAGGCATTCGATTTTCATGCCAGCCTGGTTGGTTTATTTCTCAAGCCAACCCACGTGCGGTCGGCACATGTCCAGGGACTGGCCATCAATATTCCGCCGAAGTCGATGCGGCAAAACGGATTGGCGGCCCGGCACCGGGGCAAGATCAAGATAGTCGTAGATGAGCTGAAGTTCGACGATTCACGACTCGTGATCGGCACAGATAAGCCAGATAAAGATCCGAAGATTTTCGAGCTCCAGCATATTGTGCTCAACGATGTGGGCTCGAAATCTGCGTCGCCCTACGACGCTACTCTCATCAACGCCGTGCCAAAAGGAGACATTCACGCCGTCGGCACCTTTGGCCCGTGGGATGCGGAAACTCCGGGCGATTCTACCGTCACCGGCAAGTACACATTCCAGCATGCTGACCTGAACACCATCAAGGGGATTGGAGGTACTCTGCATTCCGTGGGCGAGTTCACCGGCCGGCTCGACCGGATAGAAGTACACGGAACAGCGGATGTGCCAAATTTCTCTCTGGATACCGCGAATCATCCCGTGCCCCTCTTTACCCGGTTCTCAGCCATCGTCGACGGAACAACCGGCGACACTTACCTTCAACCGGTGGAAGCCAAACTGGGTGCATCGGAGTTTTCCTGCCGCGGCGAGGTGGTTAATGTGAAGGGCCAGGGACACATCATCGATCTCGATATCGATGTGCCTGCAGGCCGCATCCAGGACTTCCTCCAACTTGCCGTCAAGACGGAGCCCGTGGTGATGACGGGAGTTCTCACCATGAAGACCAGGCTGCACATCCGTCCTGGTAAGGAAAGCGTCACCCAGAAGCTGGGGCTCAAGGGGGATTTCATGCTGAAGCGTATGCACTTTACGAATCCTGAAGTCCAGGACAAGGTGGATATGCTGAGCCTGCGAGCGGAAGGGCGTCCTAAGGAAGCAAAGCCGGGAGCCGAAGACGTGAGCTCCCAGATGACGGGAAAATTTCAGATGGGTAATGGAAAGCTGGATCTGCAGGATCTGCACTACACCATGCCGGGCGCAAAGGTGCAACTGGCCGGCGTCTACACGTTGGACGGCAAGAAATTTGATTTCACCGGCAAGGTGAGGACGGAAGCGAAGCTATCGCAAATGGTGGCTTCACGATGGAAGAGCTGGGCGTTGAAGGTAGCCGATCCGTTCTTTCACAAGCACGGCGCCGGCGCAGAAATCCCAGTGAAAGTGACAGGGACAAACTCCGCTCCCAAATTCGGTCTGGATATCGGGCACAAAGACAAGAAGTCAGATTGAGTCCCCGGTGCTCCGGCCAGGCTTAGCAGCCCGCACAACGCCGTCTGTCCGGCAACCACTCTCCATGGAGCTCTCACTCTCCCCTTTGTCATCCCGACCGAAGCGAAGCGTAGCGGAGGGATCTGCAGTTCCGCAGATCCTTCCTGGAAATGTTTTCCACAGAGCGTAGCGGAGCGGAATACGCGAGTTTTCTGGAAGTCGCCGCTCCGATGTTTTGTATCAGCGCACGACTTTAGAGGTTGCGGAAAGAGGTCGAACACGAAGCGAAACCGATCCCCCAGCGGCTAAAGCCGAACAGACTTGCAATCACTTACGGTCGGCCTGAAGGCCGTCCCCTTCAACGAATGCGCTTTTTCCGCAGCCTCGAAATTAGTCCCGAAGGGACGGCTGAGCTTAGCCCAGGACGTCAGTCCTGGGTTTGATTCGAAAGGGCGACCCAGTCCCGCAGGGACGGTTGAAAATGGGCCGCGACGCAATGCTCCTTCAGTCGTCCCTGCGGGACTCAATCATGTTTCATGATGTACCCAGGACTAGCGTCCTGGGCTAAGTTCAGCCGTCCCTTCGGGACTAGTTTGGAAACGGGGTGCTCACGCAGGGCTTTAGCCCCTGAGGGCTGCGCTTTCCGCTGAGCGTCGCGGAGCGGAGCCTAATGCTTCCTTTTTCTTTACCGTCCGAAGGAATAACTCACTTTGAAGACTCCCGAGTCGATACCGGGGTTCGCGGCGCCACCACTGCCGGTGTTGGCGAGATGATGGTAACGATATTCCAACTGGCAGGAGCGGGTATGAGTGCTATAAATTTCCACCCCGGCCCCGACTTCAAAAGTTAAGTTGAAGGAGGAGCTGTTGAACACCGGGATGTCTCTGGGCGATACCGCAAAGCCGCCCAGCCCAGTCACGAACGGCTGCATGCGCCGGTGCGGGAACGCCTTCAGTTTATAGCCCAGTGGGCTAAAGCCGCTCACGTAGGTCGATCGCGTTCCGCCCATGTAGGTTGCGGTCCCGGGATAGACCTCGTTCTGCGTCACCAGAAGCACGTTTAAGGGAGTGGTCGATACCGGCTTATCCACCGGAACGGGTGAAGAAAACATCACGTTTCCCGAATACGAAGGCTGTTGCGGAAACTTCAACGTGAAGCCGGTCATCGTTGGATCCGTCACAGTCATGTAGGGCCGCACCTCGGCTACCCACGAGCCGGTGATGTTGGAGCTGAGAAAACTCCGTCTTTCGAAACTGGCCCCCAACGCGGTGATCTTGCGTCCATCCGCGTAGCCCAGAAGCATGTGACTGGAATCGTTGGAGTACTCGACAAAGCCGCCGAACGCCATGCGGTTCGAATAGACACTGACATCCTGCGCCCGAGTCACAGCGCAAGCGGTCAAGCCCATCAGCAGGCAAAGGCCCGCCCTGCGTGTCCATTTCTTAAAACAACTGGTTGGCAACATCCGATCCTTCTCCTCATGCGGTCAAACGCATCGCTGCGCGTAGATGTCCGTGATTTCCGAAATCTGCGCGGCGGGGGGACCGGGCATTCTCCTGTTTTGGACCCGTACAGAAGAAGACGGTATGAGCAGTCAATTCTTAAAATTCTGGATCAAGGCCCGGGGGGAGGGAACTTGGAGCCAGAGGATGATGACAATTACTGTGACATTCCTAAAATCGTTCTGCTGCAGCTCTTTGTTCAACAAAGCTGCGTTGATTTCAAGGCAATCGTAGCACCCCGGGTATACCCTTCTGTTCCGCGAATCGATGGGGCGCCGGGAAATAGTCACCTGCTTTTCGAAACTTTGGTGACGGCGGGTTAGGGCAAAGCGCGGTAGACCACACACATCTCAGCTGTGGTTGGGAAAAGCCCAGGCCTCGTAGTCTTCTTCGCTCATCGCGATCTCGTCCCGCCACAACTTCTTGAGCCAGGGAACCCCTTCAAGCATTACTTCCAGCTCCGGGTGGATGTAGACCAGGTACAACTCTCGCGGCAGTCGCGCCAATGAGGCTTCCAGGTTCTGAAAAACCCGCTCCATCACCGGTCCGGTAAATGCATTCCACATGTAGACAATCAAGGGTTCAGGCGGCCAGGGATATTCGGCCGCATCGCCCTGCACGGAGGTGACCCGCGGCCGATGACGGGCCCCGGGATAGCGGGCGATGTTAGCCCGGGCGATGCGGTCCAGCTCCGGAGAAAGCTCAACCCCAAGGATCTCGCGGAAGGGATAGTCGCAAGCCAGCAACAAGGCGCGGCCCTTGCCCGATCCCACATCCACGAATACGAAACGCTGATAGTCCAACTGCAGCCGGTCCCGCACCGCTTGCATGACGGAGTGAAACACCGAGGGCGCTACGCCAAAGTAACCGTTGTTGTATGGATCGTGCTGATGGCCGGAAGGCAGTTCGTAGAGCAACCCGCTGGTATCTACGCCGAAGCGCTCATCGAACGGGTGCACCGCGCGATAGCTGCGGTATTCGCCCTGCTCCATGCGGGGCCACGTCGGCTTGCTGCCCGCTGCCCGGTTTGCGCCACAGTCGCTTGATGCTTACTCCAGTCCCAACTTCTTCCAGATGGCATCCACGCGGGTCCGGGTGGTTGGATCCATGGCGATCATTTGCGGCCACGGCCGGGTAAAGCCTTCCGCGTTCCATTTACGAGTCGCGTCGATGCCCATTTTGCTGCCGTAGTTGGGCAGGCGCGAGGCATGATCGAGCGAGTCGATGGGGCCCAGCGTGAACTGGATGTCACGCTCGGGATCGATATTATTGGTCACCCGTAGTGTTACCTCGCCCAGGTCCTGTACATCGCAGTCCTCGTCGACCACCATGATGCATTTGGTGAACATCGCCTGGCCCAGCGACCAGATGCCATGCATCACCTTACGCGCCTGGCCGGCGTAGCTCTTGCGAATGGAGACGATCATCAGGTTGTGAAACACACCTTCCACCGGCAGATTTATATCCACGATTTCCGGTATGGTCAGCCGCATCAGAGGCAGAAAAATGCGTTCCACTGCCTTGCCCATCCAGGCATCCTCCATGGGCGGTTTGCCCACGATCGTTGCCGCATAAACCGGGTCCTTGCGATGGGTGATGCAGGTGATATGAAAGACGGGATACTCCTCTTCCATGGTGTAGAAGCCGGTGTGATCGCCAAACGGGCCTTCCATGCGCAGTTCGTCCAGTTCCACGTAGCCTTCGAGCACAATCTCCGCGTTCGCCGGCACTTCCAGATCTACGGTCTCGCACTTTACCAGGTCCACCGGCGCCTGGCGGAGAAAGCCCGAGATGACAAACTCTTCCACCTCTGGAGGCGCGGGCACGATGGCGGAGAAGGTTGTCGCGGGGTCGGTACCGATCACCACCGCCACTTCGAGCCGGCGGTCCTTGGCCTGGGCCAAAGCGATGGGCGGTAAACCGGGCTGCTGGGTGGTTCCGCCCGCCGTCTCCGCCATCACTCTTACGCGAGCCGCTCGTACATCTCCAGAGGCATCGGCGACGGCCGCAGCCCGCAGCCGCTCGCGAAGGTGCTCCGCGGCTACCTTCTGCCGTTGCCAGTGCATGCCCGTCGTTTGCCCGTCATAGACCTGCATGCGGTACATGCCTACGTTGCGCTTACCGCTTTTGGGGTCCCTGGTAATCACACAAGGGAGGGTAATGAAGCGGCCGCCGTCCAGCGGCCAGCACTGGAGCACAGGAAAATCCAGGACGCTAAAGTTTTCCCGCAGGATGACCTGCTTGCAGGGTGCGTCCTTTGCCGCCACGGTGCGGGGGAAAAACCGGCCAACCTCCGCCAGCATGGGAAGCATCTTCAGTTTTCCCAGCAGGCCTTCCGGTGACTTGAGCTGGAGCAGGCCCTCGATACGCCCCGCCACATCGTCGAGGCTTTCTACCTCGAGTGCCAGCTTCATGCGCCGCTCGCTGCCGAACTGGTTCATCAGCACCCGGCTGCCCGGGTAGCCCTTGACGTTCTCAAACAGCAGAGCTGGTCCGCCCGGGGCGCTCTTCGTTTCTGCCCGCCTGCCCCACTTGGACACTCTATCGGTAATCTCGGCCATCTCGAGAATGGGATCTACAGGCTCCTGGATTCGCTTTAGCTCACCCGCTTTATCGAGCGCCTTTATCCATTCCCTAAGGTCGTCGTATGCCAATGCAGTCTCCAAACCCCACACACCATACTATCCGGGCCGCTTGGAAACTAACCCGCCCGGTAAACCATGGGGTGCGCCACATCTTCCAACGGGCAGGTTCATTGGGATGAGCGCCATAGGCGCGGCGCCCTTTTGTCTGGAGGAATCTGGGATTTGTCTCTGTAAAAAAGGAAGCAGCTACAAAACCGGTTCGGCAGGAACTACCCTATTCCCCGCGCATCCACCGGTCCATGAGGGTCTGGGCACAGCGCGCGCCGCATAAATGCCGAACGTTGGCGGCGTGGGAGAGCAGGATATTCCATGGCGTCAACTTCAGCATTGGCTGCTCAGGAGCACTGGGAATGAGCGATGCCGGCTCGGTCAACGCCAGCCACCAGTCCTCCGCGTCGCCCCTCGGATTACCGCAAACATCGCAGTGGTAAGTCTCTGTAAACGCCATACAAATAACTCTCCGTCCCGCAAGGTCGCGCACCATGGGTGTACGCCACCTCGAACCAAGGGCAAACTAGCAGGAGCATCGTCCGGCGAGCCATCCCCGAAAGTGGGGATGCCCCTCGTTCATTCGCTGGCGACGCTTTTTGGACGCAAGTCCGTCCCTGGCCGAATTGTCATCGATCCTTAGGGCAAAATCCCCGCGATCGCAGGGGTTCTCCTCCCGGGCGTATCGACTTCGTTACATTCGAGGCGAAGGGAAGAGGCGGGGTCAGGCGATACTTGCGGGCTGGTCCTCGTACTGCTCCAGGGGATAGCCGAGCTTTTTCCACTGATCGAACCCGCCCAGCAGCGGACGAACCCGGTAGATTCCATTCTGCCGCAGCTTCATCGCCATCTTCGCCGCCGTCGCCTCGCTGGGGCAGGTGCAATAGAGGATTACATCGCGATCCCGCGGAATCTCCCCGCTGCGTTGCATCAGGCTCTCGGGTGAGAGGCGGACTGCTCCCGGCAACACCCGCGGGTCGGGGAGGTAGTCCAGCGGATGGCGCAAGTCCACGATATAAGGGTTCTGCCCTCCATCCAACATGCGCTTCAACTCCACCGGGTCCAGCCGCGAAGTACGAACCTGCTTCAAAAAGGCCTGTTGCTTCCAGATCCGATAGCCCAGGAGTCCCGCGATGGCGAGCAGAAACAGCACGCCTGCAAAATGGCCCATCCAGGAAAGTGCTCCGGGATTTTTACGTAGAACATCACCGAAGAAACGGCCGATCAGGGTAATCGTTGCTGCCCAAAACAAGGCCCCGGCCAGGTCGTAAGCCAGGAATACCCGATATTTCATTCCCGTCTGACCGGCAATGGGCGCCGCGACCGTACCCAGACCGGGCACAAACTTGGCTACCAGCAGTGCCTGCTCGCCATACTTGGTGAAATAGTCCTCCGTCTTGCGAACGCAGGTTGACCTCTCAAACGACAGCCGGCATACCAGCTTCACCATCGTGCTGCCAAACCGTTTGCCCAACAAATACCAAAGCGAATCGCTGATAAAACAGCCGGCCACAGCCGCAAACAGGACCAGGGGAAGGGATAATTTGTGCGTCGCAGTCAACGTGCCTGCAGCCAGCAGCAGAGGCAGGCTCGGCACCGGGACGCCAAGCTGCTCCGCCATCACCCATAGAAAAAGGATGATGTAGGCGAAATGCAGGAAAAAATCGAACGCTAACGGCATAACGCAGCTGGCCTCTGAGTGGTCATCACTATAGATGATCGTTAGAGGGAAACGGTTCGTAAGCAAGTGCTCTCGACTCGAGCGAGAGCCAGCGCCAAGAGCTCCCCATCCGTAGCGGGCGTTACAGGCTGGGGCCTCGGCCAGTGTAACTGAAGTCGCCGGTCCGATTTCCCCAACGGCATACGATATCGGGACGCAAATCAGTGTCTTTTACCTCCAGGGCGGGGCCTATAACGGGAGTGTACCCGGCACGGGACCTTGGGTGCGGCGAGCGACCTAGTAAAATTCCCCAGAAGTAAGGGTCGGGCTGCCTCGTGAGTGCTTTATCTGGATCGCCGTGTTCGAACCATCGGTCTCTTCGGTCAGTTTTCGGCGCCGCTCGCGGTGCTTTTGAGTGTGTCGATCCCGGTAGCGGTTGCACAGCAGACGCGGGTTTGGTCCGGGGCACGGTCGTCAACTCGGCCGGTAAGTTGGTTGGGGAAGCTTCGGTCAGGCTGGAACGGGAAGGGAATGCAGCCGTTACGGAGACGAAAACGAACCCGGCGGGAGTTTTTGCGTTTTCCGCCCTTCCGGTTGGCAGCTATCAACTGACCGCGCAGAAATCAGACCTGCACAGTCGAGCCACCCCGTTCGTGTGGGGTCTCCGGGAGAGAAAAAACAGGTCGATCTGGTCCTCGACGATGCGCTGCCTTCGACCCAAGCCATGGAATTCGCCGATAAGCCGAATTTCACCGTTGCCGGGGTCACCGATTGGACGGCCGTGGGCGGCCATGGATCCGATTCCACCCTGCGCACCAGCGAAGCTCTGGCACGGGAAACGCTCACCCTCAAACCGGATGCTGCCGGGCATCGCTCATCCGGCCTGCCCGCCGGCCCGAACGACGCGAACCAATCAGAAGAGAAACTGCGTGCAGCTCTCGCCGCCTCTCCCGGGAGTTTCGCGGCAAACCATCAGCTCGGCGCATTCTCGCTGCACGCAGGCAGGTATCGAGAGTCGATTCCGCTGCTGCTGGCCGCCTACCAGATCGATCCAGCGAATCGTGGCAACGAGTACGATCTGGCCCTGGCCTACAAGGAAACCGGTGATTTCCCCCAGGCTCGGACGCACATTCAGAAATTGCTGCTCGCAGGAAGACAATGCAGACCTGCATCGCATGCTGGGTGAGCTCGACGAGAAAACGGGCGATCCTTTGGCCGCGGTCCACGAGGACGAACAAGCAGTCCGCCTGGATCCCAGCGAAGAGAATTATTTTGCCTGGGGTTCAGAGCTATTACTTCATCGGGCCGTCTGGCAAGCCGCAGAGGTTTTCAGGAATGGAACAAAAGCCTATCCGAAGTCGGCCAGAATGCTGGCCGCGCTGGGGACGGCTCTTTTTGCCGGCGCTCTCTACGATGAGGCGGCGGCCAGTCTCTGCGCTGCTTCAGACTTGAACCCAGCGGATCCCGAACCCTATAGCTTCATGGGCCGGATAGAGATGGCCGCGCCCAAGCCGTTGCCCTGCGTTGAGCCAAGGCTGGCCCGGTTTGTGCAACAGCAACCCGCAAATTCAATCGCGAACTACCTTTACGCCATGGCCATCTTAAAGGAACAGCCGGCGGACCCAGCGGCCCTGCACCAGGTGGAGACTCTGCTTACCAGGGCAGTGGCGATCGACCCCAAATGCGGTGACGCTTACCTGCAACTTGGGATCCTCTATTTTGCTCAGCACCAGCCTGAAAAGGCGATTCATTTTTACACCAAGGCAATCCAAGCGGACCCACAGCTTGGCGAGGCCCATTACCGGCTGGCCGTGGCCTATGATCGGATCGGATTGCCGGAAAAAGCCCGGCAGGAATTTCAGCTACATGACGAGATTGAAAAGTTGCAGGCGGATGCTGTCGAGCGCCAGCGGCGAGAAGTGAAGCAGTTCCTGGTAGTTCTTGAGGGGCAGCCGGGGTATCCGCCGCCTCCGAAATGACCAAAGAAGCAAGGAGTGAGGAGGCCTTTTCATGTTCAAGTTAGTAGCCGTGCTGTTGGCTCCAATGATGGCCATGTACGCGACCGATCTGCCCAGCAGAAAATATCTGAACCTGGCCGCCATCAAGACCATGGTCGCCGCTTCCGAAGCGAAAGCAAAGGAACTGAACGTAGAAGTGACGATCTGTATCGTGGACGAAAGCGGTAACCTGCTTTTTCTTGAAAAGGGCGACGCCGCTGGGCTCAACACCTTGCAGTTTGCGCAGAAGAAGGCCCGGCATGCCGCCGCTTACGGCAGCCCTTCAAGAGAAGGAGCGGAATCGGTCAAGAAAGGCAATGTGGAAGACCTTGCTTTTCCAGAGTTTTTCCCCAACCAGGGGGGCCTGCCCATTCGGGTGGATGGCCAGGTCCTCGGTGGGATCGCCGCCAGCGGAGCAAAGTCTGAGATTGACGAGCAAATTGCTCAAGCCGGGCTTGATGCGCTCTTGAAAAAATAGCGAGCGATTTGTCAGTGGACCGTGTAGCTCTCCCCAACGCTTACTCTGAATAGCGCGGTGTATTATGGGAAAAAATAGTCGCCCATGCAGGCGGCAAGTCGATTTCAGCAGCAAAAGCTCTGTGAGCCGCCAGTCCCGCCCACCACTGGCATGAACATCAGGGAAGTAGCAAAGAGAGCCGGGGTTTCCACCGCCACAGTCTCACGTGTGGTGAACGGCACGGCGCCTGTGGATGCGCGTACGGAAAAGCGCGTCCGTGCGGCAATCCAGCGAACCGGGTATTACCCGAACACGCATGCGCGCACCTTAGGCACAGGCAAGAGCCATATCTACGGCCTGATCATCTCCGACATTGAGAATCCATTCTTTCCCGAGCTGGTGAAGTGCTTCGAGCGCCTCGCGGTAGAGCATGGCTATGAAGTCCTGATTGCCAATACTGATTACCAACCGGAGCGCATGGAGATTTGTGTCCGGCGGATGCTGGAGCGCAAGGTCGACGGGGTCGCGATCATGACTTCGGAGATGGATCCCGAGCTCATCCAGATGTTGAGCGGCCGGGGGATCCCCATTGTGTTTCTGGACACAGGATCAGTCGGGCAGGGAATCAGCGATATCTCCCTGGACTATGACAGTGGCGTAGATCAGGCGATCGACCATTTGACTTCCCTGGGGCACCGAAGGATTGCCTTTGTCAGCGGGCCGGCAAACCTCGCTTCGGCCAGAACACGTCATGACGCATTTATAGCGTCGCTGCGGCGCAAGAAACTCGAATGCAGCGAAGACTTTATTCGTGCGGCTAACCACCGCTTTGATGGAGGCTACGCGGCGATGCTGGAGATATTGAAGTTGCCCGTGCGCCCGACAGCCGTGTTGGCCTCGAACGATCTAACGGCGATCGGAATCATGGGCGCCGTCTATGCCGCCGGGTTGCGCGTTCCAGCGGACATCTCGGTCGTCGGCTTTGACGACATTGCACTGAGCAGCTTTATGCCGCCTCCCCTGACGACCATCCGCGTGTCGCGCGCAGAAATCGCTGAGTTTGCCTTCACATTCCCTTTACGCCGCCAGCCAGCGCGGAGAAAACGAAGGCGTTATCCACATGGTGCGTGCGGAACTGGTGATTCGCCAATCCACCGCGGCCGTCCGATCGTAAGATCAGCCTGAAGTTCACCTGGCTGTGCCCAATCGTGCAACCGATCGCGGATGAATTGCCGATGGACGGCGATGAAGGACATGCCAAGCTTCTACCCCAGCACCATGCGGGTGGCCATCAAGCCTCTTCTGCTTGATGGACTGATCGCTGCACGCCACCCCTTTGTCTTGGGCACCGATGTCCCGCGGCTAGGGACGCAGTTTCCCAACTCTAAACCGTGCCGGGCAATCCGAAAGATTTGACCGACGCAGACTGAAAATCTGCACAGCTCGTTTTTCGCCACGAACGAGCACGACGCCCACGAATCTGAACGGCGAACCCGCTACCGTGGCTTGACGATACCTTCGCCCTCGCGGATGGTGATGATCTGGTTTGCCTTAACCTGCGTGAACTTTTCGATCTTCTGCGTGGTCGGCCATTTCACTTCAATCAAATCAACAGCCTCCACTTTCCCCAGTCCGAAGTGAAGTCGAAGATCACTTTGTGACATGACGCTCGTTCCACTGTGGACCTCATCCATCTGGGTATGCTTTCCTGTCACCACCCGAACGCGTGCACCAATCGCTGTCCGATTGCATTTGGTTCCCACCAGCTTGATCTTGATCCAATTCTGTTTGTTGCCACCCTCATTGCGAAGGAGTGACGGCAAGTCGTTCATGTTCAAAATCAGCACATCCATGTCGCCGTCGTTGTTATAGTCTCCGAAAGCGGCGCCCCGGCTGGAGAAATGCTCGCTGATGCCCGGCCCCATTTCCGCCGACACGTCTTTGAATCGGCCGTTGCCCAGATTCCTGTAAACCAGTCGCGGATTCTTGAAGGTCTGGCCGAAATTGTAATGATCAATCTCAGGATAGACGTGGCCGTTGATCTGGATAATGTCCGTCCATCCATCATTGTCATAATCGACAAAGCCGCAGCCCCAGGCTACATAGCGGTTGTTGACACCAACACCTGCCGCAAACGTCACGTCGCTAAATGTTCCATCGCCATTGTTGTGGTACAGGTTGCAGGTGTCATCCGCAAAGTTGGTCTTGAATATATCGAACCATCCGTCACAGTCATAGTCCGCCACGGCAACGCCCATCCCTGCCTGCTCGTGCCCATTATCACTGTAGGCGCAACCGGCCATGACGGCGATGTCGGTGAACGTGCCGTCATGGTTGTTCTTGAACAGGATGCTGGGTTCGGAGTCCACTGCGACATAAATGTCCGGCCAACCATCGTTATCGAAGTCGTACGAGACGGCGGTGATGGAGTAGCGAGGGCCGGGCTTCAGGATCCCCGATTTCTCGGAAACGTCGGTGAACGTCCCATCCCCATTGTTGTGATAAAGAATGTTCGTGTCGCCCGGAAGTCCTCGCGGGCCGCACATGATCGGAACGCCCTTCCATTGGCAATAGCTGGTGTCGCTGGCAGGAGGGATGGTCTGCGGATCCAGGGTCAGATAATTGCAAACAAATAAATCGAGGTGACTATCCCGGTCGTAGTCGAGAAAGGTACACCCGGCTCCCCAACGGACCTTTGCCTGTTCGAGACCGGCCTTATGAGTGACGTCGGTAAACGTGCCATCTCCATTGTTGTGAAAAAGAATGTTGTGTCCCCAGAAACAGCAAAACAAGTCATCCCATCCATCATTGTCGTAATCGCCCACGCAGACGCCGGTCTGCCAACCGGTGCGCCCAGTCCCGATTTCTCGGTGACGTCAGTGAACGTGCCGTCGCGGTTGTTCTTATACAGCTGAGAGGTCGGCGCTTTTCCTGGAGGCCAATGCGCATCCAGCCGATCTCCATTGGTGAGATAGATGTCCAGCCATCCATCATGGTCATAGTCGAAAAACGCCAACCCGCTTCCTTTGGCCTCAATGATGGATCGTTTGTGATCTACACCGCCCCACACGTTGGGACTGGTCAGCCCGGCTTTCTGCGCCACATTCACAAACTGCACAGGAGAGTTGTCGGAGCGGAGACCGCCGCTTCCATCAGGTCCCGGTTTCTCCACTGCCAGAGGGGAGTTGCAAGAGCCTCTGTGAGCGTGCTGCCGAACAGGAAAAGGGATGAGCCGAGGAAGCGCCTTCGCGGAAAAATCATAGATTGCGATGATTATAGAGATTTATCGGGCCGGTCTTCCTCGGAATCAGCGGGTCTCACAGCGTCCTATCTGCAAGCGAAAGCGCGAATCGTAGCAACTGCTCCCGGTTGGCCATGGTCATGGGCTCGTTTGCGGCCGAGGGCGTCGCCGGCGCCTGTGCCAGGACTTGTTCAATCCGGTTGATGTCCAGGGCGCCGCGTTCGCCACTGTTCTTGAATCGGTTCAGGACTTCTTTGGCCTTATCGATCTGCCCGGTTTCAAAATAAAAAACACCCAGGGTCGAATAGCTTCCCGGCCATTCCGGAAGCAAATCCACCGCGTGTTCGAAATGCTGCTCTGCTTCGGTAGTGTTTCCTTCCAGAGCCGATGCGATTCCCAGGCCCCAGAGAATTTTTCCCGACCCCGGAATGCGAGCCTGCCCTTGCAGCAGCGTCTGCTTCGCGCCGGCGACGTTATGCTTCCGGAACTGCAGCAGCGCGAGAGCAAGATAGTCCTGATCGTTATCTGGATTGCGGGTGATGGCATTGCGGTAAATCTCTTCAGCGTGGGCTGCGTCACCCAGGTGCGTGTAGATATCTCCCAATAGAGCCAGGTAGGCATCGTCTTTGCGGCCCTGTTCTGAAACCTGCTGCGCAGCATCGAGGGCCTGGCGATAAAGGCCCTTGCGGAAGTAAGCATCCGCAAGATCGAATTTTATTTCGTCCGCATTCGGATTGGCTTGCAAAGCAGCCTGGAAGTGCTGGATGGCATCGTCGTACAGATGGTACCGGGCAAGCAATACGCCGGCTCCAGTCAAGATCCGGTAATCGTTTGCGCTTACTTTATCCAGCTGAGCGATCGTGCTCCTCGCCTCTTCCACTTTCCCTGATTTCAGATAAGCCTCAGCCAGCAGGTATAGACCCTCCGGTTGATCGGGGTGATTGCGGAGCTGCTCCGTGATCTCGGCGATATCCATTTGATTGCGGGCGCGGGGATCAAGCTTGGAGCGATTATCGAGGTAGTCGAAAAGATGCTCATTCGGATATTCGCCCTCGGAAACATTTTTGGAGAGTGTCTGGAACCGATTCAGATCAGCATCAGCGGCAGCTGTTTCATGCAACCTTCTTTCCACCATCGCAAGCTTGTAGTATCCGGTGGCCGGGTTGCGGCTGACTTTAACGTATTTTCTGAGCAGGTCGGCAGCTTCTGGAAACTTTTTGCCGGCGATCCGGAGGTTGGCCAATTCCAACAGTGCGTCTGGCGTAGTTTGGGTTTAAGCGCAAGACCTCCTGAAACTTTGCCTCCGCGCCGGCTGAATCTCCCTGCCCCTCGGCGATCAAACCGAGATTAAATAGGCAACCGATATTGTGCGGATCCAGCTTAAGCCCTTGCTGAAAGTTTTGCTTCGCTTCATCGAACCTTCCCAGGCGCTGGTAAGAAAGTCCCAGCAGGGCATACGACTGCGCCGAAGGTTCGATCGCGATGACCTTGTTGAATTCTTCGATGGCCTTCTCGATCCTGTCGGACTTGAGATAGCTCTCGCCCAGGGCTGCATGCAGATCAGCCCTTTGTGGGGCGAGTGCCACGCCCGACTCGAGCAGCGGTATCGCATCCTCAAAGTAATTCTGAGAAATGCTGATCTGGGCCATGAGCAGGATGATGTCTGTGTTCCCGGTTGCGATCTTGTGCGCGCGGACCAGCAGCGCCAGAGCGTCCATAGGGCGCGATTCATCCGCAAGAACCTGGGCCAGCAGGTAAAGAGTCTCGGGAGACTCAGGCTTGAGAGCGAGTGCACGATTCAATACCAGTTCTGCTTGATGATATTCGCTGTTCCGAAGCAAAGCCTGTCCGAGGTTGTAGCTAATCTCGAAGGTCCCTGGATGTAAAGCGTCTGCCTTTTCGAGCTCAAGCTGAGCGGGCTTGTACTGCCCTTCCGATGCCAGCAACACGCCCAGGGAGAAATGCACTTTGACGTCGTTTTTGTGCTGCTGGGAGAGCTCGCCGGCCATGCGCAAAGCATCGCCGCCCGTTTGCTTTCAAGATAAGCACGAACCAGGTTGAGACTGGTTTCGAGACTTGCCGGGTGCACGCGCTCAAAGTGCGCAATGGCTTCCGCAGGCGCTCCCCGAGCCATCAGGAGCACACCAAGGTTATAGTTGGCGTCCCGATTAGCCGGCTCGAGCCGCAAAGCAGTTCGGAATTCTTTCTCCGCCAGGTCGAGCTTCTTTTGGGCGACGTAGACGTTGCCCAGATTGTTATGGGTCTGGGCAGACTTGGGGGAAAGTTGCAAAGCTTGCTGGAACGCTGCAACCGCGTCGGGGAAGTCCTGTCGATCGCTTTCGATGATCCCCAGCAGGTTGTAACCCTCCACGCTGGGATGCTGCTGGATCTGCTTGCGCATCTCCGTCTCAGCTTCATCAAGATGACCCTGCTGGACTAACGTTTCTACGTCAGGAAAGCGCGTTTGCTCAGCCGCCTGCGCGCCGCAAACAAAAAGAATGAAGCACAAGGTGAGGACACTGAGCAGCGTTTTAGGAAATCTGCCGCGGAACCCATAGGCGATGGAGCAGCTCGGGAACAAACGCCCGGTGACTAAGGGCATCGCTTCAGCCCTGCGGCTCCCAGCTCGCGCAACAGAGAGTTTTAGAGGGTATCTGAGAACCGACGAAAAGAAACCGCAGATCATTCTCCACTCCGCTGGGTTCACGGTCCCACGGCACGCCGGGGCAGGCGAGATGACAAATTTGCATGCATGCGAAAATTGCCAATTACTCCAGTGGATGCACGCCGCGGTCCATGGCTCAACAAATTTGTCATCGTCGCCTGCCCCGGCAGTGCCGTGGGACCGGAGCCCAGCGGAGTGGAGAGATCTGCGGTTTCTTTTCGTCGGTTCTACACACACCCTCTTTAGCCCCAGTGGTACAGTTTGCCGTCGAGCCGTCCTGTTCCTATTCAAATCCTGCTCACTGTAGCATTTCCAGGGCCTGCCGGGCCCCCGCATTCTGGGGCTGCAAATGCAGCAACTCCTGCAGCACCTCTCTGGCCTGTTGCTTGTCGTTCCGCAGCACATACAGCCGGGCCAGGTTCAAATACGACTGGTCAAAGTTCGGTGCTACGCGGATGCACGTCTTGAATTTCTCCTCCGCCTTTGCATAATCCTGCCCGCGGACGAAGAGCACTCCGAGGTTGTTCAAGCGCTTCAGGATAGTTCGGACGCAGATCAACCGCTCTTTGCAAATACTCCGACGCACGCTGCATCTGGCCCTGTTGGGCGTACAACATCCCGAGGCTGTAGTTCACTTCAGGATCGTCGGGTTGAATCGCGAGCGCCTGATCCAGATACTCCTCTGCCTTGTCGAAAGACCGCTGCCTGCGATAGACATTCCCCAGGTTCTCGAGCGCGGTCCCATAGCCTGGTCTCAGCAGCAGCGACTGCTGAAAGTTTTTGACCGCCTCCTCCGGCTGGTTTTCCTGGGCGGCGATCATTCCCAGGTTGTTCCAAGCCTCGGGATAGTTTGGCCGCAGCTTCAAGGTCTGCTCGAGATAAGAGCGGGCCTGTTTAAGATCATTCCGTCTCAGGCTGAGAGTGCCCAGGTTGTAATAGCCTTCCGGGTCATCCGGCTTGGCGGCGATCACCTGCTGAAATGACTCTGCCGCCTGGTCCAGGTAACCATGCTGGAACAGGGCAACCCCATAGGTAAAGTCATTCCGCTGAAACGCACCTTGATAGCAGCGTGCCGCCGAAGGGAAGCGCCCTCTGCTTACGATCAGCCGCAGTGGCCGGCGCGGATTTCACATCCTCCAGCAAGCGTTGAGGGTCGATCGGGCCCTGGTACACCTTGACGATCATGCCCTCTTTGTCCAGCAGGAATGAGGTGGGAATTGCCAGGTCCCGGCGGCGGTCAAATAGGTAACGGTAAATGATGTTATAAACGCCGGCCACTTCTTCGGTTGCAAAAAGCACGGGAAAGGAGAACCGTTCCTGCGCCGCGAACGTCCGCGCCTTTTGCGTATCGGCCGCGTCGTCGACATTGATGGCCAGAATCTGCAGGGGGCGTGCGCGCTGATGCAGGAGCCGCAATTGATCGGCGCACAGCGGCGCCGTCGTCGCCCAAAAGTTCAGCAGCACAAACCCGCCCCGCAAACTTTTGAGCTCGCGCATAGTGCCCCCGAGGTCGGGCAGGGAAAACTCCGGCGCCTTCAAGGGCTCCAGCAGCCAGGTGTCTATTTGCGCAGGCAGCGGCTCTAGCTTCAGCGGTGATGCCAGCCGCAACCCAGCCTGCAGGCGTTGCGGCGAATGGCTTGGCCACAAATTCAGCAGAGCCCTCATTCAATTTCGATCCGATGGTCGACCGGGATGCGTTCAAATTTCTGCACCAGCCCACTCGGCCAACGGACTTCGGCTCGAATGATCTGTTCCGGCTTTCCCACTCCAAAGAAAACTTCTTTCGAGTGCTGGGCAAGAAATCCGGAACCTGCCTGCAGGTACTTTGTCTGCCGCAAGGCCCCGGCCTCAATCGTGATCGCTGTTCCAATGGCATCGCGATTGCTTTTCTGCCCGCGTAAGCGGAACACGATGGAAGAGCCAAGCTCCTTCATCCCATTGTGCAAAATCCGAAGTTGAGGGGCATTCCGGTTCTTGACGATCACCTCTAACCGTCCGTCGTGGTCGAGATCGGCAAGGGCAAAGGAACGGCTGTCCTCAGGAAAGTCCAATCCCACTGCCCCCGAGACCTCGGTAAACGTGCCATCGCGGTTGTTCGCAAACATGACATTGCGTTCGAAACCACTCCAGGAGCTATCGGATCGAATCAATTCGTTCAGAGCATTCCAACCGTGCTCGTAAGCCAGCGACGGTGTCGAGTCCTGGGGCGATTTTGCCACCACCTGGCGCCAGAAAAACGAAGCCAGATCGTCCCCGTCCGGCTTGGAGTCGCTGCGCTGCGGCGCGGAAATATATCCGTTGGCGACATAAAGGTCAGGGTACCCATCATGATCGAAATCCCAGAAGTCCGAGCACCAGGACCATCGTCCCATCTCCACTCCGGCTTGCTGGCTGATGTTTTGAAAGGTCCCATTCCCCTGGTTGCGGTAGAGCGAATTGCCGCGCGCGTGGCGCCGATAGAGTGCGCGGATTTCTTCCGTTGCCTTTTCTTGAAACCGCTTTTGCGCGGAAACCCGCTGCCCCGCGGAAGACCACATGTTGGCGGCATAAATGTCCTGGTTTCCATCGTTATTGAAATCAGACCAGCAGGCACTCATGCCCGCTCCCACATCCTCAACGTGCGCCTCGCTGGAAACCGCGGTGAAGGTTCCATTGCCGTGGTTGCGGTACAGGTTGCCGCGTCCGAAATCGTTGGCCACATACAGATCGGGCAAGCCACCGGCAGCGGAGTGGCCCCAGGCGCAGGCGAAACTATAGCGGTCATTCTCGGCATTCAATCCCGCCGCTTCCGTCCGGTCTACAAAAGTCGCGTCGCCTTCGTTGTGCAGGAGAAAATTTGGTGGACCATTCCGGGCGTCGAAGTAGGGAACCGGGTAGTGATACTGGTCCAGCCCCAGGTAGTAGCTGTACAGGCAGAAGTAGATATCGAGGCGTCCGTCGCCGTCGTAGTCGGCCAGAGCCGCATGGGTAAACGTTCCCTGGGGAGGACTCTTGAACTGGAAGGCGTCGCGCTTGAGAGCGAATGTACCGTCGCCCCGATTCAGGAAGAGCAGGGGACCGCTGCCACAAACCACAAGCAGGTCCTGTCGCCCCTTGTTCTCAAAGTCGGCGAATAAGGCGCACGCCGTACCGTCCAGCACCCCCACTCCGGCTTTTTCGGTCACATCTTCCAGGGTGCCATCGCCGCGGTTGCGGTAGAGCCGGTTGGGCAGGCCTGAGGGTTGGCAGACATAGAGATCATCAAAGCCGTCGTTGTCGAAATCACCGATCGCCACTCCATTGTTGCCGTAAACGTCAATCCCGCACGCGCCATCGAGGACCGTGCGCCAGTAGTCGGAGCCACGAAGCATCTGCCTGGCGTACGACTCCGTGCGGCCGAGAACCTGCGGGGTAACGTCGAGAAACGCGGGTCCGCGGGTGAGGCTTACCGTTTCTTCGCTGGCCTCCCACCTGCGGGCTTTCCACGCCCCCGATTCATCGCGCAGCCACTCGGTGCGCCACGATCCGACCCGCTCCTCACGCTGCTCGTTGGTCCGGTGCAAAACCAGGTCGTAGCGAATATCCAGCCGAACCGCAGAGGGGCGCTGGTAACTTCTTCGATACTGGTAATTTCAAATTCCGCGGTCTCCACCCGGGAGACCTGTCCCAGCCACTGCCGGATCTGCTCGATAAATCGTTCCCGCCCGGCAACCACCTTGCTGCTAAAGCGTCTTCTTTTGCAATCGATGCCAAATCCCAGAACGCAGCGTAATTTCCGATTCGGGAACCAGGGTGGGACCTTCGATCGAAGGGTTCAGCAACTCTGCTAAGGCCGAAAAATCGGTGGCCGATGCCTTCAGTGTCCGGCTCCATTGCCTGGAGAAGAACCTCGATTTCAAAGGCATATTTCTCGGTTACAAATTCATCCGAACCGGGGGCGACCAGACGGAGGACATCTTCCAGGGGAGATCGCGCCGGATAGTGGGGTGTCAGACGAACATCGGAAAGAGGGAAAGCTTGCGAGTGCTCACTGCGAAAGCCGCGGGAAATCCAAACAAAAAACGACGATCCGTGCAGGGGTGCGGTACGGAGAACCAAGGGCGCCAACCCCATGGTCTTGAGCAGCGACCGTCGGGAAAGGAATCGATTTTCGTTTTTTTGACGCGACATCCCTAAAGTGTTCCGCAGAGCCGGCAAGTGTCTGCATGCTAGCACCAAGACAGAATCCGACCCAAGCACGCAGCATCCATCCAGCGCACATCTGGCGGTTCATGGGTGTGAATCGGATCTCCAACTTTCGGTTGACAAAGGTTATTTCGGTGAATAGATTTCTTGGCGGACGATGTAACCGGTTACTTTGCAGCCCAAATCGGCTGCTCAATCGAGTCGGCGCCCAAGCAGCGCAATGGACCATGGGGATAATTTTTGGAGGATCTGTGATGAGCCGTAGTCGCCTCTCCCTTCGCTGGACGAAGTATGTCAGCTTCCTAACCCTTTCCGCTTTGTTGCTGCTCCTGACCTACAGTCAGTGCGTGTTCGGCCAGGTGGACGAAGGGTCCATCGCCGGACTAGTTCAGGATCCCAGCGGCGCCGTGGTTCCCGGTGCCCAGGTGACCCTCCTCAATACCGACCAGGGCATCACCCTCAACACCACCACAAGCAGCTCCGGTGAGTATACGTTTTCTCCAGTCAGGATCGGGCACTACTCCGTGTCCGCCACGGCCCCCGGTTTCTCCAAGACCGAGCAGCAAAATTTGCAGGTGAAGCTGGATCAGCATCTGCAGGTGAACATTCAACTGAAGCCAGGCGCCACCACCGAGACCGTTCAGGTGACCACTGCACCGCCGGAGCTGCAGACTGAAGAGGGTTCGGTCGGGCAAGTGGTGACCGGTCAAAGCGTGAATAATCTGCCCGCTCAACGGGCGCAACTTTACCTTTCTGGCGCAATTGGGCGCCGGCGTGAACACGCCCCAGGCGGACACTCGCGGCAATGCGGCCATCCGGCGCCTTTACCGCCAATGGTCTGCGCCCGTCGCAAAACAACTACCTGCTGGATGGCATCGACAACAATTCCAACGCCGTCGACTTCCTGAACGGAACCAACTTTGTCGTTCTGCCTCCGGTGGACGCGATCGCGGAGTTCAAGGTACAGACTGCGGACTTCAGCGCCCAGCTCGGTCGTTCCGCCGGCGCTGTCATGAACGCTACCATCAAGTCCGGCACCAACAGTCTCCACGGCGCGGCCTGGGAATTTTTCCGCAACGACAAGCTCGATGCCGCCGATTGGTTTGAAAATAACCAGGGCATCAAAAGAGGCGAATTGCGCCAGAATCAGTTCGGAGTGACTGCCAGGCGGCCCGATCATCAAGAACAAGATCTTCTTCTTTCGGTGACTACGAGGGACTGCGGCGCGTGCCGGCAATACGCAGTCCGGCGTTAGCGTGCCCACCGTGGCGGAACGAAACAGCGGTTTCACCAATCTCGCCGACATCATCACCGGCCAGGGCACCAGTTCCAGCAGCCGATGCTCTTGGCCGACAGATACCGCTGGGCGCAATCCTCGATCCTGCGACCACGCGAGCGGTTGCCGCGGGCGTCGGTGGATCCTGTTTCCGGTATTGCCAACACTCAGCCAGCACCGTCTATGTTCGCGATCCGTTCGGCACCTGTCCGAGCCAGCACCACGACCTTTACGCGTCGCCGGCTGCAACCTGAATCAACTTCCCGCAGGCCGGTTGGATGCGAACGCCATCAAGCTGTTGAATCTCTATCCCGCTGCCGACCAGCGGCGGCGTTCCAATCAAACTTTGCTGATCAAGTCCCAAGCTTGTTCGAGCATCGCAACGCCTTCGACACCCGCGTCGACTTCGATATCACTCAGAAAGACCAGGTATTCTTCCGCTTCAGCTATGTGGATGACCCGCAATTTATCCCCGGTCCTTTTGGCGGCGTAGCGGACGGTGGCGGCTTCCAGGAGGGCGACCAGACTGCGAAGTCCGACCAGTCCGCCCTGGCGTGGACCCATGTGTTTTCGCCCAACCTGGTCAACGTGGCGCGCGTCTGGGTACAACCACCTTCACACCACGCGCTTCGGCCCGGTAGGGCAGCCAGTCTGGCATTCCAGCACAATTCGGAATTCAGGGTGTTCCGCAGCAATCTGAAAACGGAGGCCTCCCCTCCATCGAAATGAGCGGACTGTCGACCCTGGGCAGCAACGCTTTCCTGCCTTCGGACGAGGTCAGCGACACCCTTCAGATCACCGACGACTTTACCAAGATCTACGGCCAGCACAGCTTCAAGATGGGCATCGAGTTCCAGAACGTAAAGTTCTCCACCTTGCAGCCGGCATATTCAAGGGGCGATTTCGAGTACAACAACAACGCCAAATCTGTCAGCTTCACGGACATTCCCAATGTAGGTGGTGGCAATACCGGCCGCGCGCAATTTCTGCTCGACTCCCACCGCCACCACCGTTCCGGGTGGAGTCAATTATGTGGGTGGCGCCGACCAGGTGCAAGCCTCTAACATCAGCAAGACCTACGACGAAAAGAAGTACTTCGCGGCCTACTTCCAGGACGATTGGAAAATAACTCCCAGCTTGACCCTCAACCTCGGCCTGCGCTGGGACTATTTCGGGCCCATCAACGAGACCAATGGCGGCCAGGCGAACTTCGTTCCCAGTGGCCCTCCGAACGGCGGTCCCACGTTCTTACTTGCCGGCAACAGGCAAGGACAACAGGGAATTGTCTTCGACGCTGAATCCCGCCTAACGGCACGGTTTCCTCGATCTGCTGGCCAAGGACGGAATCACGCTCCTGGTCAGACCGACAAGTATGGCAACGGCTGGTGCAAACACAAAAAACTAATTTTGCGCCGCGCGTAGGCTTGGCATATCAAGCTCGACCCGAAGACAGTGCTTCGCGGTGGCTTTGGCATGTTCTACAACTCGTTTGAGAACCAGGGATATGGACCGAATATCGGCGAGAATTATCCCTTCGTCTACAACTTCAACTATCTGCAAAAAAACCTCGGCATTCCGAGTGTCACACCGATCAGTGCCGGCTCTCCGTGGGCAGGATGCGCGACCGCCGGCCCGGGCGGCACCGCAACCCTCAGTTCCGGTCTCTCCTGCGTTCCATTTCACCCTCTGCACGTAAACGCCCAGGGCTTGAGCTTGCAGGGACTGCAGTTTGCCTACCAAACCCCTCTCACCATGAGCGTCGAACGCCACTGTCCAGCGTGCGCTGACGCGCTCGTTGTCTGCGCAGGTCGCGTACGTGTATGACCAGCGGCACCATCTTCAGACGGGTGCCTGGCACCAACAACGTGACCAGATCCTGCCCGCAGGTCAAGTACACGGATACCTATCCCGAACAATGAGGTTCCATTCCCGGATTTCGGCCATGGTTCGAGCTACCATCAAACCGTCGGACGCAGCAACTACAACGGATTGCAAACCAGGCTTGAACAGCAGTTCGCCAACGGGTTGCAATTCCTTGGCCGCCTACACCTGGTCAAAGACATTTCCGATGCGCGGCGACCTGTTGAATGGCGGCAGCGTGAAGGGATACCGCGCACCGGACGTGCCGGGTTATGGGTCCAGGTTTCGATCGGGCCCTGCCGATTTCGATATTCGCAACGTATTCCATCTCAGCGGCTACTACGAGCTCCCGTTCGGCAAAGATAAGCGATTCCTTGCCAATTCGGGCAAAATCGAGAATGCAGTCGTTGGCGGCTGGGCCGCAAACACGATCAGTTACCCTTCAGGGTGGTCAACCGATCACGTCTCAGTTGCCCAACCAGCACCACCGCGGGAACAAACTGTTACGACGTCAAGGTTCCGGGCCAGAGCCAGAAGCTGGGCTTGCACAAAGACTCCAACGGAAAGCTGAATTGGTTTGGAAACCCGGCGGCCTTCCAGCAACCCTGCCTGCTGGGAGCTCGACTCCAACCACCGGATGCATACCCGAGATGGTGCCGATTCTCGGCGGTTATCAAGGCACGACACTCAGGGACCGGGGTTAGCCAAGTTCGACTTCTCCGCGTTCAAGAACATCCCGATTAACGAACGCTTCTCCATGCAGTTCCGGGCTGAGTTCTTTAACATCCTCAATCACCCGACCTTCAATGCGCCCAATTTCGGCGGCAACGGCGTGACGGCGATTTCGGGTTCCAGCAACTTCAACAGCACCAACTTCGGCGAAATTGGATCCACTCGCTTTGCTCCCTACGATCCGAGGCAGATCCAATTTGCTCTCAAGCTGTATTACTAAGTTAAGATGAAAACACCCCGAAAAGGGCAGGCCAACCAGCTGCCGGTTCGGGGTGTTCTTCTGCGTAGCGCCAGGCTCACGCGGTGATCGAGCGTTTTCACTTCTTGTGCACCACGGATTAACAAACAGCGGCGCTGCTTTTCCTAAAGAAAAACAGCACTTGGCTAATCTCTCCGGCGCACAGTAGAAGTGAAAATGCTTACCAGAGGTGGACCGTGAGCAAAAGGCCCCAGCTTCGGTTGGCGATTGTTTATTCTCTTGTGGTTTGCGCCTCGCTTGCGGCCGCAGAAGACAACCAAAGCCCTAAGCTGGACCAGCAATTTCAGTCCGCTGTCGCTCATTACCACGCCGGACAATTGCCCCAGGCAGCCGCCCAACTCGAGCAACTGTTACCTCAGGTCCCCAAAAGCTTTGAGGTTCATGAGCTCCTGGGGTTGGTCTACGCCGCGCAGTCACAAAATGCCAAGGCTGTCGAACAGCTGCAGACGGCAGCCCGTTTGAAACCGGATTCGGCAGCTGCCCATACCAATCTCGCGGCGGTCCTTGTACACACAGGAAACTCTGAATTGGCTGGGCAACAGTTCCGCAAGGCTCTCGAACTGGAGCCGCACGACTTATGACGCCAACCACAACCTGGGTGAGTTCTATATCCAGACGGGAAAGATCGCCGAAGCGACCCCTTTTCTCGAAGAGGCGCAGCGCATCACTCCTTCTTCTTACGACAATGGCTACGATTTAGCCCAGGCATATTTGCTCACCGGGCGGCTCGCTCAGGCGAGACAGCTGGTCCAAAGTCTGGTGCAGCAAAAAAACACCGGAGAGCTGCATAACCTGCTGGGCCAGATTGAAGAGAAGCGATGGAAAATTCGTGGCGGCGGCAAATGAGTTCGAGATCGCGGCGCACATGGATCCAAGCGAAGAAAACCTCTTCGCCTGGGGCAGTGAGTTTCTTCTCCACCGGACGTACGAACCAGCCATTGAAGTCTTCGAAAAAGCCACGGAACGTTACCCAAATTCACCCCGGCTGTTCATCGGGTTGGGGATGGCGCTTTACTCGCGCGGCAAATATGACGATGCGGTCAAGGCATTGCTCGCGGCCGCGGACCTGAACCCGGCCGACCCTCGTTGTTATCTCTTTCTCTCCAAGGCCTACGACAGCTCTCCCAACCAGGCCGAGGAAGTAATCCAGCGATTTCGCCGTTTCTCAGAGCTGCAGCCCGGCAACGCGCGGGCGATCTATTACTACGCCCTGAGTTTGTGGAAAGGAAAACGGGCGGAAGATCCTGGTTTCGATCTTCACCAGGTGGAGTCCTTGCTGCAAAAGTCGGTCGCTCTTGATCCGAAGCTTGCCGAAGCACATGTGCAGCTGGGCAATCTTTACGCTGACCAGCATGAATATGCCAAGTCGATCCCGGAGTATACGAGAGCCCTCGAATTGAATCCGAACTTACCCGACGCCCATTACCGCCTGGGCCAGGACTACGTTCATGTTGGGCGGAAGGATCGAGCCCAGGGAGAATTCGAAATCTATCAGCGGCTTCGCGCAGAGCATATGGCGGAAATCGATAAGGAAAGAGCGGAAGTCCAGCAATTCGTCTACGACGCCAAAGCAGCGCCTTCCACCAAGCCCTGATCCACCAAACTAACTTTTTGATTTCTTTCATGGTTTTGGTGGCTGGAAAGCTCGGAAGAGCATCCGCCAACACGCATCGCCGGGGTTCCTTCGGCTACGCTCAGGACAGGCTCTTCGACTGCGCGCCATAGGCCGTCCGTTATGCGATAGATCCGCGCGGCGCTTCGCTCAGAGCTTGTGACCTTTTTGATTTGGCCTGTAGTTTGTGGCTGGAAAGCTGGGGAGAGCATCTGCTAACAAGCATCGTCGGGGTTCCTTCGGCTACGCTCAGGACAGGCTCTTCGACTGCGCGCCATAAGCCGTCCGTTATGCGATAGATCCGCGCGGCGCTTCGCTCAGAGCTTGTGACTTTTTTGGTACATTCTGTCGGAATAATTGGTTTGCTGGCAAGATGAAGTTGTAGGAAGGGGTATGGGCAACGGTGAGAGCGTAGTTGGTCAAGAGAGTGCGGTTCGTTTACGCAAGCCAGAACGTCGCCAGCTAGCAATGGTAGTGCAGTGTGCCGATGATCTGGTGAGAGCGCTTCATCCCGTGCGCACGGTGATGGCGGTGGTGGAGAAGCTGGATGTGAGCGGTTTTTGCGAGCCTATCCGGGCCCGTGAGGGGATAGCTGGGCGAGATGCAACTGACCCACGTTTGCTGGTGGGCTTATGGCTGTACGCTTGTGTGCGTGGCATAGGTTCAGCTCGGGAGCTGGGGCGTCGTTGCGAAGAGAGCGCGCCGTTTCGCTGGTTGTGCGGCGGGGTGGGCGTAAATCATCGCCTGCTGTCTGACTTCCGTACCGATCACGCAGAGGCATTGGACGGCTTGTTTACGCAGGTGCTGGTGACGTTGGTGGACAAGAAGCTAGTGCGTGTAAGCTGCATCAGCCAGGATGGAGTGCGGATTCGTGTTAGCGCCGGGAGCAGCAGTTTTCGCCGGGAAGAACGATTGCAGCAGCTGTTGGTGCAAGCTCAGCAGCAGGTGTTGGAGTTGCGTAAACAGCTGGAATCGCCGGCACAGTCGGCAGCAGTGACGGCGCGGCAAAAGGCGGTTCGCAAACGCGCGGCGGAGTCGCGACAACAGCGGTTGGAGCAGGCGATAGCGCAGTTGCCGGAGCTGAAGAAGAAGCAGGCTGAAGCGGCCAGAGGGCAGGGCAAGGCAAGTGTGGGGACCAGATCCGAGCCCGTCAGCCGCGGGTAAGCACCACGGATGCGGCCACGCGGGGGATGAAGATGGCTAACGGTGGTTTCAACCCTGCGGCGAACGTGCAGTTGGCCACCGACACCGCAAGCCGCGCCATTTTGGGAGTGGAAGTCAGTAACGAGGGTTCCGATTCGGCTGGGTTGAGTGAACCGATGCGCCAGCAAGTGCAACAACGGACTGGTGGCAAGGTGGAACAGCACCTGGTGGACGGCGGCTACTTGCGCATGGAGGACATCGTCGATGCCCACCAGCAAGGGGTGGAGTTGTTCGTGCCCCCCAAACCAGCCAGAAACCCACAGAACCGGGGGCGCGAGTTAGAACCGAAGCCAAGCGATTCGGAAGCGATTCGGGCCTGGAAGCAACGCATGGAAAGCGAAGAAGGCAAGAAAATCTACAAACAAAGGGCGGCCACCAGCGAGACGGTAAACGCTGAATTACGAACCTATCGCGGGCTGACGCCGTTGACCGTACGTGGCATCAGCAAAATCAAGTGTGTGGCCCTGTGGTGCGCCTTGGCTTACAACCTGACCCACTTCAGCAAGGCCCTTCTCAGCTAAAACCGGGCTGAAGCAGCAAAACAGAAAAAATCTAGCACCGTAGGGCAAGCCGTAGCAGGTGCAACTGCACCTTGGCCTGGCTGTCACTTAGTAGTCCCACCACGGCAAAACATGCTCGCCTCATTGTCTTGAGACCAAGTGGGAATTAAGTCACAAGCTTTCAGGATGACGGCTTTGTGCCGGGGGTAAAAAGCATCCGGTTAGCTACGCAGAAAACACGAAAAGATCGAAAAAGTCACAGGCTCTCAGGATGACGGCTTTGTGGGGGGTAAAAAGCATCCGGTTAGCTACGCAAAAACACGAAAAGACCGAAAAAGTTACAGGCTCTCAGGATGACGGCTTTGTGGGGGTGAAAAGCATTCGGTTAGCTACGCAGAAAACGCGAAAAGATCGAAAAAGTCCAGGCTCTCAGGACAAGCTCTTCGGCTCCGCGCCATAAGCTCTCCGTCATGTGATAGATCCGCAAGGCGCTTCGCTGGAGGATGACGGCTTTGAGGAGGGGGCGAGAGACATTTGGTTAGGCGTGCAAAAAGACGCCGCGGACCTTCCCTCGAAATGTTTTTCGACCGAGCGCAACCGCACGGAATGCGCGAGCTTTCTCCCGAGCTCACCGCCACGACTTTAGAGGCTGCGGAAAACTCGAATTCTTTGAAGGGGACGGCCTTCAGGCCGTCCATAACTGCTTTGTAGTGAATGCGGCTTTAGCCGCTGAGGGAGCGATTTTTCGGCTTCACCCCACCAAGACCCGCGGGAAATGTTTTTCGACCGAGCACAGCCTGGCGTCACTTCACCCGAACCGTAGGTTCCACTGACAACCCAGGGCGCAGCAAATGATCCTTATCCTCATTCCGATCCGTAAGATCGATCCGGACCGGGATGCGCTGCACGACCTTCACGTAATTCCCAGTCGCATTCTCCGGCGGGAACAAGCTCAACACCGAGCCGGTCGCGCCTCCGATCTGGGTCACCTTACCGTCGTAGTCACGCCCATAAGCGTCCACATGAATCTTGACCCCCTGCCCGGGACGCATCAGCCGCAATTGTGTTTCCTTGAAATTAGCGGTGATCCAGATATCGTCCAGAGAAACCAGCGTCATCAGGTTTTGTCCTACGCTAACGTTCTGCATCACTTCCAGGCTCTTCTTGGTGATGATGCCATTGGCCGGGGAGACAATCTTGGTATAGCCCAGGTTCAACTTGGCCTGCGCCAGCGCTGCGCGCGCCTGCTCCACCTGTGCGGCCGCCTGGTCTGCCTTCGCCTTTTGAATCTTCACCTGGTCCGGCGCAGTTTGTGCTGTTTTTAACTCTGCCTGCGATTGCACCACCCGGTCACGGGCAATCCGCACTGCATCCTCGGCGGCAATTTCGCTGGCTTTCGCTCCCAGCAAGGCAGCCTTGGCAGCATCCGCAGTGGCCACGGTGGCGTCGAACTGCTGTTTGGAAATGACATCTTTTTCCACCAGCGGCGTGTACCGCTTCAAATCCAGTTGAGCTTTGATGTTATTTGCGTCCGCCTGCTGTACCTGGGCCTGCGCCGCTTCTAACTGACGCTGCGCTTGTTGCACGGTGGCGTCGGAAGTGCGCACTCCGGACGCGGCCGACTGCAGCGTGGAACTGGTGTTAATCCCGATGACGGGTACGTTTACCCGCACTGCCTCATAGTTGGCCTCCGCGCTCTCCAGGCTGGCCTCGTCCTGCTGCACCGCCACTTCAAAATCCTTGGGGTCGATTTCAGCAATCAAAGTACCGGCCTGCACGTATTGATTCTGGTCGACGTTGACCCGGATAACCTGCCCCGCAACCCGGGCACTGATTTGGATCAGGTGACCATCTACCTGTGCGTCGTCTGTGTCCTCGTAATACGTGGAGTGCCACCAGAAGAGCAGCGCGCCCACGATAAGAACGGCGACCACGCCGATGACGATGAACCTGCGCTTGCCCTTCTTGCGCGGAAGGTTGTCGAGGTCCTGCTGGTCATTGTTACCGGCCTGCGGACCCTCTTCTTCGACGGTAGTTGCACGGCCTGATTCAGCATTCTGTTCCGCCACCGCTACTTACCTCCCACATAATCCTTGTAATTTGTTTGTGCAATGCCCAGTGCCCGGGCGAGAGACAGCTTCGCCACGTTGTGCTGGTAAAGGCTGGAGACCAGCTGATCGTCCGCCTGGGCCATCGATGCCTGGGCTTGTGATACCGCAAGGTTGTCGGCCACACCGGCCGCGTATCGCTGTTGCGCTTCGCTCAGAGCTTCCGTCGCCAATTCTGCGTTGCTGCGCGAAACGGCAACCTGCTTCGCCGCGGCCTCAATGTCGAGAATACTGTCGCGCACGTCAGCACTGATCTGGCCGCGCAGATCGTTCAACTGTGCCTGCTTCTGTTCCAGTTGCGCTTGCGCTTCGCGCGCGTCGCCGCGCAATTTGGCTTCTTCGAACAAGGGCACAGACGCCGTGCCGGTAACGTCGAAGGTCCCATGCGAATGCCCCAGCGTGGGGCCAATCACCCCGTAGTCTCCGGAAAAAGCGATCGTCGGGTAACGTTCCGCTGTGGCTGCCGATCGTGAGGCTTGGGCGCCTTCCACCTGCTGCTGCAACGCTTGCAGGTCATGCCGGTGAGCAAGCCCCTGTTGCACCGCCGCGTTTGGGTCCAGGTTGTCCAGCGCCTGAAAGGGGGCCTGGTCGCTCAACTCGTAACGCTGTTCCAGGGGGAGCCCAATGGCGCGCGCCAAAGCGATTTTGTCTTTCTCGTACTGGTTTTGCGCACTGATTAAGGTCTGCTGTTGTGTCTGGTAGTCCACCCGGGCGCGAAGCTCGTCCAGCAGTGGCGCGGTACCCGCCTGGTGGTTGGCTACGGCCTGATCGAGCGACACCTTGGAGGTGTTCACCTGGGCTTGGGCCGATTGCACCCGCGACCCATCGGCGATGCACAGCAGATACGCGTTGCCGACCGTAAGCACCACCATATCCTTTGCGTCCTCGATCGAGAGCCTGGATCCCTGGAAGTCATGTTTAGAGGCCAGGTAGTTCCGCAGAGACGACAAATTCAACAGCGACCACTGCACTGAACCCCGGATGTCTGTGTATCCATAGGGCCCGATGATGGCCGGGAAACCAGGGATCTTCAGTCCTTCCGCCTGCAGGTTCGTCTGCTGCACAGCTTCTTTCGCCGAAGCATTGACGGTCGGCAATAGAGCCTGCAGTTGCTGCAACTGCTGCGCGCCTGCCGATCCCGCGTTCGTGCCTGAAAGCACCAGCCCCAGGTTGTACTGCAAGCCCATCCGGATCGCCTGATCCAGCGAGAGCGGAAGAACACCCGGCACCGGTACCTGCTTTACGATGCTGCCCTGGTAGGTATTGCTATTTATCTGCGCCGGCATCGCCTGTACCGAGGCTCCACTCGAGCTACCGCCGGACGAGGACCCACTGCCCCCCGCTGCCGTGGACTGTCCCGGCGACGTAGCCGGGATAAAAGCCAGGCTGAGGAGCACCACCAGCGATCCCCACCCAGTGCCCCACAATTCACCCGACTTACGTCTCATCCTGCAGTCAACCTCGGCAGTAGCCTGTGGCCCTCAAAAAAAACCGGCAGCACCAACTTCGATGCCAAATCGCTTGTGAACTATTCAAAAAGAAGCCCGGCGCGTCCCGAACACACCAGTTTCGCGGAAAAACCGGGGTGAACGGAAGCAATGGTCAAACTGCGGCAGATCGGGTGGGCGAACGGCTTTGGGCTCAGGCTGGCATGAGTGAAGCTTGTGCACTCATCAGGCAGGTAGCCAGCGAACACAGCGCCTGGCGATAGGCAGTGCCAACCTGGTCTCGCCGCCACCCCTGCGCTCCCGTCGCCCCACTCTGGCGAAGGCTTTCCGCTGTCTGTTCACCGTCTTGTTCGGCCACCGCCCGCAACACAAAAATTGCCCGCAGCGCGGGCGCCAACCGCTCCAGCCATTCCCGCATGCCGGCGCGGCCCGCTCCCGATATCAATGCGCCGAACTGCTCCCCGCTTAAACCCGCTGCCCCAAGGTCATCGGTTTCAATGCACACAGCGTCCGCTGGCTGCGATGTTGGAACCGCAAACGCTTCCGGATATTGCCCGGCCATCCGTTGCACAGCCGTGCGTACCAGCAGAGTCCGCGCCTCAGAGTAGGCCAGCGTCTCCTCGGCGCATGGGTCGGCCTCGACCTTGGCCACGCATTCTTCCACCAGGGAAACTGCCTCCTCCTCGTCTCCCAGCATCAGGGCCGCGATCTGAAAAAGCTGCAAAGCCGTATCCTCAACCATGAGTTGCCTGGCCTCCGTCACTGGGCCTAAATCTTGCTCATTCATGCCGTGTCTCCTGGGGACACCGTCGGGCAAACCGGCGGCTGATCCTAACTTGTCATCTTCCATCCTCCCGCAACCTCTCTCCAGGCGTCAAATCCTCTGCGCAGCATCGAAAATTCCCGGCATAATGGTGGCTTTCATCACCGATTCATCTTCGGCGTCGTTTAGTAAGGTAGACAGAGTGAGTACGATCGGTAGTCAATCTCCTCTATGGGCAATCTGAGCAGGGATCCGCAAAGTCTCTTTATCGGCCGCGATGAATCGTGGTTGAGCTTTAATCGCCGTGTCCTCGAAGAAGCCCAGGATGCGGACAATCCGTTGCTGGAACGCGTCAAGTTCCTGGCCATCACCGCCAGCAATCTGGATGAATTTGTAGAGATTCGCGTTGCCGGCATCATGCAGCGCATTGAAGACGGATATACCGAACCGGGCTTTGATGGTCTGACCCCGCGACAGACGCTGGATGTCGTGGTCGACTACATGCATAACTTTGTCCGCGATCAGTACCGCTGCTGGACTCAGGATCTCCGCCCCGCACTCTTCAACAACGGCGTTCGCGTGCTGGATTGGGGTGATATCGACGAGACCGCCCGCGCGCATGCCCTCAATTACTATCAGCGCGAAGTCGATCCGCTGTTGACGCCCATCACCATCGATCCTGCGCACCCCTTCCCCCGGGTCCTGAACAAGGCGCTCTGCCTGGCCCTGCTGTTGCGCCGCAAACGCAAGGGAGCCACGGGCGCGCTGCTGGGGGTCCTCACCGTGCCCCGGGCACTCCCCCGCCTGGTGCCCCTGCCGTCCACCACCGGAACCCACGACTTCGTCTTTCTTCATGACTTGATTGAGCACAACGCCGTGGGCATGTACCGCGGTTATGAAATCCTTTCCACCGCCGCTTTCCGTGTTACCCGCAACAGCAACCTGTATTTCCAGGAAGAAGAATCGCGCAGCCTGCTCGACAGCGTGCGCTCCGAGTTGCACAACCGGCGTAAAGGCGACGCGGTGCGCCTGGAAATCGAAGAAGGCGCGGATTCCGAAATCGTCGACCGCCTGCGCATGAATTTCGAACTTGAGGATAGCCAGGTATTTTCAACCGACGGCCCGGTGAATCTCACGCGCTTGATGAACCTCTACACCGACACTCCGCGCCCCGATCTCAAATTCAAAGACTTTCTGCCTCGGGAACTGCGTCTCAACCGGCGTTCAGAAGACCTTTTCGACGAACTTCGTCATCACGACCTGCTGTTGCATCACCCCTTCGATTCCTATGATGCGGTCGTCAACTTCATCCAGTTGGGTTCGCAGGATCCACGCGTTGTCTCCATGAAGCAGACCCTCTACCGCACCAGCTCCGACTCGCCCATGTTTCATGCCCTTACCGAAGCCGCCCAAACCAAAGAGGTAACCGTGGTGGTCGAGTTGATGGCTCGCTTCGATGAGGCATCGAACATCCGCTGGGCGCGCAACCTGGAGGACGCCGGGGTGCAGGTCTTCCATGGCATCGTGGGCCTCAAGACCCACTGCAAGCTGGCTTTGCTCATACGGCACGACCCCGACGGCGTAACCCGTCGCTATGTTCATCTGGGTACCGGCAACTACAACCCCAACACGGCCCGCTTTTACACCGACATCAGCTTGCTGACTGCCGATCCCGAAATCACGTCCAGCGTGCATAGTGTCTTTAATTACCTCACGGCGCACTCTGAGTCCGACGATTACGCCCCGCTGCTGGTGGCGCCCCTCACCCTGGCAGAGAGCACCATCCGTATGATCCATCGCGAAGGCGAACACGCTGCGGCGGGCCGTCCCGCGCGCATCATCGCCAAAATGAATTCACTTCTCGAACAGGCAGTCATTGAAGCGCTCTACGAAGCCTCGAAGGCTGGTGTGCAGATCGACCTGATCGTGCGCGGTATCTGCTCCCTTCGCCCCGGAATTCCGGGAGTGAGCGAAAATATTCGCGTCCGCTCGGTGGTTGGCCGTTTTCTGGAGCATAGCCGGATCTTCTACTTTGCCAATGGGGGCGAGGACGAGATCTATTGCGGCAGTGCCGACTGGATGCCACGCAACCTCTTTGAACGATGTGAGGTCGTTTTCCCCATCCGCGATGCTCAGATTCGCCATCGCATCCGCAACGAGATCTTAGCCGCCTACCTGGCCGACACGTCGAAATCGCGCATCGAGACGGCCGGGGGCGACTATCCGCGGGTTCGCGCACCCGAAGGCAAGTGTTTCAGCGCCCAGGACTTTTTGATCCGCGTGGCCGAAGGGCGAGATTCCATAGACGGCATTCCGGAACCGGCATGGCAGCCGGAAGCAGCCGTCCCGGTTCTCACCGCCGAGGAATCCAAAGCTCCGGCTAAACCCCATCGTCGCAAAGCCTCGCGGAAGAATGCCGAGCCGGCGGTCTCCTAGTTTTCGCCTCAGCTGGCCTGCTGCTCGATCAGGGTGAAACGCAGGCGTCCCGCATCGATGCGCACCCGCAGGTGACGATACTTCATCAGGTAGCCGATGCCGACCATCGCGGCCGCGAAACCAGCGGCGGCGGCGATGCCCAGCGCCCAGCGCGGGCCCCACGCATCCGCTACCCAGCCGACAATAGGTGCGCCGATCGGCGTGCCGCCCAGGGCGATTGCCAGAAGAATCGCCACCACTCGGCCGCGCATAGCCGGTTCGGTCGACATCTGCACCATGCTATTCACGGTGGTGGTGAATGTCTGTGCGGACACGCCGATGACGATGAGCGCCAGGCCAAAAAGCCAGTAGTTGGGCATGATCGCAGCGAGCGCACAACCGAAGCCGAATATTCCGCCGCCCGCCAACAGGACGGCGATATGCGGTTTTTCACGCCGCGCCGCCAGCAGCGCGCCGGCGACTGATCCGATCGCCATGATCGAGCTCAACAGCCCGTATTGGCCTGCCCCCGCATGGAAGACCGTGACCGACATGGTCGAGATGAAGATGGGGAAGTTGAGGCCGAAGGTGCCGATCAAAAACAACATGAGCAGCATCGCCTTCAGGTCGGGACGTTTCCAAACGTATTTGAAGCCTTCCGCCAGGCTCCCGCGGTGTTCGGTGGGCTCTGCCGGTGCGATGAAGTTCATCGATGCGCAGCAAACTCAGCGAGCAGAGCACGGCAGCAAACGATGCCGCGTTGAGCAGGAAGACCCAACCGGAGCCAACCGCGGCAATGAGCAGACCCGCGACGGCGGGACCAATCATGCGCGCGGCATTAAAAGACGTGGAATTGAGTCCGACCGCATTTGCCAGGTCAGCTTCCACCACCAACTCCGAGACGAACGTCTGCCGGGCCGGCGAGTCAAACGCAGATACGCAGCCCAGCAGGAAAGCAAACACGTACACATGCCACAACTGGACCAGTCCGGTGATGGTCAGGAGCCCTAATCCCATGGCCAGCGCTCCCATACCCCCCTGGGTGGCGAACAGGAGTTTCCGCCGGTCGAGATGATCCGCCGCAAAGCCGGTAAGGGGAAGCAAAAGAACCTGGGGTCCGAACTGAAGCGACATGACCACACCCACAGCAGTCGCATTGTGATGGGTCAGTTGTGTGAGGACAAGCCAGTCCTGGGCGGTGCGTTGCATCCACGTTCCAATGTTGGACACGAACGCGCCGCCGGCCCACATCCGGTAGTTGAAGCCCTGGAGCGAACGGAAGGTGCCGCTCATCGCTTCTCTTGTCGCTTATCGATGAGCTCAATGATCTCGTCCGTCGTGCCGGTTTCGCCCAAACGAGGAAAAATGCGCGTGACGCTGTTGTGGTGAGCGTCGGGATTCATATCCGTCATTGCGTCGACGGCAAGAGTAACGTGGAAACCATGCTCGTATGCTTGTCGCGCAGTCGACTCGACACCGATGCTGGTGGCGACGCCGGCGATCACCACCTGCGTCACGCCTAGCTCTTTCAGGTGTTCATAGAGGCCGGTGTTGGTGAAAGCTCCCCAACTCCTTTTGGTCACCGTGTGATCGTCCGGGTGCTGGTTCAGCTCCGGAACAAGATCCGTCCAGCCAGGAGGGAAGTCTCGCGTGCTGCGCGACTGTTCCGCCCGTCCGGGTGCGCCCCCGGCAACATTGACCAGCACGACAGGCAAACCATGGCTGCGGAATGCGGCGGCCAACTTGCTCGCCTGCTTGACCACCTGGCCGGTCGGGTGTGCGGTAGGCAAACCGACGATGCCCTTTTGCAGATCGATCGTGATGAGAGCGGTTTTGGGATCAAGGGCGGTGACCGGCATGGTTTTCTCCTTCGGCGAGACGTTTGAGTAAGGCGACCGCGGTCGCGAGTTCCTCTTGTTCCCCCGGCAAAAGCTTGCTTTGGATGGCGCGGAACAGCCAGTCCTCTTTCGCCGCTCGACCAGCTCTAATCCATTCCTGGCAGCTAGGGGTGAGAGACAGGATGGTTTGCCGTCCGTCTTTAGGATCGGGTGAACCACTCACCAGGCCGGCTGCCTCAAGAGCGGCGACGGTAGCACCCATCGATTGCGGGCGCATGCCTTCGGCTCGGGCGAGGCTCGTCACGGTGGCGGGACCCTCCCGGTCCAGCCGGCTGAGCACCGACGTCTGCGACCAGGTGAGATCACCAAAACTGGCCTGCTCCCGCAGTCGCCGCCTCAGTTGTCCAACCACAACTCGCAGCTCGCCCGCCAACCCCAGAGCCGCGCATCATCCATGCTCTTCTACAATAGCATATATGAAGTAAAACTACAAAGTTAGACCTTCATATCATTCGATCTTGCCACAGTAGGACGGGTGCCCCACATCTCGCTCGTTTTTCGCGAGATGTGGGATACCGCGAACCTCAACCTTCCCTGCCCATCGAGATCCAAAAGCTAAGGTTGGCGTCCATGGTTCGTAGCAAAAACGAATCCAAAATCTGGCCCAACGTAAACTGAAACTTGGCACGACGCCTCTACAACCTGGCGGAATGGTGGCATCTGCTCAGCCTGGATGCGCCTACCGTCGCCGCGCTCTGGTCGTGGTTCTTCGTCCGCGCCATGCATCTTCATCTTTCGCTTATCCAGTCGATGCTTCTCCCGCTTGGCACCTGGTTGCTTTACGTCGCCGACCGCATTCTCGATGGACTCCGCCACTCCCAGGGCGAGCTGCTTCGCGAGCGCCACCATTTTCACGCCCGCCATCGCATCGGCCTTCCTATGGGCGGCTTCGTTTCTGGCCGTACTCCTGGCCTGGTCCGTCCTCACCCACATGCGCCCCGAGGCCATCCGCGACGACTCGTGGATCGGGGTCTTCGCCCTGCTTTATCTCCTGCGCTGTTCATCGCGGCGCGCGCCAACTGCCTAAGGAGCTTGCCGTGGCCATCTTGTTTGCTGCGGCGACCGCGGTTCCCGCCTGGTCTCGCCTCAGCGCCGCCGGCGGATTGGGCAAAGAGCAACTGGCCCCCGCGATCATCTTCTTTGCGCTGCTCTGCTGGATCAATTGCGTGGGCATCGAAAAATGGGAGGGCGGCAACCTCTACGCGACGACCCGCTGGGCCAGCCTGCACCTGCGGCCGATCGTAACCATGATTGCGCTATTCTCATTCGCTGCAGCCCTGCTTGCGCCTACGCGCGGGCTGGCGATGCTTTATCTCGCGGCCCTGATCAGCAGCGCGCTGCTGTTTGCACTGGACGCGCACAGTTCGCAGCTTTCGCCCTTGCACCTGCGCATTGCCGCCGATGCCGCGCTGCTGACGCCCGCTGGCCTTGTTCCCATTTGCCCGATGAGCCTGTTACCAGAGCAACCCTTTAGCCAGACCCCTGCCTTTGCCAGGCAGAGACGAGAATGCCCAAAGGCGGGTCAATTTCGATCGCCTCGCTCGCCCCTACCGATGGCTCGAATACATGAGCTTTGGACCATGGCTAGCCCGCTGCCGGAACGCCCAACTTGCACATCTCATCGGTGCGCGCCACGCTTTGCTGTTGGGAGATGGGGACGGACGCTTCCTGGCGCGTCTGCTGGAGGCCAATTCGATCGCTCACTGCGGACGTCGTCGACTCCAGCCGTTCCATGCTCGACGATTCTCGAACGTCGCATTCGCAGATCCGGCCCGCAAGCCCGCCGGCGCATTTGCCTGCATCGCGCCGATGCTCTGGAATGGAACCCCACCGGACGCTACGACCTGATTGTTTCGCACTTCTTCCTTGACTGTTTTTCCACTCAGCAGTTGGAGCAACTGTTCGATGGTGTCCTTCCTCATGCTCTCCCGGGGGCGCAATGGGTCATCTCAGAGTTCGCCATTCCCCGAAATGCCTTCGCCGCATATCTCGCGCGTCGGATCATCCGTTTGCTCTATCAGGTTTTCGGTTGGACTACCGGGCTTCCGGTGCGTGCACTGCCCGACTACGCGACGGGTTTGTTCCGCCGCGGCCTCGTCCTCAGCCACGAGCGCCGCTACCTGGTTGGCCTATTGTGTTCCCAGGTATGGAGACTGCCAGCATTCCCGCATAAAAATGAACTAGAATGCCGCATGCCCTACCTGCACTTGCGCGCGCTGTTGGTATTTCCCCTACTGCTTGCCTCCTCCGCCTGGGGCCAGGTCACGGCAGTGAATTCCCCTGACGGAAAAGCCCTCTCCAAACGGATCGCGGCCTATTGGATCGATGCCAGCGTGAATACCGATGCCAAGTCACTGGACGCGTCGGAGGTCGTCGAATATCGCAATCCCTCCGACCATCCCGTTTCCACCATTCCGTTTCACCTCTACCTCAATGCTTTCCGTCCCCAATCCACCTTTTCCAGAGAGGCGCATCAGGATGGGTTACATGTGTCCCGCGCCCAGGGGGAACAAGGCTCCATCGACATCAAGAGCATCGCTGCCGAGGGCTATGGGGATCTCTCACAGAGTATGAGATTCATTGCCCCCGACGATGGCAATCAAGACGATCACACGGTGATGGAAGTCACGCTTCCGAAACCACTGGCTCCGACTGAGGCCATTCGCTTCCAGATCGCCTTTCATGACAAATTTCCGCTAGCTGTTGCCAGAAGCGGATACAAGCGGGACTTCATCATGGGGGCGCAGTGGTTTCCCAAGGTCGGCGTTCTTTGGAACGGGGTGTGGAACTGCCATCAATACCACGTCGATACAGAATTCTTTTCCGACTTCGGCACCTACAACGTGAATCTCACCCTCCCCCAGCGGTACATCGTGGGCGCCAGCGGTATCCAGACAGCAGAACAAGCCAATTCCGACGGCACCAGGACTCTCAGCTTCCGCGGCGAAGATATACACGACTTCGCCTGGGCCGCCTCACCCCACTTTCAGGTCGCCGACGATGTTTTTGTGAATAGCCTCGGTCCGGTGAAGCTGCACGCGCTCGTTCTTGCTTCCCATGCTGCCCAGCGGGACCGCTATCTCTCCATCCTCAAACAGACGATGCAGAAGTACGATGAGTGGTATGGACCTTATCCTTACAAGCAGATCACGTTAGATCGATCCCGAACCAGACTCTGCGGTCGGCGGGATGGAATATCCGACGCTCATCACCGGTGGCGCAGACTGGCGCGAGCCGTCGTGGTATCACTTCGGCATGGAAATCACGGTGGCCCACGAATTCGGCCATCAGTATTGGTATGGCATGGTCGCCAGCAATGAGTTTGAAGAACCCTGGCTCGACGAAGGCATCAACAGCTACAGTGAAAGCAAAGTTGTGGGGTCGCTTTTCGGTCAAAATACTTCTGTGCTGAACGGGCGCACTTTGTACACCAGCGATACCGAACTCCAACGGTTGTTCTATGTCGCCCACCCCGACGAAGATCCCATCGTGCGCCCCGGCTGGAAGTTCGCCAGCACCGGAAGTTACGGGAGCATCGTGTATGGCAAAACCGCCACCGCGCTCACCACGCTGGAGGCTGTGTTGGGGGAGGAGACGCTCCGCCAGGCCCTGCGCGTCTACTTCATGCGCTACCGTTTTCAGCATCCCACCGGAATCGATTTTCTCGACACCCTAAAAGAAGTATCCGGGCGTAAAGATCTGGAACCTTACATCGAGCAGGCCTTTGACGGCACGGAGCTCCTTGACTACTCGGTGGACTCGCTCACTTCGGACCCCACCGAATGGTGGAAAGGCGGCAATACAGCCGGTCCTTACCAAACCAGTGTAGTGGTGCGGCGCAAAGGTACCTTCCTTTACCCGGTGAACCTCGAAGTAGGATTTGCCGACGGCTCGAAGGAAGCTCACCACCTGGGATGGCAAGGATCGCTGGGCTCGCTTCTCTTGGGAGAAGCCGGTGCGGGCCGTGTATGCCCAGGTGGATCCAGACGGGAATGTTCCCCTGGATGTTAATTCGTTCAATAATAGTTACACCCTGCAACGAGACCGGACAGCTCGTCTTAAGCTGACGAATTATTGGGTCTTTGCCCAGCAGCTGCTGGGGCAATGGTTATCGTTCTTGGTCTGAGAGGTTGGGAACGGATAACTCAATGAACATGATGAGCCAATCACCATCCTCAGGGGAGCTACAACTTCAGATGAAGCGTCCGCTGCCCAACCTTCTTGCCCGGGGATTTCAACTTGGTCTGCGCAATTGGCCCTGTGTGGTTTGGGCCTATGCAGTCAATCTCGTCTTTGCCCTGGTCGCCGCTGTTCCCTTCGCGACCGGACTCGCTTCTTACCTGGACCACAGCCTTGCTGCGCAAAAGATTGCCGGCACCATCGACTTCAGTGATCTCGGGGAGCTGGCGATCCGTGTCCGCGACACCAGTTTCTTCCCCATGTCGCTCCACACCGCCGGCTGGGCCAATATGATCCAGGTTTTGCTGCTCTTTGTCTTTTTCGCCGGCAGCATCTTTATCTTCGTCTCCGCCGAGCCGCCACGGCTTTCGGTACTGCTGCGCGGTGGTGTCGCTTACTTCTGGCGCTTTATACGCGCCGCCATCCTGGCCGGGGGCATTTCGGCCGTTATCCTCGGCATTCTGCTTACCATACGGAGCGCGGGGTTGGCTCGGGCCGACGCGGTCTACGTCGAACGTCAAATGTTTTTGTTCACGACCATCAGCGGCATCGTGGTTCTGCTTGTCGCTCTGCTTTTGCGTCTCTGGTGGGATCTGGTGGAGGTCTACGTTGTGCGCAACGCCATGGACGGAGAGGGTAGAGTCCACCAGGCATTGCTGCCGGCATTCCGCATGCTCTTCCGCCATTTCTTTCGCATCTTTGGCAGCTTCCTCCTGGCCGGTATAGCCGGCGTATGCGGTCTCGCTTTGTGCCTCTTTCTTTGGAAGCTTTTGCCCGCTCACCAGGTTTGGGTCGCTGCTCTCCTGGCACAGCTCGGGCTCTTTCTTTTGCTCGCCAGCCGTTTTTGGCAACGTGGGCTGGAGGCTGCCCTGGTCCTGGCTGCCGATCCCCCCATCGTCGTCGCCGACGAATTGGCTGCTGAGGAGATGGGTACGGAAGCGCTCACATCCATAAGCCGAGGAAGATGTGCCGGTTGTGCCTGGCGCGCAGTTTTTACGGGGTTGTCCGAACCCACCCTGCGCGATCTGGTGGCGAAGCTGCGGACCGAGCCGCTGGCCAATCCGGAAGCCATACCTGGGCCGTCCCGGCCATCAACCGAGCCCGAAGCCCTGTCCGGACTGCCGCCCGCCCGAACCAGAGATATACGATCCCTTGATTTCGCGGCTCGATCGGCACGAAACGAAATTTCCGCTGGGCGGCGTGGCCCCCGCCAAAGAAGTTGCTCCGGCGAACTCAAAGGAGGGAGAGAAACGTCACCCCGTCGCAAGAACTCCCACTTCCGGAGGAAGCTCCACTTCCAGACAATACCGCTCCTTCGGAGAAGCTCTCCACTTCCCGAGCCGGCTCCCTTTCCGGAGAAGACCCCTCATTCAGAGAAGAAGCCACTACCCTGATCGGCCCCACAGGCAACCGTCCGTACCCTGCAGCACTTCCAATCGGGATGAGCTCATTAGATCCTGATGTTTTCCCCCAGCCGGGCCCTGATCCGGCTCCTGATGCTGAACCCGTGCCCCTTCCGCCGCCCGATCCCGACCCTGGTCTGCCCATCGATCCGTTGCCAACCCCGGCGCCGGTCTACTGAGGAAGACCTTCTCTTCCACCCGGGAAATTGTTACAATTGCATGAATTGAAAGAACTCCCGCCTGTCTGCTAATCGGTTTAACAATTGGTGTAGACCGAAGCCAAGGACCTTTTTGGTTTTCTCCCAAGGAAAACCACTTCTCGCGGCCTTTTGTCGGGCCACAGTAATTGTTAAACCGCTACCCGCAGCGTGAGACGAGAAGTCCCAACCCAATGAATCTCTACATCCTTCGTCATGCGAGCGCCGGCGTCCGTCGCGCAGATCCCACTATTGATGTCAAACGTCCCCTGGACAAAGAAGGCAAGGAGCAGTGTTTGCTGGTCGCCAGGTATTTGAACGCCCTGAGGATTCAGTTTGACCTGGTCATCTCCAGTCCGCTCAAACGGGCGCTCCAAACTGCCTCGCTGGTGGGTACGGAGGTCGCTTATGACAGCAAAATACAGATCTCGGAATGCTATTTCGCCCTCCGGGACCGTGCCTGGCTTTCAGGCTCTGGTGACTTCGCTTTCCGCCTACGATAACGTTTTGGTGGTAGGCCACAATCCCAATCTGCCCGAATTTCTGGGCTCCCTTATCTGCGCTCCGCGACCAGCCAGCATACGGATGCGAAAAGGTGCGATTGCCCGCGTCGACTGCACCCGCCGGCCCGGACAATTGATCTCCCTGATGGACCCGCGGATGTTGCGGCAGATCTACGCCAGCGCAGCGAAAAGCTCGCGCCGAAACACCTCGCGGAAATAATCGCCTTCTTTGCGCAGCGACCAGAGTTCCAGCTCCGCGCCGGTCCGGCCTGGGCTCAACTCCATCAGCACTCGCTTGGGATATACGCGCAGCGTCACTTTAAGCACATCGCTCGCGCGGTCCTGGTTCAGTGCGACGGCCAGGCGTAACAGCACCACCGCCCTTTGCACCCGTGCGAATTCCTCCGGAGGTATGGGCCGCATGGTGCGATCCGCCGGGTCGGGACGAGACTTGCCTAGATAGCGCGCGATGGCCGACATGATGGCCCTTTGCTGCGGCGTAAACCCGAATAGCTCGGAGTTGGCAATGATGTATTGCGCATGACGGTGGTGGCCCTGGTAGTTCATGAACTTGCCCACATCCCGCATCATGGCCGCTGCCTCCAGCCAGGAGCCGTACTCCGCAGGCAGCTCGTGGACCGTCTGCATATCGCGAAACAGTTGCAGCGCATGTGCGCGCACTGCGTCGGCTTGCTTGGGATCGACGCCATAGCGTTTGCAGGTCGCCAGCACGCCCTGCCAGCGCTCGCGTTCGAACACCTGGTGAGCCGTCGTCTTGGCATCCTGCTCGGCCAGCATCTGGTCCAGGATGCCGTCACGCAAGCCGAGCTCTGAGTAGACAAAACCGGGCAGCGAGAAACGCTCCAGCAACTCGGCATAGACGTGGGCGCCGGCGACGATGATCTCGGTGCGCTTGGGACCGATCCCCGGAATACTGCTGCGTTGGGCGCTGTTCATGCCCGTCAGTTTCGTAGTCAACCGGCGCACATTCCGCGTCTGCGCCAGCGGCTTACGCCCGGTGCGGCCATTCCTTCCCGAGGCCTTGTTCAGTGATTGGCTCGCTTGCGCCAGGGCGGCGGCTGTTCCCGAGGTGGCGATCACCATGGAGACCCGCAAAACCCCGAAACGCCGTTCCGCCTTGCGCAGTTCGCGCGCGATAAATTGCTTCAGCCGAGCAAGCTCATCTTCCGACGGGGGATCGCCGGGAAGAAATTCTTTGGTCAGGCGGACCGCGCCCAGCGGCAGGCTTACCGTCTCCTGGATGCGTTTGCGTTCCGAGAGCGTGATCTCGCAACTTCCGCCGCCAACGTCGACCAGCAGGCATCTGCCCTGGGTGCCGGGTTCGCCCATCACCCCGCGGTGGATCAGCCGCGCTTCTTCCAGGCCGGAGATAATTTCCACTTCCCATCCGGTCTCGGACTTGACCCAGGCCAGAAAAGCCTGCGCATTGCGCGCGTCACGCAAGGCCGAAGTAGCGACCGCGCGCACCTGGTCGGCGCTGTGCATTTTGACCGAGCGATAGAAACGCTTGAGCGCCGTCAATGTACCAGCCATGGCCTCGGGAGAGACAACGCCGGTTTCAAACACGCTCGCTCCCAACCGCGTGACCTCGCGGTCCTCGTGCAGCACTTTCAGTTGATGTTGCTGGACTCGCGCGATTTTTAATCGGCAGGAGTTGGAACCAATATCAATCGCCGCGTACGTCTGCATCGTCAGGGGAGGTTTCACCTCAAGATACACCACACTCGGAAAATCTGTCCCTTCCAACCCGCTGCGGGATGCTGGCCACGATCTCGCTGTCGTTGTATCGGCGAACGATGCGTTCGGAGATAGCCCCACATCTTGATCGTTTTTCGGCCAGAGGAATCCGAGATCTGTGGGATACCCAACGCGATGAAAAAGCCTCTGTCTCAACAGCCCTCTACGGAAGCTCTCCTCTCCTTTGTCATCCCGAACGAAGCCGAGGGATCTGCAGTTCCGCGGACCTTTCCTGGAAATGTTTTTCAACAGACCATAGCGGAATAGGAGAGCAACAAGAAGCCCTTAAGCGAGGCGCCTTTCGCCGACGGTCACCTTCGCCGGAGGCCGCTTGGCGGGTGGACGGCTGATAGCCATCCATTCCCCCGAAAGCCGGGCACGCATGGTTTGAGTGGTCTTGATCGCCGCAGTAAAATGGCGTTCCACCTCGCGCTCCAAAGACGAAATCAGATCCGGCCCATCCTTGCCCAGCGCCGTCCTGGCCTCTTCCCAAAGGCATAGCCAGTCATGCCACTCGCCGATCGCATCCTGCACCCGTTTGAGCGCCTTGGCCACGCTGCTGTAGTCTTCTCCCTCGGCAGCGGATTCGGCTATATAGCGCGCCTTCTTGGTTGCCTTGCGAAATTCATGCAGGTTGTCCGCATCCAGCAATGGCATTGCGTCGACGGCACGTACAAATTCTTCCAGGGCCACGGCATCGGCCGAACGGGATAGCCCTCACCTTGTCCTGGGGCACCGATCCGATGATAGCCAGGACTTCAGCCTGACACCCTGCCAATCCCTGCTGCCGCTTTCTGATCTGCTTCTGCATCGCGCGGGCCAGGTGTTTGCGCTCGCTCTTGAGCCACCCGTCGAGTATTTCCGCCTGTTTATCCAGGGCGTGGGCATCGCTGCCCGGGGCAGCTTGTTTGCCCAGCCAGCGTTCCAGTAGCTTGGTCTGCACATCCAGGTCACGCACCGTACCGGCGGCTTGGCGGACCTGCTTCAGTTGCTTCAGCCACGCCCGGGCCGGCTGATCCAGGGCAAAGGTCGTATTTTCACGCAACCTGGCTTCGAGCATTGCCTGCAGGCGGCGGGAGCCCGTTCTCAGGCGATGCACCGCGTCCGGGTCCGCGTCCCGGACACATCGCGCGACTGCGGAGTTGAACGCGTCCGCAATCTCGGTCAAATGATCCGTCGGGTCCGAGGGCCCAACCGCTCGAGCCCGGCTGGTATCCTGCTCTTTAGTCACCGCGCTTTTATCAGCCATGTCGAATCACTTCGCCCTTTCTCTTGAGGCGCCTCCCGAGAATACTCCTGCTCTCTCCCCAGTACGGACCTGGACGTTGCTGCTCCTGGTGTTCGCCGCCGTGCATGTGGCGGCACTCTTCACTCCACCCTTGTTGGATGATGCCGACGCCACCCACGCGACTGCCGCCCAGTATATGGCCCGCAGCGGCGATTGGGTCACCTTGAAAGTGGACGGCATCCGTTACCTGGAAAAGCCGCCGCTTCCGTATTGGCTGGCCGCGGCCGATTATCGCATCTTCGGGTTCAATGTATTCGCCACCCATCTGCCCCTCACTCTCGGGGTGCTCGGTCTCGCCGTTCTGGCCTGGGCCTGGGGCCGCCGCGCCTATGGAGAGCGCGCCGCCTTCTATGCCGCTCTCGGCATTCTCACCAGCGCCGGAGTGTTTTTGTTCACCCGCATCTTCATACCGGAAGTCTTGCTAACGCTGCTGCTGGCCTTTGCTCTTTACACATTTCTCATCGGGCTGGAAGACCAGAAACCAGCTCATTTTTATTTCACCTGGGCCGCCCTGGCGCTGGCCATGTTGGCCAAAGGGTTGGTGGCCCCGGTCTTTTTCTTCCTTGCCGCGGTGCCGTATCTGCTGCTCACGGGAGATTGGCGCCGCTGGCGTCAATTCCGCCTGCTCTCCGGAATTCTTCTCTTCCTCGCCATCGCTGCGCCCTGGCACATTCTCGCCGGGCTGCGCAATCCAGGCGCCGGTCACCCCGTGGGCAATATTCCTGCCCCTGGTAATGTCCACGGCTTCTTCTATTTCTACTTCATCAATGAGCAAGTGCTGCGTTTCCTGGGCAAACGCTATCCAATGGACTACAACAAGCTGCCCTTTATTCTCTACTGGAGTCTGCACCTGGTCTGGCTGTTTCCCTGGAGTATCTACCTCCCGGTTGTTCTTCGGCGGGCGTGGAGCGCCCGAGCTCGCTGGGGTCGCGGCGTGCGGCCGGCTCCGTATTCCGTAGCTGCTCGCTCTGCGCTCTTCCGTGCCAGAACCACCTGGCTGCTGGGTATCTATGCCGCGGTCATCCTGCTCTTTTTCTCTCTCTCCACCAACCAGGAGTACTACACCTTTCCCGTCTATTTCCCCTTGCTTCTGCTCACGGCTGGTGCCTTGGCAAGCGAGGAAGGCGAGCCCGGACGATCAAGCAAATGGCTCACCGGAGCCCAGGCGGTCCTGGCCCTGGTTGGGCTGGTAGCCGCTGTCGCGTTGTTCTACGGCCTTTGGTCCTCGCGCGCCTTTCCCTCCGGCAGTGACATAGGCGCTTTGCTCGCCCATCGGGATGTGGCCGGCTACACGTTCTCAATGTCGCATTTATTCGATCTCACCGGCCCCTCTTTTGCTGCTCTGCGTCTGCCCGCGGGGCTGGCCGCTGCTGGCCTTCTTCTGGGCCCGATGACCGCCTGGCAGTTGCGTCGTCAGCGGCATCATTTCGAGGCTACCGTCAGCGTGGCGTTTACCTCCGCCGTATTTCTTATTGCCGCGCACATTGCTTTGGTACGCTTCGAGCCCATGCTCTCCTCGCGCGCCATGGCGGACACCATCAACCGCATCGCACCTCGCGGGCAGGATGCCACCCTCATCCTCTATGGCGACGTGGCCGACGGTTCCTCGCTGCTTTTCTATACTCAGAGGCAGGCTCTATTAGTCAATGGCCGGGTCAGCTCCGTGCTTTGGGGTTCGAATTACCCCGATGCTCCACGAGTCTTGATCAGCGATGAGGATCTACTGGCGCTCTGGGGAACCGGGCCGCGCCGATTTCTTTTCGTGCCCGGGGACGTCCATGCCCACGTAGCCAGCCTGCTGGGAACCCGCGCCTATCTGTTGCAGGAGCTCTCCGACAAAGCCCTCTACACCGATCGCCCTTTGTAGCTCATCCGCTAAACCTGGCCGGACAATTTCTCACCTGAAAAACGACCTGGGGGTTTCTACCTGAAAACGACCTGGGATTTCTTACCTGAAAAAGAACCCTGGGTGCCCCACATCTCGCTCGTTTTTTGCGAGATGTGGGATTCCACGAATCTCGACCTGAAGGGCAATCGCGAAGATTCTTGAGGCGCGACACTCCAACCGCCGCTGGTTGAAGGCGGCAAAACGCAGCAGAACCCGCTGGATGGCAATCGTGATGATTCCAGGACTTTGAGCGATTGGGATTACGCGGTGAGGATAGCCTCTGGCTCCCGCTTGGCTGCCTGCGAATCATTCCGCATAAACCCGTCTTGCAGCAGGTTGTACACTTCGCCGCGCCATTTCACCTGGTTGCTCACGTAACTGGCGACCCAGTAGCCAAAGCCCAGCAGGTCGCGCAGAGGATAGAGCAGGGCACTGCGCCAGACCCTGGGCTCGCCAACCACCAGGCTACCCACCAGCGCACCCAGCGCCACCCGCGAAACCCAACTCCAGAACAGCAGCAACCCGCCCAGCAAAGGGTTATGCAAGGCGATCGCAATCCCTGCCGCCAGCAACCCATAGGGCATGCTGAAAGTGAGCGCAGTCCCGAAATGTCCCTTGGGGCGGGAGAATCGAGTGCTTTTCATCCAGCGAATCTGGTGCAGCACGGAAGGAAGAAATGAAGAATTGAGTACGTGGTGATCGATGGTGTGAGTGGAGAGAATCACCTGGTGCCCACTGGCGGCGATCAGGTTTCCCAGCATGAAGTCGTCCGCATGATAGGGCCCCAAAGCGCGAAAGCCCCCGGCATCCGCCAGGCTATCCCGGCGCACCACCATGGTCGGCCCCAGGGCGAACTTCATGCCTTCGAGCATCTCGGCCACCAGCACCCCGGCGGACATCTCGATCGACATACCGACTGCTTCCAGCCGGGACCAGAAACTGCCACCCACGCCTCGGTAGAGGCAGGTAACCAGGCCAACGCGTTTGTCGGCGAAGGGCGCCACGACCGCTCGCAGATAGCCTGGGGTGACCGAAACATCGCTGTCGCTTACCACGAAAAACCGGTGTGCCGCGGCATTCTGCATGCGCTCCAGAGACCAGACCTTGGCGTTGGCATACGGAGCATTGCCGCTGCACAGGAACCTGGACCGGATCTTCGGATAGCGCGCCGCCACCCGCCGCGCAATCTCCAAACCGGGATCCTGGTCACTGCGCGCGCAAAAAATGATCTCGAACTCCGGGTACTCCTGCTCAAAGAACGTCTGCAGATGGGACTCCAGGTCCGGTTCGGAGCCGTGGAGTGGCTTGAGCAAGCTAACCGGAGGCATGAACGAGCTTGGCAGCAGCCCACGCCGGCGCCGGGCCAGACGCAGGGCGCCCACAGCCACCAGAACGGTATACACCGTGGAGGTAACGATGCCGATAATGCTGAGTACGAGCAGATAACCCATCATGCTTGCGATCGAGTCGAAATTCCCCTTTTAGAGTACACTTTGCCCCTAAAAGCTTCCTAAAGAAAGAGCTCGTCAGGAGACTGCTAGCGCTTGCGCGTAACCGGCGGGGACGACCATCGGCCGCCGCAGTGCGACCAGGGCGCCTTCGCTGGCCGGCATCCCCTGCTGCATCTTGGTCAGCATCTCGGTGCGCACGTAGTCGACGAAATCCTGCATTTGGCGGTTCATCTCCTCCATGCGCTCCCGCATCTGCAGAATGATGGCGATCCCTGCGATGTTGACCCCCAGTTCGCGCGCCAGGTTGAGGATAAACTCCAGCCGCTCCAGGTCTTCGTCCGTGTACAAACGCGTGTTTCCCACAGTACGGGAGGGCTGCAACAATCCTTCGCGCTCATACAGCCTCAACGTCTGCGGGTGGATCTCGTACATCTCGGCCACCGCCGAGATCATGTATGCGCCTTTTGATTTACGTTTTGTGGGCATTTTCGTTCTCGTGCCTCTGCTTCATACGCCGGCGAAAGTCGCCTCTCGGGGATCTTCTGGATTCAACTTGGCGAACTCCCGCAGGATCTCTTTTGAACGCTCGTCTCGAAGTGGGGGAACCACCATCTCTACGGTGACAATCTGGTCGCCGCGCACGCCGTCGTGCGTGGCCGAGGGAACCCCCTTGCCGCGCATGCGCAGCTTCTGCCCACTCTGCGTACCCGGGGGAATCTTCAGTTGCGCCCGCCCATCGATGGTCGGCACTTCAATCTTCGACCCCAGGGCTGCTTCCGGCACGGTTACCGGGATCACCACTTGAATATCGTCGCCAGAACGCGTGAATACAGGATGGCTATCAATCTTGATTATTAGATAGAGGTCGCCCGCGGGACCGCCGTTGATCCCCGCATTGCCCTTGCCTGCCAGGCGTATCCGCTGTCCGTCGCGCGTCCCGGCCTTGATACGGACTTCGACTGTCTCCGTGCGCGACACCGTTCCTTCGCCATTGCAGGTCGCACATTCAGTCTCGAGCTTGCCCGATCCCCCACACCGCGGGCAAGCAATCTTGAATTTCATCCGTCCGCCCATCTGGGTGACCTGTCCCGTGCCCTGGCACTCCGGGCAGGGACCACCGCCGCCGCTGGGCTTCCCTTTGCAGCTGGGGCAGACCTCCTGCCGTACTACCTGGATGCGCGCTACGCCGCCACGGATCGCGGTCCAGAAGTCCACCGTCACCTGGTATTCGAGGTCGGTTCCTGGCTGCGGTCCTTGCTGCTTGTGGCCCTGGGAAAAGACGCTGGAGAAAATATCCCGAAAGCCACCCCAGCTTGAGCCCGATGCGCCGCCTCCAGTTTCACCGCCGTGACCGGCCGCATAATCGGAGAAGTCGAAGCCCCCAAAGTCGATCGGGACGCCTTGCCCTCCGCCTGGTTGCCGGGTTGAGCCGCCCGCATGGCTCCCGCCCGCAAAACCACCACCATAACCTCCACGGGCCGCCGCCTCCGCGGCTGCGGGATCAATCTGATCGGAGTAATAACCCAGCGCGTCGTACACCCTGCGCTTTTTCTCATCGCTCAGGACATCGTTCGCTTCCGAAATCTCCTTGAACCGTTCTTCCGCTTTCTTGTCCCCGGGATTTACATCCGGATGGTGCTTGCGCGCAAGTTTGCGGAAGGCCTTCCGGACGTCATCCGCCGTCGCCGTCTTCTTGATTCCCAGTAGCGCGTAATAATCTTTTGTCGGTGTTGTCGCCATGTTTGGTAAACGTCAATCACAAATGTTCGGGCCGCCATACGGCGACCCGGGTCTTACTTAGTTCCACCATAGCCTTGCTTCTATTGGCTCTATTCTCCAGAAGAGGTCCGGCTCTACCCGGGTCATCTGGGCCGCGAAGCTCTCGGCCTCTTCGCGAGTATTGAACATGACCTGGTTATAGATCTGTCCCGCTCGAAGTTGTTCATATTTCCACATCGTGTCAGTCATCTCGCCCTGCCTTCCGCCGGTTGTTGCCTCGTGGTTCTTGCTCTGATAAAGCTCGGGGCGCTCCTGGCGGTTGAGCGCCCCATTGCCTATGTTTGACGTCTCGCCGGACTGAGAGCGGCAACCAGCTTCTGTTGCTTTTCCTGCGTCCTTACTTCTTGTCCGCGACGTCCACGTACTCGGCGTCGATCACGCCTTCTTCCTTCTTCTCCTCGGTAGCGCCGGGGGTACCAGCGGTGCCGTCGCTCGAAGCCGAAGCTCCGGCAGCGTTCGACTTGTACATGGCTTCCGCCAACTTGTGCGAAGCTGCGGTCAGTTTCTCCCGCGCGGTATTCAGTTCCGCCGCGCCTGAAGTCCCTTGTAGTGCGGTCTTGGCCTGGGCCAGCGCACCTTCAACGTCGCTCTTCTCGCTGCCGGAAACCTTGTCACCGTTGTCCTTCAGCATCTTCTCGACGTTGTACACCATGTTGTCGAGCGAGTTCCGCGCCTCTACCTCGTCCCGCTTTGCCTGGTCTTCGGTAGCATGCGCATCGGCCTCTTTCGCCATGCGATCGACTTCCTCTTTGCTCAGACCCGAAGAAGAAGTGATCGTGATCTTCTGGTCCTTGCCGGTCGCGTTGTCCTTCGCGGTTACGTTCAGGATGCCGTTCGCATCGATGTCGAAGGTCACTTCAACCTGGGGCACGCCGCGCGGAGCGGGAGGAATTCCACTCAGCTTGAACTTGCCCAGCGTCCGGTTCTGCGCTGCCATCGGGCGCTCGCCCTGCAACACATGCACCTCGACCTCTGTCTGGTTGTCCGCTGCCGTCGAAAACGTTTCCGTCTTCTTGGTTGGGATGGTCGTATTGCGCCCGATCATCTTGGTCGCCACTCCACCCAGCGTTTCAATCGCCAGGGTCAGCGGCGTCACATCGAGCAACAACAGGTCGGTGACTTCTCCCGCCAGAACGCCTGCTTGAACCGCAGCGCCAATGGCTACAACCTCGTCCGGGTTGACGCCCTTATGGGGCTCTTTGCCGAACAGGTCCTTCACCAGTTGCTGAATACGCGGCATGCGCGTCTGGCCGCCTACCAGCACCACCTCGTCGATCTTGCTGGTGTCGATCTGGGCATCGGCCATGGCCTTCTTGCAGGGCTCGATCGAGCGCTGCAACAGGTCTTCGACCAACTGCTCGAGCTTTGACCGAGTCAGTTTCTTGACCAGATGCTTCGGCCCGGTTGCGTCCGCAGTGATGAAGGGCAGGTTGATCTCGGTCTCAACGGTTGTCGAGAGCTCGATCTTGGCCTTCTCCGCCGCATCCTTCAGGCGCTGCAGGGCCATCTCGTTGCCCTTGGCCCGCAGATCCAGTTGTTCATCTTTCTTGAACTCGTCGATCAACCAATCCACGATGCGCTGGTCAAGGTTGTCGCCGCCCAGGTGGGTATCACCATTGGTCGACTTCACCTCGATTACGCCTTCACCAACTTCGAGCACAGAAACGTCGAACGTTCCGCCGCCGAAGTCATAGACGATGATCGTTTCGTCCTTCTTCTTATCCAGCCCATAGGCCAACGCTGCCGCAGTCGGCTCGTTGACAATGCGCTTTACATCCAGACCGGCAATCTTGCCCGCGTCTTTGGTTGCCTGGCGCTGCGCATCGTTGAAGTACGCAGGCACGGTGATCACGGCCTCGGTAACCGTCGTCCCGAGATAGTCCTCTGCAGCCTTCTTCAGTTTCTGCAGAATCATCGCCGAGATTTCGGGCGGGGTATATTCCTTGCCCTGGGCCACGATGACCACGTGGTCGCCCTGTTGCTTCACCTTGTAGGGCACCATCTTCATTTCATCGGTCACTTCATTGGCGCGGCGCCCCATGAACCGCTTAATCGAATAAATTGTGTTTTCCGGGTTGGTGATCGCCTGGCGTTTCGCCACCTGGCCTACCAACCGTTCCCCGCTCTTGGTAAATCCGACGACAGATGGGGTAGTCCGGCCACCCTCTTCATTGGGTATAACCTTGGGCTCACCGCCTTCCATCACTGCCACCACCGAGTTTGTGGTGCCTAAATCAATCCCGATAATCTTCGCCATCGCTTCGCTGCTCCTACCTGCACAGTCCTCGTGTGCGAGTTTGTGCTTTCAAGCCTCGCACTTGAGTCTTCTGTTGTCAAGCTATCTGATGCTCTGGCTCACCAGTTGGATTCATCCGCCTAGCGATTTGCCGCATAAAAACGCCAAAGGGGGGACTTAGGGCGCATAGGGCGCTTAAGGCGCACACTTTCCCCGCCGCCGCTCGTCCGCCACCAGCCGCACACTCAGCGCCATCGTGAACAATCCCGAAGGGACGGCTGTTACGGGCTTGCGAGGTTAATGCTGAACGTATCGAGAGGAATAATTATTCGTTTTGAACCAGAATCACAGGGAAAACACGAAGGGTGCCCAAGGTCTCGTGTTTGAGACCTGGGGATCTACGCAACGAATGCTTCATGGATACCCACGACGTAACCACAGGGTAGCGTGGTCCACTCGCGTCCTAAGGCCGTGAAGCGTATGGTCTCACCTCTGAGCTGAGGACATTCGCCAAGCCAAGCACCGAGTCACGGCGTAGGCAACATAGGCATCCACGGGGTCCTTCCACTCCGCGCCATAAGTGGGGTGTCCCGCGATAAATCTGTGAGGCGCTCCGCTCGGAGCTTGTAACTTTTTAGAATGGCCTGTAGTTTGTGGCTTCAAAACTCGGAAGAAAATCTGCCCAAAAAGCATCCCCGGGGTCCTTCGACTGCGCGCCATAAGCCGTCCGTTATGCGATAGATCTGTGGGGCGCTTCGCTCAGGATGACGACTTTGTGGGAGTTTTGAAGAAAAACATTCCAAACGAGTTACCGCTTATGCGACTGGGTGACGTAGCTTTAGCCACTGGGGGGAAGGTGTTCGCACCTACACGCCAAAATTCCGCAGCGCGGTGCAAGCCCTATCCAGGTCGGCGTCCAGTTTGGCAAAGCAGAAGCGGAGCAGGTTTTCCCCCCGCCCGTCGCCATAAAAGGCCGATCCGGCCACCGCGCCCACCCCACACGCGCGGAGCAGGTTCCGCGCCTTCACGCTCGCCGTTTCCCCCTCAACCCGGCTGGCATCGGCCAGCACGTAATAGGCGCCCGCAGGCACAGCAGGAGTCAGCCCGGCCGCCGCGAGGGCATCACAGATCTTGTCTCGCTTCTCCTGGTACTCGGTTGCCAATCCCTGGTAGAAGCTGTCCGGCAGGGCTCGAAGCCCAGCGGCAGAAGCGTACTGGAATGGCGACGGAGCGCATACATACCCCAAATCGTGAAAATAGGCGATGGCCGGCATCCACTTGCTGCTGGCGACCACATATCCCATCCGCCAACCGGTTATGCTGAACGTCTTGGAGAAGCCGGAAATGCTGATCGTGCGCTCGGCCATGCCCGGGATCGTCGCCGGGCTGATGTGCGACTGGCCTTCATAGATGAAGTACTCGTAAATCTCATCGGTCAACACGAACAGGTCGTGTTCGATGGCCACGGCCGCAATGGCTTCCAATTCCGGCCGGGTGAATACTTTGCCGCAGGGATTGCCCGGGCTGTTGATGATCAACGCGCGGGTGCGCGGCGTGATGGCCGCGCGCAGACGATCAAAATCGATTTCCCAGGTGCTCGGCTCCATCTGGACAATAACCGGCTCGACCCGCATGGAAACCAGGGTGTTGTAGTGGTACCCGTAAAAGGGTTCGAACAGGATGACCTGATCCCCCGGATCGAACAGCGCCAGGCAAGCGGAGGACATGGCTCCGGTCGCTCCTGAGGCCACCAGGATCTCCTTATCCGGGTCGGCCTTCAGACCGTTATAGTGCTCCAGCTTTTCCGCAATGGCCTGCCGCAGTACGGCCACCCCGTCCAGCCGGGTGTAGATGTTGTAGCCATCGCGGATCGCCTGGATGGCGGCTTCCATCACCACTTCGGGGAGAGGCGTATCGCACACCCCCTGGGCCATGTTCACGCCCCCAACCGCGTCGCACTCGACCGTCATGGAGCGAATTTCGGACTGGATGATCCGGGGAGCAATCTGACTCAGATGTAGGCGTTTCTCCGTGGTGACTGGCATGCTTGCATGTCTACCACGGCAACGGGGGACTCTGTAAAGAGGGAAGCTCACAAATCGTTAGCTGCCCGTAGCAATTGCACCTGGCGCCGCGCCTCTCTTGCCGCGCTCTTGCGGTCGGGGAAACGGCAGGGGGAATCAAAGATGATCCGGGCGGCAAGACCACGCACGCACAAGGTGTGAAACAGATGCGGGAAAAAGACCATTTCTCCCCAATACGCCACCTGTTCCTCGGTTGTATCCAATGCCTGGTAGCGAATGGCCGCCGCAGTCACCGGGGCTCCGGTGCGGATGGCCGGATCGAATAGCGGCGACCGAAAGGGCAGGACTGAGCTCCCGTCCGAAGAGGTGCCTTCGGCAAAGAGGAGCACCGGTATCCCGTCACGCAAGCCCGCCTCTATCCGCCGGCTCGCCTGGGCTACCTGAAGGCTGCGGCCTCGGTCAACGAAGATAGTCCCGCCCAGGCTTGCCAGGGTGCCCAGGAGCGGCCATCGCCGGACCTCTGACTTGGCTACGAACAGGAATGGACATGCGGCGCCATAAACCAGTATGTCCAGATAGCTCAGATGATTGGAAACAGTGAGGCCGCGGCCTTCGCTGCCCCCGGATTGAGTTACCGATGGCAGCAGGGAAAGCCGCCTGGCCAGCCGGACGCAGGACGCGTGCAGCCACCCCGCCCGCCGTGTCATGGAGACTCGCCCTCTGGACACGAGGTAGATAGCAACAAATCGGCCCAGAACCTCAAGCAGGGTAGTGAGCAGGATGGCCATGCGGGCTGTACCGTACATCCGCCGGTTAAGGGGCATCGGACTAGTCCACCAGGAAGCGGCTTCGCGCCGCCGGGGCAAGCTGTTCCAGGTCCAAAAGAGTGAGGAAGTCGATGGTCCCGAAGGCGCGGTCCCACGCCGGTGGCCCACAGATCCTGGCGCCCACGCCCAGGTAGGTCCGGAGCAGCTTGGGCAGCCTCACCGGAACTGCCGGTTCGCCCTCGCAGCAGGGCAGTGAAAATGCCGGCGTGGGAACCGTAACGTATTCGAAAGAAACCAATTGTGAGGTCGAGTTGGCGGTAGAGGCTCCAGCCATCGACTGGATCTTTTGAGTTCAGGGAAGAGCAGCCAATCAGGTACCGGAGGCCATGGTGTTTGGCGTATTGGGCGATCCCCCGCCAGAGTAGGGTCAGGACTTCGCTGGAGCGGTGCCGGCGATCGATAGAAGCACGGCCGAGCTCCAGAACCTGGTGGCGGATGACCTCAAACGGAGCGAACTCGAACTCCTGGGCGCTGTAGTAGCCGAAAGCCGCCTCGGCGGTGAGGCCCGATTGCATGCGGTAGGTACCAACCACCTGGCCGTCTTCCTGGTCCTCGACGATCAAGTGATCGCAAACCGGGTCGAACCGGTCGCGGTCGAGGCCAGTCGAGTAGGACGATGACAAGCCCTCTCCCATCTCCAGGTTGAACACGTTAAAGCGAAGGCGGCAGGCAGCAATGTGATCCTTGCCATTTTTTGCCAGGCGAACCCGGTAGCGCCCGAAAGTTCCAGATACGTACGGGAGGGCATCGGCGTCCGGCCACAGCTGTTCCGGCGCGATCGCAGGCGGAGGCACCAGGGCGGAACATTGAAGTTGCTGCTCTGGAGTGAACAGCCGGCAAACAGGAGTCTTTTGGCCTCCGGCAACAGGCAGTGCGGGAACCCCAACATGAAGGTGGTTGGCCATTGCTCCAGCAATGATGCAGCCACACCCCATTTCACAAGTTGAACGGAGCGAGAATAGTGCGCGAACGAAGGATGAATATCGACTTAGTCAACTGCCCCGTTCGGGCTATTACCACACGCAAAAAATATCGGCCCGGCAGCCCTGCGGGATAACTTTTGCCGTAAAACAGGGTTAGCACCAGTGACGGACTGTGGAAACTACCGTCTATGCAGTATGTCCGGCGGACGGATCGGGCGTCTCGCCAGGGCGAGAGGGGTTTAACAATGGATTTGATGAGTAGAAATCGTTTGCAATGGATACTTTCCGGAGTGCTGGGCTCGAGTCTCGCGCTGGCTCCGGCCTTGGTCGCCTCTGCGCAGCAGACTTCGCAACAGACACCAGCGCCAGGTCAGCAGGGTGACTGGGGCCAGGCTGGCCCACCCCCCGACGCTCAGAATGGACAGATACCCCCGCCCGACGCTGCGGCCCAGGATGACAATCAGAACGTCGATCAAGGCCCTCCCCAATATCCCGGCCAGGCGAATCAGGACCCGAACCAGGGGCCCAGTCAATATCCCAATGCTGCGCCACCCCCGCCCGCGGCTGGCCCCGGAGTAGGGTACGGACAACCGCCCCGGCCTGCCTATCAGCCAGGCCAGAACCAATCCAATGGATACCAGGGTCCCCAGGGTGGACCTCAAGCAGCGCCGCCCTCCGGCCCGGTCACGTTGTCTTCCGGATCGTTGCTGAACATTCGCACCAGCGAGCCGCTGGATTCCAGAAAAGCGAAGCCCGGCGACTACTTCCAGGGAACCGTAGCCCAGAGCGTGTACGTCGGCAATGTGCTGGCGATTCCGCGTGGCGCTGCCGTCACCGGCCGCATTGTGGACGTGAAGAAGCCGGGCGAGTTGAAGGGCGGCGCAAGCATGACCCTGCAACTGACCAACCTGAACCTGGGTGGCAATTCTTACTCGCTGGCGACTGACGTCTTCAACACCAACAGTCCCGGCAAGGGCGGTTACACGGCCGGCAACACGGTCGGCGCCGCGGCACTGGGCGCTATCATCGGCGCCGCTGCCGGAGGGGGCCCTGGCGCCGCCATCGGCGCGGTCGCGGGTACAGGCGTCGGGTTGGGAGCTTCGGCGGCCACTCCAGGTCCGCGGAGCGTCGTTCCTCCCGAAGCCCTGCTCACCTTCCATCTGACCAGCCCGGCCACCGTGCAGCCGGTCTCTTATCAGGACGCTTCGCGCATCGAAGCGAGTGCCGCCCCGCAAGGGCGTCGCTATCCGCCGTCGCCCTACGCTTATGGAGCTCCGGCAGGTTACGGTTACGCGCCACCGCCTCCGGGCTACGCTCCGTATCCGTATGCCTACGGTTATCCTGGCCCCTATGTCTACGCTTACCCGCGGCCTTACGTGTATGGCTACCCGTACTACTACCGCCGCTGGAGATAAAAAGCGTTCCTTCCGCGCGGCCCCATTTCTGATGCTTTCGCAGGTCAGAAATGGGGCCGGGAATTACCCCCAATTTGACCGCCTGCCGCAAACTAAAGACGTAGCCAGGGTGATCTATACTTAGGGAGCAAGTCTCTGCAATTGCGCTCTAAAGGTCCCCACATCCAATGATTCGTTTCCTGCAAAAAGACAACCGCGTCGTCAAAATCATCTTCATCGTTATCATTGCTGTTGCCGTAGTCACCATGGTGATCACGCTGGTGCCCGGCATTTTCGCCGATTCGGATACCTCCACCGATACGTATGCCACCGTGCACAGCGGCGGGCTCATGGGCCGTTTCTTCGGCACCACGACCACCATCACTACCCCCGAGGTGCAACAGGTTGCGGAAAGAATCCTGCAGCAAAAGAAGTATCCGGACATGGTCCTGCCCTACTTGATGCCCCAGGCGGCACAGGCGCTGATCCAACGCGAAGTGCTGCTGCAGGAAGCGAACCGTCTCGGCCTCCAGGTCGGAGACGCGGATTTGCGCCGCGCCATGCAGACCGGCCCCTTTGCCCAGGCACTCTTTCCTAACGGTCAGTTCATTGGTGAGGATGGCTACGCAAACTTCGTGCAGAACTACTTCCGCACCTCCATTCAGGACTTCGAAAGCCAGCTCAAGAAAGAGCTGGAAATCAACCGGCTCCAGGCCATGGTGACCGGCGGCATCACGGTCTCGGACCAGGATGTTCGCGACGCCTATCGGCAGCAGGGAACTAAGATCAAGTTTGACTACGCAGTGATCAACGCCGAAGATCTGCGCAAGCAGATCAATCCCACGGATGCCGAGCTGCAGGCATTTTTCAAGCAGAATACAGCCCGGTATAAAGATGCGATCCCGGAGACGCGCAAGCTGGCGTACATCGCACTGAAACAGACAGACGTGCCGAGTGGCGCGCCTGCCGTCACCAGCCAGCAGGTGGAGCAGTACTACCAGGGACATCAAAAGGACTACCAGGTGCCCGACGAAGTGAAGGTGCGCCACATTCTGATCAAGGTGCCGGCCGGTGCCGACGCAAAGACCGATGCGGCAGCAAAACAGAAAGCCGAAGACCTGCTGAAGCAGATCAAGGGCGGAGCTGACTTTGCCGCCCTGGCCAAGGCCAACTCTGACGATCCGGGCAGCAAGGAGCAGGGCGGCGAGCTGGGCATGATTCAGCGCGGAGTCACCGTGCCGGCTTTCGAAAAAGCGGCCTTCGAGCTGCAGCCGGGAAAGACTTCCGATGTGATCAAGACCCAGTTTGGCTATCACATCCTGCAGGTCGAAGAGAAACAGACGGCGCATCTTAAGCCGCTCGAAGAAGTAAAGGCTCAAATCGTAGCCACGTTGACCCGCCAGCAGGAGGCCGAGCAGCAGGCCGCTTTTGCCCAACAGCTAGCCACTGAGGCAGCTAAGTCAGGCTTGGCGAAAACCGCCGAGGCCCACCACATGCAGGTTGTAACCACTGACTACGTGCCCCAGAACGCGGTGCTCACTGGGCTGCCGGACGGAGCCAAGTTGCTGACCCAGGCCTTCAGTGCCAAGCCTGGATCTGCTCCTCAGGTGAGCTCAACCGGCGAAGGTTTTGCTGTCTTCCAGGTGGAAGATACGAAACCAGCGCACGCCCCCACCTTTGAGGAGTACAAGTCGCATTTGGTGGATGATTTCCGGGAGCAGCAGTTGCCCCAGCTGCTGGCGCGTAAGACCAACGAACTGGCGGACAAAGCGCACGCGGAAAACAACCTCGCCCAAGCTGCCAAAGAAGCCGGCGCAACCATCAAGAGCAGCGATCTCGTTGGCCACACCGGGCAGGTACCGGATATTGGAGACTTGTCCACGGCAGCGCCCGACCTGTTCGATTTGAAGGTGGGGCAGATCAGCAAGGCGATCAACACCGGGCACAGCGGTATTGTGGCTAAGATCGATGACAAGCAGGAACCGACTTCGGAAGAGACCGCGAAAAACCTCGATGCCACGCGCGAATCGCTGCTTGCCGAAAGGCGAGAGCAAATGTTTGCCGTCTTCGTGACCGCCCTGACGGATCGCTATGAGAAGTCCGGAGGTATCCGAATGAACAAGCGTGCACAAACAGGCTTGACTCAGAGTATGCCAAGCTAGTTCTCGAGCAACCGGAGCTGCCACTTTGGAATCTGTCTTCAACGAAGGCCAGGGTTCTTCTCGCCTCCCATACAGGTAATAAATGGCCCTCGAACGATCGTCGGGACTCCTACTCCATATCTCCTCTTTACCTTCCTACGGAGGGATTGGCGACCTTGGCCCCGCCGCCTATGCCTTTGCTGATTTTCTCGCGGCGGCCAAACAACGGTTGTGGCAAGTTCTTCCGCTGAGCCCGACCGGCTTCGGCAATTCACCCTATGCCGCCCTTTCTGCCTTCGCCGGCAATCCTTTGCTGATTAGTCTGGAGAAGCTGGTAGAAGCGGGGTGGATCGCCGAGGATCGCATTGCCGGCCTTCCAGGCCATTCTGGAAACGTGCATTTTGAAGAGGTGGAACAACGTAAGTGGCCGCTCCTGCTCGAGGCCGCGCGACACTTTCTGTCCCACCACGACGACCAGCAATGGGCTCGTTTCCAGCGTTTCCGGGAAGAGAATTCCTTCTGGCTGCAGGACTACGCCCGTTACAGTGTTTTGCGGCAAAGATTCTTGTCCGGCTATTGGTTGTCCTGGCCGAAGGAGTTCGCCCATCGGGATGGGGAGGCGCTGCTGCAACTGCAGCAGGAGAGCCGGGACGATCTCGAAGTGGAGCAGGCCATACAGTTCGCCTTCGATGAGCAGTGGAAAGCCCTGCGTAGCTACTGTGCGGAGCGCCAGATCCGCTTCATTGGCGACGTGGCTATTTTCGTCAACTACGATAGCGCCGATGTGTGGACCCACCCGGAAATTTTTGAACTGCGCGAAGACCTTACTCCGATTCGTGTTGCCGGTGTGCCCCCGGACTATTTCAGCGCGACCGGCCAGCGCTGGGGCAACCCAATCTATAAGTGGGAAGTGCTGGAAAGCCAGGGTTTCCACTGGTGGGTGGATCGTATGCGCCGTACTCACGCACTGTACGACATTATTCGGCTCGATCACTTTCGCGGGTTTGAAGCATTCTGGGCCATTCCTGCCGAGGATGAGACCGCCATCCATGGTGAGTGGGTCAAGGCTCCGGGCGCCGCGCTCTTTACCGCCCTGCGCGCAACAATTAGGCGACCTGCCGCTGATTGCCGAGGATCTCGGCCTGATCACCCGTGAAGTGGATGTGCTTCGCGAGCAGTTCGATCTTCCGGGCATGCGGGTGTTGCAATTCGGCTTCAGCGACCGATCCGCGCACAACTATCTGCCCCACCGTTATGTAACCAATACGGTGGTATATACCGGCACCCACGACAACGACACCACGTTGGGCTGGTGGCAGAACGGAGTGACGGAGACGCGAGAGGAACGCGGTCTATTCCTATCTCAACCCGGCTCCCAATGACGTGGTGTGGACCTTGATCCGCGCAGCTTCGACCTCGGTGGCCGATGTTTGTATATTTCCCGTGCAGGACATCCTGATGCTCGGTTCCGAAGCACGCATGAACACGCCCGCGATTCCGGAGAACAACTGGACCTGGCGCATGGCTCCCGACGCCCTCAACGGCCAACAAGCGCAGGGGTTGGCGCAGTTGGCTGAGTTGACCGACCGCGACGGCTGGGTAGAGCCGCCGAAAGCCTGACTGGGATCCGCGCTTTAGAGGGTGTGTGAGAACCGAAAAGAGAAACAGCAGGCCTCCACTACCCTACGACTCCGGTCGGGATGACAAATTTGGTGACATGGAGATTGCCAATTGTCCAGTGGATTCACGCCCGTCCATGGCTCAACAAATTTGTCATCTCGACCGGAGCGCAGCGGAGTGCAGAGATCTGCGGTCTCTTCTGGTTCTCACACACTCTAGCCCCTGCGTGAGAATCCCTTTTTCAACTCAGTCCCTTCGGGGCTAAATTTCCCTGGGGTATGTTCTTTAGGTCGTTTTTTCTGCTGCCAGCGGCACCCTAATCCGAGCTGACCAGCAGTGCCACCGGATAGATGTCGAAGATAGTGCCCAGCGCTAGCGTCTGCTGCTCTGTCACCGTGACTGACTCTCCCGTAAAAACATTCGTATAGCGCGTTCCCGGCGGGACAGGAATCCGCAACTGATCTTTTCCCCAGGCTTCTCCAAGCGGCAGTTCCAGCCTTGCCCCGCATGAGCGTGCAGGCAAAGCGCGGCAGCACCGCCAGAACGCTGCGCTCGCTCACTGGATCCCGGCGCAAAAATGCAATCACGTTTTCCTGATGATCCCCCGCGACTTCGAGCGTCACGTATTCCCCACGACGAAAGATCGCATGTTCCTGCTGCCGCAGCTGGAGCGCGCGATGCGTGGTCCAAAGCTTGGCTCGGCCGTCAGCCAGGCTGGCAAGCACTTCCCGGCACACCGTTCCAGCGCCCTCTCGCTCCGACAGCGCTTGCAGTGCATTCAGATAGCCGGCGCGCTGAGAGAAGTCAACTGGCCGCCGGTTATCCGGGTCGACCAGGGTCAATTCCCAGAGTTCATTGCCTTGATAAAAATCGGGTATTCCGGGAACCGCGGTCTTAAGTACCACCTGGGCGAGCGAATTGAGTGCCCCAAATAACTGTAACTGTGGCAAGAGTGTACTCAATGAAGCGACGAAAGGGCTCTCTTTTCCGCGCGGCCCCGGCATCATAATGGCGGTGATGAACGAATGCACTGCCTTTATGTACTCAGGGTCGGGATTGATCCAGCTCAGATTGACCTTGGCTTCGCTCAAGGCCTTGAACGCGTACTGTTTGAGCCGTTCCACATATTTTTCGCGGTCCTCCTGGCTTTCCATCTGCCAAGGCCACGCGCCCAGGATGGTTTGATAGAGCAGATATTCCTCGTTGCTGTCCGGCGCGATACGGCCGTCTTCCATCTTTTGCTTGAATTTAGAATTCATCCGCTGCCAGCGGTGAACAGACGCCGACCAGAGCTGCGGAAGTTCGGAAAGGACATTGAGACGGTTGCGCACGTCTTCGCTGCGCTTGGTGTCATGGGTGGAAGTGGTGAGCATCGTGTCCGGGGAGTGTTTCAGGCGCTCCTGGTTGCTCTGGTGCAGTGTGTCCAGCGAAATACCAAAGGATTTTGCCGAGCCGCCAACCTCGTTGGAAGAAAGAAAGCGAGTGTAGACATAGAACGCTGTGTCCTCGACCCCCTTCGCCATAACCGGCCCTGTGAGCTGTTGAAATTTAAGGGCAAAGTAAAGTATCTGCGGATCGGGCTTCTGCTTGGCCGCCGGAGAGCTGTTCTGCAGCAGCAGGGTCTCGCGCAGAAAGTCGAATGCCGAGGCATCGATATCCGGATTAAGGCGCTTGGCTCTTGCGATCGCAAAGCGCAAAAAGGCCACGTCGCGAGCCCCGTACTCACCCCGGTCATCGATGTAGGTCCGATAAACCGGGAAGGCGGCGATGGCGTGGCGCAGGACGGTCTCCAGAATGTTGTCGGTGAAATCGCGTGCCTTCCGGTTGGAAGCGGCAATGCGGCTGAGCAGGTTGGTCAGGGCATACACCTCGCTCGCCAGTGCCGTTTGCATCACTTGCAGCTTGGACCGGTAAATAATTTCGTCCGGGTCGGCCGGGTGTCCCAGTACCTGGGCATAGAGAACGTCGAATCGCTTTTCGTTGGCGCTCTGGATAAAGATGCCGTTGGCCAGGTAGACGAAGTCGTAGCCGGAAGTGCCGCGAACCGGCCACTCAGGAGGCAGGTATTCGCGCGGCTCCAGTATCTTCTCGACCACCGTGTAGAGCGGCCCCTGGCTCTGCGACCAGTTGTATCCGCGGACCGGATCGAGTATGCTGCGCTCGATTCCGTTGGCAGCGGTCTCCTGCTGCGGTACCTCGCCGGCGCACTGGCTGGCGAGGTACAAGAGCTGCAACCGGATGAGGTACTGGCGCGGATTAAACATGCCATCGCAGTGGTCGATACGGAGCCCGGTCACCTGGTGCGAAGCAATCAGCCTCCGGATCAAACAGTGCGTAGCCGCGAAGACCTCGGGATTCTCCATGCGCAGGCCGACCAGGTCGTTCACATCGAAGAAGCGGCGGTAATTGATCTCCTCGGCGGACGTACGCCAGGAGGCCAACCGATAAGGCTGTGCATCCAGCAAGAGGTGCAGGCGGTCGAAGCTGTGCGGATCCCCTTCGACGCCGTTGATGGCTTCAAGTGCATGCTTGATTAGCGGCTGCATTTCCTCCGAGCGAAGTGCATCCCGCAGCCTCGGCATCAGGTCCGCCAATTGTGTGCGCCGCTGCTCCTTTAGATCGTCATTGCTGCTTTCATGCGGCGGAATCTCCTCAATCTGTTGCAGCAGTTCGTAAAAAGACTGCGGCATCGGGTTCGCACCGCCACCCGCGTGGTCGAAGATCAGGTTCACTGTGCGGGGCGCGACCGGCATGGTGTGGTCGTAATAGTGAATCAATGGGCGCCCGTCTTCAATGGACACCTGGATGTGCTTGCGTTCGAGTTCGGCGCCATATTGATCGCCCAGAATAGGGAGAAGTAGCTTGTTGCGCAGCGCCGGTTTGAGCGGCTTCCAGTCGATGTCGAAATATTCGGAATACCGCGAGGCGTGCCCATTCTCCAGTACGTCCTGCCACCAGATCGAGTCGTTGCCAACCCCCATGTGGTTGGGCACAATGTCGAGCAGAAGGCCAAGGCCCTGGCGTTGCAACTCCCCGGAGAGGCTGGAAAAGCCCTCGTCTCCGCCCAGCTCAGGATTGAGCCGGTCGTGACGAGTGAGATCATACCCGTGCATGCTTCCAGGCCGGGCTTCGAAAATGGGCGACGAGTACAAGTCGCCGATGCCCAGCTGCTTGAGGTAGCCCACAATGGCTTGCGCGTCCGCGAACGCGAAGCCTTTGTGCATTTGCACCCGATAGGTGGAGATCGGGACCCGGGCATCGGTATGCAGCACGCGCTCGACACACGCCCTCATTTCGTTGGAGGCTTCCTGGCGCGGGTTGGCTTTTACCGGTGCCGGCTCACGCACGGCTACGCTCGGTCGAGAAAAGTGGCTGGTTACGGACATTTTCCATTGGATGCGCTCCCTCAAGGTCGAGGATCAGCAATTGGCCCACCCAAATTCACCCGGTCGCTTTACGAATTCGCGCCCAGCACGGAAAATGGAGTACAGCGGTTTCACGATAGGTGTAGCCGGTGAAAATGCTTCCCACGGGGCTTTTCACCAGGAAAAGCCCCACTTCTCAAAGGCCGGATCGGGCCCAGTGATCGTGAAACTGCTCTACCCTATTGTAACGAGGAAGAACCCCATGCCACTTTCCGGCGAAGCCATCCGAATGATGAACTACATCGACGATATTGCGACCACACTCCGGCGTATTCTCGCCCTGGCCCCCACCCTTTCCGCGGAAGAACGCAAGCGGGTTGGCGAATACCTCAAGGTTAGCTCGCCCAGCGCCGACGAAGCGATGGCCGCCCTGAACCTCAAATAACGCCAAAATAACCCTTTTCTGGAACAAGCGCGCTGCGCAACCCGTATCAAAGGGTGACCGCGATGCAATCCCCGGCTGACATCTTCGGCGAGGTCTTTCGAGCCATCTGGGCCCACAAGCTGCGCGCTTTCCTGACCATGTTTGGCATCGCATGGGGAGTCGGCTCGATGCTCCTTCTGATCGGGTTTGGCGAGGGCTTCCGTTCCGGCCAGCGCCGTCAAATGGCTTCACTGGGCAACAATGTCATCATGATGTGGGGCGGCAACATCCCCGCCGTCCCCAGCCAACACACCGGTATGCGTCCTTACAAGCTGACCTTGGCGGACGAAGCGGCGGTGCGCGCGGGTGCCTCATGGGTACGCAACATCACCGCCATGCTGCAAAATACGACCATCAAGGAAGTGAGTGATTTATCGAGCAGCAGCGGAGAAGTGACGGGGGTAGAACCCAACTACAGTGAGATTCGCTTTGTCCCCGTAGCCGAGGGCCGTTTTGTACGCGCCGACGATCTGGAACAACGCCGAAGGGTCGTTGTGATGGGTAAGAAAACCGCCGCTCTGCTCTTTCCCGGCCGCCCGGCGCTGGGTGAATGGGTGCTCCTCAACGGAGTGCGATTCCAGGTCATCGGGGTGGCGGGCAGCATCGCCCGCGGCAACAATGACAGTGACAATCAGCGGGTCTACATCCCGTTGACTACCATGCTCGAGCTATTCCCGTTAACCGGCGAAAACATACCTCGGGATGCGGTGACCTCATTGCAATACCAGCCCATCACTAAAGATGACAACCTGCCGGCGGTTGCCGAAGTGCACGCCATCGTGGCTCGGCAGCACGGTTTTGATGCCAACGCGCCGGATGCTTTCGAGGAGTGGGACTCGATCAATTCGCAGCGTATGGTGGGCAAGATCTTTGACGCCATGGACCTGTTCCTCGGCGGGGTGGGGATTGTCACCCTGGCCCTGGGCGCCCTGGGCGTGGTGAATATCATGCTGGTCTCGGTGGCCGAACGAACCCGGGAGATCGGGCTGCGCAAAGCGTTGGGCGCGACCAGGCGGAATATCATGACGCAGTTCTTGCTGGAAGGGATGTTTTTGACCGGGATCAGCGGTGCGGTGGGCATCGCGGCGGCAAGCCTGCTCATGTTCGCTCTGAATCGCGCGGTGGGTACCAGCCTGCAAGGCTTCGATGCGCCGCGGCTGGTGCCGTGGTCGGCCGCGCTTGCCTTTGCAACCCTCTGCCTGAGTGGAATTGTTGCCGGAGTCTATCCCGCGGGGCAGGCCGCGAAGCTTGATCCGGTGGACGCGCTGCGGCGGGAGTAATAGGAGAAACTCATGTTGCGCGACCTGTTCTCTCAAGCGTGCGGGGCCATGCTGCACAATCGGCGGCGCACCTTGATCACCATGATCGGTATGGCCTGGGGCATTGCCACGGTGGTACTGCTGATGGCGTATGGAGCCGGCTTCGGCCGCGCGATCGAGGCAATTTTTGCCCAGTTCGGCACCAACATCATGGGCGTCTTTCCCGGGACGACCAGCCAGCAGGCAGGGGGCAAGAAAGCCGGCGTTCAGGTAAGACTGCAGCTCGCCGACGTCGATCTTATCCAGAGCAGCGTTCCGGATGTTCTTCGCGTTGCGCCCGAAGTCTCCAAGGACGTCACGGTGCAAAACGATACGCACAGCTACACCTGGTCAGTGAGCGGATCATTCCCAGCGATCGAAGACGTTCATAAACTCGATCTCGATTACGGCCGCTTCTATACCGAAAAAGACCTGGAGCAACGCAACCACGTTGCCGTGATCGGTTCGGAGGCCAAAACCAAGCTTTATTCGGGCCTTTATCCCATCGGCCAGCGTATTCGTATCAAGGGCGTGAGCTTTACGGTCATCGGCGTACTGCAGGCCAAGATGCAGGAGGGGGACGACAATATCAACCGGGTGATCTACATACCGTTCACCACCATGAGCGATGTGAAAGATACCAAGTACCTGGATGCGATCTGGTTTAACTACCACGGCAACTACGTAACCACTGAGTCCGCGCTGCGGGGAGCGCTCGGCGCCGCACATGGATTTCCTGCGTCGGACCGCAACGCGATTTTTGTCGCCAACCTGATGGAACAGCTCTCGCAATTTCGCATCATCTCGACCGGATTGCAGGTGTTGATGGCGTTTATTGGAACGCTGACCCTGGGCATCGCCGGGATTGGCTTGATGAATATCATGCTGGTGGCGGTGCAGCAGCGCACGCGCGAGATCGGCATAGAGAAGGCGCTGGGTGCATGTCGCCGGCACATCCTGGTCCAGTTCCTTACCGAGGCGCTGGTGATCACCGGCGTGGGCGGCATTTGTGGGATTGCGCTTGCCTATCTGGTTTCGCTAGTAGTGGGCAGCATCACTTTGTACAGTGCGATTGCGAAGAACGGGGAAGCCGCGGATATCCACTTGCTGATTTCGCCCACCAGCGTCCTGGTAGCCACGGTGATTCTGGTAGTCGTCGGCTTGGTAAGCGGAATGGTCCCTGCCATCCGCGCCGCCAGTCTCGATCCGGTGGAAGCCCTTCGCTACGAGTGAGCGGTAAGTTCAGGGCTCGAGATTCCCCCTTCTCTAAAGCAGCCCCATTGTTCTGGTCTTTCGTCGCGGCGGGGGGTAACCTTGCTGAAGAGCCTCAGGAATGACCATTCAGATTGAACTTAACCCCGAAGTCGAAGCGCGATTGGCCGCTGAAGCCCGAGCACGTGGTATCGCTTTGGAAGAGTATGCCCGGCGTCTGCTTCAGGAGGCGATCGGCTCCATGCGAAGGCACCGTTCACGAGCGAGTCAAGAGGAATTCCAGGAATTCCTGGATGCGCTAGCCAGCAAAGCTCCTAACGTTCCGCAGCTTCGGACAGAGAACTTCTCTCGCGGGATGATCTATGGGGAGCATGACTGAGCTGGGTGCTTCTTATCTGCTGGATACCAATATCCTTCTGCGACTTGTTCAACCCGACAGCCCTGAACATGGAAGTATTCGACAATGCACGGAAGTCTTATGGGCCCAGGGCGCTGATCTTTTCTATACCTCACAAAATCTCGCCGAATTCTGGAACGTTTGCACGCGACCGGCCAACCGCAACGGGTTTGGATATTCGATTTCTGAAGCAGACGAACGTACCAGCCTGATCGAAGCCAAGCTCAATTTTGTCGCTGATAACGAAGCAACCCATCAGGAATGGCGCAGGATTGTGGTTGCCGAACAAGTATCGGGTGTGCAGGTACATGACGCGCGCCTCGTCGCAGCGATGCACATTCATAAGATCGGTAATCTCTTAACGCTCAACGTACAGGATTTTCGAAGGTATACCGACATTAGGGTCGTCTCCCCGGAAGAGGTGCTTCGAGCAATCCTTGGCAGATAGAAATCTGCTGCTTTCCGCTGACTCGAATCCAGTCGCTAGTCCGTATCAGGTCTCTTGTAGGGTTGCTGCAGGTATTTGCGCGCCTCGTTTACCGCACCCTGGGTGTTGTCATTCGTCTGCACGGCCTGCCGGTATTCATTGACTGCCCGGTCCCGCTGCCCGGTCACGTCGAATATTTTCCCCAACGCGATGTGGCTCCAGACCTCGGTCCACTTGGGCTCGTCGTCCCCGCGCAACGCATCACGATACGCATTCGCCGCTGCCTGGTAGTTGCGCTGGTTGAACAAGACTTCGCCGATGCGGTAGCTGGCGAGCGAGCTATTGGGGTTGGCAGTGAGAGCCTTTTGATACTCCGCCAATGCCCCGGGAGTATCCCCCTCCGCGACCAGCTGTTGGCCGCGCAGAATCGAGATCCGCACTTGCATGTCCGGAGTATTCTTGAGCACCCAATTGTCGGGGTCGATGGAGATATGGCGCGGCCGGCCAAAGGTATCCACGACATATTGCGAGTTGGTGCCGACCACATCCACTCGCTTCATCTCCGTTTTGCCTTCGGTTTCGACCCGAAGTTCAACCGGCATATTGAAGAGATCGAGGTCCTGGCCGATCTCACCGATGGTACGAAATCCCTTGTTATTTCCTAAGCGATAGACGGTGTATTTGTCGACGAACTGGGGTGCGCCGGTTCCGTCCAACCATTGTGCAAAGAAGGCTGTGAGCTGCTGCTGAGACTCCTGCTCGGCCACCTTCTCCACATCCCGGGTGCGGATTGGCTTGTCGGCGTATTGCGTAACCAGGGCCCGCAACGTCTTGGTAAAGTTGTCCTCGCCGATCTCCCAGCGAAGCATGTGGAAGATCATGGCGCCCTTTTCTAAAGTCATGGATTGGAACTGCGGCGAAAAGGGATCGAGCCGTCCTGCGGACGTCAGCGGGATGGTGTCGTAGGCCAGCGCGCCGGCTGAGATGTCGATGACCGCCGCCTGTAACGCCGTCTGCCCCCCGACCCGCTCCACGTACATCAGCTCTCCGTACCGGGACATGCCGTTCGTGATCCAGGCGTCATTGAGTGTCGCTGGGGTGACTGTACTCCCCCACCATTGGTGGGCCATAGTGTTCGCCAACAGGCGGTAGTTGTTGCGGTCGGCAATGCGGGCGCCGGCAATGGCGGCAATCTCCGGAGCCCAGTAAGAAGGCAACGTGTCGTCCGGCAACTCGACAACATTCAACAGCCGGGAAGCGGCTTCGCCAAAACTTTCGCTAAAGAAATCGAATTCCTTGTTGGCGGTTTGCGCGTACTCCGTACCGCTTTGCTTATGTGCGTCGGTAAGGTACACCCGCACATTGGGGGATCCGGCGACAGCCAAGGGATCGTTGAACTTGCCCGCGATGATGGTGCCCGGGAAGCTGGGCTTGGTCCAGTTGAAACTGTATTGCTGACCGCCGGAGACGGAGCGGGGACTCCCGGTGCTGCCACTGCCCACAGCCCGGTAGCCGGCAGGGATGGTTACATGGATTTCCGCCGTAAACCGGTCGGTCAAATATCCCACCATGGGGAACCAGCGGCCTGCATACAACAGATAACTGATGGGATCGCCAATCGATGCCACCTTGAGTCCTTCGACTGGACTCTCTTCGCTGCCGCTGAGCGTTCCCTCATAATCAAAGGTGAAGGTAGCCTTCGCCCCCTTGCTCATGGGGCTCGGCAGGGCGACGCTGATGGTTGCATTGGGGCCGCGCTCGCCGTTGAGCTGGTGATTTTGCCCATCCGTCACGCTGTTCACCTTGAGCGCGTTGTGCAGTTCGAAAATGGCGGAGCTTACGGTGTCGGTCGCAGTAAAGGTTACCCGCGCGGTCGCTTTGAGGGTGTGCTCGGCAGGATCGAGCTGGGCATCGATCACGTAACCGGTAATGTTGATGTTGGATCGCTCTGCGGCGAAGAGATGCGGACCAGCCAACCCCAGCAAAGCGGTCAGCAGCAACAAAACCCTGGCGGGAGATACTGGAACTGAGCGTCATCGAAGTCATTCAACGGGCCATGATGAAACCAAAGCGGATTGCAACCGCGGCGGCTGCGCCGCGGGGATCAATTGCAAGGCAATACGGGCTGCGTGCTGAATCGCTCCCTCGCCGTTTACCCGCAGTGCGGCTCCAACGGTGCGCAAGTCTGACTGCATTGTTGCACGAGCCTCCTCGTTTTCCAGCAGCGGGCGCACCTGCTCCACCACTTTGGATGCGGTGAAATCATGCTGGATGAGCTCTGGCACAATTCGGCGTCCGGCGATCAGGTTGACCATGCCCACATGGGCCACGCGGACCACCTTCTGCGCCACCGCATAGGTAATGCGAGAGACGCGGTAGACCACCACAAAGGGGTTGCCGATGAGCGCCGCCTCAACAGTGGCGGTGCCGCTGGCGACAATACTGGCGCGCGCGTGCTGCAAAACTGCGCGCGCATCATGGACCACCCGCACCCCGGCCCCTTTCGCCTGGCGGGTGAAAGCCTGAACCTGCGAATCCTTCAGCGTGGGGGCCACGGGCAAGAGATATTCGTAACCCGGACCCAGCAATCGAGCGGCTTCGAGCATTGGCGGCAAGTTGGCGTCGAGCTCCCTGGTGCGGCTTCCGGGCAGCAAGCCAACCCAGAATTTTGACGTGTCCAGACCATTTTCGCGAGCAAATTCTTCCCGGGTCACTGTGGGCGGGTCAAGATCCGCCAGTGGATGACCAACAAAATCAGCGGCAACGCCCTGTCCGCGGTAGAAAGCTTCTTCAAAGGGAAAAATCACCAGCATCCGGGTCACATTGCGCCGCACGCCCTTTATGCGCCACTTCTTCCAGGCCCATAGTTGTGGACTCACAAAGTAGACCACGGGTATTTTCAAACGGCGAAGCTCGGCGGCAAGACTCAGGTTTACGTCAGGGAAGTCAATCAGGATAGCGAGATCGGGCCGTTTCGCGCGCAAACTGGCCTTCAGCTTTCTATATTCCCGGTAGACATGGGGCATATGAAGAATCACTTCCGTGATGCCCATGACGGCAACATCTTCGGCGCGCACCACGCGGCGCAATCCCAGGCCCTCCATGCGTGTCCCGCCAAGCCCAAAAAAGTCAGCCTCGGGCTCCAGGCGGCGTATCTCCCCCATCAGCAACGCGCCGTAGTGCTCGCCGCTGGCCTCACCGGCAGATAAAAAGATCTTCATGGAAGCTTCGCCCTCCCCTTTGTCATCCCGAGCGCAGCCGAGGGATCTGACAGTTCCGCGGACCTTCCCTGGAAATGTCTTTCGACCGAGTGGAGAGATCCGCGGCTCTCTCCCGGCTCTGTAGCAGCCCATCCTAGTCCGTGCCCACAGCGAGGCTTGCGTCCAAAAATCCGTTAGCAGCCCGCGCGGCCTGCACTTCCTGGTCCTTGTATTGCAGCTGGTAAAGCTTCCAGTAAATGCCGCGCTGCCCCAGCAGTTCCTGGTGAGTGCCGAACTCTCGCAACACGCCCTTGTGCATGACCAGAATTCTGTCCGCCTGCTGCACGGTCGACAGACGATGGGCGATGATCACCGAAGTCCGTCCCTGGACCATGCGTTCGAGCGCGGAGCGGACCCGCATTTCGGTATCGGTGTCCACGCTCGAGGTAGCTTCGTCCAGTATCAGGATGCGCGGATCGTGCGCCAGGGCACGGGCAAAATTGATCAGCTGTTTCTGCCCGGTGGAAAGACTATTGCCGCGTTCGCGCAGCGGCTCATCAAATCCACGGGGTAAAGCCCGGATGAAGTCACCCACATTTACCTCATCGGCCGCGGCCTTCATCCGCGCATCCGTGATCCAGTCCGAACCCAGGCGAATATTCTCGGCGATGGTGCCGGTGAACAGGAACGGGTCCTGGAGCACCACCCCGAAATGGCGCCGTAACTCCGTGACGTCCTGTTCGCGAACGTCGACGTCATCGATCAGCACGCGGCCACGCTGAATCTCATAGAAGCGCATCATCAAGCCGATAATGGTGGTCTTGCCGGCCCCGGTGTGGCCTACGATGGCCGCTGTCTGGTCGGGCTCGATCACGAACGACACGTCCTTGAGAATCCATTCCACCTCTGGAGAGGCAGCGAGAATCTCCTCCGTGCCCTCAGCCTGTTGGATGGCCGCCAGTTGCTGTTCGTCCAGCCGCTGATACGTAAACCAGACATGGCGGAACTCAATTCGCCCCGAACCGTCGCAGGCGCGCGGTGAGGCCGGGCTCTGCAGCTCCGGCGGGGTGTCGAGCAGCTTGAAGACGCGCTCGCTGGCGGCCATTGCGGCCTGCAGGATGTTGTATTTCTCGCTCAGGTCCTGGATGGGGCGGAAGAAGCGCTGGGAATATTGAATAAAGGCGACCAGGACGCCGATGGAGACTGCATTGCGCAGCACCCCATACCCGCCCAGCCAGATCACCAGCGCGATGGCCACGGAGCTCAGCAACTCAACCGCGGGGTAGTAGAGCGCGTAGGCCAGGATGGCGTCTTTGAAGGCGACCATATGCTGCCGGTTGACCGCTTCGAACTCCTCGTAGGAGCGCTGCTCGCGGTTGAACAGCTGCACTACGCTCATTCCGCTTACATGTTCCTGGGTAGAGGCGTTGATGCGGGCGATGGCGGAGCGGATGCGCCGATAGGAGTCGCGCACATGCTTCCGGAAGACGCGAGTGACCCCAAGGATGAGAGGCAGCACGGCAAACGCGATCAGGGCCAGCCACCAGTTCATGCGCAGCATGATGACCACGATGAGGATAAGAACGAAAACATCCTCAAAAATGGCAAAGACCCCGGAGGTGAACATCTCGTTCAGCGCGTCAACATCGCTGGTGAGCCGGGTGACCAGGCGCCCTACCGGATTACGGTCAAAAAAGCTTACGTGCATGCTCTGGATGTGCCGAAAAATCTGGCTGCGCATGTCGAACATGACTTTCTGTCCGGTCCACTGCATCAGGTAGGTCTGAACAAATTCGAGCAGGTAGCTGAATACCAGCGTGCCGAAATAGACGCTGGCAATTTGCGTCACTCCCACCGCCGCATTCGAGCTGAGCCGATGCGTCCACGCCGGTGGATGGAGCGCCGGCCGCGCGGTCATGTAGCGATCCACGGCGACCTTAGTCAGGTAAGGGCCCAGAACATCAGATCCAGCTTTGAGCAGGATCGCCACCAGCGAAATGACCGCCTGCAGCTTGTAGGGCCGCAAGTAGGTCAGCAAACGACCCATCAGGCGGCTGTCATAAGCCTTGCCGACAACATCGTCGTCGTGCTGCTGGGGTTTGCGATCTTTCTCGGCGGTCGGCTCAGCCATGGGTTTCAAGTCTTATTTTACTTGGCCTTACGGCGAATGGAGGATGTCAGAATAGATAGCAGGACTCGGGCGGCAGATGAATTCTCTGGGTATTTACATTTCGGTTCCGTTTTGCCGGGCCAAATGCACCTACTGCAATTTCGCCTCTGGTGTGTCGTCGGTGGCTGCCCATGAGCAATATGTCGCCCGGGTTTGTGAGGACATCCGTAGCCTGCGGCAACGGCTGGCGGGCGCGGCCATTCCTGAGCAGGTGGACAGCATTTACCTGGGTGGAGGCACGCCCAGCGTGCTTTCTCCGGCCCTGGTGGGGGAACTGGCCCACACCCTGCGCCAGGAGTTCGCCATTGTGCGCGGAGCGGAAATCACACTGGAGTGCGCTCCAGGGCAGCTTGATGACCCGGCACTGGACGCCATGCTTGCCTTCGGCGTCAACCGGATCAGTTTCGGCGTCCAATCCCTGGTGGATCGCGAGGCAGCGGCTACAGGACGATTTCATACCCGGCAAGTGGTGTTGAGGGACCTGGAACGTGTCCGCTCCGCCGGAGTCGAGAACCTTAGCATCGATCTGATTGCCGGCATACCCCATCAGACCGCGGCCAGCTGGCAGGAGTCGCTCGATGTGCTGGCCGCGACCGGTGTGCAACACGCCAGCATCTACATGCTGGAAATCGACGAGGATTCGCGCCTGGGCCGGGAGTTGCTGGCCGGCGGCTCGCGCTATCATGCGCAGACGGTGCCCAGCGAGGAGCTGACCGCCGATCTGTATGAGAGCGCTATTGCTGCTCTCGAAGGCCACGGACTGCGGCAATACGAAATCTCAAACTTCGCCCGTGGCGAAAGCCAGTCACGGCATAACTTGAAGTACTGGCGCCGCCAGCCCTATCTCGGTTTTGGCCTGGACGCGCACTCCATGGTCGGTACCGTGGACGGTTCTGCGCTGCGCTTCAGTACCACCGCGGTGCTGGCCGAATACCTCCGTGGCGGCCAGGTGCAGGATGTACGCCAAGTCAGCTCGTGCGAAGCGCTGGAAGAGGCTTGGTTTCTGGGTTTGCGCCTGCGTGCCGGGGTCGCGTGGCGGGCCTTGGCGGCGGAGTTCGGTAGTGATCGCGTGGAGAATTTTGTGCCCCTGGTGCGCGAGCTGTGCCAGCTTGGACTGCTCACCGACCAGGAGGGTGTGGTGTGCCTGACCCAGCGTGGTCTCCTCTTTTCAAACGATGTTTTTGCCCGTTTCCTCGGAGTAGAGGAACCAGAGCTCCAGTTGCAATGAGTGTGGAGGGAACTTTGTCTACCAGCACCTTGCCTAGGCCTGAAACGATCGCTCGGCAGTCAACCGCGTCCATCGACCTGCGCAGCGATACGGTCACCCGTCCGACCCCTGCCATGCGAGCCGCCATGGCCGCAGCCGAGGTGGGGGATGATGTCTACGGCGAAGACCCCACCGTAAATCGCCTGGAAGCACGCGCGGCGGAGATCTTTGGCCGCGAGGCCGCCTTATTTGTTCCCACCGGCACCATGGGCAACCAGATTGCGATCCGCATGCACACCGAGCACGGCCAGGAGGTTATCTGCGAATCCCGCGGCCACCTGGTGGACTGGGAAATGGCCATGGTTTCCGCCTTTTCCGGATGCCAGCTCCGCACGGTGTATGCGGATCGTGGAATCCTCACCTGGCCGCTGATCCAGACGGTGGTCTCGGCCGGTCGGCACTACCGGTCGCGTACGGGACTCATTTCTCTCGAGAACACGCACAATCTGGCTGGCGGCACCGTCATGCCGCTCGAAGTAACCGAAGAAATCCTGGCCGGGGCGGCCAATGCGGGTTTGCCGGTTCATCTTGATGGCGCGCGCATTTTCAATGCTGCGACCGCGTTGAAAATCCCGGTAGATCGGCTGACCCGCGGCTTTAGCTCTGTCATGTTTTGCCTCTCCAAGGGCTTGTGTGCACCGGTCGGTTCGATGCTGGTGAGCAGCCGGGAAAAGATTGAGCGCGCGCGTAACTTTCGTAAGGCGCTGGGGGGAGGGATGCGCCAGGTGGGCGTTCTGGCCGCAGCCGGTCTGGTTGCCCTCAATGACATGACCGGACGGCTCCAGGAAGATCATGACAATGCCAAGCTCCTGGCCGCTGCTCTGAGCGCGCTTCCCCAGGTGGAACTCGATCCGGCGCTGGTGCAGACCAACATCGTCATCTTCAGCCTCCGCGGCGGGGGAGATGCCCAGGCGCTGGTCACAGCTTTGGCCAGCCGTGGCGTCCGTGCCGGGACCCTGGGACCACATTCCGTCCGGCTGGTCACGCATCACGACGTGGATCGTGCTGCGTGCGAGCGGGCCGGCGCAATTCTGGCAGAGGAGATCCGCAAATGGGACGGTCAATAAGGTACACCGAAAAAGACAGAAATCCCGTCCGGGGATCCCGTTTTTGGGATTTATACTATCTAGATGCCAAAGTATTCGATCGTCGTACCCTTCCATAACGAGGAAGAGAACGTTACTGCGCTGTACGACCGCCTTAAGGCGGTTATGGAGCAGATTGGCGACAGTTTCGAACTGGTGCTTGTGGACGACGGATCGAGTGACCGCACCTACAAGCTGCTGGAGGAAATTGCAGCCGTGGATAGCCGGGTTTTGGTGGTCAAGCTGCGGCGTAATTTCGGCCAGACATCTGCGCTGGCCGCGGGATTCGATCACTCCCAGGGGGACTACATCCTGGCCATGGATGGCGACCTGCAGCACGATCCCTCTGAAATTCCCGAGTTTGTTGCCAAGCTGGAAGAGGGTTACGACGTGGTCAGCGGTTGGCGCAAGGCGCGCATCGACAACTTCGTCATGCGCAGGATTCCGTCACGCTGCGCAAATTGGCTCATGGCTAAGCTTTCCGGCGTCGACATTCACGATTTTGGAACTACGTTCAAGGCATATCGGCGTGAGGTAATCCACAACATCCCGCTCTACGGCGAGATGCATCGCTTTATCCCCGCGTTGGCCTCCTGGTATGGCGCCAGCATCTGTGAGATTCCGATCAAGAATGTGAACCGGGAGCGGGGTAAATCTCACTACGGGATTTCCCGGACGATCCGCGTTTTCTTTGACCTGCTCACCATTCGTTTTTTGCTCAAGTACATGACCCGTCCGCTCCATTTTTTCGGCACTTTTGGCGCGCTCGGCATTCTTCTTGGCGGCGCGATCTCATTGATGTTGGCCGGGCTCAAAGTCTTTACCCATCAGGCCGTGATGGACACGCATGGACCGCTCTTTGTGGTGGCCGGCGTTTTGATTCTGGCGGGCATCCAGATGCTTGCCATCGGCCTGTTGGGCGAGTTGCAGGTGCGGCACTATCACACCTCATCGCATCGCGCGCCCTATGCCATCGATCGCCTGGTCCGCCTGCGTGCTCCTGAAGAACCCAGCATGCTGCAAGAGGGCTGAGCGGCCGCGTCGGGAAAGACACGAAATATATTTCCATTAAGGGTTCGCGGAACTGCATATCCCTCGGCTCCTAATGACACCGATTGAGTGACGCGGAGTACCGTGGTATCCCACATCTCGCGAAAAACGAGCGAGATGTGGGGCACCCGATCGTTTGTTGCCGGTACAGAAAGCCGTCATTTCTCTCCGACTCGCCTCAGCGAGTGGGCTACGCTCCGTGGATGACATAACGCACTCCCCTTTGTCATCCCGCCGAGGGATCTGCAGTTCCGCGGATCTTTCTTGGAAATGTTTTTCGACCGGGCGTAGCCTAACGTCCGCGGGATGGATCCGGAGACGCAGATACGTTCAGATCCAGGAATGTCTGAGCGCTGTGCGGCAGATCCCGGCGCGTAACAATTGTTATCGGCCGCGTAGGTCGCCGCGCATTGGCGAGCAAACGGTCTTCGGGGCGACTGCGCGTACTGCCAAACCTTCGCTTGCGGAACTCCACTCGAAGCTGCATCAAGAGACTTCTTCGGCAGCACACAACCCGGCGCCGGAGGGCACTCGTCGTTGGCTACCCAAAGGGCCAGGTTGCTGTCATGGCTCTGGATATCACTCGCGGTGCTGATCTTGCCTGGTCCATCCGGAACCAGAATTCCGGAGCAATAGACCCCCGGCTTGTACGGCGATGCTCGCACCGCATCTACCCACGAAAAAAGATAAGCGCTCTGTTCCGGCAACAGCCGTCCGCCCTCCTCTTGATCGAGAAACAGGATCGCACCGGAAGCAAAGCCCTCCCGTTTTGCTGCGGTAATGGCGGCGGATGCGTCAGATCGGCCGAGGGCCGCTGCATCCTTGCCCTTGAGTTCGGAGTCCAGCCGGCCGTTGTACAGGACCATGAAACCGAAGCCATTCGCCTTGAGGGTGGCACGCTTGCCGATCCAGCTATTGGCATTCGCTCCCGGCGGATTGTTTAGCCAGTAGCTGGTGTAGGAAAAGGTGCGGCGCAGTGCCGGGAGGAGGTTATCCCCGGGATATTCGTTCTTATCGAAGCCGACGTAGTTGGTCCCAACTGTCTGTGCCCTAAGGGCGGGCGCGCAGCACAGCATGGCCATGCAGAACCACAGCAGGGAAAGGCGCGGTCTTAGTCTGCGCCGCCGGAGCTTGGTAGGCGTGGGTGCGGATGGGGTGCTCGCTAATTGAGGTGTCGCGGCGTCATGCAGATACTTCGAGGGATTGACCGGGGTATCGTGAATGCGGACTTCGTAGTGCAGGTGAGGGCCGGTACTGTGTCCGGAAGAACCAACATAGCCCAGGATGTCACCCCGGCGAACGTCCTGCCCTGCGATGACTGCAAATCCAGAAAGATGAGCGTAGAGGGTTTCCACTCCGTGGCCATGATCGACGATGACTTCGCGTCCGTACCCTGTGCCCATTCCAGCCTTGAGAACCATTCCATCCGCCGGCGCGCGTACCGCGTCGCCTTGGCTGGCGGAAATGTCGATGCCGGTGTGAAAGGCGCCTTCACCCTTGAAGGGATCAAGCCGGGCGCCGAAGGAGCTGGTTACGATCCCCTGTACCGGCCATTGCGATGGCGCGTAAGCCACGTTGATCCTGCCGCCCAATCCCACCGGGAAGCGATTCGTTAAGTCGAGCCCGTGCATGATCTCCCCAGACATGGCTGAGGAGCGCAGCGCTAAAAGCTGATCGAGCGATTGACTGTACTGCTGATCGCTGATGCCGTCGGAGGCCGCGGTACTGGTTGAGGCCGTCGACTTCTGGAGAGAAGTTTTGCTTAGCCGGTTTTGCCGCAGGCCATAAAGAGCACTGACTTCGCTGGCCAGTGACCCCAAAGAAGCTGCCTGCACATCCTTCTCATGCGCCACTTGTTCCATCTGCAGATAGTCATGGCGGATGGTTTCGCGCTCGGTGCGAATCTGGTTGAAGCGGGCCGTCTTCAGCAACATGCGGCTGTAGGACCCAGCCATCCCCGTGATCGTGAAAAGCCCAATAACCGCAGCCGCGACAAACACATAGGCGTAGTGCAACGGTATGGGGATTTTGCGCAATTCGCCATCTTCCTGGCGGGCTACAAAAATTATGTAGTAGCGTTTGCGCAATCTGCTCACTCTACAAGGGGATATCGGCTTCGTACTCACTTTGCACAAAGGCCGAGTCTTGAACCTAACAGAGTGAATCTACTGGGTCAAACCCGTAAAGTGGGACGGGGTCTAACGCTTTGATAACTTACCGTGCCTGCAAGGTATGCTGGCGCCATGGCTGACAACGGTAAAAAGAGTCGACCCAAGACCGCAGGCGAGCGGGAACTGATCGCAGCCATTCGAAGACGGGCAGATCAACTGCTGAAGGGCCGGCGCAAGAGCGGGATCCTGACTCTCGGCATCGGCGATGATTGCGCAGTCCTACGACCGCGTCGTGGTGAAGAACTGGTGGTCACGACCGACCTCTCCCTCGAGAATGTTCATTTCCGCCGGGATTGGCATCCGCCGCAAAGCGTGGGCCACCGTTGCCTGGCCCGCGGCCTGAGCGACCTGGCGGCGATGGGCGCCCGTCCGGAGGCGGCCTTTTTATCGCTGGCCCTGCCGCCGGATCTCACCACATCGTGGATGGATCTCTTCCTCGATGGATTCATAGCGCTGGCTCAGCGCCATCGGGTGCCGTTGGCGGGCGGAGACATGGCAAAGTCGCCGCTGGTGATCGCCGACATTGTTCTACTGGGAAGCGTCCCTAAGGGTAAGGCGCTCTTGCGCTCCGGGGCTCGTGCCGGCGACCTGATTTACGTCACCGGCGCCCTGGGTGGATCCGCGGCTGAGCTGCGTGCCCTTGAGCGCCGGCCGTCCGCCTTTCAGGCAGCGGAGAAGCCAGGCCATCCGCATTTATATCCAGAGCCCAGGCTAGCTGCCGGTCGCAAGCTGAGACGGTTAGCAACGGCGGCCATCGACCTGAGCGACGGGCTCTCCACCGATCTGGCCCATCTGTGCGAAGAGAGCGGCCTGGCTGCGGAAATCGATGCTGAAACTCTGCCCGTCGATGCCCGCGCCACCCTGGAGCAGGCATTGCACGGCGGAGAAGATTACGAGCTGTTGTTTACGGCCTCACCGAAGACACCAGTGCCCGGTCAATTGGGAGGAGTGCTTACGCATGCCATCGGCCGGATGAAGAAACGTGGCCAGCGGCCGCAAGTAGCAATGAACCAGGGCAACACCCGTTCCGAGCTCGCAGCCGCCGGGTGGGAGCACTTCCGCTAGTTTAGGAATTTAGTCCCGAAGGGACGGCTGAACTTAGCCAGGACGCTAGTCCTGGATTGGGTTTGAAAGGACGACCCAGTCCCGCAGGGACGGCTGAAAACGGGCCGCGACGTAATCCTCCTTCAGCCGTCCCTGTGGGACTTAACCAAGTTTCTTAGGTACCCAGGACTAACGTCCTGGGCTAAGTTCAGCCGTCCCTTCGGGACTAAATTCCTAAATCTCGGTTCCCACACCCCCTCTTGCCGAGCTCTTTGTTGGTCTCCAACGGCCCGACTAAACACTTCCGCATGTGCACCGTAGAAGGGAACATGCTCTGAGCTTGATAGCATCAGAGCAGACCTATGCCAAACCCTTCCCCACGGGTGCGCTTTGCTCCCTCACCCACTGGTATGTTGCATGTGGGCAATGCCCGCACCGCGCTCTATAACTGGCTCTTTGCCCGCCACACCGGTGGAGATTTCCTGCTGCGTATCGAAGACACCGATGTAGAGCGAAGCGAAGTGCGCTACGAAGACCAGCTAATCGAAGATCTCCGCTGGCTCGGCTTGGACTGGACGGAAGGGCCCCAGATCGGCGGCCCCTATGCGCCCTACCGGCAAAGCGAGCGCCTGGGGATTTATCACCAGCACACGGAGCAGTTGCTCGGGGAAGGCAAAGCCTACCGCTGCTTCTGTACCGCGGAGGAACTGGAGCAGGAGCGGCAGCAGGCTCTCCGCGAGCACCGGACGCAGGTGTACTCGGGCAAATGCAAAACTCTCACGCCGGGCGAAGCTATGGCCCGTGCGGCTGCGGGCGAGACCTTCGCCGTGCGGCTGGCTGTGCCCGATGCTCCACTGCGCTTCCACGATATCGTCCGCGGCGATGTGGAGTTCGCGAGCGAGGCAGTGGGGGACTTTATCCTGGTTCGCTCTTCCGGCGTGCCGGTCTACAACTACGTGGTCACCATCGACGATGCACTCATGCATATCACGCATGTCATCCGCGGCGACGATCACATTTCGAACACTCCCCGGCAGGTGGCCATTTATCAGGCATTCGGTTGGACCCCGCCGCAGTTCGCGCATCTCTCGACCATCCTGGGCAGCGACCGGGAGCGCCTTTCAAAGCGCCATGGTGCTACGTCGGTTGCCAGCTTCCGCGAGATGGGAATTCTGCCCCAGGCGCTGGCGAATTATCTTGCTCTGCTTGGCTGGGGCGCAGAAGGGGGAACACGCGAGATTTTCTCTCGCGAAGAGCTGATCAAGGAGTTCAAGCTGGAGCGGGTCACACCCTCGCCGGCAGTCTTCGATTGGGACAAGCTGCATTGGCTTAACCGTCAAGCCATCAAGCATTCTCCGCTACCCGAGCTGAGGGGATTGGCTTGGCCATATTTCGCGGCGATGGCGTGGCTACCGCCGCAATCCTCTGCCGGCGACGCTGTCGAGCATTGGTTCGATCGGGTGCTGGAACTGTTTCTTCCCGCCGTTGACCAGCTCCAGCAGTTACCGGAAAAGGCAGCAGCTCTTTGGCGCGTGACCTCCGAAGTGACCGGCGAAGACACAGCTATGCTGACCTCGGAAGCAGGAGCGCGTGTCGTGAAGGTATTTACGGAAAAGGTCAGAGCAGAAGCGGGCGCGATGACGCCGCAGCGCTTCAAGGAACTGATGAATGAGGTAAAGGTGGAGACCGGGGTCAAGGGCAAGGATCTGTTCCACCCCGTACGTATCATCCTGACCGGAGCGCACTCCGGTCCGGAGTTTGACAAGCTGATTCCCCTGCTGGAAGACGGCAGCCGGCTCGATTTGCCGACCCACGTGTTGAGCGTGCGGGAGAGGGTAGAGGCATTTGCATCAAAAAAACATCAACCTGGTGATTGACTCCACATTTGAACACGCTTGGGAGGCAGAGATCCTCGCCTCCCGGCCGTTGATCTTGCCCGCGCGCCAATTCGTGTACCCGGCGCAGGTTGAGGAAGTGGAGCGGGGAGCACTGGAGATCATGATCCGGCCCTTTGGTGCGGCGCTTCCGTTCCTGGCCACCTGTGCCCTTGGTTTCGCCGGGCCGGCCGTGCCCAGCGGTGTATGGGCCTGTCCTGACCCAGCATGGCTCTGCGCTGTTGCCGGCGGGTACGCCTACCTCGTCGACACCCATGACCCCGGGCGATGGGAACAAGTGGTGTACCGCCCGGTGATCGCGGTAACGCCGGTCGCGGAGCACGACCTGCTCATATTTTCGAGTTTCCATTCGCTGTTAGCGTGGGGCCGCTCCGGGAAGGCCTGGCAAACCAGCCGTCTCAGTTGGGATGGGTTGCACATTACCGGCATCCGCGGAGAGACGTTGTTTGGTCTGGGTTGGGACATGAGCACCGATCGTGAGCTCGAGTTTGAGGTAAACCTGAAGACCGGCGAGCACCGCGGTGGAGGCTACCTGGCGTAGAAGCTCAAGCCCGCGTCGCCCTGCTCAAGAACGCGATAGCGTCGCAGTGGGCCGTAACATTCCGTCAGCGGCTGAGCCATCTTGCGGCCATGTTCGGCGATCACGATGCCGTCGGGAGTGAGCAACGAATCTGCATGCTGCCCGATGCTGCCGAGGGTGCCGGCGTAATCGTCCGCAGCCGCGTACGGCGGGTCGAGAAAAATGAATCGCGCAACGCGGTTGGGGGCCGGGCTCAGAGAGACGGCGGCATGCGGCCGAGACGCTGCTGGAAACAATTTGGAACCCGGAATTGATTTTGAGTGCAGCAAGATTGCTGCGGATCGCGGCTATCGCAGGCGGAGCCTGATCCACGAAGTAGACCAGGCTTGCACCGCGGCTGATAGCCTCGATGCCCACCGCTCCCGAGCCGGCATAGAGATCGGCAAACACCGCGCCTTCGATGCGTGCGGCCAGGATATTAAAGAGAGTTTCACGCAAGCGATCGCTGGTGGGCCGGGTGGCGAGCCCGCGGGGCGCGATCAGCCGCCGCGAACGGTATGTGCCGCCAATCACCCGCATCGGATTTCATGGTAAATGAATCCTTTGCTGGCCAATGAATCCGCAAGCTCTACAATGAGAAGCAAGGACGGATGCAATGCGCGGATGGTCGTTCCCCCTAGGGCGCTGGATGGGTGTGGAGTTACGCATTCACACTTTCTTCATTCTGTTGCTTGGCATCTGTATGGCCTACACCGAGAGCGTTCATCTCACCATGTTCCGTGGGGTGGGCTTGTGGCTGGTTTTGCTGGGTGCGGTTGCCGTCCGCGAAGTGGCGCGCATGATCGTAGCGGCGTACCACGGATTGCAATTGAGAAATATCCTGCTGCTGCCGATTGGCGGTCTGGTGGCCTACGCAAACGCGGAGAGCGCAGAACAGGCAGGCGGCAGGAAAATGCAGTGGCGCATGGCGGTCACCGGGCCTATCGCGAATCTGAGTTTCGCCCTGGTCGTCGCCATGCTGGTGCTCGGCATGTCGCCCACGATGAATCTTTTGGAGCGGCCCTGGATGACTCCCGCCCACTTGATTCGCAGCATTATCTGGGTCAATGTTTTTCTCGGCGTTCTGAATCTGCTGCCTGCCTATCCGCTGGACGGCGGCAGGGTCGTGCGGGGAGGCGTTGCCCGGGCGCAGGGTAGGGCACAGGGATCACGAGTGGCAACCGGACTGGGTCAGGTTCTGGCCATGACTGCAATCATCGCCGGATTGGTCCTGATGAATGCGTGGCTGCTATTAGCGGGATTTTTTATCCTGATCGGCGCTCAGCTCGAAGATCAGGGCGTCCTGTTTCAGAGCGTAGTGGACACCGTCAACATGCAGGACATCATGCTGACTGAATTCTCCATGCTGGCCCCCTCCGACACTCTGGAGGATGCACTCCACAAGTCGATTCACAGTCTGCAGGACGATTTTCCTGTGGTGCGCGGCGATAGCCTGGTGGGCATTATCTCCCGCCAGAGTATCCTTTCTGCGCTGCGCAGCGAGGGCAACGGTTATGTGCAAGCGGTGATGTCACGCAGTTTTCACGTGGCTCAGCCCGAGGACTCCCTGGGCACGACCATCAGCCGCTTTGCCGGGCGTGGACTTTCTTTGGTGCCGGTTACCGAAGGCGAACGCATCGTTGGCATCGTGACCTTGCAAAACCTGATGCACTCCATGAGCCTGCTGGCAGAGAGCCGGAAATTGCGTCGCCAGAGCCAGGAATAATCTTTGCTCGATCCCGGGCTGTATCTGGTCGCGACGCCCATCGGCAATCTTGAGGACATTACCCTGCGCGCGCTGCGGGTGCTGAAAGACGTCGATCGCATCGCATGTGAAGACACTCGCCAGACGCAAAAGCTGCTCAACCACTTTTCCATTTCCACCCCCACCCTCAGCTTTCACGAACATAACGAGCAGTCGCGGGCTGTGGAGCTGATTGCGTTGATGCAGCAGGGAGGCCGGGTCGCGGTGGTCAGCGATGCGGGTACACCGGCGTTCTCGGATCCGGGCCTGGAGTTGGTGCGGGCAGCACTGGCTGTGGGCGTGCGTGTGATTCCCATTCCCGGGGCAAACGCAGCGCTCAGTGCGCTCGTTGCTTCCGGCATGGATACGGAGCGCTTCCTCTACATCGGCTTTCTTGCGGCGAAACCGGGCGCACGGCGGACGGAACTGGAGTCTTTGGCCGGGATCGCGAGCGGGCTCACGCTGGTGGTGTATGAAGCACCTCATCGCATTGTGGAGACGTTGGCGGATGTGGAGGCGGTGTGGGGAGGCCAGGTGCGCGTGGTGGTAGCCCGTGAGCTGACCAAGTTGCACGAGGAGTTTCTGCGCGGCACGGTGGCGGAGGTCCGGTTGGCCCTGTCGGCTCGCGAGCGTGTAAGGGGAGAAATTGTGCTGTTGATCGACGCCACAACGCCGGCCCAGCCGGCAAGTGAGGGCCGGAGTGTTCGGCAACAGGTGTCGCAGCTGATGGAAGCTGAGGGTCTCGACGAAAAAGACGCACTCAAGCGCGTGGCGCGCGAGCGCGGTGTCTCGAAGAGCGAGGTCTATCGGGAACTGCAGCGGCAGCGTTCAACGAAGTAAACTGCATCAAAAAGGAGCAGGGCGATCGTCTTTGGTTCCCTCACCAAGGACGGGTGGCCCATATCTCGCTCGTTTTTCGCGAGATGTGGGATACCACCGATGTTGACCGTCAAGTGCGTCGGATGATTCGAGCGTCAGGGGAAAGCCGTGGTATCCCACATCTGGCGAAAAACGAGCGAGATATGGGCCACCCGTCCTTAGTGAGGGAGCCAGAGACAGATGCGGGCAGCGTCCGGCAGCTCAACCTGCGGGGAGGATATTACCTTTGCAGGATTCAGTAACTAGTCTTCGGGGGCAGTTGCCACGCCGGTACCGGCCGCTCGGCCAGGGGTAGATCGCGGCCTTTCACCCGGTCATATAGGTAACTGTCGCTGGTTGTTCCGAGCGACTCGTTGTACAGGCTCGGTTCGCCAACGACCTGGCGCAATTCCTCCGCAAAGCGGTGCACCGCCTGCAGAGACTCCGCGGTCGCCGGCACCTCGAGGCGGCTGGATTTCCAGAATTTCTGGTATCCCCGATCGAGCAGGGTGGCCACTTCTCCCCCGACCATGTAGCCCGGGCGCTCTCTCCATCTCACGGCGCTATGCGGCACCTTCTTTTCCGCGGCCTTCTCCTCAGGCGTGGGCTCCCCCATCCGGATCAGGATCGCGCCCGCGCCATATTTGCGCACCAACATCAGGTTTGCGACCTCGGGCACCGGTTGAACATCAAAACCTAAGGTGCGCAAAGCGCTCAGGACTTCGTCGAAGTTCAAGAAGTGTACTTTTGTTCGCATGGCTTGCGACCGACTGTGGATTGCCTCGGTTTTCGAGTGGCAGCTACACTAGGAAGTGCTTCACCTTACTTTCGCACATCGCCGGTGCACGCTGCAACGTGAGTAGATCAGTTGAATCAGGGACTTTCCATGCAAACCGAAGTGCAAACTGAAGTGAGGTCGACGTCGCGCAGCCTGGGCAGTAGCATCTTGGAACGGATAGGAAACACGCCGCTCCTGCGCCTCGATCGTTTGACGGCCCATCTCCCGGGAATCACCTTGCTGGGCAAGGCTGAGTGGGCGAACCCGGGGGGCTCGGTCAAGGATCGCGCAGCTTCGGCGATCGTGGCTGCGGCCGACGCCCAGGGTTTACTTGCCGGAAGGCACTTGCTGGATGCGACCAGCGGCAACACCGGCATCGCTTATGCGATGTTGGGCGCAGCCAAGGGATTTCCGGTTACGCTGTGCATGCCGTCGAATGTTTCTCCCGAGCGGAAGCGGATTCTCGCCGCTTACGGGGCGAACATTGTCTGGACAGACCCGGCGGACGGGTCCGATGGTGCGATTCTAAAGGCCCGGGAGTTGGCGCAGGATAAGGACCGGTACTACTACGCCGATCAGTACGGCAACGAAGCTAACTGGAAGGCGCATTATAAAGGTACGGCGAACGAGATTTGGCAGCAGACAGAGGGAAAGGTTACGCACTTCCTGGCAGGGCTGGGCACCAGCGGAACGTTCATGGGGGTCACCCGCCGTCTGAAGGAGCTGAATCCGAACATTGAATGTATTGCCATGCAGCCGGATTCACCGTTTCATGGGCTGGAAGGCTTGAAGTACATGGCTACGGCGATTGTGCCTCCTATCTATGATGCCGGCGTGGCAGACCGCCACCTGGAGCAGTCGACTGAGGGCGCTTACGAGATGGCCAAACACCTGGGGCGGACAGAAGGATTGCTCCTGGGCATCTCGGCAGCCGCGGCGGTGGCGGCAAGTCTCAGGATTGGCGAAGAGGAAGCAGGCGCAGGCAGAAACGCTGTCATCGTCACCATTTTGTGTGACTCGGCTGACAAGTATCTGAGTGAACGATTTTGGGAGCAATGATGGCCAGCACGAGTGTGGGGCAGAAGCTGAAGATCAGCGATGCGGTCTATAGCCAGTTGCGCAAGCATGGCGAAGAGACCTATCCCCATGAGTGCTGCGGGGTGCTTCTCGGCAAATCGCTGGAAGGCATCAACGAGGTGGACTCGGTGGTCCGGGCGGGTAATACGCGGACCGATTCTGCCCATAACCGATACCACATTGCGCCCCAGGAGCTGGTCAGCATCCAACGACAGGCGCGAGAACGCAGCCTGGACATCGTGGGTTTCTACCACTCGCATCCCGACCATCCCGCGCGCTGGTCGACGACGGATTTCAATGAAGCTCACTGGCTGGGTTGCTCTTATGTGATCACCAGCGTGGAGACGGGAGTAGCAAAACAGACCAACTCGTTCTTTCTTGCTGGAACTGGGGAAGATGACAAGCGGTTTGAGGACGAGGAGATCCACGTGTGGCCCGAGCGCTGTTGACCGCCGGCCCGGAGATCCCCGCCCTACGCAACCAGATCAGAAAGAGAGAGAGTTCGACGAATGAAGATTCACATCCCTACCCCGCTTCGTCAGTTTGCGGCCAAACAGGCCACGGTCACGGTTGAGGCCGCAACCGTCGGCCAGGCGCTCGATGAACTTACCCTCACTCATCCCGAACTGAAAAAGCATCTGTATTCAGAGGAAGGCAAGTTGCGCGCCTTCGTGAATGTTTACCTGAACGATGAAGACATTCGTTACTTGAGCGATAAAGAGAACACGGCGGTCAAAGACAGCGATAGCTTGTCGATTATCCCTTCGATTGCCGGCGGATGCGTCGTTCTGAGCAAATTAGGAGATTGAAAATGGCAACTACTATGACGGAAATACCCGCGCTAGCCCAACCAGCGCTTAGCAACGACGAAATTGCACGCTATTCGCGCCACCTGCTTTTGCCTGAGGTGGGCATGGAGGGTCAGCAAAAGCTCAAGGCGGCCAAGGTGCTCTGCGTGGGCACCGGCGGCCTCGGCTCACCCCTGGCGTTTTACCTCGCCGCAGCAGGCATCGGAACCCTGGGCCTGGTCGACTTCGACGTAGTGGACTCGAGCAATCTGCAGCGTCAGATCATCCACAGCACCAATGACGTAGGCCGGTTGAAGCTGGACTCGGCAGAAGAGAAGCTGAAGGCCCTGAACCCCCATATGAAGATCGTGAAGTTCAACACCATGTTGTTGAGCAACAACGCCATGGAGATCTTCAAGGACTTCGACATCGTGGCCGATGGCACCGACAACTTTCCTACCCGCTACCTGGTAAACGACGCTTGTGTGCTGAGCGGGAAGCCAAACGTCTATGGTTCGATTTTCCGCTTCGAGGGACAGGCCAGCGTGTTTGCCACCGAGCAGGGACCCTGCTACCGCTGCCTCTATCCCGAGCCGCCTCCGCCGGGTTTGGTTCCCTCCTGTGCGGAAGGGGGAGTGCTGGGGATTCTCCCTGGACTAGTAGGTGTCATCCAAGCCACGGAGGTCATCAAACTGATCCTCGGCCAGGGAGATCCGCTGATCGGGCGCTTGCTGCTGGTGGACTCACTGGGGATGCGCTTCCGGGAATTGAAGCTGCGCAAGAATCCGGATTGCCCGGTATGCGGCACCCATCCTACGGTGACTGCGCTCATAGACTATGAACAATTTTGCGGCATTCAGCCCGCCCCGGCGGCGGATGCGGCGCAAATCAACGGCGTCGAGCAGATTGACGTGACCTCATTCAAGCAGCAGCGCGACGCGGGCAAGGATTTCTTCCTGCTCGATGTCCGTGAGCCGCATGAATTCAAGATTGCGCAGATCGGCGGTTATCTCATTCCCCTGGGCGATTTACAGAAGCGCGTAGGTGAACTGGATAAGAGCCGTGAAATCGTTGTGCAGTGCAAGGTGGGCGGCCGCAGCCAAAAGGCAGCGGAATTCCTGCAGACGGCTGGTTTCAAGGTCAAGAACCTGGCGGGCGGTATCCAGGCCTGGAGCGAGCAGATCGACCCCAGAGTGCCCAAGTACTAGTTCGCTGATCGGTCATCCAATCCCGAAGCTGCGGTGAATGCGGCTTCGGGATTTCTTTTTGCCCCGGGTCCATTGCCATCGGTATACTCCGTTGGGTTGTTTCTGCCGCGCTGTGCCGGGAGTTTCATGGATCTCGTTGTCATCCGAATTCTCTTCATCCTTGTTCTTACCGCAGCTTGTTTCTCCCTCCGGCCCTTTGGGCTGCAGCCCTGGGCTGCCGCCGCGCTCGGCGCCCTCGCGGCCGCCGCGGTGATCGTTTTTGAACTGCGCGTGCGGGCATTGAGCATAAAGCGGCTTCTGGGTGCGGTGCTGGGCAGCGTATTGGGAATCGCAGGGGGGGCTCTGTTCGGCACGGTGCTGAGCGCAACCCTGCCGCCGGGTGGAACCCGGGCTTTATTGCAGCTATTCGTGCTCATGCTTATGTCATATGTGGGTCTAATGGTGGGGGCGAGCAAGGGCGACCTCCTGAACTTTACCGGGGGCCTGGCCGAGCTCTTCGCCGGCGAGCGGGCTGGGGGCGGCAAGCGCAACCTCAAGATCCTCGACACCAGCGCCATCATCGATGGCCGTATTGCCGATGTGGTGGAGACTGGCTTTCTCGAAGGAACACTGCTGGTGCCCGAGTTTGTGTTACGGGAGCTGCAGGTCGTAGCCGATTCCTCGGACGGCTCCCGGCGGCAGCGCGGCCGGCGCGGACTGGATATTCTGCAAAAGATGCAGGCCCATCCGCTGCTCGGCGTCCAGATCATCGAGGATGACTTTCCCCAGCTGCGTGAGGTGGACCTGAAGCTGATTGAATTGGCCAAGAAGATGGGCATTCCCATCGTAAGCAACGATTTCAACCTGAGCAAAGTGGCCCAACTGCACCATGTTCGGGTGCTGAATCTCAACGACCTGGCCAATTCACTGAAACCCCTGGTGTTGCCCGGGGAAAAAATGAACATCGTGGTTCTGAAAGAGGGCAAGGAGTACAACCAAGGTGTGGGTTACCTGGATGACGGCACCATGGTGGTGGTGGACCACGCCCGTCGCATGATTGGCCGCGCCGTCGAAATTACGGTCACCAGCGTCCTGCAGACCGCGTCGGGCAAGATGATCTTCGGCAAGCTTGAAGACGGCACCCTTAAACCGGAGCAGGTGCGTACTATCAGTGAGCTTTCCAGTTGAAGGTGTGTCAACCTGGTCCCGATCGGTTGCATCCTTGAAGGAAACCGGGTCATTTCGATGAATTTCACCCGGCGGGCACCGGAAAGCACAGAAACAGATTTGACAGCGAGAATCCGGCGGGTACAATCTTGCCGAGAAGCACAGGTTGCACACTCAGACCCCCAGATGGACACCGCCTGCAAACACCCCAAAGTGCGCATCGTAGCGCGTGAAGAGGACGTTGAATACGTCGAATGTCTGGATTGTGGCCAGGTATTTGACTCTAACGAGTTCCGAGATATGGAAATCGAGGAGGAAGTGTTGCGCGAGCCGGAAGAAGATATCCGGTAGCACGCATCCACTGAGAGCAGCATAACCCTTTTGTTTCTCGTCACGTTCCTGAAGCATTTGTCTCGTCGGCACCTGCGGGACTGAACTCCGAGGGCGGCTTTTTGGATCGCCGCCCGCAGAAATCTGTGTCCACGCCATCGAAACCGGCGTCACGCTCCGTAAATATTGCTCTCCAGGAAGCGATTACGGAACTTGCCTTGTGGGTCGTAATGGGCCATAAGCCCCTGATACTGCGTCATTTCCGGATACAGTGGCTTGATCTGCGGGGCGGCCATGGTAAACAACTTCCCCCAATGGGGGCGAGCCCCAAACGGCGCCAACTTGGCCTCAATCATCGGCAGCACGCTTTTCACCGCCGGCCATTCCGGCTTCCAGGTGAAGTGAATTCCCATGGAAGGCCGCTGGTAGGCTGTGCTCGTCCAAAGGTGATCGGCTTCGATGGTGCGCACTTCCGAGATCAACAAGTGAGGGGTAACGTGATCGCGAAGTTGTTCGACGGCCAGTATTGCCTGGTAACCCTTCTCCCGAGGAATGAGGTACTCCGACTGCAACTCGGCTCCGCTGCTGGGGGTGAAATTGATACGGAAATGAGGCAGCCGCTCATACCAGGGCCCGGGGATGCCCATTTGCTCGGTGCAACTTTCCGCCGAATGTCCGGGCAGAGGATGAAGTTTTCTGGTTGCCAGCTTGGCGCCTAGTAACTCCGGGGCGAATTCGGGTCGACTCCCCGGTTGAACCCGCCGTTTGACCCACACCTGGCTTATGCGGTGATTCTGCCAGTCAGTGAAGAGACTCACGCTGTAGCCGCCGGCGAAGATCTCCTCCAGGTGATGCTCCAGCTGATCCATGGAAAGGTTCTCATAGACCACTTGAGCCACTTGAAAGGTCGGTTGCACGTCTAGCGTCACCTTGGTGACCACGCCGATCGCCCCCAGATTGACCACGGCGCCCTGGAATCGATCGCCGTCTCGTTCCCGGGACAGAACCCGCACTTCGCCGTCAGCCGTGACCACTTCCAGTCCGGATACGGCCGTGGCCAGATTCCCATTCTTGTTCCCCGAGCCGTGGGTGGCAGTGGCGATGGCGCCGGCGACCGAAACCTGCGGTAACGAGGCCAGGTTGTGCAACGCATAACCCTGGCTTTCAAGGTAAGGAGCCAGTTGGCTGTAAGTGACACCCCCGCCTACAGTGACGGTGCGGGACCCGCGGTTCAGGGCAATCTGGTTCAAATGAGCCAGCGAAATCTGATTTTCGGTGCTGTCGGCAATCCCGTTAAAGGAATGCCGAGCACCCAGCGCCCGCAATTTACTGCAGCCCTTCACCACCTGCCGCACTTCCTCCACCGTCTGGGGCTGGTGCAGGCGGTCGGTACTGTAAGTGTAATTTCCTGACCAATTTGTTCGTCGTGCGCCTGGCTGCTCGCCCGAGCCTAATGGAGACAACATGGTGCCGGCAAGGAAGATACCAGAAGTCTTTAAGAATTCTCTCTTGTCCATAGCGAGGTTCGCGTCGAGCTTTTCTCCTGTTCACTGCTTTGGGAAGAATACAGCAGTCTTCGGTGACTTATCCGGCTATGACGGCCTGGTTAATGCGCCAGGGTTACCAGACTTCCGGCAAAGCTCGACGCTCTCTTCATGCCAATGATCAAGTAAGAAACACCTTATTGCAGAGGCCGGAACACAATCGTTAAATCCCCCATAAGGGTAATAACAATGTGCCAAAACGGAGGTTATTCTCCAGCAGTTGACGCAAACCTGTGCAATCCATTACTAGCGGTGCGCCAGCAGGACTACTGCGATGAATTGCTGCTTTCTTTGTCAGGCGTTCGTTTCCTATAGATCACGCTTGCGAACTAACCGTACCAATTTGGAGCCTTGAAACCCATGACGCAATCCCCCTTCGTAGCATTTAGGCGCTGTATCTCTTCCAGACAGTTATCTGTTGGCCGCCGCATAGTGCCAGTGCTGTTGAGCGCTCTCGCGTTGGGGATTGCCGGGCCGGCCGCATGGGCGGCGCCCCAAGCAACAAGTACCGCACTGACGGCAGGCCCCGAAGCCCCGACGAGCGGGACGGTCATGGACTTGACGGCCACGGTGACGACCAGCCCGGGCACCGTTAAGGGCGGTTCTGTGACGTTTACAGATACGTTTAACGGCGTCAGCGAAGTTTTGGGCACGGTCCAGGTTCAATCCGCTAATGGAACCGCCGGAACGGCGGTTCTTCAGACTGAGGTCGGCGGCATTGGTGTCCACCAATTTGTCGCCGTCTATGGCGGTACATCAACGCTCGCAACCAGTACATCTACAACGCAGTCGGTAACCTTTTTTGGCCCTTATTCTTCGGCGACAGCACTGGCAGTCAGCGGTGTGGCGGGCAACTACACGCTAACGGGAACCGTATCTGCGTTCGGTCCGAACCTGCCCACCGGCAATGTTACTTTCGTCGATACAACCACGAATGCGACCCTGGGTACCGCCGCGCTTACTACCACGCCTGCGACTCAGTTCACCCCCTACACGTCCTATCCTCTCGCCAACCTCAATGACGGCAATACCGGGGGTACGAATGGGCCGGCGATTGGTGACTTTAATGGCGATGGACGCCTCGACTATGCGGTTCCCGCTAATAGCGGCACGATCTCCATTCTGCTGGGGAAAGGGGACGGAACCTTCACCACCGGTAAGGCCATTACGACTGTGTCTCCCTTCGAGCCAACGTCTGTGGTTGTGGGCGATTTTAACGGGGATGGCAATCAGGATCTGGCTGTTCTCAGCGCCAATGGGATCGGCTCAGTCAATATCTATCTCGGTAATGGTGACGGAACGTTCCAGGCAGCGAAAAACTATGCCGTGGCGACAGCCACCTCGGGGTCGCGACTGCTCGCCGTTGGCGACTTCAACCGAGATGGAATTCAGGATCTGGTTGCGACCAATAAGACCCTGAACAATGTTGCTGTTCTCTTGGGCAATGGCGATGGCTCCTTCAAGACCGCGGTTCCTTACCTTCTCAGCAACACCACCGACAACCGGGGCCAGCAGCCTTGGAATGTCGTGGTTGGGGATATCAACAAGGATGGTTTCCTCGACCTCGCTGTGGCCTCCGACGCTGCTGGTTCCGTCAGCATCCTTCAGGGCAACGGCGACGGTACCTTTAAGCCGGTTATCTACGTACCGACCGGAGCCAGCCAGGTGGGGTCGGTAGCATTGGCCGACTTTGACGGGGATGGGTACCCTGACCTGGCAACGACCAGTGCGCCCGACAATAACGTCTATATTCTGCTAAACAATGCCACGTCCACAATCGGCTTCGGCACGGCAACGCCGTACGGTATGGTTGGCGGCCCTTACTACTTGACGATCGGCGACTTTGATCGCGACGGCCACCCAGACATTATCTCCGCCAATGACACCAACAGCACCAGTGTGGGTGTTCTGTTGAACGCCGGCAAGGGCACTTTCGGCGCCGCAACCTACTATGGAGTGGGTGCAGGCTCCATTTTCGCCAACGTGGGAGATATCAATGGCGATGATCGAGTCGATTTGACCGCAGTCACCAACAACGGCCTGAGCGTGTTGCTCTCTGGCCAAGCGGAGACGGCATTCATCTCCAACGTCCTTGTGACTGGATGCACCGCGCAATCAGTAGTGGCAACTTATGACGGTGACGCAAACTATGCAACCAGCACTTCAGCGCCTTCGTCCCTTACCAACAGCGTGCTGGCTACTACCCTGGGTCTCAGTGTCACGCCCCCGAACGGTGCTGTGGGGACGCAGGTCATGCTGCAGGCCACACTCTCTCCGTACGCTCAAAGTGGCACCACAACAAATGGAGAACCGGTCTCTTTTTACAATAACGGGACTTTGATCGGTACAGCACCGCTCTCCAGCGGTGTCGCAGTGCTGAATTACGTACTTCCGAACGGTTCCTACAGCTTAGTGGCGAAGTATGCAGGGGACTGCAGCTATAAAGCGAGCAATAGCGGCACCCCCATAACAGGAACACCTCTCAATGGCTCGGTCCTTACCTGGGCAAATCCTGCGCCGATTGCATACGGTACCAAACTGGGCCCCACGCAACTGAATGCAACCGATAATGCTGTTGGCGGGGGTACATTCGCTTATACCCCAGCTTCGGGTACGGTCCTTCAACCCGGAACACAGACTCTCTCCGTAACTTTCACCCCAGCCAATGCGAGCTACGGGCAGGAAACGGCCACTGTCCAGATTGTTGTCCAGCCGGCAACCACGCTCACCTGGCCGCAACCCACGCCCATCACTTACGGCACACCGCTGAGCGGCTTTCAGCTGGATGCCACGGCATCGAGCGGCGTCGTCTCAGTGCCACTATCCAGCTACTACAATGTCACCGGAATTTATCCACCTAAATCCACGTACGCGCAGACGGCGTCCTTCGATAACGATGGATACACATACTCAACTAATACACTCAACGGTACCGTCGTTTGGAACGGTCTAACATTCACGCTGGGCCCAAGTAGCGCTCCAGACGCGGTGGCTACCCCAAATGCGGACCCCTCATGTACGGGGGGCGGCTGTGCAAGCGGGCCCGCGAAGGTAATCCCACTGCCGGCCGGCAACTACACTAACCTGTATATGCTTGGCGCAATGGTCAATAACATCGGCGCTAGCCAGACCTTTATCGTGACCTATACGGATAACTCGACGCTCACGTTCAACCAGAATATGAGCGATTGGTTTAACGCCGCGGGTTGGCCGGGCGAGGCAGTGGTGAGCTGCAGCGAAGACCGGAACTACGACGACGGCACGACACAAGCAGACTCAGCATGTCTCTACGGCTATCAAATTCCTCTCGATCCGAACAAGACAGTTGCCAGCGTGCAACTACCGGGCACCAGGAATATTGTGATGTTGGCAATGGACCTCACCACGCCATCGATACCCGGAACATATACCTACACACCGCCCGCAGGTACGATCGAGGGGGTCGGAACGGATACGTTATCAGTCGCCTTCACGCCGACCGACACCGTGCATTACCAGCCTGCCTCGGCCACCGTCCAGTTAGTGGTCGACCCGCCGATTAAGCAACTCACTACGACCATCTCGTGGCCAACTCCGGCGCCCATCCAATATGGCACGCTTCTGAGTGCAACCCAACTGGACGCCGTCGCTATGGGGCCGGCAAACCCCACGCCTCAGGTGCCCACCAATCAGTTGCAGGTGATTTCGACCTCTACTGATGGCACGCCTTACTCCCTGTTAGGGTTTGACAACCTTGGGCATACATACTCCTACAACCTGCTTAACAACGGTCAGGTCAATTACGCAGGCTCGACCTTCACCCTCGGCCAACCGAACATTCCGGACGCTCTGACGAGCGGAGCTGTCTACAACCTCACAACCCCGGGCAACTATTCGGGTGTCTTCCTGATTGGCGCTGCCATTTCAGCCCAAGCCAATGTACCCTTCAAGCTAACCTATTCCGATGGCACAACCGCGAACGCGACTGTGAATATGAGCGCATGGACTGCATCCGCAGGGAATGCGGGCGAAACTGTGCTTGGGACGAGCATGGCTTATGCAAATAACCAGGCCGGCAACAAGGTGTCAGGGAAGTATTATCTCTACGGATATCAACTTACGGCTAATTCCGGCAAAACCCTGGTGAGCGTGACCCTTCCGAATACGCGGAATGTGGTGATCATGGCGCTCGGCTTCGGTAATAGCAACACCACCGTTGTCGTACCGGGCACCTACTCCTATAATCCCGCTATTGGTGCGTTAGAGCCGATAGGCACCGATACGCTTTCGGTAACCTTCACGCCATCCAACCCAAACGGGTACACGTCTGCGATGGGGACCACCCAGCTGGTCGTGACCAAGGCGACGCCAGTGATTACCTGGGCGACGCCGGCGCCAATCAATGTTAATGTGAAGCTCGGGAACCAGCAGCTCGATGCCACCGCCGCAACGCCTCAGGGTGTCAATCTCCTTGGGACGTTCGTTTACAATCCGCCCGCGGGTTTTTCCTTCAACACCCCCGGCATCTATCCCTTGAACGTGCTCTTTACGCCCTTTGATACGACCCACTACACAACAGCAACGGCGACGGTAAATATCGTGGTGGGGAATCCTGGCAATGGTGTCACCAGCACCAGCGGAACCATACCTGCCGCTGATACCAACTGCTGCTTCTTCAGCCAGCCAACTCCGTACACCGTGACCGTGACTGGAAGTCTTAGTTTCTTCAAACCGACCGGAACTGTTACGGTGACCTTTAACAGTCAAACGCTCGGAAGCGGCCAGCTCACCACCACGGGATCCTCTTCGTCCGTCGTGAACTTGCTGCTGAACAGCGTCCCGTTGTCTCCCGGCAACAACAACGTGATGCTAACCTATAGCGGAGACTCCATTTACCCGGGCACGAGTACCCCGGCCGTACTCGTCTTACGCAATCCCGCGATCACCGTGAATCCTGCGGTGCCGGGCCAGACTGTCACTACCAATATTCCCTACAGATTTGTCAACCCTGGGATCCTTACCTACACAGATAACCCGCACGCCGCGGCCAGTACGGAGTTCACCACCAATACGAACGGCGGGCAGACTTGCAAAAACAATCACACGTACACCGCCGGCCAGTCATGCAATTTCGTCGTAGCCTTCGATCCGCTCGCGCCAGGGATACGAAAGGGAGTCATTCAAGTAGACTTTGCTCCCAATAACGGAGCTGCGGCCGACCCGACCCTTTACCTGTTCCTCTCCGGCATGGGGACTGCGCCTCAGATGACGCTGGGAGATGGCACGCAAACCACGGTGAGCGCAGCCCTCAGTCAGCCTCAGGGCGTGGCCTTCAACCCTACCGATCCTTTCAACACACTGTTTGTGGCCAACAGTTTTGCGGGACAGATAGTAACGGTGCCCTCGTCCGGCGGAACAGCGCCTACCCCGTGGAACACCACCAACGCCGATAACCTGGTCTATCCTGCCGACCTGGCATTTGACGCTTTCGGCGATCTCATCGTGACCGATCCCGAGGCGTTTAACGTTTTCAGCTTCAGTCCGCCGTCATTCACGGAGCAGACGGTAAACACCGCACCCATCACGGTGGGAATTCCCAACGCGGCCAAAGTTGATCTTGCCGGCAACTTGTACATCGCCGACGGAAGCAACACCGCGCAAATCGTGATGGTTCCCGGGGAAACCTCCGACACGTCGTACCTACCCAGCGTGCTCAATCTGGGTAGCTACAGCGTAAGCTTCCCGCAGGCACTCGCGGTCGACAACGCCGGCGCCAATCTTTATATCGGCGACGGAGACACCAATCAGGTGCTGCAGGTTGGTCTCAATGGCACCGGTACTTCCCAGGTAAACATTTCACCCTGCGGTCCCGGTGTCACCCCGTGCGCGTTCAATGCTCCGACCGGTTTCGCGTTTGACCCCAATGGAGACATGTATGTCACGGACGGTACCCCACGGCTCCTCCTGATACCCGCTAACCATCCCACGGGCTCAACTATGCTGATGCCGATGACCGGGCTGGTCAACCCCTCGTCTGTCGCCCTCGATGGAGCGGGCAACATCTACGTCTCTGACTTCACTGGATTCGTCACCAAACTGGCGGCGAACGCCGGAACAATGACGATTAGCGGCGTCGGCGGCTCACAAAAAACCACGCTTATGAACACGGGTAACCTGGGTCTCACTTTTAAGTCAATATCCTTTACCGTCGGAGGCGGCAACTTTACCGAAGGCGATACCTGCCAAGGCAAGACCATTGCACCAGGTGGGTCTTGCACCATAACCGTCACCTCGAAATCCACCGGGTCGCCCTCCGCCACGCTCACTATCGTGAGCAACAACGCGGTCCCCGCTAACGCTGCGATCGCAATCAACCCATAACCGTATCGCCGTTTTTCACTCAGCAATAAGAGCCGTGCTCGATAGGAGCACGGCTCTTATCTTTTGGTCAGTGAAATCTGCGGTTTTTAGTAACTGGCGGCCAGCTGAAATTTGTTTTCGGCCATGCCGGTCACATTGGTCTCCAGCGCCAACAGGCAGCCTCCGAAGCGTTCCCAGTGGCCGGCCTCGGGCGAAGCCGAGGTAACGTAAAGCACGTTGCCGTGCGGCCCTCCGAAGGTACAGTTCGTCGGCCGGCTTACCGGCATTTCAATCACACGATCGATTTTTCCATCAGGAGCAATGCGCACGATGCAGCTTCCTCCGTAACGGCAATTCCACAGGAAGCCTTCTGTATCCATGGCTGATCCGTCGGGCGAGCCGCGCTCGAAATCCTGGAAGAAAGGCTGTTCCCCGCGAATTGTTTGGCCGGCTGCGTCGTAGTCGTAAGACCAGATGCAATTCTGCAAGCTATCGCCAAAATAGAATCTGGAACGATCCGGGCTCCAGAGCAGCGTGTTGGAAATGCCCAGACCCCGGCGCCATTCCGATGCCTCGCCCGACCCCTCGACCCGGTAAAGCACTCCGTCCCTGCCACCGTCCTCACCAGGAGCGCCATCTTCCTTCACATTGTTGCGCATCGATCCGACCCAGAGCACGCCGCCCGGATCCACAGCGGCATCGTTGCAGCGGACAAAAGGCCAGCCGGGAAGAGCAAAGAATGGCGTATGGGGCTCATGACTGCCCGGCTTCCAGAGTACGACTCCGGAGCCCAGAGCCAAAGCCAGGGTGTCTCTGCGGCTGGTTTCCATCACGCAGGTTACGGGCTCAGAAAAGAACCAGGTTCTGTGGGCGCCGTCCTTTAGCGAATAGCGGTGAACCAGAAACCGGTTGATGTCAGTCCAATAGATGGATTGGCTATCCCGCTCCCACAACACTCCTTCGCCGCAAAAATCTCCAGTTGCAGCGACACATATCGGCTCTTCAATTTTCAGATTGTGCAGCGTCGTTCTCCCTGGCTTCCGGCCTGAACAATAGTAGGGATTTAGATATCACTTTGCAAAATGGACACGATGGCTGCGCTGGCCGGGGCATGGGAACGATCCGTTGCGGTTCGATATAAGACATTGATTTCTTAGAGGCGGCTACAACTACCGGGGTCTACCCTGCAACCTGGGTAACTGTCAGAATTGGGCCATGGCAAGCAACCCGGCCGGCCCCCAAACACAGGAGCACAATTTACTACAACGCATGCTGGGCCGAGGCAGGTTCCTCTCTCTACTCGTGCTGTTCGGCTTGCTGGTGATTTGCATCGCATTTTCCTGGACCACGCGGGATGCGATGGTCCATCTCCCTTTCCTCAGGAGCCAACCAGTACAGCGTGGCCGGGGAGCTTCCGCCCAGACGACCGTCGTCGACTTGCACCCCTGGCAGATTGCGCAAGCGCTCTCGCCCCTCGCCGTAAGCAAAGAAGAAGAGGAATATGCGCACGAGGCTGAACGCCTGGCCGACCACGAAGTGAACCAGGCGTTTGCTACAGCCTTGCGTCAGGCCAGTACCGAGCGGCTCACACCCACCGGGGAAGCGCTCGAGCTCTCCCAAAAGGTCGCGGAACTGCAGCAAACGGCGAAGGAGGATCAGGCTCGAGTAAAGAGCCTGACGGTTACCGCCGATGCCGCCGGTAATGACGATCTGAAAGTCGCCCAGGCGCAGCTTGACCTCGACCAGGATGAGTTGAACGATGCGCAGCACGATTTGGCCCGGGCATCCGGCGACCTGCGCGCCAGGATTCAACAGGAGCTTGCGGCGCACGAGGCTGCCATGAGCAAGACCAATGCCCAGCCGGGAAGCAATGGCCAACTGGCGGTTCTTTCTACGCGGCAATATGGAACTCTGGCCGGTAGGCTGGAGGCGTGGAACAGCCAACGCAGCCGTTATCAATTAATCCAGCAGGCCATGCAGCAAGCGAAAGCGGACGCTGCAACTTTGACCGTGCAGCACAACCACTTGGAAGCACTGGCCGACGCCAGCACTGATGCGGCAGCCGGCAATACAGCGAAGCCCGATGCAACCAAGCTCGCCAGCCTGCAGCAGAGAAGGGAACAGCGGCAGCTGCTCAGCATCTACGATGACCGCATTCAGACCCAACAGCAGCTCGCCGGGGTTTACAACAAGTGGGCAAACCAGGTGATGCTGCAGCATCGCATCGTGACCCATATGGGTTTGCGGTCGCTGGCGACGGTTGCATCGATTCTTATTTGCGTCATCCTTTTGGAATCCATGGGAACGGCTTTACTGGAGCGTTACGCGCTGCATGGCGCCACGGTCGATCGCCGGCGCATGCAGACACTGCATACCATCCTGCGGCTCGGCGTACAGCTGGTTGGCGTACTGTGCGTGTTGCTGGTGGTGTTTGGCGTGCCCAGCCAAATATCGACCATCCTCGGTCTGGCGACAGCCGGGCTTACAGTGGCTCTGCAAAGTTTCATTGTCGCGTTCTTCGGCTGGTTTATCCTCATGGGCAAAAACGGAGTGCGGGTTGGTGACTGGGTAGAAATCAACGGGGTGGCCGGCGAAGTGATTGAGATCAATCTTTTCCGCACCACCATCCTCGAGAACAGCGCCTGGGCGGACAAGGGACATCCGACCGGCCGGCGCGCGACCTTCATCAACAACTTTGCCGTGACCGGGCAGTTTTTTAATTTCTCTACAGTGGGCCAATGGATGTGGGACGAGATGTCCTTAAGCCTTCCGGCATCACCGGACACATACGCGAAAGCGGCGCTTCTTCACCAGGCGATCCTGGAGGATACGCAGCAGGATGCTCAGCTTGCCGAACAGGAGTGGAAGCGCGTCCCGCGGCAGAGTGGTTTGAGTCACGCCAGTGCGAGCGCATCCGTGAACCTGCGTCCCTCCGGCGCCGGGATCGAACTTTTGATTCGCTACGTCACCCGGGCATCTGACCGCCTTAAGGTGCGCAACCGATTGTACGAACGTGTGATCGACGTGCTCCATAAGCCCCACGTGGTGATCTCAACCTCCCAGCCGTCGAAGCTGACAGCTGCGGTGTTGGCGGCCGGCGATCACTCTGACCACGAGCCCAGAGATAAACGCGCCAGCATGTATACCTGAATCTGAAAAAGTTGATATCCAGCTGTTGCGTCACTCCCAGCACTCCTCTGGTCTCCGCCCATTTAGTTCCCATTGGGAATGACGTCGCTCCTGAGTCGCCTGGCTGCCGCCCGCGGAGTCCAACCCGACGTTGAAATCCCGTCTTCCCAGCCGCCAAACGCCCTTCCTCCCGAGGCGCATCCAAGACTATGATCGTCAAGATCGTGAAATGGAGAAAACGGCATGGCAAGCAATCGCGGCGTAGTATACGAGGGTCCGGGTAAGGTGGAAATACACACCATCGACTATCCCGTATTCAAGGATCCCCAAGGCAAGCCCATTGAACACGGCGTCATTCTGAAAGTTGTGTCCACAAACATTTGCGGGTCGGACCAACACATGGTCCGGGGCCGCACGACTGCGCCCAAGGGAATTGTTCTCGGACACGAGATCCTGGGCGAAGTCATTGAGAAGGGCAAGGATGTGCTCTTCATCAACGTCGGCGACCTGGTATCCGTTCCGTTCAATGTGGCGTGCGGACGATGCCGCGCTTGCCGCGAACGCAACACCGGTGTTTGTCTTAATGTGAATAAGCAACAACCTGGGGGCGCCTACGGTTACGTCGACATGGGCGGGTGGATAGGTGGCCAGGCCGATTACGTTCTGGTCCCGTTCGCCGATTTCAACTTGCTCAAGTTTCCAGACAAAGATCAGGCTATGGATAAAATCCGTGACCTTACTATGCTTTCAGACATTTTGCCCACGGGATTCCACGGCGCGAAGAGTGCCGGGGTTGGCGTTGGATCGACCGTGTATGTAGCGGGTGCGGGCCCGGTAGGCATGGCTGCTGCTGCCTCTTCCCACATTCTAGGTGCAGCAGTCGTTATCGTCGGCGATCGAAACAAGAAGCGTCTGGCCCATGCAAAGAAGATGGGCTTCGAGACCATCGACATCTCGCAAAGCGAAAGTCTTGCAGACCAGATTGCGGCGATTGTCGGTGAGCCAGTGGTGGATGCAGCCATCGATGCGGTCGGCTTCGAGGCCAGCGGGCACGGATCGAAAGACGAACCCGCCCCGGCAGGTGTTTTGAACTCGCTGATGGACGTGGTGTTTGTGGCCGGAGGCGTGGGGATTCCCGGATTGTATGTGGTCCACGATCCGGGTGCGCCGAATGACGACTCCAAACACGGCATCCTGAAGGTACGCTTCGGAAAGGGTTGGTCGAAGTCGCTTCACTTCCATACCGGGCAGGCCCCGGTGCTGCAATATAACCGGCAGTTGATGCAAGCGATTCTTCATGATCGTCTGCCCATTGCAAAGATCGTGAATGCAACTGTGATCTCGCTCGACGAGGCTCCGAAGGGCTATCAGGACTTCGACCAGGGCGCAGCGAAAAAATTTGTGATTGATCCCCACGGCATAGTCGGTAAGAAAGCAGCCTGAAACGCTTTTTGATTTGGTAAAAGGGAGCGCCCGTTTGCGCTCCCTTTTTTTGCCTTGCGGAAAGCCTTTGCGCCGGCACACAGTATCACACATGAGAGTACGCTCGGGCGGATTGTCGCGATCAGCAACGATGGCATCACCAGCAACAAAAACTTTGGTCAGGCAAATAACCCACTTGGTTCGCGAACCCTCGATTTGCAGGCGCGCCTTAGCTTCTAATCCTGGGCGGCTGCGCCCTACCGGTGCAGCCGCTTTTTTACTCATCGTGGGAACGGCCCTGTTGCTTCTCGGCGGTGTGTCCACTACTCCCTCTGAAGCGCAAGAGCTGGTTTCAATCGATGCTCGCGCGCAGACGTCGCCCTTTCCCCACTTCTGGGAAGAGATGTTTGGATCCGGGCGCGCAATTTTAACGTTGCGCGATAGCTATCGCGACGACCTGCGCGCGGTAAAGCAGATAACAGATTTCCAATATGTGCGCTTTCACGCCATCCTGCATGACGAGGTCGGAGTCTACAACGAAGACGAGCACGGCAACCCGGTCTACAATTTCTCTTATGTCGATCAGATCTACGACGGTCTGCTGAAGCAGGGTATCCGCCCCGTAGTGGAGATCAGCTTTATGCCGAAGAAGCTGGCCTTCAATCCAGACGCGCTCCACCCTTTCTGGTACAAGCCGAATGTGTCGCCGCCCAAGAGTCTCGAGGCCTGGGACGCGTTGATGACGCACTTCGCGCAACACCTGGTCGAACGTTATGGCATCGACGAAGTTTCGCAATGGTATTTCGAAGTCTGGAATGAGCCGAATATCGACTTCTGGGGCGGCATCCCGCGAAAGGGATCCTACTTCGAACTTTACGCGCACACAGCGCGGGCGCTGAAAGCAGTGAGCCCACGTTTGCGGGTGGGCGGCCCGGCCACCGCAGCCGCCTCGTGGGTCGATGATTTTCTCAAGTACGATGAGGCCAACCAAGTCCCCATCGATTTCGTGTCTTCGCACGGCTACGCGGATGACACGGTACAGAATCTCTTCCACACCAGTGAAGACATTCCCATGGACGACCGTGTTTGCCGGGCCATCGCAAAAGTGCGCGGACAGATCAAGGCCTCTTCCATGCCCAACCTGCCCTTGTTCTGGACCGAATGGAACGTGCAGGGCATGGATGAATCACGGGATACGACCTTTGTCGGACCTGCCCTGGCTAACACAGTGCGGCAATGCGACGGCACTGTCACCATGATGTCGTTCTGGACATTCTCTGATGTCTTTGAAGAAGGCGGGCCCATCGCAAAGCCATTCGAAGGTGAATTTGGCTTGCGCGCCAAGGGCGGAATCAACAAGCCAAGCTACTACGGCTTTGCGCTGCTGCATCAGCTCGGCGATCGGCGCCTGGCCAATCCGTCAAAGAATGTGATCGTCACTACCAGCACTGACGGCAGCCTGGTGGTCGCGGCATGGAATTTAGTCGATCCTGGTCAGCAGTCCGTCACGCGGACGATGGAACTCGTTTTTCAAGGTGTCCCTGCTGACGCGAAGGCTACCCTGCAGCGGGTCGACAGCCAACACGGCAACGTGTTACCCCGATACGCCGCAATGGGCAAACCGCTCGATCCAAGTCCAACCCAGGTGGAACAACTGAATCGCGAAACCGCCCTACCGGCTGCGGAACAGACACACCTTACCGATGGAAAGCTGAAGCTCCAACTCGAAGCAAACTCCCTGGTGTTGGTGAGGGTAAATCGCTAAGAGCCTATTTGGAGGTCCAGCCACCATCGATGATCACGTCGGTCCCGGTCATGAAGCCGGCGTAGTCTGAGCACAGATAGCAAGCCAGGGCGCCGATCTCTTCCGCCTTGCCCCACCGTCCCACTGGCATGTTGGCCAGGAAGGTCGCATTGACTTCTGGATTGTTAAAGAGAACTGCATTCATATCCGTTGCAATGGGGCCGGGGCTGATGGTGTTGACCGTGATGCCCTCCGCAGCCAGTTCCAACGCCAGCGATCGCGTAAGGCCGAGCAGCGCTGCTTTGGCAGAGGAATAGGGCGTGCGTCCCGGCAGCGAAATGTGCCCCATGATGGAGGCCAGATTCAAAACGCGGCCGTATCCGCTGCCCTTCATCCCCGGGACGAAGGCGCGGCACATGAGAAAGGTAGAAATCAAACTGGAGTCCACCACGCCGCGAAATTCTTCCAGCGAAAAATCGACCAGATCTTTCCGCAGATTTGTTCCTGCATTGTTGATCAGAATCTGCGCCCGGCCAAAGCGTTCGTTTACGGCCCGCGCCACTTGAGCGACATCCTCTTCCCGCGTCACGTCGCCCGCAAAAACGGCCGCTGTGCCTCCGCGCTCGGTAATCGCATCGCGTACCGACTCCAGCCGTTTCACATCGCGGGCCACCAGGGCGACCTGGGCACCCGCCTCCGAGAGAGCCTTCGCCATGGCCTCACCCAGGCCGCGGCTCGCCCCTGTGATCACCGCCGTCCGGCCCGATAGATCGATCGTCATCGCCACCTGCATTCCCCCCTGTGGGAAGATGATACCTCTCGCCCTGCATGCGTTCTTGCTGGTAACCTGACCGGGCGGATTTTTTCCCCACCATACGAGGGCCTGCAGATGAAGGCGAGTCGAACGCGGTACAGCATTGTCGCACTGGCCATCGGGCTCGCCATCCTCTCCTACGTCCAACGCGTTGCTATTTCGCAGGCCGCAGGGCCTATCTCCCATGATCTGCACCTCAACAAGGCGCAAATGGGGCTTGTTTTTGGAGCCTTTGGCCTCTCTTACGCGTTGTTCGAAGTGCCCATCGGCCTGCTGGGCGATAAGATCGGCGTCCGTAGAGTTCTGCTGCAGATCGTGATCGGCTGGTCGACGTTCACCGCTTTGACCGGGGCCGCCTGGAACGTCGTTTCCCTGTGGGTGATTCGCTTCCTCTTCGGGGCCGGCGAGGCGGGTTGTTTTCCTATTCTTACCCGCATGCTCAGCATGTGGTTGCCGGCGCGCGAACGCGTCACCGCTCAAGGGTTGCTTTGGGCCTTCGCCCGCTGGGGCGGGGCGTTCACGCCGCCGTTGGTGTTGGCCGCGATCGGGCTGATCGGCTGGAGATTGTCGTTCGTTGCCTTCGCCGGGCTGGGCTTAGTGTGGTGCGCCATTTTTTGGTTCTGGTTTAAGGACAATCCCCGGCAGCACACATCTGTCAACGACGCCGAAAGGGAACTGCTGGAATCGTCACGGGTTTTGATGACTCACCATACCGGACAGAAGAAGTGGCTCTCCTTGCTGCTTACGCCCGAAGTCCTGATCCTCTGCCTGCAGTACTTTTGCGTCTCGTTTACCTGGTACTTCTACATTACCTGGCTGCCCACTTATCTGCGCGAGGGGCGAGGCCTGACGGCGGCTCATGCGGCGGGTTTGTCTGTGCTGCCGCTGCTCTTCGGCGGCTTCGGTGCGGTAATCACTGGCCTTGCACCGGTGCGCCTGCCGCGCCGCCGCATCGCCTTCTTCGGTTTGCTGGGTACTTCGTTGATGTTGTTTATATTTCTTCGCACCCAGGCGGTCACGCTCGCCATGCTGTGTATGGGTCTGGCTAGCCTGTTTAGTGACTTGACCATGCCGATCTCGTGGGACGCCTGTGTCGAGATTGGTGGTTCTTACACGGCAACCGTAGCGGCTACCATGAACATGCTGGGTAATCTCGCCGGATTCGTGATGCCGGTCGTGGGTGGGTTGATCCTCCAGAGGACCGCCGGCAATTGGGCAGCGCTGATTCATTTGATGATCGCTTCCGACGTGATTGCGGCGCTTTGCTGGCTTTACCTCAACCCCGAGCGCGCCGGTCGCCAAAGGGAGCGAGAGCGCGTTCAGGAACGGATGAGCGCGACACTCAATGTAGAGGGTGCTTCGCTTTGAAGAAGGAAATCAATCTGGCGATTGGTCTTCTGTTGCTCCTGCCTTTTCTCTTTGCGCTCGCCGCTCATCCATCGAGTTCTCCCCAGATGGCCGCGGACTGGCCTATGCCTGGCCGTGACCTTGGAGGCACGCGCTACTCACCGCTGAACCAAATTACGCCGGCTAACGTGAACCAGCTGAAGGTGGCCTGGGTCTACCACATGAAGCCGGCCGGCAGCGGCACAAGTCTCCATCCATCGGAGGACCAGCCTCTGGTTGTGGGTTCAACCATGTACGTGGTGACCCCATATAGCCGGGTAGTCGCCCTCGACTCCGCCACCGGTCACGAACAGTGGATGTTCCAAATTCCCGACGGCGATCAGGCATCAGTTCGCGGAGCCAACTACTGGCCCGGCGGAGAAGGGACCGGCCCGGCAATTATCTTCGGCACCCGCCACGGACGCATGTATTCCATCAACGCGACGACTGGCCAGCTTAACCAGGAGTTCGGCGATCACGGAATGGTCGATCTGAAGACCCCGGAAGTGATGACCACCGGCAAAGATAAGAGCTACATTCTGCCTTCGCCGCCGCTCATCTACAGGAACCTGGTCATCACCGGGTCAGGTCCAGGAGAAGGGCCCGGCGGTCTGAACGGAGGGGTCGGCCCCGCCGGTGATACTCGCGCCTGGGACGCGCGGACAGGCAAGTTGGTCTGGACCTTTCACTCCGTGCCCCGGCCAGGTGAGGTGGGGCATGACACCTGGGCAGGTGATAGCTGGAAGGATCGTTCGGGCGTAAATGTGTGGGGTTACATGACCGTGGATGCTGCTCGCGGAATCCTCTACATGCCCTTCGGCGCTCCCAACAACGACCGCGTGGGCGTCGATCGTCCCGGGAACAATCTTTTCGACTCATCTCTGGTTGCCGTCAACGCAGACACCGGTAAGTTGTTGTGGTACTTCCAGGTGGTTCACCATGATATCTGGGACCTTGACCTGGAAACGCCACCAACACTGTTCGACGTAAAGCACAATGGCAAGATAATTCCGGCGGTGGCCACGGTCAACAAGAACGCACTGATGTTCATTCTCGATCGGGTTACCGGCAAGCCCATCTATGGGGTTGAGGAACGGCCTGTCCCCAAAAGCGATGTTCCCGGGGAAGAGACGTCGCCTACCCAGCCGTTTCCGCGCCTGCCGGAGCCGCTGGCGCAGAATACGCTGAATCGCAACAACCTGTACCAGGACACGCCGGAACACAAGGCGTGGTGCGAGCAATATGTCGACAGCAACAACATGCTTCTGGGTGCAGTGCCTTATACGCCAACCGCGCTGGATCGCTACACAGTCACCCTGCCCGGCACGCAGGGTGGCGTCAACTATTACGGCGGGGCATTCGATCCCAGGCTGGGCTTGTTTGTGGTCAATGTGAATAACCTGGGCCAGCCGATGCGGATCATTCGTAACCCGGACGGTAGCTATTCCAACTCCGGTCCGCTCGCCGGTATCGTCCGCTTCTGGAACCCCGCTGATCATCTGCCCTGCACCCCGACGCCGTGGGGCCAGTTGGTCGCGGTCGATGTAAACACCGGTAAGATCGCTTGGCGAACGACTCTGGGAGTGACCGATAGTTTACCTCCAGGCAAGCAGAACACCGGCCGGCCAGGCCTTGGCGGTGCTATCGTTACCGCCAGCGGCCTGACCTTCGTCGGCGCCACGGATGATGCCCGCTTTCGCGCCTTCGACACCAGGACCGGCAAGGAAATATGGACGGTAAAATTACCAGCCTCGGCTGAGGCCACTCCGATCAGTTACGCGGATGCGAAGGGGCAGCAATACATCGCCGTCGTCGCCACGGGTGGTTTCGGAATCGGTGCTGCGTTGGCCGGCGACTCAGTGGTGGTCTTCAGCTTGTCTGGCGCCGAGAGCACCGAGTCGTTAACCCAGTCGCTCGCTAAACCGCAGAACGCTCCGTCTGCGACGAACGCCCTCGCCTCTGTGCCTTCCGCACAGAAACAACTGCCGCCTGGACCGGGGCACGACCTGATGGTCAGAGTTTGTTCCAGTTGCCACTCACCAGACGTTGCGGCCAACCAACACCTTAACCCGCAGGAATGGAATAGCCTGGTGCAGAACATGTCCGCACGAGGAGCCGTCGCCACCGACGAAGAATTCGACCAGATCACCGATTACCTCGCCCGGTCGTTTCCTAGAACCGCACCGCCTCCACGATAAGTTCGCATCCTGTCCACTCCGGCTTAGGTCGCGCATCTCCGTCTCCTGCAGATTTTCGCGGGTGATCGACGGTGCTTTCACGAACCTTTAGCCTTGGGTAGTCATAAAAAAATAAGGTCACTTGATAGTAAACAAATGTGAATAATTTCCAATGAAATACATAGTTAAAAAAAATATGTTGACAGTCGTCTGTAGGCGGGAATAGATTGGTGACGGGCACCCTTAACTCTGGAGATAGATATCATGCGTAGACTAATAGTAGCCATATTCTCTCTGTCCTCCGTTATGCTTCATGCCCAGGCAAGTTCGCCTGCCCCAACCCAGGTCGCCAGCAACGGACCTGCTCCGCAAATCAAGCGTGTTTCAACCGGAGTAATCGCTCCCAGGTTGATCTACAAAGTTGATCTTGTCGCAGATTCGGCGAACACCGCTCGCTTGCTTACCAATGACTGCAAGGTCGTTGTAGGCATGATTGTCGATAAGACGGGTAAGCCCTCCGATCTTAGAATCGTGCAATCTGCCGGCGCGGGTGTGGACGCAAGCGTCCTCGCTGCTGTAAGCCAGTACCGCTTCGCGCCCGGCATGGTCAGCAATCAACCCATTGCGACTCCCCTCAATCTCGAAATCCTCATTTCCAGTTCCTACCGGTAGTCGATTGTTGCCATACACGACTAGCAACGGGCGGACAAAAAAAATCTCCGCCCGTTCGCTTCTCGTTCCCGTAACCAGGATGAACTAACCGCGCCGGTGTCCCTTGCGATTGCGCGGACCGAATCAGGAGGGGGGGCCACACCTCTCACCCCATCCTCGGGGATGGATTCCTTTATTTAATGATCTGTTCTCCCTGTCCCTAGGCTTTCCCCCGCCGCTGAACCGGAATGCTATCATCCGTTGCTCAGACGAAATTACCTTATTGATGTGCACGACCGTCGTTCGCGGTATACATCTATAGGGAATTAGCTCTGTCATTGGCGCATCGGGAATGAAGAGATCTTTTACCAGCTCGGTCACCATGCTCGGCGTGTTGCTTGCAGCAGGGTCCGCATCTGCTCAGAGAGCCCCAGCTTCCCCAAATCAGCCCTGGCAGTCGACTTTGTCCATGCCGGCCCCGGCGCGCTCGGCCCCGCTGGCTGTTCCTGACCCAGGCAAAACATACGCGCTTGCGGAACTGGTCAATCTTGCCGAGCAAAACAATCCTGAAACACGCGTGGCCTGGGAGAACGCCAAGGCCAAGGCCGCCGACCTGGGTGTCAGCAAATCCACTTTGTATCCGACCGTGGCGGCGGCGGTGGTTGCGCAAACCGTTCGTACCTACATTTTATTTGCCCCTGATTACATTCGCCAGACATTGGAGTCCTACGCACCCGCTCTCGAGGTGGATTACACCGTCTTCGATTTCGGCCGGCGACTGGATGAGATCGCAATCAGCAAGAATCAGCTGCTCTCCGCCAACTTCCTTTTTAATGACACACATCGCAAGGTCATCTACCAGGTCATGGCGGCCTACTACCGGGTGCTCAACACCAAGGGGCAGGAGGATGCGGCGGAGGCAAACCTGAAGAACGCGCAGACTGTGCAGCAGGCTGCGGAAGCACGTCTGGATCTCGGCCTGGCCACGCTGCCCGACGTCCTCGAGGCACGCAGTGCGGCTGCGCAAGCAGACTATGATTTGCAGGCCGCGGTGGGAGCCTCTGAGATCGCACACGGGGATCTAGCCACTGCCCTCGGTATTTCGCCGACCATCCCGTTGCAGGTTGAAAGCGTTCAATCCTTGACCATTCCTCAGGACCTGACCAGCACCGTCGAGAACTCCATCGATCGGGCTCTGGTCCAGCGGCCAGATCTCATGCAAAGGATCGCGGAACTGCGCGCGGCCAATGCCGAAGTGAAAGCCGCAAAGACTGCTTACGTACCCACCCTGAGCCTTGGTGGCACGGTTGGTCTCAACAAGATTTACGGCGAGCAGGATCAGCTCCCCGGTATTTATTCCAAGAATCTGGAGTTCTGGGATGCTCACTTCAGCCTTACCTGGACGCTGTTTGATGGTCTCGCACGCGAGAATCGAGTGGCGCGAGCGAAGGCCGATCAAAAACAGGCCGCTGCCGAAGTCGACGTCATTCGCGATCAGGTGGAAAACGATGTCTGGACCGCATACTCCACCGCGCGTACGGCACTGCGTCAACAAAAGGCAGCCGCCGCCTTGCTCGAGGCGGCGTCCTCTTCCTACAACGCAGCATTACAGTCGTACACCTACGGGGTACGCAGCCAGATCGACGTGGTTTCCGCACAGCGCACCCTGGCTGCGGCGCGTACCGCCGATGTGAGCGCGCGAACCCAACTGCTGACCGGTGTGGCTGCCTTAGCTTTCCAGACAGGCGACCTGCTTCATGCGAAAGGGCCGTGAAACCATGAAAACTAAATGCAACGGCGGTAGATGGACTCGAAGATTGGAAGTGCCGCGCTGCCACGACAAGAAGTGGGTAGCCGTAACCGGGGTGTGGTTCGTTCCACTGTTACTCGCCGCCGGGTGTTCCCGCGCTCCCACATTCAATATCCTTGGTTCATTTTTTCCGGCATGGATCCTATGCGGCATCATCGGCATCCTGCTCGCCGTCGTCGTCCGCTTGTTCTTTGTGCGCATCAAGTTTGAGGATCAGCTTCTGGCCCCCCTGATCCTGGTGTATCCCTGCTTGACTGCGTTTTTCACCTTTACTCTTTGGCTTGTGTTCTTCAGTTAACCCGGGAGGAGATGCGATGCCCGAAGACGAAATAGATCCGCAGCGCCGGCGTCTTGGCAGGATCGTCAGCATTGTGATCGTTGCCGCCGCCTTCCTTACCGGAGCCCTGGTCATCATCCGCACCAACAACCACCCGCGCACGGATGATGCGGAAGTATTTGCCAATTTCATCGGCATCGCTCCTCAGGTCGATGGCCCCATCACCCAGCTTGCGGTCCAGGACAACCAATTTCGCAAAGAGGGCGAGCTCTTGTTCGAAATCGACCCGCGGCCCTACGAATACGCCGCCGAGAAAGCAAGGTCTGATCTGGCCACGCTGGAAGGCCAGATTACCGACGAGCGCCGTACGATCGCCTCGCAGGTGAGCGCGGTGGGTGCCGCGCGGGCCAATACTGACAGCGCCACCGCCAACGTCGATCGCGCCGCCGCCGCGGTCGGCGAAGCCAAGGCCAATGTCGCCGCAGCGCAGGCAGCACTTGACAGCGCCAACGCGGAACTGGCGTACCAAACCAACAACTTCCATCGTATTGAGCCTTTGCTGGCCAAGCAGTTCGTCACCGCAGACCAGGTGGATCAGGTCAGAACCGCGGTGACCGCCAGGCAACAGACTGTGCAGCAGCTTCGCTCACAACTGCTTTTAGCTCAGACCCAGGTAGTCTCCGCTCAGGCGCAATACGAACAGACCAAGGCCGCGAGAGAGCAAAGCCACGCACAATTTGATCAATCGCAACATAGCGTGCTTACCCTTGATCCGCTCACCGCTCAGCGTGAGGGGCGAGCCTCTGCCATTCGCACCGCGGAGTACAACCTGAACAATTGCCGGGTGTATGCGCCCTTTGATGCGCGCGTGACCAACCTCACAATCTCCAGGGGCGCTTATGCCCATACCGGGCAGCAGGTGTTTACGCTGATTGATACCCGCGTGTGGTGGGCAGTCGCGAATTTCCGCGAGACGCAGTTGCACCATATCCTGCCCGGGATGCATGCCGATGTTTACGTTCTCTCCCGGCCCACGGTGACCTATGACGGAATTGTCGACAGCGTGGGCTTCGGCGTGCGGCCTGACTCCACGTTAGTGGGAACCTTTTCCTCTACCGGATTACCCGATGTGCAGCGCTCGTTAAACTGGGTGCATCTGGCGACGCGCTTTCCGGTACGCGTCCGCATCAATGCGCCCGAGACGGAGCCATTCAGGTTGAGCGAGTCCGCGGTGGTTGTCATTCGTGGATGGAAATAGCCGTGGCATCCGCGAGCAAAGCGTTGCCGTCCGTATCCCATCTGAACTCCGTCGATGACGCACGGAAATGGTTTTGGAACTTCCTCAAGAGTGAGCTCGCGCCTTATCCAGGCAGGGCCTGGGTCGTGGGCCGCGTCACCATCGCTGCGACCCTTGTGATGCTGGTGGTCATGACCTTCCAGATTCCCAGCGGCTTTCTGGGCGCAATTTTTGTTCTATTCATCAGTCGCGAAAATCCCACGGCGACCTTTGTCTCCGGCCTCAAGGCAATCGCCGCTTTTATGCTGGCCACCCTCTATACCTTGATTGGCGCCGCCATGTTTGTTGCCGATCCGCTGACGCACTTCCTGGGGGTTGGCGTAAGCCTCTTTGTATCTTTCTTCCTCATCAGCATCACCAACGACTACGGGACAGCGGTGGCCTTTGGGTTCACGATTGCCGGGGCGATCCCTCTATGGGATCGGAACACACTCAATATAAACGACCGCGTATCGAACACACTATGGTTAGGGGGCGTGGTCGCGATAGGCGTAGTGATAGCCATTGTTGTTGAGTACGTTTTTCGTCGCGTCCATCCAGCCCTTGACCTGACCGAAGGCATCGAATCCCGCCTGCACACAGTGGAGACGGTTTTGCACAAGGCGGCGGCAGAACAGCCTCTGGACAGCGCGTCGATTAAAAGTCTTACCCTGTACTCCAGCGTTGGTACCGCGAGGCTGCGAAGGCTCATCCTCCGGTCTCAATACAGCTCCCATTTCAAAGCCCAATTGGGCACCGCGGTTGCGCTGCTGGGGCAGTTGGTGGACGTCGCCGCCAATTTCCAACGAGCTCTCGAAGAGCGCGCGAAGACGGGGACCGGCGATCCTGCGGCGCACATCGACGCGGCCGACAAAGCCCGGTGCCAGCGCCTGGCAGACGCCATCGATCAAATCGGCGAAGCTTTGGCAGAAAAGCGGCTGCCGGAAAGGGTCCAGCGGCCTGCGCAGCCCGAACCCTCGCAGCTGCCATTCTTGTCGGCGATGGAAAGAATCGTTGCGCTCATGCCAGACGCATTTTCGGGGTCAAGTACCATCCACGAGCTTGCTACCGCTCCTTTGGACGAGGAACAACCCACGCACTATTTTGCTCGTGATGCCTTTTCCAACCCGGCCCACGTGCAATTTGCCGTGCGCGGCACCATGGCCGCCATGGCCACTTACATCATTTACACAGCGATTGACTGGCCTGGGCTGAGTACGTCCATCGCGACGTGCATCATCACCGCACTCTCCACCATCGGCTCATCGCGGCAAAAACAATTCCTCCGGCTCGGAGGCGTGATCGTTGGCGGCATCATCATTGGCTTTGGAGCGCAGATTTTTGTGCTGCCCTACCTCGACTCGATTGCCGGGTTCACTCTCTTATTCATGGCTGTCACAGCCCTTTCCTCCTGGATTGCGACCGCGTCCCCGAGGCTTTCCTATCTTGGGGTTCAGCTCGCCCTCGCCTTCTACCTCATCAATCTTCAGGAATTCACCATCCAGACTTCACTCTCCATTGCCCGCGACCGTGTCTTCGGGGTTCTCCTTGGCTTGATGTCGATGTGGCTCATCTACGATCGTTTATGGCAGAAGAATGCTCTTGATGAAATGCAGCGGCTCTTTGCACGCAACCTGGACATGTTTGCGGAGTTGACCGAGCAGTTGCTGGAGAAAGATCAGATAAAAGCCATCAGGCGCATTCGGCAGTTGCGCGATCAGCTCAACGCCGGTTTCCCGGCAGTGTCGACGCAAGCCGACGCGGTCCTCTTCGAGTTCGGCCCTTCGCGCCAGCGAAAGCTGCAAATCCGTGAAGACTTACGGAGATGGCAGCCTTCCATCCGCACCCTGCTTCAGGTCCAAATCACTTCTGTGCAGTACCTGGTGAACAAACCACTTAGCAATTTGCCGGAGCCGATCGCTCAAGCCGGTGTCGCGTTCGAAAAGGACGTTGCCCAGGTGATGCATGCCATGGCGAGTGAGGCTAGTGGGAAGCCAGTCACCGGGGTGCCCGACATCAGCATATCGGCCGCGCAATTCCAGGAGGCCATTCACAAGTATTACCAGGACGCCGGTATTCCGGTCCCCACCCAGGCGTCCGATGTGTTGGGCCTTGCTGAGAGTCTGGCAACGATCATTGCCCCCCTCTATGAAGACATCCGCAATACCTTCGCCGCCCACAACTATGGAACGGGCAGCCACATCCAATTGGCGCATGGGGAGGCATGACGTCACTTTGCGTACTGAGCTTCCCCGTTGCCGAATGACCAATTCTCCTTCGGCACTTCCACCAGGTTGATCAAGATATCTTCTCTGCGCAGCTTGAGCCCTTCGTGCAAGCCGTCGGCCACCGCTTTGTAAAAACGCTGTTTCATCTCGATCGTTCTCCCGCTGTTCAGCGTGATCTGCAAAAAAATGCAGTCGTCCGAACGGTGGATTCCGAGATAATCCCGATCAAACTGCAAGCCGGTTTTGGGATGCGCGGTGATGACCTGGAAGAGATCGTCTTTGGGGACGTTCAAAGCGTCCGTCATCGCCCGGGCGACGATCAAGCCAACCTCGACTCCGTATTCCGGTGCTTTTCGTTCAAGGAAGTCAATGCGAACAATAGGCATGCTTTCTCCTTCTGTGAATCTATTCAACCCAACCAGGGGTTCAAGGTTTCTTTCCGAAACTGATCACGAGAGTTACGGAACAGCAGAGCGGGTTCTGGCGATCGCGCAGGGTTGCGAGCCAGGCGAGGGCTTCACTGCTTCCGGTGCTGGTTGCCAGTTGTAGCGCGCTTTGGCTGATATCGAAGACTATATCGGAGTTCTCAAAGTCAGGGGTCGATAAGATCACTTCCTTGATCTGCAGATCGACGAAGCCGGCCTTGCTAAGACGGTCTTTGAGTTCGCGCCCAATGCGCGGGTTCCGAAAGCCTTCATTCCACACTTTGGCGATTTGCCGAGCGATTGGGTGCTGAGTGCCGTCGATAGCAAAGGTCCCCCAATCGGGTTCGGCGCAAACGACCGTGCCGCCGGAACATAGCGTTCGGAACATCTCGTTGAGGACCGCGGCAGGCCGTTCCACGTGTTGAAGGGTTCGATCTACCTTGCATGAATTGAGAAAGCCGCTCGCAAAGGGTAGATGCTGAATATCTGACTGAATAAATTCGACAGCGGGCAATCCTTCGCTCGTGGAACGCGCGGCTTCAATCAGTGCCATACTGGCGTCCACACCGATGGCCCTTCCTTCCGGACCGACCAATGCAGCCAGGCGCCGCACGTCGAAACCCAGTCCACAACCCAGGTCCGCGATAACTGATCCGCGCTGCGGGTTCATCCACTCGAGCATAGTGTTTTTGTATTGCTGAAACGCGGGAAGCGCGTCCATGTATGTGAGACAACGCGCTAGTTTGTCTACGCTGGCCGCGTCCACATCGCGGAACCCTCGTGCCAGAGAAGCTTCGGGATTCGAATCGGCTTGCATCCTGAGTGTCATTTTAGTTTTTTCGAGTTTTCCGGGCAGAACCGCGCTCTATTCCCACCTTATTGGCAACAAATCTCGGGTGCCCCACATCTCGCTGGTTTTTCGCGAGATGTGGGATTCCACACATCTAGACCTTAAGTGTTGATAGTTGAGCCGACTGCTCGCGGGTTGAGCACAGTAGAATCCCACATCTCGTGAAAAACCAGCGAGATGTGTGGCACCCGGGATTTGTTGCCGGGTACGCTCGCCTCTGAGCTGTAGAACTCTCGCACGCACTTTTAATCAATGGAACGCAGTAGCAATCCGGTCGAGCAGCAAATCGGGGAAGGAGCCGAGAAGCACGACCAACGCGGCTGTGAGCCACAACGCGATTCGGATCGTCGCCGGCACCCGTATGGCCGCTGCTCCCGGCGCAGGCTCGGCAACGTACGCTTGTTTAAGAACCCTCAGATAGTAATAAAACGAAACCACACTCATAGCCAGCGCCAACAACACCAGCCACAGCAAACCGGCGTGGTCCGCGGCATCCAGTGCCGAAACAAATACGTAGAACTTGCCAAAGAAGCCTGCCAGCGGAGGAATCCCGGCCAGGGAAAGCAAAAAGATCAGCAGGCAAAACGACAGGTCAGGAGCACGCTTAGCCAGTCCGCGAAAATCCGCGATGCTGTCGACCCCCTCACTCTCCAGCGCGGCGAGCACTCCAAAGGCGCCTACGGTCGCCAATGCGTACGTAATGACGTAGTACACCAGCGAGATAAAACTCTGCCGGCTATGGGCCACCAACGCAATCAACATATACCCCGCATGTCCAATCGCCGAGTAGGCCAGCAGCCGTCGTATGCTGCTTTGCGCGATCGCCGCCAGGTTGCCCCAGAGCATCGAGACCACTGCGAGAAGCGCGATCAACGGTGCCCAGCCGGCAGAGTGATTGCCCCACGCGGCGTTGCCTGCTGCGCCCATCAGCCCCAGGGAAAACAGCAGAAAGAGAATGAAGAAGCTGGCGACCTTGGAACTGGAGGCGACCAATGCGGCGCTGCAGGTGGGCGCTCCCTGGTACACCTCCGGAGCCCACATGTGGAAAGGCGCAGCCGCAATCTTGAAGCCCAACCCCGCCAGCACCATCACGATCCCGAGCGTCAACAGCGGATCACCCGGCGATGCGTTGACCGCGATCGCGATACGTTCCAGCGCTAACGAGCCGGAGAGGCCGTAGAGCAGGCTCATGCCAAAGAGCAGGATCCCCGCTGACATTCCGCCGAAGAGAAAATACTTCAGCCCGGCTTCTGCCGATTGCCGGCTCTGTTTGTCAAACGCGGTAAGGATGTATAGCGAGAGACTCAGAAACTCAATGGTGATGAAGATAACGAGGAGATTCTGGGTGCTCACCAGCAGCATCATCGCAGTGGTGGCAAATAGGATCAGGGCGCAATACTCGCCCACATGGGTGGTGAAACGCGCGGAGCTAACCAGGAGGAGTACAAGAATCGCCAGCGCCAAAAGAGCGATCTCCACCAGCTGGGTCACTGGGTTCACAACCAGCATTCCCGCCGGCAACTCGCCCTGCGCAGGGAATTTCAGCAACACCAGCACCGCCAGGGCACATCCGATGCAGGCCACCAGGGTGGTGATATGAAAACGCAGGGCGAGCGCAGACCGGCGCAGAAAGCTGAGGTCGAGCAGCAGCACCAGCAGCGCAGCCAGCGCCACTACGATCTCAGGCGCCGTCAACCATAGCAGTTCCGGGTAGCTGGCTCCGTTCATCGCCACCCGCCTTGGCGAAGCTGCTCAAAGAGTGGCCCGTTGAGACTGGGCAGAATCAGATCCATCAGCAGCCTGGGATACAGGCCCAGTAAAATCGTGCTCACCAACAGCAGACACGCCCCAACACGCTCGGGAAGGGTAATCGGCGGCAGCACGTGGTCGGGCGTGGCCGTGGGCTCACCGAAAAATGTGGCTTGCAGCGCGCGCCATGAAAAGGCGATGCCGATCAGGATTCCCAGGCCGGCGGTCCAGGCCATCCAGGGAAATGCGCGCCAGCTGCCGATCAGCACCTCCAACTCGGCAATGAACCCGCTAAACCCAGGCAGCCCAACTGAGGCCATAAACGCCAGGACGAAAGTCACTGCAGCAAACGGAATGAGACGGCCGAGGGGAATGCGCGCGAGCTCGGCCAGGTCGCGCGTGTGGGTGCGGTCATAGACCATGCGCCCCACCACCGCAAACAGGAGCCCGGCGATGATTCCGTGAGAGAACATCTGATACACGGCACCAGACAAGCCAATCTGGTTCAGAGTCATTAGTCCCAGCAGCACAAAGCCCATGTGGCTGACACTGGAGTAGCCGACCACAAACTTGAGGTCCTTTTGCACCAGCGCAATGCTTGCGCCGTATACGATGCCGATGAGCGCGAGCACGGCGAAGACCTGCTGCCACGAGCCGAATCCGAGCACGTGGAATCCCCACGGATCAAGCCCGCGGGGAAACAACATCATGGCCACGCGCAAACACCCATAGGCCCCCAGCTTCATCACCACGCCTGCCAACAGCATGGAAGCGGCGGTCGGAGCGGCGGCATGGCCAGTCGGCGCCCAGGTGTGAAAGGGCCACATGCCGGCGAGCACGGCGAACCCCACAAATACCAACGGGAAGGCCCACATCTGAAAATGGACCGAAAACGGAAAGTGCGCCATCGTCTCCAGGTTCAGCGTGCGCTGACCAGAAACAACAAACGCGCCAATTAAACCGGCCAGCACGAGGGCGCTTCCCGCAAAGGAGTAGAGCACCAGCTTCATGGCCGCATATTCCCGCCGTGTCGATCCCCAGATCGCGATCAGAAAATACTTCGGAATGATCGCCAGCTCATAAAAGGCAAACAGCAGAAAAAGATCGAAGCTCAGGAAGACGCCGTACACGGCGCCAATCAGTAACAGGTACAGAGCGAAGAAATCCTTCACCCGCCGTTCGATATTCCAGGAAAAGAGTACGCCGGCGACGGCTGCAATCCCGGTCAGCAAGACCAGGACCAGGCTGATTCCATCCGCGGCCAGATGATATTCGATCCCCAGCCGCGGTATCCACGGCATTCTCACGATCGTAATCAGCTGCCCCGTTCGTTCATGAGCCACCGCCGCGACCGCGATACCCAGTCCCGCGAGTGTGGTAAGCAGAGCGGTGAAGCGGGCAACCGCCGGGTTATTCCCGGGCAGGATTGCAACCGCAACTGCTCCAATCAACGAGAGGTAGATCGTCCAGGCAAGCATGGTCAATACCTCACCAGGCCGACAAACTGCATCACTGTTCCATGCACCATTCCGCTGATCAGTTGTGGGTACAGTCCCACCATGAACATGACGACGATCGCGGGCGCGAACATGCACTGTTCGGCCAGGGTAAGGTCCGGCATGGCGGCCCATTGTTCACGCAAGGGGCCGGAAAAAACGCGCTGCACAATCGTGAGCAGAAAGACGGCGGTCATCAGCAGACCAAATAGAGCGAGCGTCGCCGCCCACCAGTCCAGCGGGAAGACTCCTTTGAAGATCAGGAATTCTCCCGGGAAGCCGATCAGCCCGGGCAAACCGAGAGACGCGAAGAGAGTGATGCCCATCAGCCCGCTGAATACCGGCATCGCGCGGCGCAGCCCTCCGAAATCATGCAGGCCAGTCAAGCCGCCGCTGCGTCTTTGGAGCAACGCTAAAAACCAGAAGAGCGCCGCGGCGATCACGGCGTGGCTGAATAGCTGCAGCATCACCCCGGTAAGCGCGGCAGCCTTGGCGCTGAGCTGGCTTGCATCGGCCCCCGTAGAACCGCTGACGGCGACGATGCCAAGGATGCAATATCCCAGGTGGTTAACCGAAGAGTAGGCAAACATTTTTTTCAAGTCTGTTTGCGCCCAGGCGGTGAATGCCGGCAACACGATCGTTGCGATGGCCAACCAGAGAAGAACGGTTCGCGCGCGCCACATCTGCTCCGGGAAAATGGGCAGCAGGATCCTCAGAAATCCATACACCCCCATTTTCGACAGCGCGCCGGTCAACGCCATGGTGGTCTCCGGTGCCGCTTCCGAGTAGGCAGAAGCCAGCCAGCCGTGAAACGGAACCACCGGCGTCTTGACGGCAAATCCCAGGAATGCTCCGCAAAACAGGAGCATAGTCACGTGACCACCGTCCCACTGATGCCAATGCAGGTTTTGACTAATCGCGGCCGCGAGTTGTCCTGTCTGCGCCATCTGGGTCAGCTCAACAAAGTCGAAGGTGCCGCTGGCCAGAAAGAGAGCGAGGAAGGCCAGCAGCAACGTAATGCTGCCCACCATGGTGTAAACAAAAAATTGTGTCGCGGCACGCGCACGTCCTGCATTTCCCCACAAGCGAATCATGAAAAACACGGGGATCAAGCTTAGCTCCCAGAAAAGGAACCAGTGAAGAAAGTTCAACGCAGTAAAGGTGCCGAAAAGACCGGTCTCCAAAAAGAGCAGCAGGCAGAAATAAACCGGCCCTTGTTTCTGGTTGCTCCAGGAAGCAACCACCGCCATGAGCACGACGATGGAGGAGACAGCCAGCATGAGCAGGCTCAGGCCATCTACGCCGACGTGGTAGGCAAGTCCAATCGCCGGTTCCCATGGGCGCAATTCCTCCATCTGCATCCCTGGCAGGGCCGGCTGAAACCGGAGCCAAAGCAGGAGAGTATACGCAACCGCGGCGGCGGCAAAAACCGCGGCAGCTAACCGGGCTGCGGAACGTCCGGCTCGGCCGAGCAACAGCACCGCAATTCCGCCCAGGAAAGGAAGTAAGGTGAGCACGCTGACTGAGGGGAAGTTGCTGCTCATCCTCTGTGTCCCAGAAGCAGAAAGAGAGCCAAAGCGGCCACTGCGGCGCCCAGCAGCCGCAGATAATTCTGGATGCGTCCATCCTGCAATCGCGCCAGCAATCGCCCGCCATCCGCCACGCCGTCACATCCTTCGTCGAATCCCTTGTTCACGACCCAACGGTCGAGCGAGAAATCGATCCATCCAAGCCCTTTGGTGAGCGCCGACACGGCCACCGGAATGCCGCTCCAAAGCCATCGATCCAGCCAGTTCGCAGTGGCC
>CAWIRT010000039.1:0-207047 GCA_963838445.1 uncultured Acidobacteriaceae bacterium
CAGACCCAGGTAGTCTCCGCGCAGGCCCAGTACGAACAGACCAAGGCCGCCCGGGAGCAAAGCCACGCGCAACTGAATCAATCGCAACAAGCGTGCTTACGCTGGATCCGCTCACCGCTCAGCGCGAGGGACGAGCCTCAGCCATCCGCACCGCGGAGTACAACCTGAACAATTGCAGGGTGTATGCGCCCTTTGAGCGCGCGTGACCAACATGACCATCTCCCGGGGCGCTCATGCCCATACCGGGCAGCAGGTATTTACCCTGATTGATACCCGCGTGTGGTGGGCAGTGGCCAATTTCCGCGAGACGCAGTTGCACCATATCCTGCCCGGGATGCATGCCGATGTATATGTTCTCTCCCGGCCCTCGGTGACCTATGACGGTATCGTGGACAGCGTGGGCTTTGGCGTGCGGCCTGACTCCACGTTAGTGGGAACCTTTTCCTCTACCGGATTACCGGATGTGCAGCGGTCGTTGAACTGGGTGCATCTGGCGACGCGCTTCCCGGTACGGGTCCGCATCAATGCGCCGGAGACGGAGCCGTTTCGGTTGAGCGAGTCTGCAGTGGTCGTCATTCGTGGATGGAAATAGCCGTGGCGTCCGCAGGCAAAGCGTTGCCGGCTGTCTCCCATCTGAACTCCGTCGATGAGGCGGGGAAATGGTTTTGGAGCTTCCTCAAGAGTGAGCTCGCGCCTTATCCGGGCAGGGCCTGGGTCGTAGGCCGAGTCACCATCGCTGCGACCCTCGTGATGCTGGTGGTCATGACGTTTCAGATTCCCAGCGGCTTTCTGGGCGCAATTTTTACTTTATTCATAAGCCGCGAAAATCCGACCGCTACCTTGGTCTCCGGCCTCAAGGCGATTGCCGCTTTTATGCTGGCTACCGTCTAGACCTTAATCGGCGCCGCAATGTTTGTCGCCGATCCGCTGACGCACTTCCTGGGGGTTGGCGTAAGCCTTTTCGTGTCCTTCTTCCTGATCAGCATCACGAACGATTACGGGACAGCGGTGGCCTTTGGGTTCACGATTGCCGGCGCCATCCCCCTCTGGGATCGAAACACACTCAACATAAACGACCGGGTCTCGAACACACTATGGTTAGGCGGCGTGGTCGCGATAGGCATCGTGATCACTATCGTGGTGGAGTACGTCTTTCGCCGGGTCCATCCAGCCACTGACCTGACCGAAGGCATCGAATCCCGCCTGCACACAGTGGAGACGGTTTTGCGCAGCGCAGCGGCAGGGCAGCCTCTGGACAGCGCGTCGGCAAAGAGTCTTTCCCTGTATTCCAGTGTCGGTACCTCCAGGCTGCGAAGGCTGATCCTCCGCTCTCCATACAGCCTGCACTTCAAGTCCCAATTGGGCACCGCGGTTGCGCTGCTCGGGCAATTGGTGGACGTCGCCGCCAATTTCCAACGATCTCTCGAAGAGCGCGCGAAGACGGCGGGGACTGAAGACCTGCGTCATACGCGTCCGACAAAGCCCGGTGTCGGCGCCTGGCAGATGCGATCGAAGAACTCGGCAAAGCTTTGGCGTAAAGCGGATGCCGGAAAAGAGCCAACTGTCTGCGCAGCCTGAGCCCTCGCAGCTGCCATTCTTGTCGGCGATGGAAAGAATCGTCGCGCTCATGCCAGACGCATTTTCGGGGTCAGCACCATCCAGGAGCTTGCTACCGCTCCTTTGGATGAGGAACAGCCCACGCACTTTTCGCTCGTGATGCGTTTTCCAACCCGGCCCACGTGCAGTTTGCCGTGCGCGGCACCATGGCCGCCATGGCCACTTACATCATTTACACAGCGATTGACTGGCCTGGGCTGAGTACGTCCATCGCGACTTGCATCATCACCGCACTCTCCACCATCGGCTCATCGCGGCAGAAACAATTCCTGCGGCTCGGAGGCGTGATCGTTGGCGGCATCATCATTGGCTTTGGAGCGCAATTTTCGTGCTGCCCTACCTCGACTCGATTGCCGGGTTCACTCTCTTGTTCATGTTTGTCACCGCCCTCTCCGCCTGGATTGCGACCGCGTCCCCGAGGCTTTCCTATCTTGGAGTGCAGCTCGCCCTCGCCTTTTACCTCATCAATCTTCAGGAATTCACCATCCAGACCTCACTCTCCATTGCCCGCGACCGTGTCTTCGGCGTTCTTCTTGGCTTGATGTCGATGTGGCTCATCTACGATCGTTTATGGCAGAAGAATGCTCTCGATGAAATGCAACGGCTCTTTGCACGCAACCTGGAGATGTTTGCGGAGTTGACCGAGCAGCTTCTGGAAAAGGATCGGATAAAAGCCATCAGGCGCATTCGCCAGTTGCGCGATCTGCTCAACGCCGGTTTTTCGGCAGTGACCGCGCAAGCCGACGCGGTCCTCTTCGAGTTCGGCCCCTCGCGCCAGCGGAAGCTCCAAATCCGCGAAGACGTGCGGCGATGGCTGCCGTCGATCCGCACCCTGCTGCAGGTCCAAATCACTTCTGTGCAGTACCTGGTAAACAGACCACTCAGCAATTTGCCCCAGCCGATCGCTCAGGCCGGCGTCGCGTTCGAAAAGGACGTTGCCCAGGTGATGCATGCCATGGCGAGTGAAGCAAGTGGGAAGCCAGTCGCTGGGGTGCCGGACATCACCATATCGGCCGCGCAATTCCAGGAGGCCATTCACAAGTACTACCAGGACGCCGGTACTCCGGTCCCCACCCAGGCGTCCGATGTGTTGGGCCTCGCTGAGAGTCTGGCAAACATCATTGGCCCGCTCTATGAAGACATCCGCGATACCTTCGCCGCCCACAACTATGGAACGGGCAGCCACATCCAACTGGCGCATGGGGAGGCATGACGTCACTTTGCGTACTGAGCTTCCCCGTTGCCGAATGACCAATTCTCCTTCGGCACTTCCACCAGGTTGATCAAGATATCTTCTCTTCGCAGCTTGAGGCCTTCCTGCAGCCCGTCGGCCACAGCTTTGTAGAAGCGCTGTTTCATCTCAACCGTTCTGCCGCTATTGAGCGTGATCTGCACAAATATGCAGTCCTCTGTTCGATGGATGCCAAGGTAATCCCGATCAAACTGCAAGCCGGTTTTGGGATGCGCGGTGATGACCTGGAAGAGGTCGTCCTTTGGAACGTTCAAAACTTCGGATAGTGCCCGGGCGACAATCAGGCCAACCTGAACTCCGTAGTCCGGTTGTTTGCCTTCAAGGAAGTCAATGCGAACGAAGGGCATGTTTTCTCCTTTGGTGAGTCTATTCAACCCAACCAGGGGTTCAAGGTTTCTTACCAAAATTGATCATGAGAGTTACGGAACAACAGAGCGGGTTCTGGCGATCGCGCAGGGTCGCGAGCCAGGTGAGGGCTTCACTGCTTCCAGTGCTGGTTGCCAGTTGTAGAGCGCTTTGGCTGATATCGAAGACTATATCGGAGCTCTGAAAGTCAGGGGTCGATAAGATCACTTCCTCAATCTGCAGATCGACGAAGCCGGCCTTGCTGAGGCGGTCTTTGAGTTCGCGCCCAATGCGCGGGTTCCGAAAGCCTTCACTCCACACTTTGGCGATTTGCCGAGCGATTGGGTGCTGAGTGCCGTCGATAGCAAAGGTTCCCCAATCAGGTTCGGCGCATACGACCGCGCCGCCGGAACATAGCGTTCGGAAGATCTCGTCGAGGACCGCGGCAGGCCGCTTCACGTGTTGAAGGGTTCGGTCTACCTTGCATGAATTGAGAGAGCCGCTCCCAAAGGGTAGATGCTGAATATCTGACTGAATAAATTCGACAGCATGCAGATCCTTCGCTCATGGAACGCGCGGCTTCAATCAGTGCCTGACTGGCGTCCACACCGATGGCCCGTCCTTCCGGGCCGACCAACGCAGCCAGGCGCCGTACGTCAAAGCCCAGTCCACAACCAAGGTCCGCGATAACCGATCCGCGCTGCGGGTCCATCATCTCGAGCATGGTGTTTTTGTATTGCTGAAACGCGGGAAGGCCGTCCATGTATGTGAGACAACGCGCCAGCTTGTCTACGCTGGCCGCGTCCACATCGCGGAACCCTCGTGCCAGAGAAACTTCGGGATTCGAATCGGCTTGCATCCTGAGTGTCATTTTAGGTGTTTAGAGTTTTCCGGGCAGAGCCGCGCTGTATTCCCACCTTATTGGCAACAAATCCCGGGTGCCCCACATCTCGCTGGTTTTTCGCGAGATGTGGGATACCACAGCTCTAGACCTCAAGTGTTGATAGTGAGCCGACTGCTTGCGGGTTGAGCGCGGTGGAATCCCACATCTCGCGAAAAACCAGCGAGATGTGGGGCACCCGGGATTTGTTGCCGGGGTAGAGTAGCGTGGAGATCTGCGGTCTCATTTTCGGTTCTCACGCAGATACTTCAGCCCCTGCTCTGGTTGAAATGGGCTTGCCCCCGAGCTGTAGTACTCTCGCACGCACGTTTAATCAATGGAACGCAGTAGCAATTCGGTCGAGCAGCAAATCCGGGAAACAGCCGAGAAGCACAACCAATCCGGCTGTGACCCACAACGCGATTCGGGTCGTCGCCGGCACCCGTATGGCCGCCGCTCCCGTCGCAGGCTCGGCAACATATGCTTGTTTAAGAACCTTCAGATAGTAATAAAACGAAACCACACTCATTGCCAGTGCCAACAAAACCAGCCACAGCAAACCGGAGTGGTCCGCGACATCCAGTGCCGAAACAAATACGTAGAACTTGCCAAAGAAGCCTGCCAGCGGAGGAATCCCGGCCAGGGAAAGCAAAAAGATCAACAGGCAAAACGACAGGTCCGGAGCACGCTTAGCCAGCCCGCGAAAATCCGCGATGCTGTCGACCCCCTCACTCTCCAGCGCGGCGAGCACTCCAAAGGCGCCTACGGTCGCCAATGCGTACGTAACGACGTAGTACACCAGCGAGACAAAACTCTGCCGGCTATGGGCCACCAACGCAATCAACATATACCCTGCATGTCCGATCGCAGAGTAGGCCAGCAGCCGCCGCATGCTGCTTTGCGCGATCGCCGCCAGGTTGCCCCAGAGCATCGAGACCACGGCGAGAACCGCGATCAACGGTGCCCAGCCGGCAGAGTGATTTCCCCACGCGGCGTTACCTGCTGCTCCCATTAGCCCCAGGGAAAACAGCAGAAACAGAATGAAAAAGCTGGCGACCTTGGAACTGGACGCGACCAACGCGGCGCTGCAGGTCGGCGCTCCCTGGTACACCTCTGGAGCCCACATGTGGAAAGGCGCAGCCGCAATCTTGAAACCCAACCCCGCCAGCACCATGACGATCGCCAGGGTCAACAGCGGATCACCCGGCGAAGCGTTGACCGCGATCGCGATACGTTCCAGCGCTAACGAGCCGGAGAGGCCGTAGAGCAGGCTCATGCCAAACAACAGGATGCCCGCTGACATTCCGCCGAAGAGAAAATACTTCAGCCCGGCCTCTGCCGATGGCCGGCTCTGTTTGTCAAACGCGGTAAGGATATACAGCGAGAGACTCAGAAACTCGATGGTGATGAAGATGACCAGCAGATTCTGGGTGCTCACCAACAGCATCATCGCGGTGGTGGCAAATAGGATCAGGGCGCAATACTCGCCCGCATGGGTGGTGAAGCGCGCGGAGCTAACCAGGAGGAGTACAAGAATCGCCAGCGCCAAAAGAGCGATCTCCACCAGCTGGGTCAGTGGGTTCACGACCAGCATTCCAGCCGGCAGCTCGCCCTGCGCAGGGAATTTCAGCAACACCAGCACCGCCAGGACACATCCGATGCAGGCAACCAGGCTGGTGATACGAAAACGCATCGCGAGCGCAGACCGGCGCAGAAAGCTGAGGTCGAGCACCAGCACCAGGAGCGCAGCCAGCGCCACCACAATCTCGGGCGCCGTCAACCACAGCAGTTCTGGATAGCTGGTTCCGTTCATCGCCACCCACCTTGGCGAAGCTGCTCGAAGAGTGGCCCGTTGAGACTGGGCAGAATCAGATCCATCAGCAGCCTGGGATACAGGCCCAGCAAAATCGTGCTCACTAACAGCAGACACGCTCCGACACGCTCGGGAAGGGTAATCGGTGGCAACGAATGATCGGGCGTGGCCGTGGGCTCGCCAAAAAAGGTGGCTTGCAGCGCCCGCCACGAAAAGGCAATGCCGATCAGGATTCCCAGGCCGGCGATCCAAGCCATCCAGGGGAACGCGCGCCAGCTGCCGATCAGCACCTCCAACTCGGCAATGAACCCGCTAAACCCAGGCAGCCCCACTGAGGCCATAAACGCCAGGACGAAAGTCACTGCAGCAAACGGAATGAGACGGCCGAGGGGAATACGCGAGAGCTCGCCCAGGTCGCGGGTATGGGTGCGGTCATACACCATGCGCCCCACCACCGCAAACAATAGACCGGCGATGATTCCGTGGGAGAACATCTGATACACGGCGCCAGACAAACCAATCTGGTTCAAGGTCATCAAGCCCAGCAACACAAAGCCCATATGGCTGACACTGGAGTAGCCGACCACAAACTTGAGATCCTTTTGCACCAGCGCAATGCTTGCGCCGTATACGATGCCGATGAGCGCGAGCACGGCGAAGACCTGCTGCCAAGAGCCGAAACCGAGCACGTGGAATCCCCACGGATCGAGCCCATGGGGAAACAGCATCATGGCCACGCGCAAACACCCGTAGGCCCCTAGCTTCATCACCACACCCGCCAATAGCATCGAAGCTGCGGTTGGAGCAGCGGCGTGGCCAGTCGGCGCCCAGGTATGAAAGGGCCACATGCCGGCGAGCACGGCGAACCCCACAAATACCAACGGGAAGGCCCACATCTGAAAATGCACCGGAAAGGGAAAGTGCGCCATCGCCTCCAGGCTCAGCGTGCGTTGACCAGAAACAACAAAGGCGCCAATTAAGCCCGCCAGCACAAAGGCGCTTCCCGCAAAGGAGTAGAGCACCAGCTTCATGGCCGCATACTCCCGCCGTGTCGATCCCCAGATGGCGATCAAGAAATACTTCGGAATGATTGCCAACTCATAAAAGACAAACAGCAGAAAAAGATCGAAGCTCAGGAAGACACCGTACACCGCGCCAATCAGCAACAGGTAGAGAGCGAAAAAGTCCTTCACCCGCCGTTCGATATTCCAGGAAAACAGCACCCCGGCGACGGCTGCAATTCCGGTCAGCAAGACCAGGACCAGGCTGATTCCATCAGCGGCCAGATGATATTCGATTCCCAGTCGTGGTATCCACGGCATTCTCACGATCGTGATCAGCTGCCCCGATCGTTCGTGAGCCACCTCTGCGATCGCGATAACCAGCCCCGCCAGTGTAGTAAGCAACGCGGTGACGCGGGCAAATGCCGGACTATTCCCGGGCATGATCGTAACCGCAACTGCGCCAATCAACGAGAGGTAGATCGTCCAGGCAAGCATGGTCAATACCTCACCAGGCCGACAAACTGCATCACTGTGCCATGTACCATTCCGCTGATTAGTTGTGGGTACAGTCCCACTGCGAACATGACTACGACCACGGGCGCGAGCATGCACCGTTCGGCCAGGCTGAGGTCCGGGATGCCGGCCCACCGCGCACGCAAGGGGCCTGAAAAAACGCGCTCCACGATCGTGAGCAGAAAGACGGCGGTCATCAGCAGGCCGAGCAACGCAAGTGCCGCTGCCCACCAGTCCAGGGGGAAGACTCCTTTGAAGATCAGAAATTCTCCTGGGAAGCCTATCAACCCGGGCAAACCGAGAGACGCGAAGAGAGTGATCCCCATCAGCCCGCTGAATACCGGCATCGCGCGACGCAGCCCTCCGAAATCATGCAGGCCGGTCAAGCCGCCGCTGCGTCTTTCGAGCAGCGCCAAAAACCAGAAGAGAGCCGCGGCGGTCACGGCGTGGCTGAACAGCTGCAGCATCACCCCGGTAAGCGCCGCGGCCTTGGCGCTCACCTGGCTTGCATCCGCTCCGGTAGAGCCGGTTACAGCCACGATGCCCAGGATGCAGTATCCCAGGTGGTTAATCGAAGAGTAGGCAAACATTTTCTTCAAGTCTGTTTGCGCCCAGGCGGTGAATGCAGGCAGCACGATCGTAGCGATGGCCAACCAAAGAAGAACGGTTCGGGCGCGCCACATCTGCTCCGGGAAGATGGGCAGCAGGATCCTGAGAAATCCATACACCCCCATTTTCGAAAGCGCACCAGTCATCGCCATGGTGGTCTCCGGCGCCGCTTCCGAGTAGGCAGAAGCCAGCCAGCCGTGAAACGGAACCACCGGCGTCTTGACGGCAAATCCCAGGAACGCGCCGCAAAACAAGTACATGGTGATGTGACCACTGTCCCACTGATGCCAGTGCAGGTTTTGGCTAATTGCGGCGGCGAGCTGCCCTGTCTGCGCCATCTGGGTCAGTTCAACAAAGTCGAAGGTGCCGCTGGCCAGAAACAGAGCGAGAAAGGCCAGCAGCAATGTAATGCTGCCCACCATGGTGTAAACAAAAAATTGCGTCGCGGCACGCGCACGTCCTGCGTTTCCCCACAAGCGAATCATGAAAAACACGGGGATCAAGCTTAGCTCCCAGAAAAGGAACCAGTGGAGAAAGTTCAAGGCAGTATACGTACCGAAGAGGCCGGCCTCCAAAAAGAGCAGCAGGCAAAAATAAACCGGCCCTTGTTTCGGGTTGCTCCAGGAAGCAGCAACCGCCATGAGCACGACGATGGAGGAGACAGCCAGCATGAGCAGGCTCAGGCCGTCTATGCCGACGTGGTAGGCAAGTCCAATCGCCGGTTCCCAGGGGTGCAATTCCTCCAACTGCATCCCCGGCAACGCCGGCTGAAATCGGGACCAAAGCAGGAGAGTATACGCAACCGCTGCGGTGGCGAAAACCACGGCGGTCAACCGGGCCGCGGAACGCCCGGCCCGGCCCAGCAACAGCACCGCAATTCCGCCCAGGAAAGGAAGCAAGGTGAGCGCGCTGACTGAGGGGAAGTTGCTGCTCATCCTCTGTGTCCCAGCAGCAGAAAGAGAGCCAAAGCGGCCACTGCGGCCCCCAGCAGCCGCAGATAATTCTGGACGCGTCCATCCTGTAACCGCGCCAGCAATCGCCCGCCATCGGCCACGCCGTTACATCCTTCGTCGAATCCCTTGTTCACTACCCAGCGGTCGAGTGAGAAATCGATCCACCCAAGCCCTTTGGTGAGCGCCGACACGGCTACCGGAATGCCGCTCCAAAGCCATCGCTCCAGCCAATTCGCGGCGCTCGCGATCCACCACGCCAACCGTAGAATCGTCAGCGCGTAGAGCTCGTCGATGAACAGGCCTTTGCGCAGCGCGTGGAAGACCGCTGGTTGCAGCTGCTCCAACGCATCCGCGTTGGCGGCACGCTGGATCGGCTTTCGCCCATACATCCACCAACCCAGCCCCAGGCCGGCGAAAACCAGCAACGACGAGGCCAGCATAAGTGGAAGCAGTCCGTTTTCCGCAAGCTGCCCGAAGTCCAGGCCGGCACGCCTCATGTCCAGAAAAGCCTGCAACCATGGCCACGCCGGAGTTCCGATGAATCCCAGCAGGACTGCAAAACCGGCCAGCAGCAGTAAGGGTGTCGTCATCGCAGCCGGACTCTCATGAGCGGCCTCATGTGGATCCGACGCCGGAGTCTCCGATGGTTCAATCGGCTCCGGCGCTGGATCCCTGCGCCTGGCGCCGAAGAAGACATAGCAGACCTGGCGCGTCATGTAGAAGGCAGTAAGCAGTGCTCCGATCGCGCCCAGATAAAAGGGAACCCGTGAGACATCCCACTCATAAGCAGCATGCAGGATCGCATCCTTGCTCCAAAACCCGGAGAAGAATAAAGGGAACCCGCATAAGGCCAGCGTCCCCACTGCGTAGGTTGCAAACGTCAACGGCATCCATTTGCGGATGCCTCCCATCTCGCGAATGTCCTGCTCTCCCATCAAGCCGTGGATCACCGATCCCGCGCCGAGAAACAGCAGCGCTTTGAAAAATGCATGGGCAATAAGGTGAAAGACGCCTACCGCCACCCCGCCCACGCCGATGCCCATCATCATGTAGCCGAGCTGCGAGACGGTCGAGTAAGCCAGAATGCGTTTGATATCGTCCTGCGCCACGGCCACGAGCGCGGCAAAGATTGCAGTCAGAGCGCCAACCCAGGCGACCACCTCGAGCGCTCCGCTCCGTCGCACGCGCTCGAGATGCGCTCATCAGCGGATAGACGCGCGCCACCAGGTAGACGCCTGCAGCCACCATGGTCGCAGCGTGAATCAGGGCACTCACCGGTGTCGGGCCTTCCATCGCATCCGGCAGCCAGACATGCAGCGGCAGCTGTCCGGATTTCCCCACTGCTCCGCAAAAGATGAGCAGCGCGATGCCGGTCGAGGCCGCCATCCCAAATCCAACAGTCTGCGTTGCCAGCATGGAGAGAGCGGTGTGCTCCATGCATCCAGCGCCGTGGTCGTAAAAAAGCAGTGTGCCCGTTTGTCCGTAGAGCCACACCATGCCCAACAGCAGGCCGAGGTCCCCGATCCGCGTAGTAATGAAAGCCTTCTTGGCCGCGGCCGCCGCGGCGGGCCGTTCGTACCAAAAACCAATCAGCAGGTACGACGTGAGCCCGACGACCTCCCAACACATAAACAGCAGCAACAGGCTATTGGCGATCAGCAAACCGAGCATCGCGCCCGCAAAGAGGGAGAGAAAGCAGAAAAACCGGGTGAAGTTTTCGTCGTGGTGCATATACGCCACGCTGTAGATGAAAATCAGCAACCCGACGAAAGTGACCATCACCAGCATGACCGCTGCCAGGGGGTCCAGCACCCAACCCAGCTTTACCCATTCGGACCCGAATTGCATCCACGGAAAATTGAAGAACAGTCGCTCCGGTTGCAGGAGGAGATGGGCAAAGGCAACCACCGCCAGCACAAAGGAAAAGCTCATGGAGCGTGATCGCGATGGTAGCCGCGAATCTGCGCTGGCGCTGCTTAAGCAGCGCACCGATACCAGCCGCCAGGATGGGGAGTGCCGGTATCAACCACAGGTAGCGAACGATCCAAACCGTCGAGGCCATAGGCAGCTCTACTGTGGCCTCCCGGTGAGCTGGCTCAGATCGGTAGTTTTCGCGTGCCGGTACACCGCGAGGATAAGTGCGAGCCCAACCGCCGCTTCCGCAGCCGCAACGCCGATCGAGAAAAGAACAAAGATCATGCCGGTCGACTGCTCCGGCATGGGGTCCAAAACGCCAAAAGGCAACAAAGTTGAGGTTGGCGGCATTCAGCATCAGCTCAATACCAACCAACACCAGGATCGTGTTCCTGCGGGTGAGTGCACCCGCAAGACCAACCGCAAACAGCATGGAAGAAACAAGCAAGCATCCTGCCAAAGCCGTCATTGCGGGTCCTGTTTCTCCTTCATGGCAACAATCACGGCTCCTATGAGCGCTGCTGTGAGCATCAGCCCGATCACTTCCAGCGGCAGTACATAGTCTGCCATCAAGGTAGTGCCCAACTGCCGGATGGTGGCTTGGGGAGCAGGCAATCCGGGCGAATGGATGGCAACGCTGTGAAAGACCGCCCAGGCAAGGATGGCGAATATCGCCGTTGCCACCAGTACCCCTGCGATCGGGAAAGCGGCCGGGGACAATGCCGGCGAGTCGCTATCGCCGCCACGTGTGAGCAGGATGACGAAGACGATCAGCACGGCGATCGCGCCTACGTAGACCAGTAACTGTGCCAGGCCCAGGAACTGAGCGCCAAGGTTAAGGTAAAGCGTTCCTAGTCCGGCAAAGGCAACCGCCAGCGCCAGCGCGCAATGCACCAGGCCGCGAAGCATCATCGCCGCGCATGCGCCAATCAAGGTTACTGCCGCGAGAATAAAAAACGTAGCGCTCATCAAGCTCACTCGGCAAAACGATAGGTTCGTTTCGCAATTTTGTTTCGGGTCTCCACGCCGCGGGCCAACAACACATAGGCAACGGCAATAAACGCCGTGCTGACCAGCCATCGCGTCAAACCCTGGGGAAGAAAGCGCCAAGCCCCGGCTGATACCACCACCACCAGTGCCATGGGCAGCATAAATTTCCAGGCAAAGTTCATGAGCTGATCCATACGCAGGCGGGGCAGAGTGCCGCGCACCCAGATGAATCCGACGATCAGCCCCAGTAGCTTGGCAAAGAACCATATCCAGGATGGGATCCAGGTAAGGAAAGGCAAGGGCGCCGACCATCCGCCCAGAAACAAGGTGATCCCCAAGCCACTAATGGCAAACATCCCCAGGTATTCTCCGAGAAAGAACAGGGCGAATTTAAAGCCGGAATACTCAATGTAATATCCGGCAATAATCTCGGATTCTCCCTCCGGCAGATCAAAAGGGGAGCGGTTGGTCTCAGCAGTCGCGGCGATCATAAACAGGATAAAACCGGCGAAGCCCCACGGCGTCAATACGTACCAGTGGGGAAAAATTCCCGAGAAGCCAGCTTGCTTCTCCACGATCTCGACCGTCGACAGAGAGCCGGCGGCCATGATGACGGCAATGGATGAGAGCAGCAGCGGTACCTCATAGCTGATCATCTGTGCCACCGCCCGCATGGCGCCCAGCAGCGAGTATTTGTTGCGGCTTGACCACCCGGCCATAAAAACAGACAACTCTGAAATCGCCCCAATGGCAAAGAAAAATAGCACACCGGCGTCGAGGTTGGCGGCGATCATGTTCCGGCCGATAGGCAGAACCGCATAGGGCAGAAACGCCACCGCCAATAGAACCAGCGGAGCCAGAAAGTGAACCGTGTGGTCCGCTGAGGCGGGAACAATATCTTCTTTGGTGAGAGACTTCAACGCATCCGCCATCGGCTGCAGGATGCCATAAAATCCCACTCGATTCGGACCGTAGCGGTTCTGAATTCGGCCCAATCCCTTACGCTCCAGAACCGTCGTCAATGCGAACAGCACCGGGAAGACAAGAAGTATGGGAACGATGGTCAGCAAAATCGAGACTGCTGGCTGGATCGCTGCCGGTGAGTAGCCCAGGAGCCAGTGCTTCAGTAGCACGAATACCTGGTCAAAATTTAGGTCCAGCATTATTTCGTCACCGCGGGTTGTTGCTTCTTGGCTTCGGCTTGCGCCTTTTCTTCTGCTCGCCTGGCCTCTACCTCGGTTGCTTCCGTCGGATGGATCGCCATGTAGTGCTCATTCGGCCGCGCCAATTTTTCCTTGGTCCATAAGAGCCCGCCAAAGCGGTCGTCGGTGCTTAGCTCGAACTCGTTATCCATGCGGATGGCGTCGAAGGGGCATACCTCCACGCAGATTTGGCAGCTCATGCAGACCGATACATCGATATCGAAGACCGCTGGGTAGAACTGCTGTTTGCCAACAAAGTCGGGCTTCTTGTCTTTGCTTTTTTCGATGGTGATGCATCGTGGCGGGCACTCCTTCTCACAAATCTGGCACGCCACGCAGCGGAGCCCTTGTTCCGCGTCCACGCCATCGTAAATAAGAAAAGGGAAGTTGCGCGCCGCCTCGGCCACCGGCAGACGCTCTTCGGGGAACTGGACCGTTACCAGGCGGTCCTTATCAACAAAGCTGCCCAGAAAGTTCCGCGCGGTTTCCGCCAACCCTTTGACAATACCCTACGCCTAACATCTCGTTTTGCCCTCGCTCTGAGTACTTAAGGCACATTGCTCAATTGCCGTCCCCTTCAAGGGACTAAGCCGCTGACTAAAAAGCTGAACCAAGGGCACGGCTTTAGAGGCTGCGGAAAAACCCGAATCTTATGAAGGGGACGGCTTCAGGCCGTCCATAACTGCTTTGTAGTGAATGCGGCTTTAGCTGCTGAGGGAGCGATTTTTTCATCAACCCAGACCTTTTCCGCAACCTCTTTAGCCGTGCCATACAGCGAATCTTGACGAAGGGCACGGCTTCAGCCGTGCCATAAAGCCCCCTGCTATTGAGGGCTTTAGCCCCTGAGGTACGTCTTTTCATGCTTCCGTCCACGCACAAATTACCTCGTAAAAACCGTACCTCAGCGGCTAAAGCCGTCCCATTTATTCGACGTCTACGGCACGGCTGAAGCCGTGCCCTCGTTCGGACGTTTTCTTCGCGGCGCTAAAGCCGTCATTCGCGTCCATTCATCGAATTTCGACGGCCTCATTAACGGTCAACTTCCCCCATCACAATATCAATGCTTCCCAGAATCACCACCACATCGGCAATGTTTTGTCCCAAACACATATCCTCAAGCACCGTAAGATTGATCAGGCTCGGCGGCCTGACACGGTAGCGATATGGATTAGGCGAGCCGTCACTGATCAAATAAAAGCCCAGCTCCCCTTTAGGCGACTCAATGCGTGCATAAGCCTCGCCTACTTTGGGCCGTAAGCCACGCAGCCTGGCTTTGGGATCCATGATCGGCCCCGACGGAATGTCGCGCAGGGCCTGCTCCAGAATTCTCAGCGATTCCCGCATCTCGAGCACGCGCATCATGTACCGGTCGAACACATCGCCGTGTTCGCCCAGCGGCACACGGAACTGGAACCGTTCGTACACCCCGTAGCGGTCTACCTTACGCAGGTCATAATTCACTCCGCTGGCGCGCAGGCCCGGGCCGGTAATACCGGCGTTGATCGCCAGTTCGCGGGGCAGCACACCCACCCCCTGGGTTCGCGCCATCAGGATCTCGTTACCCGTCAGCAGCTGCTCGAACTCATCCAGGAAGCCGTCAAATCCGGCCACCAGCTTCGCTGCCTGGCTGAGCCATTCCGCGGAGCAATCCACGCGCACCCCGCCAAATCGCATGTAGTTACACATCATGCGCGCGCCGCTTAAGGATTCGAACAGGTCCAGAACTCTTTCCCGCTCGCGGAAGGCGTACATCAGCGGCGTCCCGCTCGCCCCCATATCCTGCAGCAGAAACCCCACCATGCCGGCGTGATTCTGCAGCCTGGTCAATTCAGAGACGATCACCCGGATATACTCGGCGCGCTCCGGCACCGCGATGCCGGCCAGCTTCTCGACCGCCAGGGCGTATCCCCAGTTGTTGGTCATCGAGCAGAGATAGTCCAGCCTGTCGGTGTAGGGAATCGCAGCCAGATAGCTGGCCGCCTCGGCGATTTTTTCGTGGTTGCGGTGCAGATAGCCGAATACCGGCTTCAGCCGTACAATCCGCTCGCCATCCAGGCGAACGTCCATACGGAAGACACCGTGGGTCGATGGGTGCTGAGGCCCCATCGATATTTCCATGATGTTGTCTTGCTCGGCCCCGGGAACCGCCACCTGTGTCATCGCTCCCTCAGTATTTCCAGGTCATCGTCAGGCGGAGGAACATAATCTTTGCGCATGGGGTGATCCGTAAAACCCTCCCACATTAAGATGCGCCGCAGATCCGGATGCCCATCAAACACAATGCCGTAGAGGTCGAAAGCCTCTCGCTCCTGGAATTCCGCGCTCCTCCAGACTGGGGTCAGAGACGGCAGCGCGACGTCTTCCGTCCGGTTCGCCGTGCGCATTCGTATCACCACGGGTCCGTCCTTCTTAGCCATCGAAAACAGGTGATAGACCACTTCCAGGTAGCCCGGAACCGTCGTCTTGATCGTCTTCTCTATCTCTTTCTCGACCCCATCGACAATTTGTTTGGTTTTAACTTTGTCTGTCTGCTCGCGATCCGGCCAATCCACCGCAGTTACATTGGAGCAAAAGTCCATTTGCAGCCCTTCGCGAAGCAGCCGGGCTGCTGCGAGCCCGTGTTGGCGATCAATGAGCAGCGAGTTCTGGGCCGAGGGGCTGCCATTGACCACGAGCTCCACCTGGCAACCTGGAATATCCGCCTGCAACCGGCTCCTTATCTCGTCCAGCATCATCCCTGAAGCACCTTCAGTGGGTTGTGGAAGATCTCATCGTTCTGTGCGGGCTCAAGTCCGTGCTCGCCAAACTCCGGAACGGGAAACTCGCTCGGCAGCTCCGCCTTCAAATGCCTGGCCCTCGCCTCCCCGGTAAGATGCTGGGCACCGATCTTCTCCTGCAAGGCCATGAAGGCGTGAATCAGGGCCTCCGGCCGCGGCGGACAACCGGGTATATGCACATCAACAGGTATGTATCGGTCGATACCCTTAAGCACGTTATAGCCGTCGCGGAAGGGGCCGCCAGAGATAGCGCACGCCCCCATGGCAATCACGTATTTCGGCTCCGGCATCTGGTTGTACAGCCGAACCACCTGGGGAGCCATTTTCTTGGTTACAGTTCCGGATACGATCATCAAATCAGCCTGCCGTGGCGAAGGCCGAAACACCTCGGCGCCAAAGCGGGCCAGATCGTAGCGTGCCATCGTGGTCGCAATCATTTCGATGGCGCAGCACGCCAGGCCAAAGGTGAGCGGCCAAACCGAATTCTTGCGGCCCCAGTTGTAGAGCTCTTCAAAAGTCGTCGCAAATATTCCGTGCTTGCTTAACTCGGTCTTTAAGTCCTGGTCCATGGAAACCTCATTAAAGCAGTTTCGCAATTACTGCGGTCTGATAAAGATCGCGAGGAGTGGTTTTCCTTGGGAGAAAACCACGAAAAGGCCTCTCGCTTCGGTCTACACCAATTGCGAAACCGCTCTAGCCCCAAGTCAACACGCCTTTTTGGCAGGCCCAGACCAGGCCTTCCACCAATAAAAGCAGGAAAACCAGCATAGCGAGACAAGCTGCAGCGAAAGGCCGGAGAAGGCTGCGGCAAACGGCAGCAGGAAAACTGCCTCCACATCGAAGATCAGGAAAACAATGGCGTACAGATAATAGGAAACATCGAGCTGGATCCACGCATCGCCCTTGGCTTCGAGTCCGCATTCGTAAGTCGCGTTCTTCTGCAACCCCGGCTTGGCGGGAGAAAAAAATCGAGCCCACAACCAGGCTATCGCCAGCGGGATCGCTCCAAAAACAATGGCTGCGGCCAGGAGCACGACAATCGTGGCCCAGGGGTGCTCGACAGGAGCAGCTATCGGTAGATTCTTTACCATTCCTCACCATCTGCGGGTCCGACCGACATCTGCCGGTTACCATACGCGGGGACGAGCTGAACACACCAGATTACGCCTTCTTGCTTCCGGCCGGCGGCTTCCATGCGGCCAATGAACCACGTTCTGAACTGCAGCATGGCGCCGATCCCGCGTGAAATCAATTAATTGGGGCGGATTTGCATTCCGCGGCATAAGCGGCGGGGCTGCCAGACATAAGAAGCTGGGTGTATGCTGGTTTCCGTTCAGGATGGCGTCATCAAAGCTGTCCTGATTTTGTTTGACCGGATAAGATCCGGCGGTCCCGGGAGCATGTCTCGGGATGCCCCCGCAGCCTGGAGATGAATCGATGAGGCAGTCCTTCGCTATTGGTATAGGGGGCGCCGCCGGTCAGGGCGTTGCCACCCCGGGCGACATTTTCGCGAAAATTTTCAGCCGTCGTGGGCTGCACCTGAACGTCTACAACGCCTACCAATCCATCATTCGTGGCGGCCACACCTTCCTCACCATTCGCACCGGCCCCGAAGCAATCACCAACATGGGCGATCGGATGGATCTGTTGATCCCCCTGAACCAGGACACGATGGAGCGGCACCTGGGCCTGCTGAGCAGCGGGGGTGCCTGTATCTACAATGCCGACACCATTAAGCCGGGTAAGCCGGCAGACGGAGTGCAGTTGTGCCCCTTGCCGGTTTCCAAACTGGCCGACATCAGCCGCAACAAGATAGCCCAGAACACGCTGGCCATCGGCGCCGCGCTCAGCATGACCGGTGTCGGTTTTCAAGCGCTGGAGGACGTCCTTACGGAACAGTTCCGCAAAAAGGAAAAGGCGGTTATCGATGAAAACGTGGGCCTGGCGCGCGTCGGTTACGACTACGCCACGCAAAACTTCAAGGCATTCGCGAATCCGCTGCCCATGACGGATACCCGCTACGCCGTGCTGGGCGGCAACGCCGCCATGGCGATGGGCGGAGCCGCGGCCGGCGTCAAGTTCTACTGCGCCTATCCCATGAGTCCCTCAACCGGGGTGCTGCACTGGATGGCGGAGCACGCCCGCAAAGCCAACATCATGGTTCGCCAGGTGGAAGACGAGATCGGCGTGATTAACATGGCGATCGGCGCCGCGCACGCCGGGGTTCGCGCGATGTGCGCCACTTCCGGGGGAGGCTTTGCCCTCATGAGCGAGGCGCTCGGCCTCTCCGCCCAGGCTGAAATTCCCGTGGTTGTGATCGACTGCCAGCGTGCCGGCCCATCTACCGGGGTTCCCACCAAGACCGAGCAGGGTGATCTTTGGCAGATGTTAGGCGCCGCGTTTGGAGATTATCCCCGGGTCATTGCCGCACCCCTCGATATTGGTGACTGCTTCACTCTCATCCCGGAGATCTTCAACATCGCCGAGCGCTATCAGTGCCCCGGCATCGTGCTTTGCGATCTGCTGTTGGCCGAAGGCCGCCTCAGCGTCGATCCCAAGATTCTCGACTTCAATCCCAAAGTCGATCGCGGCGAGATGATCACGTCTGCGAACGGCAACGGCAACGGATCGTACAAACGCTACCTGATTACCGAGAGCGGGGTTTCGCCTCGTGCCGTCCCTGGAGTTCCCGGCCACACCCACGTGGTCTCGAGCGACGAGCACGACGAAGACGGCGTGCTCATCAGCGACGAATACACCAACACGGTGAAGCGCCGCGCCATGATGGAAAAGCGGATGCGCAAAGTCGCCGGCATTGAAGCCTCCGTTCAGCCGCCGACGCTGCAAGGCCCGGCGGATGCGGATGTGACCCTCATCGGCTGGGGATCGACCCAGGGCGTCATCGAGGAAGCGCGTGAGCTGCTGGCCGAGCAGGGAATCACCGCCAATCAATTGCAAATCCGCTGGTTGGTTCCCCTGCACGGCGACGCGATCGCCGAGATCCTGAAGCGTTCGCGCCACACCATCATTATCGAAAACAACTACAGTGGCCAGTTCGCCCGCTACCTGCGCAGCGAAACGAGTTTCGTGGCCAACGGGCACATCCGCAAATACGACGGCGAACCCTTTATGCCTCACCACATTGTGGAAGCAGTCAAAGAGCAGCTGAGCGGAAGCACAACGCTTTCGGTCCCAATGCACGAGATCATGGTCTAGGAGAGAAAAGATGGCAACAGATATAGCGGCTCCAAAACTGACCACCATGGCAGACCTTAAGGGCAAGGTCGATCCAGACTGGTGCCCGGGCTGTGGAGATTTCGGGGTTCTGGCGGCGGTGCAAAAGGCGCTGGTTGAATTGCAGATTCCGAATCACGAGGTTGCCACCATCAGTGGTATCGGTTGCTCCTCGAATTTCCCCGGATTCATCAACACCTACGGTATGCACACGCTGCACGGGCGTTCGTTAGCAGTGGCCACGGGCTTCAAAATGGCGAATCACGGCATGACCGTATTGGTCACGGGCGGTGATGGTGACGGCTTCGGCATCGGCGGCAATCATTTTATGCACACCATGCGGCGCAACGTCGATCTGCTTTACATCGTCATGGACAATCAGATTTACGGTCTCACCACCGGCCAAACCTCGCCCACCAGCCGGCTGGGCATGAAGACCAAGAGCATGCCCTTTGGCAGCGTCGAAGGGCCCATCAACCCCATTTCGCTGGCGTTGTCTGCCGGGGCTACCTTCATCGCCCGCGGCTTCAGCGCGGAGCAGAAGCACCTTACCGAGCTGATCAAACAGGGGATTCAGCACAAGGGTTTCTCCTTCATCGATGTCTTCAGCCCCTGCGTGACCTACAACCACGACAACACCTTCCAGTGGTTCCGCCCCCGGGTGAAAAAGCTCGAAGACAATCCTGAGTATGACTCGACCAACTGGATGGCGGCGATGGAGAAATCCCTCCTGTGGGGCGATGAAATTCCCATCGGCAAATTCTTCCAGCGCACCGACGTGCCTACGCTGCACGCTTCAGAACCGGTATTGGCGACAGGGCCGCTGGTTAAGCAAAGCTCGCGGATTCCGCCCGATGTGGCGCGAGCATTTGTGGAAGAGTTGATGTAGGCACACTGCTCAGCTACTGATGCGAACTCACAGCCGTCCCGGCGTTGCCGGGACGGCTCAATCGTTTTCGGGGTTGCGAATTGGGCGCCGGAGGACGTTGTTGTTCTATTTGGATCAACGAACCGCCTAAGCCATTCTTGTGCGAGCCCCAGACTTTTCAGTCCGGGAAAAGCCGTGGACTTCAAGTCCGGGGTCAAACCCGCGTGAACGCTCCGGTTTATAGATCGAGGGCTTTAGAGCCCTGAGGTAGGGCTTTCCTCCCTCAAGGGTACGGGTCTTCAGCCCCTGGGGTACGTCTTCTTTTCTGAAGGGTATGGGCTTTAGAGTCTGCGTGAGAACCGCGAATTGCATGCCGTCCCTCCAGGACTGTTCGTCCTTTCGGATCCACCCCAGGACTACGTCCCACAAGCGCTAACTTGTTTGGATGCTTTTTTTCAAAACTCCCACAAAATCGTCATCCTGAGAGCCTGTGACTTTTTCGATCTTTTCGTGTTTTTTGCACCTAACCAGATATTTTTTAGTCCCCTCCAGAAAAGCGTCATCCTGAGAGTCTGTGACTTTATTAGTTTTGCGAAAAAATCGACGCTGAAAACAAAAAGGTTAGGTGCTTCCAAGGGCGCGAAAAATCAAAAAAGTCACAGCCTCTGAGCGAAGCGCCTCGCAGATCTATCGCATAACAGAGGGTTTTATGGCGCGGAGTCGAAGGACCCCGAGGATGCCTATCTCGCCTATGCCGTTCGGAGCTTCTCAACCACCGAAGCCGGCACCGGTCGGACCGGCCACGGTCTTTCCTTGGGGCCGAGAACAAGAACCGCTAGCATCTCGCCATGTCCGGCAGCTATATCTACATTCTCGGCAGCCATACTGGCACGCTTTACATTGGCGTCACAAGCAACCTGTATCCGCGCGTCATGCAACATAAGGAGGGCACGTGGGAAGGTTTCACTGCGGCCTATGGCTGCAAGCGCCTGCTCTACTTTGAGGGTTATGAAGACATTCGCAAAGCCATCGCTCGGCAAAAACAACGAAAAGGCTGGCGACGCGAAAAGAAGCTTAACCTAATTCGCACCATCAATCCTCAGTTCAAAGACCTTGCACAGACCTGGGGATGGAAGATGATTACAGTGCATGAAAAGATGTACCCGTAACCATCAGGTGGGTACCGCAGCAAGATCCTGTACGCGGGCTTCGGTGGTTGAAAAGCTCCGAACGGCATAGGCAAGATAAGCATCGCCGGGGTCCTTTGACTGCGCGCCATAAGCCGTCCGTTATGCGATAGATCCGCGCGGCGCTTCGCTCAGAGGCTGTGACTTTTTTGATTTTTCGCGCCCTTGGAAGCACCTAACCTTTTTGTTTTCAGCGTCGATTTTTTCGCAAAACCAATAAAGTCACAGACTCTCAGGATGACGGCTTTGTGGGGGGTAAAAAGCATCCGGTTAGCTACGCAGAAAACACGAAAAGATCGAAAAAGTCACAACCTCTCAGGATGACGATTTCGAGGGAGCTTTGAAGAAAAACATTCCAAACGAGTTAGCGTTTATGGAACTGCGTCCTGGGCTAAGCTCAACAAAGCTCCACCGTCCCTGCGGGGCTGCATGCAAATTCGCGGTTCTCACGCAGACTCTTCAGCCCGTACATACGCCGGAACAAAACGATGGGCTTTAGAGTCCGCGTGAGTACCGGAAACGAAGCGCAGATCCATCCATTCGGCTCTTCGGAGGTGCGAAAAAACTCTGGACGAAGGGCACGGCTTCAGCCGTGCCGTAAATGGCGGGGTTGATGAGGGCTTTAGCCCTGGTGGCAGGCGTCCCATTCCATTCCCAGCAACTACTGTGCCTCCAGCCGAACTTCCGCTGCAGAACTCAGCGGAAAAACTCCATGCCGAAGGTTTATGAGGGTAGGTACGTCGCTTCAGACAGTACACAAATCCACCACAATCATCTGGCCTCTTGGGGTACGTTCTTTGTCTCGTTTCCGCAGGAACGGTTTGTTTTTCCGCAACCTCTTCAGTCGGGCCGCAAAAAAGAGCAACAGAGAGTTGGGCTTTAGAAGCCCCTGCGCCTTTTTCCCTGTCACCATATACGCGCGATGCATTTCGTGCAGGATGTGCACTGCAGGGGCTGAAGCCCAATGCTCTTTTATTTCTTGCGGCACGGCTGAAGCTGTGCCCTGATATGATAAAAAGCCCAAACTCGGTAACAAGAGCTTCCTGCTGTTGAAATCACAAACGCTGGCTCACCCTTAGAATGCGGCTTTCCTTAATGGAAGCCGCACACGTGGTCATGTGCAGCCCCGCGCGGCAGGAAATCCGGGAACGCTCCGTCCCACGGCACGCCGGGGGCAGGCGAGATGACAAATATATTGAGCCATGAATGGCGTAAACCCATCGGATAATTGGCAATTTTCGTGCAAGAAATTCGTCATCTTGTCACACAAATTTGTCATTCCGTGCAACAAATTCGTCACCTGGGCTGCAGCTGAGTGGAGAGATCTGCGGTTTCCTTTGAGCCGTTCTGTCTATAGAATTCCCTTCTTATCCTCTTGATCCGTAACCCGTCCTGGGTTATTAATGTTTCAGTTAGTCGTAGTTACCCCATCGAAACTCCGCACGTTTGTAAGACCTGAAGTGCATTCGGGCCTCAGCAAGCAAAAGGATCCCGCCAAAAGAGCGGGTGCCCTCGGGATAAGTTTTATTTTTTTGGAGGTAGTACGCATGAGCCCCTTCCGTCGCGCATTAGCACTCCTGTTTTTCATCACTGGTTTTTGCGGCGCAGCGTGGTCGCAAGCTTCGTTCACCTCGTTGCGGGGAACAATCACTGACTCATCCGGCGCCGTGATACCCGGGGCCACAGTGTCCATCGTGAACAAGGCCACCAGCCTTACGTCCAGTCAAACTGCGAACGGAAGCGGCGAATACCAGTTCCAGCAGCTTGTGCCGGGCACTTACGTGATCACCGCCAATGGATCCGGTTTCGGCTCGCAATCGAAGCAGGCCGATCTTCTGGTGAATCAACCGGCCACCATCAACTTCAAATTGACCGTCCAGGCCACCGCTGTCACCGTCGACGTCAGCGGCGAAGCGGAGACACTGAACACAACCGATGCCTCGATCGGAAACTCGGTCAATAACGCCACCATTCAGGCGCTGCCCATGGAAGGGCGCAACGTGACCGATCTGCTGAGCCTGCAGCCCGGCGTCTTGTACCTTGGCCGGCAAACCACAGACCAGCAGGATCAGGACAGCCGGAGCGGGTCGGTTGCCGGCGCTCGCTCCGACCAGACAAACGTAACTCTGGATGGTCTCGATGACAACGACCAGCAAAACGGCTACGCCTTCACCGGCGTTCTCAGGTCAACGCTCGATTCCACCGAGGAGTTCCGTGTCACTACCACCAGCTCCAATGCCGACGCCGGACGCAGCTCAGGTGCACAAGTCACCCTGGTGACCAAGTCAGGAACCAACAAATTTCACGGCGCCGCTTACGAGTACAACCGCAACAGCCTTGGATACGCTAATGACTGGTTCAACAAGCAGGGCGAGTTGCAATCCGGAGAGCCGAACAGGCCAGGTAAGCTGATCCGCAACACCTTCGGCGGATCCCTCGGCGGCCCTATCAAAAAAGACAAGCTCTTCTTTTTCTTCAACTATGAAGGGCAGCGCACCGCGGAGAATTCGCAGCAAACGCGAGTTGTGCCAAGCGCCGGATTTCGCCAGGGCAGCCTCACTTATCAGTACTGCGTCGATCCCAACGATCCCACCTGCGCGCAGACATCGACGACGACCCTGACGCCGGCCCAGGTTGCAACTCTCGACGCCCCTTGCGTGGCCAACGGAGTGTGCACCACACCCGGCCCCAACGCTGCCGTCTTAGCGTTGTTTCAGCAATATCCGATGCCCAATGGAGCCAGCGAAGGGGATGGCTACAACCTTCTGTCCTACACCTTCGCTTCACCTTTTCCTGGTTCGCTGAATACCAGCATTCTGAAGCTCGATTACGCTATTAACGAGAAACATCACCTGTTCGTGCGTGGAAATCTGCAGAAGGACAATCAGGCCGGTGTCGAGGATTTCCCTGGCGATCCGCCGTCCTCGTTCCTCAAAGACAACAGCAAAGGGATCGCGGCAGGCGAGACCTGGTCGATCACTCCTCAGATCGTGAATGATGTTCGCTATGGCTACATACGACAGGGATTTAGCAATCGCGGCACCGGTCAGGGAGATTACGTGGTGTTTCGCAACATCAACGATACCTCCACCGATCCCAATTATGCGACTCGGACGTCCATAGTCACGGTTCCGGTCAACAATATCGTCGACAACCTGACCTGGACGAAAGGAACCCATACCTTAGGGTTCGGCGGCAATTGGCGGCTGATCCACAATAACCGGGGATCGGACACGAACTCTTACAACAACGCAACCACGAATCCCGAGTGGTACGACGGGGGACCGCCCGATCCATCCGCGGTTTTGGGGCTACCACCGGTCTCCAGTGGCTACTCCGACTCTTACCTCTTTGCCTACGGCAACCTCATAGGGGGAGTTCCCGAGACGACGACCGTTTCCAACTACAACGTCGCCCAAGGCGGGGCTACTGGGACCCTGCTGCCGGATGGTACCTTCATCAATCGGCATTTCAAAGCAAATGAATTTGAGTGGTACGTTCAGGATGGATGGAGAGTGCGGCCGAACCTGACCATCACATTTGGATTACGGCACACCATCCTTCAAACCCCATATGAGGAGAATGGGCAGCAGATCGCCCCCACCATCGACACGGATACGTGGTACAAGCAACGCGAGGCGTCCGCGTTGCAGGGCCAGGTGTACGAACCGCTTCTCCAGTTTTCTCCGAGCGGGCCCGCAAACCATGCTCCGGGGCTCTGGGCCAAGCAGAAGGCGAATTTCGCTCCGCGGCTCGCGATTGCTTATTCGCCCAACGACAAGACCTCGATCAGAGCTGGCTTTGGACTTTACTTTGACCACTACGGCGAAGGTATCATCAACACCTTCGACCAGAACGGATCCTTTGGCCTGCTCAGTGTGGTCTCCAATCCGGGGAGCACGTACACGACGGAGAACGCACCGCGCTTTACCGGGGTGCACAACGTCCCCCCCAGCGGAGTTCCGCAACCATCCACCGTCACTTATCCGTACACCGCGCCCAGTGGTCCGGCCGATGGCTTTGCCATTACCTGGGGCGCCGATAACAAACTGAAAACGCCGTACGCAGAAGCTATGGATTTATCCGTTCAACGTGAAGTTCGCGGGGGTTTTACTGTTGAGTTCGCTTACGTTGGACGGCTAGGCAGGCACTTGCTTCAGGCGCTGGACCTGGCCGAGCCAGTCGACTTCGTCGATCCCCTCGGAGGGGGTGACTATTTTACGAGTGGATCTAAGCTTTCCGCGCTGGTGGATGCCAACGGTGGCGACCCTCAGGCCTCGGTGCCTACACTTCCTTATTTTGAGGACGTCTTCCCCCAACTCGCGAATTACGATTACCTGGGGGAAAGCGCGACCCAGGCGATCTATACCAATGAATGGGCACCTAACCGGTATCAATTGGGAGAGACCAACGCTCTGGCCGATCTGGATTTCTACTGTAGCTATAGTTGCCCGCAGGGGTCAAAATTCTGGCAGCCCCAGTTTTCCTCCCTCTATGCCTGGGCCTCCGTCGGCATGAGCTACTACAATGCCGGTCAGTTCACCTTGCGTCATCCCTTCAGCCATGGTCTGCAGGTGGATTTTAGTTACACCTTGTCGAAGTCGATTGACTTGGGCTCCGACTCTGAACGCGCCAGCGAAATCAGTTCGAATAATTCGTTTAGCAACATCATTAACACCTGGAATCCTTCTTTGAATCGAGCTGTCTCCGATTTCGACACCAAACATTTAATAACTTTTGACTGGGTCTATCGACTGCCGTTTGGCCAGGGACAGAAGTTTGCCAACACCTCAAATCGGGTTATCGACGAGGTGATTGGAGGTTGGCAGTGGTCGGGACTCAATCGCTGGACAAGCGGGTTGCCCTTTTATGTTACTGGGCAGGGCTACACCACGAACTGGCAAATTCCGAGTTTCGGCGTCCAGACAGCACCTGTGAAGGTCCGCAGGCACCTGGATCAGAACGGAGAACCGCAGGTGTTTGACAATGTGGCGGCCATCAATAGTGGAGTGGGCAATGGTTCGCCGATCCGCCTGGCTTACCCGGGCGAAGCTGGAAACCGAAATAACTTTCGCGGGGACGGCTATTTTGATATCGACTCGGGTTTGGGCAAGACATTCAAGATCACGGAGAATCAAGGTTTAAAGTTTGCCTGGGAGGTATTTAACGTCACCAACTCAGTCAGGTTTGATACCAACCCGAATTTTTCTCTTGGGACCACTTTGACCGCTGGTTCCCTGGGCGTCTACTCGCGTACCTATACGAAGCCCCGTGTCATGCAGTTCTCCCTGCGCTACGACTTCTAATCAAGTCCTAGTGCGGGGATACCAGCGTCTTTACGTTGTTCTCTTTTTCATACAGCAGGCCGTGATAGCCCTTGTCGACCAAATCCTCGAGAGCGATACGGCCTGTAATCAACTCCTCGCCTTTAAATCGCTCATCCGTCATCATGCGAATCGTTTCGTCGTAGAGCCCGTAACCGCTCATGCTTCCGCTCACGGTCTTCTCCCGAAAGACTAAATCGGTTAAATCAAGCGAGGCTGGTTTCTCAAACACCCCCATCACAATCAACCGGCCCCGTGTTCTGGTAAGTTTCCCTGCAAGCTGCGCGGTCATCGGCTGTCCGGCACATTCCATCACCACGTCGAATCCCTCTCCTTCAGTGAGGGCAAGCGCGCGTTTCTCGGCATCTTCCGTCGCCGGGTCGATGACCTCTGTGGCGCCCAACTTTTTTGCAGTGTCCTTGCGCCGCTGGGCGACTTCCACGGCCACCACTCTTTTCGCTCCGCGCAGATTCGCGGCCATCAATGCCATCAATCCTATCGGTCCAGCGCCAACAATCGCGACGTTGTCCTCCGGTCCTATTTGTCCCGTCGTGGCCGCGCGCACGGTCGCTGAAAACGGTTCGACCAGGGCACCCACTTCCTCTGAGATGGAGTCGGGCAAGTGATAACACTGGTACGCGTACAGGTTCAATCGTTCCGAGAGTGCACCGCCCCACCAACTCGTGCCCAGGAACGCAACCTGATCGCATTGCGCCATGGAGCCGGACCTGCACCAGCGGCACCGTTGGCAGCCGATAATCGGGCAGGCGACGACCCGGTCGCCCACCGAGAAGTCTTGTACATCCTTGCCCACGGCGGTCACTCGCCCCGACATCTCGTGCCCGATAATGACAGGCGCCCGCACGGATGTCAGCGGATGCGGTGCATCCTGCGGGATATAAACAGGACCGCCCATATATTCGTGAAGATCGGTTCCGCAAATACCGCACCAGGCGACCTCAACCTGAAGTTGTCCTGCCGGTGGAGCGGGGGGATCTTCCACCCGCTCAATGCGAACATCCTGTCTGCCATGCCAGACTGCAGCTTTCATAAGCAACACCATCCGCACCGAATGCTATTCCCTGGAAACCTCCGAGGTCTCTGAAAAGGCGCGAGATTGTTTCTTGAGAAACTACGCCCACATTCCCCCCTTTCCACCCTGACAGGATTTTGAAGGGGGAACGAGGAGAACGTCACCCACGCGGGAGCGGCTTTAGAGTCTGCGTGAAAACCCAAATTTGCATGCAGTCCCGGAGGGACGGTTGAACTTGGTTGAACTTAGCCCAGGACGCAGTCCCATAAAGCTAACGCGTTTGGATGTTTTTCTTCAAATCTCCCACGAAATCGTCATCCTGAGAGTCTGTGACTTTATTAGTTTTGCGAAAAAATCGACGCTGAAAACAAAAAGGTTAGGTGCTTCCAAGGGCGCGAAAAATCAAAAAAGTCACAGCCTCTGAGCGGAGCGACCACAGATTTATCGCGTGACACCGCGCTGGATGGCGCGGAGTCGAAGGACCCCGAGGATGTTATCTTGCCTATGCATGACGCGCGTCGGCACAGAAGCGTATGGATATCGCAACCTGTTTGGCCGCCCCCTCGATGCCATCAATTCGTAATGGTTCTCTGATCAACCTTTTCCAGATGAATGTCTTTGACATTTCGCGATAGGGCGACGCTAAAATCCTGAACGTTTTTGAGCTCGAATATCGGAGCGTTAACTGCCTTTGGAGTTTTAATACGGAATAATTCAACGCCATTCACGTTGTCCAGATAGAAGACCGGCCGCACATCCGGCTGGCTCCAGGAAATTTCAACGTTAGTCAACTCGATATTATTAACGTTGCGTATGAAAAATCCGCTCGCAGGAATGTCACCGAACCGATATGGTTCGGGATATCCTTGCTCCATTTGTGGTACGGTCCGCGCTGCCATTTCATGTGTCCCGCCGCCGCGATGCTCCATATACAGATCGTTGATCTTAATGTCTTCGATCGGATTCGACGGAATGCCCATGATCAGTCCCGCGCCGCTGAACTGTGCTGCGGAGTTGTAGCTAACAACGTTACTGATAATGATCCGTTTCAGTGTGCCTACCGGAACTCCTGCCGGGCCTCGCATGCGGCTTCCCAGGCGGAGAAACAATGGGGTGTTGGTGCAATCGCGCATCGTGACACCGGTAAAAGTAATGTCCTCCAACAACGCACCGTCTACGCTTTCCAGTGCAAAACCGCGACAACCATCAAAGACACAATTCGAAATCGTGATGTTCTTAAAGCCTCCGTTGGACTCTGTACCGCACTTGATGCGGCCCGTAGGGGCCACCTTGAAATCAGCAGGCCAGCGTTTATAAGTGCCGTCGAGCATGGTTCCCAACACATAAGCGCCAGTGACGTAGCAATTGGTGATCGTCACATTTTCGGTCGCACGCGCATACCCAAGTGCGAACGAGCTCTTAGGGCAAATGCCATCATCCCAGGGAGAATTGACGCTGCAATTTGAAACCCGCACATTGTGACAGCAGTCGATATCCATGCCATCCCGGTCGGTATCGATCTTTAGATTGTCGATCGTCAGGTTGTCGACCCCGGTTGCCAGAACGCCGAAATGGCCGCCCTTTAAAATAGAGAAATCTCGCAGAATAACGTTGTGGCAATTCTTGAGCGCAATCGCCTTATTTCCCATGCCCGCAGTCTCCGCCTTGGGTTCTTCTGACCCGCCGCGGCTTAGTCCTTTGCCCCAGATCAATCCTGGCCCAATAATCGCAATGTCGTGGATCCCCTCACCCCAAATAAGGCTATTGTGCCAATGATTGTGACCATAATCCTGGTAATCTTCCCACGGCTTATTGGGCTCTGCAGCGTCGTAAGAGGCGCCACTGGTGCTGCCGCCTGGCGCAACGCTGGCTGCCAGGATGGTGGCTCCAATCTCGAGGTAGAGCACAACATTGCTCTTGAGATGAATGGAATAGGATGCATAAGTGCCCGAGGGAAACCGAACCGTTCCTCCTCCCTGGGCGCTCGCGGCTTCGATAGCTTTGTTGATCGCCGGGGTATCAATCGAGGCGCCGTCGCCGAGCGCGCCATAGGCTTTCACATCGAATACAGCATTCGTGCCCGCCCCTGGCATGCTTGCCGTTTGCGCTTGGGCACCGAGGGCCATTCCTGCCGTAGCGCTGGCCATCCCAGCGCTTGCCAGCTTCAAGAAGTCTCTTCGAAAAATGCTGTTCATTTTCTCTATGTACCCGAAAGCGCTGCGATTCTAGCAGTGCGCCGCGGCGTCTAGCCAGTGTCCCGGAGAGCGGGAGGGCCTGGCGTCAATGGCGGAGGTCTCGTCCAGAAACCTGCGTGACCACGTCGAGGCTTGAACCTGGAATCATTGCCGGATGAGTCCGCTTACATCCGTTGACCAGGTTATTTAGTTTGAGCGGCTTGGCTGGTGGCATCGTGAATCAACCACAGAGCGGGATTGCCGGGTCAGTTCTTTAAGGATGCGGCCGGCCGCTGAACCCGCTGGCAGCTCGCAGCGCGTCCGCATCCATGATCCCGCCGTCCATCATCACCAGGCGAGTCTGCCGAAGATCCCCAATATTCTTCGACGGATCTCCCTCTACCAGAAGCAGGTCAGCGGATTTGCCCACCGCGATCGAGCCAGTGTGATCGTCGGCGCCCACCAGGCGCGCGGTGGCGATGGTCGCGGTCGCCAGGGCTTCGGCCGGCGTAAAACCGGCCTGGGTGTAGAGTTCGAGTTCGCGAACCAGCTCCAGCCCCGAACCATCCGTCCCTGCGACGATAGGAACACCGGCTTTGTGCATGACGGCCACAAGTTCGCACATTTTTGCATAGCTCGCGCGGTAATCGGCCCGCGTTAGATCGGCGGGAACGGCCAGGCCTCCTTGCCGGAAGCCTCGTTCCACTGCGGGCGGCAGGATACCCGTATAGGGCGTGTAGGCGGCAGAGAGATCGCCATTATCAGGAACCAGGAGCGCCTCCACGACCACCAGGGTCGGGTCAGTCGTAATCTTTTTTTGGCTCATGGTGGCAATCAGCGACTTCATCGGCTCAGCGTTGAGATCCACCTCCTTGGCATACCGCCCTGGACCCTCCATCCGGGCAATGCCGTTTGACTTCGACACCACCGAATCCGGCATGGCTTGCATGATGACGAAATAGATGTGGGTGATCTCGTCATAGCCATCATGAATCGCATCCGTGGTGCGCATGCCGGCGGGAATATGACCGTGGACATGCAAGCCGAGTCGATGCGCCTCCGCTGCAGTCGCGGCCACCCACTCCGGATTGAAGGTCCCATAGAACTTGATGGCTACGAAGCCATCCGCTTTCGCTTTGCGGACAATCGCCAGGGCCTCGTCCTGGGTGGTAGCAACCGATCCCAGCTGTGCTGTGTTTGGCCCCTTTCCATCGATCAGGACGGACGGATACACATGGGGCATCAGCAATTCGCCCTTCGCTCTTCGTGCGGCGCGCGCCAGGGTTAAACCATTGTTGTTGCCGGGATCGCGCACGGAAGTGATGCCCAATGACAGCAGCATCGGACCACTCGAATCACCCTGTACATGTTGGTGCGAATCCCAAAGCCCGGGAACCAATGTTTTGCCCTTGCCGTCGATCACCTGGGCATTTGCCGGCACGGCGGTGCCGGTGGCCGGCCCAAGCGCAGTGATCACGCCGTGATCCACCACAACCGTCTCGTCTTCGACGAAACGCGTGCCATCCACGAAGCTCCTCACGTGGGTGAAAGCGATCGGCTCTTGCGCCATTTTCAGCAGCGACCTGGCGATGGCGGGGGAGCGTTTGGCCATCGCGTCATCCTGTGCTTTGTCGAGTTGCAGTTGGAAAGGTTCGTACCCCGCGCGTATCCAGGTCAGACCAGAGTCGAGCGCGAAGAACTTTCCCTGACTATCCACCCATATTGGTAACGGACCAAAGTCCAGACCACGGACGGCATAGGCGTTGAGACTCAGGGCAGCCGGGCCCTTGCCAACCACGAGGGTGGTCAGGGGCTCGGCGGTCGCGACTCCTCCCGGGAGCAAAGTAAGTTTGTGAGTAGGCGTAGCCACCAGCGCTTCGACCAAATCGGCCGTGAGATCCACAGGACCTCCAAAGGCGCTATACATGGCCGCCTGCCGGATCTGAGTAGACCCCTGATCGACCGGGCTCTTCCACCTGGCTACGCCATCCTTGATGTCGAAGGTCTCCGCTTCATCGCCGGAAGGATTAAATCCGCGGACTGTCAACTGCTCGATCAATCCATCCTTACCCAATCGCGCACTGCTGTCAGTTTCAAACGCCTGCCCTCGCAGCAGCAGGCTTTCGCGTCCCATGTGCGATCCGTCGGGCGCGACCCAGCGGGCGGAATGACCATGCACCCCGGCCGTTGACATGATGGTGAATTGGGTCGCGTCTTGCGGTGGTTTCGCCAGCTCTGATACCTGGACCGGAGCTGCGGCACCCATTCGAATCAGCCCCGCGAAGATTAGGCAGAAAGAGGCAAAGCGCAATTTCCCTCCGGCGGCATGCAGAATTTGTAGTGACCAGGTTTCGGGAACGGAAGTCCAGGCACAGGTCTGAAGGCAGCTTAGCAGGCCATGGCGACGACAAGGGCGGCAGAGACGAATTGATCTTCCCTCACTCCGGACTGAACCCGGCGGCTAATCCCTTGCTTCTTCGCAGTTGTTAGTCTGCAGCCACTGACTCCAAAGAAACACTCGGCGTCAGGGCGCGCCCTCCTTGACCGACCCAGCTCGTCGTCCAACTCTTCGAAACAGCGCGAAGCATGATGAGAATAGCGGTGGCCAACACCGCGTACAGTATGAAACCAGCTCGATAAGACCCAGTGTATTGTTTGGAGAATCCAAGCAGGTTGGGCAGGATGAAACCACCGAGCGCGCCAATCTCCCCGATCATACCGCCCGCAACCGCAGTTGTCAGCGGCCAGCGCATTGGTACCAGTTGGAAGGTAGCTCCGTTGCCTGCTCCCAGCGCGGCAAAGCAGATCATAAAAAGCAGCGTGGTTGCGAACAGCGGCGGTGTAGTCATCAAGCCAAAAAGTCCGGCGATCGTAATGAGAAAAACAACCGAGAGTGTAGTAATGCCGCCGACGCGATCGCTAAACCAACCACCCAGCACCCGCGTCGCGGATCCAGTCAACGTGGCCAGCACTGTGAGTTCGCCGGCCATGATCTTGGTGACGTGAAATTGGGCGTAGTAGAACGATGGCAGGAAAGTGGCAAGGCCGATGAAGCCGCCAAAGGTAATGATGTAGATCAAGTTGAAATACCAGCCGTCCCGTTCAAAAAGGCAACTGAGGTGTTGCCTCAGTGACTGATGCTCAATGTCCGGCGGCTCCTTGGCCCAAAATATCATTGTGCATAGCGGGAGCAGCATCATGACCGCGGCGAAGCCATACACATGCTGCCAGCCATAGTGCGTCGCCAGCCGCGGAGCAAAGAGGGCTGCTACCGCCGTGCCGCTGTTGCCCGCACCCGCAATGCCCATGGCCAGCCCCTTGTATTGCTTGGGGAACCATCCGGAACCGAGCGAGAGCGCCACACCAAAGCTGGCCCCTGCAATGCCCAGCAGAACACCCATGGCCAGCACGTCGTTGAACGTGTGAACGAAGAAAAAACCGTACAGCAGAGCGATCACGATGGCCGACATCTCAACGATGGCGGCATTCTTTCTGCCGATGTACTGCGAGAGGACCCCCAGCGGAAAGCGCATGAATGCGCCGGCCAGTGTGGGGACCGAGACCATTAACGCGATCTGCACCGGGCTCAGATGAAAGGCCTCGGAAATGAAAGGGCCCATGGCCCCATTCAGCACCCAGACCGCAAAACTGAAGTCGAAGTAAAGAAATGCGGCGATCAGCGTCGGCGGGTGACCCGACTTTAGAAATAGCTTCATGTTGGCCATGGCGGATTCTCACTTTAAGAATTTGTGAAGCTGAGCTTTTGGTGGATCAGGAATCGGGCCGGTACATGCTTTACTTCAAAGCCTTGAACTTCTCCACGCGAACCGCACACTGCTTGAAATTCGGCTCGCGCGAAATCGGGTCGAACGCTCCCAGTGTGACCAGGTTGGAGTTGGTTTCAGGAAAATGGAAAGGCATGAAGACCTGCCCGGGGGCGACGATGCCGGTAATACGCAACTCCACATTCTTTACCGAGCTGCGCCTGGAAACGACGGTTACGCGATCATGCGGTTTGAGCTGCAGTTTCGCTGCATCGTCCGGGTTCATCTCCAGCCAGGCAGTGGGCACCATGCTTTCCAGCATTTCCACCTGCGCAGTCTTGGTCCGGGTGTGCCAGTGCTCTACCGTGCGGCCGGTATTGAGGATGAGGTCGTAGTCTTTGTCTGGTTGTTCGATAAAAGGAAGACAAGGTACGGAGTGAAGGATGGCTTTGCCCGTTGCCGTAGGAAAGACGGGATCGGCGTAGAGACGCGCGCCGCCCCATTGCATGCCGCCGTTGTCTTCAATCTGCTGCCAGGTAAATGCGCTGTAGTCGCACATGCGTCCGGCGGAAACGCGTTGCCACTCTCGGAAGGCGTCATGGGTCGATTCCCAACCGGGATAGAGCGCATCCTTCACCTCCAGTTTTTCGGCCAGAGCAAGAAAGATGTCAAAATCGGTGCGGGCCTCGCCGGGCGGCGCGACGAGCACGTTGGCCTTGCTGACGCGGCGTTCGGAATTGGTATAGGTGCCTTCCTTCTCTCCCCAGATGGCTGCCGGCAGAACCAGATGCGCAAAGTCACTGGTGGGCGTGGGATGAAAGCCATCCTGCACCACCAGGAAGTCCACGCTGCGCAACGCCTGCTCCAGCAATCCGTAGTTGGGGAAAGAGACCGCCGGATTGGTGGCGATGAACCAAAGGGCTTTGATCTTGCCGGCCACCGCACCTTCGATAATGTCGGGATACGCCAGCCCGCGCGCCGTGGGAATGCGGTCCACGTCAATGTTCCAAAGCCTCGCCAGATCGGCTCGATCGGTCGCGTGATTCAAATTTGCGATAGCCCGGCAGGCTGGAAGTAAAGCCGGCCTCACGCGTCCCCATCGCATTGCACTGGCCGGTAATCGAGAACGGTGAGGCGCCAGGGCGGCCAAGGTTGCCGGTAATCAGCGCAAGGTTATTGATGGCGGCCACGGTGACCGCGCCTTGCGTAGAGTGGTTGACGCCCATGGTCCAGCCGATGAATGCGGCCTTTGCGTTGCCGTACAGACGCGCAGTGTGCACGATGTTGTCTTCCGAAAGCCCGGTAATTTCGGCGACGTGTTCCGGGGTGAAGTCCTCGATAAAGGCTGAGAATTCCTCAAAGCCGGTGGTGTGAGCGTCGATGTAGGCACGATCGATAAGCCCTTCGCGAATGAGCACGTGGGCAATGCCGTTGAGCAAGGCGATGTCGCTCCGCGGTTTGACCGGCAAATGCAGGTCGGCCATCATGGCTGTCTTGGTCACGCGAGGATCCACCACGATCACTGTGGTGGCTGGCTGGGCTGGCGTGCCGCGCATACGATTGCGCTCCAGCCGCTGGCACAGGATGGGATGGTTGTCCGCAATATTGGCGCCGATCAGCAGAATCAGATCGGCAGTCTCCATATCCACGTAAGAGCCCGGCGGCCCGTCGGAGCCAAAGGAAAGCTTGTAACCCGAGACCGCGGACGCCATGCACAACGTGGTGTTGCCGTCGAAGTTGCGGCTCCGGAAGCCCAGTTGTACCAGCTTGCCCAGGGTATAGAACTCTTCCGTCACCAGCTGTCCGGTGCCGATAACGCCCAGCGCATCGCGACCGTAACGCGCTTGCACCTGGGCGATCTTTTCGACCATCGTGTTCAATGCTTCGTCCCACGACACCGGCTCGAGTATGCCCTTCTTACGTAACAGCGGCTGTTTTGCGCGGCCCGGCGCATCCAGAATATGGTGTTCGCTGAGGCCCTTGGGACAAAGCTTGCCCCGGTTTACCGGATGTTCGGGGTTGCCTCGAACCGCGACTGCCTTACCCTCCTTGATGCCAACCAACATGCCGCAGCCGACCGAGCAGTAGCCGCAAGTGGTCTTGACCCACCGCTCGGCGACCCGGGCACTGGCGATGTGGCCGGCTACCGGATCGCGCTGGAACGTGTACTTCGCTTGCTGGGTGTCGATGCCCAGCAAGCGTCGCAGGCGGGTCCACATCAGTGGGTCCCTCCGCGGGTGAAGGTGAGCGCCATGTTCAAAGGAACGACTGAGACAAAGAACAGATACCGTGCCAGAAGCACAGCCAACAATGCCGCTGCGCAGGCAAGGGCAGAGTGCGAGGCTGCCCAGGCCAGTGGAACCGCTGTTGCGCAGGCGAAGCTGCCTATCAGCCCGGCTCGATGGCCCGGCAGGTTGAGCAACGCGGCGGCTGCGCGATGCTCGAAGATGGCTGATTGGTTGAGCCGGATAAGACGTGCACCGTGATTCGCCATCCACAACAAAGAGGCCAGGGCGACCAACCAGAACGGAAAGACCACGGGCAATGCAGATGGGGCCAGGATTGTTCTCAGCACGGCTGGCAAGGTAACGCCGATAAGCGCGGCGCTGAGCAGGAAGTCGATGGGTGTGTGCACCATGTTCCAGGACGGTCTTGCCGGTACCAGGTAGATGAAGGAGCTGGCGATGATGCCGGCGATGCCCAAGCCCGCGGCGATGATCCCAAGCGTAAGAATAGCCAGAGTCGTCACCGGCAGGTGCTGCAGCCACACCATGCGGATGAGGTGCAAGCGGCTCAGCCAGATCGAGGGCAGGGCGTTGAGGCAGGTTGCCGCGGTGAAGCCGGCGAGTGCCGCGAAAAATAAGCCAAACAGCAACACCTCGCGGCTGAGCCAGGAACGCCGCCACATTTTGAGCGCGCGCCACGCGTAGGCTGGACGGCCGAGATGAAAGACAGAGATGTTCAGGGCCACTGCGGTGATGCCGAGCAGCGCAACCAACAGCAGAGGTCGCGTGGCATGGAAAAACAGAGCAACCAGCAGCGAGCCGGTAACGGCCTGCATCAACGTGGTCATGAAGACGAGCGAGAGGTGTGCGTGTTCCGGAGCAATGCGTCCGGCGTCAACGCGCTCCAGCTTCGTGGCGGTATCCGGTGGCAGCGTGATGCGGGTCGTCGAGATGGTGTGCCCGGCGGCAGGCATGCCGGGCGACTCGGCCAGGGCGTAGTCTGAGCGCCAGGCCAGCATGTCCACAATCTCAATCTCGATGGCCCCTTCGGGGCAGGCGTTGACGCATGCTGGTTCGAGACCATCGGTAAGGCGGCCGTGACACATATCGCATTTCCCCACCACGCCGCGTTCTTCATTGAATTGAGGAACGGAGTAGGGGCAATTCCACACACAGTATTGGCAGCCGATGCAGGCATCCGCCGAATGCAGCACGATACCGGTCACCGGATCCTTGGTGTAGGCATCGACGGGGCAACCCTTGAGGCAGTCAGCGTCGAGGCAATGGTTGCAGCCCATGGAAAGATAATGGCGGCTGGTATCGGGGTAAGTGCCGCCTTCAATCTCCCCAACCCGCCGCCAGCGAATCTCCGTGGGGTTTCCGTTCTGTTCGTTGCAGGCAATCTCACAGGAGCGGCAGCCGATGCACTTCGTCATGTTGAAGTGGAAGCGGTATTGCTCTCCCGGCTCGAGCGGCCTGTCGGGAATGAGCATAGGGGCAACTGGAGGCAAGGCGGCGGGCGCCGACGCTAGCGGCTTGAGGAAGTCGTCAAGTGTCAGCCGAACGAGCGTGTCGCTGCTTCCGTCTTGTGCGCGTTCGTGCAGTGGCAATGCCATGTGTGGACCTTCCTTCGCAACGCGGGCCCGTTGAATCAATAAACGTCGCGATGATAGCGGTGCTGGTCTTTCAGGCTCTGCACGTAGTCGACGGCCGCCTCTCTGTTCAAACCGCCCTGCTGCTCGACAATGGTGTGCAGCATCGCGTCCACATCCTTGGCCATGCGGGTGGCGTCGCCGCACACATAGACGCAGGCCCCATCCTGCAGCCACGCCCAGAACAGCGGCGCCTGCTCGAGCATCTTGTCCTGCACGTAGATCTTGTGGTCTTGATCGCGTGAGAAGGCCAGGTCCAGTCGCGTCAGGAAATTGTCTTTTCGCATCGACTCCAGTTCTTCGCCATACAAAAAGTCAGTGGCAGCGGAGCGTTCGCCGAAAAAGAGCCAGTTCTTGCCGCTTGCGCCGAGTGCCCGCCGCTCATGCAAAAAGCCTCGAAAGGGGGCAATGCCGGTCCCCGGCCCGATCATGATGATTGGGCTGGTCAGAATCTTCTGGGAAGCCGGAACTTGTTGTTCGGCTGGATATAAATGGGCAAGCGGCATTCAGGTTGCGAGCGGTCGGCAAACATGGTGGAGCACACGCCGCCACGTTCACGATTGTGCGAGCGATAGCGGACCACGGCAACCGTGGTGTGAATCTCCCCCGCATGCGCGGCTGGGCTGGATGAAATGGAATAGAGTCGGGGCGATAGCTTTGGCAACATGGCTACCAGGTCCGCCGGGTCGCGCAACACCTCAGGATATTCATAGAGCAGGTCGATCAGTCCACGGTCCCAGGTGTAGGCGTCAAGATGCGACTGCTGTTCCGGCTTGAGTAGGTCCAGCAGTGGAAGGCACTGCCCGATGGTCGCGTAGGACTGGACCATCTTGCGCGTGAGCCGGGTGATCTGCAGATGGTCGAGCAACGCCGTTTGCAGTGGCACAGTGCCTGCTTTGGGCAGTTGCACTAACACGTCCCCACTAAATTTGAGCCGGTGCAAAATCTCTTCCACCAGGCTGGGCTCGTTTTGCGGGATGACGGCACAGGCATCGCCTGCTTCGTAGGTGACAGCCGACCCTTCGACGGAGAAGGCCATGTGCAGCGTGAGCTTGCTCGATACCTCATGCGTGAGCGGCCGCTTCTCGACAATTGGGGCCAGGAATGGGTTGTCGCGCGTGTGCGCCGCTGTTTTCCTGGCCGGCTGCTGAGGCTTGCCGGGGGTTGGGGCGGATACCGTCGCATCGTTCGCCGCGGCGCGCTTCGCTGGACGGGTGCCGACAATCTCCTCGATGCTCTTGAAGAGCGAGCTCTTCCATCGAGCGAACGGCTCGTCGAGATCGACATCGCAATCGACCCGTTCACACATGCGGTAAGCGCCCAGCGAGGCGAGCTTTTCGTCCAGGTCACGGCCAAATTTGCAAAAATGTTCGTAGTGAGAGTCACCCAGCGCCAGTACGGAAAACGAGAGATTTTCGAAGCGGGGAAAGTGCTCCATGCAGAGCTGGTTATAGAAGGGTTGCACCACATCGGGCGGATCACCCTCGCCATAAGTGCTTGCGATCAGTAGCGCATATCGCTCCGCGGCCAGGGATGCCGGCGTATAGCCCTCCAGCGGTAGAAAGGTGGCTACGTGGCCCTTGGACGTAAGTTCCTTGGCGACCTTGCGCGCCAGGCCTTCCGCAGTGCCTGACTGGGAGGCATACAGCACCGCAATCTTGAGTGCCGGCAGCGGCTCCGCGGCCGTAGTCGATTCTGCCCGCGAGTAGATGCTGGCGAGAAATCCGTTAAGCCACGCCCGCTGCTCGGCAGTAAACGGCGCGCTATCCGGAATGAACGGAACAAAAGAAACAGAGCCGGGCATGCTAGCTACGCTCCTCTGGTTGGCAGAATGCTTTGAGTTCATCGATCGCGTGACGGCGCGTAAATGCAAGAAAGGATTCTCCGGCCATCGCGCGCTGGGCGTAGGCGCTGAACAGGTTGTGTATCCGGGGCGGCAATTCGCTGAATTTCACTGCAGGGAAGAGTTCGCGCGCCAGACCCTGGTCCTGATCCGAGCCGCCGCCCAGCACCACCTGGTACCCCTCCTCACCGCCCACCTGTCACCCCCATCAAGCCAATGTCTCCGACGTAGTGCTGGGCGCAGGAATGAACGCAGCCGGTTACGTGCAGGTTCACCGGCTCAAGAATCTTGAATGCACCGTCCAGCATGTTGGCCAGCGCAACCGCATGGGTCTTGGTGTCGCTGGCGGAAAAGCGGCAGCCCTGGTTGCCGGTGCAGGCAACCGTTCCGCTCAGCACCGTGCCGGCATCGAAGCTCAAACCCGCGGCGAGAATATCTGCCTTGGCCGCCTCAAGATGTTCGCTGGCAATATGGGGAATCACCAGGTTCTGCCACACGGTAAGGCGGATTTCTCCGTTGCCGTATCGGTCTGCCACCTCGGCAAGGGCCAGCATCTGCTCCACGGGCAGGCGGCCCACCGGCACCGAAACACCGATGTAGTACATGCCTGGCTGCGCTTGCGCGTGAACGCCGATGTGGCCGGCACGGTCGATTCTGTGGCGCGGCTCGCAGTCTGAAGCCGCGAAACGAATCAGTGGAAAGGCCAGACGCTTTTCCGTTTCGGCGAGAAATTTGTCGATGCCCCAACGGTCGACCAGGTACTTGAGCCGGGCCTTCTTTCGGTCCGTGCGGTCCCCATTTTCGCTGAAAACGCGCACCATGGCGGCGGCCACGGCCACCGTCTGGTCTGGCCTAAGCAGCAGACCACAATCAGTAGCGAACTGCTTGTGCCCGGTAATGCCGCAGAGCAGAACGCGAAAGTAAATGCCCGGCGGCACGCTCTTGCCGTCCGTAACCCGCACAGCAACGAAACCGATGTCGTTGGTATCGGCCAGCACACTGATCGCTCCCCCATTGTCGAAGGCGATATTGAACTTGCGCGGCAGTCCATACAGATCGCGAGAGTTGAAGATGTAATGACCCAGGCCGGCGGCCAGCGGCGCTACGTCATAAAGTTCCGCCGGGTCGATGCCGGTGATGGGTGAGGCGGTGATATTGCGGATGTTATCGGCGCCGGAGCCCCGCGAAGACATGCCGAGAGCCTGGATGGCATTCAGGACGCGGACAATGTTTTTTGGCTGCAACGACCGGATTTGCACATTGCTGCGGGTGGTAAGGTCGGCTCGGCCAGGGCCGTACTCGGCTGCCAGTTTCGCCAGCCCGCGCATCTGGTGCGAACTGAGGATCGCTCCCGGGATGCGCAGCCGCACCATGAAGGAGTCTTGCGCTGGGGCGACATAAAACAGTCCGTGAAACTTGAAGCGGAAGAGATCGTCCTGTGCCGGAGCCTTGTCTTCATTGGCGTGGGCCAGCAGCTTGTCCCAGATATCGAGCGGGTTCTCCTCAAATTTCCATCGCTCTTCGCGGCACAGGTCAGAGACCGGAGTGTTGAAATACAACTCCTCCGCAGCCATGTTGGAAGTTGCGGAAGCAGGATCGTTTGTGATCTGGCCGGAGCTCGTGTGTCCGGCAAATGGAACCAGGCCGCGCTGGGACAGGCCCGCGAAGAAGCCCTTAAGGTATTCCTGCTGTTCTCCTGTAAAGGAGGACGGCGGAGCCGGATTGGAAGCCAATTGCGATTCCATGCTGCACACCCTTGAAGAAACACTTCCCGCAACTGAACGCGGGGGCGCGGGCGCCTACCGGACCCGCATCAAGATGCAGGAACAGAGACAGCCGGGCCGAATCGAGCATCGCTTTGCGGCGATGCATTCAAGGCTCTTCGTGGAGCGCGTGGAATCTGGGATCTTCTGGTAAGCGCCACGGCGGGGTGGACACTCATGCGAGACGCCCTACAGCAGGGTAGAGGTACGCAATACTTCGATAGTAACGGCAAGGCTGTGCGGTCGCAAGAAGATTCTGAATTGACAAAATGCGCCGGTTTCGCAGCCGCCTTTGCAGTTCATGTGCAAAAGCCGCTAGACTCGTAAATGATCGGCCAATCCAATGCAATGAAGTAGGGCGTTTGTACACCGGCCACGGTGGTGCCCGACGTGTATCTCCGTGGCCAGTGCTTGGAGGAGGTGCATGGCGCACGCGAGCTTCGACGGATTACGAGTGCTATCGCTTGAATCCCGTCGCGCAGTCGAGGTGGCAAAGTTGATCCGCACCTACGGCGGAGAGCCCTTTGTTGTGCCCGCCATGCGTGAGGTTTCGCTCGAATCCAATCACCAGGCTCTGGCGTTCGCAGACGACCTTCTGGCAAAGAAAGTCGATCTCGTTATTTTCCTCACCGGGGTCGGTGTGCGTGCTTTGCTTGACATTGTGCATACCAAATATGATCGGGAGCAATTTCTTGCCGCCCTGCGCGGAGTGAAAGTCGCCGCTCGCGGTCCCAAGCCAGTCGCCGCTCTCCGCGATCTTCGAGTGCCTGTCGTGGCCACCGCGGCCGAGCCTTCCACCTGGCGCGAAATGATGACCGCGCTCGAGGCGGAGTTCGGCGACTCCCTTCGAACCATGAGAGTAGCGGTCCAGGAATATGGCGCCTCGAACCCCGAGTTGCTCGCAGAGCTAACCGAGCGCTGCGCTGAAGTCACCAAGGTTCCTGTCTATCAATGGGCGCTCCCGGACGATCTGCGCCCCCTGCGAGAGGCTGTGCTCAGCATCGCCAACAACGGCGTAGATGTTGTGCTCTTCATGACCGCGGTACAGGTGATTCACCTCTTTCAGGTGGCCGAGGAGATGGATCTTCGGGTTGACCTGAGCGCTGGATTGCGTTCGCTTGTTGTCGTCTCCATCGGTCCCACCACTTCGGAGGAGTTGGCGCATTACGGCATCACGCCGGACTTCGAGCCCTCTCGGCCAAAGATGGGTTTCATCGTCAATGAGGCTGCCCAATACGCGGGCAAGATCCTGGCGCAGAAGAAGCGCGAGATCGCCTCTCGCACTACGCAGACGGATCCGGGCACGACCATCCCGGTCGAGAAAGCGAAAAGCAAGCGCACTTCGCACGTGCATCGTGTTGCCCCATCCACTCCAACCATGGCGGGCTTTCGTGACGGCCTGACCTCAATTGATTTTCTCCACCAAATCAGCAGCCGTATTGCCGCAGCCGATCCGTTTCACGTTGTGCTGGCCAGCATTGTGGAGTTTGTAACCACCGTCATTCCCTGCGATTCCTGCTTCATTTACGTTCTCGAGCAGGGGAAGCTGGTGCTGCGCGCCTCGAAAAACCCCCATGCCGACCTGATCGATCATCTTGGGGTTCAACTTGGGCAGGGAATCACCGGCTGGGTTGCGGAAAACCGCGAGCCTGTTGCCATCGCGTCGAACGCTTCAAACGATCCTCGCTTCATGATCTTCCGCAGCCTTCCGGAAGACCACTTCGAAGCCATTCTGTGCACCCCGATCCTGTGCGCGAGTAAGGTCGTTGGAGTGATTAACCTGCAGCATCGGCTCACTTATCAACATACGGACAATGAAGTACGGCTGCTTTCCATGCTGGGCTTTCTGGTCGGCGCGGAGATCGAACGAGCGCGGCTGGAGACAGAAAACGTGCAACTGGCCAACCGGCTTGAATCGCGCAAGGCCGTGGAGCGGGCCAAGGGAGTACTGCAGCGTGACCTGGGGATGAGCGAGGACGAAGCCTACCGCACCATGCAGAAGGAGAGCCGGCAGCGAAGAATTTCCATGCACGAGATCGCGGAGGCCATTCTGTTGGGAGATGATTTGAAGAAGGGCCGAGACGCCGCTAAGTGAAGCCGCAACGGCGGATGAGCCAAGACCAGCTTGCATGCGCGATTACTGGAATGGGTCGCGGTATCAGGCAGCCTTCACGGCTAGATTGATTCGTTCCGCAATGCTGCAAAGGAGATCATCCGTAAACCGTTCTTCGGCCAGAGTCGTTTCTAACAAAGAGACCTGGTATGTGTAGCCTAAGACCAAAGCCCACTGCGAGGCAGCCTGGTAGGAAGCGATTTCGAACTCTTCTATCTTGTGCCCACCCGCGACAAGCCAGGCGTCACGAACTGAACCTGGGTCCGTTTCCTTAACGATCTTCTCGACGGTCGCAATCAAAGCTGCGGTCACAGCACATTTTGTACCAACTACTTTACTAGTCAGCTCGAGCAGAATCTGCTCGACGCGTTCACGCTGGAGCCCGGCTTCCATCGCGTGCGAGCGAAACGCATCCTTCAATTGCTGATCTGACGCGGCGTCGGCCAGTTCTTCGAGACACTTGGGAATCTGATCCAGTGTCGAGAGTAAATACCGCATTTGCAGCGTATATAAGGACTTAATCGATTTGACGTTGTGAGTGCTGATCAGGTGCATATCTTCACCTCAGTGACTTCCCGCCCTCCGAAGTTCTGGAGTTCTTTCATAGTCAAATTGTGACGCTCGGGGCCGCTGGTTTGCCATGACTTCGGTCACAGTTGAGACATTGTTCCTGGAGAACGCTATGAAGAACTCTTGTTTTCGCGCAGAGAAGGGGGCATTTACCATTTCATTGGCTATACAGGCTGCCGAAAAACTCAATGCTGAAGGCACGGGAGGTAGGTACCTGGCTCTAGATGGTGTGTGAGAACTCGGGATTTAGGAATTTAGTCCCGAAGGGACGGCTGAAGGAGGATTGCGTCGCGGCTCATCTCGGGATTTAAGAATTTAGTCCCGCATGGACGGTTGAACTTCAGACTTGTCATAAGACTCGAAAACGCATTGAATTTAGCAACCACCTGCTATGAAAATGGAACCCTTTCCTTTGTCATCCCGTCGAGGGACCTGCAGTTCCCGGGACCTCTCCTGGAAACCCGGAATCCGATGTTCAAACAGAATTGTCATCTCGACCGGAGCGTAGCGTAGTGGAGAGATCTGTGGTTTCTATAGTTATCACGTGAATCTAAAGTCGTGATGAGTCCGCGTGCCATGCCGCGCTCTTCGTTCACTGGATTGACTCTAAAGTCGCTAACATTTCGATAGCAGCCGGTTACCCGGTTGTGGGAGTTAGTCGCTTCATGACGGAGTTCCGAAAGCTCCTGCTTCTGCGTAGAGTTTGAGGGCTCGTGCGTCGGGAATTACCACCTCATGGCCCTCCACTTCGATCAATCCGTCGTGCTTCAGCCGGGCAAACGCACGCGCGACTACATCTCTAACCGAGCCGATGCGAATGGCAATGTCATGCTGCGACATAGGGAGATGAAATTCAATTCGACCCCGCATCGGCGTGCCGGCATATTGCGCACTCGTGAGCAGGAAGACAGCAAGTCTCTGTCCGACATCCTGGAAGCACAGGCTCTCCACCAATTGCGCATGCCGGCGCACTCGCTGGGCCATCAACATTAATGCCCTCATTGCCAGCGCCGGATATTTTTTACAGAAATAGTGAACGTCGCCGCGTAGCAATAAAAAGGACATCCAGGTCCGCATCTGATATTGCGGATGCCGGATACGGTCCACCATCGAATACAGCGACTTCAGCAACGACGGAGCCGGCGGCATCTACATGCATCACTTGTTCTCTGCCGTCTGCATTCTGCTGGAAGACCCGGATCTGGCCTTTTATCACGACAAAAAGTCCTTTGGCCAGTTCTCCAGAGACGAACAGCATCTCTCCTTTTCTTAAAGTGAAGTTCCGCGGTTCGCTGGGCGACGTCTGCGAGCTCCTCCCTGGTCAGGCAGCCGAACAGCTCCGTACGTTGGAGGGCCTTGATTCTTTCGATCTCCATAGAGGATTCCACAAAACAGCCTCTCGAACTGTGACCCAAGTCATAGCATACCCCTGACCCGCCGGTCACAATTGAACCGTCGAGTACACTGCGGCCGAGAGCTATGCGAATGGCTCCTGGAGCGCATCGATCGAGTCTGAGGGCGCGACTTCGACTTTCATGGAGGACAAAGTGATGGAGATCGCAATGGCCAGGATCGCCATCCGAGCTCCTACTACCACCGCAGAAAAGCTATCTGAACAGCGAATATGGCATTAAATCGTGGCTCTTAACGCAGGACCACAAGCGCATCGCTCTCCTCTATCTCTTCACCACCAGTTTTTTCTTCATTATCGGGGGCACAGCAGCCTCGTTGATTCGATTAGAACTCCTGACGCCCGCCGGCGATCTCGTGGCCTCGGACACCTACAACAAACTGTTCTCCATACACGGCATCATCATGGTGTTTTTCTTTTTGGTGCCGGTAGCGCCAGCCGTCCTCGGCAACTTTCTTATACCTCTCATGATTGGCGCGAAAGACGTGGCCTTCCCGAAGATCAACCTCGTGAGCTGGTACTTGTTCGTCGTGGGGGGCTGCGTTGAGCTGTATATGATGCTTTGCGGCGGTGTGGATACCGGATGGACGTTCACCACGCCGCTCAGCACGCACTTCGTCAACACAAATGTAATCGCCGCCGCCATGGGAATCTTCATTGCCGGGTTTTCGTCCATACTGACCGGACTCAATTTCATCGTCACCATTCACCGCTTGCGTGCCCCTGGCCTAACCTGGTTTCGCCTGCCGCTGTTCATCTGGTCCTACTACGCCACGTCCATCATCTTTGTCCTTGCCACGCCGGTAATCGCAATATCGATGGTCCTCCTTGTGCTGGAGCGCGTCTTCGGGATAGGCGTTTTTGATCCCCAGGCTTGGCGGGGATCCGCTTCTCTTTCAACATCTCTTCTGGTTCTATTCCCATCCAGCCGTATATGTCATGATCCTGCCCGGTATGGGGATCATCTCAGAAGTGGTTGCATGTTTTTGCAGAAAACGGGTCTTCGGCTACTCGGCGGTGGCATTTTCATCCGTAGGTATCGCGGTCTTTAGTTTCTTTGTCTGGGCCCATCATATGTTCATCATGGGTATCTCGAACTATTCTGCCCTCGTGTTCTCGATCATGAGCATGTTGGTCGCTGTACCCTCTGCCATCAAAATCTTCAACTGGGCATCGACCATGTACAAGGGGTCGATCTCTTTCGATACGCCTATGCTCTATGCGCTCGGCTTCATCGGCCTCTTCACCATGGGCGGACTGACGGGAATCTTTCTGGCTTCGCTCGGCATGGACATTCACCTGACCGAAACTTACTTTATCGTGGCCCACTTCCATTACGTTATGGTCGGTGGCATGGTAAGCGCTTATATGGCGGGTCTGCACTTCTGGTGGCCGAAAATTACCGGAAGAATGTACCCGGAATCTTTGGGCAGGTTAGCCGCCGTCATCCTCTTTATCGGGTTCAACCTCACATTCTTTCCGCAGTTTATCCTCGGCTATCTTGGAATGCCGCGACGCTATCATGCTTATCCCCCGGAATTCCAGGTGCTGAATGTCCTTTCAACTGCGGGCGCCTCCATCCTTGCCATCGGCTATGTACTCCCCGCAATATATTTCCTCTGGTCGTTGAAGTACGGGAAGATCGCAGGAGCCAATCCATGGCGGGCCACCGGGTTGGAGTGGAAGGTCCAATCGCCCCCTCTCGCCGACAATTTCCTTGAAATCCCACTCGTCACGGAAGAAGCCTACGACTATGACAGGATCGGCGATCGGGTCGAAGTGATGGGTTGAACCGCCCTCGCCAGAACCGCAAAACCAAGCCTTTTCAATGAAGCAAACTCTATCGTGATGCGATAATCAATGCATGGCGAAGAATCTGCCGCTTGAAGATCGGCTAAGACTGCAAAACCTGGCGGAGTTCCGCTATGAGCTACGTCGATTCCTCCAGTTCAGCGAAAGCTGTTCCGCGGAGGCAGGCCTCCACCCCCAGCAGCACCAATTGCTTTTGCAGCTAGCAGGAGCCCCAGCTGACGTGGAGACAACGGTGTCCTATGCCGCGGAGCGGCTGGGGCTTCGACATCACACCGTCGTCGAACTGAGCAAGCGCTGTGAGGACGCGGGATTAATCCATCGTAACCAGGATTTGAACGATCGCCGGTGCATCCAGCTTCAAGTTACTGCAAAGGGCCACCGGGTGCTCCGTGTTCTGTCGGAAGACCATGAGCGGGAACTCTACGAACTCGGCCCCAGGTTGATTGGGGCATTGTCGCTCATCTGCGGACCTGACGAGCACACCCCAAGCGATCGCGGCAGAACCGCTATTGCTCGAGGAGATTAAAAATGAAGTCGGAACCATCTGTCTTACGCGATTTCACGGTTGATCGTAGGGTTTGGCTCCTCTCAGGCGTGTCCATCGGGATTGGGGTTTGTGCGACCGCTCTGGCATTCGTGCTGTTACGTTGTATCGCCCTTTCCACCAATTTGTTCTACTACCATCGCTTTAGCTTCGCATCCGTCTCTCCAGCGGGCAGCCCGTTGGGCTATTGGATGGTGGTTGTGCCGGTAATTGGCGGCCTTCTTGTAGGGCTGATGGCCCGCTTTGGCTCTGACAAAATTCGTGGGCATGGAATTCCCGAGGCCATCGAGGCGATTTTGCTTCACCGCGCCAGGGTCGATCCCAAAGTCGCTGTCTTGAAACCCATATCAGCCGCGATTGCGATCGGATCAGGCGGCCCCTTTGGCGCGGAAGGGCCGATCATCATGTCGGGAGGTGCCGTCGGATCGCTCATCGCGCAGTGGATGCATGTCACCGACGCTGAGAGGACAACCCTGCTGGTAGCCGGAGCGTCTGCGGGTATGTCCGCCACGTTTGCAACGCCGGTTGCAGCGATTCTCATCGCTGTCGAGCTGCTGCTGTTCGAATGGAGGCCAAGGAGCCTGGTGCCAGTGGCGGTCGCCAGCACGACGGCAGGCATCCTCCGAGTCTACTGGCTCGGTGCCGGCCCATTGTTCAAAATGCCAACCATCAGTGGGACTCCTCGCCTTACCTTCTCCATAGGTGCACTCTTCCTGGGTGCGTTCGTGGGTCTGGTATCCGCCGGGATGAGCCGCATGATGTACGCCTTTGAAGACCTTTTCGAGCACCTTCACCTTCACTGGATGTGGTGGCCGGCTTTGGGCGGTGTTGGCGTGGGCATCGGCGGTCTCTTCTTCCCACGAGGACTCGGTGTCGGTTACGACAACATTGCAGAGCTGCTGCGCGGCAACGCCACAGTACCTTTGATTGTTGGAATTATCTTTGCCAAGTCACTGATGTGGGCGTCGTCGCTGGGGTCGGGAACTTCAGGTGGTGTGTTAGCCCCGTTGCTGATGATCGGCGGCGCAGTGGGTGCAACCGTAGGGCACGTCTCGCATGCCCCGGCGGATTTCCAGGCCTTCTGGGCGCTCATCGGCATGGGGTCCATGCTTGCCGGGGCGCTCGGTGTTCCACTGACGGCGATCCTCTTCAGTCTGGAGGTGACCCATTGCTTATCAGCTCTTCTGCCACTCACCATAGCGTGTATCGCGGCTTACCTGATCACATCACTGTTGATGCCGCGGTCCATTCTCACTGAAAAGCTGAGTCGTCGAGGGTACCATCTGAGCCGCGAATACGGCGTCGATCCGCTGGAACTGGTGATCGTTCGCGAACTCATGTCGCCGGTGCTGGATCCCGGACCGAAGCAAGCGCTACCGGCACACTATGTGTATTCGGATGGTACGGCGCGGGGTGCCGCGGAAGTGATGGCGACAGAAGGTTTGGCCACATTGCCAGTCGTCGACCGCAGTAGCCAGCAAGTCTGCGGGACAATTTCCTTGAATGAACTCATCCGTGGCCGCACCCGATCTGTGGAACGCGAGAGTGAACGGTTGCGGCTTTTCGATTACGTGCCGCCGGAACACGGAGACCATAACTGATCCTCCGTATCGGAGGAGTCATGGGTGGGCCTGTGGCCCGCCCATGGTCATGAAAAACGCCTCGGTCCAGCAACCACTCTCCATGGAGCGGTTGCCTTCCCCTTTGTCATCCCGCCTGCCCCGCTGTGCCCCGACGTGTCGTGGGGCCTGCCGTGGGAGCAGCCGACTTGCCTTGGGCAAGTTAAGGGAGAAGGAACATGGGAAAGCGATGTTTGCAATCCAGGCCCAGAGGGCCGGCACCAAAAATCAGCCCAGCCCGGTAGGGCTGGGTCTATAGGAAAGCGGTCGAGCGCCAGAGGTGCGTTGCCCTTTGGCCGAAATGCCTTCATGGAGACAACTGCGCCCGGCGATTTTCATGTTAAGGGCATGAATCCAAAGTAGACATACGAGCGCTTGGTGAGGGGCCCGGCGATTAAGAGGGTTTGCATCGATCTTGGGGCGGAAGGCTTCCAGGGCTACTTCTGTCCCATTTCGAATATTTGTATTTATAGATCGCATTGCGATATTCTTTACTTGTGGTCTTGGCGGTAAGCGGCCGTAGCGTGAGATGCAGGTACCTCATCTGTGGCCAACGGAGGTGAGCCGTGTTGCCTCTCGCCTGGTTCTATTTAGCGCTCGTCGTGTTCTCGTACTCATTGCTCTTGTTGTTGGAACTGAGAAATCGCGCTAAGCGGCATGTCAAGGGCTGCCCTTCGCTACCCTACATTTCTCCACAACGTCTGGACTCGCTCGTGGTGATTGAACCAGATTTGATCGTGGTTGAGTTGAGTTCCCGCGCTGCATCAAGCGCGATACCGCAGATTCCCGATGCCCTCAGAATGCCAGTCTCTCAACTCGGGAGCTTCCTTCATGGCGCCTCTCGCCGCTCGATTTTCGTTTTCTATGACTCCGCTACAGAGCCGGTGCAGTGGTTGCGCGTGGAAGCCATTGTCAATGACTGTGCAATTCCCAACGTCTCCGTACTCAAAGGTGGCCTCGAATTGTGGTTGAGCAAACACCAGGCTGACGGATTGGTGGTTGCCTCTTGATTGCCGGCACCAAGGGCAATCGAGTTGCAGCAATTCATAGAGTGCCGGGACACCCATATCCAACCTGGCGGAGCCAATACTTTATACCGAAGGTCCCCAATGAATACTGAAACACCCATCGCCGAAGGTGAGATCTCGAGTCTGGTCGAGCGATTCTATGCAAAGGTCCGCGTGGATCCGGAAATTGGTCCTGTCTTCAACGATGTAGTACAGAATTGGGATGCTCATTTGGCTCTCCTCAAAGACTTCTGGTCTACGGTGTTGCTGACCACGGGGCGCTATAAAGGCAATCCCCTTCTTGCACATTTCCCCTTGCCCATCGAGGAGAGATATTTTGCCCGTTGGTTGAAGTTATTTTCAGAGACAGCGCACGAGGTCATGCCTTCCTCGCAGGCTGCGATCGTTACCCGCAAGGCGGATCTTATCGCGATGAACATGAAACGAGTTCTCGCAGCGCGGCGATAAACGGTCCTCTCCGCACAACCACTCATAAGGCATTTTGCCGCTGATTTGGCGGACTGTACGAAATCTTACCTGGAGGAAAGAGGCCCCGGTTTATGGCGACCGAACACATTGCCGATAACGGCACGATACCGAAAAACCTGGCGCGGTTCGACTTTGCAAAGGAGATGATGCGCTCCGAGCAGGAAAGACCGTGGGCCAGAGGCCACTTTGTCAGAACGTTGTTTAAGAACCAGGACTTCAGAATGGTACTCATCTCGATCGACAAAGGTTCGAGCTTGAGAGAGCATCAGGCTGATGCCACGATCTCGGTGCAGGTGTTGAAGGGTTCCATTCGCTTCACGGCTCACGGAGACGAATCCAAGCTCCAGGCAAACAGCATCTTGATGCTGGGTCCATCCGTCGAACACGAGGTCGAAGCCTGAGTGACTCAGCCTTTCTACTAACGATCGCTTAGCCGAAGGGCAGGGCGGTGTGTCTGATCTCAGTATGATCCGTGCCCAGTTGTGCCAGCCCCGGACTTTCAGTCTGGAAAAGCCGTGGACTTCAGTCCAGGGTCAAACCCGCGAGAACCCTTTATCTTGTAACTACCCGGCTTTAGCCCTGGGGAAAACCGACGAAATCAGTCCCGAAGGGACGGCTGAACTTAGCCTTATCGGATCTGGCGCATCAATAGCCAATAGGAGATGCGTTTCCTGTCCAAGCCTGAATCTGGGAATGACTGCTTGGTGGGCCCACCAGGACTTGAACCTGGAACCAACGGATTATGAGTCCGCTGCTCTAACCATTGAGCTATAGGCCCTTCAACAACTTACGACACCTTGCGATTTCTCGGTGCCACTTTAGGTGCCACTTGCTTCCGCCTGTTCGCAGCGTGGCAACTCTCGGTGTGGCGATGCTTTCGACCACAGATCCCTTGTGTACAGGTGACAGGTGCGCGTATCGAGCGGCCATCTGAATGGACTTGTGCCCTGCGGCTTCCTGAATCTCTTTGATCGTCTTCCCAGCCATAGCGAGCCACGAGCAGAACGTGTGCCGGTTGCCGTGCCACAGGTAGTCCGTAATCCCCGCCTCTTCCGTGCACTGGTCGAACCATGAACGGTTGGAAGCCTTCGGCTGTCCCTTACGCTTCCGGGGAAACACAGAGGTCGGTAGGCTTTGCGTTCGCTGGACGCACAGCCTGAAGGGCTTCTATCGCCGTGCTGTTCAGATGCACTGTCCTGTCCTCACTGTTTTTCGTGTCCTTCAGCTCGATAGTCTTTCGGTCGAAATGAACCTGTTTCCAGGTGCATCCGTACTGCTCGCTCAGTCTCATCCCCGTGTGTACCGATACGATGAACTCGTTCAGGTGCTCAGGGAACCGCTTGGAGATGATTTTACAGAGAAGAGGGTATTCATGCTCCCGGCTCAGGAATCTAGCCCTGCCGGTTGGCTCCTTCTTGCGGCGCACAAGTTTGGCCGGATTGACCGAGACCTTTTCGTTTTCGATGCCCTCGCGATAGCACAGGCTCAGGAACGCCTTGTAACGGTTCTTCGTGGCAGGTGTATTGAACCGCTCCAGCCACGAGTTGATTTCGCCCGGCTTTACCGTCTCTGCCTTCCATGAGCCGAAGTGTTCACGGACGATGGCAGCCTTCGACACATAGCCCTTGTAGTCCTTGTGATCTTTAACGAATACCAAGGCATCATCGATCAGCTCCCCACCGTCACGCCTTTAGTGCCCCTCAGGACGGGAAGCTTGACGCCAGCCCTGCCCTCGGCCTTCCGTTGCTGGTACAAGTCCCTTGCATCCGACTTGCGGCCCACCTTCTCACGGTGGCGCTTGCCATCTCGAAATAGCTGACCCACCAAACGCCACTCCCTGTCGGTCTCTCGAATATGCCCCTTATGCGCTCATGATCCCTCGTTTCCCACAGCAACGGACTTCAAGTATCATGAATCCTTTTTTGTGGCACCATTACGTCGGACGGGGAGCCGTGCTTGAGAGGGTCTTGCGTCCGTAACGAGTACGCCCGCTACGTGCACTTATCTAATACGACGCGCTCAGCCGTCAGGTTCACGGTTGCCCGTCTGCCAGCGCTCATCCACACTGCCGAGTAGGGGTGCTGACCTGTCTCAGGAGTCGCATTCTCCCACCGCTGCGTTTACTTCCGAGCAGACGGAGGCAGCTTGGAGCCAAGGATTGCTTCGATCTCTGTAAACGTCATCGTCACGGTAGGCGCTTTTTGCTTTGAGAGATGCTGGTAAAGCGGATCGTATTTGCTCACTTCAAACCTCCATCCCGACGGGTGAATCTGTACCATGTACGCTCAGTGATGACTCAGGCTTCTACAACCGTTCAGGAGTGCTATCGGCTGTTGTCAAAAGTCTGAGTTTGTATCGTCTTCCGTCTTCGCATTCGGGCACTTATTCGACCTGTGTTGATCACTTGGTGCGTGAAGTGCTCGAAAGCTGCGGCTGCAAGCAAGATCGCGAGCACAACGAGAGCGAACCGTGTCCATCGCCGCTCGCGGGCGTAGTGCCAAGAGATGATCGCCGAAACCCCAATAGACGCGAAGGCAGCTATTTGGAGCACGTGCCATACCCCTTGAATGACAAACAGCTTGATTCCGTCTCTCACAAACACAAGTGCAAGGAGCGCCAACACCCCACTCGCCGAAAGGCGAATCCATTCCTTTTCGCTAGCATTCTTTTCTGCTTTTCTCCTCTTCTAGCTCTTGTGCGAACGCGTACGTCTGCCGCTCTGGGTGATCTCGCAGATAGTTTGGAGCACTGCTTACAAAGCGATTTGCCGAACGGTAGAGGCGAACGGAGTTCCAGAGTGAAACAGACCCGACGGCGAGTAGGGGTAATAGAACACGATGAAGTAGAAATCGAGGATGATCTTTCGCATCGGAGACTATTCTCTGGCGCTCCATGGTCTAGCGGAAGAGGTCTGAAAACACCAAAAAGCAAAACTACGCATACTGGCTCTACAATCCCGATGATCCAGACGGTTTTTAGCTTCCTTGGAACAATGAACTTTGCGGTGATCACGGTAAGAGCTAGGGTGTTGTACAAAACGAACTGTGCCATCTCCTTCGCCCAGCTTCTCCATGTCAATGCCCTTCACGAGCGAAAGTAGCGTTGCGATAACAGCACAGAAAACGATATTGCAGATGAAAAGAACGACGAAAGTGTCAATGACTCCATTAGATTTCTTGGTCTTCGCTGCAGCAGCAGGAGGCGGAGGAGGTTGAGCGGGCTGAGCGCTCCAGTCAATCTCTGCTATTGGGAAATGGCGACGCTCCATTTCCGCCCGAAGAGCCTCTCTTGCTTTGGGAAGGAGGTTTACCATGTCGAGCGAGAGACGCTGAAGATCGTCATCGCGCATAGTGGCGTAAAGCTGGCCAAAAGTTTTCAGAAGAGGTTGTCATTCTGACCTACCGAAATGCGGATTTTCAGAAGTCTAGGCGAGACCGTCGGTAGAAGCAACCGAATCCCTTTGCATCTTCTGAGCGATTGGAATAGGCTCGCGTCTGAACCGCCCGTTCACCGATCATGCTTCCTTCTTAGCGTTTTGCAGTAATCTCATGGACCTGCTCTTCAAGGATGCTGCGTTTGCCCTGAGTTTCTTCCAACTGTCGAGCCAGCTCTTCGACCGCTGCCCACACGTAAGGGATCTCCAAGATAGCTGCGGCCTGATCCTTCAACTCTTCGATAGTTGCAACTGTGCGATCTAAACATTTGCCGATGTTCTGAAGCCGCTCTTCATCATTCTTCACCTCATCTTGAACATGGATGAGCGGAGAATCGGGGTGGAGCCTGTTGTATTGACTGGTCGCTAACAACCCAGCAGCCGTGCCCTTTGCAAGCTTGATGAGCAGTTCTTGCTCGCACCTCGAGTAATCGTACTCTGTACCGAAGTCTACGCCTCCAGCACACTAAACATTGTGGGGACAGTAACAATCGTGAACTGGAACTGGTGTAGGCGTTCACAATCGCATGCCCCGCCTCATGGTAGGCACGTACCTTAAAGCCCTGCCTTTTCTCGTCTGAAAGTTCATGGATCAGATTGTATTGCCGAACGCTAGGACAAGTTCTTAGGAGTATACTTTCGGCGGTTTCAGGATATCTTGGTCGCAGAGTTGACAGGGCAAGGCGGCGCAATGACGACATCAGCGTGAAGTTGAAAGGATTGAAGATTTGAGCATGGATGGTCCGAACAATGATTTCTTCAGGTGCGGAAAAGCCACATAGCGACTCTTCTTCTAGCTAATCGGAGCGGAGGTACGGATTGGGGAGAATACTATCAACCCGACGGCGCGCCATGGTCGAAGAAGATCGCTAACACTTTCCTCCTTTGCTGTCTGCTCGATTACCAAATACCTTCGGATGTGGCATGGAAGAATGGCGTTCGTCTGATAAGAGACATTCTTGGTGACCCATATCATGTCTGGCGAGCGATCACGTCCATTTCAGGTAGCGAGTGGAAGGAGAAGCAAGACGAATACAAGCTCCATCGTTTTCCCGCTGGCCATAACCGCCTATGGCAGATCGGCAAGCGCATCTGCGACGAGTACGAAGGTGACGCTAGGCGCATTTGGGAGGGCAAAGATCCCTCTGCGGCGCTTGTAGCGCTCTGGGGACTTGCACGCGGGTGACCATATATCTCGGATGGTTGTTGGCGCACTGCGGGATTGTGGCCAACTCACAGGCACACTGAGCGACGTTAAAGGCGATGTATACGTCTGCCGAGTGCTCGGACGCGCAGTGTTGGGTGAGGCGACCGATCCAGAAACGGCGGTGCGACTTGCCAGACAACTGCATTCGGCTGACCCATGGCAGTTAGACGCCCAGCTCTGGGATGTCGGCAAATCCTATTGCCATGCCCAGAATCCAAGTTGTGCCCAGTGCTATTTGGCTCCTCACTGCGCCCATGCGCTTCGACAACGATGAGCACTGCCGCGATGCGTACGTTGTACGTGATGTCCTACCAATGGCTGTCAGCGTTTTGTCCGCCAGCGTGGCTCAGCGATAGCACCCGATTGTTCGCACGGTAAACGGCTGCCCACAACTCCGATAAATGGCCACCGTAGCAGGGCACTTTCTGTACACCTAACGCGCCTCCAGCACGCCTCTAAGACGGCCCTAGCGCGCAACTTACCGCCTACTCACCAAACCGTTCAAATATCCGTGCACTCACCGCCTGGAGTCATCCATTCATGCGATAGGCGATGTGTTCTCTGTGGTACAACGTACGCGAGCATCTTTACCCCGAACTGTACCCGAGGTCCTGGCTTCCAGTAGTCGTGACAACCCCGACTCCCCTTGCGCGTTCCTCTGCGGCCACGATACGGCGCTCAAGACGCGCATACATTACGCCGCTCGACGCGCCCCTACGCGGTAAGACAGTCTGCACATCTACCGTTCTCCCTCGGCTAATCCATTGTTTCCGAAGGCTGTTGAGCGGCTGTCAGTGCGTACACTGTACGCGAGCATCGGAGATAATCTCGACACCTGGATTCCAGCACTGTCAGAATACTCCTATTACACGTGCTATCCCACATGCCACTCAGGCAGACAAGCTAGGCAGGCAGGTGGTACAGAGTACGCAGCTACGACTCCTAGCCAGTGGTGCCTACTGTGGGTGCCTATCAGCCCTCTCAGTACCTTTTCAGTCCGCTCTCAGCGCGTACAAAGTACGCTTATCCCTTGGTTGTCAGTTTGGTCCCAGCGCGGCTCCAGGGGCCTCCGAACCCCGATGGGATTACAAAATACTCACTAATAGGATAGACATCTAGGTATGTATCTATGGCTCTGCATGTTCAATGGCATAGCAAAAGAAAACCGCCCTGACAGGCGGTGTGGAGACGGGGTTAGTAGGCGGTGTGAACAGACGGGATTGGAGACGGGACGGTGAGAGGACGCGGTAATAGCGAACGAGTTGCCTACGCCAGAGCGAGTACGCGGGAGACCTGGACAGGGTCACTAGCTGACCACCACGCGGAGCAGGCAATGCCCCGCTCTATTCAACGTCTCGAGCAATTCCAGCGAGCGTAGTCATGCTGTTCCGCCGGCACTGATTTGATGACGGGGAGAATGTTCCGCTCCTGCTTCTGAGCTGCAGCAGAGCGAGCCGGTAGCGCTTGCCTGTGTGCCCTTGTGCGCGTGTGCTTGTGTGCGATCCGCTCTATGGTCCTGAGTATCCAATGCGACACTGCGAGCCTTAGCAGCCTGCAGAGCGGCCTTGGTTCGTGCTCAGACGACCATCGCAGTTTCACTGCGTCTGCGATCCGCAGCAAGGATGTGAACCGAGTGAGCCGATTCGCCCTGGCAGTCCTGTGCCTGACAAATGTTAATGTGCTCTGTGGCTGCAACGTTATTTCGGCGGCAGCGGTCAGGTTCGTCACACCAGGAGGACAAGCGTGACAGGTACAGTGACGTAAGGCAGTAGGCGGCATGACCCCGGTTCCTCTTGGTTGTAGAGACTACAAAGACTGCAGAGAGCGAGCGGAGTCAAGTTTTTGACAACAGTAGAAGGCAGGTAGGGACGACTGCCAGAAGAGCCAGTGTGACAACTCGGTTGCTGTATCCCAGGCGCGAGGCCGCCTTCCAACTGGGAATCTCTGTCCGCAGTCTGGACTATTTGATAGCCAACAAACAACTCTCGTTCCGCAAAATCGGCAAACGAGTCCCGATCCACTACCGCGAGCTGCAAAGATTCGCAGGTGCAAACCACTTCGGTTCAGTGACGACCGCCACCAGCGGTTAGACCTGATTCTCCGTGCCTGTGTTCTGGACGACGTAGAAGATCTTGACCAGTGGGTCGGTCGGGTCGAGGCACTCCATACCGAAAGTGCCATACTTGAACAGGCGAGATGGAAAGCCGATCAGTTCGATCAGCAAACGATACGCTGCATTGACTGCCCGCAGTGAATCACCGACGACGGTCGAGAGATCGCCCGTATGGAGGTAGTGGCAGCGCACGTCGAAGAGCAAACCAAGCTCCTTGGACAAGTCGTCGCTGATGTACCTCCATTTGACAAGCGCATCGATGTTTGGTTGCCAGTCGTTTGTTGGCCCCTTGTCCCAAAGAGTTCCCGGACCTTTGGCGAGCAATGTGGGTGCAACTGGATTCTTGCGGTTTTTAGCATGCGTTCTATCGTGACCACAGAAGCGGAGAGGGAAGAGAAGAAGAAGCCCAATACGTAGGAGCGCTCAATCTCTTCAATGATCAGGTCGAACTCTGTGGTGCTTCTCTCGCTGCGGAGGCTCGATTGCGAGATACCGTGATATCATCTACTTGTTGATGAGGTAGTCGGTAAACCATCTCGTCCGATAGTGGTGTGGAAGCTTTCGTCCCGACAACCAACTCTCACAACCGAGCAGCCTGAGCCTGACTTCGATTCTTTTCGCCGTTTCTAAAGGCGTTGGTTCTGAAAGGCGCCGAATGCTTTTCACCCCCCACAAAGCCGTCGGGGATGCTTATCTTGCCAATGCCGTTCGGAGTTTCTCAACCACCGAAGCCGACACCGGTCGGACTGGCCCCGTGGCGAAAAAAAGCTGGCGCATCTAAAGAAACAACGGTAGATAAAGCCGGCCCGCCTTAGCGGTGACTGCAAGTGCGCGGCAGATTCGGAAAACGTTGGGGACCACTGCCTCTGGAAGAGCATACGCAGCCGCCGAATCCAGCGTGGCCTGATGTTGTGCAGATAGCTTCGTTCAACCGACAAACCAAATCTTAGCACAGCGCTCTGTTATTGTGGCATTCTGTAGTACTCAGTGATAATTACTTTTGAGTACTAGGGGTATGGATGATTCCTCTATAATCAGGCCGTCTCGTTGTGGTTTGTATCCTCTCTGGTTCCGATCGAGATACCCTGGAAGGGCTCACCGACGGAAGCAGGAACAAGGATAAGACATACCCGATTATGACAATTGAATGGGCCAGAGTCGTGTTTCTAAATGTGGATGGTTCCTTCACAGCGTTTGAGGTTGTACCGAGTCTGCGAATAACATTTGCGCCTGAAACGAAACCTCCGGACGAAGTGGTCATTCTAGAACTTCGTGACCTTTCGGACGCGGACAGATTACGTCTCTTGGAGTGCGCCGCACCGATGAAAATATCGGTGGATTGGATTTGGGGGCAATTCGTTCTTGAGCCTGAGCAGTTGCTCGCCACAATTGCACCGTGTGGCGGATTCGTTTTCATGCAAGGGGTATTCAAAGCAGATGGTTTCAAAAAGCTTGACGCTGGCTTTCAGGTTCCCGTGCTTGTGAAGGGTCCTTGCACGGTGACCCTGGAAGTTTCGCTGCGTTCGCCAATGGTGACAATCGACAACAGTAGCCTCGGCCTGCAAAATTAATCTCCATCGCAGTTGTGCTGCTTCCGTCGACGAAAATCCGTCGTGCAGCTCGGCAAGAAATCTTGGCGGAATCCTTGCCTGACTCTAGTTCAGTGGTTTCGCGGCGGCTTCGTGGGAGACTGGCCGTTGACTGCCGGAGATGCTGCCGCGTCCGGGACAACATCGAATCCCGGAAGCATGCGAGCCTCGGCCCCGAACTTGTGGTAATCCGTGTACACAATATCGTTCAATCGCGTCTCGTACGGCGCATAGATATCAAATGTCTGACCCCAGAGGGTCACAGTGGTCACGGTTCTGACTCGCATAATCACGACGCTGCGGTGCGGGCAGATATATTCTTTTCCACCGATCTCGACCGGCCCGTATTCGATCATCGCCGCCGCTCCCTTGGCGGGCAATACCGGATTCAGATTCGGCCCAGGAATCCATCCCAGTTCGGCCTGCATTGTCAGTCGAAGAATCGCTCCCGTTCCAGGATCAATCGTCAATTCTCCGAGGTATCTGGGTGACGCCAGAAAGGTATCCCCACCCACAAGACAGCAGTAAGTAACGTTGTAATGAGGATTCTCGGCGCGCACCGAGTAGCGAAAGACTGCCTCCCTTCCTCGTTCGCCCCGTACCCAATGGCTCCACATCAGCATGCTATCGCCGCGCGTGGCATCTCCGAGCACGGAGCCAAGAATCGGGCTGAAAACACCGATCAGATGGAGATCCCTTCTCCCGGCGCTCGGACTAGCCTCCCTCTTCTCTTTATCCTGTTCCTCATGGCCGTTCCGATAGCGCAGGGTTGTTTTCTCGATCACTGCCTCACGCAATGACTGGTCAGCCAGGGCCGTCTTCCAGGTATCTGTTTTTTGGAGCGACGGTTGCTCATACTCGGTCGTTGTGCGTATCGCGAAAAAATCCGGCAGTTTAGGAATTACTTCCTTCAGATACTTCACGGTCCTTGAGATTATCTGGCGCTGGGTGTCAGGATCGGGTGCTGGGTCCGAGAGAATCTCTGCTGCGGGAGGGTCCAGAAAAGCAGACTCATCCGCCAGAGCCACCAGGGCCGCGAGCGACTTCTTGCCGCGCAGACGATTCTTCCAGAGTGAGAGCAGGTTACTGTTGAGACGTTCGCTCAGTTCCACACCCGCCAGTTCCTTTGCCAACTCGCCGTCTTTCTCAGCGTTGGCTGTGTCCAGGATCTGCTCCAGTTCATGAACACTGACTCGCCTGGGCGCGAAGGAAGGCTGATCGTAGAAAACCGGCTGATCGTAATAGCCGGTGTTCGTGCGTGCAGATAATCCAGGCGCGTCGATTTGTACCTTGAGGTCGTGATATTCATCCGGCTGGGCTGCATACGGTGGGTCAAAAGAAATGGTATAGAACGCTCGCGCGTCCTCAACGCAATGTTCGATAGAGCGCGAGATCTCCGAAAATTCATCCACAACCAAGCCGCCGCTCTGAATGGCCAATACCGGAAGCGCAAAATGTGAGTACGGACCAAAGCGTCGCTCCTCCAGACCCGACGGCGTGCGACCCCCCCCAAGATAGTCCTTATAAGCGTCTTTGAATTCGGAAGCCGTCGGCTCGGTCCGGGTCCGGGCTGTGAACGGTTCGCTCCTCGCTGTGATGGGCTCGGTCCGCGCTATTACCTCGGAGATCACCATCCGCGCCTCACGTATACGCGTGGAAAGCTCCACCAACCAGGGAAAAGCAGCGTCCTTGTATTGGACTTCCCAGCGAACTGCCAGCCACCCGAAGCCCATCCACAGAACAAGCTTTCGGCCAGGCGTGCCTCTTCGCTCGATGGCCATAGAGTAAACCGCTCCCAGGCTTCTAACCCACCGTGCGTAGCTCTCTGACTCCGCTGTCACGAACGGATCATAACTTCGCGAAATTGCCCAGACCTTGCGGTGTGAATTGTGGTGAGCAACATCCTCCGCCAGGGCGTTGCCGTCGGTCGTGGGTGCTCCGGTTGCGTACAGTCCGGAGGGTGTGAACCAGTAAACAGATGTGGGTTCACTGAGATGTCCACCATTCTGCCGCAGAAACTTTATCGATTCGTTCTTCACCAGCTCCAACTGCTCGAGCGAAAGGTCGACCTCATCGAGAACCAGCACCACTTCAGCAAGTCGCTCATTTTCATTTGTGGGTTGTTGGTTCGATGCTGCAAAGGAAACGATCTTTTGTGGCACGCCGTTGTCCGTCAGCGTGAAACTCTTTGCAGCAAGACCTGAAAACGGCTTGCCCCCGCGGTCTGTCGCAGCTACGTCGAGGTGGATTATGCCCTCCCGAGGTGCGTTCGTTTGCATTTTGACAGCTTCAGACGAAACCGTAGCCTGTACTGGAACTTGCGAGGTTTCAAATTGACCATCAGCACAGGGCAAATGGACGGCGGCCAAAAGGCAAAGTAGAAAACCCGGCAGAATAGCTCTCTGCGTTCTCAAACCCGTACCTCGCTCGTCATTGGCCCAGGGTGCCAACCATTCAGAATACCTTGGAAACCAATGAGATCGAGTTGCGGAGGACCGGTATTCCAACCGAACGCGCCTGGGCGCTGTTCGGCAGAGGCTGGAGGCGAGTTCTGTTTATTGCCACGGCGATGTGCTGCCGTTCTATAAGACCAAAGCGCTCATATGAGATTGACCGGACGAGCGACCTCTAACGCATGTTTCGATGAGTGCGCGTAAACGCGCTGGTTTCGACCAATCGCCCTCTATCGAAGCAGCCGCGTGGAATCGATGTTCCTGCAAAGTCGGGAAATTCGTGCCCAGGAAATTCGTGCTCAGAAATTCGTGCTCGAAATTCGTGCTCAGACGGGACTGCCACTGTCGCGACTCGGATGAGATGCAAAGTGCCAGTTCCGCCTGCCCACGCATGCGCAATTAGTTAGGGCTGCGGACCGCCCTCCACCGGGGCGGGCGTCAGCCTGACGAGCGTGCCGGTCGCGCCGGGGAAGTACATGCTGCCGTCGTAGCCCGGCTGCACCGCGGAGCCTTGCGTCATCACCGGCACCAGCGCGGAACGGGCAAGCTCCCGGCCGGTGCTCGCGTCGCGCCACACCACTCTGTCGTTGGCGTTCGCGCCGGGAATCTGATTAAGAGGAATGTCAGTGCCCACCCAGACGCGGTGCTCCTTTGGGCCGATCAGGGTCGCCCACTCGGTCGTGGTCTGCGTTTTCTTCCAGACGATTTCGATGCCCGAGTCGCAGATGCGGAACGCGGCCACTTTGCGCGCGAGCGTCTCCACACCATAGAAAAGGCCATTCTCGGGATCAGCTTCGAGCGACATGTCGTCCCAACTGATGGCCGGCAGCATGCCTGGGGACGCGGCGGCGAACGCTGCCGCCAACACGGGATCCACGGGGTCGGCCTTGAATGGCTGTAGCGTGTAATACTTCGACGCGTCGCCTTGGTTGATAGCGAACGTCGTCATAGCGCCGGTCGCAGGGACGGTGTTGGTGTTCCCGACGATCCAGTCGTTCATCACGATGAGTGAGCCGCCCGGCTGCTGGCCGTCGTTGCTGACCGCCGGCGGGGTCCATGACGAGTCTGGCGTGAATATGCCGTGGCTTACCGAGTAGCGCACCGGGAGCGACGTATTCTCGAGCAGGTAGACATAGTCAACGCCGTGGTAGCGGGTGATGGTCGGCCGAGCCGGGGCTGGCGCCTGCAGCGTAACGATTTGGATGGTCTGCATCGTGTGCGGGTTAATAGAGATCAGGTTCGACCGCGGCACGTTCCCGCTATTCGAGCACTTTAACAGCGCGGAGCCCCCGTCATTGTCGCACCCCGCCACCCGGTACACCGACTTCACGACGATGGTTCCGTCCGGCAGCGCGTTGAGGCCGTTGTACGATGTGTTGGCTGAGTCGTCCGTGAGGAAGTCGTCGTAGCTTCGCCGGCAAGGTGGGGTAGTTGTTGCGCATGTACACCATCGTCGGGAGCACCAACGTGTCGATCACGTGCCCGTCTTCCGGATGAACCTTGTAAAGGCGGTAGCCAGAGACGGCGTAGATGAAGCCGTCGCTCTCGATCGCCATGGCGCCTGGGTAGTCCCACTCCTTCGCATCCACGGTGTTCCGTAGCTGGGTGTACCACTTGGTCTCGAGCGTCTTGCGGATCGATCTTGGCCACGAAGGGGCCGATGGAGTTCTTGACATCGCCATAACTGCCGCCCTGGATGAATGCCTCGCGCTCGTTGAGGTACGACATGTTGTAGCCGGAGGGGTATGCGCCATCGGCGGAGCTGACCACCGCTACTTTGTTCCGTCCCTCCAAGGAGCCGAGGAACTCCGCCTGTGTGAACACGTGCGAGCGCCCCGAGTTGTAGTGCTCGAAGGCCTGCAGCGATGGGTACCAGGGCGCATTGTTGTCCCGTCCCTCGAAAGCCGCCGCGGCTACCGCCAGGATTACGGCTATGACGGAAACCGCCCCCAGGCGCATCAGGGGAGTGCCGCTTTTTCTGAAAAGGTTGACCAGGGCCTCGGCGTAGTGAGCATCCCAGGCATGGTTGTAGCGTCGTATCACTTCAGTGAGCTTCATGGTTCTTATACCTGCAAGGTGAGATGAGAATCTAATACCGGCCCGTAAGAATGGAACCCCTGGGATATGCGTGTTCTTAGTTGGTCGCTTTCTTCGACAAAGTCTTCAGAATCTCGTCGGCAAGACGCTTGGCGTCCGCGTTGAGGGTTTCCTTTCTCTCCGCGGCCGCATGGGTAGCCACGCCGACCACACTGAGCGGAGGCAACGCCCTTGATCCTTTAGCGGTCGCATCGAACTCCTTGACAGGGACCAGGGCATCCTCGGTTTTCAACTGGACCACGACGTGAGCGGCAAGGTGGCTCGCTCCCAGGTTCATGCCCGCCATACGCTTGGCGGCGTTCCCCGGATCGATCGTCGTAAGACAACCGGCTAACACCAGCGTGCCGGGTGCCAGTTCGTCGCCCGGCTGACCGATGCGTGCATCCATCTTCTTAGCCAGTTTCTTTTGGAGCTCTGCGCTGATGGTGTCAATCAGCTTCTGCGAATTGGTATCTGCCAGGTTATTGTCGGGCGTCTTAGGGCAAGCATCTCCGGACGCTCCGGGAGTGGCTGCAGCGTTATTCGCTACAGCAAAAGGGAGGATCAGGGCTTGCTTCGGCTTGGACTGCGCCGCGGTTGCGTCCGCGGCAATGGCTTGACTGTAGGCAACGACATTCGCCAGCGCCAGGCTGAACACGAAGGTCGAGAGAGTGAGTTTCATGACTTATCTCCTTAAATGGTTTCGATTTATGGAAACTCTTGCAACGACTCCGAAGTTTGCCGAAGCGACAGCAAGACAATTGCGGCGGCAGTCACGAACGTTGTCATATGCAGATAACGGCCGGGTATTGGGACGACCGGTGGTTTGGTCACATATTCGGTAAACAAAAGTGCCCCGCTCTTCAGTGCTTCGAGAAGGAATATGGCGCCCAGAAAACGGCGCTCGCGAAGAGCGACGTACAGGTAAACGACTCCCCAGGCGACCTGGCTAATACCGGCGGCAGCCAGCAGATAGACGATGTTGGGTGCGCTGGAAGTACTGAGATCCATACCGGCAATACTCCCAGCACCGCTCTCCGGGGCCACCCAGTGAACACAACCGTGAAGAAGATCCAGGACGCCCAGCATGGCCAGGACGATCCTCATGAAGGGTTCCAGCGAACCCTCGTCTTTCGGCGTTGCAGTGTGCGGTAGGGGCTTGTCCACGGGATTCCCTTCCAATCGGCCCGATTACTGTTGTGCCGCAGCCTGAAGAGCCTTCAGGTCTTGCTGGATCAGCTCTGCATCTGCCTTCTGCAGCTTGCCGCTGGACACTTTTTTGCCGATATCCATTCCTGCCGCTCTGCCTGCACTCCGGTCGGGCGTCTCGCCCTTTGCGCGCAGGTTGGCGTTGGTCACCAGCTGGGTGGCGTCCGCGGTCATTTGCGACTTTTCGTCTGCGCTGAGGGTGGACGCGGGCAGCGCCTTTGCGATATCTGCCTGCAGTTTCCCGGCCGCTGTCACCATGGGTGTGCTCTGGGCCATAGCCATGACGCTGCAAGTAGCAAGCGTGAATGCGAGAAGAAAGCCTTTCATTGTTTTCGCCTCTTTGGGTTGGATTTGGTGTTGCATGCGATTAAGGGAACACTGCCCGCGCCCCCGCAAGACGCAAATCCGCCGAACGCGGATTTTCCGCATCGAGTGCGGGTTGCATGCGGCGGCGTTCCCATACGATGAGACATGCTCTTTCTGCTGAAACCATGGACATTCGACCCCGGGCAGCTTTCCGGCTTCCGTCCAACCGCAGATGTGCTGGTGCTGGTGACCGTCGCCTTTTTCATGGGGCTGATTGTTTCTGTGCGCCTGGTGAGGTTTCTCTGGGTACTGCAGCGTCACACTGCCGTGGCGAGAGGCATGGTGTGGATGTGCACTGGGTTGATCGTCCTCAACATTTGCCGTGCGTTCCGTCTCGGCACCGTCTGGAGAGACACTCTCGTCCAATCGGTCATCGCCTCTTTGCCGGGAATCATTGGACTGGTCGTCCTGCTCTGGGTTCCGGTCTATCTCTTTCAGGGTCTCGAGCAGCTTTCCCGGTCGCATACTTATCGCCGTTGGGGAAGAGTCGCAGCGGCAGTAGCCGCTGTGTTCTCTGTTTTCATCCTCGGCTCGCTGCTCATGGGACGCCACTCGGTGGATCTGTTCGTAGTTTTGGCCGCCTTCCTTACCGAGTTCCTGCTGGCTCTCGCGGTCCTGCTCAAATTGCGGCAACCCGGAGTGCTCGTGCGCAGCCAGATTTTGTTTGTGCTTTTTACCGCCAGTGGCCTGGCTCTGCTCGCCTGTCCTGCCGTGTTGCTCATTTTTTCTGAGTTTGCAGAAATGCCGGTCTTCCTCATGCGGGCGCTCGTCGAGGCCGGCATGATGCTGATCATTCTCGGAGCTTTTTTCGTCTTCTCAAGCCTTCGTTTTGCTGACGTATTGCTCAAAGACGTCTTGCACACCTATTGGTGGGGAGTTCTTCTGCTTCTTACCTGGTTTGGCCTCCAGGCAATCCTCCAACTTCCCTACAACACAGGGACGATCCCTGCAGCCGAGCGGGGTTTGCTTGCGATTGGATTCCTTCTCTTTGCCATGGCGCTGGTTCCCTGGGGTGAGCGGTTGCTCGATCGGGCTGTCTCGGATTGGTTATTCGATCAACCAGATTATGGCCGGTTGGTTGCAGACCTCTGGCGTAACTTGCAAAAGAGCGACGAGCAGGCAATATGGTTTTCCGATGTGGTCGCTACGCTCTCAGGTGGCTCCGGCTTTGCCGCGGCAAAAATCGTGGAGCTACGCAGCGGTTCACCCGAGGCAAACGCCTTTGCCGCGCATACCGAGGAGGCGATTTTTCCCCAGGCCGGCGATCCACTTCGCTCGTTGACAGAGCCGCCGGCGCAGCTGCTGCTCCCTCTGCGCGTTCACGGGGAAGCGATCTACGCATTAGCCGTCTCCAGGGATCCGGTCCAGGGATCGATTTTGCGCAGCGAATTTGAGTTCTTGCGCCGCATCGTACGCCAACTGGAAGCCAGGCTCGAAGCTGCCCGGCTGGCCAACATCCGCCGCGAGCGTGAACAGCATGAAGAACGGCTGCGCGCGCAGCTTACTGAAGCCGAGCTGCGCGCGTTACGGGCCCAGGTGCAACCCCACTTCCTGTTCAACTCGCTCAACACCATTGCCCATTTGACCATCGCCGCGCCCGAACTGGCGGAGCGCATGACAACCATGCTCGCCAGTATCTTTCGCTACGTGCTCACCAGCGCGGAAGATACGTTGGTTCCCCTGGAGCAGGAGGTACGATTTATCGAGGACTATCTCGCCATCGAGCAAATGCGCTTTGGGCGCCGCCTGACCACGGAGATTCTCGTCGATGAGCCGTCGAGAGCGATGCTTGTACCACCGCTTCTTTTGCAGCCGCTGGTCGAAAACGCACTTCTCCACGGCCTCGCTCCGAAAATCGAAGGAGGTTTGCTGCGTCTCACCACGCGATGGGAGCGGCAACGATTCTGCATTCAAGTCGAGGACACGGGAGTTGGATTAGAGGCTTCCTCGGTGAAGAAGTCCATGGGCGCCAACGTCGGTCTCGCCAACATCCGCAGGCGTCTGGAATGCCATTACGGATCCTCCGCTACGTTATCCATCGCTGCGCGTCAGGAGGGCGGTGTGTGCGCCAGCATTCAAATTCCCGTCAAATTCCCATGGAGAATAGGTAAGGGGGTTTCATGCGAGTCCTGCTCATCGATGACGAATTGGCCGCAAGAGAGCGCCTTAGAAGACTGTTGCGCAGCCACCCGGAGGTGGAAGTGGTGGGCGAGGCCGAGCATGGCCTGGCCGGTTTGCAGCAGATCCAGCTGTTGCGGCCGAATGTCATTTTTCTCGATATTCAAATGCCTGGACTCGACGGCTTTCAGATGCTGCGGGAGCTGCCCGATCCAGAGACCACACCGTTGGTCATTTTCGCGACCAGCTTCGAGCAGCATGCCCTCCAGGCCTTCAAGGAAAACGCGCTTGCCTATCTGCTCAAGCCCATCGACGAGAATCTCCTCAATCTTGCTTTAAAACGGGCGGAGCGGCTGCTTGCCTCTGCGCCTGATCTCCACGAGGAAATGGAGAAGACGCGGCGGGCAGCATCCGCGGCTCCGCCCCTGAGCAGTGTCGTGGGGCACAAGCAAAACAACTGCTTCCTGCTCAAGCCCGAGGACATTTTCTGGTTCGCCATTGTCGACGGTATCGTCAGGGCCCGCACCCTCACCGATAGCTATTGGTTGAATCATCCCATCGGATACCTTGAAGATTCCCTCGCCCAATCAGCCCCGGGACACAACTTCTTTCGCGCCCGGCGCGACTCGCTGGTGAATCTCAATCATGTCCGGGTGATTCGTCCTTATGATCGAAGCACCTTCGTGCTGGTAATGGCCGACACGCAAGATACCGAATTTGTTGTCAGCGAACGTCAGGCGAAGCTTCTCCGCGAGCGTCTTCCCGGACTATAAGCCTGGCCAGATCCTGGTTTTCACACATCACGGACCTCAATCGCGCCTAACGCCCATAGATCTTGCGCCGAAGTCCATGAGCATGCCCTGCTCGTGTGCTAACCCGTGAGTGGGGCAAGAACTCCGCTCCATTTTGCCGAGGTTAATTTTTAACCCCATTGGGGTTAAAAATTAACTCATCTAAAGGTAGGCGGCCCCACTGTGCTCTCCTCGTTTTTTCAACTTTAGAGAAGTTTGCAGGGCTTAAGGGAATTTTGAGGTGGGCAGCAGTTTGGCGCTCTATTTGCAATGCGGTACTAAGTAGTCTGCAGGAACCACCCATGAAACGCCAGAGACGAAGAGCCGGTGATGTCGTTCGAATCGATTTGGGCGCGGGTTTCCATACGTATGCTCGCGTCCTACCAGGCGCTTCGTTCGCTTTCTATGACTGTCGTCTTGTTGGCGAGGCGCCGCTACCAGAGATACTCGTCAGCCGGATTTTATTCCGGATTGCCGTCATGAACCACGCGGTGAAGACCGGGAGATGGCCAGTGATTGGGCATGAGCCTTTAAAAGGCGCAATGCTCATCCTGCCACCCAAATTTAGTCAAGACCCGATCGATAAGACGATTTTCAGCATTTATGAGAACGGCGTTATTACACCCGCTACAAGGGAACAATGCCGCGGCTTGGAAAGGGCTTCAGTTTGGGAGCCCGAGCACGTTGAGGACCGCCTTCGAGCCCACTATGCAGGGAACGTGAATCACATTGTTGAGCTGCTGAAGTTGCGCGATTGCAGCCGCACAATGTTCCTTTGAAGTCGCATTTTGAGTAAATTGACCCGAGCCAAGCTGCCGCGAATTGGCAAGTTACTGAGAATCGCGTTTTAACCGCAACCCAGTTTGCGTTGAAGTTCATGTTCTAGCAGGCCTTTCTCCAGCCCCTTGACCCAACAAACGGAGCTGGTGATTTGACGGGAATTTCTTGAAAGTGGCAGCTCCGTCTCTCCACGAGGCTAGAGGCTCTTAACGAATGAACCTTCATGATCGTAAAATCGCAGAGTAAGAAAAGCTGAGCAAGACGTCGCCGCGGCTGCTAAGCTTTCCAGTAAAGCCCTTATCGGAAGTGGAGGGTGATGCGATGCGACGGACAATCCTGGTTTTATTCTTGTGTACAAGTTCCATGGCAATCTGCCAGTCTATTCGACAATCGTCGGCGGACTCGGCAAAATCCATCGTTGAACCTGGGAGCAGTTTCAGCAACCTCTCGCAAAACTGGTTCACTCGCCCAACCACGCCCGTTCAAATTGACCCTGGAGGGTCTTCGGCCTGGAACACTCCGCAGCGCAATTGGAAAATCAACCCTCAGCAGCCGTGGTCGCTCCCCGGCGGGCAACAATTTGGCAAGATATTGATGGCCCGAAACGAGCATCCCGAACCTAAGTTGCCGGCTCCGAAAGTGCAGCCGATCCCTACCCAGTGGCCCAATGCGAAAGTGGAACCGATTCCCACCCAGTGGCCAAACTTCAAGCTGCTGCCGATCGCAACCCAGGCCGGCTCGCCGGTGATGCTGCAGGCTCCCGCCCGCGGCGAATCGAAGTAAACCGGACCATGAAAAGCCAGGATCCATGGTCCTGGTGATGCCGAAACCAGGTGACGTGAAACCAGGTTTATTTGTTCAACTTCGTGAAACGAAGAACTTATTTGGCACCACCCTCCGCTGAGTCGCCAAACCTCAAAAAGAACCCAAAAATATCAAATTTTACAGATGGTCGAATAGGCTCTCGGCATCACAAGAAACATCAAACGGCAAAGGCGCGCAATAAAAATTGTCTCAACTTAGGGGGTCACCCCAGGGGGTCACCCCAGGACTTAGTTCGCTTAGTTCGCTTTGTTCGCACATTTCTACAGGAACAAAAGACGCTGGAGAGTGCGGGAGATTACGAAAATACCCCAAAAGGAGTTGCTGGCATCGGGATCTGGCATGTAAGCCTGCAGCTCACCGAAAACACGGACCCTTTTCGGGGTCAAACAGACGGGACGTAACCTTATCAGTGCGTATCCGGGAACTAGTCTGGAACCCTCGGGAGTGGTGAACGTCCATTCCCGGCGTGGGCTCCCCGCCAAATGCATTTCGCCGTGAAGTTCATGTTTTAACAGGCATTTACCCGCGCTCGACCCTCGTGTGGCCGTCTGGCCGGTGGAGGTCGCCTGGAGTCACGGGTGGCAGGTAAGGCATCGGGAGGTTACCGGGAACCCTCCATACGGCCTGGAGCCGCTGGACGGATTGGGTTCGAGATGGCCTGTTCTTGCTATCAATTCTTGATTGCCGGTTTCATTTAAGCGACTTACGGTCTGATTCGGCGTTATGATTAGGCCCAGAGGAACGAGATATGGCAACATTCCGGTTGCCTCTGCTTACGCTCGCCTTGCTGCTCGCGATTGGTTCGCCGAGCCCTGCTTCAGCAGGCGTTCGCCTCGGAACAGTTTCGGTAGGCGCAGGGTACGGTTACTATTCCGGTCCGGTTTGGCCCGGATACTACCCGCCGTTCTTTTACGATCCCTTTTACGATCCATGGATCGGCTATTCGTTTTCCCCCTCTCCAATCTATCTGGTTCCCCAGCCTGACAAGGGGCAAGTCAGCCTGCAAGGCTCCTATGACAACTCGGAAGTTTACCTTGACAACGCATACGCGGGAACCGCTGCCACGTTAAAGAAGTTCTGGCTGGCTCCGGGCGTTTATGATCTTGAAGTTCGTCCGAAGGATCAACCCCCCAAGAAGAAGCGCATTTATGTTCTGACCGGCAAGACTTTGAAGGTCAGCCTGGAGTAGAAGGTCATGACTAACTTTGGCAAGAGTGTACTCATCGTTGGGTTGCTGAATGGTTGCCTGGCCGTGGGGCAAAATGCCCCGGCTCCACGGGCGTCCGCCGCTGCGTACCCGGCGTCCAAGGTTCAGCCGGTGTATTCCATCGGCGCAAGGCAGCTCTCAAAGACAGAAGTTCGGAACTCCTTCGCCACGCCTTTGGCAGGCCGGTACATCGTGGTAGAGATTGGCTTCTACCCCGCAGACAGTAAGACCATCAGCCTGAAGCAGTCTGATTTTGTGCTGCGAACCTCCGATGGCAACGACCAGGCTAGTCCGGCGAGCCCCGAAACAATTGCCTCCATTCTCCAGAAGCGGCCGGAGAGTAGCAATGATGTAACTCTGTATCCGACCGCAAACGTCGGCTATGTGAGCTATCCCGACTATAACGGTCGCCGCGTAAGTGGTCCGGTTTACGGGGCAGGCATGGGGGTTGGAGTCGACAAGAGTACATCAGCCGCAACCACCGGCTCTGATCGGCAGACCATGGAGACAGAACTGCTCGACAAGGAATTGAAAGACGCAGAAGTCTCGAAGCCGGTCGCTGGTTATCTCTACTTTCCCATCGCAACCAAGCAGAAAGCTGAGTATCAGTTGGAATACCAGGGAACGGACGCCGTGACCAGTTTGCCGCTGAAGGTCCACTGACCCCGCACCGCGTCCATTCGTGAGATGATCCCAAACCGCGCGATACGATACTGCCTCGATCACAAAGATTTACTTTGACAGTTACGTTCCGTTTCCGAAACTCGGTCCGAAGCGCGGGCGCCCTGACCCGGACCTAAAGACCCGATATTCTGGACAGAAGTCAAAGGACAACGTGTGGGCGACGATCTCCACATCAAGAGGACAGCCATTTGGCGCATCGTATCCGCGCTTGGGATACTGGGCTGTTGCCTCCTGACTATTCCCGCCCGAGCGCAGCAATCAAAACCAGAGGACCCGGAAGACGAAAAGAAAATAGGACTATGGCTGGACCAGGGGATTTCCACCCCCCTTTCGGCCGGCAAATCTTTGGAAGTCGAACTCCATGAGCGCCTCGACGAAGGCGCAACCAACCTCTTCGAGTACTTCATTCAGGCGGGCGTCGCCTTTCGCCCGCGGTCGTGGCTCACGCTCATACCGATTTATCGCTACCAGCGTTTTCCTGGCAATCCCGCAATTACCTACGAAAACCGTCTACAGTTCAACGTCACTTTAAGCACGCCCCGGGGCCCGTGGCGATACAACCTGAGGACCCTCGTCGAGGGACGATTCCCCGACGATCGTCCCGCTTCCGCGCGCTTACGGTTCCGCCCCGGTGTCGATTACACTGTGCCGCTTCGCACGACCTGGCGTCCGGCCATCGTCATGACCAACGAATTCTTCATCGTTCCCTGGACCAATCCTTTCGCCAACGGCGGCAGCGCCTATACGCAAAACCGGTTTCAGATAGGTGTCCGGATGCCTGTAACCGATTCGCTCTCTGTTCGGCCTTACTACCTCCTACATTCAGTGAACCTGCCCCTGGGCTGGGACACCAACACCATCATCGGCATCTCGCTGGCCTTTAAGGTGCCACGCAAGATCAGGTGACGCCGCCAGATGGCTGACGCATGATGCAGTTTGTCGCCAGGGAAAACACGAGGGACGTCTGACCGCTTCCTGCCCTTATCTGGCAGGGATGCGTGTTGCCAGCCCGGATAGACCATAAAGCCAGATCACGAGCGAGATAACGGAAGCTAGAGTTGTCATCGAGACAGTGGACGCTACCATCATTTCCTCGCAGCGATACTCTCCCGCAAGAATGTAGGCTGTCTTGGCCGTGGGCACTGCGGCGCAGATTACGGCCGCAATGGTGTAAAGGGGGTCGAGCCCCAAGAACACACTTAGTCCGTACACGATCACAGGCATGATGACGAGTTTGACGGCCGAGAGCAGAGAGGCTCGGCCAATGTTGGCGCGCAATCCATCGATCGACAGCCCCAGCCCGATGGCGAACAGAGCACAAGGCGTGAGCGCATCTGCCATGATGTCAAAATAAGCAGCGACTGGCCCGGGCATGCGGAGACCGGCGACAGACCAAAGCATGCCGATCAGGGTTGATAGGACCATCGGGTTAAGCACGACATGCTTAAGTGTGGCTAGTGGGGCCGTGCGCGAGCCATTCGCATCCCGCTGGCCAAATTCCAGCAAGACCACGGCTAATGGAAACATCACCACGGCCACGAATACCGTGGCGATCGCCGCCGGCAACACGGCGCGCGGACCATAGATCGTCTGCAGGATGGGTAAAGCGACGAAGCCAGTATTGGTCATCGATGCCGCCATACCATGCATCGTTCGGCTTGCGAGACTTCGGGAAACACCAATGCTCATGATGCCGAACACGAGGATGAAGCAGAGGAGGGATCCACCACCAAAGGCAAGAAGAAAGCGCCAATTAATCAGCGAATGACTTGGTTCTTGTGCAATTGTGACAATCAGCAGTGCCGGCATTGCGATGTTATAGGCGAAGTGAATCAGTGCGTCAGACAACGCCCGCGACAGGTAGCCGGTGTAGCCAACGATCCAGCCGCTTAGGATCACCGCAAATACAGGTAGGATAAGGTCAGCGATCCGCAAGAGGTTATCTCAGATTGACGCTCTAACAGTTGCATGGAGAGTAAGGCGCAGTCAACGCCAGCCGGAAAGTTCGTTCGTTTCCAATAAAATCCAGAAGATTTCTTCTATCCATCAGTTCCTTTTTTCTGGCATGGTATCCCCAGTGCATAGCCTGTAGGCGGAGGGTTCAACCAGTGATTTTTACCACCGATCTCGGTGATCCTGAGGGTCCGGTAGCCCTGCCAGACGGAACCTGGCTGGTGGTGGAGGGCACTGCTGAGCGTGGCTGCGTCACTCACATCAGTGCTGACGGTAAGACAAAACGTGCCATCAAAAAAACCGGCCTTCCCAATGGCCTGGCTGTCGATCACCACGGTGTCATCTGGGTGGCCGAATCCAAGCTGCCTTCCTTGCTCCGTCTGACCATGGATGGTAAGTCAGAGGTCGTAGCTACCGAGTGCGACGGTGAGCCTTTTCTGTTCCCCAATGACCTTTGTTTCGGACCGGATGGAGCCTTGTACCTGACGGATTCAGGCATACTCGTTTCTTACTTTGCTCCCGGCAATAAAATCCGCGAAGACTACCTCTCCTTGCGCTATGACGGACGAGTGTATCGCGTCGATGTGGAAACCGGAAAAGTCACCAAGCTCGATACCGGCATTCGCTTCACCAACGGTATCGCCTTCGGGCCAGACGGCCTGCTGTATGCCAACGAAACTATAACAGGCAACGTTTATCGTTACGAAATGAAGGACGGCCGCCCCGCCGGCCCGCGCCAGTACTTCGGAAATGTCATCCGCGCAGACGCGCCGCCGGGCTTCAAGGGACCGGATGGAATGGCGTTTTCCAGCGATGGCAGGCTCTACGTCACCGTCTTTGGGCAACACGACATCCTGGTGTTGGATAGAGAAGGCAAAGTCATCGAGCAAATCGAGAGTCTCGGGAACCTGCCCACAAACGTAGCCTTTGCGCTCCCCGGCAATAAACAGATTGCCGTGACCGAGTACGAACATGGCCAACTCGAAATGTCTGACACCCCGACGGATGGGCTGCCACTTTGGACTGGACCAGGCACACACTGAACGGCGGCTAAACATTTTTCGAGCGGCTGCCGCGCTTCCCCACCCACTTTTGCATCCTAGAATGGCAAGCGCATGACTGCTAAGTGTGCGCTCTCAGGGGAGCGATGATGAAGAGGGCATTATTTTGGGGAACGATTGTTGCCGGGGCTGTGGCTGCCTATTTGATGTATCGCCGGGGCGAATCGGTGGGTTCTATTGCTGTGCGAACGGTGACCAACCCCGTAGGGTCGTTAGTCACAGAATTGCAAACTTCGGCTGGCTGAAGACTTCCTTCGCTGGGCAGAATGGTCGTGGGGTCTGCCTGGCGGCCCGTTGGGCCAATAGGTAGCATGCCGGCGGCGGCGCCGATAATTCCACTCCTCTGAAGGCCGCAAAGGTCGATCGTGCCCACGAACAATGTGTGCATGTTCGAACTGATAGAATATGCGCCATTCGGGCTCTGGCTTGTTCCCGCACTAGTCTGTATCACCCTTTCCTTTGATGATCAAGCCTGCCCCGCGTGCCCGTGGGGTTACCAGGGTCACGTTTTTTGCTCCCATCATCACGATCAGGTATCATCTCGCCTTCCGGCCTGAATTTATTAAGCAGTACTTACACCCGGGGCGGATGGAAGAAAGAAGGGGCCAACATGCCAGAAGCAAATTGCGATATCGGATTAATTGGGTTGGCGGTCATGGGCCAGAACCTGGTATTGAACATGAACGATCACGGCTACAAGGTCGCTGTCTTCAACCGGACCGTCTCCAAGGTGGATGATTTCCTGGAAAACGAAGCCAGCGGAACACAGGTCGCGGGGGCGCACTCCATCGAGGAAATGTGCCAGATGCTGAAGACGCCGCGGCGCGTGATGATCATGGTCAAGGCCGGAGAAGTGGTCGACCAAACCATTGAGCAGGTGCTTCCGCATCTCGAAAAAGGCGACATCATTATCGATGGCGGCAACTCGTTGTACACCGACTCCACCCGGCGAACCAAAGATCTGGCCGCCAAAGGCATTCTGTTCATCGGCACTGGCGTCTCGGGTGGCGAAGAGGGTGCGCGGTTCGGCCCTTCCATTATGCCCGGAGGCAATAAAGAAGCATGGCCGCACGTGAAGGATATCTTCCAGGCCATTGCCGCGAAGGTTGAGGATGGAACTCCGTGCTGCGACTGGGTCGGAGAAGATGGCGCCGGGCACTACGTGAAGATGGTGCACAACGGCATCGAGTATGGCGACATGCAATTGATCGGCGAGGCCTACCAGTTGTTAAAGGATGGGCTGGGGCTCAGCGCGGATGAGCTCGCCGAAGTCTTTACGGAATGGAACAAAGGTGAGCTGGATAGCTTCCTGATCGATATCTCGGCGACCATTTTCGCCAAAAAGGATGACGACGGGCAGCCCATGGTGGATAAGATTCTCGATGCCGCCGGGCAGAAGGGTACCGGCAAGTGGACCGCGATCTCGGCGCTCGACCTGGGACAGCCGGTCACACTGATCGGAGAGAGTGTCTTTGCGCGCTGCCTGTCTGCATTGAAGGACGAGCGAGTCGCAGCCGCGAAAGTTTTGAAAGGCCCGCGCAAGCGAAAGGTGTCGACAGACAAAAAGGAATTTATCGAAGAAGTGCGTCTGGCTCTCTACTGCTCAAAAATGGTGAGCTACGCCCAGGGTTATATGTTGCTGCGCGCGGCAGAGAAAGATCAGGGCTGGCACCTGAACATGGGCGGCGTGGCACTCATGTGGCGCGGCGGCTGCATCATCCGCAGCATCTTCCTGGGCGACATCAAGGCGGCGTTCGATAGGGATCCGAATCTGCAGAACCTGCTCCTGGATAATTTTTTCTCGACCGCGATGAACAAGTACCATCCGGCGTGGCGCAGCGCCATCATCTACGGAGTCAGGGTCGGCGTCCCCATGCCGGCCTTTTCAACCGCGTTAGCCTTTTATGACGGCTATCGGACAGCGCGCCTGCCCGCGAACCTGTTGCAGGCGCAACGAGACTTCTTCGGCGCGCATACCTATGAGCGTGTCGATAAACCTCGCGGCGAATTCTTCCACACCAACTGGACCGGCAGAGGAGGCCGTGTGTCCTCTTCTACCTACAACGCCTGAGTCCTCTCCTTTGAGCAGCCGACTCGCGGCGTTGAGTGAAGAGAGGGATGCAAAGTTCGCGTCCCGAAAACGAATCCAAGGGTGAAATCGAAGGGTGCCCCAGCCTGTCCCCGGCGTGCCGTGGGGTCTCGCGTTCGAGACCTGGGATCCGTGCAACTGATCGCGAATGGAAACCCTAAAACGCCACCAAGGGCACGGCTTCGCAGGCTGCGGAAAACTTTTTCGCCTGAAGGGGACGGGCTTCAGCCCGTACGTAATTACTTTGAAATAGATGTGGCTTTAGCCACTGAGGGAACAACTCTGTCCAAGCAGAGGCTTTTTCCGCGGCCTGTTCAGCCGTGCCGTAAATTCAGCGAAAACCGTTCCCTCAGTGGCTAAAGCCGGACAGATTTGCAATCACTTACGGACGGCCTGAAGGCCGTCCCCTTCAAATTTAGTTTTGCGCCGGTGGAGAAACTCTTTCTGCGGCTTGCCTTAGTGTGGAGCACTCGCAGGCGGCGCACTCTGCTGCGGCTGTTGGCCATTAGCCGGTGCGTTGTTGGGTTGGGGTTGATCGGGCTTGTTGGTCACATCCTGCCCCTCAAAGATCAGTTTGACGGTAGAACGGAACTGCTTGTAGTCGGTGTAGCGCACAATCTGCCGGATACGTACATCCTGGCTCATGTACCCGCTCCCGCCAGAAAAATGCAGCTCGGCATCGGCCTTGGTATACACCGGAAACCAATACTTGCCGTCTACCTGTTCCCGGTAAGTGGTAAACGGCGGTGACAGATCCTCGTGGCCTTTGCGCATGTCGTCGGGAACATTCTTGGCGCTGGTGATCACAATTTGCAGATCCTTCTGGTCCACCCAGATGCGTCCCTTTAAGTAGCGCTTACCCTTCTCCATAACTTTCGGCGCCACATCAAACACGTAGCAGTCTACTTCGTCCACTTTCTGCCGGCCCACGTAGGTCAGGTTGTATTGCCCCACATCCTCGGTGGTCAGAACGAATGGTAAGCGCTGCTCAATATCGGAAACATCGGCCGGGCTCATCGTAATGCGCTCCAGCGTGTTCGCTGGCGCGAACGTCACATGCTCAGATTTGCGCCCGTTGCTGTCGAACGTGATCTGCACCACCTGGCGGTACTCCCCATCCACCTTGCCATCATCGTTGATGGTTTGTATGCGCGCGTCACGTTGATAGGTGTAATTGTCCAGGGCATGGCGGAACTCACTTTCCTTCGCCGCAAACTTTTTGACAATTTCATCCGGCGGAGTGGCCGGAGCACTGGTATCGATCGGCCCGAAGCCCTGGTCGGGCTGGTTTGCGTTCTGGGCCAGCAACGGCAGCGCCGGAATAGGCACAAGCGCCAATAAAATCAGCAACTTCGCTATACCTTTACTCACCGTCTCGCCTCCCATTGTGTCCCTACCCATTATGCACCTGACCATTATGCACCTGACCAAGGCCATCTCTTAATAGACGCAAGCCGCCCCTAACTCGGCTAAGGCCTATCCGCCTCCTCGCCCAGAACGACCCGCAGCCGCCCTTGAGCCTCGTCCAGCCGCCGCATGGCCTGCTCCCGGGGAATGTCCAGCTTGTGCATCACGATCGCGACCCGCACCGCGCCTGCCTGCGAAAGCAGTGCTGCCGCGCTTCTCTTCGTCCACTCCGGTTGCGGCGGCAATGATCCGAATCGCCCGATCCTTCAGTTTCTCGTTGGTCGGCTGCACGTTGACCATCAGGTTGCCGTAGACCAGGCCGGTGCGGATCATCGCGCCGGTGCTCAACATATTCAGCACCAGCTTGGTAGCCGTCCCCGCGCGCATGCGCGTGGATCCCGTAATCACCTCCGGCCCGACCGCCGGCGTGATCGCGATCTTCGCCCGGCACTCCACTTCGGAGCCCGGCACGCAGCTCAACCCCACGGTCAGCGCACCCAGGTGGTTGGCGTACGCCATCCCTCCCAGTACATAGGGGGTGCGTCCGCTGGCGGCGATCCCGACCAGGATGTCCCCAGCCTTGAGGCCGTGGGCCTTCAAATCCTCCGCCCCCTGCTTCGCATCGTCTTCCGCGCCCTCGATCGAATGCCGCAGGGCATAGTCGCCGCCGGCAATCAGGCCCACCACCAACCCAGGATCTACATTGAAGGTTGGCGGGCATTCCGAAGCATCCAGCACGCCCAGCCGCCCTGACGTGCCGGCACCGGTATAGAACAATCGGCCCCCCTGCTGCAGGCGCTCGGCAATGCCATCGACGGCCTGCGCAATGCGGCCCAGCTCGGCGTGGACTGCATCGGCCACGGACCGGTCTGCCGCGTTGATCACCTCCAGCATTTCCCGCGTAGAAAGCTGGTCGATATGGGTTGAATCGGGGTGGCGCGTCTCCGTCAGCAGGTGCTCAAACTTCATCATTAGCCAACCATAGCAAATCATCTCAGAGGTGCTACCCTTTGCCCCAGGGACCGTGAATGGACACCGTACTCTCAAGCCGCGCCACGCCTTGCCGCGCCACCCGCGGCTGCCCCAGATTCTCGAACAGAACTGGCAGGCGGAGATGGCCGGTCACTACACTTATCGCGCGCTCGCCCAGAGAGAGCGTGAGCCGGGCCGCAGGCAAGCGCTCGAAAACATGGCCCTTGCGGAAAAGGAGCACGCCGCGCTGTGGGCAGGCCGCTTGCGGGAACTCGGCGAACCGGAGCCGGTCTACCGGGGCAAGCCGGCAGGGGATGCTGACAGCCTCAAAAATCGCGTCGGTGGCGACGATCTGGCTTTACGCCGCCTGGAAATCGACGAGAGTCGCGATATTGCCAAATACAGCCAGCAGCTCAAGGCGCTCGGCGATGCGCCCAGCCTGGCCATCCTCGAGCGGGTAATCGAAGATGAGCAGGACCACTATCGCGAACTCAGCAGCCTGATTCGGCGCTATCCGCCCCGTGCTGGTGTCCGCGCAACCGAGGCTAGATCCAAAAGCGCTCCTGGAGCAGCTGTTGGCGAAGCGCAACCAGGGCCGCTCGCACACTGCAGGATGGATCGGCGACGCCATCTACGGCGTCAACGACGGGCTGGGATCCATCTTCGGCATCGTCTCAGGAGTATCGGGCGCAACTCTGGGCAACAGCAAATACGTCCTGCTCTCGGGCATCGCCGGCATGATCGCCAGCGCCCTCTCCATGGGTTCCGGCGCCTACCTCGCGGCCAAGAGCGAGCGCGAGATCTACGAGGCGGAGCTGGCTCGCGAACGGGAAGCCATCACCATGAACGGCGCCGAAGCGCGCGAGTTGCTATCTCTTTACTACCAGGTCAAGGGCCTTCCCGAGCAGGACGCTGACCACATGGTGGAGCACATCGCGAGCGACCCCGACCAGCTGCTGCGGGCGCTCGCTGCCGAGCGCCTCAACTCCACCGAAGAAGCTCTCAGCAATCCCCTCACCTCCGCTTTATCGGGGGCGCTCTCGACCGCAGCCGGAGCATTTATCCCGATCGTCCCCTTTTTCTTTCTCAGCGGCTACAGCGCCGTCATCATCTCGGCCGTGGTTTCGCTGCTGGCGCATTTTGCCGTGGGTGCCGCCAAATCCCTGGTCACCGTGCGTTCCTGGTGGAGCAGCGGGTTCGAGATGACGCTGGTAGGCGCGGTGGAGGGCGTCGTAACCTACGTCATCGGTCTGGGTCTCGGCCGCCTGGGCGCATAACAGTCGGCGGAAAAACTCTTCGTCTGAAGGGGACGGGCTTTAGCCCGTCCGTAATCACTTGGGAGAGATCTGCGGTTTCTTTTCGGCTCTCACAAACCCTCTTTAGACCCTGAAGTACTGCTTTCCACCCTGATTAATCGCCCGTTCAAACGCGGAAGTAGTCCGCGCGCCAGGATTGAATCGAGGTTTTTATCTGCTTGCTGGTCAAACCCTCATTCAGCGCCCGCATGGCAAGCGCAGGCAGCTCAGCATCCGAAGCGAAACGAAGCGCGATCAACTGAGACTCGGTCAGCTCCGCAATCCGCGGCTTTGCCGCCTCGGGCAGAAGCATCGCCAGGCGCAACCGTTCCTCGAGCCGGATAACCCGGTCCTGCACCTTGAGGGCATAGCTCCGAGCTTTCGTTGCGATCATCACAAATCCGATCGCCAGAATGACCCCTAGAGTGGAAGCGATGCCAGGGTGCGAGACGATACGAATAACGCTCAGAATGATCGCTGCAAGACCTAACGGCAAAAGAAAAAAGTGGAAGGGTGGGTCGAACCTGGCGTGGTTGGCATAGGTTTGCGGAGTAGTACTTGCCATCGGAAAGCCTCTTTCGGGGACCACTCCATCATGCCACTCCATCATGCTTGATACGCGGTCCCGCTGTGAAATGATTGGGAGATGAACAAAAGTATAGTGGGCCTCGCCTGCACCAGCCTGCTTCTCTTCTCTGCCCGGCCCTTTCTTGCGCAAGAGCCTGTGCAACCACAGCCGCTGGCTTCCCCAATCGTGTTGCATGTAGATCTGAGCGATGCCCCACGCCACCTGCTGCATGCTCATCTGGAGATACCCGTCACGGCCGGCCCTCTGACTCTCGAATATCCGCAATGGATTCCTGGCGACCACCGTCCCACCGGGCCTATCGACAACCTCGCCGGGGTTTCCGTTCGCGCCAACGGCCAGACTCTCCCCTGGCGCCGTGACGATGTCGATATGTACGGCATCCACGTCGAGGTGCCGTCTGGCGTAGCCCGGCTCGAGCGTATCGCTCGACTTTCTCGCCACTCCAGGCGACACCGGCTCCGACGAAGATCAGGCCACCAGCCCCAACATGACGGTGTTGGAGTGGAACTCCGTCGTCCTCTATCCGGCTCACATCCCAGTAGCGCAGATTCCCATAGCGGCTTCGTTGACCGTACCTCAGGACTGGAAGCTTGGAACCGCCTTAACCGTTGCCGCACAAAAGGGCCAGGAAACATCGTTTGCGCCGGTCTCGGTGGAGCAGTTGGTGGATTCGCCGGTGATCACGGGAAGATATTTTCGCGAGATTCCCCTGGCCCCGGAGATCACACCGAAGCACTACCTCGACGTGGCCGGAGACGCCGCGGAGGATGTCGATCTCAAGCCGGAGTATCTCGCCGCTCTCACCCAGCTGGTGCGGGAAACCGGCCCGCTCTATGCGTCCCGCCACTATGAGACCTACCATTTCCTGCTCAGCCTGAGCGACATCGATTCGCGAGGAAGGCCTGGAACATGATCAATCGAGCGACAACGGCATTGAGAAAAAGGGAGTCTCTGATCCCAAGTTGGCGGTGCTGAATGCGGACTTGTTGCCTCATGAGTTTACTCATTCCTGGAACGGCAAATACCGTCGACCCATCGGATTAGCTACGCCCGACTACGCCACCCCACAGAAGGGCGACTTGCTTTGGGTCTATGAGGGCATGACGCAATACTGGGGTGACGTGCTGGCGGCGCGCTCCGCATTGTGGACGCCCCAGACTTACCGCGAGATGCTGGCCTGGAGTGCAGCCCGGCTTGACGTTAAACCCGGACGCACCTGGCGCAACCTTGAAGACACGGCCATTGCCGGCCAGATTCTTCGTGGAGGCCACCAGTCCTGGTCCAATTGGAGGCGCGCCCAGGACTACTACCAGGAAGGTGAATTGTTGTGGCTGGATGCGGATACGACCATTCGGCAACTCACGCACGATCAGAAGTCATTGAACGACTTTTGCGTGAAGTTTCTGGCCGTCGGCGGCAACACCCCGCCCAAGGTCGTGCCCTACGATTTTGAAGAGATCGTGACCGATCTGAATTCCGTCGCGCCTTACGACTGGCGCACCTTTCTGACCGAGCGCCTCAATTCTCACGCCGCGCACGCGCCGCTGGATGGAATCGAACACGGAGGATACCAGCTTCAGTATGGCGCCGAACCCACCGAGTTCGAGAAGGCCTACTTGGACAAGACCAAGCAGACCGACGCGTGGTTCTCGGCTGGGCTCATGGTGGGAGCGGATGGCACCATTAGCGATGTCAGGATGGGTTCTCCTGCCTTTCAGGCTGGGCTAGGCCCGAGCACCAAACTGGTGGCGATCAACGGCCACGGCTATACCGAGGACGTGCTGAAGCAGGCGATTCGCGCGGCTAAGGGGACGACGGACCCGATTGAGCTGATCGTCTCGAATGACAACGAATTCCGCACCGTGCGCCTGAACTACCATGACGGCGAGAAATATCCACGGTTGGAGCGAGTGCAGGGGACCACGGATCTGCTGGATGAGATCCTCAAGCCGCTGGCCGCAGGCAAGGGAAGTGGCCTATAGTGAATCGTCCGGAGAAAACTATGCTCAATTTGTTCCGCGCCTTGCTGCTAGCTGCTTTGCTTTTGCCCTCCACGCTATTCGCACAGACCACGTACTCTGGCGGCGACTCCGCCCATGGGCTGGAACAGCTGGAACCTCTTTGCAGGCAGGGTGAACGATGCGGATGTCCGCGCCGCAGCGGATGCCATGGTCTCATCCGGCATGAAGGATGCCGGGTACATCTACGTGAACATCGACGACACCTGGCAGGGCGAGCGCGATGCTCAGGGCAACATTCAGGCCAACAGTAAATTTCCCGACATGAAGGCCCTGGCCGACTACGTCCATTCGAAGGGCCTTAAAATCGGCATCTATTCCGGGCCCGGGGCGAAGACCTGTGCCAAGTACGCAGGCAGCCTTGGGCACGAAGAGCAGGATGCCAAGACCTATGCAGCCTGGGGGTTCGACTATCTCAAATACGACCTCTGCAGCTTTCGTCAGAACATGACCGAGCAGGCTCCGAATGATCCGGCAAAAGCCACCCAGATCATGAAGGATGCCTACGAGAAGATGCATAAGGCGCTGCTGGCCACCGGTCGCCCCATCGTCTACAGCTTCTGCCAGTACGGTTGGGACGCAGTGTGGGAGTGGGGACCGTCGCTCGGAGCAAACCTGTGGCGGACCACTGGGGACATCAATCCGACCTGGGATCGCATGACGTTGATCGGCTTTTCCCAGGCAGGCCTGTCTAAGTATGCGGGCCCTGGGCACTGGAATGATCCCGACATGTTAGAGGTAGGCAACGGCAAGCTCACGCTGGACGAGAATCGCCTCCACATGAGCCTATGGGCACTGCTCGCGGCCCCACTGCTGGCGGGCAACGACCTCTCGCAAATGAAGCCCGAGACGGCTGCCATTCTAACCAACAAAGAAGTAATCGCCATTGATCAGGATCCTCTCGGCAAACAGGGGGATCGGGTTTCTGAAGTGGGTCCGGTCGAAATCTGGGCTAAGGCACTCAAAGGCGGCGACAAAGCCGTGGGCCTGTTCAACCGCGACGACACCGCACTGCCCATCACCGTCAAGCTGAGCGATGTAGGCTTTGCCGGCGGCGCGAAGGCGAGGGACATCTGGCAGGCAAAGGACCTGGGAAAACTCCAGGGCAGCTACACGGTAAGCGTGCCCCGCCACGGAGTGGTGCTGCTCCGCCTGTCCAAGTAGGCGGCAAGCACTAATTCGCCGCCGCCAGATACACCGTGAACCATTTCTCGGGGTCGCTCCATTGCTGCCGCAATTTGAATCCAGCCCGGGTGAGCAAAGCCGTTACCCGCTGGTCCGTGAATTTATAGCTATTCTCGGTGTGGATAGTCTCTCCCAGGCCGAACCGCACCTCCATATCCAGGGCGCGAAGAGCAACCTTCTGTGCCAATAAGCTTTCCAGGTGCATCTCGATCCGCGAGTGCCCCTCATTCCACCGCGCCCGGTGGCGAAACAGTTTGGGATTGAAATTCGCGTCCAGTTCGCGATTGATGCGGACCAACACATTCAAGTTGAACCTGGCGGTCACGCCGGCAGCATCGTCGTAAGCGGCGAGCAGCAAATTCACATCCTTCACCATGTCCGTCCCCAGCAACAGGCAATCGCCCGGTGACAGCTGGGCACGGACGCCGCGCAACACTTCGATCGCGTCCGCGGGCGAAAAGTTCCCGATGCTCGAGCCGATATAAAGCACCAGCCGTCTTCCGGCGTGGGAGGCGCCACTCTGACGCATCCCCTCGGTGTAGTCCGCCACAATAGGTTCCACCGTAACCTGCGGCAGCTCCTCCTCGAGCCGGGTCCGCGCTTCCTCAAGAGCCGTTTCCGACACATCGATGGGGTAGTACGTCACGCTTCCCTGGAGACCGACGGCGGCGTTCAGCAGCAAGCCTGTCTTGGTCGCCGTCCCCGCGCCCAGCTCGATCATCGACAGGTCGCGGCCCCCCGCCGCGGCCGCGACGATCTCATCCGCGTGCTGGGCAAGAATCTGCCTCTCCGTTCGGGTCACGTAGTATTCCGGTAACTCCGTAATCTCCTCAAACAGCCGAGAACCCGCCTCGTCATAGAACAGCCAGGGAGACAGCGTCTTAGGCCGCATCGGTAAGACCGTTCAACACTTCAACTGCGACCGGACTCGACGCAATGGCCGGCAACTTAGGTAACGAAATAGCAGACATGATCTCTCCGCGGGCTTCCGATTGAATTGAATGAGTTTAGACGTTCGCCAGACGAAGGCCGGAAAACTGCCAGCGCGTCGCAGGAGAGAAAAAGTTCCGATAAGTAGCCCGTATATGAGAAGCCGGCGTAACCACAGATCCGCCACGCAGCACCATCTGGCTGCTCATGAATTTGCCGTTGTATTCGCCGAGAGCACCCGGCACCGCGGCAAATCCCGGGTAGCCGAGGTAAGCACTCTGGGTCCACTCCCACACATCCCCGAACATCTGCGCCGGACCCTTTGCGGGCCCCTCGCCCAAGGCCACAGGATGCAACGTTCCGTCTTCAAGAAAGTTGCCGGTGGCCGGCAAAGCCTGCGCTGCGACCTCCCACTCGGCTTCGGTAGGGAGCCGCTTGCCGGCCCAACGAGCAAAAGCGTCTGCTTCGTAATAGCTCACGTGGCACACCGGGGTTTGCAGTAATTCGGTAAGCGGCAGCTCACCGTAGAGGGTGTACACCAGCCATGCGTCATCCTGCTGACGCCAATAGAGTGGCGCTTTCCAGCCCTCGGCTTTGATCGTTTCCCATCCCGCAGAGAGCCACAGCTCCGGACGCTGGTAGCCGCGATCCTCGATGAAAGCGAGATATTCCCCGCAGGAAACCAACCTCGAGGCCAACGCATAGGGCCGAAGGTATTCCGGATGACGGGGTAGCTCGTTATCAAAGGAAAACCCATCGCCGGCGTATCCGATCTCGCTGACACCGCCCTGATATTCAATCCAATCCGGCTTGCTCAGGGGAGGCGCGCTGAAGACGACCGGTTCGTTGAGGTAAGGCGGACGAAGCGGGTTGGTCCATAAAGCGTGCTTGATGTCATAGGCCAACAGTTCCTGGTGCTGCTGCTCATGATGCAGACCGAGCACAATTCTCCGCGTCACTTCCTCAGGAGGATCGGAGGCCAGCAAGAGCTGAATCCCTTCCTGCACATGCTGGCGATACTGGAAAATTGACTCGACGGGCGGCCGGGAGAACGAAGCGCGCAGCTTCTTTTCCGGCTGGTCGGAGACGGAGTTGTAGTAGCTGTTGAAGAGCCACCGGAAATCGGGATGAAATTCGCCGTAGCCGGCAAGGAATTCCCGCAGCAGAAATGTTTCGAAAAACCAGGTGGTATGCGCCAGGTGCCACTTGGCTGGGCTAGCCTCGGCGCAGGACTGCACCATCATGTCTTCCGGAGACAGCGGAAGACAGAGGTCTTCGGTCTGACGCCGTACGCGTGAGAACTCCTCGAACAACGGGGAAGTTTTTATCCTTGTCGTGACTGGCGTCATAGATACCGCTCTCTCCCTTAGAGACAGGAAGGGGCCTGATGTTGCCTAATTTTTTTGCCTCTTTTTTGCTGGCCTTTCAATGAGCGCTCAATAACCGGGCCAGAAGGTAAGCTGCGCCTGCCGCCAGTCCGCCGATAACCACGGTTTGAACCGCGCTGCGTACCGTGCCCGCTCCGGTCAACCTGCCTTTCACCCCACCAAAAACCAGCAATGCCACCAGGGTGATGGCCACCGAGGCGGAGAGCGGCGGAGGGCAAACTCCGTCCCGTCATGTAAGGAAGCAGTGGGACCAGGCCTCCGATCACATAAGAGAGGGCGATGGTGATTGCACTGCGGCTGGCCCGGTTTCGCTGTGGCTCTTCCAGCCCCAGCTCAAATCGCATCATGAAGTCGATCCAGGCCTGGGGCCTGCGCTTTAATGCTTCGAGCACCGGCATGCTTTCGCTTCGCTCCACGCCATACTGCTCAAAGATCTCGTAGATCTCCTCTTCCTCGTCTCGAGTCCGGTCCACGATCTCCCGCTCTTCACGCATGCGCTCGCTGGCATAATGCTCGGCGTCGCCCTGGGCCGCGAGAAAGCCACCCAAGCCCATGGCGATGGATCCGGCGGCTATTTCCGCCAATCCGGCCAGTACCACCACATGAGGGGAATTCACCGCACCGGAGAGTCCCGCTGCCAGGGCGAAGGGAACGGTCAGCCCGTCCGACATCCCGATCACTACATCGCGAACCAATGCGGTAGAGGCGAAGTGTCGTTCCACGTGAGCCGGGGAAGCCGGTGACGCGGGGGAGTGCAGCGAGTCAATCGCCATCCCGGCAGTTTACCTCAGTGCTCTCGAGGGGCTGCGTGAGAACGAAACAAGGACCGCAGCTCTCTCCGCTACGCTACCCCGGAGTCCCTCTTTCCTGACAACAGCTGACGGGTGCCCCAATCATCTCGCTCGTTTTTGGCGAGATGTGGGATACCACTGCGCTCAATCCGAAAGCATTCGCCCTACTGTCAACACTTAAGGTCTAGGTCTGTGGTATCCCACATCTCCCGAAAAACGAGCGAGATGTGGGGCACCCGTCGGTTGTTTGCGGGGAATGAAGAAGAAAGCTGCGGTTTCGCTTTTCGGCCCCTGAAGTACCTTTTTTATTCCCTGAGGGTACGGGCTTTTAACCGCTTCACAATAGGCGCCTGACAGATCGATGGGCGACGTTTGACGACAACGCCCGGGCGCCTACCTGCGTCCTTACTCTTACAGAAGCCGTCTAAATGGTGCGATGAAGCGCACGGCAAGTCTCGCAATTGCGGCAATGGGAGTGGTGATGTTGATAGCGCCGCGCTTGTCGTGCACAAGAGGGGCCGCCGGATGAGGCGACGGTATGGGCCAAGCCTTTGGCAGGGGCAACGGAATTCGTGGAACGGTTACCGCTGCCGGAGCCAATAGCTTCACTATCCGCACTGACGAGGGTGACACGTATCAGGTTCTTTACAGCCCCAACACCCATTTGATGAAGGATCGGCAGCCGATCGCGGCCGCCGACATACACATCGGGGATATGTTCATGGCCGGCGGCATCGTCGACGCAAAGGCCAAAACAGTCGGGGCAGTGTTTGTAGTCGACATCGACGCCAAAGAAGTGCGCGACGCCCGTGCTGCCTTCGGTAAGACCTGGGTGATGGGAAAAGTGACCGCCATTCATGAGCTCAAGATCACCATTGAACGAGCCGGCGACAAGCAGGCGCAGATTGTTGCGGTGGACGAAAACACATCATTCCGGAAACATAGGGAAGACGTGACCCTGGCCGACGTGAAGGTAGGGGACACGATTAGCGCCCAGGGGGCCCTGCACGCGGACACATTTGTCGCCAGCACTCTGCGCATCATGACTCCCGGGGCCGGTCCTGGGGCCGGTCTGCTGGCAATCCTGGTCCGGGACGTCTGAATGGGCCCGGCCAACCGGCTGGATCGGCGGCTCCGCCGCCCGGACCGCCGCCCGGCCTGTGATTGAATGTTGAGCCCCCAAGGTGATCGTAGTGTGCCTCCTGACACGAGGAAGGTCTAAGCTGTGTGCATAGCGATAGGAAAACCGGTCTGATGCGTCGACTATCCCTCCTCGTATGCCTGTTGGGCGGTCTACTCGCGGCTGCGGGGGCCCAGTCCGCCCCTGCTGCACCAGCGGCGAATCCGAAACGGCATCGCCCGGCTTCAGCCGGTGGGCTGGTGCATGGCACGGTGAAAGCAGGGAACGTTCCGCTCCCCGGCGTGAGCGTTGTCGCCACCAATACGCTGACCGGCCAACGCTACGCCACCATCACCGACATCAACGGCAACTATTCCATGACCATCCCGGCCAACGGCCGGTATGTGCTCAAGACGGAACTCGCCGCTTTTGCCCCGGAGACCAAAGTCGCGCTTATCAAGCCCTCGACAGGGACCCGCAACTGGACCCTCAACTGCTCCAACCACGACCTCACCGGTTAACCAGCAGGTCGACTTTCGCCCTCACATTAGCTTCGCGAGTCCCGCCCGAAAGTCCTCAGGAGAACGCCGCCGGTAATCCGAGCCAGGGCCCCCGCTCAGCGGCCACGGTGCGGCGCAATGCCGGGCGCGGAGCCCAGAATCTGGCTTTGCTGGCCCAACTCGCCGGCACCGAAGATGCCGGCATCAATAGCGGAGCTACCGGAGCCGCCCTCCCTTCGCTGGCCAATAACTCTGATTTCTCCACCGATTCGGTCTCCGTCACCGGGCAGGCAGGCACCACCAATCCCTTCGCCGGCGTGGATATGGAGCAGCTTCGCCAGAACGCGGAGTTGGATCAGTCACTCTCCGGAGGCGGCCCGGGCGGGCCTGGAGGCGGTCGTGGACAAGGAGGCGGACCCGGTGGTCCGGGCGGGGGCGGCCCGGGGGAGGCGGTGGTTTTGGCGGCGGTGGAGGTGGATTCGGCGGGGGTGGAGGGGTTCGGGGCGTGGCGGCCGGGGGGGTGGAGGTCGCGGCGGAGGCCGCATGAGGTGGTGGCGGCTTCGGCAATTTCCGCAACTTCAAGCCCAACCAGCCTCACGGAGCGTTCTTCTGGACGGGTGGGAACTCTGCGCTGAATGCCACTCCGTTCCCCGTCCGGGCCCAAAGGGAGCCACAGCCCAGCTATGCGCAAAATCAGTTTGGGCTTACCTTCATGGGCGCCCCATACATCCCCCACTTGATCGTGCACGACACCAAAGATGTGATCTTCTTCAACGCTCTCCGGGCAGCGGTCGTCCTCGCCATTCAGCCAATACGGCACCGTGCCCACAGCGGCTGAGCGCCAGGGCGATCTGTCTGGTCTTACTACCCAGGAAGGCGCTCCGGTCACGATTTACGATCCGAACACTCCCGGTGTTCCATTTCCGAACAACACCATCCCGGCGGCGCGTATTGCGACCCAGGCAACGGCGCTGCTGAATTACTTCCCTGCGCCGACCCTGCCCGGCCAGTTCCAGAATTACCAGCGCGTGGCCTCCTCCGAATCCAACACCACCCGGATTGGCGTTCGTTTTCTGCATAGCTTTGGCCCTAGTACCGGAGGCTCACCGCTGGGCGGCTTGATCCGTCAATATCTGGGTCAGGGGGGCGCCGGAATTCGGCAAAGCATGAACCTGAATTTCAACTACAGTCACCAGGCGGCCGACGAGTTGAGTCTCTTCCCCGATCTTGGCGGCAAGCAGCAAACCCATCAATATTCTCTTGCATTTGGCTATTCGTTGGGTAAAGGCAGGTTGACCAACAACCTCGGTCTCAACTGGAATCGAAGCGAGTCTCAACTCAAAAACGAGTTCACCAGTACCACGGATGTCGCCAGCCAGGTTGGTCTTACCGGACTGCCGGATAACCCCCTGCTCTATGGTCTGCCGAGTCTCACCCTCAACCAGTTCACCAGCGTAAACGAGCAGCAGCCGAACTTTCAGACTAATCAGACAGTCTCTGTTACCGATTCCACCTCGTGGATTCACAAGAAGCACAACGTCCGCTTTGGAGGAGACTTTCACCGCGTCCATAACGATCTCTTCGGCAATACCGGCGATGTGACTGGAACTTATACCTTCACCGGCCTGTTCACGCAGCAGCCCGGCTCCAGCAGCGTCGGTCCTGGCGGTACGCCAACATCCGGCTCCTCGCTGGCCGACCTGTTGCTTGGTTTACCGCAGCAGACCTCGCTGCAGGCCCCCTATCAGAAGTCTTATCTGCGGCAGAATTCCTGGGATGCTTTTGCCCAGGATAGCTGGCGAGCTTTACCTAATCTCACTCTCCTCTTCGGTCTGCGATACGAATATTTTTCGCCTTACTCGGAGAAATACGATCGGCTCTCGACCCTGGATACGGGCAACGACTTCACCTCTGTCGCGACGGTCGTTTCCGGTGGCATCGGACCTTACACCGGAAAATACCCGCGTGACCTGATCTACCCTGAGCGCAACAACTTCTCTCCTCGCATCGGTATTGCCGTGCGAGCGATGAAAGACACGGTGGTACGCGCCGGGTTTGGCATTAACTATGCCAACGGCCAATACGCGAAATTTATCCAGGACTTCGCCTTCCAGCCACCCTTCGCCGACGTCCAGACGAATGAAGTCTCGACCCAGCCGCAGATCACGCTGGCCAATGGGTTCCCGTCGCCGCAAACCGAAGGAAATTACGCGGTCAACAAGTACTATCGGCTTCCTTACGTGCAGGTGTGGAACATTAATTTGCAGCGAACACTGCCCCTGGGCATCGTGCTCAACATCGGCTACAACGGTTCAAAGGGTACGCGTTTAGACATCGTCAATGCGCCCGGCCGCTCTGCCAATCAATCGCTGAGCGGAGTTTTCTATGACTATGAGGACTCGGTCGCCTTCTCCAATTACAACGCGCTGACCGTGAGCGCGCGCAAGCGGCTGCAACGGGGTATTGGCCTGGGCGCCACCTACACCTACAGCCACTCCATTGACAATGCGAGCTCCATCGGGGGTAGCGGGGGAACCGGGATAGTGGTGGCGCAAAACTGGCAGGACCTGCTGGCTGAAAAATCAAATTCGAGCTTCGACATACGCCACCAGTTAACCGGCAATTTCCTCTACGAAATACCCTTCGGACCCGATGAACGCTGGATCAACCGGGGATGGCTGGGGCACGCACTGAGCGGTATCTCTGCTTCCGGCACCTTCACCCTTTCCTCCGGAGAAGCATTGACGCCGCACTACGAGGCGACCGTAGAAGAGGTCGCCCGCGGCACTACTGCTTCCCTCCGGCCCGACCGCGTTCCCGGGGCCTCGCTGACCGCCGGCGGCGGTTCGCTTCGCAACTGGTTCAACAAAAACGCCTTTACCACGCCCGCAAACACATACGGAACTGCCTCGCGTTACTCGATTCCCGGTCCGGGCACAGTGTCGCTCAATGCATCGCTCTCAAAAACCGTCCGCTTTTCAGAAACCCGTACTTTCGAGATGCGCGGCACCGCCAGTAACGTGCTCAACACCGTCCAATACTCAGCCATCGATACGACATTGGGATCGGGGACCTACGGCCAGGTAACCGCGGCCGCCGGCATGCGTCAATTCACTTTTAATGCACGCTATCGGTTCTAGAGAGGATTCAGTACGGATGAACGTTACCGGCTACTTGCGCAAAGTCACCTCCATCGTCCTCCTGGGACTCTTGGGGACTATGCCGATTGGCGCTCAAGACCAGGCATCATCGCCGCCGGACGCACAATCTACCTACACACTCAAGGTTGACAGCGACCTGGTGCTCACCAACATCGTGGTCCGGGATAAGAAGACCGGGGAAGTTGTCCGCGGGCTTACTGCCAGCGACTTCCAGGTCCAGGAGAATGGCAAGCCGCAAAAGATCATCAGCTTCGACTTCCAGAGTGTCGATCAGGCCGCCCCTCTCAACGAGGCTACGGTGAACGGCAAGGCGGGCAATACCATCATGGGCAGCATGAACCGCAGTGCTACCTCGACGGAGTTGCGCAACCATCGTTTGATCGTCATGTTCTTCGACATCACTTCGATGCAACCGGAAGACCTGGAGCGAGCCCAGGACGCGGCCCGCAACTACATCAACAGGCAGATGCAGCCGGCAGACCTGGTGGCGGTCGTATCTCTCGATCAGTCGCTGTCGCTCGATCGGGATTTCACTGCTAATAAGCAACTACTGCTGAACGCAGTCAACGCCTATTCCGGAACCCAGGGCGCCGGGTTTCAATCCGGGGCAACCAGCACCACCAACCAGGTGGAAGATACTACGTCCTTCACCGCTGATGAGTCGGAGTACAACGACGTCAATACCGACCGCGAGCTCTTCGCTTTCGCCGATATCGCCCACTCGCTGGCCTACATCAACGAGAAAAAGTCTCTGCTGTATTTTTCCGGCGGCATCCAGCGCGATGGCATTGAGAACCAGGCCTCGCTGCACGCTGCCATCAATGCCTCAGTGCGCGCCAACATGTCCATCTACTCCGTCGATGCCCGCGGCCTGGAAGCGATCTCGCCCCTGGGCGACGCCTCCACCGGCAGCCTGCGCGGTACCAGCAGCTACAACGGTGCGGCGCTGCAAAACAATCTCGATTCCAATTTCAACACCCAGGAAGTCATGGCTACGCTCTCGTCGGATACCGGGGGTAAGGCCTTCTTCGATTCCAACGATTTCTCGCCCGCGTTTCAGCGTATTCAACAGGACACGTCCGCTTACTATGTGATCGGTTTCCGCTCTACCGACACAGAGAAGGATGGCCGTTACCGCAGGCTCACCATTAAGATCAACCGCCCCAACGTAAAGCTTGAATATCGCCCCGGCTACTACGCTCCGGCCGATTACAAGCACGCCAACAAGGATGAGCGCGAGCGCCAACTGCAGGAACAGTTGGCCAGCGACCTGCCTGCAACCGACGTTGAGGTATACCTGGAGGCATACTATTTCCGCAGCGATGCGGGTAGCGGAACCCCCCGCTATTATGTGCCTGTCTCTCTGATCGTGCCCGGCTCGCAGATTCCCTTTGTCAAGGGAGGCGATCGCAGCAAAGCTACGCTCGATATCATTGGCGAGCTCAAGAACACTGCCGGGCAGGACATGGCGGAAATTCGCCAGACGGTCAAGCTTGCCATCGATGATTCACAGCAGGTCTCGCGCAAGAACATCCAGTACACCACCGGCTTTACTCTTCCGTTGGGCAAGTATCATCTCAAGTTTGTGGTCCGCGAGAATCAAACCGGCCGCATGGGCTCCTTTGAAACCGATATCAACCTGCCCGACCTCAAAAAGTTTCCTCTCAAGCTCAGCTCCGTCGTGCTTTCCAGCCAGCGGAGTTCGTCGAGCAAGAAAGATGTGGATAATCCGCTTTCCAACGGCGGCTTCATCTGGGTGCCGAACGTGGCCCATGTGTTCCGTACCGATCAGCACATGTATCTGCTCTACGAAGTGTATGACCCGGCTTCTACTCCGGCAAAGGGGGGCTCGGCTCCCCCTGCGGCTGCCAAACCCCACGGCACGCCGGGGCAGGCAGGCATGAAAGTGCTGACCAGCATCGAATTTTTGCAAGGCACCACGAAAGTCTTCGAGACCCCGTTAGTGGAAGCTACGAGTGTGAACGTGCCCGGACGCGATGCAGTCGCCTTTGCCTTCGACATTCCGCTGGACCGGCTCAATGCCGGACTCTACATTTGCCAGGTCAACGTCATCGACGACACCGGCGGGAGCTTCAGCTTCCCGCGTCAGGCGATGCTGGTCCGTGCCGCTGCGGCCGCGCCGCCGCCAGCCGCCACCACCCCTGCGCCCGCGCCATCATCCGATCCCTCATCCAGCCCCGCGCCGGCCGTTCGCGCTCCTTCTCCATAAAACCTGCAGATCATTTTCCCGTCGACCAGCATCACACTGTATTTGCGACGAATACGGCCTAAGCGGATGTGTGAGGAACCCGGGATTTAGAATTTAGTCGTCCTTTCAAATCGAACCCAGGACTCGGGTCCTGGGCTAAATTCAGCCGTCCCTTCGGGACTACAAAGAGAGATTGGTGGGATGGTGAAGACAATGAAGGCAGTTCTACTGCATGGATACGGTGGCGTCGACCAAATGGCGTACGAGGAAGTCCCCATTCCGGTCGCTGCCGCCGGCGAAGTCCTGGTGAAGCTGGGTGCCACCAGCATCAACCCCATCGACTACAAGATACGGCGCGGGGACATGAAAGACATCATGCCGCTCGAGTTGCCCACCATTCTTGGGTATGATCTTGCAGGCCAGGTGGTTGCATTCGGGGAGGGGGTCACCGGCATAACACTGGATACCCTCGTGATGAGCGTGACGGACCACACCTACGCCGAGTATGTCACCTGCAAAGTTGAAATCCTGGCGTTGATGCCGGCAGGGCTCGACCCCGTCGAAGCCGGGGTATTACCGCTGGTCTTGCAAACTGGCGCGCAATTGATCGAACGGGGAGTTACCCCTCGATCGGGCGAGAGGCTGCTGATTACCGGCGCACTGGGCAGCGTGGGGCGTACCGCAGTCCATGTAGCCAAACAGCATGGAGCCTATGTGATCGCTGGTGTGCGCGCGAGTCAACGCTCCGAGGCAGAAAAGCTCGGAGTAGATCAGGTCGTCGCCGTCGATGATGAAAAGCAGATTAGCGGTTTGAAGGAATTAGACGCAGTCGCAGATACCGTTGGCCGCGACGTGATCGATCGCCTCATTCCACGCATAAAGAAAAATGGAACCCTGGCTACAGTGATCGGCAAACCTAAGTCGGCTGACGGTCGAGACTTGCAGGTGCATGAGGTGTGGTCACAGCCGGATCCCAGGCGGTTGGAGCAGCTCGCCGGCGACGTTGCGAAAGGTGCATTGGCCATCCCCATCGGCGCGAGGATGAAGCTGACGGAGATCCGGCAGGCTCATGAGCTGGCAGAAAAAGGCGGAGCCGGTAAAGTGCTGCTGACGCCATAAAGGGGTACGTGCTATTCGGAGCCTGCATCCGGGGCGGATGAGCTTCGGTACGGGCAATGCCTGCATCCCGAATGGCAGCACGTTCCGCGCTTCAGGTGGTACTCCGCTGTGAACACAACGTAGGGACCTTCGTAGTAGTAATCCTCGCCGGGTACGAGTGCCGCTGGGCTGCCAGGCGACTTGGCTGTATCATCCTGCATGCCTTATTCTCGCAGGCCTTACTGACCAAATTCGCCCAGGCAGCCAAGGAAGTTTTGCAGGCTATGACTTCGTTTGCGGAAACTCCTCAACATGCACCTCGCCCTTGCGGCCAAAATAATCAGACCGAGAAGTCATGGGGCTGCGGCCCGCCCAAGGTTATGAAAAACGCCTCGGTTCAGCAACCACTCTCTATCGAACCGTCGCCCTCCCCTTTTGTCATCCCGTCGAAGCCGACCTGTCCCGGCCTGCCGTGGAGAGATCTGCAGTTCCGCAGGCCTCTCCTGGAAATGTTTTTCGACCGAGCGTAGCGGAGGGATCTGCTGTTTCCGGTTCTCACACACCCTATTTAGAGGGTGCGTGAGAACTCGGGATTTAGGAATTGAGTCCCGAAGGGACGTCTGGAACTTAGCCCAGGACGCTAGTCCTGGGTACATCAAGAAACATGATCGAGTCCCGCAGGGACGGCTGAGGAGGATTCCGTCGCGGCCCATATTCAGCCGTCCCTGCGGGACCCACGGCACGCCGGGGCAGGCTGGGTCGTCCATTCAAATCCAACCCAGGACTGGCGTCCTGGGCTAAGTTCAGCCGTCCCTTCGGGACTAGTCGGGCCGTAAAAGATGGAAAAAGAATGGGGCTCAGCCCTTGCGCTTTTTCTTTTCTGGCAAGTAGGCAGAGAGGGGCAAAACACGTCAACCAGCAACGTCATCCTGAATGAAGATCGCGGGGGCCGGTCTATGGGAAGATCCGCTTACGTGCCGGTGTCAAGATGAAACGTCTTGTCGTAAGGCACGACAGGGTAGCCTTTCGCCTTCCAGGCAGCCAACCCGCCCCTTAGAAACTTGACTCGATTCACGTCGATGTTTGGCGCCAGGTCCTGCGCCTTAAGGGCAATGGCACGGCTGGTTTTGTCGCTGGGACAGGTGCAATACACAACCAGCTCTTTATCGGTAGGAATAAGTGCCGGATTCTCAGTGGCATCCTGGGGCGAAATCCTCTGCGCCCCCTCGATAATTTCGGAATCTGCCAACAAGTCCAACGGTTGCCGAACGTCCAGCACCACCACGTCGCGCTGGGCAAGCATGAGGTTACGGAGCGCTTCAGGGGTGATGCTCAGGCGCTCGATCTCGCGACGTGCTTTCATGCGCCGGATCCAAATCGCAGCCAGCCAGCCCCAGATAATGATCGCAATGATAGTGAGGATCAGATTCATCTTCGCCCTCCCTTTGCTGATAGGCGTTAGATTAGCAAGTCAGCGTAAACGATTCGATACTGTTTCAAAGTGCAGATACCGCCAGGCTTGGTTCTTCCACCCGCACCGCGCCGGCAAGAAAGGTGACGGTCTTTCCGGGAACAGCCGCGGGCCGCTCTCCGGGGACCACCACACCCGCAAGGTTGAGTGGGTCGGCAGCGGCCACGGTGATGGCTTCATCGATTGTATGCAGGCGCGTCTCGCGTAGCGATGCCACCGCTTCCGGCACCGCGAATTGTTCGCCGCCAAAGGCGCTCAAGAATCGGCCTCCGCGCACACTCCCCCGGGCTTCCAGCCGGCGAAACATGCCCTGCAGCTCGCGCCAGCGGGGTATGGTGGTCTCCCGCTCCAGCACGTCGCGGAAAACGACGCCGTAACGCCGCAGCAGCATCCAGCAGGCCGACTCAAGCTCCGCCTCGCGCCGCTCCGCCTGCGCGCCTACGCTTTCAGCCAGGCCAGTCGCCGGATTCAGCAGGCTCCAGCGCCCAACCGTGTTGCGCGGCCTCTTCAGTCCTCCTTGAAACATGGCCTTACGCCGGGGATCGATGAGTACCCGCAGGCTGTCAAATCCGTCGGCTGTAACCAGGCCGGCAGCAACCAGTTCCCAGAGGCCACGGTTCACCTGCTCTGCCGGGACGCCCAGCCCACGCACCAAATCTCCGGCAAAAACTGCCCCATACTGCGCCAAGTGGGCGCGTACGTGGCAGGCCAATTCGCTCAGGCAGGCCAGTAAGGCAGGCTCCGGAATCGCCCGCTCCGCCAGGCAGCGGTCCATCCAAAGTGCGTCCTCGCGTAAGAAGAAGGTGATGGGGGCCATGCTGGTGGGCACGACCCGCTTAGGCGCCGCCAAGTCACCGCCATGCGTAGAAAAAGCGGGGTGGGGCGAGATGCGTCCCCAGCCCACGACGCCCTCCATGCATAAAACATCCAGCCAGCGAGGATCGTAGGCGGCAACCCGCTGGGGCAGGAGAGTCCGTTCCCATTCGATAGCCGGCGCTTCAAAGCCCTCAAGCTGCCGTAGCGCCTCCAGTACACCCGCCTCCCCGCTCAGCTGAGAGCGTGGCGCGACTCGCTGCCAACGCATCAACCACTGCATATAAATTGCCGGCGTCACCGGCTCGATCTGCTTGCGCAGCCCGGCCAGCGTCCGCTTATGGATGCGCTGCAGCAGTCTACGCTCGCACCATTCCACATCCTCGTTGCCGGCTGCCTCTCCTCCTTCAAACACCCCGCGCAGGATGCTCCCCTGCATCTCCATCACCAGCATGGCGGCCCAGATCGCCGCCGGCTCTATTCCCAGTCGCTCTCCCAGCGTCCGCGAAGTGACTGGACCGAGCAACGCCATCCATCCCTGCACCGCTTTGCGAACCACGTCGCCCGCTAACAATTCTTTTGTTTCCGCAGGGCATTGAACTGGGCGTTCGACCAACATCGCCGGCCACAACAGGCGCAGGTGCTGCACCCGTTCCGCCGCCACCAGATATTGCCGTCCGCCATGCTCGGCCACCGTGGCACGCCCGTGAAACTGAAGCCGCTCAAAAAACACCGGCCAATGCAAGGCTCCGTCGATGTCTTGGATCTCAATTGGTGCCACGACCAGCGAACACAATAGATCGTGTAGCTCGTGCTCATCGCGCACATCGGGCCAGCACTCATCGCGCAACTCGGCGATCGCGGCTGGATCGAGGCGTCCCGCTTCACCCAGTAGCTTATCCGGAACCATCCCGCGCATGCTCACCGCGCGGGCACGGCGTTCTTCCAGCGGCGCATCGTCGAGGAAGGCGTACGGATTGGCGTTCAGTAGCTCATGCGCAAAGGCGGAAGGAACCGCGCTATCAACCGCGAGACAGCGGATTGCCCCCGTCCGTATCCCTGCGAGTAGCTGAATTAGTCCCTCGAGGTCCATCGCTTCGGTCAACACGTCCTTCATCACTTCCTGAATGAGCGGATGGTCGGGGATCTGGATATCGCCTTCGATGTTTTCCTGGCAGGCGGCGACCTGGGGAAAGACGCTGGCCAGCAGGTCATCGGACCGCGTCCGTTGCACCTGGGGCGCGATGCGTTTGCCGTTATAAAACCGCAACAGTTGTAGACTGCGCCCCGCATCCCAACGCCAGCGCGCACGAAAGATGGGCGAGTCGAGCGAAGCCTGTTCCAGCAACCCGGTCACTGTCTGCTCGGTCAGAAAATCGAAGACGTCGCTGAGCGGAAAGCTGTGCTGTTCTGCCAACGAAATGTTCAGGCCGTTATCGGTTGCCGCCGCCTGCAATTCGAAATTGAAACCACGGCAGAAGCGTTTTCTCAACGCCAGGCCCCAGGCCTTGTTGATGCGGCCGCCGAAGGGCGCATGCAGAATCAACTGCATACCCCCGCCCTCATCGAAGAAGCGCTCCGCGATGATGGTGTCCAGTGCGGGGACGGCTCCAAGCACGGCCCGCCCGGCAACAATATAGCCGATCATTTGTTCTGCGCCCGCATCATCCACACTGCACTCCTGCTTCAGCCAGGCCACGGTCTCCGCTACCTGCGGGATGCGATTGGCTGATGTATCCGGGGAGTACATTGCCGGTCCGTGCGCTGATCTCCTGGCGCAAGCTGGAGACAAAGCGTGACAGCTCTAACGTGCGCTGCGGTGCCTCGCCGCGCCAGAAGGGCACATTGGGCGGCTGGCCGTGCGCATCTTCCACCAGCACTCGTCCTGCACTCTCTACGCGCTGGACGCGCCAGCTGGTATTGCCTAGCAGAATTACGTCCCCGGCGGACGACTCCACGGCGAAGTCTTCGTCGAGGGTAGCGATCTGTACTCCTTCCGGTTGCACAATGACGGCATAGAGCGCGGTATCGGGAATGGTGCCGCCATTGGAAACAGCGATGGTCCGGGCTCCCCGGCGCGATTGCATGCGGCCGTTCACCCGGTCACGCAGCAGGTACGATCCATAACGCCCGCGGCTGGCTTCAATCCCATCTGCCAGCAGGCAAAGAATTTCGTCATAGTCTTTGCGCGTCAGGCTGCTGTACGGATGCGCCCGGCGCAGGACTTCATACAGCGCATCTTCCTCCCAGGGCTCAGCTGCGCACGCCGCAACAATCTGCTGCATCAGCACATCGATCGGACAGTGAGGAATCTCCAGCCGATCGAGCACGCCGGCGCGCATGGCACGAATCAGCGCCGCGGACTCCATCAGGTCGTCGCGTGTGGTGGCGAAAAAGCGTCCTTTGGGGATGGCTCCGCGCCAGTGCCCGGCGCGGCCCACGCGCTGCATCGCTGCCGCGATGGCGCGGGGAGAATTCACCTGGCATACCAGGTCGATGCTGCCGATATCGATGCCCAGCTCGAGCGAAGCGGTGGCCACCAGTAACCGGATCTCGCCATTCTTGAGCTTTCGCTCCGCTTCGAATCGAAGCCGCCGCGAAAGACTGCCGTGGTGCGCGGCTACGTTTTCCGGACCGAGACGCTCACCCAGGCAAAAGGCCAGCCGCTCCACCATGGCCCGGGTATTGACGAAGACCAGGGTCGACCGGTGTTGCAGGGCCAACTCCGCCAGGCGTTCGTAGATGTCGTCCCAGATAGCGTTGGTCGCGACGGATCCAAGTTCCTCACCCGGCACCTCGATACCCAGGTCGAGTACGCGGTGTTGACCCACCTGGACGACCGCCACCTCCGGTCCCCGTTGTCCACCCAGGAAACTGGCGACCAGCTCGATCGGGTTCTGGGTCGCGGAAAGCCCGATCCGTAGCGGGGGTTGCGATCTTCCGCGGACCAGGGCGCCCGGGCTTAGCCGGTTTTCTCCGCAGACCAGCGCGTCCAGCCGTTCCAGGGTGAGTGTGAGGTGAGCTCCGCGTTTGTCATCAGCAACCGCGTGGATCTCATCGACGATCACGGTCTCGACCGAGCAAAGATTATTGCGGCTCTTCTCTGCTGTCAGCAGAATGTAGAGCGACTCAGGCGTGGTGACGAGGATGTGCGGTGGCCGCTTGAGCATGGCCCGTCGTTCCGCGGGGAGCGTATCGCCGGTGCGCACCGCGGTGCGGATGTGCGGGCACAAGTAGCCACGCGCCAGGGCCAGTTCCTGAATCTCACGCAGCGGCAGTTCCAGGTTCTTCTGCACATCATTGCTGAGCGCTTTGAGCGGCGAGACGTAGACCACCGCGGTGGCCGGTGCGAGCGAGCCATCGATTGCCTGACGGATCAGTTTGTCGATACAGATCAGAAAAGCGGCCAGCGTCTTGCCCGAGCCGGTCGGGGCGGAGATTAACGTAGGTCGAGCCGCGAGGATCGGCGGCCAGCCCAGTTCCTGCGGAGAGGTCGGGGTGCCGAATTTGGTGGTGAACCACTCCCGCACCACGGGATGCGCCCAAGCCAACGCATCGGCTATTCCGGGTTCAGCGATGGTCAACTGCTGGGGAGGCATTTGTCCATTCTAGAGCTTCTCAGAACGGGGATTCTTGCCACGCACAATCAGGGTCGCCATCTTCCGATGGAAACGTTTGCATTGAACCCGAATGGCTAAATCAGGAGCGAACTTTACAAGCTTTGGCGCGCCGTATCCCCAATCTCGCAATGAATCACCGAGATATAAGGGCACCCAGGATGGGGGTTGGGGCGGTGGTCGAGCCGCTAGGGGTGGTAGTTACTATTAAGGTGCGCAGACAGGGAGGTCGTGCCGAATCGACAGCTACCTCCCTACCGGCCGACCGGAGAACTCAGAGGAAACCGTGCTTCTTGTTGGCGTGCCAGTTCGACTCTTCCTTCTTGAGCGCCGGCGGAGTCGTTTTTCCCCACAACGAATGGTTCCAGGTCACGGCCTGAAGTCCGTCATGGCTGGGCTGAAAGACCATGGGTGGATCTGCTGGTTTGTCGCCCACGGCGTCAAATTTGATCGTGATCTGGCTTCCCGCATCGCTCCAGTGGCCGAAGGTGGTAATCGCACCCTTGCCCATATCCTGGGTCACGGTGGCCGTACCGTCGGGGCCCAGGCTCACGCTGAATGCAGGGCCCGCCGGACCGGAAGCGTCGGTGGTATCCGGCGCCTCGGAACTGTAGATCCCCGAATATTTCGAAAACGCAGAGCCGAAAACGGGAGTTGCGACCAACGCCAAAACTACAATGGCGGCGGCGAAATGCAAGTGAAAGTGTTTGGTGTTTCTCATAGCGTTTCCATCATTGCGCTAGCCTGAGTTGAAGGCAAGATGCAGTGAGAAAACGAAAGTTGTATCCAGGGGGACCGCCGCAACGCTCGCGTACTTAGAATGAGGCTATGGACTTTTCTGCCGCTGAACGCGCCCGCCGCATCCGCCTCGTACTCTTCGATGTAGACGGAGTCCTCACTGATGGCAAGATATGGTCGCTCCCCGCGGCCATCGCCGGCCAGGGTGAGAAGACGTTTGAGCCCAAGGGATTCCATGCCCACGACGGGATTGGCATCTCGCTTGCCCGCCTCGGTGGCATCCATACTGGCGTCATCACCAAGCGCACATCGGAAACAGTGGCCCAGCGCGCCCGTGCATTGCGCATGGAATACGTCTACATGGGCCAGGACTTCAAGATCCGTGCCGTACGCGAGATCATGCAGCGTGGATCCTTTACCCTTGACCAAATCGCCTACGTGGGCGACGACGTGATCGACCTGCCGGTCATGCGCGTGTGCGGACTGGCCATCGCAGTCGCCAACGCCCGCGACCATGTTAAGGCGTCGGCCCATTACGTCACTCCCAATGCAGGTGGGGAGGGGGCCGGGCGTGATGCCATCGATTTCATTCTCCAGGCTCACGGGATCCTCGATCAGTGTATCGAGGAGTACATCGACGAGCATCACCCCGCGTCGCCCCCGGGACAGCAATGAACCCCATACCTCGCTGGCGTATGCTATCTCTTTGGGTTGAAAGATGATGTCGCACCCTTTTCCATTCCTTTCAGGCGCAGGAGCGTGGGCAAACTGATGTTGATTCCATCTGTTCGCAGGTCCCTTTCTTTTCTTCTTTTTGCTTTTCTTTCGACCTCATCTACGTGGTATCCGGCGATCGCCCAGTCATTGAAGAACCTTGATGGTGCGGTAAGCGTCTTTGGGCAATCTACCGGGACAATCAATGCGAATGACATTCGCGACCACCCGACCGAGTCCATGGGCGCGCTCGCGACCGTCCGGCAATCGTTTCATCCCTGGTTGGGCTATGAGGTCAACTACTCCTATACCCGTTTCACCGAGAGGTTTTCCACCATTCCTTTCGGCGTGCAGAACAATGTGCACGAAGTTTCCGTTGCCTACTTGCTGCAAGGGCCGACGATTCCGATCTTTGGCTTGCAACCTTTCGGTGCCGTGGGCACAGGAGCCCTGATCTTTCTTCCCACCACCGTGGGCGGCCAAAAGTACAGTCAGCAAAACCGCGTACCTCTGCTGTATGAAGTCGGTGTCAATCATCCGATCTTTACCTCGCACCTTGGATTGCGATTCCAATACCGGGGTCTGCTGTACAAGACGCCGGACTTCAACGCAGCTTTGCTGACCACCAATGCCAGGCGTCAGACCTCCGAACTGAGCCTCGGTGCGTACTTTAAGTTTTAAGGAGAATCGGTGATGAGCTTAACCCGCAGTCGAACCTTGATGGTGGCCTTGAGCGTTGTCTTATGCGTGCAGCCGTTGCTGGCCAAACCGGACACTAAGAAGTGGGTCGGCACCTGGGCGTCGTCGCCGTTATTGGATGGACATGCTAAGAACGCTGAGGAGCTTCTGATCTCAGGCACGCAATCGGGAGCCACCCTCCGCGAAGTGGTCCACGTGAGCATCGGCGGAGAAACGGTCCGGGTGCGGTTCTCCAATTTATACGGGACTGGTCCGCTCGTCATTGGCGCGGTGGAGATTGCTCCCACCCTCAAAGGGGCGGCGATCGCTCCGGGCTCCGCAAAGGCCGTGACCTTTAACGGACAGCCTTCGGTTTCGATTCCTGCGGGCGCCCTGGCTGTGAGCGATCCCGTTTCTTTCAAACTTGCTGGGCTTTCCGACCTGACAGTCAGCTTCTTTTTGCCCAACCCATCCGGTCCCGTTACCGAGCATCAGCTGGGCAATGCAACCAGCTATCACGTGCCCGGCAATGTAGTTTCGAGCGCCACTCTGGAGGCGCCCACCACCTCGACCAGCTGGTACTACCTCAACGGGATTGATACCCTCGCCGCTCCCGATGCGGGCGCCGTCATCACCATAGGCGATTCCATCACCGATGGCGCCAAATCCACCATCGACACCAATCAGCGTTGGCCGGATGAGCTGGCCCGGCGCCTGCAGGCCGATCCAAAGTATCACAACCTTTCGGTGTTGAACGAAGCCATTAGCGGAAATAAGATCTTGCTGGATGGAGCCGGCCCCAGTGCTCTGGCGCGCTTCGATCGCGATGTGATTGCGCAGACTGGCGCGAAGTATCTCCTCATCCTCGAAGGCATCAATGACATTGGCCGCCTGCATGGCACTCCCGATGCCGGCCTGACGGCCGCTGATCTTATTTCCGCCCTCAACCAGATGGTAGTTCGTGCGCACGCCCATGGCATCGCAGTGATCGGCTGCACGCTGACGCCGTATCACGGCGCCGGCTATTACACCGAAAACGGCGAAGCCATCCGCAAGGCCGTGAACGAGTGGATTCGTACCGGCGGTGTGTTGGATGGCTTCGTCGACCTCGAGGCCGCAGTCAGGGATCCGAATCATCCCGACACGTTCCTGCCCAGCGATGACCCAGGTGATCATCTCCATCCCAACGATGCCGGTTACAAAGCGATGGGAGATGCCATTGATCTGAAACTCTTCACCCTAAAGCCGAAGCAGCCCTAGTGGTGCTGCCGGTGCTTTCTATAGACGTAATGCCCAATCAGCCAGCCCGCTGCACTACCCACCAGGACATCCGTGGGGAAGTGTTCCTGCCCCAAAACCCGGGTCAGGCTGATCCCCGTGCTCATCGAATACAGGCCGAGCTGCGCCCACTTTGACTGATACTCTGCTGCCAGGAATCCCGTCAACGCCCAGGCTAGCGTGCTGTGTGAAGACGGAAATGAACCGTTCGCACCTACCCCCGAAGCAAAAAAATCGCCCGCAGCGTTGTTGTAGAGTGGCCGTTCTCGCCGAAAAATAATCTTCGTCAGCTCTTCGAAGATAACGCCATCCGCCAATGCTTCGCCGCCCAGGAGTCCCGTCTGTCGCGCCTCGGTGTTGCCTTTGAGAAGTCCAACGCTATATAACCCGACTGGAATCGCGATTTCGCCTCCCAACAAAGTATTTGAGGCGTTCACATTGTCCTTATTAAACGTTCGGTCTCTCGACACGACGCGCATAGCGTCCGTATCGGTGGCAAGAGTTGCTCCCATCGCTGCTCCCAGGGGCAACAGCCAAATTAGGTCGTGAGTCCTGATCTTTGACGGACTCGTCCAAATGGGTATCTGGTCCTTCAGAATCGCCAATGGCAAACTTTTCTCGGTCACCGGAGCAGGCCGACCCGGTGCATCCGGTAAAGTATCTCCGAGAGTCTCCACCGCTGCTCCTCCGGTGTTGGATCGACCGGAAGCCACCGCGTCTGCTGTACAGCACACACTCATGCAAGCGTAGAGCAAAGAGATTAGAAATCTCCTCGATATGGGGTCGCTCGCAGCTTCGATGGGCGTGCTCTTTACCGTCCGGCGAGCTTGGCAATACCGGAAAATGCCTGTGAGATACCGGAGTAGGCCGGGCAACGATAGGGCAGGGCAACAGACCCGGAAGTATGTACCCTGAATCCAATGAGACGGAAGACGCGAGGACCGCTGGTCTTGCCAGACAGACAACGCGCGAGGAGAGGTTGGTAGAAGTCTTAAAGGCATAAGATTACACAGATCATGGGATGCAGGTTTCCTTTGAGATGGCGGCTTGCAAGGCTGTGAGATTCGAGTGCAGGAACGCCCACGGGTACGGGAAGGAGTGGATATTGAATATCGGCCTAAATAAATCTTTCAATCAAGGTGTCGTCAGCCTTGCGTGTAACGCGACCAAATGCGTCGGACTGGGGATCCTTTCGGCAACCTTCCTGTGCGCCCAGACACCGCAGCGTCCGCAGATACTCGGCGTCGCGCACATTGCCCTCTTTGCCCATGACTACGAAAAATCCCGCGCCTTCTACGGGGAATTCCTGGGCTTCCAGGAACCGTACTCAATGAAGAACAAAGACGGCTCCGCTTCCATGACCTTCTTCAAAATTAATGATCATCAATACATTGAGCTGTTTCCCGAGCGGGAAGCGAACTCTGACCGGTTGAGCCATATTTCTCTCGAGACCGACGACATAGAAGCTCTACGGCTTTATCTTGCGTCCAGGGGCGTTACGGTACCCGATCATGCGCAACAGGCAAGGATTGGAAATCGCAGCTTCAACGTCCTCGATCCGGCCGGACACCAGGTGGAGATGGTGCAGTACATGCCCGGAGGAAAGACGGTCGACGCTTATGGCAAATTCCTGGGAGATTCGCCCGTCTCCAGGCACATGACCCATGTCGGACTGATCGTCACCCAGCTCGATCCCGAGTACAAGTTTTATACCGAAATACTCGGGTTCAGGGAGACATGGCGAGGCAGTTCATCGGGAACCGTACTCTCCTGGGTGAACCTCAAGGTGCCCGACGGCGACGACTACATCGAATTTATGCTCGCGAAAGATGAGCCGGACCCAACCCGTCGAGGCTCGGCTCACCATCTTTGTCTTCAGGTTCCTGACGTTGCCGCCAGTGTGGAGGCATTAAAGGCGAGCCCCGCATTTAAGACCTACAATCGTCCGATCGAGATGCACGTGGGCATCAATCGTAAGCGTCAGGCCAATCTCTTCGATCCTGATGGGACCCGCACGGAACTGATGGAACCCAAGACCATCGACGGCAAACCCGCGCCTTCCTCGACCGCTCCCCCTCCAAAATAGCGATCACGCTTTCGGGTTGAAGGCAACCAAGAGATCGATTACTATTGGGTCAAAGACGGTACTTTTGTAACCATTAGGTGCCCGCTATGTCGCATCTTAAGCCAGTGGGAGAGTTTTTATGAATGCATATTGTGTGATCCTTTGCCGCCAGCCTTTCGTTAACCCGGCGTATCCGCGCACCAAGCGCTTTTACGTCGGAGCCTATACGGCTGACAACGCGATCCGTACGGCGGCCGACGAAAATCCTCATTTCCGTGTCATGGGCGTCGAGCATAGCGATGTCTATCCACCGCTTCCGCTGCACGACCCCGCACCAACGAACCCCTCGGTCTGGCAGGCTGCTTGAACTCCAGCCTCGTTCCCTACGGGCAGGCGAGTCTGCGTGAGAACCGGAAAACCGCCAGATCCACCGGCTACGCTCTCTGCCCCTACGAACAACTCTGAACGAAGGGCACGGCTGAAGAGGCTGCGGAAAAAGTCTCGGTTGAAGAAAACCGCTCCCTCAGCGGCTAAAGCCGCACCCACTACAAAGCAGTTATGGACGGCCTGAAGGCCGTCCCCTTCAAAGAATTCGGCTTTTCCGCAGCCTCTTCAGCCGTGCTGTAAATGGTGGGGGTTGATGAGGGCTTTAGAGGGTGTGGGAGAACTCGGGATTTAGGAATTTAGTCCCGAAGGGACGGCTGAACTTAGCCCATGTATGACACGTCGGCCTCTGTCAAGTCCCGATTTTCTGGAGCGGAGACAGAAAATCCCTGCTGTGGTTGGGACGGGGTCAAGGGCGCCGTTCTTCGGCGTTCATCTGGACCCTTGACCCCGTTCCGACCACGGTGACAATCGAGCTGGGAACAAAGCACAGATGTTTTTTCTGTGCTTTGTTCCTTAGTTGAGAACTGTCTTGCTTTGCCAAACGACCCAAGCTCGTACATTGCATTCAATCATTTTCGATGGTCCCTGTTGGGGTTCCATCAACCATGTATTCGGCCCGGTAATGCTCCATGATTTCTTGTGCAAACTCTCCCCTCACGGGAAGAGGTGGGGCGCCCAATCAGGACGTCGGCCTAAGCCTCGGCCACTGGGCTAAACGGGCTGCCCCGCGTGCGAACCGCGCTCCATCACCTGCTTGTAGTTCTGCCCGGAGCGCAACATCCAATACAGTCGAACCGCTAGTTTATGGGCGATGGCCACCTTGGCGACGCCGTGATGCTTGTTCAGCGACAAACGAAGATATAGTCGGTGCCAGCTTGGATCGGACCGTTGTGCCCCCATAGCGGCTTGGACCAGCAGCCAACGCAGCAGCGTGTTGCCCTGCTTGCTGATGTGACCCAAACGGCGCTTGTCAGCGCTGGAGTCTTCGGCCGGAATCAGACCCAGATAACTGGCCAGTTCCCGGCTTCGCGCGAATCGCGTCCAATCCCCGATGGTCAACACGTAGACCAGCGAAACGATCGGACCCACTCCCGGGTGAGTCATCAGCAGGCATGCCTGCTGATGACTCTCCGCCGCTTCAACCACTGCCTTCTCCAGCGGCTCGATCCGCTTCTCCAACTCGTCCAGCAAATCCAACAAGTCGACTCGCCTTTGCATGTACCAGCCAGACAACGGCAACGCCTCGATGCGCCGCCGTCGCTCCGCCGACCAGCTCTTGGAACCCAACAGGCCCTCGTTCTTACCCATGGAGTCCAACTGGTTGGTGATCCGGGTGCGCAGGCGAACCAGGCGGCAACGATGCAACAACAACTGCCGCAGCTGCTCGTTCTCCACCGAAGGCTGCCAGACGGCCGGAAACCGGTCTTCTTGCAGCAAACGCAACATGTGCCTGGCATCCCGCTTGTCGGTCTTCTGCCGGCGGGCACTCGCAGCGCGAATCGCGCTCGGGTCCCCGAGCAGAAATTCATAACCCAGTTCGTCGATCAATCGCCGGAACCAACGGAAGTTGCCCGTCGCCTCTAGACCTATGCGCACCTGATTCCCGGCCAGAGAACGGTAAAATCGCTCCGCCTCTTCCGGATGGCTCAAACGACGCTCACCAAACTCTCCCGTCTCTAGATCTACATAAGCAATTTGCTGGAAACGGGGATGAAAATCACAGCCTATAATCATCATGCTCGGCTCCTTCTTCCGAGCTTCATGGTCGTTTGGTAGCAACCAGTCTACTTGGCTTGAGGGAGCCGACGCTGTCATGCAATCAGGACGCTAGTCCTGGGTTGGATTTGAAGGACGACCCAGCCTGCCCCGGCCTGCCGTGGGTCCCGCAGGGACGGCTGAAAATGGGCCGCTACGCAATCCTCCCTCAGCCGTCCCTGCGGGACTCAATCATGTTTTCATGATGTACCCAGGACTGGCGTCCTAGGCTAAGTTCAGGTCGTCCCTTCGGGACTAAATTCCTAAATCCCGAGTTCTCACACACCTCGGGCGGCTCCCCGGTCGGCCATTCTCTTACTTTTGTTAGGAACTCATATTGAGGCATGCAGCTTTTACTCGTTCAGGAGTAAAGGGCAGATCCCGCAGGCGCGCGTTCGTTGCATCGAAGATCGCGTTTCCGATGGCAGCAGGAGTAACCGTGATCGCCGTCTCTCCCGCACCGGTAGCGGGTACATCGTTCGGCGTCACGAAGACACTCTCGATCGTCGGTATCTCGTAGTCAAGGTGCAGGCTTTGATAGGTCTCCCAATCAACTGAGGTGATACGCCGCTCGTCCCATGCGACCTCTTCTACCAGAGAACGGCTCATGCCTTGCAGAATGCCGCCCTCAATCTGGTTTCTGAGCCCATCAGGATTCGAGATAGGTCCACAGTCCAATGCCACAATAAAACGCCTGGGGTGGACTAAGCCGGTTTCGAGATCCACAGTGATTTCAGCAACCACGGCTGCATAGCCGTTTTCTCCCTCATAAGCCACGCAGGCAATGCCGCGCCCGCTGACCACTCCCGTACGGGCATCACTTGGTGCTCCTGCGGGGTGCGCCTCCCAGTTAGCAGCCGCTGCCGCCGCTTTGAGAACGCCGATGGTTCGGGAATCGGGCAGATGCCGCAACCGGAAGGCCACCGGGTCGGCTTTCGCATGGGCGCAGAGCTCATCCATAAAACATTCGTTGGCAAACGTATTTTGGATCCGTAATGGTGAGCGCAATGGTCCGGTGAAGAACGGGGAACGCACGGTGTGCGTGAGTGCGCGTTCACTTCGGATCGTTCCCCCGCCGCCACAGGCGCCCCCGGCACACCCGGCGAAGTAAGACGGCACTGTGTTGCTTTGATTGCGAAGCCTAGCGGTGGGTAGTTTTGCTGCGCCCGGTTCCAACGGTTCCGGAGCGTAGCCCGCCAGCATACCGCTGATCACATTTCCCGGCTGATCGTAACCTGGCCGATTGCCAAGCGAGGCTACCCAATTCTCCCGGTCCCAGGCGATGATGCTGCCCTCCGCGGTGATGGCGGCACGATGCTCGATCACGCAGGCGGAGCCGAGGTTCTCCCACATCATTTCGTCCTGGCGCGAGAACTGAAGCCGTACCGGTTTTCCTACCGCCTGGGACAGCAGCGCGGCGTCGAACGAAACCGCATCGGCGCCGTTCAGCCCGTAGCATCCCGATCCTCGTTTATAAATCACGCGCACGCTGTCAGGCGGCAGACCCAGCAGCGCGGCTACAATACTCCGCGTTGGATAAGCCGACTGCGTGGCAGACCATACCGTGGCACGGTCTGGCTTCACGTCCGCAACGGCGCAGGACGCCCCTACCGATCCGTGCATTTGATAAGGATAGGTATATCTCGCCCGCACCACGTTACCGGCGGCGGCGAGTTGTGTGTCGACGTCTCTGGAGTCGACGCTAAGGACGTCGTGCGCGGGCTGTCGCTGCAGGTATTCGAAAAAGGTCTTTTGCGCTGGTAATGGAGGGCCGGGATTCCATCGCACGACCAACCGGCGCGCTGCGGCCACCGCCTGGTATTGCGTCTCCGCAACCACGCCGACGAAGTCCTTGCGAACCACAACTTTTCTAAGCCCCGGCAGGGTGCGGACCGAGTCCTCGTCCACGTGGTTCACCGTAGCTCCCATTTCTGGCGGCCGCACGACGCGACCGTGCAGCATGCCGTCCACACGAAAGTGATGGAGGAATTCGAACTGGCCGGTCATCAGGGCGACCCGGTCCAGGGAGGGAACCGGCTTGCCCAGCACCGTCCATTGCCCCGGAGTTCGACGCTTTGCCGTAGGGCTCAGCGCCAGGTTGAAACGTTTACTGCCAATGAGGTCTTCATATCTGACCGTTCGTCCCGAGCGGCCGGTGATGACGCCGTCTTCCAACGTAAGTTGATCGACCGTCTCGCCCAGCTTTTTGGCCGCGAGGCCAAGCAGAGCTTCGCGTGCAGTTGCCGCTGCCAGCGCAAGATTTTCCACGTTAAAGTTGGTCGGCGTTGACTGGCTTCCCGACGTGGTCCCTTGATCCGGGGTGACCGCCGTATCGCACTCAATCAGCTTGACGCGATGGATCGATACGCAAAGCTCTTCCGCGATCAGTTGCGTTTGTGCGGTAAAGATGCCTTGGCCAAAGTCGCACTTTCCCGTGTAAGCGGTGATGGTGCCATCGGCGCCTATCGCCACCCAGGAGTCAAGCTTGTTCGAATCAATCGCGGATGCATGGGACTTCCTTTGGCCGCGCGCCGGCAATGGGGTGACGGATGCAGCACTGAAGCTCACGATCAGGGCGCCACAACCCTTCAGAAAGTTACGCCGGGAAGGAGTCATGTTTTTTGGCCTCGGCATATTTTCGAATGGCGCGCAGCATGCGAACGTGGGTAAAGCAGCGGCACAAAACTCCTCCGAGAGCTTCGCGAATCTCCTGGTCAGAGGCGTCTGGCTTTGCATCGAGAACCGCCTTCGCGGTCAGGATCACGCCGCTGAGGCAAAATCCGCACTGGGCCGCTCCTTCCTCAATGAACGCTTGCTGAATCGGATGAGGCTTCTCCGCAGTGCCCAGGCCTTCCAGGGTCGTGACCTCGGCTTGCCCAACCGCACTTACCGGCATCACGCAGGACCGCACGGCTTGGCCTCTCAGCATAACTGTGCAAGCTCCGCACTGCGCCATGCCGCAACCAAACCGCGGTCCACGCAATCCCAGCTGATCATTTAGCACGAACAGTAACGGCGTATCAGGATCCACTTCCAACGTGTGCTCACTGCCGTTAACTTTAAGAGTGATTTGCTTCATGAAACGAGTCTGCGCCTTTCCTGCGGCGCAGCAAGAGTTAATTACGGCACCATCCTTCGCCCTTTTTGGTCAGCAAACAATTCTTTTTATCTGCCAGCCATTTCATTCCCGCTGCTTCTCCATCGCCTGCAGATATGAATTCAGTTTTGCCGTCGCGTGTGAATCGAATACGATGGCCGTCCCCAAAGCCTTCAAACTTCTTTGGGCCATCCAGATCTTGAATCACAACCATGTACTTGTCGCCATTCCTCGAGAGCTCGAGGTACGTACCTTCCGGGCCGTCCCAACGCCCAAGCCATTCGTCCGTCGGTTCGGTTACGGCTCCTGCGCTATTCGGGGCCGATAAAGGCGCGGTGCTGCTGACAGACGAAGTTTGGTTCCGGCAGCCGGCAATGGAAAGCAGCAGTACTAAGAATCCTGCTCGCAACCCGGCCTTCGCCAAGAACACCTCCCTATTTGACGACCGACGTGGTTGAAACTTGATTCAGGGCATCGTGTTGTCTGCGCGAATGGTCATCCGCTGGCACAGTTTCCATGGATGCGGAGATAACCAAACCCGCTGCCACGCACTCCATAAAGATACGCATCCCCAATCGTAGTTCGGATACTCCAAAGACCCAGACGATTGCACCGATCGCAGCGCCTGCCAGCGCACCCACTAAGAAACGATTCACTGGCCGGCGGGGGATTCCACATAAGGCAAAAATCCCGATCGCGCACAGGCCACTGAGCAAAATCTCGGCACCGCCCAGTTCTATCTCACGAATCGGTAGCGAGCCGGGAAGCCATGACAAGATTCGCCTCGGCAAGCGCGGTCTTTTCGCGCCAAGATCTGCTCGTGCGACCCGCTTTCCATCCACGTAGAGGCTGGAATAACGCCCGTCGTAGACAGCCGCTACAAACGTTGGGGTGTTCAGCTTGAGCACAGGACCGGAGTACAGAGCCGGGTTCGCGCCGTTTAGGCCGGAGTTGGGTGTCCGAAGGCGGAACGTCAGTGTGTTTCGGATTTGGGCCAGGGTAAAGTTGCGAGTGAATTCATCTTTAGAATACGTCACAATCCGTGCAGGGCCAGTCTGTTCGAGGTTGTTCGTCTGCATCAAAACCACGAGGGTGAGCTGGTTTCGGCTCACCAGCGCGTCGTACAGCTTACGCTCTTCCTGCCTGGAAAGTAGCCCCAGGCGCGTCGTCGAGCCCTCGGGATGCATGCGTTCGACAACAGGCGCCTCTGGAGAAACCTTGCCCGTAATCCTATCCGTGTCGGAACTCGCAACCTGGCCTGCAAGTTCGTTGATTTGTTGTGGAGTCATCGCAACTGGATAGATGGCAAATTCTGAAACAGTTCCTGACCACGGCCGATCCTGGGTTAATTCGTTGCCAACGGCCACGTGGAACGCCGGATCCCAGTTCGAGAAGTCCGACATGGTGTGATGAGGCAGGATTGCCAGGGTGCCGAGAATCGCGATGGGGATGGCCGTCACCGCGACCGCTCGATAAAGCACCAAGGATCTTGGACCGTCCGCCCTTTTGAGAAAAGGTTTCGCGGCCAGATACCCGGCCAGGGCTCCGCAGGTGTTACCCGCGATATCTACGAAAGATGGGACGCGGTCAATGTAACCAAGCTGCAACAGTTCAGCGCATGTTGATAACGAAAGGCTGAAGAGAAAAGCCCGGATCAGAGATGTACCGCTCAAGGCGATCCCCAGCGGCATGTAGAGGATGAGATTGTTAACGACGTCGGAGGGGCTGAATTGATCTTCAATAAACGCGAGCGATGGATGTCGAAGCCCGGTCGGAATCATCGTTGCCGCGACAATCAACGCGATTGCGGGAAGCAGCAATCGAAGGCGTAGTCGCGGTAGCCTGGTTAGATTCAATGGAGATAGATTCAATGGGTTTTAGTGAAGCCCTTGAAACAGTGTAGCGTGAAGTCTCATGGATTTAGTTGACGCCTGGAGGGCGTTGAGCAGTCGGTAGTCCTCAGTGGTCTTATGTTGATATTGTGTGAAACGACACTCTTATGCTCACTGGTAGGAGTCTGACATGATCGAGATTGCTCAAGATTTCCGCATCGCCCTTCGCCAACTGCGTCGTTCTCCCGGATTTGCGTCGACCGCCATTTTGACCCTCGCCCTCGGCATCGGCGCGAACACCGCAATCTTTAGCGCATTGAACGCCACCTTGCTGAAATTGCTTCCGGTCCGCGACCCGCAGCAGTTATATACAGTTCTACTCGTCAACGGCGGCACCCAGCCCCCGAACACCGCAGGCACAGGCTACGGAAATACTTCCTTCTCATATCCGGTATTCCAGGCACTCCGGCAAAAGACGAATGTGTTAGCTGATTTGATCGCGCACATTCCGCTTAGCTACGGCAAGGTTCCGGTTCGCCTGGGCGGCACGGTCGCGGAGAGGGCCGGGGAGGAAGTCAGCGGAAACTACTTCTCCGGCTTAGGAGTCCCGATGGCGCTGGGGAGAAGTTTGACCGAAGCGGAGGAGAGCGAGCATAGCCCGGCGATCGTGATTAGCTATCGTTTCTGGCAGCAAGCGTTCGCACGCGACCGGGACGCGATCGGCAAGACGTTATATATCAAGGGCGTCCCCTTCACCGTCGTTGGCGTCACTGCGCCTTCCTTCTTTGGAGTCAGCCGCAGCGGAGCCGTGGATTTTTGGATTCCCCTGCAAACCCGTCCGGAGCTCAATGCCTGGGGAGAGCGAGTGACAGATGTTTCGCGGTTTGGCTCCTCAAGATGGTGGAACGTACCAATGCTAGCTCGGTTACATCCCGGCATTTCACCCGAGCAGGCGCAAAGTATCTTGCAACCCACCTTCTGGCAGGCGGCGGCAAGCGAGGGCAACGGCACGCTGGATCCCAAGCGTTGGCCTGCCCACCTTGGCTTTGCGCCCCTGCGGGGAATTGCCGGCGCTGCCGATCACTATCAAACGCCATTAGAGATCATGATGGCCTTGGTTGGACTGGTGCTTCTCATCGCCTGCACCAACGTGGCACTTCTGGTCGTCGCCCGTAATACCGTTCGCCAGCGTGAGTTTGCCGTGCGCATGGCTGTGGGCGCGCGCCCGTCTCGTCTCTTGCGGCAGCTACTTACGGAGAGTGGATTGCTGGCCTGTGCAGGCGCGCTGTTGGGCTGGGGGCTCGCTTTGGGCGCAACCCGGGCATTAGCTGTTTGGGCGAGGATCGATGCCGGCCTCGCGCCCGACTGGCACGTGTTGTTCTTCACCCTCGCCGTCGCCTCGCTGTCTGCCATCGCCTTCGCAATTGTTCCTCTGCGTGGAACAATGCGCATCCCCATCGAACAGGAACTTAAGCGCAGCAACCAGAACATGAGCCAAAGCCGCAGCAGGGTCCGCGGAGGCAACGCAGCCATGGCGCTGCAAATCGCCATGTGCCTCGCGCTGCTGGCCGCCTCGTCGCTGACTGTGCGCAGCCTCTTGAACTACGAACGCCAGGACCTCGGGATGCAGGCGCAAAATCTTCTGGTGTTCGACGTGAATCCGCAGGGCGTTTCCAGCGATGCGCAGGCAGTCCTCTTTTATCGCCGCTTGCTCGACCGCATCCGCGCGCTCCCTGGCGTTCAGGCCGCATCGCTCGTGCGCGGCCGTCCTGGCGCCGGGTGGACCAACACGGAGGGCATTACCCTCGATGGAGTTGAGCCGCGTGAATCCTCCGGCTCGCGTGCGGAAATTCACTACAACGACGTGGGTGCCGAATTCTTTCAGACTGCGGGCATCCCCCTGCTGCAAGGTCGCGGCTTTACCGGCGCGGATACAGCGGAAGGTCCCGCGGTCGTGGTGATCAATGAGGAGTTTGCCCGCCGCTTTCTGAAGAGTGGAGCATTGGGACACCGGATCGACAAAAACCCGGGCTCTGAGATCATCGGCGTGGTCAAGGATAGTAAATCCGCGCGCGTGGCCGAGGGTACCGTGCCCATGGTCTACTATGCCCTCGCCCAGCGCGGCATGACTGGACAAATTACCGTCGAGGTCCGCGCCGCAGGTTCACCAACAGCTTTACTGCCTGAAATGCAGCGCGCCCTGCGCGAGCTGGATCCCAACATGCCGCTCCAAAAGCCCATGACCCAGGCCGCCCAATTCGAAGAATCCTACCTCACGCCTCGTCTGTTTTCGCGCCTCGCCGTGAGCTTTGGCGTGCTAGCTGCTTTCCTGGTTGCGACCGGATTGTATGGAACCCTCGCCTATCGCATGCAGCGGCGCAGAGGAGAGATTGGCATACGTATGGCCATGGGAGCTAACCGTGCGGCGGTTCTGCGCATGGTCTTGCGCGAATGCTTATGGATGGCCTTAGGTGGTTTTGCCTTGGGATTGCCCTTGTGTCTGGCGATCTCGCGCATGTTGCGCGCTCAACTTTACCAACTAGACGCTCTGGGTCCGGTCAGCATCCTTTCGGCAACCGCGATCACGCTTTTCATTGTTCTTATCGCGGCATTCCTCCCGGCAAGGAAGGCGGCTTCCGTGAACCCGACGGACACGCTAAGGGCGGAGTGAATCGATAGTCGATAGCCCTAATCCTGAGATCACAACGTCTTTCGATACACCAGGAACCCTGACTCCTCTGCTAGCTTGTCGTACAGCTTGATGGCGGTCGCGTTTGTCTTATGCGTGTTCCAATACACTCGGCTGGAGCCGGCATCTGCCGCGTACCGATAAACCTCTTCGATGAGAGCGCGCCCTATTCCTTTTCCTCTGGCTGCTTCCGCAGTGAACAGGTCCTGCAGATAGCAAACCGGCCCAAGCGCGATGGTGCTGCGATGAAACAGGAAATGCGCCAGGCCAAGCAATTGATCCCCTTGCTCCGCAACCAGGGCGTGCATCGGCTCATATCCATCGAAAAAACGCGACCAGGTCATAGTTGTAATCGGCTCTGGTAACGCTGTTTCCTCTTTGCGGCCGTAAAACGCGTTGTAACCGTCCCAAAGCGGTTTCCATTTCGCAAAATCCATCGCCTGAACCGGCCGTATCAGAAATTTATCGCTCAATCTTCCACCTCATCAAGTCACGCCGGATTTAAACCCGCGCAAAGTCAATAAAGCCACGGCTGGGATCGGTGCGCACCAGCTTCACATTCAGGCTGTCGCCAACGTCGAGCCCACGTTGACCTTGCACCAGCATCCCATCCACACGCGGCGCCATGGTACGCACAAATGTTCCGTGTTCGTTCACCCCGGTCACAATCGCGCGGAACTTCTCACCCATCCGATTGGCAAGCGCGACAGCCGCGATCCGCTTCTGCATCTCCCGCTCCACCTTGCGCTCCGCCGCCGCTTTAACGGTGCAGTTCGCGGCGATCGCGGACAGTTCATCCTCAGAATACGGAGACGGCTTGCCCGCGACCATCGCTTTCAATAATCGTTGCGTTACCAGGTCTGCGTAACGGCGATTCGGAGCGGTCGAATGGGTGTAGTCTTCCACTGCCAGGCCGAAGTGCCCCTGGGGCGGGTCGCCGGGCCGTTCCACCACGTATTCTCCCGGCCCCATCAACTTCACTACCGCCAGTGATAAATCGGGAAAACGATCCGGATCCTGTTGCTTACGTTCCCGGAGAAAATCGTTTAACGCCTTCGAATCGGGAACGGCTGGTAACTTTGTTCCCATGCGTTCCGCAAGTTCCACGATCCTGTCCCAGCGTTTCGGAATCCTCACGATTCTCCGGATGGACGCAATCTTTTTCTCCCGCAGCGTTCGCGCCACGACCCCATTTGCCGCGATCATGAGATCTTCAATCAACGCGGTCGCAGAATTCTTGCCCTGGCCCTGCAGCTTGATTCCGTCTTCCTGTACCACAGCTTGCCCTTCATCGGTTTCGATATTGAGGGCGCCGCGTTGGTATCGCTCGGCGCGAAGCCGCTGCGCAATATCGTTTTGCAGCTTTAACTGAGCCTGCAGCTCGCCTGAAGCGGCGACCTTTGCCGGAGCCTCCGCCTTGCTGTCCAGCCAGGCTCCAAGGCTGTTGTAAGCAAGCTGAGCCTGGTTTCGCACCAGTGCCGGATAGATGCGGCTGGAAGAAATGCAACTTTCGCTTTCGCAGACGTTGGCATCCAGCACAAACTCCGTCACCATGCAGCTGCGAGCTTGTAGCTCAAGCAGAGAAGTGAGCCCCGTGGAAAGTAACTCGGGAATCATGGGAAAATTTTTCACGCCGGTGTAGAGAGTGACCGTCTCCTCGGCCGCGTACTGATCCATGGCCGAGCCCTTGGAAACATATGCGTCGACGTCCGCAATGCCGATCAGTATTCGGGTTCTCCCATCCGGAAGAGTATCCGCGTATTCAATCTGGTCGAGGTCCCGGGAAGTATCGTTGTCGATCGAAGACCAAAGCAGAGGCTGCAGATCCTCAGCTGCAGGATTGGTTTTCGGCGGATGCGTCTGCAGTGCTGCCAGCTCCTGCTGTACCGGTGGTGGATAATCCGGCTTGAATCCGTGTTCCGTCAGTGACTGGCGTGCGGCGGCCATTAAATCAAACGGCTGGTGTGAACCCATAACTCTCCCTGGTAGCAAAACTCCACCCTAGCACGCCGCTGCCAGTCGTTCAGCATTTCTGCGGTTCCGCTTTAGTATTTCTGACTTGACAGTCTTCCTTTGCTTCCCGCATTGTCCCATCGCCTGACAGCTGTTCTAACAGTCTTCGGGGCCAGCCCGTAAGGGATTGAATCTATTCAGTCGCAGCACAAAGGAAAGACTATGAAAAAGCGAATCGTGCTGACTATTCTCGCGCTCTTGTTGTTTCCGCTCCGTTTCCGAGGACAGGGCTTCGGAAGCATTGTGGGTGTCGTCACCGATCCCTCCGGCGCCGCTGTGTCGTCAGTAAACATCACAGCGACGCAAACCAGCACAGGCTTTGCCCGTGAGGCGATTTCCAACGCGGAAGGATACTTTGTCTTCTCCTCGCTCGAACCCACCACTTATAACTTGACAGTGAGTGCACAGGGCTTCCGTACCGCGAAGGAGACGGTTACCCTGCTTGCCAACCAATCGCTCACGGTAAACATGAAACTGGAAGTGGGCACTACCGGCCAGACGGTGGTGGTTCAAGGCAACTCTCTCCAGGTAGACACGTCTACTTCGACCATCAAGCAGGTCGTCGAAACACAAAGAATCATTGGGCTGCCACTGAACGGCCGCAATGTGGCGCAACTCATCCTCACTGTCCCTGGCGCTGTAAATGCGCCCAACGGAGGAGCTGATCAGGGGGCGACCAAAACATTCCCAGCCGCCGTCACCTATTCCGCAAACGGTGCCCGGCAGGCGCAAATCAGTTATCAGCTCGACGGCGGCAACTACGTTGACGAATACACCAACGTGAACCAACCTTTTCCCTTTCCCGACGCGCTACTGGAGTTCAGCGTGCAGACCAGCAACTACACCGCTGAGTACGGGCAAAATGCCGGCGCGGTAGTGAACGTGATCACAAAGTCCGGAACCAACAGTCTGCACGGCGATGCGTTTGAGTTCCTTCGCAATCCCGTTTTCAATGCGCAGAACTACTTTGCCACGCCCACCACGCCCGACCACGTCAAGCGCAACCAGTTTGGCGGCACACTCGGTGGGCCCATCATTCATGACAAGACCTTCTTCTTCGCCGGGTACCAGCGCACAGAATTTCGCAACCTCGTCCTGGGCAGCTCCAAAGTGGTGGGACAGACCGACATCACCAATTTCCTGACCCCGGCGAGCAAGAGCTGTTCCAGCTGCGGAGGGCCCACTGGTCAGGCGGGGGTAATCGATCCTGCTGTAGCGGCGATGCTTGGCATCGATCCCACCACCGGTGCGTACCTGGGCTCTTCGGCCAAATTCAGCTTGTCGGGTCCAATCGCCGCAGGGTCAAATCCAACCGCACCCTACTCAAAACCAGACATCGAAAACTACGATTCAGGAATGGGGCGGCTGGACCACTCCATAGGACAGAACGATAAACTCACCGCTCGCTATGAATATGACCGGTTTATCAAGGCGCCGGTCTTCAATCCCTTGCAGCTTGTTTCTTACACCGATGCCACCTTTGGCATTGTGGCCCAGAATGCTCTGCTGCACGAGACCCACGTCTTTTCCCCTCACTTGGTCAACGACTCCCGCGTTGGCTATTCCCGCGAGGTATCACGGCGAGGTCCTGCAGGCAACGCCTCCGACGTGACTGCTTTTGGAGTATCTCTTCCCTTCGAGCCCAAGCCCAGTGCAATCCAGGGCGTTGGCGTTCAGGGTGGGTTCACTTTCGGAGACAATCCCACCGGAAAATTTACCAGGAACAATTTCACCGGAAGCGATGATGTGGGTTGGGAAGTGGGCCGGCACGACCTCCGCTTCGGCGGTTCCGTCGAACGCTCCCAGGTGGACCTCAACAATCAGTTCAATCAGCCGGGAATCTTTGGTTTTGGGTCCCAGGACGACTATTTGTTCCCGGGCAAGAAGTTTGCCACCTACCAACTTTTTCTGGCAGGGGTTCTGTCAGATGGGAGCGGAGCAGGAAACGGCTACGCGCTGCAGCAGGGCGCCGGGGAATTCAAGGCCAACCGCAACACCTTTTCCGGGGTCTATCTGCAGGACAACTTTCGAGTCAATCGGCGTTTGACCCTGAATCTTGGATTGCGTTACGAGCCGGCACTGGCGTGGCGCGACACGGGCGATCGTTGGGCACAGGTCAACCTTACCGCCATGGCAGCCAATACTACATCCAGGGTTTATCCCAACGCACCCCCGGGCATCTTCTTCTCCAGTGCAAACGGCATTCCGAGCGACACGGGAATGCCGAAGAACGCGCTGAATGCGAGCCTGACCGGCTTTGCTCCGCGCGTTGGCTTCGCCCTCGACTTGCTGGGCGATGGTAAGACCAGCATCCGTGGTGGCTTCGGAATTTTTTTATGACTCTCGAGTCATGGGCATGCTCAGCAATCGGTTTGTGGACGAGTGGCCTTTCAGCCCACAGTTCATTCTTTCGACTTCCGGTAGCAGTGCTCCCAAGCCTTCGTCGACCGCGGGATCGTTCAGTGATCCGCTGTGCACCCAGGCGGCGACCCAGACCACTCTGAAGTGCAGTGGAGCACAGTCCTCCAGCTATCCCACATTTCCCAGTCCCTTTCCTGCCCCAACCAACTTTCCTTACAGTCCGCCGTATAACCAGATCGCTCTCACCTACAATCCATCGGGAACCTATCGCGTGCCCACTACCTATGAGTGGAACCTTACGGTCGAACGTCAGCTGACGCCGGCGCTGGTTGGCCGTCTCGCGTACGTTGGCTCGCGTAGCCTCAATATCCTGGAGACCCAGGATTACAATCCGGGGGCGGTCACCAAAACCGGAAAGGCCAGCACCGGCTCGACCAATCTTCTGGTAAACAGTGCCAGTGGCGGCAAGTTTGGCACCAACACATTCTCAACCGTGCAGGCGGATATCAATGACATCGGCGCCAACTACAATTCGATGCAGGCCTCGCTCGAGCGGCGTATCTCCCACGGGCTCACAGTTCTCGCCAACTACACCTACTCCAAGAGCCTCGACGACCTGCCCTTTGGGGAAGGCGTCACCGGCTTTGACACGGGGTATTCTGCTCTTCCTCTCACTGATCCGAACAGGCATCGCTTCGACTATGGTCCGTCGTCCTTTGACCACGCGAACGTCTTCAGCGGCTCCTACGTTTATGAAACTCCTGCGCTGCCGAATTCCGGAACCCTGATGCGCCAACTTCTTGGCGGTTACGAATTTGCCGGACTAATGACAGCTGCCAGCGGGCGCCCGATTACCGTGCTCCAGGGTACGGAAATCTCAGGGACGGGAATTGGCAACGACCGGGCTACGTTAATCTCCCCGGGCGCTGTCTACAGCAAAAACTCCTGCGCGGGTGTGACCGCGACGTGTGTGAGCTGGATGAGCTCGGCGGCGTTTCAACCCACGCAGATCAACGGAGTCAACAATCCCGCCATCTTTGGGACCTTCGGCAATATCAGCAAGAACCCCTATCGCTTGCCGGACGCCTGGAGTTGGGATGTGCAGCTTTCCAAGTCCTTCAGCCTCACCGAACGTTTCAAGCTGCAGCTTCGAGGCGAATACTTCAACGTCTTGAACCATCCGGTCTTCGGGCCCGAGAGCATAAGCACCGGGGCTGTGAACAGCACTGACCAGATCAGCGCTTTCGACAAGCTGAACAATAACTCCTCCTTCGGCACCTTCAGAGCCGGGCAGGCAGGAGATCCTCGAATCGCGCAGTTAGCGGCGAAGGTTGTTTTCTGAGACGCACAGGCTGAAGCCAGTTCTTCATCGACATTGAAAGGCAGACGAATTGCTGCTTCCTGGCATCGGCTTGTCCTCTGAAAGGTTGGAAGTCAGGTACCTTTTTAGTGTCCGCGTGAGAGCCGCGAGTTTGCACTCTGTCCCGCAAACAGACCTTGGGTGCCCCATATCTCGCTCGTTTTTCGCGAGATGTCGGATACCACGAACGTCGATCACTCGCCACTCGAGAATGAATCGAAAGCTTTAAGGGCGTCTAAAGAGTCAAAGGCTACGAGGGTAGGGCTCTGGTATCCCACATCTCGCGAAAAACGAGCGAAGATATGGGGCACCCGGGGTCTGTTTCCGGGACAAAGATGAGCGCAAACCAAACCTAGAGCCGTTGGCACGTGGTTACACTAGTAAGTCTTGACCGCGATGACGCTGACGTTAACGTCGGGCGCTTGCTGCGGAATATCAATCTGCAGCTTGCCCTCGGTCTGTCGAAACGTCAACATCCTCCCATTCGCCAGCAAGCGTGCCGACATAACTCTTGCATCGATGCCGGTAATCTCGCAAGTTGGCGGAGACCAGTCGAATAGATGTAGATAGACGGACTTGCCCTTGGCCGTGGTCCGCAAACCTGCAACTCCCTGCACCGGTCCATAGGTCGTTCCGTATATTGAATCGCCGTTGAGCGTAAGCCAGGCCCCGACAGCCCGCAGCCGCTGCTGGAACTCTGGCTGGATTTGACCATCAGGCTGAGGTCCCACGTTCAGCAGGAAGTTTCCGCCACGGCTGGCCACTTCAACCAGGGCCCTGATCAAAGTCTGTTCAGATTTGTAATCGTGATCATTCTTGTTATAGGCCCAGGTATTGTTGATGGTCATGCAGGTTTCCCACAACCGGAAATCTTCCGGGCGCGGAACGGTGTTCTTTAGCTTCTCTGATACTTTCGGGTCAACACCTGTGAGCACCACGCCCTTGGTGGGAATCGCGGTAGGGATAAATTGTTCCGGCGTTTCGTAATCGGCATCCACGCCGATACGGTCATTGACCAGCGTGGCTGGTTGCAAGGTGCGGATCAATTCGATCACCCGTGCACCGTCATATTTCCTCTGATTGTGCAGGCCGTCGAACCATATGATTGCGACCGGGCCGTACCGGGTAAGTAACTCAGTCAGTTGCAATTGCATGTACTGGAGATAGCCTGGCCACTGCGGCCGCTCGGGCTCCCCATTCCAGTTTTCTTTGGCCAGCTTGGTTGTGTCCCGGAAATCCGGATGGTGCATGTCTGGCGGCGAATAGTAGAAGCCGAGAGGCATGTCATCATCACGGCAGGCTTTTGCCAGCTGCGCCACAATGTCTTTGCCATACGGAGTATTTGTGATTTTGTAATCCGTATACGCGGAATCGAACATGCAAAAACCGTCGTGGTGCTTAGTTGTAAACACCATGTACTCTTGCCCCGCCGATCGCGCGAGATCGACAAACGCCTGCGGATCAAACTTCACCGGATTGAAGGTTTGCGGCAGCGCCCGATAGGCAGCCTCGGTAATCCCACCCGCCTTCGGAACCATGATCGGCCATGAGGCTTCCACGCTCGCCTGCGAATACGGTCCCCAGTGGATAAACATGCCAAACTTGGCGTTGCGATACCACGCCGTTCGGTCGAACGCGATGGCGTTTGCCAAAACTGGGTGAGGAAAAAATGGTAAGCAGGAACCAGCCAGAGCAAGCCTGAGGAATCGACGACGGCCTGGAAGATAAACGCTCATCTGCGAAGAGGCATGGTAGCGATCAGAGAAACTTCCTGTCAAACGACAACCGTTGAGTTCCCCGCAAAACTTGATTTCCGTCGGGCCTGTCACCGCGCGGACCACGCCGCGCTCATGCCGTCTCCGTGCTATACTCGGCCCATTCTGACTCCTGACGAGGAGAGAGTTGTGCACATCTGCACCATCCTGCGGCTTCGTGACTGACCCTGTCTATTAGTCAGCGCTGCTTCTGCGCGACGCTGTTCCACATACCTTTGCGCTGAAAGGCAATTCTTCATGTCCATGGAAGCCCTCGACGGCGCTCTGCCGCAGCCTGGCTTATGGTCATCGGTACGAGAAGCCCTCCGGGGATCGCACCAGGACTACACTACCGGAAACCTGAATCGCGCCATCCTGTTGCTGGCCATTCCTATGGTTCTGGAGATGGTGCTCGAATCTCTCTTTGCCGTTGTGGACGTTCTCTGGGTGGGCCGCCTCGGGGCAAACGCGGTTGCAACCGTCGGTCTCACCGAGTCGTTGCTGTCTCTGGTCTTTGCAATTGGTATCGGCCTTTCCATGTCCACCACAGCCATGGTCGCTCGCCGCATTGGTGAAAAGGACCCCGAGGATGCCGCGGTTGCCGGCGCTCAAGCCATCTTTCTCGGACTGCTCGTCTCTCTGGCAATTGGAGTTCCATCGTTCATCTTCACGCCCCAGCTTCTTCGCCTCATGGGGGCCTCGCCAGAAATTGTCGCCACCGGCACGGGGTACGCCCGGATTGCGCTTGGCGGATGCGGCGCTATCGTCATGCTCTTTCTCAACAACGCCATCTTCCGCGGCGCCGGCGATGCGGCCATCGCCATGCGCCTTCTTTGGGTATCGAACATCCTCAACCTGATTCTTGACCCGTGCCTCATTTTCGGCCTCGGCCCGTTTCCGCGTTTGGGTGTCACGGGTGCCGCCTTGGCCACGTTTAGCGGCCGCAGCATTGGCGTGCTCTACCAGTTCTACCGCCTCATGAAGGGATCCGAGCGGCTCCGCATTCCGCCCCGCCTGTTGCGGCTCAATCCCCGCGTCATGTGGCGCCTGATCCGTGTTTCTCTAACCGGTATCCTCCAGTTTGCGATCGCCAACACCTCCTGGATCGGGCTTGTCCGCATTGTCAGCATTTTTGGGTCGGCCGCTCTGGCTGGCTATACCATCGCCATCCGTATCGTCATTTTTGTCATTCTTCCTTCGTGGGGACTTAGCAATGCTGCGGCGACACTCGTCGGCCAGAACCTGGGCGCAGGGCATCCTCAACGCGCCGAGCAAGCTGTGTGGCGCACCGGACTCTATAACATGCTCGTTCTGGGAATCATCGGCGTGGTCTTCATCTTTACCGCTACGCCGCTGGTGAGTCTCTTTACACACGATCCAACGGTCGTCCCCCTGGCGGCCTCAGCCCTGCGCATCCTGAGTTATGGCAACATCGCCTACGCCTATGGGATGGTTATGCTGCAGAGTTTTAACGGCGCGGGCGACACCGTCACGCCGACCATCGTCAACTTTTTCGGCTTCTGGGTACTCGAGATTCCCCTGGCCTGGTGGCTCGCTCTCCACCTGGGGCTTCATTCCACCGGGGTGTATCTCTCTATTGTCATTGCCCAGGCCGCGGTCGCGATTGCCAGCATTCTGTTGTTTCGCCGAGGCAAGTGGAAACTTCAGCTGATCTAGAGTGCCGGGGGCGAGGGCCCCGTCAGTTTAAAAATTATCCTCATAAGCGGGCACCGCCGAGGGCGAGAATGGCCTGAGTCTTTCCCAGGTAAAGAGGCGACATCGATTGCGTTGACGCGTTACGATATGCTCCCTTGCGAGGAGGGTCGAAGTGAAAAATCCAGTTCTGCCAGCCACTGTGCGATGGATCAGGCACGCCGCTACGATGTCATTCCTGATCGCAGCATTCCACACCTGCTGCTGTCTTGCCCTTGACGCGCCGGTATCAAAACCGCTGCCCTGTTCAGCACCCGCCTACCGCGAGTTCGATTTCTGGCTCGGCGAATGGGATGTGTTTGAGGAAGGCGGCGGTGTAAAAGAAGCCCAGGTAACAGTGTCGCCGGTGCAGAACAACTGTGGCCTGCGAGAACAGTACAACGGCGTGGACGGTTCCAGCGGAGAAAGCCTGAGCATGTACGATCCATCCGGAGCGGAATGGCAGCAGACCTGGTTAAGCAATCGTGGCCAGATTGTCGTAATCCACGGGAACCTGCAGGGTCAAGCCATGATGCTGAGTGGCACGGACCATACTCGCGGCGGCCACCGCCTTGTACGCGGGGTGTGGAAACCGGAAAGCGCAGGAGTGCGGGAAACCGCTGAGACCTCAGCGGACAATGGCAAGACCTGGACGCCGTGGTTCGACCTGTCTTTTCGGAAACACTCCCCTATGGCCAGCGGTGAAAACGGCTCCGATGAGGATCGCAGAGCGGTCGCCGCGATGGATACCCAGTTTCAGGCCGCAGTCAAAAACAATGACGTAGAAGGCATGGCGCGTATTCTGGCCGACGATTACATTCTGGTTACGAGTTCGGGAAAAACGCAAACCAAGGCGGATCTTCTCAACGAGGCGAGAGAACACAAGACGACCTATGATCGTCAGGAAGATACCGACCAGACAGTAAGACTGTGGGGCGACACAGCTGTGGTTACCGCCAAGCTATGGGCGAAAGGAACAGACGGTGAAAAGCCCTTCGACGTGAAGTTGTGGTTTAGTGATACGTACGTGAAGACCCCCGCCGGATGGAAATACGTCTTTGGCCAGGCTTCGTGTCACTTGCCACCTACGCCGTGAATCGGTCGAAAAACAACCGTTGCAGAGATACAGGATCGCGCTCGACCCCAAGGCCTGAGTTTCTATTCTGTGCGTAGTGCTCTTATCGGGTCGATGCTTGCTGCGCGCCTGGCAGGCACCGCGCTTGCCGCGAACGCAACCAAAGCCACTCCCACCAAGGCGAACAGATAGCTCATCGCATCCAATGGCTTCACGCCATACAGTGACGATGTCAACGCCCGGCCCACCAGCATTGCAGGCGGAACACCGATCACGACCCCTGCCATCGTGAGCAGCAAACTACCTTTCAGAATCATCCACACTACCTGTCCGCGCCGCGCTCCCACAGCCATGCGCACGCCAATCTCCGCCGTTCGCATGCTCACCCGATACGCCAAAGTTCCATAGAGCCCCGTCGCCACCAGGACCACCGCAAGCAGGCCGAAGAACCCGGCGAGCCGCGCAAACAACACCTGTCCTGAAATGGTCTCATCGTATTGCGCCCGTTGGGTCGTCGGGCGTATCAGGGGTAGATTCGGATTTATCTGCTGCAATGCCTTGCGCGCCGAGGGCAGAATCGCGAGCGGCTCACCGCGAACCCGCATTTCCACGTGCATGGCTCCGGTCATCGGAATTTGCGCGTACATGTACCAAGCCATCGGGATGGGCTCTTCATCGATGCTGCGATATTTGTGATCCTTCACAACGCCGATGACCGTCATCTGGTAGCGCCCATCTTCGGTGCCAATGCTGCGCCCCAGTGGGTTCTGGTTGGGGAAGAAGCGTTGCGCAAATTGCTGGTTGATGATGCCGACGTGGGGCGAGGTCGCCGTATCAGAATCGGCAAAGTCGCGGCCCGCTAGTACCGGTACGCCGAGCGTCCGAAAGAAGTCCGGCCCGGCCACGTTACTGCGCACCGTTCTCGACGATCCGTTCGCCACATCCGGCAACTTCCCGTCTACCATCATGTCGCTGTTGTCGGAAGACCACGAGCCAAGGCGTTCTTCCATGACGGTTACTGACTCCACCCCAGGCAGGGCGCGCAGCCTGTTCATCAGGTTCACATAGAACGCAACTCCCTCGGGAATCGACTGGATGTTCGGTTTCACCCCGAAGACTACGAGGCCGTCGATTTGCATCCCCAGGGGGGTGTTTTCCAAATTGCGCAGAGTGCGAATCAGCAATCCTCCACCCACCAGCAGCACCACACACATCGCCATCTGGAGAGCTACGATGATCCTGCCCGCACGCGATTTGCCCGCATCGGTATTCGATGTGGCCGCGGAGGTCTTCAGCGCCAGCTCGGCGCCGCCGGCAAGCGCCACGCGCAAGGGGGCCAGTCCAAACAGCACCGCGGCCATCACCAGCACGCCCAGCGTGAAAAGCAGCACCGTCCTGTCCGGTGCCAGGCTGGACTCGATCTGCGCCCATCTTCCCAACAGCCGGGTTGCCATCTCTGCAAAGCACCAAGCCAGGGCGCCCCCTGCCGTCACCAGGATCAAACTCTCCGCCAGCAACTGCCGCAGCAACTCGCCCCGCCCTGCACCCAGCGCCTGCCGCACTGAAAACTCCCGCTGCCGCGCCGCGTTTCGCGCCATCAGCAGCATCACCACATTGGTCAGCGCTATCAACAGCACCAGTCCTACCATCGCCATTAAAATGCGTAGCGGATTGCCGTACTGCTGGTTATATCCGGGAAGATTCTTGGCATCGGCCAGGCTCAGAATCGGCGGTTTCTCTCCCGCCGTCGGCGTACCCAGCCCCACATATGCCGCTCGCTGATAAATGGGCTGCAACTGCGCCAGCGCCTGCGCTCTGGTTGTGCCGGGAGCGAGACGTCCAATGAGCCGCAGGCACCACCATGTCTGGTTTTGAATGTAGTTCTTCCCATCCTCCAGAGGATTGCCCCAGGCATTCAGTTCCGGGCGGCTCTGCAACGGAATCCAGAAATCGGTGGACCTGCCTCCCTCGACACCTTCAAACCCTTCCGCGGCCACGCCCATGATCGTGATCGCCACACCGTCGACATACAACACTTTTCCCATCACGTCCGGGTCGCGCCCAAACCGCCGCGTCCAGTAGTTGTAGCTGATGACCGCTATGGCGGCATGGTTCGTCTCGTCCTGTTCGCTGAAGCCACGGCCGCGCAGCAGCTTCACCTCCAGGCCGGAGAAGAAAGTGCCGCTAACCATGTCGCCTTCTGCCTCTTCCGGCTCTGCTCCGTAGCGGACTGCGACCTTGCTGTTCGATAGTGGCACGTAAGCGATCACCGGCGAGAGACCCTGGTTTTGCTGCCGCAGCGCATCGTAAACCGCGTAGGAAAACGTCTCGTTGGAATTAATGGTGCCGGTTCCATGAGGCGGGTTGGAAGTCCTCAGGTACACCAGGCGATCCGGATCGCTCACCGGCAGTGACCGTAACAATACCGCGTTCATTACGCTGAAGACTGCCGTGTTCGCACCAATCCCCAGGGCAAGCGTCAGGGTCGCCGTCGCTGCAAACCCAGGACTCTGACGCAGCGACCGCAATCCGAATCGTACATCGCGCAACAATGTGTCCAGACTCGCCCACCGGTCTTTCAGGTAGAACCGCTCCTGCGCCGCGGGAACGCTGCCGAACTCGCTTCTGGCTCTCCGCCGTGCCTCCTCTTCAGCCACCCCTTCGCTCCGCAGTTCGTCGGCTTCCAGCTCAAGATGCGTTTTGATTTCCTCTGCAAAATCCTCCGCACTACGCTTGCGCCTGAACATACCTAAACCTCCTCGTTCTGCAGCTCGCCGCCGGAATCCAGAATCAAGCTCATCGCCCGCGCCACCCGCCGCCACTCACCTGTCTTCTCCACCAGGTGCTCGCGGCCCTTCGGTGTCAGCGAATAAAACCGCGCTTTGCGGTTGTTCTCGCTCAATCCCCACTTCGCGCGAATCCATTTTTTGTCTTCCAGTCTCTGCAAAGCCACGTAGAGCGAGCCGTGGTCGACCAGAAATACCTCTTCCGACTGACGTTGAATCAATCGCGCCACTCCCTGACCGTGGCACGGTCCCAGCACCAGCGTCTTCAGGATCAGCATGTCCAGCGTGCCTTGCAACAAGGCAATACGGTCGTCGTTATTCTCTTGGGTAGCCATTCGACCCAAGTATTTGCTCATCTGGGTAGAATGTCAACCCAAGCAGAGGATCCGATCATCTTCAAGACAGAGAGTAGTTTCATATATGGTGGTGTTTTGCCTCACACGACGGTCTTCAATCTTAGGTTGGAATGGATCGGCTTCCCATGTCCAGAATGCGATTACTTTTCCGTATCATGCCTCTGCTGGCCTTCTTCCTGGCTGGCCTTTTGTTCACTTCGATATGCTCCGCGGCCGAGGACGATCCGGAATTGGGCTCGCTGAATAAACCGGAGAGGCTGGAGTGGTTCCGCGATCAGGGTTTTGGCCTCTTCATCCATTGGAGCGTGGACAGTCAGCTTGGCGTGGTCATCAGCCATTCGCTGGTCGGTGCATCTCCGGAATACACTGACCGCTTCTTCTCAGAGCTGCCCAAAACCTTTGACCCGCACGAGTTTCGTCCATTGGATTGGGCTCGATTGGCCCATCTGGCCGGCATCCGTTACGTCATGTTCACCACCAAGCATCATTCCGGCTTTGCCATGTTCGACACCACCACGACGCCCTTCGGCATCATGAATACGCCCTTTCATCGCGACATCACGAAAGAAGTCTTCGACGCCTTCCGTTCCCAGGGCATCGCGGCCGGTGTTTATTATTCCCCCGACGATTTCTGGTGGCTGCACCAGAACGGCAAGACCATCGAGCGCTCGGTTCCCGGCGTCCAGCCACGCAACAATCCCGGCCTGATGGAATATGACCAGACCCAGATCCGCGAGTTGCTGACTCACTACGGCAAAGTCGATGCGCTTTTTCTCGACGGGGAAGCCGTCGGCCTGCGCGATCTCGCGTGGAAATTGGACCCTGACATTATCGTCACCAGGGGAGCCATCAAGACACCCGAGCTCACGGTTCCCGGAATGCCGCTGCCCGGAGCCTGGGAAACCTGCATGACCATGGGAACAGCGTGGCAATACCAGCCGCAGAATGAACACTACAAATCAGGAGGCGAGCTGATTCGCCTGCTCATCCAGACCCGCGCCAAGGGCGGTAACTTCCTGCTCAATGTGGGGCCTAAGCCGAATGGTGAGCTGCCGATTGAAGAAGAAGAGCGCCTGCGTGAAATCGCCCTTTGGATGTTCGTAAATTCTGACGCAATCTATGCCGTGAGACCGTGGGTCATCACCAATGAGGGCGACATCTGGTTTACCAAAAAGAAAGACGGCCATGCCCTCTACGCGATCGTCGAATCGGACACACCCTGGCCGCGCGCAACCTGGAAGGAATTCACCCTTCATTCAGTCCGCGCAACCAGCAAGACGGAAGTGAGCGTGCTCGGCCAGAACGACCAGGTGGTCGAGTACCACCCTGAAATCACGCCCAAATCCACCTGGCACCAGGAAAAGGATGGCCTCCATGTTCGCGTCATGCAAACCCAGCGCCTGCAGGACAATTTCCACTGGCCAAATCCGGCTGTACTGAAGATTACCAACGCCGAGCCGGCGTTCACTCCGCCACACGTGCAAACCACCGGGTCGGTAGCCGAACCAGCCGGGCGCCAGGAAACGCTGCAGGGCGAGGTGCTTGATATGGGTGACAGCGCAACGCTTCAGGTCGGCTTTGAATACCGTCCAATTCTCGGTGAAGACGTCAACTCGCGTTCCGCGGCCTGGACGGCGACGCCGCTACAAACCGTCTCTAAGCCCGGCCCTTTCACCGCCCACATCGACGGCCTCTCCACCAAAGGAACCTACGAATTTCGCGCCGTCATTCACCATCCCCTGCTGGCGCTCTATGGTGCAGAGATCGCCATGAAACGCTAGTACAGGCCTCAGGGTCTACAGAATATGCGTGAGAACCGGGAAGAAAGCGGTAGACTCCACTCCGCGAGGCTCGGGAGAAGCAGAAAATGAGCCGCCGATATCATCCGACCCGAATCTGGTGGGAGCCCCCTGCTTCAGCAGGGGGAGCTGGACTTCAGTCCAGCGGAAAAGCGATTCCTTCCGAAAGGACGGGCTTTAGCCCTGGATTTTCGAGGCCAGCGCTAAAGCGCATCATCAAAGTCCAACTCTTTTCCGCAACGCTGAAGCGTTGCTCCCCTCTGCTGAAGCAGAGGGCTTCCACCACACTCTGGGCTCCTTTCTAGGTTCTCACGCAGACTTCACTTCCAACTCAGTGAACATCAGCATCGAAGACACCCGTCTCGACGGTGTTCCCATGCTTCATCTGGATGAAAATGCGATAACGTCCAGCCGAAGGAAACCCATAGGGGAACTCAACCGTGGGTGGGATATTTTCCGTTGATCCTGTCATATCCATGCCGGCCATCGAGCCTGTCTCTGCCATCTCTCCCGAACTGCCATTGGCGAGCATCATGGCTTGCATCGCCGCAGAACCTTCAGGGTGGGTGTGGGCAAAGACCGTCCCGTCGGTTTTCACGAAAGCGGCATGTCCAGCCATTCCCAGGTAGGGACGCACATCGAGCGCAGGCTGGCCTGCGGCATCGATCAGGCGGAATCGAAACGCATAAGCAGTATTGGCACTCAGATCCTGGGGCCGGTCCCAGGCCATCGTGTAGCCATCTGGAAGCTTGTAGGCAGTCCCAAGCTCAGGCTGAGACAACGGCGGCGGTGCGGCCGAGGCGTCTTCGGATGCGAGCGGAGCGGGAGGCAGGTTCGCAGGAACAACCAGGTCCGCGGTAAGGGTTTCAGGGAAACCGTTGGCGTGGACAATGTCCCCGTAGAGCCGATAGGTCCCCGCAGGCATGGTGGGCAGAGTCATCCGCAAATGCCCGACGCCGGCCGGCGCAGGATGCAAGTGGTAGGCGGCGTCCATGCCCGGCTCTCGAATCGCGTAAAGGTGCATCACGTGGCCGTGGTCGGGCAGCAAGTCGTCATTGGAACGCGCCCTGGACGTGTGCATTGCGTCCGTATCGTGCCGGCCGATCTTGAGATCAAGAACGTTGCCGGAGAGGGTTGGGCTAAGGGTAAGCGGATGGTAGATGTCCGCGGCGTAGGAGGTGGCTTCGAGATCCCACCATTTGTAGCCGCCGTACACCAGCAGCAGAGTGATGGCGAGCGTGACGCTCCCGGCAATCAGTGCTCGGCGGTGTGCGGTTGGGCCGGCAGCCAAACCCGGATCGAGGCGCGACTGGCCCACTGCAGCAGCAGCGATGCCCGCGATTCCAATAATGAGCAGTATGCCCAGCACCGTGAGCATGATGCCCATGGAGCGCTGCATGGGCAGGATAGAAAGAGGCATAGCGGAGACCGGCACACTCGTGCTTGCCTTGCCCGCGGCGCCGTCAATATTAAAGTGGACCTGCCACGAACCAGAAGCCATCAGCCAGAGTGACCCGGTAAAGAAGCCGGGGTCGGCTGCCGAAGGTTGCATCGCGTCAGAGCTGGGTGGGTGTTTGGATGCTTCGCCGGTCAGCGGGGTCGGCGTGATGCGTATGGAGTTAACCGTCGCGCCCGAACTCTTGACCTCAATCGTAGCTACGCCCGGAATTACATTGGGCGTGCGGATGGTGACAAAGAGCTTGTACTGTCCAACGTTCACCTCCTCATAAACATCCTTGCTGCCGATGTGGGCGTAAGCAGGATGAGCTGAGTGTCAGGGAGATAAGAAACGCGAACAGCGTTTGCCATCGAAACCCCTTCATCTCTGCACACCGCGCATCCAGCGGCCGAATCGGAGGCCGATCCAGGTCGAGATCGAGGCGTAAACGGTAGCGCGCAAAAGCCCGCTGTAGAGAACAACCCCTTGGTCGGGCGAGAGCCACTGCCGCAGGCGGTCGGGGCCGGTTGGGCGCGAATTGTAATCGAAATAGATGGTGCCGAAGAAACGGTTCTTGCTCGCGTCAGAGAGCAGGAAGTTGGCAAAATTCCATTCGACTGCTGTAAGCACGGCGACAAAAACGATACCCGAGACCAGGGCAATCTGCCACGGTTTCCAATTCTTCAACCGATGCCAAAGCAGATCAAGAGCCAGAGCCGGCACCAGGATAAGAATCGGAAACTTCGCCGGAATCATGTGCGTGACGGGATTGAAGACCGGGCCGAGCTTCGGTTGGGCCGGGAAAAGCGGCAGGATCAGTATTTCGGCAATGATGAACACCGTGTAAACGGCAGCCATGGAAGTAGCCGCCCAGCGCGAGCGTGACGCCTGCGAAATGGTGGCGAAAACCACCGGCAGTCCGATTCCCAATGCAATGTATGCCGCCGCCTGGTGCAGCTTTACGTCCCAGGTGTATTCCTGCACAAAGAACATCTGACCGACGATCGCCAGGCCCCCAACGTAAAGAAACAGTAGCTGCAGGTGCTTGAACGTGGCCTGGTCGCTTTCGGCAGCGCGGTTCATGGCGGCGAGGATGAGGAACATGACCCCGACCGACACACCGCGCAAACCGAGAATCAGCAAGGCATGGGGCGGGCTGACGATCTTGACGTCGAGGCCGTAGGCGTTATGCCACCAGTTGTCGAAGGGAGCCGAGGTGAGCACGGCAACGCATCCCCAGCCGGCGAGAAAGATACCCAGCGGAGCGCGGAGCCCAAAAACACTCACCGACGCAGCAGAGAGCTCGGGGTCGTGGCCGAATGTACATTTTCCGATCAGCCACGCGCAGATGATGCCCGCCAGTACGCCGCAGGCGTAGATCGCCATGTGCGCGGGCGTCCAGAACGTATCCCGTCCAATGGACCGATGCCAGGAGACATCCCAGGCGCCCCCGATCGAAGACGATGTGACCGCCAAAACGCCGGCCCAGATGTACCAGGGAATCGAGGCGGCGCGAGCCTGAACCTCGGCGCCCGCAGCGGGGGAGACGAAGGCTGCCGGCCGATTCGCGGCTGTGGACATGCTTCCTCCAATGGAAGTGCACAAGGTCATGATAAATGAACGTAAGAGCACGGTGTTTTGACACCGCGTTTCCTTATTGGTAGTGTTTCCAGCGTGAAGCTGCTTTCTTTTGTGCTGTTCGTTGGCGTTAGCGCTTCCGCGCTAAATGCCGCCCTGGGCCAGTCGACAGAGGCTGCGGAGTGGCCAACCGGCAGCTTCGATCAGCAACGCGACGGATGGCAAAGAAATGAAACCAAATTAACTGTCGACACCGCGAAGAACATCCGGCTGTTATGGAAGCTCAAGACCAATAACCAGCCGATGGGCATGCAATCCTTTCGCGAGCCGGTGATTGTTGCCGGCGTGCACACCGCGGGCGGCGTCAAAACCCTGGCAATCTTTGGCGGCAGCTCTAACGCTGTCTTCGCCATAGACGTTGATAGCGGCTCCCTGGTATGGCAAAAGGACTTGAAATGGTCGTCCGACAAGCCGCTCGAGCCGGGGCAGGGCGCCGGCTTCATTTGCAACAATGCCTTGACCGCAACCCCAGTGGTCACGCCGGCAGGAGCAGCGCAGCGGTTTCTCTATGTCCTTACCAGCGACGGCTACCTGCACACCATGGACCCGGCCTCGGGCGAAGAAAAAGAACTGGCCATCCAAATGATACCGGCAATCTATGGCAAGGCTTACGGCCTGAACCTGGTGAACAATGTGGTCTACACCGTGACCGGGCAACGCTGTCACGGGGTTCTGAATGAGTTGTACGCCGTAGATCTGACCACGAAAAAGGCCTTCTCTTCCACCCCGGTCAGGGAGGAATCTTCGGCACCGCCGGCCCCGCGATCGGCAGCGATGGCACCATTTATTTCGAAACCGGAGACGGGGTGTACGACGTCGCAGCGGGAGAGCTATCGACCACCGTGCAGGCTTACACTTCCGCCGACGATCATCTGACCCTCAAGGACTACTACACGCCGAGCAATCACGCCTGGCTCACCAAGCGCGACCTGGATATGAACACCACCCCAGTCGTGTTCCCCTACAAAGGGCGTGATCTTCTCGTCGGCTCGGGGAAAGAAGGCCGCTATTTCCTGATGGATAGCAAGTCGCTTGGCGGACCAGATCACGAGACTCCCCTGTACCGTAGCCCACTGGTTTCCAATAAGAATGTCAATTTCCAGACCGAAGGCACCTGGGGTAGTTTCGCCAGCTGGGAAGATAAGGATGGCACCCGCTGGGTGCTGGCCCCGATAGGCGGCCCGGTCGCCGTGGACTTTCCCCTCAGCTACGGTCCAACTCCCAATGGAGGCGTGATCGCCTTCAAAGTGACGGACACAGGTGGAAAAACGCAGCTCACTCCCGCCTGGGTCTCGCGTGACATGATGACCGCCGAACCTCCGGTGGTTGCCAACGGTGTCGTCTTTGTGCTCGCGGCAGGCGAATTTACCGCCCAGGCGAATGACGAGGATGGCGGACTGTATAGCTTCGAAGATCGAATCAAGCATTCGATCCCGGCCAAGCTGTATGCGCTCGATGCAGTCACCGGCAAGGAGCTCTATTCCAGTGGAGACCAGATCGCTTCATTCCTGCACCAGGCCGGCATCGCCGTCGCCGGGGGCCGCGTGATATTTGGCACCTTCGATGGCACAATTTACTGCTTTGGTCTGGAGTGAAAGACGCCATGAGACTTCTCCGACAGCCGGTGGCCCTTTGTCTTGCGGGCGCATTTTTAATTTCGGCAGCAGCGCGCGCCCAGGGCCCTCCTCGCGGCTTCTGGCCTGAATCCGGTCAGGACCCGGCACACAACAATTGGCAGAAGGCCGAAACGGATATCACCACGGCTACGGTGGCCAAAGATTTCAAGTTTCTCTGGAAGCTCAAGCTCGGCAAAGGACCCGGGAAAACATCGTCATTTAGCGAGCCCCTTCTCTTTCCCGGGTTGATTACCGGCCGCGGATTTAAGGATTTAGCCCTCTTGGCCGACGCAAACACCTTATACGCCGTGGACTCTGAGCTGGGAGAGCTGGTTTGGCAAAAGGCGTTCGTGTCCCCCTCCGCGCACCGGGAATGCGGCAACATTCAGGTCGTTACCGAGGCGCCCCCAGTCATTCATTTTGGCGCGCGCCGGCCGGCCGCTGCGAAACCGGGTGTAACTCCACCTCCCCCACCTCCCCGCGAAGAACCGCTTCCTCGTGCCGAACGTCGCGTGGGTGCTGCTGCCGGGGGCGGATATTTCGGTCTGCGGGGAGTGTATGTTGTGACCGGTGATGGTTACATTCATGAGCAAATCATGGCCACCGGCCTCGATTACGCCCCGCCGGTAAAATTTCTTCCCACGCCGGGCGGTAGTTCTTTCGGGCTCAATATGAACGACAAGGTGGTGTACACGGCAACGGGTTCCGGTTGCCGCAATGTTCCCAACGCGATCTGGTCCGTCGACCTCAATACTCCGGACTACACCGTTAATAGCTACAAGGTTGAGAAACTAAGCCTGGCCGGTTTGTCCGGGCCCGCAATCGGACCCGACGGCACCGCGTATGTAGTCACCGGCAGCGGGCAGGCGGTGGCCCCCGTATACGCAAATAGCGTGGTGGCGCTTGCCCCAAAAGAACTGAAGGTGAAGGACTGGTATACGCCATCCTCTGCGGGAAAGGCTTTAAACGCCGGCCCGGTGGCTTTCACCTATAAGGAAAAGCAGCTGCTGGCAGCTCCCGGCGGAGAGGGCAAACTTGTCTTGTTGGACACCGCCTCGTTAGGAGGAGCCGACCACCATACTCCACTGGCGGAAACCGGCAAGCTCTCGAAGGGTGCGAAGCGTGGCGCGTGGGAAGGCCTCGCCACGTGGCAGGATAAATCTGGCGCTGCCTGGGTGTTGGCTACTGTTACCGGGCCGGTGGAGCAGGATGTGAAATTCGCCGCCACCAATGGACCCGCGCCCCACGGCAGCATCGTCGCCTTCAAAGTGGAAGAACAAGATGGGCACACGGTATTGACCCCGGCCTGGATATCGCGCGATCTCGTCAATCCCGCACCTCCGGCCGTTGCCAACGGGGTGGTATTTGCTCTCGAGGGAGGAAGCGCGTCCGGTCACGCTACCCTGTACGCTCTCGATGCGGAAACCGGCAAACAATTGTATGAAAGCGGAGACGCGATCCAGTCCTCCAGTCATCTGGCCGGCATGTCTATCGGCGACGGTCATGTATTCTTTACCACCCACGACAACACCCTCTACTCCTTTGGTATCCCAATGGAGCACTAATGTCGTCGCAATCCAGGAAGGGCACAAGTAATAATGCGCAGCAGATCCCAGGTTAAGGAAGTAATTGAAGCAGGTAACGGCATCCTGAGACTGGAACCCTGTTGGGTTCCGCGATCGTTCATGATTCCCGGACGCAGGCTGAAACTGCACCCCGACGACCTCTACGCCTTCGGCGGCCATCGCGGCGGCATCAATGAACGCTGGTTTTCTTCAACCACCAAAGCTTCGAACGGACCCAACACTCTGCCCGATGAAGGTCTCAGTTATGTTCGGCCCGTTAGCGGGGACAAGTTCCTGCTGAAAGAAGCGGTGGAGACTGCCGGCGACCTGTTACTTGGTGCCGACGTGATGGAGCGCGAAGGCGGATGGAATCTGCTCTGCAAGTTTTTTGACAACATGGGTCCCATTCCCCATCACATGCATCAGAGCGATGCTTTCGCCAAGCTGGTGGGTCAAAAGGGAAAGCCGGAAGCCTATTACTTTCCTCCCCAATACAATCAGATACAGAACAATTTTCCCCACACCTACATGGGCCTCGAGCCCGGCACAACCAAAGAAGATATCCGCCGCTGCCTGGAAAAATGGAACCAGGGCGACAACGGAATTCTCTTTCATGCGCGTGCCTATCGTCTGGAACCGGGTGCGGGCTGGCAGGTCAACCCCGGAATCCTGCATGCTCCCGGCTCGCTCGTGACCTACGAGCCGCAAGTCAACAGCGATGTCTTTGCCATGTTCCAGTCCGAAGTGGAAGGACGCATCGTCGGTTGGGAACTGCTGACCAAAGACGTCCCCGCTGCACACGCGAAGGACCTCGATTTCCTGATCAGCATGCTGGATTGGGATGCCAACGTGAATCCGCGCTTCGCAGAGAGCAACAAAACCTTCCCCAAGCCGGTGAACCCAGTCGAGCAATCGGCGGCGGATGGTTACGTCGAGAAATGGATCACTTACGGCACGCCTTACTACTCCGCCAAGGAACTGACGGTGCTGCCGAAGCGTGCCGTCACTATCAAAGACAGCGCGGCTTACGGCGTGATCGTAACCCAGGGCTATGGGACCCTGGGCAAGCAGGCAGTCTCGACTCCCTCCATGATTCGCTTTGGAGAGATGACGGAGGACGAGGTTTTCGTCACTGCGTCGATTGCTAAAGAAGGGGTGCGCGTCGAAAATCCGAGCGCATCCGATCCGCTCGTCATGCTCAAGCATTTCGGACCTGGTAATCCGGATGCGCAACCACTGTTACGGAAATAAACCAGTGAGCCAAGCCAAGCAGCACCAGCACCCGGCAATTCACAACGCAATGTGGCCCGGCCTTGTCGGTAAGGGCGAGGGATCGGAACCGTTTATCGAGCTCGAAACCATGCTCGACCTGACGGCGCAGGCCGAGGTGGAAGGCGTCCGCTTCGATGGCGTCGATTTGTTCCTGTCGTTGCCGCACACCAGCATCGATTCGACCGGAGATGAGCTTAAACGCCTTGCAGACAGCGTTGCCAGGCGCAACCTGGTAGTGGGCTCGCTGGTTGCCCCGGTCTGGCCGCCCACCGGCGGTGGCTCCGCCATGGGTTCCGAGCAGGAGCGAGCCAGTTTTCTTAACCAGGTAAAGAAGGCCTGTGAGATAGGCAAAAAGTTGCGCCAGCTCGGCATTCGCCGCTATGGCGTAATACGCATCGACTCCGCGGCGTCTCCGGCGGAGTGGGCCAAAGATCCAACCGGCAATACCAGGCGGATCGCGAATACATTTTCCGAGGCCTGCGCCATCGCCGAAGACTATGGCGAGCGCCTAGCCGCCGAGGGAGAGATCTGCTGGGGTGGAATGCATAGCTGGAAGCGAATGGTCGAGCTGCTGGAGATGGTCAACCGGCCGAAGACCCTTGGCTTCCAGGCGGATATGGCGCATTCTCTTCTGTACACACTCGGCTATAACGCCGCCGAAGACCGCCTGCTGCCGGAAAACTTTGATTGGTCGCAGCAGGGTGTTTTGATGGACGCCCTGCGCAAAGTAACCCATGCTCTACGGCCATGGACCATCGATTTTCACGTCGCCCAAAACGATGGATCCGTGAGCGGTTCAGGGTCGCACGACAAGACCGGACGCCACTGCGTCGTCGGCGATCCCAACGGCAAGATAGATATCGTAGCCGTCGCTGGTCTCTGGATGCGCGATGACAGCGGGGCGCCGACAAAGGCGTACGAGCACATCTGTTGGGATGGTTGCATGTTCCCCAACTCCACCATGCTCGCACCCAAGACCTGGAACGACATACTGGGGACGTTGATCGCGGTGCGCAACGCCCACGGCTGGGACTAGACCGCATAGCAACGCCAGAGGAAAGAAAAATGTCACCCAACTACGTAAGGCCGCCCCTCATCGCCGCGATCTGTCTTCTCCTGATTTATCCATCCCACGGCTACCAGGCCCCCGCCCGTCATACCGGCGGAGGCTTCACGCAGCCGGAACCGATCGATTTCAACGATCACGAAGGCTGGACGCAAATCTTCGATGGCAAGACCATGCATGGTTGGGACGGATCCCCGGAAGTATGGCACGTCGAAGACGGCAGCCTGGTGGCCGAATCCAGTCCCGAGCATCCTTCCGGCACCACCAACATCCTGTGGCGCGGAGGCGAGCCATCCAACTTCGAGCTTAAGGTGGAAATGAAGCTGGAAGGGGCGGGCGCCAATGGAGGCATCCAGTATCGCAGTATCAGCGCTCCGCCGCCCCCAGGGCAGATGGTGAAATATCCCAAGTTCAACGTGAGGGGTTATCAAGCCGATTTCGACTACGGCAATAAATACACCGGCCAGCTTTACGAACAAGGCACCAGCCGCGGCATCGTCGCCTGGCGCGGCCAGATGGTCCAGACTGACCAGGGCAAAAAACCGCGCCTGCTAGCCACGCTGGGAAGCTCCGACGAACTCAAGTCCTACATCAAAATCGGTGATTGGAATCAGTACGAAGTCATCGCCGATGGCAACACGCTGATACATATCATCAACGGGCACGTGATGGCCGTTCTCGTCGACACCGATCGAACCTTCAGTCAATCCAAGGGACTGATCGCCTTCGAGATAGAAGGCGGAGGCATAGTAAAGATCTCCCACCGAAACATCTGGCTAAAGAATTTACCTTAACCGGATGCTTTTCACCCCCCACAAAGCCGTCATCCTGAGAGCCTGTGACTTTTTCGATCTTTTCGTGTTTTCTGCGTAGCTAACCGAATGCTTTTCATCCCCCAAAAAACCGTCATCCTGAGAGTCTGTGACTTTATTGGTTTTGCGAAAAAATCGACGCTGAAAACAAAAAGGTTAGGTGCTTCCAAGGGCGCGAAAAATCAAAAAAGTCACAGCCTCTGAGCGAAGCGCCGCGCGGATCTATCGCATAACGGACGGCTTATGGCGCGCAGTCGAAGGACCCCGGCGATGCTTGTTGGCAGATGCTCTTCTGAGCTTTCCAGCCACAAACTACAGGCCAAATCAAAAAAGTCACAAGCTCTGAGCGAAGCGCCGCGTGGATCTATCGCATAGCGGACGGCTTATGGCGCGCAGTCGAAGGACCCCGGCGATGCTTGTTGGCAGATGCTCTTCCGAGCTTTCCAGCCACAAACTACAGCCAAATCAAAAAAGTCACAAGCTCCGAGCGTAGCCGAATTTCCTACTTACAGCTCTCGCACCCGCCACTTATGTGGTTCTCCTTAAAGAGAACCACATGCAGTTGACCGAAGCCGCGATTCTCGATAGGAAATTCGGGGAAGCCGAGGGATCTGCAGTTTCACTCGATTCCAAACCAATGCTCAAGCATGTGAAGGGGCTTGCCGGGCAGGGCATTCGTCCTGGCAGCGAACGACGGGTGCCCCCCATCTCGCTCGTTTTTCGCGAGATGTGGGATACCACTGCCCTAAACGGTAACTTTCAAACCGGCAACCAATGTCCCGATTTCTAAAAAGCAAGCCGCTCCTTCTTAGCGTCCAACTTCTTTCCATCCACATCGGGAATCTTTTTCAAATCATCGATGGACTTGAAATCCCCATTCTTTTTCCGATAATCAACCACCGCCGCTGCTTCCGCAGTACTCAATCCCAAACCGCTTTCAAGCAGCGTAGCCGAAGCCTTGTTCACGTTGATCGGCCCGGTACTCGCCGGAAAATTCTTGACCAGGTAATCCAGAATCTCCGTGAATTCATCGTCGGTACCGACCGCCCCAAATCCCGCCATCTTGGTGATGGTATTTTCCCAACCCGCCCGATCCTGGCCATTGGCGATCACGTTATCTGGCGAATGGCACGTGCTGCAAACCCGAATCAGGGTATCTTTTCCCGGTCCCTCGGGAAGTTCAGGATGCGCTGGATGCGCCTGTGTCTGCTGCGCTGCTGAAGGCTGTTGCGCAAAGAGCGTCGTCGACATCATAGAGGCGCAAAAACACAACGCCCAAGCGGAACCCTTCGTCAATCTTGTGCCATGCCGTTTCACGACTGCTCCTTGCAACCCAGTATATTCCGTATGCTTTGCCTTTTTGCTCGCCATTCGTCTGCCGTAATCTCCCATATCTCGCTCGCAAATCTGCCGGAAACGTAGTCGCGCTCCTCCCTGGCAACGACGCGCATGCCGGTCTTCTCCGATATTCGCCTCGACGAAAGGTTCCCAACCGCCTTGGGAGCCTGCAAAGCATCAAAGCCGAGAACATCAAAGCAGTAATCATTCACCGCCACTACCGCCTCCGTCATCAGCCCCTGCCCCTGCCAGGGCGGCCCCAGCCAGAATCCGCGAGCCGCATATCCATCCTTGGCAACCAGCCCGATTACTCCCACGTGGTCTTCCGGCGACGATCGCAGCCGTAATGTCCAGTGCCACGCCGCTCCTCGCTCTATCGCAGGCAGCGCGACATCGCGATAATACGTAACCGCCCCATCCGCCGGGTACGGCCAGGGAATCTGGGTGGTCATGAATTTGACCACCTCCCATTGCGGAAAAAGCCGTTGTGTTTGCTCTGCATCTGCCAGCTCTAGCGGTGCGAGCAAGAGCCGGCTGGTCTCAAGCGTGGCAATCATAAGTCTCGGTTAGAGTGTATAAGTTGTAAACTCCACCAGAAGCAATCGGGAGGGGAAACCATGAGACGCCGCCACTTTCTGCTCAGCGCGGCCGCGACAGCCTTGGCGGCGACCAGCAACAATGCGTTTGCCGCACCTCCCGCCGACCATGCGGTGGGTCCGCTGAAAATCGAAGCCGTAGAGCTGCTTGAGTTGCATGGCAAGTACACCGATGAGGGCGGCATCAACGCGCAGCCCCAGGTGAACCCCCTGGACGTTTACGACGATCTTCGCCCCGCGCCCTATGCGGACAAGCCAACCGGATCGAAGGAGGTCCATGCCAGCGCGGTCTATGTGCGTATCAAAGTCGCCGGCGGGATCGAAGGTCTCTACGGTCCTGTTGAAAAGAGCGCGGCGATAGTCGTGCAGCAGGAGCTGCGCCCGTTTCTCCTTGGAAAGGACGCGCTTGCGGGGGAGGCCCTGTGGGACGAAATGTATCGCTCCAACCGTCACTCGCGCGATGGATTTTTCATGATGGGCATCAGTGCCGTCGACAACACCTTGTGGGACGTGCGCGGCCGATACTACGGTGTGCCGGTATACCGGTTGCTTGGCGGTCCGACCCGCTCATCCGTGGAGATGTACGCCAGTTGCCTCGGTTTTTCACTCGAGCCGGAAGCGGTGCGGACCCGCGCGCTCGCGCTCAAGCGCGAAGGTTTCCGCTATCAGAAGTGGTTCATGGGTTACGGCCCCGGCTCCGGGCCTGAAGGTATGCAAAAGAATGTCGACCTGGTCCGCATTCTCCGCGAAACCCTCGGTGACGATACCGAGATCATGTTTGACGCATACAGCGGATGGGATCAGGATTACGCCCTGGAGTGGGCCCACCGGGTGGAACAATACCGCCCCCACTGGATGGAAGAGGTCACGCATCCGGAAAAGATTGAGAGTTTCGCAGCCATCCGGCGCAGCACCACCATCCCCATCGCCTCTGGCGAGCACTTCTACGGCAGGTGGGAAGTAGAGCGCTACCTGCAGGCCGGCGCCCTTTCCGTAGTCCAGGCCGATCCCGAGTGGTGCGGCGGTACCTCCGAGCTGGTCAGAATAGGCACCGTTGCCTCACTGCATGACGTACCAGTCATCCCACATGGCCACAGCCTGCGTGCCGCCATCCACGTTATCTCCAGCCAGTCACCAATGACTTTTCCGCTAGGAGAATACTTAGTCAACAAGATGAGACACTACTACCACTTCGAGAGCAATCCCCTCGTTCCTGAAAAAGCGCACATCGCCTTACCGGTTGGCCCCGGTTTCAACATTGAACTCGATCCCGCGAAAATTGAGTCGCAAACGATCCTCAAGTCTGAGTAGGCAAGAATGGCTCTTCCCGTCGGCACAAAACTCGGTCGTTACGAGATCCAGTCGCCCCTGGGCGCCGGTGGAATGGGCGAAGTGTATCTCGCCCGGGATCTGCGATTGGGAAGAGATGTCGCCATCAAGATTCTGCCCGACCGCCTCTCCTCAAACGCGGATGCCATCCAGCGATTTGAACTGGAAGCCAAGGCCATCTCTGCCCTGAACGACTCCAACATCTGCACTCTCTACGATGTTGGACACCAGGACGGTGTCGATTTCATTGTCATGGAATACCTGGAGGGCGAGACGCTTCAGGATCGGCTGCGCAAGGGCCCGTTGCCGATGGATCAAGTCTTCAAGTATGGCGCCCAAATCGCATCCGGACTCGACAAGGCGCACCGAAAAGCTATTCTTCACCGCGATCTGAAACCTGCAAACATCATGCTCACCAGGTCCGGCGCAAAGCTGCTGGATTTTGGCCTGGCCCAAAGTAGTCTGCCCATGGCTGCGGAGACAACTGTGACCGCGGCCGCACTGCCATTGTCAGAGGCGGAACAAAAAACCGTCGCTGGCACATTTCCCTATATGTCGCCCGAACAAGTAAGGGGAATGGACCTGGATTCGCGCAGCGATATCTTTTCGCTAGGCGCCGTCCTCTACGAGATGGCTACCGGGCAACGAGCATTCAGCGGAAAGAGCCAGCTCAGCATAGTCTCCGATATCCTTGAGAAGCAGCCTGAGCCAATCAGTGTGATCGCGCCTCTTACGCCTGCCGCCGCAGACCATGTGATCGGTCGTTGTTTGGCCAAGGATCCGGATGATCGATGGCAGACAGCAAAAGACGTAGCCAATGAACTCAAATGGCTCGGCGAGAGAGGGGACCGCTCTCCTTCGATGGCGCAGCCGTCGGCGAACCGTAAAAGTGTGTGGCTCTTATGGATGCTATGCGGGGTGTTGCTGGGTGCGGCACTGCTTGCCGGCGTCCTGGCCTGGCGCAGCCATGGCAGCATCCGCCAGCAAAGCTATTTCCTGGCCGTCCTCCCGTTTACCGCTCATGATATGGCGTTGGCGCCCAATGGTCATACCGTGGCCGCAGTTGGTTTTTCAGAATCGGCAATGAGCAACGCTCTCTGGTTGTATGAAGTGGGCAGCCAACAGCCGAAAGAGCTGCCGGAGACCGCGGGAGCGAGTTTTCCATTCTGGTCTCCCGATGGCAAGGCGATCGGCTTCTTTGCCGACGGAAAGTTAAAGGAATTGGACATCGCCGGCGGTTCAGTCCAGGTGATCTGTGATGCGCCTGCAGCTCGTGGTGGAACCTGGAACAAAGATGGAGTGATCGTCTTCAATCCGAGTGGCCATCTGAGCGGGGGTTTGTATCGCGTGTCTGCCGCCGGTGGTCCGGCGAATCGCATCGCCACATCGGATGAGAACCGCTCCGTGAACAGCCACCGTTGGCCGGTCTTCCTGCCCGACGGAAAGCACTTTCTCTATCTCGCCGCCAGCATATCCGGGCAGACGGATTCCGACGCGATATTCGCCGGTAGTCTTGACTCGAAGGAAAACAAGTTCATCACCAGGGCTACCGGAAACCCGGCCTACGCAGCGCCAGGCTATCTATTGTTCTGCCGCGACAAGACGCTTTACGCACAAAGATTCGATGCCAACAATCTCGCAGTCTCGGGCGAACCGGTTTCATTGCTAAAGAATGTGTCCTACCTGCCGCGCCTCTTGCACAACGATTACGCAGTTGCGAATGGCGAGGTATTGGTTGCTCAGCTAGGCAACGACGTTTCGCTTTCGAGGTTGGTGTGGCGGGATCGGAGCGGAAACGAGGTGGGTGTTGTCGGCATGCCCGATGTGTATGCCAATGTCATGCTGTCTCCCGACGGGAAAGCCGCCGCCTTCGACAAGACGGACCCGGAAAACCAGAACACAGATGTGTGGACCTATGACTTTGCTCGCGGTAATCTGCAGCGCTTCACCTTTGATCCGGCGATTGAGGCTGCGCCGGTGTGGAGCCCCGACGGCAAACAAATCATCTTTTCTTCGAGCCGCGGCGGATTGTTTCGGTTGTTTGTGAAGAAGGCGGATGGAAGCGAGGAGGAAAAGTTGCTACCGCTGGACTCCTCCGATCGCGCCGACCAATACCCAACCAGTTGGTCTCCTGACGGCAGCGGATTGATCTATGAGCGCGACGCGGAGGCAACCAGGTTGTGGGTGGGGCAAATGCCGGATGCAAGCAACAGCGCATTGCTGAAGGGGCCCGAAAACAGAAAGAGTGGACAATTTTCCCCGGACGGAAAATGGATGGCGTACACCTCCAATGAAAACGGGCGGTGGCAGGTTTACGTCACCTCGTTTCCCGATTTGCGCGGGAAATGGCAAATCTCCAACAGCGGCGGAACCCAGCCACGCTGGCGCGGGGATGGTAAGGAACTCTTCTATCTTGCTGGGGACGGCAACATGATGGCTACGCCCGTGACCATCGGAGACCATTTTGATACCGGTGCGCCGGTCCCCTTGTTTCGCGCCGGCATGCGAGCCCAGGTTGCCGGCTCAGAGTTGGCGATGTACGACGTCACCCGCGATGGCCAGCGATTTCTGATCAATACACCCATCGAAAAAACCGAGAAGCAGCCTATGATGGTGGTCTTTAATTGGCCCGCTGCACTGGAGAAATAAACCCGCTCCTCACCCAACGACTGAGGCCACAACTATCTCCCGCGCTCTGTGCGGACGCTACTCAGCCGCGCGCGGCTGCAGCCTTGCGGGCGACAAGAATAAATCCCTTATCGCGGGCTGCTCGTTCCAGCGAAGCCAATTGACCTTGCGCGAGAGCCGTGTGCCCAGATCGTTTTTCCAGGTCGGCGGAGGCTAGCATGGCTTCAAATTCGATACCCACATAACCGTGCGCGCGGGCAGCCTTCAAGACGCGTTCCAGCTGCGGCTTAGCATTTTCCGGATGCTCAGACGAAAGCAGAACGCGCGCGGAAGCCACGTCATACTGCAGACGGTCCAGCAGGATCTGACACTTGGCTGCCAGATCCCGCGATCCGTCTATTTCTTTTTGCGCCTCTAGGCGCTTTCCCTGGGCCAGCAGCGCCTCGCTCAGCCCAATGCTGGAAAGCAATTCGTCATCCGCTTGTTGTTCCAGATGGAACTGTTCCTTCCATGGCCGCAACATGTTTTCAGCCTCGGCGGCTCGTCCATCTTCAACCGCTAAACGCGCCAGTTGCACCTGGCTCTCCCCCACCGACTGTCGTTCGCCGATCTGTTTTCGAAACGCCAGCGCACTTTCGTAGGACTTGCGAGATTGGGCCAACTCGCCGCGGTCTTTATAGACGTCTCCAAGCCCACTCAGCACGTAGGCCACCGCACTCTTGCTCTCAATTTCCTCGGCAGTTGCCCTGGCTTGGCGATACTTGGTTTCCGCGGCGTCCAGGTTGCCGCTCTGCAGCGAAAGATCTCCCAGATTGTTGAGGGTGAGCGCTACTCCCTCCTTATCCTCGACTGCCTGGTAGTCGGGTACAGAGGCTTCCAGCATCTTTTCTGCTTCGCTCAGCTTTCCTTGACCAAGGCGTGCCGCGGCCAGATTACCCATGGCAACAGCGATGCCCTCCGGGTTGCCCACCTCACGGAACTGCTGGATGGCTGTGAGGAACATCTGCTCGGCGCGCACAATATCACCTTGCTGATAGTGGATCCCGGCAAGATCGACTAGCATCGTTGCCTCGCCATTGCGGTCGCCGGTGGCCACGGCACTCTGGCGTGCACTCTCACAGTCGCTGAGCACTTGCTGCGTGGAGGTGCCAATGCCCACTCCCTGCTGACATAGAAAACCGTAAGTACGCGCTACCAGCACCGGGCGCCCCTGGGCTCGGCCTTTGTTGATCGCGGCTTCCGCGGCGGCGCGTGCTTTGCTCAGATCCTGACCGATCCACGCGGAGGCCTCTGTCATGTCGATGCGGGCATCATCACCCAGCGGCGCAGGCAAGCGGCGAAGGGTTGCGAACGTCTGCAAGGCAGCAGACGGCTGGACGTTTATCTGTGCAGTGGCCAGCAGAAGACCGTAATCCAGGTTGTCGGGAAACAAATGGAAGAGTTGGCGATAGGCCTGGACCGCCTTGGCCGGATCGTGCATAGCCCGCCAATACTGGCCTTCGATCAGCAGACGGTCTTCCTGCGCCAGATCGAGCGAAAGCTCCTGCGCCCTCTGCGCCTCGGCACGAGACTTGTTCGCATAGCCCAGATGCCACCAGGCCTCCGAAAGGGCAGAATGAGCGAGAGGAAACTGCGGGTCGGCAGCCACGGCTTGAAGCAATAAATCGCGCGCACCAAGGAAGTCGAAAGCCCAGAGCTTTTCACGCCCGCCCACGTACAGCCTCGCACTGCGCTGGTCAGCAGGCAGAGCGAGGCGAGCGGCGCTGGCATCCCCGGATGAATTAGCGCTTAGGCCCAATCTCTGACGAAGCCGGGAACCAGCCTGGGCCGCAAGGTCGAACAAGTTGCTTTGGTCGCCGGTAATGGCCTCTTCGGCAATTGTTTCTCCATTTGCCGTATCCTGCACCCGGAGATCGAGCCTTATGCGCTTGTCATCATTCCCAGGTATGGGCGTGTACGATCCGAGCACCACCACGTCCGCGCCCGGATTGGTCCGTAGCCGATCCAGCGTCTGTTTCGAAAGGCTGTTCCCTTCGCCAGGCGGCAATTCACGCTTCACTCGCGCGATGTCTTCGCCGGAGACCATGCGCAGGTCGCCCCGGGTACCTAATTCTGTGTCCAGCATCTCCGCGAACACCGGTGAGAGCCAATCGTCTTCCGGGCGGCCGGGCAAATTACGAAATCCGAGCACTGCCACCGAGCGCCGCAACCGTACCTCCGCCGCCACGCTGGACTCCGAATTCGGGGAGACATAAGGCGGCTTGCCATGGAAGCGGAAAGACACCGCTGCCACCCCCAGCACCAGCACCAGCCCGGCCCCTGCCCAATAACCCCAGTGGGCGGGGAAGGTGGGGTTATGCGTTTTTAGCGGGAGGCTGCTGGCAATCTCCGGCGGCCCTGTTGCCGTTTCCGGAAACGCCCTTGTCTCTGCGCTTCTTTGTTGGCCTTCCACCGTTACCGGCGCCACAAAGCGATAGCCACGGCGAGGTATGGTCGCGACATAGTTGGGCGCCTCGGCATTGTCATTCAGCGATTCCCGCACTTTGCGGATCGCCACCCCAAGGCTATTGTCGAACTCCACGAATGTGTTTTCCGGCCACAGGCGTTGCCGCACTTCCTCCCTGGTGACGATCTCGCCCGCTCTCTCCACCAGCATCAGCAGCAGCCGGTAGGGAAGATCCTGGAGTCTTATTCGGATCCCATTACGCGAAAGGGTTCCTTCCTCCGGATCCAGTTCGAAGGGACCAAACCGATAGCGAGTCACGTTTGCCGACACTCCCATCATGTCCTCTCCGGACTCGTTTTGTATCACGGCACGACTTTAAGTCGGACTTCAGGCGCAACAAAGATCTGGGCTAGGAGTCTGCGTGAGAACTAAAAAGAAACCTCAGATCTCTCCACTCCGCTAACGCTCCGGTCGAGATGACAAATTTGTTGAGCTACGTAAGGCTGTGCATCGACTGGAAAAACTACAATTTATCCAAAACAAATTTGTCATCTCGACCGGAGCGTTAGCGGAGTGGAGAGATCTGAGGTTTCTTTTTAGTTCTTACGCAGACTCCTAGCTCCTGAGGCACCGTTTCCTCCTGCCCTGGATCGAAGGGCGCCGCAGACCTTGGAACTCCACTACCCCCGCCCAACGCCATTGTATTCAGTTAATGGAAGGTTGCAAGTGACTCTAGAACAATGAGTTTGCGGTTAATGCACACTTAAACGCCTATTCTGTTGACCATTTCGGAGTTATCCCTCAAAGTCTCGGAGAAATAGAGCACGGCCGATGGTGTATCACCCAGCCGCCGGCCTGGGAGGGACGATATGGCAAAGTTTTGCGGTCAATGTGGTTCGCGCCTCAACGATACGGCACTGTTCTGTGGAGGATGCGGCGCAAAGTTACCTGTAGCGGCCACCGTCCCGGCACCGGCGCCATGGGTAGCGCCGCCTTCGATCCCGGCCCAACCGTCGGCTCCCCCGGCTGCGCAGCCAGGCGCCTACACCCCCGTAGCCACCCCTTACACGCCTGTAGACATGTCCTTTGGGTCATCGCCGGCATCCCAGGCATCGGCGGCAGAGACGGTAGCTTTTGTCCCCGGGACCTTTGACATACCCTCGGCATCACCTGCTCCCCAGCCTCCGGCCTTTGCGCCGGTGACCTTTGACCCGCTCCCGGCGACACCCCCCTCGCCACCAGCCTTTGCCTCAGTAAACTTTGACCCCTACCCAGCGACCCCTGCGCCACAGCCACCTACGCCCCAGCCCGGGGGCTTTGCCCCGGTACCGGGATACGCGTCACCTCCGGCCGCCTATACGCCACCGGTCTCGAACTACACGCCCCCGGCAGCAAGTTATGCGCCGGCGCCAGCCGCCTATACGCCGGGGATTGCTTACCCTGCAAAAAAGTCCAACACATTGATCAAAGTGCTGGTCGGTGTTGTGCTGATCATTTTTGTCGGCGGGGCTCTCGCTGTCGGTGGACTTTGGTACGCGGCGGAACAGATCAAGGGAAAAGTGGAGGCGGCTAAGGCCAAGGTACTGGGGGGAGCGGCTCCGTCCACCTCGAGTGGATTAGGCGGCCTGCTTGGCAATTCTTCCAACAGCGACGACAGCCCAGGTGGTTTCAAGGGAGATCCTTGCCGCTTCCTGAGCAAAGCGGAAGTGAGCCAGGCGGTTGGAATACCCGTCATCCGCACTGAGGCCAAAGACGGCGGCTGCAGTTACATCGCCAAGGGAGACCCGGCAGACGTGACGGCGAAACATTTGTCTTCCATGTTAGGCGGAATGGGAGCGGATAAAAAGACGCAGCAGATGGCGCAGAAATTCGCCGGTGGTCTTTTTTCCCAGCAGGAAGCGACCGATAAATCACTCGCCGCGCAGGCAGCTACCGGCGAGATCCCAGTCCTGGGGCTCAGTTTCACCGCAGGCAACGCCGCCATGGAAATGAAGATGAACCGCGCCGCGTTCCAGCACATTGGCGGCGGTGCCACCACCGCGGCCAATAGCGCTACCGGAGACCTGACAGGTATTGGGGACGAGGCCTACGTCGCCGGAGGCAGCATGATCCTGGTCCGCAAAGGCAATACCGTGGCCCATTTCATGTATGTCAGTTGCCCTTGCAATACAGACAATATCAAGCCGCTGGCCCAGCTGGTGGCAAGCCGGTTATGAGCACTTACTCAATCCCAGTTAAAGAAAGGACCACGCTATGAGTTTCTGTCAATCCTGCGGAGCCGCCTTTGCAGACGGCACCACCTTTTGCCCCACATGTTCGGTGAGACCCCAGGCGATGGCGGCACCCGCCCCCACCAATGCAGGTCTCCAGGCCAACACAGCAGGCGCGCTGGCATATCTTGCCGGCATCATCACCGGAATTCTCTTTCTCGTGATCGACCCTTACAAAAGCGATCGCTTCGTCCGCTTCCATGCCTTCCAGTCCATCTTCTTCAACGTGGCCTGGATTGCGCTGTGGATTGCCTGGACCATCGTGGGCCTGGTGCTGGGCGCAGTCACCAAAGGCCTCTTCTTCATCCTTCAAGTGCCCATCGATTTGGTGCTCATGGTCGGCGGCTTTGCCTTGTGGGCGTTCCTTATGTACAGCGCTTATCAGGGCAAGATGACGAGACTGCCCGTCGTCGGCGCGCTCGCGGCGAAGCAGGCGGGGGTCTAATGTTCACCCGGCGTCAAGGATCGTAGACGATGAGCTATTGCACAGTGTGTGGCGCAGCGCGTGTGGCGGGAGGTGCGTATTGCACCGTCTGCGGCGCCCCACAGCCACCGGCAAATTCGGCCCCTCCCCGGGTTGGGGCCCCGTCGCCACCAGTGGCCTTTTCACCGGTGGGCACGCCAATGCCTCCGCCTTCCCCAGCCGCTCGCGGTGGGAACGGCTTGCGCAACGTCGTGATCGCCGTGGTCGTCATGCTGCTCATCGTCGTCGGGCTTGGTATCGCCGGCGCTATTTACGCGGTGCGTGTCGCAAAAGAAAAGACAGACGCAGCGCTCAATCGCATCACCCAGGCAGTCTCAAAACCTGCTTCCAGCCCAGGCAGCAATAATCCGGGGACGCCCGCACCGAGCGACGGCAACGATGTATCGGGGTTATTGGGCAACCTCAGCAACCTGCTCGGCAATGGAGATAAGGCTGACGACGGGATTCCGATCATCTCGGCGGACGATCCGCTGACTCCCTGTCCGGCGGCTCCCCTCCCTCCGCAGGCCACGGCAAAGATCCCATTGCAGGCCGGTACCGTCATCACCACCGCCTGGGGCTTGAAGAACGGTGACGTGGAAGACCGCGACTCCGTCACTTCCACGGACGCAACCTCGGTTTTGTTGCAGGCGAGCGATTCGAAATGGAAAGACGACGATGGTCACGACCGGCATGCTGACGCCACCATGCCGGTCGTATGCAATGCAGATCTTGTCTCGTCTGATACCTACATGACCGTTGAGGGGACCCGCATCCCGCGCAACCTTCATGGCGTGATCCGCCTCAGGCTGTCGAGCAAGAGCTTTGACGAGGTAACGTCCACCGGCAAAACGAATCTCCGTTATATCGACACCTGGGACACGCCTGCTGGCAAGAAGCCTACGTATGAGGGTGGTCTGCTCACCCGGGTCGAGCCGCAAGACGTTCCTTATCCTATGATTGTCAACGATCAACGCGTGAACCTCCCGGCAATCCACCTGGCGGGCGTCATGGCCTCTGTAGGAAAAGATCCAAGGCCAAAAGAATGGCTTCCGACGCACAGCGAAGCCGATGTGTATGTGATTGACGACCCCTTGGATCCTCTTGTGTTGTTGTGGAAGTTGAAAGACCCCGTGCTTCACTACGGCAAGTTCAGGGTCGAGACCGTGAAGATCGAGTACACGGTTTCGAAGCCGGTAAATCTGGTGGAGAAACAGCTCACCGAACAGAAACGCGCCGTCACCTACGGCATCTACTTCGACTTCAACAAAGACACCATCAAGCCAGAGTCTGAGCCGGTACTGAAGGAAATCGTGCAGGCGATGACCGATAACCCGGACTGGAAGTTGACGGTGGAAGGCCACACCGACAACATCGGCGGCGACACCTACAACCTGGATCTTTCAAAACGCCGTGCCGCCGCGGTGAAAGAAGCGCTGGTCACGCGCTACCACATCGCCCCGGATCGTCTTGCGAATGATGGCTACGGCGCCTCGCGTCCCGTAGAGACCAACGACACGCTCGAAGGGCGTGCCCGCAACCGCCGTGTGGAGCTCACCCGGCAATAGATACATAAATAGTTACATAGGAGAAAACAATGAAGACCACATGGATCGCCCTCCTCGCAGGGGGCGTGCTGATGCATTCCTTCGCTTTCGCGGATGTCAGCTATCAGGAAACCACGCAATATACCGGCGGCTCCATGATGGGCATGCTCAAAATGGCCGGCGCATTTAGTTCCCAGGCAAAGCAGGCCACTTCGCCGGTCACGTCCACGGTCATGATTCACGGGGGCCGCATGGTTCGCTCCAATGCTCATTCAACCGAGATCATCGACCTCGACGCGCAGATGATTACTTTCATCGATCACGACAAGCGCACTTACTCCCTGGTCACGTTCAAGGAGATACAGGATCAGATGGCGAAGGCAGCGGCCAAGTCCAAAGGTGCACAGCCATCCAGCTCCAATGGTTCGCAGATGAGCTTCAATGCCCACATTTCCAACAGCGGTGCCACGCGCCAGATCGACGGTCAAACCGCCAAAGAGGCTTTGCTCACCGTGACCATGATTGCCAACTCCTCTGATACCAGTGCCAAGGGTGGAATGGCGGCCACCAGTGAAATGTGGCTGGTTCAGGACGAACCCGGTCTGGCAGAGATGCGCAGCTTTAATACGCGCATGGCCAGGGAGTTGTCCATCGATATGGCGTCTTCCGGGATGTCTTCGATGTTGGCGGCCGAACCGGGAGGCGCGCAAGCACTGGCAGAGCTGAAGAAGGAATCCGCCAAAATGAGCGGCCTGCCGGTGCTGCAAGTCACGCGGGTAGGCGTCACTGCGAATGGACAACCGTTGCCGCCACCATCGGTGGCTGCTCTGCCGCCCAGCCAGAATCATGGCTCGACTACCGGCGCGGTGGGCCAGGAAGTCGGCACCGAAACCGCCACCCAGGAAGCAGGCAGTCAAACCTCTCGCTTAGGCACCTTTGGCCGCGCGCTTTCCGGCTCCAGTATGGGCGCACTCATGCATCATGCTCCGTCGGCCGGATCGACTCCGAGCCAGGCCCCTGCGGTTGGGAGTGCAACCGATGGAGTGCTGCTCGAGAGCCAGACACAGACGTCAGGTTTTTCTGAGGCGCCCGTCGACGCAAATAGTTTTCAGATACCAGCGGGCTACAAAGCCGTCGCTTCACCTATGGACCATAAGTAGTAGACCCGCGGACCTAAACGAAGGCCACGGCTGAATAGGCTGCGGAAAAACTCTCCCTCATGAAGGGTACGGCCTTTAGGCCGTACATGAGTGCTTTGCGATGAATTCGGCTTTACAGGCTGCGGAAATCGAATTCTTTGAAGGGGACGGGCTTTAGCCCGTCCGTATTCACTTGGCCCTGGATCAAACGGCGCAAAGGGTGCCCCAAACCTCTGGGCGGGGGCGCCCCATGATTTCGCGATCAGGACAGTGTTCCATCACCTGGAGAAAGGCTGGATCCATGAAAAGACGGGTTGAGCAAAGCCGCAGAAACGCCGGCGCGGCCGGTTTGATGATTGCGGCCGTGTGCTTTCTTTTGATTGGCCTCACGATTGGTTGCCGAAAGCCGGCCAAACCGGCCAGCGAAGAAACGCGGAGCTCCACGTCCTCTCCGGCTGACCGCTCCGTGCCGGATATGTTCGACCTGCGGAATCATCCCAACGCCACTATCCTTAAACCGATTGACCTGAAGACCCTCTCCGATAGCCAGCGCAAATTCGGAATTGCTCCTCAGCGTGACCCTGCGGTCGATTATCAGCCGGACATTATTTTGATGGAGCAGGGCGACAAGGCCATCCGTTCGATCGCAACCGACGGCATGACATGGACCTTTGACGCCAACGCGCCGCACGTCAGCGAGTTTCAGATGGGGAAGATTGTGTTTGCTACCGGCAGAGCGGTGGGGCGAATTATTTCGCTCAAGCGCCAGGGCGACGATGTCGCGGTGATCCTGGGGCCCATTCAACTCACAGACGTTATTCGCAGGGGAAGTTTTGCCATGGATGCGCCGATCGACATCACCAACATGCTCGCCTATGCCGCTCCCGACTTCCCGCAGCCGCCCGACGATCCGCAGCAACCAAAAACCTCTGACCTGCTCAGCCCCGATGAACACCGGGACGAGACAATTGTCGTCTCCCGCGTCTCCAGCAGGGGTAAGTGGACCCCCACCTCCATGTCGAAGCGTTACGCAGATGGGCGGCATGAGGAATATCAAAGGGTTGGCCATCACTGGGAGCCGCTCACCCTGATGCCGGCGGCCTACTCTCCCGCGGGCCGCGGATTTGCGCCGCCCGCATGGAAGCGGGCGTCCTGGGAGGGAATGCAACTGCCTGGAATGCCGGGTGGCCAGATTCCGGTCCCGCAAACCATTCCCGACCAGCCGAACGCTCCGTCCCTTCCCCAGATGCCAGGGATACCGGGCGTAAACATACTGCAAAAGCAAACCTTCGGGATCGAGGAGCTTCCGGTCTCACCGAACGTGCCCACGGTCGACATCAAGTCCATGCGGTTAAGGCCGGTCGCCGATAACTCCGGCATTGGCCTGCAGTGGTATTACGGCCCCAAAGGACCGGTGAACGGCCTGAGCGTGGTCGCCTATAGTCTGCTGAAGATACACAATGCGGGCATTCGCTTCTGGCTGGATATTGGCGACACCAAGGGGGTCGGTAAAAGCGGCAAGCTTCCCCTATCGTGTGGGATCGAGTTGAAGGGGGCGGTTGGTGTCAAGTTGCATCTGGACTCCCACAGCACCCAGGAATACAGCGTCAACCTGCATCGGAAGTTGTGGTTACCCGTCGAATTCAGTATCCCGCTGAGTGGTGTCATTCCCTTCTCCATCACCTTTAATCAGGCGTTTGACATTAACACCGGTTTCAGCGCCAAAAACTCAATACTCGACGCAACTGGCGACTACGACTTTAACGGTGGACTCAGCGCCGGCATCGAAAAGGGCAGCTGGGTGTTGTCCCACCCGACCAGCGTGACCGCGGTGACGGATATAGCGCGCTCCGAAAAGGGGATTTCCGTCGGTATCAATTCGCTCGTCATGTCAGCTATCTTGCGCACCATGGCGGGCCTCGGCACCCTCGGCTTCAACACCGGTGTGTACATCGACGTAAGGTTTACCGGCACCGTCTTGCGCGCGCCCGACATTGGTTTCCCCTGTGGCGCAGGTACGATCGAAGCCTACATTGACTCCGGAGTCGGTTACGCCATTCCGCAATGGGTTACGGACGCAATCAATGTCTTTCTCAGCCTGGTCTCGAACATCCAGATTAACCGGGTCGGATCCTTTATACCGGGGCCGTCGCAAAGGCTCTTCCACGGCGATACGCAGATACCGAGTGGCTGTGCCACGCCCAAGTGAGTCATAAACCTGCAACGGAACCGACTTGCCGTACCCCGCCAGGGCGGGAAGGCCGAAGAATCCATCAAATATGGCGGTAATGAAAAGATGGCTGCCCCAGCCCGCCCCGGCGTGCCGTGGGGTCTCACGTTTGAGACCTGGGATCCTTAAGCAGCCCTATTAAGTCATAATGACTGTATTGCATCTTCGACTTCGCTTTCGTGACCCACTCTTCCTCCTCGCCTTGGCCGCCGGTCTAATTGCCTTCGTGGTGCAATCCGGCGAGCTGGGCTCAGCGGACACCACCCATCGCCTCCAAACTGCCCATGCCTTATGGACTTCCGAACCGGAGGTGTTTCCCAACGAATTTCCTGAATTCGGCGTGCACGGCCGTGGCGGAAAGCTGCAGAGCTGGTACAGCATCGGCCAGTCGCTGCTCTTGTTGCCGGCGGATATCGTCGGCACCTATGTCGCGCGCCTTCCCATCTTTGCCGAGTATGACGACACCGATCCCAGCGTGCGCGACATCACTGTCAGCTACAGCGTCAACATCCTGGTGACGGTGCTGACCGCGTTGGTTTGTTTTCGCTTCCTGCGTCAATTCGAGTTCGATATCACACAGTCTGTAGTGGGAGTACTGGCTCTGCTCGTTGCCACCACGCATCTCCATTACACCCAGAACATGATGGAGAACAATTACATTTTCCTGTTGTCGATGACAGGCTTCTCCTATCAGTACGAGTGGCTGCGCACCGGCAACCGGCGCGCTCTTCTGATTGGCTCGGCTGCGTTCGGCCTCAACCTGCTGACCCGGCTTCCCACCGGCCTGGATCTATTGTCTGGAGCGCTCTTCCTGTTGTTGGTCCTGTGGTTCGAAGGGATACGGGGCCGGGCTCTCTGGGACCGTTGCAAAGCATACATCGCGACTGCTCTGCCGGTTTACTTGTTTTTTGGACTGCTGGATCGCCTCTATCAAATCTACCGATTTGGGCTTCGATCAGTCTTTGTTACCTATATCACCATCATCGGCCGCGAAACCAGGATGCGCGATCCTTCGCTGCCCCCCAACTTTCCCTTCACGACCCCCTGGCACGTAGGGTTCTTCGGAGCGCTCCTTGCGCCCGAGAAGTCTATCTTTCTCTTCGATCCTTTGATCGTCCTCATGATCCTTATGTGCATCGTCGCCTGGAAGCGGTTCAGTCCGTCCGTCAAGGCGTACGCCGTCATGAGCTGCCCATTGCTCCTGGCGTACATGAGCTTCTACGCCCGCTATTTCGTTTGGAGTGGAGACTTCGCCTGGGGCGACCGCTACGTCTCGACAGCTGTCGAGTTGGCCTCGTTGCTCGCCGTCCCTCTGCTCCTGCGTCATCGCCCACAACTGGCAAAGCCGGTCTGGGTCCTGGGCTTAGCGCTGCTGGCCATCAGTACATTCATTCAATTGGTGTCGCTGGCCTTCTGGTTGCCGCTCGAAATTTACCAGATGGAGACCCTGGGTCATCCGACATTTGTGATTGCCTTGCGGTTAAAGAACATCATTGCCTTCGCGTTGGGCAAGATGGACGCCTGGGGCCTGAACAACCACGCTATGACCGAGGATCCGTGGGACTACGCCCACATTACCGAGTGGAATTTTCTGCCATTTGTTCTGCGGCGAGTTGGGGTTGCGCCCATGTGGGCGGTACACATTGCGTTCGTGGTGTGGACTGTTGGACTCGCCGCGTTGGCGGCTACTCTTTGGCAGATTCGCAGAGTGCTGAGCCGCGCATTAGGTCAGGGGACGTCGCTGGCGTCCTGAAGTAGTTCCCAACGCTGCAGTGCGATCGGAACATTGCCGTTGTTCCAGACAAAGTTGTTAAACGACAGTATGGAAAACTCCTTGCCCTGAATACGTCGTGCATCGGAGAGCAGCTTCGTGATCTGTAGCTTTCCGATCTGGTAGGAGATGCCTTGTCCAGGAGTGCTTGAGAACATTGCTGCCTCACCGAGCGCGGTCGCCCGATCCATGGGGACGGTGCGCGCCAGGTAATCGGCGCCCTGCTGTAGCGTGAATTCGCCCAGAGCCAGCTTCACGTCAACCTCCACGCGCAGTGCGCGTAGCCGCATGAAGCTATAAATGGTCTCGCGGGTATGCGCATTGTCGTCGAAAAAACCAGCCTGCAACATCATCTCTTCGGCGTAGAAGCCGAGGCCTTCATTGGCGCCGGAGTCGTAGTAGTGGCGTCGGATCGGATCGGCGTTGTGCCAGCCGAGACAGAGCTGAAAATAGTGGCCTGGCACACCCTCGTGGACCAGGATGGGCCGTGGATCGTGTGCCTGCGAAAGCTTAAAGAAGCCCAGGTCCGGCCCCGGTACGTGAATATAGCTGGTCCCATCCTGATCGAGGCGTGAAGGTCCGGTGAGGTCGTCGTTTTCTCCCATGTCTTGGAAGGGCTCCAGGTAAGCCGGCAGCAGCAGGTTGCGGTAGTGCTTCATCCACGCAGGCGCGCTGAGAATTTTCTGTTCCACCAGGAAAGCGCGAACCTTCTCCTCGGCGGCTCTCTCAGCCTGTATCTGTGCATCTGCACTGGGAAAGAAGGGCGCGGGCGGAGCGCCTGCGAGACGAGTGTGTTGGTAGGCTTCAAACGTAACCGCACGGCTCCACTCCTGTTGGCTCATCGCCAGCAACTGCTCGGGTGTGTAGGGAAGCAACGCAACCTTGCTCAGGAAAAATATGTAGTTATCGCGCCCAATGGCCGTGTCTTTGCGCGCGGCGGGCAATTTGGCCATGAGCCACGCGCGGTATAGGGTGAGCGCTGTTGCCGTGCCGGGGATTGCTTCTCGTAGCGCTTGGTTTTTCGCTGCCGTGAGGTTCGGTGCGAGCGCCTTCCCGGTGCGTTGTAAGCGGTCGGCGACCTGATCCAGCGAGTCGATTGCCAGTTGAACAAACGGCTGCCGCATATCGCTCAGGTTCGCCTGTGCAGCCTGAAGCGTAGTCGGGATCTGCTTTACGCGAGCAACGATCTCCGTCTGCCGCGCTTCAGAGAACGGTGGCGGTGGCAATAGAAGAAGGAACACCGAGCCGAGCGTCTGATCGACATAGAATTCCGGATTGCGTTTCCAGCTCTGTTCGATGGAAAGCTCCCAACGCACACGAGCGACCGCGGAGCCGAGCAGGCGATAACCCACCTGGTCGTGGATCGGGGTTTGGGCCGAGGGAGCAAGAGCCTTCCATCGCTGTTCAAAAGCCTCGAGCTGCTGCAGCCGCTGCTGGATAGTTTGCGGCGACCAATCAACCACCAGCCCGGCAGGCCGCTCAATGCGCGGAATATCGTCATCACTGAAAGGCTGCTCAACCGCCCTCCACTGCCAAAAACTATCGCTAAGCTCGGCCACGCTATCGGCACGCGCACAGAAGCTACAGGCGAACAGCAAAGACAAAACGGCCAGCGAGCGCAGCAACGTCAAGGGCATTTCCTCTTTGGTAGAGAGACAGTGTATCTGACGAGGTGCCCAACGTAGGAATGACTCCCGACCCTGGGCAGCAATAAAGCGCTGAGAGGTTTCGAGGACAGGACTGTGGCATCCCACATCTCGCCAAAAACGAGCGAGATGTGGGGCACCCGGGAGCTACGTTTGGGACAGTGTTAAGAGATCGGGTTTGGGTTTGGCGAACTGGACCTCGTGGTACCCAAGTCGAACTCTTAGTGCCCTTATCGCTCATATGGCGTTTTTTTTAGCCGCGTTGCCGCGCTCACGGCCAAAACAAGCGAGGATTTGGGCCATCTCGGCTTGGTTCCCCCATAAAACCACACTTCGTTGTGCCAGCGTCCTGGTTTGACAGGATGCCCCTCCTCCCTTAGCGTTTCTTGACATGGAGACACTCAAGGGTCGAACTGCGCTGGTGACCGGCGCTTCACGCGGGCTGGGCGCGGCAACTGCGCTGGAATTAGCCGCCAGAGGCGCCAAGGTCGCGGTCAACTACTTTGCCAAGCGCGATCGCGCCGAGCAATTGTGCGAGAAAATCAAAAAACAGGGCGGGGAAGCGACTGCCTATTATGCCGATGTGCGCCAGGAAGCCGACATCATCAAAATGATCCAGGCAATCAACGAGACCTATCGTCACATCGATATCGCCGTGATGAACGCCACCGGCCCGCAACCCTTCCTGACCATTGAAGAGCAGACCTGGGAGCGTTACCTAGACCAACTGGATTTCTTTGTAAAATCACCCCTGCTCATCCTGCGCCAACTGGTCGCCGGCATGAAGAGCCGGGGCTTCGGCCGGATCATTCAAATCGGAAGTGAAGTCTTCGAGCTGGGTAATCCCATGTTCGCCAACTACGTCGCGGCCAAGGGAGCACAGTTAGGACAAACGCGCTCCTGGGCCCGCGAACTTGCCCCCAGCGGCATCACCGTAAACCTGGTTGCTCCAGGCTGGATCCCGACCGAACGCCACCTGCATTCCACCCAGGCTGAGATCGACGCCTACACTGAAAAAGTCCCCATGAAGCACATGGGTACTGCGGAAGATGTCGCCAATACCGTGGCCTTTCTGGCCAGCGACTCCGGAAGATTCATCACCGGACAGAAAATCTCCGTGAACGGCGGCAATACTCTCGAATAACGTTAGCTCATCGTGCGGAGTGTCGGACTGACCCTCAATGGGGCCTCGGTTGCCGCCTGAACGTCGGCAACCGAAACCCCGGGCGCGATCTCTTCCAGGACCAGCCCCTCAGGAGTCACGTTGATCCACGCCAACTCGGTCGCGATGGAGTCGACCACCCCAACCCCGGTCAGCGGTAATCTGCAGGCATTGAGGATTTTAGGGCGGCCATCTCGCGTCGTGTGCTCCATGGCTACGATTACGCGCTGCGCACTCGCCACCAGGTCCATGGCGCCCCCCATCCCCTTCACCATCTTGCCGGGGATGATCCAATTTGCCAGGCTTCCCTGAACATCGACCTCCATGGCGCCCAGGATGCTGAGGTTCACGTGTCCTCCGCGGATCATGGCAAAGGCATCGGCGCTGGAAAAGAACGACGTCCCGGGCAGGACCGAAACCGTCTCCTTACCCGCATTGATCAGGTCGGGGTCTACTTCTTCTTCCAGCGGATAGGGCCCAATCCCCAGCATCCCGTTCTCTGACTGCAGCACCACCTCAACCCCAGGGGGAACGTGGTTGGCAACCAGTGTGGGCATACCGATGCCGAGGTTGACGTAAAACCCATCGCGCAGCTCTTGCGCGACACGCTTGACGATGCGGTTCCGCTTCTCAATCTCCTGCATTCGGTTTCCTCACTGTCAGGCGCTCGATGCGCTTCTCGCATGAGGTGCACTGGAAGATGCGTTTGACATAAATCCCCGGGGTCACAATCGCGTCCGGATCCAGTTCGCCGGGTTCTACCAGTTCTTCCACTTCCGCGACGGTGACCCGCGCGGCAGTGGCCATCATGGGGTTGAAGTTGCGCGCCGTGCGGCGGTAGATCAGGTTGCCCTGGCGGTCGCCCTTCCACGCCTTCACCAGCGCGAAGTCTGCCTTGAGCGCCGTCTCCAGCAGATACTTGCGCCCATCAAAGGTGCGCTCCTCCTTGCCCTCCGCGACCAGGGTGCCGACCCCCGTGGGTGTGTAGAAGGCCGGAATGCCCGCACCGCCAGCGCGAATTCGCTCTGCCAGCGTGCCCTGGGGAATCAGGGATACTTTGAGCGTGCCGGAAATCGCCAGCTTCTCCAATAGCGCGTTCTCGCCAACGTAGCTGCCGGTATGCGACGCGATCATGCCGGCTTCCAGCAGCAGACCCAGGCCGAAGCCATCCACGCCCATGTTGTTGGAAATCGTATGCAGGCCCGTAACCCCGCGGCGCACCAGGGCGGCAATGGCATTCTCCGGAATACCGCACAGCCCGAATCCTCCCAACATCACGGTTGCGCCCGGCGGGATATCGGCAACCGCTGCGTCGGGGGTAGAAAAGACTTTATTCATCGCAAAGCGAGTCTACCCACTCCGTCACCCCAAAGCCAAGCCATGCCGAGACCATTTAGCATCTAGTGGGAGAAGGGAATCACGTGGCCACTGAAAGCTTTCGCTCCGCTGTTAAGCAGGAGCATCCGTTGCAGGTGATCGGCGCCATCAACGCTTTTACCGCCCGCATGGCGGAGGCGACCGGCTTTCGCGCCCTCTATTTATCCGGCGGGGGAGTGGCTGCCAACTCGCTCGGCATGCCCGACCTCGGTATCAGCACCATGGAAGATGTGCTCGTCGACGTGCGCCGCATCACCGAAGTCACGACCCTGCCTCTGCTGGTCGATATCGACACCGGCTGGGGAAGCGCCTTCAATATTGCCCGCACCATCCGCTCCATGGAGCGAGCCGGGGCTGCCGCCGTGCATATGGAAGACCAGGTGGGAGCGAAGCGCTGCGGGCACCGCCCCGGTAAGGAGTTGGTTCCGGCGGCCGAGATGGTCGATCGCATCAAGGCCGCGGTCGATGCCCGGACCGATCCCGAATTCGTAATCATGGCCCGGACGGACGCCCTGGCCGGCGAGGGGTTGGCTTCGGCGCTCGAGCGCGGTGCCGCCTACGTGGCCGCCGGCGCGGATATGATCTTTGCCGAGGCCGTCACCGACCTGGCAATGTACACCCAATTCAAAAAGGCGGCCGGCGTGCCGATCCTGGCCAACATCACCGAGTTTGGAAAAACGCCGCTCTACACTGCCCAGGAGTTAGCCGCCGTCGGTGTTGACATCGTCTTATATTGTTGCGCCGCCTACCGCGCCATGAATGCCGCGGCCCTGAAGGTGTACCATGCCATCCGGAGCGAAGGAACCCAGAGCAGTGTGCTCGGCCTTATGCAGACCCGCGCCGAGCTTTACGAATTCCTCGGCTACCAGGCCTATGAGCAAAAGCTCGATCAGCTCTTCGCGGCCGCCAAACGCACTTAATGGGAGAGATCATGGCCACCACCACTGACCAGCCTGTAGCTTTCAAACCAAAGAAATCCGTTGCCCTTTCCGGCACACCGGCCGGCAACACAGCTCTGTGCACGGTCGGCCGTACCGGCAACGACCTGCATTATCGCGGCTACGATATAGCCGACCTGGCCGCCCAATGTGAATTTGAAGAGGTGGCCTATCTGCTGCTGCGGGGCAAACTACCGAACGCTATGGAGCTCGCCGCCTACAAGCAAAAGCTGACCCGCCTGCGCGGTTTGCCCGCCAACGTCTACGAAGTGTTGGAACAGCTTCCCGCTGCCACCCATCCCATGGATGTGCTGCGCACCGGCGTCTCCGCCCTGGGCTGCATGCTGCCGGAGAAAGACGACCACAACCCGGCGGGCGCCATCGAGTGCGCGGACGTGCTGCTCGCCACCATAGGGTCGATGCTGCTTTACTGGCACCACTACAGCCGCAACGGACAAAGCATCGATCTGGACTCGGGAGAGGACACGCTGGCCGGGCATTTTCTTGCACTGCTTCACGGGGAGCCACCGAGCAAGGAGTGGGTTCGCGCCATGCAGGTGTCACTCGTTCTCTATGCCGAGCACGAGTTTAACGCCTCCACCTTTACCGCCCGCGTCATCGCCGGCACCGGCTCCGATATTCATTCCTGCATCACCGGCGCGATCGGCGCCCTGCGCGGGCCCAAGCACGGAGGAGCCAATGAAGTCGCGCTCGAGATTCAGCAGCGTTACACCACACCCGACGAGGCGGAGCGTGACATTCGCGCGCGTCTGGAAAAGAAAGAAGTGGTCATCGGTTTCGGGCACCCGGTCTACACCGTCAGCGACCCGCGCAATGCCATCATCAAGAACGTTGCCCGCGAACTGGCTGAATCCACCGGCGACTTCGCCATGTACCGCGTTGCCGAGCGCCTCGAAACGGTCATGTGGGAGGCTAAGCGCATGTTCCCCAACCTGGATTGGTTTAGCGCCGTCTCCTACCATCTGATGGGGGTTCCGACCGCGATGTTCACCCCGCTCTTTGTCCTGTCCCGTACTTCCGGGTGGAGTGCGCACATCCTCGAGCAACGGGCGGATGGCAAGATCATTCGCCCTGCAGCCAATTACACCGGTCCTGACGACCTGCCGTTTGTCCCCCTCGAAAAACGAGCCTAGAAGGATCTTGACTGAATGTTCGTACATGCCAGTGGGGAACGCCCGCCGTATGACCAGGTCCTCGTCGACATTGCCGATTATGTCTGCAACTACACCATCAAGAGTGAGCTGGCCTACACCACCGCGCGCAATTGCCTGATCGACACTCTTGGCTGCGGGCTGGAGGCGCTTGAGTATCCGGCCTGCACCAAACTGCTGGGCCCGATCGTACCCGGAACCATCGTGCCCAACGGCGCCAAGGTGCCGGGCACTGCCTTCCAGCTGGACCCGGTGCAGGCCGCGTTCAATATCGGCGCGATGATTCGTTGGCTCGACTTCAACGACACCTGGCTGGCTGCCGAATGGGGCCACCCATCCGATAACCTCGGCGGCATTCTCGCCGTCGCCGACTGGCTCTCCCGCAGCGGCGCTCGATCAACGCTGACCATGCGCGACGTGCTCACGGCGATGATCAAGGCCCACGAGATACAGGGCTGCCTGGCACTGGAGAATTCTTTCAATAAGGTTGGCATCGATCATGTCATCTTTGTCAAGGTGGCCTCGACTGCTGTGGTCGCGCACATGCTGGGCCTCACCCGGGATCAGATTCTCGACGCGGTTTCGCTGGCATGGGTCGACGGCCAGAGCTTGCGGACGTATCGCCACGCGCCCAATACCGGTTCGCGCAAGAGCTGGGCTGCCGGAGACGCCACCAGCCGCGCTGTTCGCCTCGCACTCATGGTCAAGGCCGGAGAAATGGGTTATCCCGCCGTTTTGACCGCTAAGACCTGGGGATTTTACGATGTGCTCTTTCGTGGCCGGCCCTTCAGCTTCCAACGGCCTTACGGATCCTATGTAATGGAGAATGTGCTCTTCAAAATCAGTTATCCGGCCGAGTTCCACGCGCAGACCGCAGTAGAAGCCGCTATGGCGCTGCGCAAAAAGCTGCTCGCCGCCGGAAAGTCAGCAGACGACATCGGCTCCATCCATCTTCGTACTCACGAGGCCTGTCTCCGCATCATCGATAAGAAGGGACCGCTGAACAATCCGGCCGACCGCGACCACTGTGTCCAGTACATGGTGGCCGTTCCCCTCATCTTTGGTCATCTAACAGCTTCCGATTATGAAGACGGGTTTGCTGCAGACAGGCGCATCGACGCGCTGAGGGAAAAGATGCAATGCAGCGAGGAGCCTACTTTTACCGCCGACTACCACGATCCGGAGAAACGCTCCATCGCCAATTCACTGACCATATCTTTTAGTGACGGCACCACGATGACGGAGACGGTTGAATATCCTCTTGGCCACCGTCGCCGGAGAGACGAGGGCATCCCGCTGCTGGAAGAGAAGTTCCGCACCAATCTGGCCCGCCGGTTTATCCCTCAACAGCAGCAGGCGATCCTGAAGGTCTCGCTCGACCAGCCGGCACTCGAGCGCATGCCGGTGCAAGAGTATGTGGATCTGTACGCTCTATGAGGGCTCAGCAGGCTTGCAGAACTAATAGAGCGTGTGTGAAAACCTTATTTCCAAACTCAGTCCCGAAGGGACGGTTGACCTTAGCCCAGGACGTTAGTCCTCGGTAGGATTTGAAACCATGATGCAGTCCCGTAGGGACGGCTGAAAATACCCAGGACGCAGTCTCGGAAATCCGCTGAGCTTGGAAACGGGGTTTTCACAGACCCTCTATAATCCGCCCATGCCTTTTAGCCCAACTCTGAGCCGGCGAAATTTCGTCAAGGGAATGCTCGCCACTCCCCTCGCGGCAGCCTATTCGTCGTTTGCCTCCGCGCTACCTCCGATGAAGGTTACGCGCGTCGAGACCGTCTACTGGAAGTCGCGCGACGAGGCCCCGTTCTGGCCGCATTGGACCTGGCTGAAGATCGACACCGACGCAGGCATCTCCGGCATCGGGGAAACCTACCCGCGCAACCCGGTGGAAGCCGCCATGGTCCACAACGTGGCGCCTTCGCTGATCGGCCGTGACCCTCGGGATATCGAACGCATCTGGGCCGACCTTTACCGGACCTTCGATTTCCAGATTGCCGGAGGTACTGAGATGCGGGTGCTGAGCGCACTGGATCTGGCTTTATGGGATCTGCTGGGAAAGTCGCTGAATGCGCCCGTTTACCGATTGATCGGGGGAAAAGCAAACCCCCAGGTTCGCCTGTACAACACCTGTTTTGAATACAAATACGATTTCAATAAAGAACCGGAAAAAATCATGCGCGAGCTGATCGATACCCGGGGCATCAAGGCGATCAAAATATGGCCCTTCGATGGCGCCGCTTTACGCAACAAAAACGAGTACATTACCTGGCACGATATTGACCAGGCGTTGATTCCGGTTAAGAAGCTGCGTGATACTTTCGGCGATGAGATAGAGATTGCCATCGAGTTTCACGCGCAGTGGAACGTGACTTCCGCCATCCGCATCGCCCATGCACTCGAGCCCTACAAGCCGATGTGGCTGGAAGACATGCTGATGCCCGGAAATTTCGACCAGTATCATCAGCTCGCGGCCAATACCTCATTGCCGCTGACGGTCGGAGAGCGCATGGCCGGCAAGATGCAATTTGAGCGGCTGCTGGAGTCGCGCACTCCCAAATTTGTGATGTTCGACGTGACCTGGTGTGGCGGCCTGACTGAAGCCCGCAAAATCGCCGCTCTCGCCGATGCTCAGGAGTTGCCGATCGCGCCCCACACGGCCGGCGGCCCGCTATTGTTCTACGCGTCTACACATCTCACCACGGCATCGCCCAACGTATGGATCCAGGAAAGCTGCCAGCGATTTTACGAACGCGACTGGCCGCTCATGCTGGAAAACCCCATCGCGCCCAAAGATGGTTTTATCCAGGTGCCGGAGGAGAGTGGTTTCGGCATGAAGATCAAACCGGAAGCGTGGAATCATCCCGCATCCATCCACGCAGTCACCGAGCACTCGTAATCAGAGCCGCCGCATTGGCCGAAAGGAGAACCGCAGATCTCTCCACTGCGCTACGCTCCGATCGAGATGACAAATTGGTTTCAAGACAGATTCCGTGTTTCCAGGAGAAACGGCGAAAACCGGGTTGCAACAAATTTGTCATCTCGACCGGAGCGTAGCGTAGTGGAGAGATCTGCGGTTCTCCTTTCGTCCCGTATCAAAAATGCGCCATCTTCTATTGGGCCCATGTAGAGTGACCAAGAGCACCTAGTAAGAGGAGAAACATGGGAAGAGCTTTCGTAGCGATACTCATCTTCGGCCTGGCCTATGCGTCGACCGCGCAGCAGCGCGGGGAGCAGATTGCCGGGTTCACCGCTCAAAGCACGCAGGGCGAAGCCAACTGGGAGCAGCGGTTCAAGTCGCAGCCCGATCCCCAGCGCATGCGGGCTAACATGGAGCGGCTCAGCGCCCATCCTCATCATGTCGGGTCGCCGTACGACAAAGAGAATGCCGAGTGGATTCTGGCGCAATACAAGCAGTGGGGATGGGATGCCCACATCGAAGAATTCGAAGTCCTCTTTCCCACTCCGAAATTGCGCTTGCTGGAAATGGTCGCGCCCTCGAAGTTTACCGCCAAACTAGAGGAGCCCGCGGTAGCAGTCGACCCAACCTCGAAGCAAAAGGACGAGCAGCTGCCCACGTATAACGCCTACTCGCCGGATGGAGATGTGACCGCGCCGCTGGTGTACGTGAACTACGGTGTGGTTGCCGACTACGAAGTACTTGCCCGTCACGGCGTCTCTGTCAAGGGAGCCATCGTCATTGCCCGCTATGGACAATCCTGGCGAGGCATCAAGCCCAAACTTGCTGCGGAGCACGGAGCCATCGGCTGCATCATTTACTCCGATCCCGCCGATGACGGCTACACCCAGCAACTCCCCTTTCCCAAAGGGCCCATGCGCCCACCCGAGGGAGCGCAGCGGGGCAGCGTATTGGACGGCCCGCTCTATCCTGGTGACCCACTCACACCGGGGGTACCCGCGACCAAAGAGGCGAAACGGCTCAAGCTGCAGGATGCGCAATCCCTCGCCAAAATTCCGGTGCTTCCTATCTCGTATGCCGACGCGCAACCACTGCTTGCTGCGCTGGAAGGTCCGGTCGCACCTGCCAATTGGCGCGGAGCGCTGCCGATGACGTACCGCATAGGCCCTGGGCCGGCAAAAGTCCACTTGCAGCTGGCGTTCAACTGGGACCTGAAACCCGTCTACGACGTGATCGCGACCATGCGCGGCGCTGACGAGCCCGACCTCTGGGTGATCCGTGGCAACCACCACGACGGGTGGGTCAACGGAGCCGACGATCCGGTTTCCGGCCAGGTTGTTTTACTGGAGGAGGCGCGGGCCCTAGGGGAACTGGCAAAGCAAGGATGGAAACCGAAACGCACCATCATCTATGCCTCCTGGGATGGCGAAGAACCCATGCTCCTCGGTTCCACCGAGTGGGTAGAACAGCACGCAGACGAGTTAAAGCAGCACGCTGCCGTATACATCAACAGTGACAGCAATGATCGTGGCTATCTTAACGTCGAGGGGTCCCATGCGCTGCAGTCCTTGATGAACGGCGTTGCCAAAGATGTAGAAGACCCGGAATCCAAAGTCTCTGTCTACAAACGTCAGCAGGCGCGCGTGTTGCTGCATGGAACACCCAAACAGCAGGCGGAAGCCCGAAACGGCGGCAACCTGAGCATCGGTGCGCTGGGTTCCGGTTCAGACTACGGTGGGTTCATTGACCACGTGGGGATTGCCACCGTCGATCTTGGATTCTCCGGAGAAGATCCTTCCGGCAACTACCACTCGATCTACGACGACTTTTACTGGTACTCGCATTTTGGCGACTACGATTACGTCTATGGTCGCGCCCTGGCGCAGGCCGCGGGTTTAACCGTGCTGCGCATGGCCGATGCCGACATCATGCCGTACGAATTTGAAGGCCTCTCCCACACCGTGGCGCAATACATCGAGGAAGTGAAAGCGCTGCTGCAAACCCGCCGTAAGGAAGCGGAAGATATTAAGCAAAATCTGGATCAGGGGGTGTACGAGGCAGCGAATGACCCGCGCGATCCCACCGTGCCACCGCCCGCCGAAGAAATCCCGCCCTACCTGAATTTCGCGCCGCTCGACAACGCCGCGACCGCTCTGGATCGGGCCGCTGCGCAATATAGTAAGGCCCTCGCCGGTGTGCAGGGCAAGGCGCTTCCGGCGGATAGACTGCGGGCCATCAATCAGCAGCTTGCGTTGGCCGAGAGAAAGCTAACCAATGAGCAAGGTTTGCCGCGGCGGCCATGGATGCGGCACCTGCTTTACGCACCCGGCTGGTACACCGGGTACGGCGCCAAGACCATACCGGGAGTAAGAGAAGCCATTGAAGAGGGCCGTTACGAGGAGGCAGACGAACAAGTCGCGCTGGTTGCCCGCGCGTTGCATGATGAGGCGGCGTGGATTGAGCAAATAACCAAAGAGCTCAGCAACTGAGCGTATCTCTGTGAGTCTGTCCCTGCAACGAAGAGTATTTTGGGAGTCTGTCCCAGCAACGGCGAGTATTTTTGTGAGTCTGTTCCAGCAACTGAGAATATTTTTGTGAGTCTGTCTCCACAACAGAGCGTATTTTTGTAAGTCCGTCCCAGCAACTACCGACGGGTGCCCCATATCTCGCTCGTTTTTCGCGAGATGTGGGATTCCAATGCACTCAACCCGCCAGTCTTGAAGATGCGGCCACTCTCTTTTGTTGCGGATGGACAATTTTCAAAACTCCATCCGCAGAGCGAATTGAATCTCGCGCGGAGTCCCTGTGCCCACGGGACCAGTGTTGACAGTGCTGATGATCTGGCCGAAGGTTACGTCAGACAAATCCGCAGCGGCGGGCCATACTGTGCCCGATTGAACAAGTTGAACAACTCGCTACGGAACTGAAGCTGGAAGTGTTCAGTAATCGGAATCCGTTTGGCCAGCGCAAGATCAGCTTGCCATAGATTATGTACGAGTACGAATTGCCTACTCCAATTTTGAACTCATCGTTATTCAGCGTAGTGAAATCGGAGATGGAGACGGAGTAAGGCAGATTGAGCGCGCTCTGATTGGTGGTGTAGACATTGCCGCGATTGAATCCGAACTTAGCTTCATTGATCAGGCTGGAAGAGAAGATATGCATCCATTCCAGCTCGCCATTCACCGGGCGTGACGTGATCAGTTGCCGGTCATTGAGATAACTGCCACCCTCGGCCGCCGGCGCATCGCTGGCCGCGGCATCGAAGTTGAAGCGGAGGTAGGCGGAGTTGGCGGAGGAAAAGCGTTGATCCAGCCGCAACATCGCCGAGTCCTCGTGATCCAGTTGGCGGCCTGAGCCCACAAATTCGGCAACCTGCGCGCTACCCGCCACCGGGATTTGGCCTCGGGGATAAGCATTGAGAATGGGCACCAGCACGGGCTGGGCGGCCGCCACCTGGGCACGAAGCGCATCGCTGGGTACAAAGCCGGGGAGTGTCTGGCCGAGCGTTTGGCGCAGGCCTTCATAAGTGAAATAGAAGAAGCTCCGGTCGCGTACGATGGGCCCACCCAGGTCCCCACCAAACTGGTTGAGACGGAAGGCGGGTTTGTGCGGATTCAAGGTGTCGATGGGCTGACGGGCATCAAAGATGTCGTTGCGCAGAAATTCAAACAGGCTGCCATGCAGCTCGTTGGAGCCGGATTTTGAAACGACCGCCACCTGACCCCCTGGCGTGCTGCCATTTTCCGCGGTGAAAAGCATGGTATCGATACGGAACTCCGCGATCGCGTCGGTAGGGACGGCAAGGCAGACGAACGGTTGCTGCGCCTGGTTGACGATGTTGGTTGCGTCGATGCCGTCGTAGGTAAAGTTGTTGTCGTCGAGGCCGCGTCCCGCAAAGCGAATGGTGCGCTGGTTGCTGCCCCCGGTATCGACCGCGCCCGGAACCAGAGCGGTGAGGGTCGACCAATTCCTGCCGTTCAGCGGCAACTCAGTCACCTGCTTCGGTTCAATGCGCGCGCCGAGTGCGGCCGATGTCTCGTCGAGCTGCGAGGACGATGCAGAGACATCAATTCGCTGAGTGACGCTGCCCACGGCGAGCGTGATGTCGAGCGTCCGTGTGTGGCCTACGGTCTGCTGCACATTTTCGAAAACCAGCTGTTGGAAGCCCGGAGCGCTGCAAGTGACGCGGTAGAGGCCGATGGGCAATTCGGGTATATCGTAAGTCCCGGTTGAAGACGAAACCGTCTCGCGGCTGAGGCCGGTTGCGGTCTGGAGGGCGCTGATGCGAGCTCCCCCTAACCCTCGGCCGGCGGCGTCGCGCACGCTGCCGTTCAGCCCCGTGCGGTCTACCTGCGCCAAACACGCTGGGCCGACGAGAAAAAGGAAGAGGAGACAGAGGAGCCAGGGCGACACGCGCTTGTTGTTGGTAGCCATAGGTCGATAAAGTGCCTGGTCGGGGCTTATATTAATGGATCAACGTTAATACAGTGCAGCACAGAGCGCGGTGAGAGACGGCGCATCCACGAGGAGAACGGGAATGGCATGTCAAACGGAAAATGGCCCTGGGAAATTGTTCGTGAAAATGTTGATGTTCGCGTTGTTGGTGTCCCAGGGTTATGCGCAGACGACCGTTCACTATGAGCCTACGCTCGAGTCGCTCAACAAGCATCCTCTTCCGCAGTGGTATGCCGATGCCAAGCTGGGCATCTTTATCCACTGGGGGCTGTACTCGGTGCCCGGGTGGGCGCCCCTCTCGCACCCCGAGCATGACTTCCGCAACATCGACTACATCAAGTACAACCCTTACGCCGAGTGGTACTACAACGTGATGCGCATCGACGGCTCACCCACACAGGCCTACCACCGCGAGCACTACGGGGCCGACTACAACTATTACAACTTTGCCCAGGTCTTTGACCGGGAGAGCATGAAGTGGAAACCGGAGCAGTGGGCAAGCATATTCCACGATGCAGGCGCCAAATACGTTGTGCTGACCACCAAACACCATGAAGGGTTCACTCTGTGGCCCAGCGCCACTCCTAACCCGACGTTGCCCAAGGATCGCCAGCATGCCACCCGGAACATTGTGGGTGAGCTAACGACTGCTGTCGAAAAGCAGGGCATGCGCATGGGGCTTTATTACTCCGGCGGATATGATTGGACCTTTGTCCCGGGCCCCATCCGCGTGCCTGCCGACTATCAAACGGTGAAGCCCCAGAGCGAGGCTTACGGCAAATATGCCGACGCGCAAATTCGCGAGCTCATCATGCGCTACCATCCCGCGGTTCTGTGGAACGACATTGATTGGCCGAAGTCAGGCCATCCACTCGCCATCATGGCCGACTATTACAACACTGTGCCGGACGGCGTCGTGGATGACCGTTTCGGCGTGAAGCATTCCGACTTCACTTCGCCCGAGTATGAAAAGGTAGATCAAATTCGCGCCACCAAGTGGGAAGAGTGCCGCGGCCTCGGCCGCTCTTTTGGCTACAATCGCGCGGAAGGCGAGGCCGAAACGATCGCACCGGATGCGTTGATCTATCTACTGGCGGATATCGTGAGCAAGAACGGCAATCTGCTGCTGGACGTCGGTCCCGAAGCGGACGGAACCATTCCTCCCGTACAGATGGAACGGCTGCGGGTGCTGGGTGCGTGGCTACATCAGAACGGCGATGCGATCTATGGCACGCGGCCGTGGACGCGCGCAGTCGGCACCAGCAAGGAAGGCATCAGCGTCCGCTTCACCCGCAAGAACGGCAGCCTTTACGCTATCCTCCTCGGTACACCGAAGCAGCCTGCGGTGACGCTGCTGGGCGTCGCGGCTAAACCAGGAAGTGCACTCCATCTTCTGGGTTATCCGCAGCCGCTCAAGTGGAGCGCAGAAGGCGAGAACCTGAAAGTCCTGCTGCCTGCATCCTTGCCCGGCCACTATGCCTACGTGCTGCAGCTACAGGCGACCGCTATGCCATAAAGTTCTGGCTGGCCCCGATCAGATGAGCTCTTTTTCGCTCATCACTTTTCGTACGTAGGTCAAGTCCCTGCGCATGGCATCGATGACGGCCTGCTTGGGAACGGTAAGCGTCGTCTTGCCATTCTCAGCGCCCCCGAGCCCGGGATATTCAAAGTGGAGTTGCACCGGGCCTGAGAAACGGCCGTTCGCTTTGACCAGGCCAAAGAATCCCTCGAAATTGACCATACCTTGGCCGGAGGGACACCAGTGCGGAACCCAGGCATCGGCGATGCCGAGCGACTTATCGTAAGGATCCGTGGGCGCATCCTTCCCCGAGTTCTTCCGCCACAGGAAATCCTTAAGAGCGATTCCCTTCATCTGGTTCATGACCAGGCGAGAACTATCGATCCATCCACCATAGCCACCTTCGACTGTCGCGTGACCGATGTCATAGTTCACACCCACCCATCTTGGATCGAGGCCCTGGAAGAGAGCCCAAAGATCCCAGACCGGAGCCCCGACGAGCCCAGGCCCGGAATGCGTGTGATACATCCCGCAGATCCGATGTTTTTGGTTCAGCTCAGCCAGTGCTTTCACCTGCGGCTTTAATTCATCCAGCCGCTCTGCGATGCCCTTGTCCGGTGGATAGGGCAACCATCCCCACCGGTAGTAGTGAATACCGAGTTGGCTGGCCGTTCTCAAGACAGCGTCAGCATGAGGAGTGTCGACACCCATGATGTCGCTGGTGATCATCGGAACTTGCAGGCCGGCCCGGTGGACCGCTTCCACAGCCGCGGGAAGATCCGTCTCCACTCGTTCGGGCAGAACGTGGCCCCCGGCACGCACCGTAATGTCGACGCCATCGAACCCGATATCTCTAGCAATGGAAGCCGCATCGCTGATGCTGGCCCACTGTAAGTGCTTGGAAAAGACGCAAATCTTCAGCTTGCCGGGGTCAGTGGACGTAGTTTCGGCAGCAGCCGCGTTTTCAGGAGTCTCCTTGGCGAAGGTCTGCCAGGCGCTGGACATAGCGGCACCCAAAAGCAGCGTACGGCGCGACATCGTACTTTGTGCGTGTTCGTTGGTCATTTTGTTTTCATCCGTTCTGCAAAAATCTGGGCGTGTGCAAGATTACATAGCCGGCTGCATCCTGCAAACCGACGCGGAAAGCAGTTGACGAGGACGGGAACGATGACATATCAGTTCCAATATATCGCGCAGTAAAGAACGGAAGTCATGAACCGGACACCCCAGGTAAAACACATACCGTATGACGATGGTGCCGGGCAGGAAAGGAGCTCTCTGGGCGAATTGATGAGCAGTCCGGCCGGGTCTAAAAGCCGCTGGCTGATGCTCGCCTTCGCCTTTGTGGCTACAGTCATCAACTATCTCGACCGCCAGACGTTGTCTGTTCTTGCGCCGGTGATGCTCGAGCGCTTCAAGATTTCAGCCACGACCTACAGCCACATTATTTTCGCGTTCATGCTGGCTTATACCGTGATGAATGGCGTCTCTGGGCCGCTCCTCGACCGCCTCGGCTCCAAGGTTGGCTATGCGTTGACGATCGCCTGGTGGTCGGCCGCGGAGATCCTGCACGCGTTTTCGGGGGGCGCGATCAGCCTGGGAGTATTTCGATTTCTTCTTGGAATGGGCGAGGCGGGCAACTTCCCCGCCGGGGTCAAGGTCATCGGCGAATGGTTTCCGCCTGAAGAGCGATCTTTGGCATCAGGAATCTTCAATAGTGGGGCGGCTGTGGGAGCCATGCTCGCGCCGCCCTTGCTGGCATGGACCGTTCTGGAAATGGGATGGCAGGCGTCATTCGCTATCGTGGGCGTTCTCGGTTTCGTCTGGTTGGGGGCTTGGTTGGTCTTCTACCGCACTCCTCCGAACGGTCCCGGTGAAACCGAGACGCCTCCGCCTGCGGTTTGGGCTCTCGCAAAAACTCGGTTTGTTTGGCAGTTCACCTTGTCCAAGGTTTTCGCGGATCCGGTCTGGTACTTCTATACCTTCTGGTTCCCGCAGTACCTGAAGGTCGGTCATGGGTTCACGATGAAGGAGATTGGTCAGACCGCCTGGATACCCTTTTTCACCGGAGGAATCGGAAACCTGGCGGGTGGATTTCTGTGCAGCGCCTTGCTGCGGTTTGGCTTATTCCCGCAGATTGCTCGCCGGGTTGGAGTGCTCTTCTTCTCGGCTCTGATGGTAGCCGCCGTGCCGGCAGCTTTGGTCCACAGTTCAGCCCTCGCCATCGCACTCATTTCTACGGCGACGTTCGGCTATTGTGGCGCCCTGGCAAACGTTCTTGCGATCCCGCGCGATCTCTTCCCTAAAAATGCCGTCGCATCGATCTGGGGTCTTGCGAGCATGGGTTCCGGCTTTGGCGGGATGCTCTTCAGCCTGGTCACTGGATGGCTGGTGGACCACTATTCGTTCAAACCAGCCTTCGTGCTATTCGGACTGACTCCGATCATTGCCGCGTTGCTCATCTGGTGGCTGCCGCGAAGCATAGCGCCCGCTATGCGCGCGGGGGACCAGGTCTCGTAAAGAGCGGCGGGCGGTGCGGAACGCGATTCTAACTCCACCATCGTAGGTGATATATCACCTAGTTGGTATTCTATGCAGAGGAAGAAATCGATGCTAACATCTGGACGATCACAGAAAGTTCAAAGGTTTCCGATCAAGCTTTCCCATCCATTGGAAAGAGCGAGGCTGGCTTGAAAAAACCTACGCTAGTATCTAACCGGCTTCGACGCCCGGGTGAGTCGCTCGCCGCAAGGGCATATCAACAGATCCGGGACGAAATTTTAAGAGGTGACCTTGCCATTGGTGACGTGCTGTCACGAAGGAAGCTGGCTGACCGGCTCAACATGAGCTTCCTGCCCATCACCGAAGCCATGCAGCGGCTGGAGTCGGAGGGCCTGGTCGAGAGCCGGCCGCGCATCGGTACTCGGGTCCGCATCCCCACAGAGCAGGATATTCGTAATAGCTACGTCATCCGCGAGGCTCTCGAATCACAGGCCGCCAGGCTTTGCGCGGAGCATATCACTGCTGCTGACAAGAAGCAGCTTCTGACCAGTGCCAGGCACCTCGATAACCTCCATAAGGTGTCAGGTCCGGAGGCTGAAGACGCAAGATTTTTGTTTTCAGTGCACACCTATCACATGCAATTCCACATGCGGATTGCAGAATTGGGACAATGTCCGGGCTTGACCAGCGCGATTGAAAAAGCGCAGGTACTGGTATTCAACTGGCTTTACGACACCGCCGCGGATAACAACAAAACGCCGGCAAAGTTTCACTCGAATCTGGCGGACGCGTTGTGTTCCGGAGATCCTCTTGTCGCCGACAGCGCGATGCGGACGCATATCCGTAACGGACTTGACCGAGTGCTCGAGCGCCTGGCTAGCTCGGAACACGGTAACAGCTGGCGCCTCAAGAGCGCCAGAAATTAGAGAACCTAATCAACCAAGCAAGCTCGGAATTCAATCGCCCTAGGCGTTTGAACTTTCAATTTTGAAGGTCCACGCATAATGGCAAGGACGGGCCGCCTCGTTTTGCAGTTGCTCGGGGATGGCGATGGTAAGCCCTTTCGCCGAATCGTAGTTCCACTTCAACGGGCCGGCTACACCCAGCATGTAAATGCTCGATCCCGTCCTGGGCTTGATGGAAGTCAGCAGAAGTTCTTTACCAGGCCACACCAGTGTGTGGGCGTACGCGATGCGCCGGTCCTTGGATCGAGTGTAGCGAACGGTATCGCCTTCCGACCAAAGAGACCCGTCACGCGCACGCGTAGCATAGATGCCTTCACCATTGATCTTCAGCCAATCTCCGGTGGCCCGCAGCTGCCGTGCGGCTTCCGGATGGAATTGGCCGTGAGGACTTGGCCCAACGCCCACCATAAAACCGCCGCCCTTGGCCACTGAGTCCACCAGGTTTTGCACAATCCAGTTCGTGCCCTTGTGTTTGGCCGGGTCGGACTCATAGGAGAAGTCAGAGCCAAGGGGATAGATCACCATCCACGGAAGCTCCGAAGTGACGTGGCCGGAGGGCACGACACGCTCCGGGGTATAGTAATCACCGTAGTTGCCGATTCCGCGATAGCGCAGCATCACATTCGGTTGAATCTCACGTAGCTTGAGAATGGTTTCCCGCATCTGCGGCCATACCTTGGGGCCCCAGTGAATGTCCAGGCACAGCATGTCGATCGTTCCATAGTTCGTCAAAAGCTCCGTCAATTGCTGGCGATGACGGCGCACCATGCGGTCCACCTCAAGTGGCGTCGGATCCGGGACCATCACATACCTGTTCCCCAGGCGCACTTTTAGCCTGGCCCAGAATTCCTCGACCGAACCATCGGAAGGGCGCCAACCACAGAGCTCGGGAGAGTCAGGAACCTGGAGCGGATCTTGCCCATAAGGGCGGAAGTCTGCGTCATACCAGTCGGGGTGCGAAAAATAAAAATCAATTTTGATATCGCGCTTATGAGCGGAGTCGCACAGCTCCTTGATGATGTCCCGGCGAAAGGGCGTTTCCATGATGCTATAGGCGAGATCGCAGGGCTCGATTTTAGGGCCGCCCGGTGCGGTCCAGTTGACTCTCTGCCGCACCCGGGTCCTGGTGTCGAACATGGAAAAGCCTTCGTGATGCTTGCTGGTGAATGCAAACATCTTCAGCCCGCTTTCGGAAAAAAGGTTCATCCACTCATTGGCATCGAACCCGGCAGGATTCCACGTTTTATAAAGCTGGTTGTAAGCTTGCCGGTCCTCGAACGACATGCCCAGAAAAGGCCAGGATTCTTCGCCTCTATGCCAAATGGAATAGATTCCCCAGTGGAGGCGTATGCCAAACTTCATATCTCGAAACGCCTCGTAGGCACTGGCGGGAGCCCAATGATATTGGGGAATTGGCTGGGCTTCAACATACCACTCATTCTTGATAACGTCCGGTGGGAACCTGTGTTCACCGGGAGCGGAATCCGCGCGCAATCTCGCTTGGGAAGCCAGGGTCAGGGCAGCGGCAGAAACCAAAAAGTCTCTTCTATTCATCGTCATGTAAGCGGCCGATCCTCGTCCATTTCAGCGCAAATGCCAGGGCATCCTGACATTCGTGGCCGAATCGTTGATATATCAGTCAATCAATCATTGTCAAGCGAACCTATTGAGCCGGCGAGGGTCACGAAGCAGATAGAGCGCGTTGAGGCCTTAGGTAGACTACTATTGGAGTCCAAATAAGAGTAACTACGGAGTGGTAGAAACGATGCCTGTATCCATAAGCGGTCAGGTGGCCGTAATTGTTGGTGCTTCCAGCGGTATTGGCCGAGCGGCTGCAGAGCTTTTCGCGCGAGAGGGGGCGAACGTTGTGGCTGCTGCCCGTCGCGAGGATCGACTAAATTCCCTTAAAGATGAACTGGCAACAGAGCACTTCAAGATCACGGTGCGGCGCGCCGACGCCTCAAACGTGGAAGACATGCAGCAACTTGCTCAGGAAACTCTCAAGCAATTCGGAAAGGTTGATATTTTGGTGGTCGCGAGCGGAATCAATACTCCGGACCGGTCCATGAAGCGGCTGACTCCGGAAATATGGAACTCGCTGGTGGATGTCAATCTCAACGGAGCCTTTTATGCGACCCATGCATTTTTGCCCTCCATGAGGAACGCTGGTTCCGGTCACTTGATTTACATCTCCTCGATCAGCGGTGTCATGGCTGACGTATCGGGGGCAGCGTACCAGGCGTCCAAGCGCGGTGTCGTCGGCCTGGCCCACGCGATCCGCATGGAAGAGAAGCAAAACGGCATAAGAACATGCGTGATCTGCCCAGGCCTGGTGAATACCGAGTTATTGGAAAAGAGGCCGGTCAAGCCGTCACCCGAGGAATTGGCAAAGGCCTTGCAAGCTGAAGATGTTGCTGAAACCATTGTCCACGTTGCGAAATTGCCAACGCGCGCTTCGATACCAGAGCTGATCTTGCTGCCGGCTACGCAGTAACTTCGATCAGAAAGGCACGAATGAATCTAAAGGGAAAAGTCTGCTTAGTCACCGGGGGTTCCAGTGGTATTGGGGCTGCCACAGCCCTCACCCTGGCACTCAAGGGTGCGCACGTCGCCGTGGCTGCCAGGAAAGCCGCTGCGATGCCGGATAGTCTTCTCGCTGCCGCTAAGGCTCATGGGACAACGGCCCACTTTGTTAAAGTGGACGTCGCGGATCCTGAGTCTTGCCGTAAGTGTGTTGAACAGGTTGTGAAAGACTTCGGCCGCCTGGATGTTCTGGTGCATTCGGCGGGAGGACCGGCTCCCGGTGGTTTTTATACGGTGACGGATGAGATTTGGATGAACGCGTTCGCGGTTCATGTGCACTCCTCCTTTTTCCTTAGCCGTGCTGCAGCGCCGCACATGGCGAAGCAGGGCGGGGGAGCGATCATCCTGCTGGGATCAGCAGCCGGACTGCGCGGCTGTCTAGGCGCGTTCGCTTATGGCGTGGTGAAGGGAGCATTGCCGCAGTTCGCGCGCGTTCTCGGCCGCGAACTTGCAGATCAGGGCATCCGGGTCAACTGTGTTTCTCCCGGCGTGATTCGCACTCCCTTTCATGATGCTCTTTCCCCGGAACAGGCCAGGAACAATATCGAGAATCGAATCCCGTTGCACAAAGAAGGCAAACCTGAGGATGTAGCGGCGCTGATTGCCACTCTGGTTGAGAATGATTTCATCACTGGCGAGAACATGGTGATCGACGGCGGGATGACGATGCGGATTGTCTAGGTCAGCGGCACAAATTGCTGGACCGCAGATCTCTCCACTACGCTCCCCCAGATTTCCTGTGAAACTTGGCGGCATTGGCAAACTTCGTGCGCCTTTCTCTACGGAAAGCCGCATACGTGGTTGTTGCGAGTGGTGCGAGGTAGGAAATCTGGGGGAGCGTAGCGGAGAGATCTGCGGTTTTTGCTCTCCTACCTACATATGTTCGTGAGTTGAGTAACCCATACCCGCCAGGACACCGCGCATATACGCAAAGCTGCTGATGACGCCGGGCATGGGATCATCGCCGTGAACCTCGTATTCCAGATCCACAAATCCGTTGTATTTCATCGCAATCAAAGTCTCAAAAATGCGCCGCACCGGCATCTGGCCATCCCCAACAGCAACCTGGCTTTCCTTGGACTGAAAGTCGGTGAGGTCTTTCATGTGCACGTCGAACAGCCGCGGACCCACCTGCTTGATTGCTTCCACCACGTCAGTACCCGCACGCACCGTGTGCCCTACGTCAATGCAGCATCCCATGCGCGGGTCCATGTTGCTCACGGCCTTCAAAACATCTAACGGAGAATGCCACAACTTGTCCTCCGGGCCGTGATTGTGGATGGCGAAGCGGATGTCGTACTCCTTCACAAATTTCTCGATGCGGGGAAGAGTGTTGGGAGTGGGGTCTCCCGCGACAATGACCCTGATACCCGCCCGCTTGCAATATTCGAACTTACTGCGGATGTCTTCGTCTTCATCCTTAGGGAAATAGATCGCTCCCGCGGCGTGCAGCTGAATGCCGGCCGCGTGATAGTCGTCGAGCGCCTTCGCCTCCTCCGTCGGATCCATCGGCAGATGGTCTTTGACGTCCTTGGCATTCAGCGCCAGCACGTTCAACTGCTTCATATACCCAATCAACTGCGCCCGGTCGAAATTGCGAAAGGTATAGCTGCACAAGCCTAACCGGACGGGGGATGCTGCATCACTCGCCTGCGCTACCGGCGGCAAAGCGCTTGAGGTAGCATAGGCGGCCGCGGCCAACGCGCCGGAGCGAACGAAATTTCGACGGGATAGGATCATTTCCATAGTTAGATGTGCGGCGCCCAGCCCTTCTCGTAGTCACGTCCCCACATCTTCATGGCCTGTGGATCGCCCTTGATCTTGCCGTCTGCCGTGTCCAGCGATAACTCGCGGTTGACTTCCCAGGCGATATTGGAAAGTTGCAGCATGGTTACCGACACGTTTCCGACAGCAATCGGAGCATTCAGTTTTTCTCCGCTGCGGATGCCCGCGATGAAGTTGCGGAAATGCGCGTCGGTCATCGAATCCGCGCCACGAAGATCAGAGGACGAGGTCATCTTCCCAGTTTTGAACTCGCTCGTCTTGGTTCCCTTGAGGTCGTAGATCTCATAACCATCGCGATCCACCACCACTGTGCCAGTGGTCCCCATAATCGCCGCACCGCGGTCGCGATTGTAAAACTTCATTCCCTGGCAGCTCTTACCTTCCCAGGAAATCATTTTGTCCGGGTAGTCAAAGCTGGTCACCAGCGTGTCATAGAACTGCCAATCGTCTTTGAACTGGTACCTGCCGCCGGTCGACGTAACCCGCTGAGGATAGTCGACGTCGAGCGCCCAGCGACAGACATCCACCTCGTGGGTTCCATTGTTGAGCGATTCGCCCGTGCCATAGATTCTGAACCAATGCCAATTGTACGGCTGCACGTTGTCGGTATATGGCCTGCGCGGCGCCGGCCCTTGCCACAATTCCCAATCCAGCTGTGCAGGTACAGGCGCCGGCTTGCCTGTGCCAATCGACTTGCGCGTGTTGGAATACCAGGCTTTGGCATAGTAGGCCCGGCCAATCAGGCCGCCATGAATCTTCTCGACAATCTCGATGGTGTGGGGCGACGAACGCTGTTGGGTGCCCATCTGCACCACCTTGCCGTATTTCTTTTGCGCCTCCACCAGCAAGGCCCCTTCTGCGGGGTTGTGGCTGCAGGGCTTCTCCACATAAACATGCTTGCCCGCCTGCAACCCGGAGATGGCCATCGGAGTATGCCAGTGGTCGGGGCTCGCGATGCTGATTGCATCCACATCTTTCTGCTCCAGGATCTTGCGAAAATCCTTTTCCTTCGCGGGCGCGTCGCCCATCGCTTGCTGGGTCGTGGCGGCGAATTTATCCATGGTGTGGCTGTCAACATCGCAAACGTGGGTGATGCAGGCGCTGTCTTTATTCGCCTGCAGCGCTGACAGATGCGCATAACCTCGGCTGTTGAGGCCAATCACCGCAAAGTTGAGGCGGCTATTGGAGCCGAGAATCTGTCCGTAGCTCTTGGCGTTGGCCCGAATAGCCAGCCCCGCTGCTCCTACCGCTAATGCATCGAGAAATTCACGACGATTGACCATAACTCATCCTTCTTCCGCTCGCCCCAAACAGGCGAAATCGGCATCAGCAACACTATACCCTTCGAAGTGCGCGATCTGCTCCCGGCGTTGTCCAGAAGCAGATTGTTAGCCGCCCTGGTGAAACCGATAAAAGCACTGTTATATCAGTGGTTTACAGGGAGTGGACGACCCGCCTCTCGTGCCGCGGCGCGGAACAGAAACGTAATGCGTTGACAGCGGTTAGCACGCGAGACTAGCGTTAGTTGTTGACCTCCCTACGTCGCCGATGTGACGGAGACCTTCTAATTGGCCCCAATGATGTTCGTTTTCAGGCGCGCGCAGTTCCGCATGGCGCCCTTCGTGGTGATCGCGGTTGCCTTGTTGGCAGTCGTGGCGGGCTGCCGAGCCACTCATTCCGGAGTTGCGCAATCCCGGAAACATTTCGACTTTAACCAGGATGTGCAGCCGATCCTGGCCAGCAACTGCTTCGCTTGTCATGGCCCCGATCCGGAAATGCGGAAGGCTAACCTGCGGCTTGATCTGGAGGAGTCCGCCTTCAAGAAGCGCCCAGGGAAGCCGGATGCCATCGTGCCCGGTCATCCGGAGAGGAGCGAATTAATCCGCCGGATCGAGTCGAAGGATCCTCATTATCTGATGCCGCAGTCGGCGCAAAACGAAGCCAAGCCGATGAAACCTGCGGAGATTGCGATTCTCAAGCAATGGGTGGCGGAGGGTGCACACTACAGGCCACACTGGGCGTTTGAAAAGCCGGTTCGCGCGGCGGTGCCCCAAGTGCAGGTTGCGGGCTGGGAGAAGAATCCCATCGACGGATTTATCCTGCGACGGCTGGCCAACGAAGGCCTGCATCCCTCTCCAGAGGCCGACAGGCACACCCTCATCCGCCGGGTGACGCTCGATCTGACCGGTCTGTTACCGACCCCCGAAGAAGTGAATCATTTTGTCCAGGACTCTTCGCCCCAGGCATACGAGCACCTGGTCGATCGCCTGCTTGCGAGCCCGGCCTTCGGCGAACAGCGGGCGCGTTACTGGCTCGATTACGCGCGCTACGCCGATACCTATGGCTTGCACTTCGACAATAGCCGTTACATTTGGGCGTATCGCGACTACCTGATCAAAGCCTTTAATACCAACAAACCGTTCGATCAATTTGCCAAAGAGCAAATTGCGGGCGATTTGTTGCCGCCACGCGATCTGGACCAGATCATTGCCAGCGGCTGGGTACGCTCCGGAGTGAGCAGCAATGAAGGTGGAACCATTCCCGAAGAGCTGCGCGTCAACATTGCCCGAGAGCGGACGGAGGCCTATGGAGCCGCATTTCTGGGTCTGACAGTAGGTTGCGCGGTCTGCCACGATCACAAATATGATCCCACGACGCAGAAAGACTTCTACCAGCTAAGCGCATTCTTCAACAACATCAACGAGCAGCCTTTCAACGGCGATAAGCCAAATTGGGCGCCCGTGGTCCGGATTCCAAAGCCGCAGAATATGGAAGCTTACAACCGGACATTGGCGAAACGGGCGGAGCTGCAGCAGCAGTTGGATGCTTCGCGCATGCAGCATCGGGAGTTGATTCAGCACTGGCTCGCCTCGAAACAGACTCCGCCGCAGCCGGTCTCGGCCGACAAGCTGCAGCTTCGCCTGCGGCTGGATGAAGGAGGCGGCGAGGTGCTGAAGAACAGTGCGCCGAACGCTAACCCGAAGAGCTTTCCCATTGGGAAGTTCAAGCCGCAGTGGGGAGAAACAACCTGGCTGTGGCCGGATTTCCGCATGGACACCAGTACCCGGGTAGACCTTGGACAAATGGGTGACTTCGAATGGGACCAGCCTTTTTCCAGCGGCGGCTGGTTCATGCTGCGCTCCGCGCCGAACTTTACTTCATCGAAAGTGTCGGGGGCGCTGATCTCGAAGATGGATGCAACCCAACACGATCGAGGCTGGGTCCTGGCCGCGGATAACGGCATTATCAGCGTCGAGCTGGCCGATCAGGCGCCCAAGGAGCAACCGGCTCCTGATAAACCTAAGAAGGACAAGCCTAAGAAGGACGAGTCCGCGAAGGAGGTTAAAAAAGTCGAGGCGCCGAAGGTGGTCATCCCCAAGGACACGACCCCGATGCGGGCTATCAAGGTCTCTGCCGTGAAGCCCTTGCCGACAAACGGTCAGTGGGACCACCTGTTCTTTACCTACGATGGATCGGGCAAGGCAGCAGGCGTCAAGCTGTACGTGAACGGCGCGCCGGTTGCCACAAAAATAATTTCCGACACACTCAATCGCAAAAGCATGCGCACGGCGGCGCCGCTGCAACTGGGGCGGAAATCTCCCGATGAACAACCAGCTCGCGATACCCGCTACCAGGACATCCGTCTCTATGCGCGGTCACTGACCACAGAAGAGGCGAAGCGGCTCCCGTTCGAAGACTACGTTGCGGAAGTTACCAGCAGACCAGCGAGTGAGTGGAATCGCGATCAGTGGCACGCGGTAACCGAGTTTTATTTTGCCAATGTCGATGAGTCGGCAAAGGCACTGGAAAGCCAGATCCAACAGCTGGATGCTGAACTCGACAAGCTTTCCCAGGGGGGCCCGGTTTCGCTGGTGGCGGAAGAGAAACCGTCCGTGGCCTACGCAGATGTTTTGACTCGAGGGATCTACACCGCACGTAAGGAAAGAGTCGAGGCCAATACTCCGCATTTTCTGCCACCTTTGCCTGCGGGTATGCCGCACAATCGCCTGGCGCTCGCCGACTGGACCGTCAGTCCGGAAAACCCATTGACTGCGCGCGTCACCGTCAATCGAATGTGGAACGAGCTTTTCGGCGCCGGCCTGGTAGAGACCACCGAAGACTTTGGCATCATGGGCCAGCGTCCTTCGCATCCCCAGCTGCTCGACTGGCTGGCAGTGGAATTCCGCGAGAGCGGCTGGGACATGAAGCACATGTACAAGCTCATGGTGATGTCAGCCGCCTATCGCCAGAGTGCGAAAGCAACGCCCGGCCAGTTGGCCCGTGATCCGAAGAACCTTCTCCTTGCGCACGGTCCCCGCTTCCGTATGGATGCCGAGATGCTTCGTGACATTGCTCTCCAGTCCAGCGGATTGCTGGTCAATAAGATCGGCGGCCCCAGCGTAAAGCCGTATCAACCGGAAAATGTATGGGAGTCGGTCGGCTATCCTACCAGCGACACAACCAAGTACAAGCAGGATCATGGCGACGCGCTTTACCGTCGCAGTCTCTATACCTATTGGAAGCGCATGGCGATGCCGCCCAATATGGATGCCTTCGACGCCCCCACGCGCGACACGGCCTGCACCCGGCGCCAGCGCACAGATACGCCGCTCCAGGCATTAGTAACCATGAATGATCCCCAATGGGTAGAAGCGTCGCGCGCGCTGGCCGAGCGTTTAATCAGGCAGGGGGGAAAGCAGCCGGAGCAACGGATCCAGTATCTCAGCGAGCTGGTGCTTTCCCATGATCCATCCCCGCAGATGGCATCGGTGTTGCAGCAATCGCTCAACCAGATGGAGCAACACTACGACGCGGATCCCGCGGCAGCGCACGACCTGGTTGCGGTGGGCGAAAAACCTCGCGATGCTGCAATCCCTGCGCCCGAACTCGCCGCATGGACCATGGTTGTGAGTGAAGTATTGAACCTTGATGAGAGCTTGAACAAGTAACGCCTAAGGAGAAACACCGTGAAGCAGCATCCGCTCTGCACCGATCCTGACAATGGTCCAACCATCATGGACCTTCCCATCGCGGAGGGCATGAAGGCGGAATGGGCCGAGCTCGAGACTCGACGGCACTTCTTAGGCCGGGCGGGCAAGGTGCTCGGCTGGGCGGCGCTGGCAAGCCTGGCAGGCGACCGGATATTTACCGGGGACGCGCACGCGGCAAATGTTGTGCCCTCCCCGGAGAGCCTCCGGCTGCCCAACTTTGCTCCCAAAGCAAAACGGGCCATCTACCTGTTCATGTCGGGTGGCCCACCGCAAATGGACCTGCTCGACTACAAACCGAACCTGGCCCAACTCTATGACAAAGACATCCCAGACTCGGTCCGCGGGGCGCAGCAGCTCACGGGCATGACCGCCGGCCAGGCGCGCTTTCCGATCGCGCCTTCCCATTGGGCATTCAAGCAGTATGGCAAGTCGGGTGCCTGGGTGAGCGACCTGTTGCCCTATACGGGCCGCATGGCCGATGACCTTACCATCATCAAGTCCACCAATACCGACGCCATCAACCACGAGCCGGCCATCATGCTGTTGAACACGGGGAACATGAACGCCGGCAAACCGTGTCTTGGCGCCTGGCTTTCCTACGGCCTGGGCAGTATGAACGATAACCTGCCCACGTTCATGGTTCTGCTGAGCAAGCTGAACCCCAAGGAAAATAATCAGCCTGTATCTTCGCGTTTGTGGAGCAGTGGCTTTCTTTCCTCTGAGTACGCTGGTGTGGGCCTGCGTTCTGCGGGCGATCCCGTTCTATACCTGAGTGATCCCAAGGGTGTTAATCGAGATGTACGCCGCAAGATGCTCGACGCTGTGAACGAGATCAATCACCAGACGTATCAGGAGCTGGGCGACCCGGAAACAAATTCGCGCATCTCGCAATACGAAATGGCGTACCGGATGCAAACCTCGGTGCCGGAGCTGACCGACATGAGCCGCGAGCCTCAGTCCACCTGGGATCTCTACGGCCCTGACGCCAGGGAGCCCGGAACCTATGCCTATAACTGCCTCATGGCGCGTCGCATGGCAGAGCGGGGAGTGCGTTTTACGCAGGTATACAAGCGCGGCTGGGATGTCCACGCGGATGTCACCGGGCTATTGCCCGTTTTGTGCCAGGAAACCGATCGCGCAACCTACGCTCTGATCACTGATCTAAAACAGCGTGGTCTGCTGGACGATACGCTGGTCATCTGGGGAGGCGAATTTGGGCGCACTGTTTACAGTCAAGGTGGGCTGACGCCGGATAATTATGGCCGTGATCACCATCCTCGCTGCTTCACCACCTGGATGGCAGGGGGTGGCGTAAGGCCCGGAATCACTCATGGAGAGACGGATGAGTACAGCTACAACGTAGTGAAAGACCCCGTGCCGGTTCGGGACTTCAATGCAACCGTCCTGCATTGCCTGGGAATCGATCACAACAAACTTACTTATAAATTTCAGGGATTGGATCAGAAGTTGACCGGCACCACTCCTGCGAGCGTAGTCACCAGCCTGCTTGCATGATGATTCGAGTTAAGGGCCAGGGTATCAAGCTGATCTGGGCAGCGTCGTTGCTGGTGAGTGTTAGCTTGCTGCTTCTGCCTTTCGTCTTCAGGCTGGATGGGGCGACACATGCAGACTGGCAGCAGTTCCTGGGCCGGTTCCATCCCCTGGTAGTGCATCTGCCCATCGGATTGATCCTGCTTGTCCCGCTGCTGGAACTCGCGGGTAGAGTTCGCCCCGTATTGCATGAGGCGGCGACGTTCGTGCTGTCGTTGAGCCTGCTCAGTTGTCTGCTCGCCTTGACCCTGGGTTATTTGCTCGCGTACGGGAGCGGAGAGGCAGGCGCAGGTGTTTCACGCCACATGTGGGGAGCCATCGCGCTCACCATCGCGGTGCTGGGTTGTGTATTGCTCCGTGGGGCGTCCGGCGGGTCGCGTGGCTTTTATCCTTATATGCTGGCTGGCGTACTGCTCTTGCTGGCGTGGACGGCGCACCAGGGCGGCTCGCTCACCCACGGCGATAAGTACCTTACGGAGTACCTTCCGCAACCACTGAAGCGATTGGGTGGTATGGGGACGGTGCAGGCGAAAGCCTTCGATTTCCCTGATTCCTTTTATGCACGGCATATCTATCCGATTTTCGATGCCAACTGCGTGGTCTGTCACGGGCAGCAAAAGGTCAAAGGTGGTCTTCGCGTGGATACCTATGACCGGCTTATGAGAGGCGGGAAAGAGGGTGCCGTCATTATTCCGGGTAAGCCGAATAGAAGTATTTTGTTGCAGCGCATTACGCTGCCCACCGACCATAAGAAGTTCATGCCGTCCGAAGGCAAGCCCCCCTTAAAGCCGGAAGAAATCACCTGGATCAGAGCATGGATCCTTCAGGGGGCGTCTCAGGAGGTGAAGTCCCTCGCCGGCATCGACGTGCCTGAGCCGTTCAGGGAGGAGCCTCTGCCCCAGGTGGGAGACTATAGCAAGATGATGGGAGAAATCTCGCAGACGGCCAAGGCTGCAGGAGTTACACTTGTGCCGGTATCCAGAAACCTGGGGGATGGTCTTATATTGAATACCGTCGATGCCGGGCAAAAATTCGGCGACGCCCAGCTTGCAGGCTTGGTGCGTTTTGCGCCTTACATCGTAGAGGCGGAGCTGGGACGCACCTCGGTCACCGATGGCTGCTTCGCCACACTGGGGAAGTTCCCTCATCTGCGGGCGATCCATTTAGAGGGAACGGACGTCACTGGAACGGGTTTGACCGCGCTGGCGCAATTGCCGCAGTTGAGCTACCTCAACCTGAGTGGCACCCAGGTGACGCAAGCTGCGATTGCTTCACTCTCCTCGATGAAGAACCTGCATCATCTTTATCTCTACAACACGCCGGCGCAGCCCGCATCGATCGCGAGGCAAGAACCATGAACCGTCGAGAATTTTGTGCGTTAACAGGTGTCGCAGCCTTAGGAACTCTTCTGGGTCCCAAGGCAGGCGCGGATACGAAATCGGAGGGGCATTCCTTGGACTCACCACAGCTGCAGACTGGCAATGGCGAATGGACCTATCACGTGGTTTCGAGCTGGGGGCAATTGCCGGCAGGAAAAATGTTTGGCGGCACTCATGGCGGTATCGCCACCGACAAAGCCGGACTTCTCTACGTCAGCACTCAGAGCGAGACGGGCGTGTTGGTTTATGACCGCGACGGCAAGCTAATCAGAACCATCGCCAACGAATATCCGGAAATCCATTCCCTCACCTACGCGAACGAAAACAACGAAGAGTATTTTTACGTGACCGTCCAGAAGGGAACGCCGAAAGAGAACTGGCTGTTTGTCAAGATGAAGACGGATGGAACTGTGGTGCAGAAGATCACTGCTCCGAGTGAAGCAGGATTTCACGCGCCGAACGAGTGGCGCCTGACGGCTGCTGTACCAGGACCCGACGGTTCCATTTACATTGCCAATGGCTATGGGGACTCACGCATCTTCAGGTTCGATAAGGCGGGCAATTATCGTGCGGCGTATTCGGGAAAGGGCGAAGCGGATGGCCTCTGCAATTGCAGCCATGGGGTAGCCGTGGACACGCGTTACGATCAGCCACTGTTGCTGGTGTGCGACCGCGAGAACCGGCGTCTCAGTCACTACGACTTTGACGGCAAGTTCGTGAGCAACGTCACGTTCCACATGCGCCGTCCCTGCCAGGTGAGTTTTTGGGGAGACTACGCCGTGGTCTCAGAACTGGAGGGGCGCGTCACCGTCCTGGACAAGGACAATGTGCCGGTAGCCTTTCTGGGGGACAACCCGCACAAGGACCAATGGGCAAATTACAAACTGGTTCCCGGTGATATTGCGCTCACCAACTTTAGTGCGGCCCACGGATGCCACATCGATCAGGATGCCAACATCTACGTATCCGACTGGAATCAATCCGGACGGGTAACCAAGCTAGCGAGGGTCAAAGCGTAATAGCGAAGAGAAACGGCAGGTCGCTCCACTCCGCTCCGGATGACAATTTTGTTTGAGATGGAGGACTTCCCTCGGTGCGGCAACCACTCGCTATGCAACCGTCGCCCTTTCCTTTGTCATCCCGTCAGCCGAGGGATCTGCAGTTCCTTTCACCAGCCACCAATGCTGCGGTTCGAAGATGAATTGTCATCCCGACCGGAGCGTAGCGTAGTGGAGGAACCTGCTGTTCAACCTTGCGCTTGCAGCGAATGATGGGTGCCCCATATCTCGCTCGTTTTTCGCGAGATGTGGGATTCCACAGATCTCAACCTTCGATCCTCTTTGGCCGGGACTTTCCCTCCAGCATCATGGAATCTCACTTCTCGCGAAAAACGAGCGAGAAGAGCCCTACCTTCCGTAGTCGTTACGCACGACATTCCCGCCTTTCATTACGAATCGGACATGTTCCAATTGTTTGATATCGTCCAGTGGGCTTTCATCCACGGCGATCACGTCCGCAAATTTTCCCGGCTCGACCGCGCCAACCTGATCGCCCCACCCCATCAAGTCTGCAGCGCTGATAGTTGCGGCTTGAATTGCCTGCAGAGGCGACATGCCGTAGCGCGTCATCCACTCGAACTCAATCGCCTGGGTTCCGTGCGGAAAAGAACCAGCATCGGTGCCAAATGCTATCTTCACTCCCGCGGCCAGGGCTTTCTTGAAGCTGACCTCGTGGATAGCGAGCCGGCTTGTTTTTCCGCCAGACATCGCGAGATCTCCCTTCTCCAGCGCGCAACAGTAAACGTAGAGCGTGGGAACGAGATAAATTCCCTTGGCCACCATCTTGCGAATCGCCTCATCGTCGAGTTGAATGCCATGCTCGATAGACGCCACCCCCGCGTCAATGCAGTAGTGGAGTCCCGGCCCATCGTAAGCGTGGCATGCGACTTTGAGGCCCTTCAAGTGCGCCTCATCCACGATAGCCTGTACCTCTTCCAGGCTGAAGTCCGCGACACTCACTTCTTTGCCGTCGGGCAAAAAACTGTAGCGATCCGTTCCGTAAATCTTGATCAGGTCAGCGCCGTAATTGAATTGCTCGCGAACGGCCTTGCGCGCTTCTGACGGACTGTCGATGGTTTCGACGCCGGCGGGCACAGTGACCTCCGGCGAATAGCCCTCGAGACCGTAACCGCCGGTGGTTGAAATTCCTCGGGTGGCTACCTTCAGGCGCGGGCCGGGAATGAGCCCCTGGTTGATGGCGTTGCGCACATCAACGTCGCTGTACATGGCGCCTTCGGTTTCGACGTCGCGCATGCTTGTGAAACCGGCCTCAAGGTCGCGCTTCACGTTCAGGGTGGCGAGAATCGTCCTGTATTGCCACGATTGTTTCAGCAAAATGTCGTCATAGTGCGAGTTGTCCGTATCCGTGAGCATGATGTGGGTATGGCAATCGATCAATCCTGGCAGGACCGTTGCATGAGTCAAATCTACTGTGGCGGCGCCCGGGGGAATCTGGACTCCACCGTTGGCTACGACCCGCTCAATACGATCGCCGCGAATCACGATCAACTGATCGCTCAGCATTTTTCCCGAGCGAACATCCAGCAGCTTTCCGGCATGCACATAGGTTGCGGCGGGTAAATCTGCCGCGCCTGCAATGGGGGCAGCCATGGCTACAGCCAAAAAGCTGAGCGCTCCCACAAAGAAAAGACGCACGTTTCCTACCTCCTGAATATTCTCGATTGTGTCTCTCAGTTGTTCTGCGATCCGTAGACGCGGAAGCGCGTCCAGTAGGTTCCGTTGTCCCAGTTGATACGGTTGCCATTCGCGCTGACCGTTCCCCCAATGTTGGTCCCATTCCAATTCGTCGTCAGGGTGCGCTTTCCGTTCATCTGGCCGCTTCCATTACTGCCTTGTTCATTGCTCAACTGCAGGTTGTTTCCGCGTTGCTGGATAGTGCAGGATTGGGAGCGATTTCCCTGCGCATACCACGTACCGGTCAGATTGAGCTTATTGTGGCCGCCCCCGCCGCCGGAATTGCATCTGGCCCAAAATGTGCCGTTCGACCAGTTGATTTGCTTGCCGTCCGGGCTGAGCGTGCCGGTCACGAACTGCCATCCTGGGGCGACGATACCGGACTGCCCCTGGAATTGCCCCGGCGAAGTATCGCCGTTTTCATTGGTTAAGGTAAGAAAGGCACCGTTATTGCTGATCGAGGCATGTTTCGTGGGGTCTCCCTGGGCACACCACGCGCCCGCAAAGGCACCCGACTGAGGCTGGTTTGGCGGAAACTGAGCAATGGCATTCTTCAGGCTGAGGGGCAGGCAGATGGCAACCACAAACAAAAGCGCCGCGGTGTTGGCACGTCTGGCGTGAGTCACAGGGGCTTCTCCTTCTCGAGGAATTGATCCCTCCGAGACTAATGGGAAAGTGGCCCACAGAACAGAAGATTTCAAGGCAAGTTTCGGCCCTGCGCAGAGGACGGTGAGCAATTTTCTGAGTGCAGGATTGCGCCCGAACCTTTAGCCGCCTGAAGTGCATCCCAAAAAAGAGGTTTTGTAACGCATCCCAGATCTGCTGTTTCTTTCTAAAGCCCTATCTTTGGTGCAGTTACGAGATGCAGCATCGGAAGTCTAATCCGTATGGCTCATTGTAGGGATCTCGCCATTGGCGAGAAGGACTATTACCATTATCGAGAGCGCTCATGTATGAAAGAGTGCTCACGTTGAAACCCCGGGGGAAGGAAGGTGTGCGATGACTCTCAAACCGACGGACATGCTGGAGATTCAATCGGCAATCGACGCGTACGAGAGGAAGTTCCCGCGCCGTCCGCCGCCCTCGGCGGAAGTAGCGCTGGCTTGGCGGCTGGGCAAGCGGGAATGGGCGAAGCGGCAAGCGGCACAGCGTGCTGTGCAGCAGGGGGATTCTGACCGCCCACGGGGAAGCGAAGAGAAAGCGGATTCTGTATTTACGCGGCAGGAGTGCAACCGGTTGTTGTGGGCCTGGGAGCAATTCCGGCTCCGCTGGCTTACCGGGAGTTCTTCCGAAGGTGCCCCCGCGGAGTTGCTTCCCTGGGTAAGAAATGTTTTGCTTGTTGGCTGGTGGGGTGTGGTCGCCGTAGCGGTCGCGTCCGTCTTTTTCTTTGGTGCCATTGTCGGCGGTTTCAAGTGACCGGCAAGCAGGTTTTGTGGCGATCAGGCTGCGCGCTTGGTTTTGCCCTGACCTTGCTTGGCGCACTGTATGCACAACGTCCCTTCCGGCAGTACCCTTCGGTCGAATATGGCGAATCTATGCCTTTGCCCAACGACTGGCGTCGGCCGGCCGAGTGGTCCTTCGCGCGGTTGATGTATCCCCCTGGCCCGCTGGACGGTTACCGGGGCAGATTCGATGGCGATTGGCGGCAGGGGCTGTCTCTTTGGACCCAGGATTACCCTCGCGCGGACCGTGCGTTCGCGCAGGCGGTGAGGCGCTTGACCCGGGTCGACGCGCGATCGGTAGAACAGTCCGTCAATCTGGACGACGGGGATGAGATCTACAACTGGCCCTGGCTCTATGCTGTCCAGGTCGGGGAGTGGGGCCTGACGGAGCCCCAGGCCAAGAAGCTTCGTGACTATCTGCTCCGCGGCGGATTCTTCATGGCCGACGATTTCCATGGATCGGAGGAACAGGCGTATTTCGAGAAGACCATGAAGGTGGTGTTTCCCGAGCGCCCGATCGTGGATATCCCGAACGACGATCCCATCTTTCACACTGTCTTCGATCTGGACGATCGTTACCGCATCACGGGCGCGGAGCACCTGGATACCGGTTACAAAAAAGACGGCCGGGTTGCGCGCTGGCAGGGCATCTACGACGACAAAGGCCGGGTCATGGTGGCCATCTCCCTGAACTCAGATATCGGTGATTCCTGGGAGTGGTCAGACAGACCCCAGTATCCGTTGAAGTTTTCCGACCTCGGAATCCGGCTGGGTGTGAATTACGTCGTTTACGCCATGACCCACTAAAAAACCGGTCATACCCTTGAAGATACCTATACGGGTTACTTCAAACGGTTACTACAATTTGGCCTTCTGTTACTCAAGAACCATAGCTTATTTCTGTGGAACCGCTATGCTCATCAACAAGCGGCGATTCTCCGCGGAACATTTCATCGATTCTTTCGGGGGAGGGATTCGATGAAGTGGAACGAGGAGAGTTGCCGTTAGTACTTTGGTAAGTACTCTCAGAGTCTGCACTTTATCCCTGGCTTTGCTCTCCAGAGGCCACCCGCCGGTTGAATTCCACAGATTGATTCTCAGACCCGCTCATCTCGACCGGAGGAGTCATGGGCCTGCGGCCCGCCCAAGGCGATAAAAGCGCCCTCTGCCCAGCCACCGCTCTTCATGGAAACTTCTCCCTCCCCTCTGTCATCCCGCCTGCCCCGCTGTGCCCCGGCGTGCCGTGGGGCCTGCCGTGGGAGCAGCCGACTTGCCTGGGGCAAGTTAAGGGAGGAATGAACATGGGAAAGCGGTGTTTGCCATCCAGGCCCAGAGGGCCGGCACCAAAAATCAGCCCAGCCCGGAAGGGCTGGGTCTGTTAGGCAAGCGGTCGAGCGCCGGAGGTGCGGCACAACACTCTTCGTTCGTTCATCCCGACCGAAGCGTACCCGGATTTCCTGCCTCGCGGCACTCACGACCGCCACGCATGCGACTTTCCGTAGAGAAAGGCGCACAGAGCTTATCAACGCCACCAAGTTCCACGGGAAATCTGGGGGGAGCGTAGCATCAGGTTCGTGTTGCGATATCCCCATTTCCAGCCATGTGAGCTTTATTGCACAGCAGCAACGCGCCCAGAGTGCAATAGTCGTGGCGTGGGTGCCGAATGCGGAACCGATGGAGATTCATATGCTTGTTAGCCGCGGCCGCAGAGTTGGCATCTGCCGCTGTCGCGCAGCGAGTCCTGACCGAGACCGGACCGATATCCGGGGTACATTCAAATGGCTTGAGCGTCTACAAAGGAATCCCATTCGCTGCCCCGCCGGTGGGTGATTTGCGTTGGCGCCCCCCGGAACATGCCGCACGCTGGGCGGCCACGCGTAAGGCGGATGCGTTTGCCCCGGCGTGCATGCAGGTTGGGGTGTCCATGCCGGGCGAGACGCCGCCCAAAGTAGATGAGGATTGTCTCTACCTCAACATCTGGACGCCGGCGAAGAGCCCGCGTGAGCGCCTGCCAGTGATTGTCTGGATATATGGCGGGGGGTACATCAACGGGTCGGCCTCGATGCCGCTCTACTGGGGCGACCGGCTGGCACGGAAAGGCGCGATCGTTGTCACCATCGCATATCGACTTGGTCCACTAGGGTTTCTTGCCCTTCCTGAGCTGACGCGCGAGTCCCCAAACCATTCGTCCGGGAACTACGGCCTGATGGACCAGATTGCCGCACTCGAATGGGTCCAGAGGAATATCGCTGCCTTTGGCGGCAATCCGAAATGTGTAACCATTGCCGGTCAATCCTCCGGGGCAATATCAGTAAGCATCCTGATGGCCTCGCCGCTTGCGAAGGGCTTGTTTCAGCGCGCCATCGGAGAAAGCGGCGGTCTGTTTGAGCCGGTTCAACTCGCACCTAAGTTCCTGCTGGCCAATGCAGAACGCGATGGGGAGAAGTACGCCGCTTCGCTCAGTGCGCCTTCGCTTCAGCAACTACGGTTGTTGCCGGCCAATCTGCTCACTGGCAACGCCGGCGGCATCTCCCACCCGGTGATCGAACCCTATGTGCTTCCTCTCTCGCCCTACGAGGCATTCACCTCCGGGCAGCAGAACGATGTTCCACTGCTGCTCGGTTCGAACGCTGAGGAAGCACGGGCCATCATCGATGTGACCCACGAGACAGCCGCCACCTTCGAGAGCGACATGGATCGCAGCGTCGGCCAGCTCCCTGCTCCGCTGCTTGCGGCGTATCCCCACACGACCGACGAAGGGGCGAAGCAGGCGAGGCTCGGCCTGGAGCGCGATCTCCGCTTTGGCTGGGATATGTGGGCCTGGGCGAGATTGCAATCCGCAACCGGGCAGCACAGTGTGTACTACTACCTGTTTCAACAGCAGCCACCGTTTCCAGTCGGCTCAGTGTTCGAAGGGTGGGGCGCAAGCCACTTTGCGGAACTCTGGTATGTCTTCGACCATCTTGACCAGGAGCCCTGGCGCTGGAGCGCGGCAGATCGGAGAGTGGCCGAGGAAATGTCGAGCTACTGGATCAACTTCGCGAAGTCAGGCAATCCGAACGGCCAGGACCTTCCCCTGTGGCCTGCGTTCACCAACACCGAGCGCAAGGTTCAATACCTCGGTGATCCGATCACGGTAGGTGGTGTAGCAAATATCAGTGGGCTCACCGTCTTCGATGCCGTCTACACGACGGTGCGAGGCAAGCCATTTGGTGCACGGTAACTGAGACAGTGACAGGTGCCGCAAGACGATGCCTTCGCAAACAGAATTGAACATCTTTCGACTGCTGTGATCAGAATGGAACATCATTGTTGATTCAATGGCGATACAACGTTGCCATCAAGGCGAGTGACCCTTCGCTGGCATTCGTTTGCCCGGTTTGCGGGGCGCAGCCTCAAGAACGATGTGAAATGAACGGCGGCGACGTTCGTTTTGAATCTCATCGTGAGCGCAGTTTACCTCCGGCACTCGCCACGAATTTACGGTGCCGTGCCCCACGAAAGAAAAATCTATGTCGACCCATTGCCGCCCAAATTTGACGAAGCGCCGGACCGCTGCACGAGCATCGCCCTTTTCGGCACGATCATGCTGGCCCTTGGTTGCCTCCGTGCGCCGGCGCAGGCTGTGCAAGCAAACGTACCGCTCAAGCTGAAGCAAGGTCAGGTCACCATTCGCGATCGACAGGAGGTGGCGCGCCTTTACGCCGCCCGCGAGGAGGAGGGCTTCTTCGGCCTGGGCTATGCGACGGCCGAGGATCGTATCGATCAGGTCCTGCTGCTGTATCTCGGTGTCAAGGGTGAGTTGGCGGCCGCGTTCGGCCCTGGGCCGATCGGCGCAGACAAGGTGGGGCCAATGATCATAAGCAGCGGCGAATCGGAGGTCGTCTCTGCTCGTGGGCTCGGGCCAACTAAATGGAACAGCGATCGGAGCGCGAAGAAGATCATTTCTTCGGGCCGGAGTGGTTCTTTTGCGTGAGGTCCAGCTATGAATTGTCGCTGTTCTTAACTGACGCATTCAAAGGCGCTGTAATCGAAGATCTGATCGAGATACCGAGAATGTCGCGCTTGAACGGCTCGATAGTGCCTAGGAGAGGATGCAACATTCAGGGACAGGTAAGGTGTCCATCGTTTACTGAATTCCCCATTCCGCCAATCTGACCGAGGGAATAATCAAGTGTCTTGCAAAATGCTCTTCGGGTTCGTAGAGGGTCATCATCACGTCCGATTTTGGCAACTGCGGACCTGCGACTGGATAGTGAGCCAAGCGTGCCGGGTCGCGAAACGGAAAGTTCACCCCATAGGAAGATAATGGAGCCTTCTCCGCCCGCTCCAGCCGCGGCGAATAATCAGGCTCGCAAGTGTACCTCTCGGGGTTGCGCTGGCCGGTTGCAGTGTCCTCAAGGAAGAACGATTGGCATTTGGTGATGTTTCCGGCTTGCTTGCATCGAAGCTCCACTTCGGTTCCGGTTTCGTCCATCTCGGTCTTGCAGATTCCTATTCCTGGCGCCCGCAGATCGCCATCGAGCGCAGGTACTGCATAGTTCGAGTTGACCCGGTATAGCGTCATGGAATAGTTGAACTCCAGCCGCAACGGTTTGTCCTTGAGACGTTCAAAGAGCGAACCCGGCAGCGCCAGTCTCTGATAAATAGTCGCCTTCGCCTCTTCGGGTAGATGGAAATTCCAATCGTCCCCTTCGCCGTCGTAGACAACGCGACCATCGGAATCGATCATCCGCAATTCGGATTTATCCACGTTCAATACGGTGTTCTTGGGCAAGCCTCCGACGCGAATCGGTAGATACGCCTCAGGCTTTGCGCCGCCCGATGCTCCGATCTCCGACGGGTCCTGAAACCTGCCGATGCTGGGGTCAAAGTTCAGCACGAGGGAGCGATCCGCTGCAGGATTCTGCGACATCTTCCGCTCGACTGCAAACATCACACTCCACGGAAGAAACTGCTGCACAGCAACAAACAGCAGCAACACACATCCTGCGAGCCATCGCACCACTGTTGTTTTCCGCCGAAAATACTGGAGCCCAAGGACGGCGCAAGCCCCAAGCAAAACCACCAGGTGAGAGCAATACCGCGCCACCCATGCTTCCCCGACCTTGAGCGTGTCGCGGATATACATTTCTTGACCGCCTCTCGCAACAGCGAATATCAAGATCGCAGAGGCGCCGCAGAACCCCAATACTCCAGCCACCATCGCCTCCGTCATGTTGCGTGTGATCGAAGCAAGCATGAACGCGGGCAAAGTCACAACCACGACCCAATAGAGGTTATGGGCAAGCGCGGCGGCCAATGCAGGTCCGAGGGAGAAGCCCGTCGCTATTCCGAGAAAGGTATCTGCAGCAAGTACTGTAGCCTGTACCAGCACCACTGCGAACAGCAGCTTCGCAAACAACAGATCGCGACGGGGCACAGGCCTGATCAGCCAGTCCTCGCGAACACTCGGAATCGAATCTTGCTGAACGACTGCGATAGTCAGCAACGCCGACGCCAGAATGACGATGTAGCCTAATGGCGACAGCAAATACTCGAGGGTGGGATCCTCTCCGAAAAATCCCAACTTCACTCGAATGATTGCCGGAAGGAACTCAATGGCCGCAACTGCCAGGAAGAGCTTCCATACCAACTTCCAATCTTTTCTGAAGATGTGCCACACCATAACCGGTCGCCTTTCAGATGCCGTGGTCGCGCGCGGCACGGGCCAGTGAGACAAAGATCGATCGTAGCGGCATGGGACTCGCTTCGATGCGGACCACGTCTGCAATACTCGCACGCACTTGAGCCTCGAGGTCGCTTTCGATGAATTCGCGATGCACAAACGTGACGACGTTTCCTGCCTGTTTCAAACCGATCCAGCTCTTTGGAGCGGGGCGGCGCAAAGGTACTTCCCGCAATGTAGTCACGCGTATCTCCTGCACTCTGCCGGTCAGCGATTCCATCGATTCCTGAAACATCAATCTACCCTCCTCGATATAGGCGACATCCGTCCCGAATCCTTCCACTTCACTCAGCTCGTGAGTGGACATCAGCACAGTCATCTCTCCTGAGTGCTCCGTCAGCCCTTCCATGAATTCATCGCGGACTAGAGGGTCAAGCCCGCTGCAAGGCTCATCGAGGACCAATAGCTTGGGCCTATACGGCAATGCACACGCTAAGGCCATCTTCAGCCGCATGCCATGGCTGAGCTCATTGATGCGCCGATTCCCCGGGAGGCGAAACTGCTCCACCGTATCCGCTTCCAGTTGCCTGTCCCATGTTGGATAAAATGGCCGCAGGTAATCAAGATATTCTGTCACCGTCAGCTTCGCCGGTAATAGCTGATCTTCAGACACGTATCCAATCTGCGCCAGTTCCTTCGGAGAGAGGCGGCGTGAATCTGCCCCAACAATCTGCGCTGTTCCCGAGGTCGCCTCGATCAGATTCATCAGGATTTTGATCATCGTGGTTTTGCCTGCGCCGTTTGCTCCCACAACGACCAAAGCACTCCCTTCGGGAACGCTCAATGAAAGGTCCCGTAGCGCTTCGTGATTCTTGTATTTCTTTGAGAGATCGCAGATTTCGATCATCATCATCCCACCTCCACGACGCCTCCGACTTTCTTCCAACCTGCATCGATCGCCTGTTTTAGCTGCTCTCGAGTCAAGCCAATTCGGCGTGCTTCTGCTATGAGTGCGGCGATCTCATGCTGAATCAACTGCCACCGCATGTCCTCGCGTTTTCGGGGAGGACGAGCAACCACAGTACCGATCCCCGGCATCATTTCCAGCCATTTTTCGTGGATTAGATATTGCACGGCTTTGTGCGCGGTGTTGGGATGGATCTTCAAGTCGGCCGCTAACGTACGTACCGATGGAAAAGCTTGGCCTGCAGTCAGTTCACCGCTTAAAATCACCTTCTGCGCAGCCGATACAAGTTGGTCGAAGATCGATTGTCCAGGTCGAAGAGTGAGACCAAAATGTGGCATAACCAAGTCAGTGTGTCACATGTGTCACAGTCAGTCAACCTTCTCTGCACGCGACTGATCATCGGAGGTTCTCTTTGCTTTGTGGATCAGTTGATCAGTTTCCATCATTGTTGGAGGATTGTCGCCTATCCGGACAGAACCCGTCCACAGGCTAAGTAAACTTCCGGATTGGCGGTGACACGCTAGTCACGCGAAACTGACGTCGATGTAGGCCAGAAGTGACTTTACTGCGATGCTGTGCTTCCCGCCCTCAGCGCCGGCCTGTGAGGTTGCCAGGCTGGCCCTCCTTCCTCCCATTGGTCGTCTGTCAGTTGCTGAACTTCAGTGCCGTCGTAGCGCATCACGAACACCTCGCCATACGGTTGCGGCGCGCCCACCAGCAAAACTTCGTCTTTGAACCCCATGCGGCTGCTGCAAAACAAAAGCCGATTTCCGTCCGGAGACCACGCCAGATGAGCGTTAATCCCGTGCATGTCGGTAAGCTGTTTCAGGCCGGTGCCGTCAGGGTGAATGGTGAAGATGTTGAAATCTGCGCCGCTCCTGCGAACGAACGCGATGACATCTCCCCGAGGAGACCAGACGGGAAAGTTGTCCCACTCGCTGGTCAATACCTTCACTGTTTGCTCATTGAGATCCATGACGCGCAGGCCATCAACATCGGGGCCGGTCGTGCGGTAGACAATGTGTTTGCCATCCGGCCCAAACGATGCGAAGGCGTTGTTGCTGTTTCCCGATGTAACCAGGTGGAAGCCGGAGCCGTCGGCATTCAGAATGCCCACTTGTGCTCCGCCATTGACGGGATCCATCGGCCGCTTGGTTCCCGCATCGAAATCAAGGAAGGACGTGAAGTTGCCCGCGCCGACCACAATCTGTTTCCCATCCGGAGACCACGAAGGGGCTAGAATCAAGCCCTTCCGTTCGAGAATGGAGCGCGCCGGCTTGCCCTCATCCACGACGAACAAGCTAGTGGTCTCGCCGTCCGCATTCGTGTGCGTGACCGCGAGGTGTTCTCCGCTTGGATCGTATGCAGGCAGCCATGCGGTGCTGTACATTTCAAAGTTCGGGTTTCGGCTCCATACCTTCTGCGGTTCGGGCGGGTGCTTGGAGACGAGCCGGCTGTAGACAACCTGCGCGCCGTCCGGAGACCAGGAGGGAGTGCGGAGATCCGCTCCCTTCGGGCCAGGTTTTCCGCTTCCATAGAAGACTCCGGCCACCGTTTTGTCGCGGCGTAGGTACGCAATCTCACCCGAAGGCAATATCGTCGGAAGCAACTTGACGCCGGGACCGGCCGCAATGGGTGCGGTGGCGCCACTTCCAATGTCGATTTTGAGTAGCTGGTTATCGCCGTCCTCAGAACCGAACCGATAAGTTAGTGTGTCTTGCGCCGACATGCAATACGTGACAATAGCCTTGCTGTCCGGCGACCATTTGGGGCTGCCGCAAAAGCCTCCGTGCTGCGTGATGCGTTTGAGCCCCGTGCCATCGGGGTGGACTAGATAGATATCGACCCGATGCAGGCGTTCCCAACGCGCCCCAGCGGCAGGAAAGTCGCTCTCGCGATCCGATGAAAAGGCGATCCACTTACCGTCAGGAGACCACGATGGACGGAAATCGCCTCCATTGCCGGCGGTCAGCGGCGTGACTTTGCGAGTTGCGACGTGAAGAATCCAGAGATTCGCTCTTCCGCCTGCCCGGGTTGAGACAAAGACAATTTGTGCACCATCCGGAGAAAACGCAGCCTGATCGTCGTACGCCGGATCGTCGGTGAGGCGTTCGATTCCTGTCCCGTCGGGATGAATGCGATAGAGATCGGCCGATCCTCCGCGCTCCGACGTGAACACGATCCAATCGCCCCTCTGAGACCAGGAAGGGTCGTAGTCCAGCTCCCGCGGTTGTGTGAGGGGCCGTTCTGCGGAGCCGTCGGTATTCGAAATGAAAAGTGTTGCCTCGCTCGGGCCGAGACGGGCGAAGACGATTCGATCGGCTGCGAGACACGAATTGGACGAACACGCGAACGCAAGAACACTAAGGAACAGGGCCAAGGTACGCGGCATCGAACGCTCCGGACCGAGTATTTGGAGAAGCAAGCTTCCCTGCAACAATATCACCGAGAAGCCGCGGCCAAGCGAGATGGCGCCATTGTCGACTGGAAGCATTGCCGAAAATCTCGGCTTGGGTCGGGTTGTCGCCTATCCGGACAGAACGCCCGTTTGCGACATAATGTCCGGATAGGAGGTTACTCGACCGGAACCGAGAATTTGCGCACTGAACGACTCGATGAGTACGTGGGCGATTGTGTGAATTCAACAGCATTCCAGGCGACTACGGCGTTTCTATCGGGATTGATCGTGGCCTTCTAATCCACGTTTGAGGTATTCCCCTGGACTGGCTCCAACCACTCGCTTGAACGCCTTACTGAACGCGGCATCAGATTCGTAACCGACCGACCGGGCAACGTCGACGAGCTTCTTGTCACGCTGTTCGAGTAACTGCATCGCCTTCTGCATCCGCCACTCGGTCACATATTCCAGCGGTGTTTGTCCGAGCAGCTCTTTGAAGCGCACTGCGAATGCCGAGCGAGACACGCCCGCTGCTTCGGACAGAGACTCGACTGTCCATGGCGCACCCACCCTATCGTGAAAGGCAGTCAGGGCAGTGCCGATTTGAGGATCGAAAACGGCACGAAGCCATCCCTGGTTGCGTTCCGATTCCGACGCGATATACGCCCGGAGTACCTGGATAAATAGAACCTCGGCTAGGCGCGTCGCGACGATTTCAGACCCTGGCACTTGGTCTGCCATCTCTGACGCCAGCGCCTGCATAGTGCTGTGAAGAGCAAACGTGCGTGCCTGATCGGCCCTGATCAGAATGAAGCTCGGTAATAACTGAGTGATCGGTTTCAGAGTGGCGCGGTCGAAACTAAGAGACCCACAGACGATGGTCGTCGGTGCGCCTCCACCTCCGCAATGAGCGACCTTGCTCTCGGCCCTGGCCGCGATCTCACGGAAACTCCACTTCGGAGTTGTTCGAGGGCTATCGCGCATGATGATCGAAGTGTCACGGGCCAGCAACATGCAATCACCGCCGGTGAGCGGAATAGCCTCGGGAATGCCTTCGACATTGAGCCAGCAATTGCCGCGTGAAAGCATGGCGAAGTGCGCCAGATCTGTCGGTGAACTCTTTTCGCCGGCATTCGGCGCTTTCCCTTCGGTCTCCGCTCCTCCCCGTCTAAGGCCCCACGGGGCGGTGGCTTCGAGCCTGTGCTGACCGAAGGCGGTTACGTGCAACGTTCGGAAGACATCTGTTATCGGGTCCAATGCAGCCTCCCTGTTTGGACGAATAGACAAAAGGTTTGGACTCCTGAGCAGTTCTCGTCCACCGCAAGGGGAATCTACCTCTGTAGTGGATGTCACACGGCTACTAAAAGGAGCAAGTATGGGAAAGCTTGAAGGAAAGGTTGCAGTGATAACGGGCGGATCGAGCGGTTTGGCGCTGGAGAGCGCCAGGCGCTTCGTTGAGGAGGGTGCCTACGTTTTCATTACGGGCCGTAGGCAGGAGGCGCTCGATGAGGCCGTCAAGCTGATCGGGCGGAACGTGACCGGTGTGCGTGGCGATGCGGCGAATCTCGACGACCTTGACCATCTGTTCGACACAGTCAAGCGGGAAAAGGGCAAGATCGACGTCCTGTTTGCGAGTGCAGGTAAGGGCGAAGCCGCGGTGCTGGGCGAGATTACTGAGCAGCATTTTGATAGGGAGTTCGGCCTGATTGTGCGAGGAACGCTGTTTACGGCGCAAAAAGCGTTGCCGCTGATCAACGACAGCGGATCGATCATCTTGACCGGGTCGGTTGCGTCGGTGAAAGGATTTCCTGGCTTCGGCGTGTATGCGGCGAGCAAGGCGGCCTTGCGCTCCTTTGCACGCACGTGGCTGAACGAACTGAAGGGCAGGAAAATTCGGGTGAACGTGCTGAGCCCGGGGCAGGTGGACACACCGGACTCCCAGCGACTCGACAAGGCGACGAGGGAGATGTTCGAGTCCCTGATCCCTCGGGGAAAGATGGGTCGTCCTGAAGAGATTGCGGCAGCCGCGCTGTTTCTCGCTTCAGACGAGTCGAGCTACGTGAATGGAATGGATTTGGCTGTCGACGGCGGCTTCTCGGCCATTTGAGATCACGCCGGATCGCCGAGAGTGGCTGCTCTGCCGGACCACCGTCAACGAACTCTATCGCACCGAAATCTCACATATCTATCAAAGGAAAAATTATGGGAAAGCTTGAAGGAAAAGTTGCAGTCATCACGGGCGGATCGAGCGGCATGGCGCTCGCCAGCGCAAAGCTCTTCGTTGAAGAAGGCGCCTACGTTTTCATCACGGGCCGGAGGCAGGAGCAGCTCGATGAGGCCGTCAAGCTGATCGGGCGGAACGTGACCGGTGTGCGTGGCGATGCGGCGAATCTCGACGACCTTGACCATCTGTTCGACACAGTCAAGCGGGAAAAGGGCAAGATCGACGTCCTGTTTGCGAGTGCAGGTAAGGGCGAAGCCGCGGTGCTGGGCGAGATTACTGAGCAGCACTTCGATGCGGCCTTCAACCTGAATGTGCGCGGCACGCTGTTTACGGTTCAGAAGGCGTTGCCCCTGTTCAACGATTGCGGATCGATCATCATGACCGGCTCTAATGCTTCGGCGAAAGGTTTTCCTGGTTTCGGCGTGTATGCGGCGAGCAAGTTGGCGTTGCGCTCCTTCGCACGCACGTGGCTCAATGAACTGAAGGGCAGACATATCCGGGTAAACCTGCTGGTTCCGGGGGCTGTCACCTCACCGATGCAGGAAGAAGTTCTCCCCAAGGAAGCGAGGGACAGGTTCGAGGCCATGATCCCGCGGGGCAAGATGGGGCAGCCTGAGGAAATCGCGACCGTCGCGCTGTTCCTTGCTTCAGACGAATCCAGTTACGTAAACGGGGTAGAGCTGTTCGTGGATGGCGGCATGACGGCCGTCTAAGATCGGCGGATTTAGGTGAGTGCGTAATCGCTAAGGCACTCACCCGGATCCGATTGGCAGGAAAGCAATTTCAACATGGATTGGAGAAAACGATGAGCTATGCGATTGTAGGATTCGGCAAAATAGGCCAGGCCCTCGCCCACGCCTTCGCCCGTAAAAACATCAACGTAACCGTCGCGAGTCGTCGGCCGCCCGAGGAGTTGGCACCGCAGGCTCGGGCGATTGGGCCCACGGTCGTTGCCGAGTCGCTGCAGGATGCGCTCAAGGCCGACACAGTCATCCTGGCGGTCCCGTTTGGGGAGCATCGCGAGGTTGCGAAAGCGCTGCCGAGTTGGAAAGACAAAACAGTCATTGACACGACGAACGCGTTTGGAGTTCCACCTGAGGAACTGGAAAGTCGACCCTCCTCCGCCTTCGTTGCGAAGGCGTTCCCCGGCGCTAAGTTCGTGAAAGGTTTCAATCACCTGGTTGCGGCTACCCTGGCTACCGATCCGATCGTCGAGGGCGGCCATCGAGTGGTCTTCCTGTCGAGCGATGACGAGGACGCGATCGCTCCCGTGGCAGATTTAGCAAAAGAACTCGGGTTCGCACCCGTCAAGCTGGGAAAGTTCAACGAGGGTGGCGCGCTGGTGCACGCACGCGGCCGCACTTGGGGTCAGCTCATCTTCCAGGATGTGTTCAAGAAGCAGCAGTAATCGATCTGCGACTGTGTGCTTCGGCCCGAGAAGGTCGATTCCGAAAACGTCCCAATCAATCGGACGCACTTGATTATAGGAAAGGGATTCGATCAGCATCGAAGAGAATGTACAGGTTGTGAAAGATTTCTTTGCAGCAATGGGCAGCGGCGACAAGCAGGCCCTGCTAGCACTCGTTGCCGAAGACCTTGAGTGGATCATTCCAGGCGAGGACTGGCCGCTGGCCGGTACGCACCGGGGGCACGCGGGATTGGCGGCTACGCTTAGGAAGGCATCCGAAGAGGTGGAAATGACTTACCCAAAGCCTCCCGAATTCGTGGCGCAGGGAGACCGGGTTCTGGCCATCGGCGTCGCTGTGGGGAAGATCAAGGCCACGGATAAGCCCTTCGAGGACCACTGGGTCTTCGACATTATCCTTCAGAATGGCAAACTGAAGAGCGTCCGGAGTATATCGACACGCAAGCACTGGCGCGGGCCTCCGAGACAGACGCGAGCCCCAGGCACTGACCCCTCTGGAATTGGCGGGTCTCGGTGAGTGCATCTTGACTAACGCACTCATCAGGACACGATAACTACCGAGAAGTCGGCCAGTGTTGACTGATGGACGCACTGCAAGCGTGC
>CAWIRT010000040.1:0-173347 GCA_963838445.1 uncultured Acidobacteriaceae bacterium
TCAGGGCACGACTTGAGTCGGGCCGTAAACAGGCGACACCTCAAGGGCTTTAGCCCCTGAGGGCACTGAATGATTTCCTGAAATACCTTCACTCACAGAGTGAAGTGTGATCTAGCCCAATCGGTTTCGTTGAGAAAAATCAGGTTGATGGCGCCAGTTTGCCGCGCAAGCACCTCAGGAAAACTAGCCTGAGCTTGCCGCGACTGCGGGGGAGACCCTCCGCCAAGCGCCCCAAAAGCTCGAAGGTGTGTTTTTACAGCTCGGTTAAGGTTGTCGGAGCACACGCGAAGAGAAAACAGTCTTCGCAGCACACCTAGATTTGCCGGTGACCATACCGCGAGGGTCACACCCGTTCCCATCCCGAACACGGAAGTTAAGCCTCGCTGGGCCGATGGTACTGCACGTGTAAGTGTGTGGGAGCGTAGGTGATTGCCGGCATTAACTAAAAGCCCGCCAGGGGAAACCCAGGCGGGCTTTTCTATTGCTCCCTTCACCCCTCGCTGGTGAGCACAAGCAAACGCGTGGTCGGATAGTAGGCATCGCCCCAGCCTGTCCGGGGTGCTGTGTGTCTCGCTTTTCAGACCTGGGGTTTCTTCATGGACACTCTTGACGAAACTCAAGGTCGAGGTATTCCATCGACAAACGAGGAAAATCAAGCGCCCACCATCGTGGATGGCCAAGAAAGCAAAGCGTGGATTCAACCTCGGTGATCACCTTAAAACCGGCCACTTGTGATCAGTGCAAAACCGGCCACTTAAGCAGGTTCAGACTTGATTGTTTTACTCCTCGGCGTCCGATGTCAGCAAGGTGGGGCGAGGAGTACCGGTGTGTCTAAGTTCCGGAGGAACTTGATTGGCATGCTATGGTGGTACTCGCTTTGCCGGGGTCGCGCCCTGTGAAGTGATCCAGAGCCGAGGACACGGGGCTGGCTCCGAAGGAATCGGTATTCGAGACCCTCTGCGATTGGCTTAATGAGCTGGTCAGTAGAGGGTTTCGTGTTTTTGGCTAGATTTCTTGGGTGAGGCTTCGTTGTTGGAGGCTTCTGGATCACAAGTTGCGATGTTGCCGGGCGCTCTTTGCCCGGCATCCTGATTGCTTTGTTCTTTGTCATTGAGCATCTCCATTGCTGCCGGTTTTCGTACGCCAACTGCGCGGACCGCATTTGAGAACGTGGCCGTGATGCAGAAGACGATCCAGCATGGCGGTGACCGCAGCACTGTCACCCAGCAGTTTCCCCCAGTCCTCAACCGGACGATTGGATGTGATCATTGTGCTGGCCCTCTCATAGCGGCGCATGATGATCTCCAGCAACTCTTCGGCCGCGATCAGCGGCAGCTTGCGCATGCCAAGATCGTCGATGATCAGCAACGGAACAGTAGCTAAGAGATCCATATGCTCTTTGCGTTTTCCATCCAACGTGGCATCGGCCAGTTCTTCCAGCAGCAGATGCGCTTCACGATAGAGCACGCGATAACCCTGCTGGATCACGGCGTGGCCAATGGCCTGGGCGATGTGACTTTTCCCGCTACCCGGCGGACCAAGCAACAGGGCGTCCTGGCGTCGTCCCACCCAGGCCGCGGTGGCCATGTCGAAGATCAGGGAGCGATTCATCTTGGCATTGAACTGGAAGTCGAAGTTGTCCAGACGTTTCTCTCCGTCGCGGAACTGAGCCTGCTTATGGCGCCGCTCCAGTTGCCGGCTGGTGCGACAGGCCAGTTCATCCGAGACCAACATGGAGACCAGGTCGATGGGCGCGATGTTCTCCGCTTGTGCCTGCAGAAGACGTGTTTCAAGAACAGCCGACATGCCGCTCAGGCGCAATTGGCGCAGTGATTGATTTAGTTCGATCAGGTTCATGGTTTGCTTTCCTCGAAGTTGAGTCTTTGTTGGATCAAGTCGCGATACTGCGTCAGCTCGCGGATGAGAGGATCGACTTGCTTCAAGCTCAGAGAGGCTTGTGGCGTGCGCTCCAGATAGCGACGTACGAAGCGATACTCGGCAACACCCAGTTCCAGCCCAGCCGCACATGCGTTGTCGCAGGCCGCGCTGCCGTACTTTTTGGCCAGGTTGAGAACCCCCTGGATGCGGCGCAGTCCGGTCTCCGCCTTGCGCTGATGAATCGATTCGCAGAGCACACCGATGCTGGCTCCCGCCTTATGCGCCCGGGCCAGAAGCTCCATCGTGTGCGGCGGCGTGCGCCGGGGACGATCCTCAGGGCGGATGCGATGGCCGCCGCGTTTCTGTCCCAGATGCTCACGCAGCAACTGACCGGTGCGTGGATCGAGAAGCCGCACATACATCGCGTCCCACTGCACATCGACTTGCCGGCCGATCCAACCGGGCGGTGCTCCGTAGTACGCCGCCTCCACCTCGACACAACCGTCCAGATGAACCGTGCGCTTGCCGTACTGGTAGTAGCGGAACGGTTCCAGTGGCAACGCTTTCAGCGTAGGCTTCTCTTCAGCGAACATGGCCGCTACCTGCCGTTTAGTTCGGCCATGGATACGTTTGTCGGCCCAGCGTTCTTCCCAGTGATCGAGATAAGCCTGCGCTTCGGCCAGACTCTCGAAGCGCTGACCTTTCAGCGGCGTCTTCTGCGCATGGCCGACGCCACTCTCCACCTTTCCCTTCCGATCCGGATCGCGCACTCTGCAAGGCAACGCCGTTACCGCATAATGGGCCAGCACATCGCGATAGAGGGGATTCAGGCCGGGATCGTAGATGTCGGCGGCCAGCACGCCTTCCCGCAGATTATCCAGAACGACGATCCGCGTGGCTCCGCCCAGCCGCCGAAAAGCCATGCTCATGCAACTCTGCCCACACCCGCGCGCTTGATCGGAACACCAGCAGGCGAACCGACTTGCGACTGTAACCGAGCGTCAGCACGAACAGCCGCGTGCGCCGATACTTGCCACTATCAGCATCACGCACCATCGGGCCGGTGCCGTAGTCCACCTGGCACTCTTCACCGGGCTCGGTCTCGATGATCACCCGTGCTTGTTGACAGCAAGCTCCGCGCAGCACCCGTACGAACCGCCTGACGCTCTGATAGCCGCCGGCGAATCCATGGCGATCTACCAGATCCTGCCAGATGCCCATCGCGTTCCGGCCACGGAGAAGATCGGCTTCGATCTTCTCCCGATACATCGCACAAGCGCTGGCAGAGACTTCCACCGAACTCGCAGGTGACGAGTTTTGCGCAGAAAAGCCGGTGATCACCAGAGTGGCCGGTTTTGCTTTCTCTTCGCTGGATAGTTCGTTTGAGCCGGTGATCAGCTGAGTGGCCGCTTTTGCCAGCGACTTCTCGCCCCAGCTGCCTGGCTGCCGTATCACGATCCCTGCCTTGCGCAGATAATCGCCCGCTGTTTCGCGGCGAACGCCTGTCGCCTCTTCAATGCGACGCAAGGGCCAGCCGAGACGCCCCAATGCAAGTACTTGTTCCCGCTTCTCTCCGCTCAAAACATTACCCATGAAGACAGAGGCTAACGGCCTCTATCCGCGTAATGTCTGAACCTCACTCAGAGTGGCCGGTTTTCAGGTGACCACAAGTGGCCGGTTTTGGGTGATCGCCAAGGGATTCAAAGGCTATCCTGTCGCCACCATCGCCTTTTACGGTCCCAATGCGGCCTCGGCTACCAAGATTGCTGTGTCGATCATTCGCGACGAAAGAAACCAAGTCGATCAGCTAAAACGCTGGTTTTCACAGGACGGCGACATTCGCTACGATCACGCTATCGGTCAGGAGATCGAGGCCTTTCTCCGTCTGCATCAGGTCCGTTCTGTCGCCGCGGTCGACCGCATCATAGGCTGTCCGCATGAAGAAGGCGTGGACTATCCCGACGGCCAATCTTGTCCCCAGTGCCCCTTTTGGGCGGGCCGCGACCGCTTCACCCATGAGCGGGTACATTAAGGTTGCTTAAGGCGTTCGCAGACGCTGAGTCACATCCGGTCCGCACTGCGCGTAGTGCCGCGCGTTCCAGCTGTAGATCGTCTCCGCGTGGGCTTTTAACGCGCAGTGGGCGAGTATTGCGTCATAGATCCCGCCGCCCACGACACCAAGAGCCGCCGCAGCTCCCAACGCCTTGGCATATTCCTCTCCGTCCAGTGACACCAACGAAAGCCGTTCGCAGATGCTGCCAACAAACAGCATGACCTGTGCGCCGCTGATGCGATGTTTCCCTGGCATGCGGGTCAACGTGGAGAACACTTCCGCCAAACTGTGTGCGCCGCAGCTGCCTGTCGACTTGTCAAATCGGAGGAACAACGCAAGACTCGTCTCGTGGTGAACATGGTCTCCATAAAACACAGGCACGAGGACCGAAGTATCGAGAAACCCTTTCACTTGTCTCCACCCAAGTTGGCCAGGTCACGATCCTGGCGAATCTGCCGCAGCATTTCTGTGGTGCTCGACGCTGGCATAGGCTGGCCGGTGCGAAATACCCAGACGCCGTGCTCTTGCGTAAGCGGTCCCGTCCCCCGAACCGGTCTAAGGGTGATTTCTTCGCCCGCACTTTCCAACTCCAAATCGTCGCCTGGTTCCAGGTGCAGCTCTTCCCGCAGCGGCTTCGGAATCACGATCCGGCCAGCCTTATCGATAGTGAGACGCGCATTCATAATGGCAGAATAATGTGGGTTAACCCACGAGTCAATGCCATCATGGATGTACTTCGCCCTCTGGAATTGCACTGCGACACCCTCTACACCGAGGACATGCGAAATGGTCAATGCATCGGCCCGCTCACCATCCGCAATCCATTTCTGAATGTCTGAGACACCTAACAAACTCCGGGAAAAGCCCTGAACGAAGGGCACGACTTAACAGGCCGCGGAAAAACTCCGTGCTGAAGGTACGGGAGAGTATGTACGGGCTTCAGCTCGTACATAAATCTTCCTTCCTAACCAAAGTCACTGGAAAAACATGAAGGGTGCCCAAGCCTGTCCCGGCGTGTCGTGGGGTCTCGCTTTTGAGACCTGGGATCCCCGCAACCACACAGCCACTACTGGTTCATGTTCCATATATCCGTGTGCCACTTCCAATTTCCGTCGTGACGTTTCCAGTGAACAACATACTTCACCGGAACAACCTGCCCGCCCGCTAACGTAAGCGCGGCCCGCCCAATCTCGATTACGTCCTCCCCCGCCGTCTCCGCGGAAACGGTCGAGAGTGACGCGTCCTTAACATCGAGTCCGGTAATCGCCTGCAGCCAGAAAGCCTTGATGGCGGCAACGCCCGCGATCAATTCGGCGCCGGGAGGCAGGATGTGTGCGTCAGGCGTGTACACCTGCTCCAGCGCGTTCATATCGCGCCCCCTCACCACGGTTGAGCAAAACAAATCATTGGTCTTGCGCATGCCCGCAAGAACCGCCTTAGGAACATCCATAACTCACCTCCCACACACGGTCATTCACTGGGAATACAGACGATGCGCACCAACATGCAATACGCCGGAAATACGCCGCCTAAATCTCCCGCGATTGGTTCGTCGCCCCATCAATGACGGTTACTTTCCCACTCAGCCGGTTTGCCACATAGACCTTGTTGGTCACCGGGTTCACCGCCACGGAAAACGGTCCGCGTCCCGCGGGCACCACCGCCACCACGGCCTGCGTATTCCCATCAATCACGGTGACAGTACCGCTGTGGGTATTCGCCACGTAAACCCGATGCGTCGCAGCATTCACCGCGATTGCCTGCGGCCGTCGTCCCGTGGGCACAGTAGCCGCCACCGTATTCGTCGCCGTATTCAAAACCGTCACGCTGTCGCTGACATAATTCAGCACATATGCCCGCCCGGCCGCGGGATCCAACGCCACCGCGCACGGAAAACTCCCCGTCGCCACGGTCGTGGAAGACTGATCGTGCAACACATCTACCCGGTCATCCCCCGAGTTGGGCAGGTAGACGGTGTTGCTCGCCGGGTCCACCGCAATCTCCCAAAGGTGCGTCCCTGCCGGCACCCTGCTCGACGTATTCGTCGCCCCATCCAGCACCGTCACACTATGGTCCTCATACCCCACCAGGTAAATCTGGTTCGTTCGCGGATTGACTGCGATCGCATTGGCCTCCACTCCCACCTTCACCTGGGTCGGCCTGTTCGTAGCGCCATCGACCACGGTGATAAACCCATTCCCATAGCTGCGCGCCACATAGATTTTGTTGGTCACGGGGTTCAACGCGAGGGAACTGGGCAGCGCACCCACGTCGACCGTCGCGCTCACCTGGTTTGTGGCCCCATCAATCACCGACATCGTGCCGCTGAATTCGTTGATCACATAAGCGCGATTGCTTACCGGGTTCACGGCAACCGCCTTCGGCCCCTTTCCCACCGGGATCGTCGTCACCGCACCGGAGACGCCATCAATCGCAACCACCGTATCCTTCGACGACGTAATCGCGTAAATCACGTCCGTCGTAGGATTCACCACTACCCCGCGAGGCCCGCTCTCCGTAGCCCCGCCCGCCGTCGCCGCACCGGCGAACCCGCGCCCGCAAACCGCCACCATCAAAACCGCCAACCACTGTTTCTTGAACCGGCTCATGTCCAAAAGTCTAATGCCTCGTGACCGGCTACACTAAAAACCGAAATGAAAACCCTACTGCGCCTGGTCCTCGTGCTCAGCGTCTTGCTTCCGAATGCCTTTGCCCATGCGGCTACGAATGCCCCCAAGGTCGTCGCCTTTTACTCGACCGATGTCGAGTCCGATCACGCTCAGTTTGCGCAAGACGCCTTGAAGTTCTTCACCGCGCATGCAAAGCAAGACGGCTACGACTTCGTCCCCACCACAAACTGGGACGACAGCAACGACGCGTACCTCGCCCAATGCAAACTCGTGATCTGGTTAAACGACGAACCGCACACCCCGGCGCAGGAGCAAGCCTTCCAGAAATACATGACCAACGGAGGAGCCTGGCTAGGCTTCCACGCTGTAGGCTACACCGAAAAGAAAACCAACTGGCCCTGGTATCAAACCTTTCTCGGAGGCATTTGGGACGCCAACAGCTGGCCCCCCATCCCCGCGGACCTGGTCGTCGAAGACAGCCATCATCCAGTCGCGAAGAACCTGCCTCCGAGCTTCGCATCGCCGGCCAACGAGTGGTACGCCTGGGACCCAAACCCCGCCGACAACAAAGACGTAAAGGTCCTGCTCACCCTGGCCCCCTCCAACTTTCCCATCGGCCTCAAGGACGTGCTCACCGGAGGCAACATCCCCGTTGTCTGGACCAACACGAAATACAAGATGGTCTACATCAACATGGGCCACGGAGACAAAATCTTCACCAGCATCACCCAGAACCGCTTGATCGAAAACTCCCTACTCTGGCTCCTGGGCAAATCATAGCCATGCGAGCCACACCCTCCGAGCAACCTCTCTCCCCAGTTTCCATGCACTCTAGCCTGGAAGCAGCCACCCACCGTCTAACAACGAGTGCTCCATCATCGAGAAGCTGTGAGTAGTGCAAAGGGGATTCAGGTTTACACTCTCACCCTCATGCTTGCAATCCTGCTGGCGCTACTAGCCCTGCCAGGCACCGCGCAAACAGACGGGGCCGCCCTGGTCCGCCGAGCCATCAAAAATCGTGAGGACGCCGCCAAGACTCACCGCCCCCTCCGCTACCTTCTCCGCAAAACCGACGACCATCGCGACACCACCAAAGACATCATCGAAACCGATCAGGGCGACGTCGCTCGCCTCATCGCCATCAACAACCAACCGCTGACCGCCGAAGCCAACCAGGCCGAGCTGGACCGGCTCCACACCTTAGCCAACCACCCCGAGATCCAGGAGCATCGCCACCAGCGGGAGCAGAAAGACGCAGACCGGGTGAACCGCCTGATGCGCCTCCTGCCGGACGCCTTCCTGTATCGCGACCAAGGGACGACCCCGTGCCCAAAGGGTGGGGGAACCTGCCATCATCTGACCTTCTCCCCCAACCCAAGCTTCGAGCCTCCCGATGTGGAAGCCAACATCTTCCGCGGCCTGGCCGGCGAAGTCTGGATCGATCAAGCCCAGGAACGCCTGACCCGCCTCGACGCCCACGTCATCGCCAACGTAGATTTCGGCTGGGGCATCCTGGGCAAGCTGGACAAAGGCGGAACCATCCAGCTCGAACAATCCGACATAGGCAACCACGACTGGGAACTCACTACCCTGAAGCTAAACCTGAAGGGCACAGCCCTGTTGGTCAAATCGCTAAACATTCAGCTAACGGAGCAAGCTACCCATTTCTCCCCAGTCCCGCCCGGAGTGGATTACCGCAAGGCGATCGAGCTACTGAAAAACTCCGGAACACCCATCGCCCCCTGATGCCTCCCACGCCGGCTACGGAACCGCCGCCCGCCGTATCGCAGCCTCGATCACGTCGCTCGCATAGTCGAGCGAGTGTAAGCCGCAGATCTCCCGCTGCAACCGCTGGGCGTTTTCGCGATAGGCGGGGTAGATCGAACCCTCTGGATGGCCTCACGAAGCCGGGAGACGGTCAGCCGTTTCGGAGTCACAATCTCCCCCGCGCCGCTCCATTTGATCGCGCAGCCGCGCCTGGTTGATCGTTGGTGATCGGTATCGCTACCATCGGCACCCCGCAGGCGAGCGACTCAAGCGTCGTGTTCAATCCAGCATGCGTGATGCAAAGTGCGGCTTGCTCCAGCAACTCCAGTTGCGGCGCGAACCGTACCACCACAGGATTTCCCTTCGCCCCGGAAAATGCCGCCGGATCCATATTGCCTCCGAGCGATAGAACCAGTTGGGCATCGAGGTCTGCGCACGCTTCCAGGATCACCCGGAAAATCCACTCCAGGCCGTTCTGCAAAGTGCCCATGGAAGCGTAGAGGATCGGCCGCCCATCGAGTCGCTCGCGTGGAAAATCAGTCTTGAGTCGAGTCTTCCCACTGTGCAGCGGACCGACAAAATGAAAGTCTGCCGGCAGTGCGGGCCTGGGAAACTCAAAGCTCGGTGGCTGCTGGGATATCTGCGGATGGCCGGCAAACACATCGTTAGGAAAGCTTGCATGGGGCGCCAATCCCCATGCCACTCGTTGCGCGTTGATCTTCATATGTACCGGCTTCAAAAACCTGCGCACCAGGGCGTGTGCCATCGCATTGCGAAGCCTGGCCCAGGGATGCGTCTCCGGTCCCCAGCCGAGGTTCACCGGAGGCACGCCGGCCTCCGCATTGAACATCATGGCCATCGCGGCGTGCACGTAGGGCAGTTGAAGATGGTCGGCGACTGCGCCTCCGCCCATATGGAACTGGTCAATGACCAAACCGTCGACCTGCCGGCTTTGGATAGCTTGCGGTAGTTCGGTGGAGTGCATGTCAATCTGATCTTTGAACAGCTTCAGCGTATACAGGACACCCGCTTGCCCCTTCAGTTTTCCCAGTGTGGCGAAAACCTGCTCGACATAGCCAGGCGGAAACGACTGGCCACCGATAACGACAGAGTCCAAACCGTATTCCTGGAAGAAGGCGGCAGCGTCCGCAACACAGAAAAACGTAGTCCGATGGCCGCGCTGCTGAAGGTGAAGCGCCAAGGTGCTGGCGGGATACATGTGTCCCTTTGCGTAGACCGGAAGAAATCCAATGTGCGCCATAGCTCTTATCCTGGATCGTGGTTGCGCCTTGACCCCTCGTTGGTGAACGTTCAGCCCGTACATTATCAGAGGAGCGTAGAGGTGGCTTCCACTGAGGGGCCGCTCCTCCCATCCATCGAAACGAATCTCAACCGAACCCCAGGGCTAAAGCCCTCAATCGCGTTCACGCAGGTTTCCCCGGACTGAAAGGGTCTGCGGAAAAACTCACCACTGAAGGTACGGGAGGGTAGGTACGGGCTTCAGCCCGTACATAAACGCAGCAAAATCTACCCGGCCTTTAGGCCCTGGCGTACCTAAAGTCCGGGCTGGCACAGCTTGGTCCCCGTGCATCGAAGCCTACCTGCCGTCTGGCAGGCATATATTAAAACGTATTACCCATGTTGGTACGAATCAAGCCCAAAAATTAGGTCGCAGTCATGGTTACGTTACGCCTGGTCCCCGGGTTGCAACGCGTCACGCGTCTCTGTCCCCCCTCTCGTTCCGGCTTGCGTGGCATCACCTGTGATACCATATCGTTGTGAGAATCGTGCTCGATACGGCATCGTTTGTGACGGCTGTCCGGTCGAGCAATGGGGCTGCAGGAGAAGTCGTGCGGATGATATTTCGTGAAGAACTCGTGCCGCTGATGGACCTCAAACTCAGCTTGGAATATCGGGATGTCGCTCTTCGTTCGGAGCACGTTCAAGCGTCGGCGTTGAGCAAGCGCGAGATCTTGGAATTGATCGAAGCAATGGAAGCCTTCGCTGAACCGGTGGAAGTCGTGACGAAGGTCCGGCCCTTGTCACCCGATCCGAGCGACGAGATGATTCTGGATCTTGCGATCAACGGACGGGCAGAGGCACTGGTTACGAGCAACACGAAGCATTTTGCGGGTGCAGGAAAGAGGTTTGGAATTCCGGTGCTTTCTCCGATGGAACTGTTAGAAAAAATGAGGGAGGGGAACCAAGATGGCGGCTGAAGGGCGCAAGACCGCGATTCCGAAGTTTCCGTTGCGGCTGATGCCGTCGGTGCGGCGAACCGCAGAAGTGTTTTCAGAGAAGGAGGGCGTCTCCTTGAATCAGTTCATCAATGTGGCGGTCGCTGAAAAGCTGGCTCATTTGGAACACGAGGAATGGGCGCGAAAGCGAAAACAGCCGACGAGAGGGCTCGCGGCTAGGGCATTGAACCTGCTCGATAAAGCTCGCAACAAGCCCGTGGAACCGGGGGACGAATTGCCGAAGGGCTACCGGGCTAAGCGACGGTAACTGTCGCGCTGTGCTGAAATCGCGGGTTTACACGAACAGGGCGATTCCCGACACTTGAAGTTTGGTGTTTTGTGGTCTGGCCACGAAACCCAGGGGTTACTCCGCGCCTGGTCCCCCGTCGTGCCCTTAGTAGAATTCCCCCAAAGGCGTTTGTTGCCGGCGTTACTTCTTTAGGGGTACGTTCCGTCTGGTCACGCCTTTGCCTGTAGGAATTCGATAGCGAAGGGAATTTTCATATGATTTCATTCGGCATCGACGAGAGATTACGCAATCATTTGCCCGGCCAGGACTGCCAAACTGTCCGCTACGCTGGGTTCACCGGCCTGAAAAATGGCGACCTCCTCACAGCCGCAGAAAGCGCCGAATTCGATGCCTTTTTCCCCCTTGGATCAAGGTATCGAATACCAGCAAAATCTGATCGACCGAAAGATCGCCATCGTCGTTTTTCGCGCGAAGCCGAGTCGTCTCAAAGACCTCCTTCCCCTCATCCCCGCTGGATGTCCCCCTTCCTCATCCATCGCAGTCGTGAATCAGCAGGGAGACCTATGTCGATCTACCTGTTTTCGCAGGAGACGTGTGTGTTCCAGTCCACGTAGGCTCCATGGGGGTTATCCCGCCACGCCCACACGTGCAGCTCAAACAACCCCGGCAGCGCGTACCGGTTCGGCGTGCCTATGTATTGCAGTAGTTGACCCTCGAGCACTGGTGGAGCCTGTTGGTGCGCTGCCAGCCAGGGTTCGGCAATCGCGATATACTCCACCCCGACCAGCTTCATGGCGTTGCCCACTGGCTCGTAGATCAGCGCTTGCGGTTCCTTGGGATTGAGTTGCCCACCGCTCACCAGGGCGCCGTTAATGTAGTGCACGCCCATGGCGCCCATATCCGGCCCGGTGACGCAGCCAAAGGCTGGTTCATATCCCGCGGCAATGGCAGAGTTCACGTTAGCGAATTGCGCGGTAGCTTCGCGAACAATCTGCACCAGGTTGGCCTGGGCGGCTTGGTCGTCGCCGGCCGTCGTACCGGCTGCGAGCAGCGGCCCGGCTGCGGCAAGGCTGCTCAGCAGCCCCAAACGCAGGATGCACAAGGTTGATTTGCGGATAAGAATGATCATTAGTTTTCTCCTGGAAAGATCTGCTTTGTGCCCTTCGCACACACTTGCGCCATGGAGCCACACGCAATGGCCGCCAAGCAATCCTGGGCGGCTCCATTGCACCCCAAAGTTTCCTCCATCGCTAAACCTCTGAATGGCAAGGCCTTCGCCCTGCAAAACAAAACTTCTCCGTAGCCGCTTGTGATAGGCTGTCGCTAGTTTCGCGGATGTGTTCTATGTCCCGATCGGCTCCTCCCGCTGCGCCTGTCCTCCGCTTCGATAATTTCGAATTAGATTTGGGCGCTGGTGAACTGCGTAAGCGCGGCGTAAAGCTTCGCCTTCAGGGCCAGCCCCTGCAGGTGCTGGCGATCCTGCTGCAATCCGCCGGCAACCTGGTCACGCGAGAGGAACTACGCAACCAACTCTGGCCGGCCGATACCTTCGTGGATTTCGACCACAGCCTGCACAACGCCATCGCCCGCATCCGCGAAGTGCTGGGGGATTCTCCCCAGGCCCCGACCTATATCGAAACCCTGCCGCGGCGGGGATACCGGTTCATTGCGCCGGTCGAAGAAGTTCCGGCTCCCTCCACGTCCGTGGAGAGCAACGGCCACGCCGGAGAATTGGTCCTCCCACTGCCGCCCGCAGCAGCACAAACCAAACGGGGTCTCGGCCTTGTCCTGGTCCCGATGCTGGTCCCGATCCTGGCCCTATGCCTGTGCAGTATCGCTGCCTTTGCGGCCTGGATGGCTTGGCAGCACCTCCGGGCCAGAAGCGCACCGCCGGCGCTTCGCTCCATCGCGGTCATTCCCCTGCAGAACCTCTCCGGTGACCCTTCGCAGGAATTCTTCGCAGATGGCCTCACCGATCAGCTGATCACAGAGATGTCGCAGATCCCCGAGCTGCGGGTCATCTCGCACACTTCGGTGAAGGAGTACAAGGCCACCACCAAGCATCTGCCGCAGATCGCGAGCGAGTTAAAGGTGGATGACATTCTGGAAGGCTCGGTGGTCCGGGAGGGTGACCAGGTTCGCGTGACGGTGCAACTGCTCGATGCGCCCGATGACCGGCATCTCTGGAGCGAAAATTATCAGCTCCCGATGCGCAGCATCCTCACCGTGCAGCGGGATATCGCACAGGCGGTCGCGCAGCAGGTTCGGGTCAAGCTCAGCCCGCAGCAGCGGACTCGCCTCGGCGCCGGCGGCGCGGTCGATCCCGCCGCGTACGACGCCTTCCTGCGGGGACGCTATTACCTGATGACCCAGTTCTCCCAGCCGCAGGGGTTGGATACAGCACAGCGCTACTACGAAGAGGCCATCCGCCGGGATAGCGGGTTTGCGCCGGCTTACGCAGGGTTAGCGGATACGTGGCTCAACCAGGGTCTGTCTGGCCATGTATCGTCGCAAGTTGCCTATCGCGCTGCCAAAGACGCGGTCAACAAAGCGCTGGTTTTGGGCGGCAACACCGGCGAGGCCCACATGGTTCTGGCCATGTTGAGTTGGATGTATGACTGGGACCCGGTGACAGCGGAACGGGAGTTTCACTACTCCATTGCATTGGCGCCGAGCTACGATTGCGCGCACGAGTATTACTCAGGCTATCTTGCCTGGCGCCATCGGCGCGAGGAGTCGCTTGCGGAAATCACCAGGGCCCGCGAGCTGAATCCCAGTTCGAGCCTCGCGTACGCAGAATCGGCGTTATATTTTCAGCTTCGCGATTATCCGAGTTTGATCGAAGCCGGTCGCAAGGGAGTGGCTTCGGATCCCACCGAATGGGCGGAGCATTATTTTCTCGGCATCGGCTACGAGCAGACCGGTCGGCGGGCTGAGGCCATTCCGGAGTATCAGAAGGCTGTCGATATGTCCGGCGGCGATGAGGGTCCCACCGCTGCGTTGGCATACGCGTATGCCAGGCAGGGCAGAAAACCGGAAGCAGAGAAAATCCTTTTTGACTTGCAGCACGGGCCCAAAGCGGTTTCCCCTTACTCGCTGGCAGCCATCAACGCCGGGCTGGGCAGGAAGGACGCCGCGTTGGAGTTCATCGGTCAAGCGATTCAGCGGAGAGACTTGGGCCTGGTTTGGTCTCTCCCAGCCGACCCGCGTATGGATAGTCTCCGGTCCGACCCCCGGTTCCAGGCCTTTTTACGGCAGGTCGGCATTCCTCTGTGAGTGTATGGTCGCGGTAACGGGCGGACGCCATAAACTCCATCCAGCGAGAACGGCTTCACAGGCTGCAAAAAACTAAATTCTGTGAAGGGGACAGCCTTCAGGCCGTCCGTAACTGATTGTCATTACGTCCGGGTTTATTGATGCCTGCAAAAAAATGTCCGAATCAATCGATCTCGAGCCTGTTTCAAAAAGCGCTTTGTATCAGGGCACGACTTTAGTCGTGCCGCACAAAAGCCGCAAATGAGGAGGGCATTAGCCCCTGCGGAGATATTCCCCTCTCAGTTCGCCTTCGGCCAACGTTCGGCCGCTCAATCGGCCAGCAGGACATTACTTCTGCAGCATTCAATAGCCACTGAGGGGACGACTCCGTCCAAGCAGAGACTTTTTCCGCAGCCTCTTTTGGACCTGCTGGCGGATGCCGTCCGGAAATATCTTGAAGACCGAAGCTGGCACAAGACCATTGTTTCCGCGCGCGAGCGCAGCAAACCACGGGTCTCACCGAGGTTGACGTGGTTCGGCTCATCGCTGAATCGCGATCTGAGCAGAGCGGGATAGTGCTGCGCGTTACTTGGACACGAACGCTTACGTTTCGGGACTCAACTTCAAAGGGAAACCGTATGAGTTGCTTGAATGAACACGTGGCCAGTTTGAGGAGCTTTTTAATCATACCCTCTGGCCCCATTCCCCACCTTGCCCGCGCGTCCCCCGGTTAAACTCCGTTACATCCGAGTTTGAGGGGAGGCACAACGCTCAGTGCCAAAGTAAAACGGTTATCGCTTGAGTCTCGCATCGAATGGATAGGCAATGGCCTCGACGATCCGAAACTCTGCCGCCTGACGATGAGTCGGGTTGAAGAGGCGGTTCATGGTTTCGGGAACGATGGCACTGGGAACGCGAAGCAGCGCACTTTCGTTCTTCACCAGCCAGGCGGTTCCCAGGTCGCGCGTCGCCTCAAGCCGCGAACGCCAATCTTCGGGCAAAGCATCGGCGGTCGCTGGTAATGTCAAAGCATGATTAACTCCTGCGTGAGAGAACCGCAGAAGAGGATGCAGCCGCTCCCTAGGCCCGGAGGGCCGGCCCGCCAAACGTCAGCCCAGCCCGGAAGGGCTGGGTTGCAATCCCATCATGTCGGAGCGCCATAGGCGCGGCACATGTCCCCTAACCAGTCCGCGGCGGTAGAGCAGCGGAGAAAGGTCACCGGTTTTCTTCTTGGCATTCTCTGATCGCTGGGGGCTCATTCAAGCCTTGTTTTGGCTTGAGAGGGTAGTAACCAACCTGATTCTCTTCGAGACCCACTCGCTTCCAGGCAATCAGCGAATTAACTTCACTCTGAACGTGGTTCGTCCGCTACCTTGGACAGCTGTGTTACTTCGTATGTCCCGACCCCCTCTGACCACGAAAACCCAGGGGTTACTCGGCGTCTGGTCCCCCCGTCGTGCTCTTAGTAGGATTCCCCCCGTTTCAGGGTTTGGCATTTCGACATTTTTTCTTACAACCGATGGACCTCCTCTCAACCGAGGGGTCCACTCCACACTCTGTCCCCGAAACTCCCCTCGTCCCTGCCAGAGTTGACTCTTCCCACAACTCTCTATTTCGCAGGGCTGGTTTCGATGTCATGGTTGATCCACTGCCGCATGGCTTCATACTGCTGGGGGCGGCCAAGGAAGTTTCTTACCAGCGTGTTGGCACTTACAGAGCCTCCAGGTTCGAGGACTGCTTTGCGGTAGCGAAGAGCGGTGGGTCCGTCAAGAAGGTTGTTGGGGTCGAACTGGCCGAAGAAATCGACGGCAATGACCTTGCTCAGCTCGTAAGTGTAGTAGTTGGAGGCATAGCCGGTCAGGTGAGTGAAGGTTGCGTACATACGGTTGTCTGGTGCTTCGGAGTAAGCAGAGTATCTCTTGTAGCTTTCGGCGAGCAGGGAGTCAGGTTCTACTGCGGATGGATCGCGGTCGTGCAGCTGAAGCGCAAAAGTAGCATAGAGGAGTTGGCGCTCAATTCGAATGCCGCGGTCGAAGGCATCCGCGTGGATCATTCGATCGAAGAGCCGTTCGGGGAGGGGTACACCGGTTTTGTAATCGTGGGCAAACCCTTGGAGCACACTGTACGAGGAGAAGAACTCTTCCAGCATCTGAGAGGGTGCTTCGATGAAGTCCCATTCGACTCTGGTGGGACTGGTACCCACATATTGCTGGCTGCCACCCAGAATCATGTGCATCATGTGGCCGAATTCGTGAAAGAAGGTGACCACGTCATCGTATTGCATCAAGCCGGGATCACCCGTGGTGTCGCCAACCGTGAAGTTACCGTTGAGGCGTGCTTCCGGCAGGACAAGGCCCCGCTTGCCAAATACGACCGGGCTGGCATTGAACCACTTGTCCTTCCCGGTGCGGGGATGCATGTCGAGGTAGAACCGGCCGAGTTTTCGGCCCCCGGGTTCTCGTCCGTCGGTGACGTCGAAAACCACGACGGACGCATCCCAGGATAAGGGCGCCGGGCACGCGCCTGAAGTGGACCTGGAAAAGGCGAGATGCGGTAGAGAGCACGCCGTCCTGTACCTGCTGAAAGGGAAAGTATGGACGGACGGATTGTGAGTCGAAGTTGTATGTAGCCGCAACATACTGGTCGTACCAATAATGGGCGCTGTACTCGGGGATTTCGACGAGAGTGGGGTCTTTCGTTCTCGCGAAAGCAAGGATACGCTCTATCTCACGAGCTCGAGCCGGGGCGGCGATCTTATCGAGTTCGCTAATGAGGGAGCGGATGTTAGCGGCATTGCCGATCATCTTGTCGGCGGCAGCGTAGTCGGCATAGTTGGTAAAGCCAAGCAAGTGGGCAAGCTGCGCGCGGAGAATGAGCATCTGCATGAGGACGTCGCGGTTCGCGGGGTAGCAGCGCTGGTTGGAGGCGTTGAACAGCCGCCGACGAAGATCGGTGGAACGAGCGTACTCAAGGACGGGGCGATAGTCGGGCTCGTCGGTCGTGAGAGTGATGATGCCGTTGATATCAGGCTTGTGTCGGCTAATGTAGTCGGCGGGAAGACCGTCTAGCTCGCCGATGTCTTTCACCTCTATATGCGCAGTGCCTTCCGCAATGTTCCGGTTGTACTGCAGGGTGAGCGCGGTGATCTGGTCGCGAAGGGCGCGAATCTGTTTGCGCGTTGCTTCGTCCCGGTCGACGCCGTTGAGACGATAATCGCGCAACAGTCTCGTCAGGTAGAACCTTGTGTCGGGGTCAGTTTCGGCGGTGTTGATGGTGTTCAAGGCGTCGTAGATGCCGCGGTTCAGGGAGAGTTCGGTGTCGACAGCAGCGACGCGGCGGGATTCGATCTGGGCGACGTCGCGGATCTCTTTGATGGGGGACGCAGCGTTAAGCAGGCGCGCCCCGACAGCCGCCGAGCGAAGGGCACCCTCGGCCTCGTCGTAGGGTTCGAGAGTGTTTGCGACTGTGTGGACGCCGTTGACCGCAAGGATGGCTTTCTCCTGGACGGTGGCGTCGTCGAGGTGGGATTGTACCCACGCGATAACGCCGGCTTGCCCCGGGTTACCGACCCAAATGCGCAAAGTATCTGTTGGCGCTTGCGCGAGGGCCACAGACGGTGTGAGGACGAGGGCAACAAGGAGTTTGGGTCCCATGCTTGCCTCCATTTTACGGCTCACGCTAGGTTAGCCTAATTTCCGGTTGGGAGTGACAGGTTCTGAATTCCTATCTCTTCGGCCCGGCGAGCTTCAGAACGAGCGGGTGACAGCCGGGGGGGCGGGGCGAATTGGTATACCTATTCACCGATACGAGCCGGACCAGACTCGATTTGTCTCTGGGACCGAGATGGCAGGGCACCCCGTGCAAACCAAACCACCATCGAATTAGCGACGTCTCAGTGAAGTTGGAACTCCACGGTGCGGATTTGCTCGCCGAACGGCGCCGCAACAGAGTTTGCCGACGCGCCCATAGGAATAGCCGTTAGCCAGACTCGAACGCGGCGTCCGCGGTTTGGTAGCTCGGCTTGGTGGAACAGTCGGCCACGTTTTGCGAGGGATTCCCAGGTTCCCTGCGAGCAGGGGTAGACCAGACAGCACACGATATCAGCGGTGCCCACGAGGTTGGCGTAAGCGAGCACTTGGAGAAGGTCCTCTCGATGCCGTTCGTGCAATTCAGTGGTTTGCTCGTGCCATGCTCCCTGCTGGAGCTCTTCCCAGTGCCGTTTGTACTTCGCATCGATGATGAACGACCTCCCCTCCAACTCCAAGATCATGTCGGGGACGAGTGAGCGCTGCGACCCGAGGTAGGGTGGGTCCCAGGCGAGGGGAGACACCGTCTCCCGCCGGCGCCCGGCCTTGAGTGTGCCACCCATCTGGCGAGCAACGCTGCGCATCACCGTTTCGACCCAAGCTTCGAAGAATTGCTCCATCGGCATCGTCCACGGTATGCCTTCAAGATCGCTCAGCCCGGCGAGTCCTCGCTCTTCCACCGTCCAGTCAATTGCCTGCAGGCCCTCGACGAAGCTGTCGGTACGCATCGGGCGTCGTAGCCACATCTGGGTATCCGACTTTTGTGGCCGGCGGCTGGGAACGGCGTCGACCTTCCGAAAGAGTGACTCCGCCAGGGCTATCAGCCGGTGGATAAATCCCCCTTGCTCGTGCTGCGTTTCGAGGGATCGCCGCTGTTTTTCTATGGCGAATCGAATGGCTCCCTTCAAATATCGGTCGTCACGCAGGTCGGGAAAGGTGCAGGGCACAGATAGAAAATCGCCCCGCGGCATTTGGCGTGTGGCGTACTGCGTCCAGTCAATGTTTCCTTTGGGGGCCGATCGCGCTTCGGTCGTTAGCTCAAAGCGCCGTTCCAAGCGGTCTAGCAAAGCCTTAAGCCGCGCCAACACCATAAAGGATAGTACCCACGGCGGCACCCGCCGTTCGGAGCGCTTCAGAAGCGGCAGTCGGAGAGGCGTGGGACTGATGAGCCACCCCATTTCCGCAAGCATCGGGCCGATGCCAGTCCACGGAAACCGCGGCTGGACCACAAGGCCAAAATCTTGTCTCCCACTCAAAGGGGAGACGAGCGGCACGGCACCGATCGCGCTCCCGGAATCGATATGGAGCAGAACATCTCTCCCGTCGTAGTCCCGCTGGACGCTCACTTGGAGGAGTTGAAAGAGCGGAGCGTTTTGCGTGATGAATTGGTCAGCGAGTCGCGCCGCCTGGGCTGCGGGGTCAGCGGAGGCCTTGCTTCCGAAGAATGCGACCGCTGATTTCGTGACCCGCGTATGATCCCGGAGCTCCAGGCAGATGTCGTTGGTCGGTCTAATCGTCTGCAGCGGCGTATTTCCGCTGATGCGAGGCCGGAAGCCTCGACGACGAGCATTGGCCTTCATAGGCTCTCGAGCCATTGCAGATAGGCGCGAATCGGTTCCGCAAATCCGCTCACGTAGCCCTGGGCCAAGTACTCCGTCAAGAGGGGCACGAGGCTTGTTTTGAGGTTCGTCCTGGCGCGCTCTTCGTCTCTTCCCAAAAAGTAGGAATGCCCTGGCACCAGGGGGAGCGCTTCATCCGTCGCGTGCTCAATGAACGTCGACACGAGTTCTCGAAATGCCTTTTGGCTCAACTCGCAACCGTGCTCTTCAACTACCGCCAAGCTTGGCCATAGTGACAAGAAAGCAAATCGCCGACGAACCGCCACATCCAGGATGGCAATGCTGCGGTCGGCACTGTTCATGGTGCCCAGCACGTGTAGATTGTTCGGGAGTCGCAGGTTTCGAAAGAATGGTTTTCCGAAATCGTAGGCCAAGCTGAGCTCACGCGGGGATTCTGGGTCTGGCTCGAACAGATAGATAGCTTCCCCGAGGATTTTCCCGAGATCTGCTCGATTAATTTCGTCGATGTGGAGCAGGTAATTCCGCGTGGGGTCTTCGTAGGCTCTGGCCGCAGCTTCCATGAGAAATCCGGGTTTTGGAGCGAAGCGAAACCCAAGCGCACCATCATTGCTGGTGCTCTCCTGAACTGGCGCCAGACCACCGACGAAGTTCTCATAGGTCGTGTTGGGATGGAATTGGATCGTCTGCCCGGTGCCGCCATAGTCCTTGTCGAGCATTTCGCGCGCCATGCGAGTTTTTCCCGTTCCAGGCGGCCCTTGGATGATGACGTATCGACGCGTCTTCAATAACCCGGCCACGTCGTCGCGGGTGGTAACCGGCATTAGGTGCTGAAACCAGGCAGACTGTATCGCGCGCTCGTCGCTCTCAAATTCCTTAAGTGGTGTGTGACCCCGCTCCTGGAAAAGAATATCGAGCATGGCCGTCAATGCGGAGAGAGTGCCCTGTCGATTGTCCGTGGGTCGGTAGATTGCGTACAACACTCTGCCGTACCTCTTGAACACGCGGTCATACATTTGCCATGCATTCAGGATCGAGTGCGGCACGTCGATATCCACGCGCGTTGGGTCTTGTTTTGCCCAGGCTAGCTGCTCGCCGCCGCCAAACTGCTGATTCAGCCAAGCGCAAATAGCCTGCATTTTTCGCGCGTGGCCAGGACGGCCAAGGATCGTCTCATCGGGTGCGAGCCCTTGTGTCCCAATCACCATAGCCACAAGACACGGCGCACCTTCCACAGGGAAGATCACGAAGCTCATGCCACCATACGCACCCGCATCGGCGTTCGACGGGTGGATGTACGCGGCATAGGGTACGCCCGCATCGGTTCCTCCTTTCATCTCCGGAGCTCGGAGCGTCACGGATTTCTCTGCCCGCTTTGGATAACGCGTGCCGAAAACGCGGCGAGAGCCTTCTCGTTGCGCTCCTTCCAAGCGTCCAGCGTTGTCGAGTGGATGATGTCTACGAGTAGATCGAATGGTGAGGCCATATGTCTGGTTTGACTGACGGTGTTCTTCCGATTAGGAAGCTGTGAGCATAATTGAGGGAACCTCGGCGAAACGCAAGCTTTTTGCCAACGAAGTTAACGTCGTCAAGATCGTGCCTATCTAGATGAAGTTTTCTTAATTAATGCTGACAGCAAAGAATCGCGGTTTCGTTCCTGAGTTGACCTTAGACCTGGCGGCCTTCGAATTCCTGAGCCAACTGCTGAACCGTAAGCCCCTCAAGCCATTGATGGCGGTCCCGCGTGTAGTCGCCAGTGCCAGCCCGGTACACGCGCAGAAACCGTGCGAGACCGTACACCCCCAGTTCGCGATGGAGAACACTCAGGGCGTGCTGCTCAAACTGCTCATCCGTCATCTGTTCCAAAGGAATCATAGCCCCATCTCCAGTATCCAGTTTACAGGATTCAATACCCGTACCGTCGGGTTTCCCAAGCGTCGTTCAACCTGCCGGATGAAACGGTCGTCTGTGGTCAACAAGACATCCACCGAGGCCTGCTCGCCGCAGGCCAGGTGCAGGGCATCAAACGCTCCATATCCAAGCGCTTCCAAGGTCTTTGCTCGTTCGATAGAAACAGCATTCGGTCTGAAAAGTTCACCTGCCAAAGAAATCAACCTCAGTGCATCATTTCTTCCTTCTCGGTTGGGATTCCGGCGAATCTCATCCTGAAGAACGATGCTGGCCATCCATACAGCCTCGCGCTTCCATATGAGATTAAGAACTTTCTCGACTGCTTCCGCCTCCGTGTGGATTCTCGACTGCCTCTGATCATCGGTCAGACGGTTCAAAGCACAGGCGTCAAGGTAAATTTTTGCCACGGCATCTCCGTGTCAACCATACTCCTTAAAATTTGTAGAAATCGGAAGGGTCAGTTGGCCACCAGCACGAGCGTCCCACTCCACTCACCGCACCAGCAACGACTCCGCAAACCGCAACAACAAATCGGCCGGATCCTGATAAACCTCCATACACCCCGCATCTAGCAAATCACGCCGTTTCCAGCCCCCGCATGTAACCCCGATCACCTGAATCCCCAGCTTGCCCGCGGCCTGCGCATCATACGGAGTATCCCCCAGCGCAATCGCCTGCTCCGCGCCCACCCCCGCCTTCTTCAGCGCCGCAGCAAAAATATCCGGCGCCGGTTTCGAGGCCTGCGCATCCGCGCTCGTCGCCTCTTCCTCTACCAGGTCCTCCATGCCCACGATCCTCTTGTAAATCGCAAGATCCCCTTTATCCGAAGAAGTGGCCAACACAATCCTCCTGCCGCTCTTCTTCACCCGCACCAGCAGCTCCCGCGCTTTCGCGAAGCTCACAATCCTCGGCATGTAGTCGCGATGAAAAACCTCCTTGCGGAACTTTTTGATCTGCGGCTCCAGCCGCTCCCGATCCGCTTCCGGAACGAACACCGGGATGAGCTGATCGCCACCTTTGCCAATCTGCGACCACGCTTCATCCATCCCTACCTCGATGCCAAAATGCTCAAACGCCCTGCGCCAGGCCTCGGCATGCAGGGCATTGCTATCCACCAGCGTCCCATCGATATCGCTCAGCAGTACATCTGTCATCCTGTCTCCTGAAATCGCTCCATCGCATTGATAGGATGCCGCCCCGCTCCATCCGCGCAGCACCAGGATCCCATGCAGCACCGCGATCCCCTGGCGCCACGATCTCGAATGAAGCCTAACGTCCCGAAACTCGCCACATCAATCTCCTCCTTCATCCGCCCGATACGAGGCATCACCACCTCCCCGGTCCCGCGCCATACTCCGTCGCGACTTTGTTGATCCAAGCCCACCGCGCCGCCGGCCGCGTTTCCCGATTGGTTATCGAACTCATGGCGGAAGTCCGCTATCATAGACGCATAGGTGTTTATCTGCTTGAGTGTACAGGGGCCTATATGCAGGAAGAAGCTGTTCGATGGAACATCAAGGTTTCGAAGGAGACCGACCTCACCCTACGCACCTATCTTGGTTCACAGGGCATGAAAAAAGGCGACCTCTCGAAATTCATCGAAGAAGCCGTCCGCTGGCGCGTTTTTCACCGTACGGTGCAAAATATCAAGGATCAGAACGCAGATACGGATCCCGGCGAGTTGCAGCGCCTCATTGACTCTGCTGTGCGTCAGGTGCGCGCCGAGCGGGGCGCCAAAGGGAAAGCCCGCAAAGCCTGATGCGTGTGGTACTGGATACCAACATCCTGATCTCCGCACTCTTGAGCCACGGCGAATACGGCGACAGTCTACCTATTGCGGCAACCTCTAACTGGCTGGCTGCGAGCCCTCGGGCCGCCTTCTTCCGCCACCAGGGCTCAAAGCCCTGAATTTATAACCGGGCGTTCTCGCGGGTTTGACCCTGGACTGAAGTCCAGGGCTGGCACAGCTCAACACGCGTCTGCCGGCATCCGCCGGTCGTTCAGACTTGGCCGAACGTTTCTGTGTTCAGAAGCCGTTAGTCTCCGCAGACATCACCTTCACCCCGTGGCCCCACCTTCCCTCGCAAGGTGAGCGTGTGTCTCACCAGGCTCTGGTCATCGATCACTGCGCTCGCTTCCCTCTGGGTATCGGCAATCTCGGTCGCGATGGCGATGCCACCGACGATTTTCGACCTGGTGATCACGAAGTCCTCGGTGACGTGTGCTGTGCCGCCGCCGGGCAGCGCAATCGTCAGGTACCTGACCCCGGAACCGTCCTTGTTCACGATGTAAGTGCCGCTGATGCCAAAGCTGGTGATCGTCCGCGTGCCGTTTGGCGCCGGTTGATTTGCCAGGGCGGCCCCGGTGGCGTTTCCTTGTCCGTCATATTTCTCGTGTCCGAGCCCCGCCGCAACATTGGCCCCGTAGGTCACGACTGCCCCGTAGTCACCACATAGGCTGGCAAGCGAGTATTTTGCGTTTCCGTCCTCGGCCAGTGCCACATTCGAGAGCGATGCCAGCGATCCAATCGCCATCAGCGCGGCCGCTAGTCCAGAAAGATTCCGTTTTGCGTTCATGATCACTCCTTTGAATATTTTCCTGACCCTCTGATCGTGGTATCCGTCCATCCCTACTGGGTCAGGGTTTTGGGAATATTCACTCGAGAGGTTGCGAGATCATAGACGCCTCCTGTGATCAGCAGACCGTGCAACTCGGGATCGTCCTGGAGAACCCGCACGCCCAGTATGACGTTTAGTTCGGTAACGAGCGGAACGAATGTCGTGGGATCGTTTGGGTTTCCACCCGTCTCTAAGGCCTCCTTCACAGCCGGGTAAATCAGCTCGGCAAACTCGAAGGTCGGATTAGGGTAGGACGCGATCGCCGCTTTTACCGCGCCGCAATCCGAGTGGCCCATCACGAAGAGTACCAACGCACCAAGGTATTGCTCCTTGGTCCCGTAATAGAGGCTCTCGGTCAACGTACCGCCGGCACAGTTGCCCGCGACCCGGGCGACGAACAGATCGCCTACTCCCTGGTCGAAGACCAGTTCCGGCGGGACCCGCGAATCGGAGCAGGAGAGAATCGCTGCGAAGGGTGACTGCCCTGTTACCACGGACATGCGGCGCTCTGCATCCTCGCGCGGATGGCACTGGGTAAAGGTCGCCCATCGTTCATTGCCTTTGATCAGTGCCCGGACGGCCTGCGCTGGCGTCGCGGGCGGAGGACCCTCTTTGCAATGCCTGGAGCGGCCGGACGCGTCTTCCTGGCCCAACGCCAGTGCGGGCGACAGCGCCGATGCGAGCCCGGCGAACGCACCGCGCCGCAACAAATTTCTCCTGCTGATCAACGAATTTGTAAGTAACGTAAGCATGTTTCCTCCACGACGAAGAGTTTCGCCTAAAAAGATTTTCAATTCCGGAAAGCGGGCGATTCTATCAGTGACTTATGTGGAATCACAAGGATCAAGTTTGGGGGATTCCCGGACTGGACAGAAAAGGCATCAAGGAGATGCGCGCTTCCGCGCAGGAGTCCAGCAACCGACCGCCGCCTATCGAACTACGTGGAAGGAATGGCGGCGTTTGGGACCGAAGCGAAACACAGAAAAATGTTCGTCTAAGGAAGCAACATGGTCGATGCCGAGCCGGCGCATCACAGCAAAGCTGGTGCGATCCACAATCGAGAAACCCTGGTCACGCCAGGAACTCCCGATCTCCCAGGCAACCTCCAGATCTGCCAAACCAACAGCCTCGATGACCGCAACCCCGGCTCGCAGACCGTCCCAAAATCGCTCCGCGGCGTTGCGCTGAAGTTTGTGATGGAGTAGGGTCCACGTCTCGACCAGGACATGATCCGAAGTCACCAGCGACCCGCCAGTTTTCAGAATCCCTTTCGCGCGAACATTGCTGCGGTCCGACGAGTCGGCCGCGGCGTACCAGATCGACGTGTCCACAAACAGGGTCATCGGTGTGCCGCCAATCAGCGGCGATGCGTCTTTTTGCTTCGCGAGTGAAAGGCCTCGGCGATCATGGAATCTTTATCCCTTGCGATATCTGCCCCGTTGGAACTACCGAGATCGAAGATCCGATCGACCTCGATTGCGGTTTGAGGACGAGCAAGATCGCGTGCCACAAGACGGCGCACATATTCCGCCAGGGAGACACCGAGTTCGCTCGCTCTTTCGCGAGCACGTCGCTGTACTTCGCTCTCGAGCGTAATCTGCGTTCGTGACATCATGATGGCTCCATCATACCAACACCAAGGCCCCTCTTCCAGCGGACCCCTTCGGATCCCGGCTCACCCAACCTCCCTCCTCGCCGCCCCCAGCCACAGGAAAGGGCGAAGGCCCCATGGAGAGTGGTTCGCTGGACATATCCACTTGCGGGAACGATGCCCAAGGTCCGTCCACGAGGATCGAGTGAGAGTAAACCGGCCAAACCGGCAGTCAGTTCCTTGCCTGGCGATGAAGAAACAGAGCGCAGTAATGGTTACCAAAAAAAATCTTCTTAACCTATCGACGCAGCCCAAAAATCGTACTACTGTGGGAGTAAGAATCCAGACATCAGCGCCGCCTTGCCACGACGGCCCTGCTTGGCCTTGCACCGGCACGCTCTCCCCGTGCATTTTGCCGCCGACTACTATGGGGCCAGCCGTGGAGTGTCCCGCGAGGGCGCTCCTGCGGAGCTTGGAAATCACCTCGTGAGCAGAGGGCGCTCAGTGCGTCCTCTTGATTGAGCAGTTTTGACAACTTGGCCGGCCGCTTCTCTCTCCATCCCCAGGGCGGCTTATAACGCTTATAGCGCTTTTAGCGCTCATAAATCTGGCGAGCCATCCCCAATGCTCTGCCGCTTCGCAACTCACCACACCCCATTTACGCTCTTCAGCCCTGGACACTCACCGCGTCCTGGGGACTTAGTTCGCTTAGTTCGCTTAATTCGCACATTTCTACAACCGGAACCAAAGATGCCGGCGAATGGGGACTTATGGCGCATAGGGCGCTTATGGCGCACCATTCCCCCCGAGCATCCCTACGGTTTCACGGCTGCCAGTATCGGGGTCATCCACTGCCAACGGTTCAACAACCCGTTTTTATCTCGCGATCAACTGGCCAACCCCCAACTGCTCCAGCATCCCCAGCTGATCCGAACTTCCCCAGCGTTCCACCATCTTGCCGTCACGAAACTTCGAGATCTGCACACCTCGAATCTTCATCTTCTTTCCGGTCGGCGCGATCCCCATCAGAACGCCCCGATGGGTACCATTCATGGTGTAGGCGAAGGCAATGGACTCCTCATCCGCGACCATCGTATCCAAACCCACCGCCAAGTCGGGAAACGCCGCCCTCACGGCGGAAAAGAACGTGCGATAGCCCTCCGGCCCTGGCCCCTGGTCGGGCGCGGGATCATGGTCGACGCAGTCCGGAGCCACTGCCTCTCGGAACAAATCAAAATTCCCCGTATTCACCGCCTCGGCAAACTTCCCCAATGCCGCCAAATTCTGCTCTTTGCTCATAGTTGATTCCCTCCCAATCTCAGATGCTGCCGGCAACCCCACTGGACCATCTATTTCCTCTCGACTCCGAACTGTTAAGATGGTCCTCACCACAACAACTCATCAAACCACGGGCCCCTTCAGGAGCTCCTCATGACGACCAGGCCCGTGGCTCTTGCGCGCCCACACTCTACCCCCGCGGCTTTCCTCCGCCAGTACTTCTACTTCTGCATGTCGCTGCTGATTGCCGTGGTCGTGGTCTACGGCTTTAGCCACACCATCGGCCACAACCTGCTGCACGCCTCGCCCATACCGCCCTTTATCCTCACCATCCACGCCATTGTCTTTCCCGGCTGGGTCCTCTTCTTCATCCTGCAGTCAGCGCTGGTGCGCACCCGCAACGTGCCCGTCCATCGCACCCTCGGCTGGTTCGGCCTGGCACTCGGCATCGGCGTCCTCGTCCTCGGCTATCTGACCGCCACCGCCATGGACCGCTTCTTTCTGCAACAACATCCCGGTCCCGACACGCCGGCCTTCCTCATCGTCCAGTTGATGGACCTTAGCTCCTTCGCCGTCCCCTTCGCGCTCGCCATCTATTGGCGCCGCCGGCCGGAGTACCATCGGCGGCTGATGCTGATCGCCTCCTGCGGTCTCACGGATGCGGCCTTTGGCCGCTTTCCTCAACTCCCGCTCGCCTTCTCGCCCGGCGGAGTGGACGCCCTGATCCTCCTCGGCATCGTGCGTGACCTGATCGTCGACCGCCGCATACATAAGGTGTATCTCTACGCCTTTCCCTTGCTCATCCTCTTCCAGATTTTCTGTATGCAAACCTACCTCCACACCTCACCCTGGTGGGTGCGCACCGCGACTGCGCTCCTGCGCTAAACCGATACTAAGAAAGGGAAGGGAACCACTCGTGCCCGAGGGCAATGAGATACACCGCTTCGCCAAACTGCACACGGCGACCTTTGTGGGCAAGACCATTTGCGTGGAATCGCCCAACGGCCGTTTTCCTGGCGCTGCCTTGCTAACGGGCCGCAAGCTCAAAGCTGTGATGGCCCACGGTAAGCACCTGGCCTACGACTTCGGCCGCGATCGCAAGCTGCACATCCACCTCGGCCGCTTCGGCGACTTTACCGAAGGCAAGATGCCCTTTCCCGAAGTGAAGGGTGTGCTGCGCATGCGCTGGTCCACCGCGACTGACTGGCTGGAGCTGCGCGGGGCCACCGACGTTTCTGTCTATTCCGAAGCCCAGTGGAAAGCGGTCGAAGCCCGGCTGGGTCCCGATCCGCTCGCGCCCCATGCTGACCCCTCCCCGGCCTTCGCCTATATCCGGAAGGCCAACGCCCCCATCGCCGCGCTCCTCATGGACCAGACCGTCTTTGCCGGCATTGGCAACATCTATCGTGCCGAATTGCTCTACCGCGCCCGGCAGAACCCCTTTGCCCGAGGCAAGGATGTTCCCGAAAAAACCCTGACCGCCCTATGGCGCGACGCGGTGAAGCTGATGGCCGACGGCATGGTCGACCGCCGCATCGTGACCACCCGCGCCAAAGACCGGCCGCACCCAAAAGGCGAAGCCCTGCCCGACGAGGTCCACTACGTCTACCGCCGCCACGGCCGACCCTGTTTCGTCAGCGGCACCATCATCCAACGAATAGACCTGGCGGGCCGCACCCTCTACTGGTGCCCAACCTGCCAGGCGGTTACGTAGACGGACGGGTGAACCAGCCTGCCCCGGCGTGCCGTGGGGTCTCGCCTTTGAGACCTGGGATCCCCCTGGTAGAAGTCCATCATTGTCCCTGTTGTAACCCCAGGTAGAAGCAAATGACGAACCTGGGACACTTCGTCGCCACCCCTAACGCCCTCCTCAACGCTGGCGGCGACGGTCCCTCGACAAGCGGAATCACTCCCGCAAAACCTACGGTCCGTGAGGAAAAGCACCGGAGGGATGCGTCGGAAGGACCGTTGCGATCGTGCCGCTTGCTTTTGCCTTTGCCCTGTTGAAGTCGGCTCGTGTCAGCACAGCAGGCGCGATCCGCGCGCGATACCACGGCAGTACACGTAGAGTTCTCTTCAAAGCCACCTCCGTCAACCTTTCCCAGAATGCTCGCCTACAGCGAGTGAAGGAGAAAGTAATTGCGATAGTTTCCATGCGCCAGAGTACCAACGGGGCAGAGCAGGGGATCAGACAGCGAAACAACGCCCAATTGCACCCGCAGCTGTGCGTTTAAGACCAAGCGAGACATTACCTCCGGCATGCCTCAGGGGCTTTAGCCCCCTGAGGCAGCGGTCTCCCCAACATCCTAATTATTCGTAACCTCCATACTATTGTCATCACCATTGCGATCAATCAGCTTGTTGTAAGGGTCAATCCCGGCACGCGTCGGCCGTTCCTTTACCACAAACTCAAAGGTCTGGCGCTCCCCATTAATCCACTCTTTGCGTACCGCAAGCGGCTTCTCCTCATCCTTCTTGCCGCTGAATACCCCAACGTCAATCAAGTCATGTAGCGGTGCCGGCGACTCCACCCCATTGCCATCGGCATAAGCCTTCCGGCCCTGCACCGTGACCGTGACCTTATATTGGCCATCGGGCATCTTCTGCGCCGTAGCCTCAACCGCCTTGTTGTCATACAGCGTGATCTTTTCAAAGCTGTCATTCAGAAAATACTGAAGGTTCGCCGGTGTTTGCGCCCGCAGGGCGTCTTCCAGCAATCGCGTGTCCGGGTATGGTCCAGACAGGGCATCATTGGCATTCGCGTACCGGTGTTCCATTAAGAAATTCCGCAGCGCAACGTTGAGCTTCTCTTCGCCGATGTAATCGGAAAGCGCATACAGCACCAGGCTGCCCTTCTGATACCAGACATACGCCTCGCGCTGCACCTGCCCCAGCGGCGGCTCTTTGCGAGTCTCATTGGACCGCCCGCGCAAATACCCGTCGAGTTCGTGCGACAGAAACTTATGCATCTGCGCCTCGCCGTACTTCTTCTGCGCCACCCGCAGCGCAGAGTACTCAGCCAGCGACTCAGACATCATGTTCGACCCCACCACCCGGCCCCCAATCAACTGGTGCCCCCACCACTGGTGAGCGAGCTCATGCGCGGTTACAAAATACGTAAAGTCGATATCCTTATTAGGATCGAGTACTCGCGAGATCCAGAAAGTCTCAGTAAACGGGCTGGTATTGGGAAAGGACTGCGCAAACTGCCGGTACCGCGGAAACTCCAATATGCGGAATTGCTGGAACTGGAACGGACTGTAATTGCCCTGGTAGTAGTCGATGCCGCCCTTGACCGCCTCGATCATCCGCGCCACATCGAAGCTGTGTTGGGGCGCATGGTAAATCTCGATACTCACGCCCTTATATTGCTCGCGCTGCACATCGTACCGGCCCGAGACGTAGGCATAGAAGCTCAGAATCTTTACATTGCCCATGTCATACGCGTAGTAGTGCCTGCCATCCTTATGCCAATCGCGCTGCAGGTATCCGGGCGCAAACGCAATCTGGTCGTCGGGCGTGCTCACCACGGTGTGATAGCTAATCCAGTCGGAGTCCTGCGTAAACAGATTGTTGACGCTGCCCCAGGGGTCACCGCGCGGGGGCAGGTCGGAAAGCAGGCCCAGCTTTTCTTCGCGGCGGCGGCGCGGGTCATCCAGTTCCATGCCGCTGGCGTACCCGATATTGGGAAAGTAGCTGGAGTCGAAAAACATGCCGTTGTAGGCCAGCTCCGGCCGCTCACCGCCGTCGCGGAAACCATGCGTCTGGTAGCCAACCTTGAACGTCAGGTTCAGCGAATCGCCCGGCGCGAGCGGGGTCTCCAGTTGATAGATCGAATACAGATCGCGCGGCGCCCGGCTCACCAGGTGGAACGGCCGATCGAACTTAACCTCTGAGATCGACTGCATCTGATCGGTGATGTGTATCTGCTCGATCGCTTGCGCTGTCTTATTCTGTAGTACGAAGTGCCCGCTGCCGGAAAAGGAGCGATGGTTCGGGTCCAGGTCGATGTTCGCGTCCACCGCAGTTACCTTGGGCTGCGGCAAACGTTCATAACGCTTGAAGCTTCGTTCGTAATCCGCCTGGTTCGCGCGCTGCTGCTTGGTGGTCAGGTATTCGTTGAGCACATGTGCGTTGTAGTAAAACCACCACCCGCTGCCGATAGCGATGACCGCGAAGAACAGCAGCGCCGGGGTCAGCCGCGGCAGCCGGGCACCGGCCTGCACTATGCGGCTACGCCAGCCATCCTCGGCGCCGCGCCGCGCGAATGCGATCGAGATCACCGCCAGCACCGCGAAAATCGCCGTCCAATACACCAGCGACCACACCAGCGCCGGCACAAAGTGCCCGTAGCCATTCATATCGGAATACGTGTACGGCGTGGTCTGTCCGGGCAGAAGCAGCGTGTTCTCGATGCCATAGCGAAACAGGATGGGATCCAGAACAAATAGGCCGATCACAATCCCATGGCCCATGAATTTGTTGGAGACCATCGTTTGCACAAACAAGGCCAACAACACAAAGCTGATCACCGCCGGAAAGGTAATGAAGTAGAGTTCCTTCACGTACTGCAGCAGGTCGTAGTGGTAATAACCCGCCACCGTCTGCATGATCACGCCGCACAACAGGATGACCGCCAGCAGCACACCTTCCACGATCGCCAGGGTGATGAACTTCGACAGCCAGTCCGTGGTTTCGCGCATGGGCAGCGCGTCGTGGATGCCCGAGAAGCCAGTGTCGTGCTCGCGCCAGATCAGCTCGCCCGCATACAGCGTGGCAATGATGAACAGGAACAGCGTCGCGTTGCCTTCGACCGCCTGCACCATCAGGAAGGTGACCGGATACACATTCGCCTGGTTCACTCTGCCGGCGAAATGGCCGTTGATTAAGGCGAACACGGTCAGCAAAACGATGATCGCCCAGAAGGGTACTTCGCGCACGATGTTGGCTATGCGCACCCTGGTCAGGGATACAAGTTGTTGCCAGCCCGCGCTGGCTGCAAAGTGCAGCTGTACCCGCGGCAACTGTGCGGCCACCAGCGAGCGGCGAGGCTCCTGCGCTTCCACCGCCTCCTCCTGCGTGGCCTTGGCCGCACGGCGGCGCTGCATCCCCGCCGTAAGCGTTTCCGCCGACATGGGAAACAATCGATAGGCGACGACCAGGGAGATCACGCCCACCGCCAGCCACAACAGGCGGTTGTACAGAAACACGCCCTGGCTCACATGCGGCGACCAGGAGAAGAGCAGCGTGTTCTTCTCCGCCACCGTCCAATAGCGCGACAGCACGTCGGCCAGCTGCAGCCCGACCGGGTCAAAGATGCCCGACCAGAAATGTTCCAGCGAGCGCGTTGAGCTAAAGATTGCGCTGGCTATCAGGTACATCATGAAGACCGCCACGCCCTGCAGGTACACGACGAAGATCTTGCGCGACAGCGTCGCTACCATGAAAAACAACGAGCCCAGAAAAAAGATCTGGATGACCACGATGAACAGAAAAGGCTGCCAGTACCACCAGGCATGGCCGCTGGCGATGCGCGTGTGGTCGGCCCACGGAGCCAGCGTCCCGGCTGCTTCGCCGATAACCATGCCTGAGAACGCAATCACGCAGGTCACGAAAGATCCAGCCCAGCGGCCTCCGAGATACGCAAACTTCGTGATCGGCTTGGTGAACACCAGCTGTAGCGTGTCGCGCTGGAAGTCGCGCAGCGCAGACGTGCCGAAAATGGCGGCAACAATGATGGTTCCAAACAGCATGAAGAAGATATAGAGAATAGTCGTGGAGTAGGGTCCGTTCAGGAGCTGCTTGCCGTTCCCCGTGGAGATAAAGTCTTCCGCGGCGATGGTTAGAAAAGCTGAGCAGAAACCACAACCCAAAGTAGACCCAGGTTGAGAGCGATTTAACCCGGTACTTGAGCTCGAATAAGAAGAACTCCCAAAAGAGAGTCATGTGCAGATCTCCTTGGGATTAGTGGACTGGCTGTTGAGCAGCCGGGTGGGAGAGATTGAGAAAGTAGACATCCTCCAGGCCCGCGTCTACCGCGCGAAAGCCATCGCCGGGGAAGCCGTCAGAATACACACGAATCTCGCGCTGGCCAGAGATCAAATGGCTGGAGAGAACGCGCAGTTCCGTTTCCAGCGAGCGCAACTCATCATCGCTGCCGACAATCTTCGACCACATCTTGCCTTGCAACAGCTCCAGCGTTTCCTCCGGGGCGCCTTCCAGCAGCATCTCCCCGGATGCAATAATCGCCATCCGCGCGCAAAGCTCACGCACGTCTTCGACGATGTGGGTGGAGAGGATGACCGTGATGTCGCGGCCAATCGAAGAAAGCAGATTCAGAAAGCGGTTGCGCTCTCCCGGGTCGAGGCCCGCGGTGGGCTCGTCCACGATGATCAACCGTGGCTTGCCCAGCAGCGCCTGGGCAATGCCGAAGCGTTGCTTCATGCCTCCGGAATACGTGCTGAGCGCCTTCTTGCGAAAGTCCCAGAGATTGGTCTGGTGCAGCAGCGCGTCGACACTCTCTTTGCGCTCGCCTTTGTTGGTGATGCCTTTCATCACTGCAAGGTGCGAGAGCATGTCGCTCGCAGAGATCTTCGGGTACACCCCGAATTCCTGCGGCAGGTACCCCAGCATCTGGCGAATCGTGTTCTTCTCTTTCAGCACGTCGATCCCATCCAGAAAAATCGTTCCGCTGTCCGGCTCCTGCAGGGTTGCGATGGTGCGCATCAGCGTGCTCTTGCCGGCGCCGTTAGGCCCTAACAGCCCGAACATGTTGTTGCCGATGTTGAGTGAAATGTTCTTGAGTGCCTGTACCCCGTTGGGGTAGGTCTTGGAAAGGCCCGTGATCGTAAGCGCCATGCAGGAAATCTCCTCAGTTGGAGCCCATTGTGCTTGCCCGGTTACCAGCCAATATACCCGAGCGAACCCAATTCCCGGCCCGGCGTGAACATTGGCCTCGCCGGCCGGCCAGCCATACAATTGCTTTTCATGATCAGCCTCTTGCTCGCCGCGCTGCTCTTCTTCAACGTCTCCTCCAGCTCCTCGCCCACCGCAGTGGAGCAGCTGACCGACCTGCGTCAGCAGGCGAACGCCGCTCGAAAGGCCGGCGACCATGCTGCCCGCCTGCAGGTGGTCCTCAAGGTTCAGCGGTTGCTGAACGATGCCCCAGACGCTACCTTGGCCGCCGCCCATGCCTATGCGGAGGCCGGGGACGCAGCGCACGCCCTGGCGGCACTGGAGAGATTCGCCCAGCTTGGGCAGGTAGATGAAGCCTTGCTGAGCGGCACAGACCGAAGCTTTGCCATGCATGCAGGATCGTCCGGAATACAAACGAATCCTTCAGCGCCTTGCGGCCAATAAGCGCCCCATCTCGCAAGGGGAGATGGCATTTATGCTCCCGGATCCGGGCATCCTTGCGGAAGACATCGCCTACGATCCGCGTTCCAACACCTTCCTCATCACCAGCGTTCTGGAAAAGAAAATTCTCCGCGTCACTTTTGACGGGCGGGAAGCAACCGACTTTGCAACCTCACCCAGCCATTGGCCGATGATGGCCGTCAAGGTAGATCCCGTACACAACCTGGTGTGGGCGACGGAAGTCGCATTGGACGGATTCACCAGGCGCCCAAATCCGATTGGGGCCGCTCAGCGCTTGTCTGTTTTGATCTTCGTACCGGCGCCGTCGTCCGCCGCATCGAGGGTCCGGCGAAATCCGCCCTCGGTGACATGGCACTCACCCCGGAAGGAGTTCCCATCGTCAGCGATGGCGATGGCGGGGGTATCTACCGCGTTGCTGATGGGCGCTTGCAACTGATCAACAGCCGCGACTTCATCTCCCCGCAAACGCCGGAGGTGCTTGCCGATGGTGAGCATGTGCTGGTTCCGGACTACGCCCGCGGCATTGGCCTGCTCGACCTCAAGACCTCACAAGTGGCCTGGCTGAATTATCAGCAGGGAAATCAAGCCCGGGGAATCGATGTCGCGCTCAACGGGATCGATGGCCTGTACCTCAATCGCGGGTCATTGCTTCTGACGCAAAATGGAACTTCTCCCGAGCGCGTGATCCGGCTTCGATTGAACCCGTCGCTCACCCGGGTCGTTTCCCAGGAGATCATCGAACAAGCCACCACCACCCTGGGCGATCCCACCCATGGAGTCATCGTCGGCGACTATTTTTACTACATCGCGAACTCCGGATGGAGCAAACTCGACCAACATGGTGACGTGAAACCAGGGTCTAAGCTCACTCCGGTTCGCCTCATGCGCTTTACACTCTGAGCTTTCGACAGAGGTGCAGGAGGTGAAATGCGGGACCCATCAAATGTTTGCGGCTTCAGAAAAGATTTTGTTATAGTGGATCCTGCAATTCAGGTTGCAGCCCGTCCGCGGAAAGGGAAGATCCCACCTGAACCAACTTGTAGGCACCGAGCATCGACCTCTCTTCTGCCCGTCATAGCGGACACCGGGCCATAGAAGGAGGAGTGCATGTCTCGGCAGCTACCCGAAAAACCCAATCTTACCCATCTCAAAAAACAAGCCAAAGAACTGCTGCGCACTGTAGAGCACCGCCATCTCGCAGACGCACAACACACGCTGGCCAAGGAATACGGCTTCGCCACCTGGGTAGATCTGAAGCGGCACGTTGAATCGCTGGCGCAAACCCCGGCAGAAATGTTGAAGGCCGCAATTTACAACACCGATGCAGCCCGCGTTCGCGAAGTCCTCGAACGTTATCCTGAACTGCGCGCAACCATCAACGATCCGCTGCCCAACGAGGGCTTCGGCATACACGCGTTGTTCGCCGCGGTACAGCGCAGCGATCGGGCGACCATCGATCTGCTGCTGCACGCGGGTGCGAACATCCTCAAGCGAACCGAGTGGTGGGCCGGAGGGTTCGGCGTGCTCGACGATTGCGATCCCAGCCTGGTGGACTTTCTCCTCGAACGCGGCGCTGTGATCGACGCGCACTCCGCCGCGCGGCTGGGCATAATGCCGAAGCTGCGTGAGCTGGTGGCGGCGGATCCAGCCGCGGTGCACGCCAAAGGTGGAGACGGCCAGACTCCCCTGCACTTCGCCTCCACGGTGGAGGTTGCCGGCTTCCTCCTGGAGAACGGCGCCGGCATCGACGCCCGCGATGTGGACCACGAATCCACGCCGGCCCAGTACATGCTGCGCGTGGAACAAAAGCGGCACTACCCGAAAGACCGTCAGGATGTAGCTCGTTACCTGGTGTCCCGCGGATGCCGCACAGACATCCTGATGGCCGCGGCGCTGGGCGACATGAACCTGGTGCGGCGTCACCTGGAGAGCGATCCCAACTGCATCCGCATGAACGTATCGGAGCAATGGTTTCCCAAGCAGGATCCACGCGCCGGGGGCACGATTTACATCTGGAAACTGGGCGCTCACCGCAGCGCGCACACCGTAGCGCGCGAGTTCGGCCACGAGGAAGTCTTCCAGCTGCTCATGCAGCACACCCCGGAAGACCTGAAGCTGGCCCTGGCCTGCGAACTGGGCGACGAAGCCGTATTTCAAGACTTTCTCTCCCAACATCCCAACCCCGCCGGGGCGCTGTCGGAGACGGAGCAGGCCAAGCTGCCGGATGCTGCACAGAGCAACAACACCAAGGCAGTGCGCTTGATGTTGGAGGCGGGTTGGCCGGTGAATACTCCGGGAGACATGGGGGCGACCGCGCTACACTGGGCCGGCTTCAACGGCAATGCGGAGATGGCTCGGGAGATTCTGCGCTTCCATCCAGCGCTGGAATTGAAGTCCCGCGAGTACCCGGGGAGCGCGCTCGCCTGGGCCATTTTCGGCTCCGGAAACAGTTGGCACCGCGACACCGGCGATTTCGTCGGCACGGTTCAGGCTCTGCTTGATGCAGGAGCAACGCTACCGCCCCATGCGGAGGACCTGGAGCCCAGCGACGCTGTGCTGGAGCTGCTGCCATAAAGAAGACCGTATGCCGCGCCAAATCCGTTCTGGCAATTTGCCTGGCCTTCTTCGCGTTGAGCCTTTCGGCTCAATCCGGCACCTATGCCGGTTCGGCGGAGTACCAGGGAATGCTAGAAGAGCTCCATGAACCCGCGCCCTCGCCGATTTTCCTCGCCACGGGATGAGGCCCCTCGCTGAGCAGGGCCTCAAGGTGCAGGTGCATAACACCCGCAACAGCGTGGAGCTGAAAACGCAATCGATGCAAATCTCCATCGATCGCCCAACCGCCACCGTCACTATGCTCAATCTGCAAACCAGGGCGTCCTGGGTGCTCTCCTTAGCCAATCAAACCGCAGCCGCGCCCACCGTGCCAACGTGGCTCCTGCGTTCGCTAATATCACCAGGCTGCAGAACACGTGGACCCTCGCTCTGCACGCGACAGAAGGTGACACCCCCATCACTCTCGAACTCCTGCACGCGGGCATGGCGCGTCTCTCCATCGCGCGCCCTACACCCGCGCCAACCGCGGCCCCCGTAACCATCCACATCGCCGGCGCCGACCTATGCTTTGGCCTGGGAGAACGCTTTTTCCAGGCAGCCCTTTCCAGCACCCATTTCGATGTGCGTCCCGCCGATCGCTCCGGCGAGCCGGGCCACAACTGGAGCTACGTAGCCATCCCCCTGGTCTACACCCCCACCGGCCTCGGCCTCTATGCCGACACCGTGTTTGATACAAATTTCAACTTCAATCCCGCCGGCTCCGCATTTGATCTGCGCGTCGCCAACACACCCGTAAGCTTCTACTTCCTCTCCGAACCAAATCCCAAGGCCATCCTCGAGCAGTACACCTCGCTCACCGGCCGCCCCGAAAACCCGCCGCTGTGGACTTTCGGTCCCTGGATCACCGCGCTGCAGGGAAGAGATGCAGTGTTGGAGGAGGCCCAAAGAATCCGCACCGAGGGCATCCCCGCCAGCGCCCTCTGGGTCTTTGACGAGCTCGATGAGCCCAACAACCTCGGCTGGCCCTTCTGGTTCTCCAGCTACTACGGAGACCCCCGCGCCTTCAACGACACCCTCCACAGCCAGGGGTTCAAGGTCCTCGGCTACGTGCATCCTTACGTGCGCGAGCGCATGCTCCCTTATCCAACCCTGAGCCCCGCCTACCAGAAGGGAGTCGCGGAGAAACTCCTGGTCACCGGCATCGACGGGCTTCCCCACGGTCCACTCTTCGAACCGGTGCGCACCGGCAATCTGGACTTCACCAATCCCCGCACCGTCGACTGGTGGCAGACCATGCTCACCCACGCCGTGCGCGATCAGGCCTGGGATGGTTGGATGGAAGACTTCGGAGAATACATCGATGACAGCGATCAACTGGCTGCCGGTGACGGAACCAGGCTATCCGAAGTGTATCCGTTGCTGTATCACAAGATCACCACTCGCATCGTGCTAGCCCTCAACCCCAACATCGTCTCCTTCGCCCGCTCCGGCTTCGTAGGCACGCAACAATTTCCCATGCTGTGGGGAGGCGACCAATCGCACGACTGGAGGCGCGACACTGGGTCTGCCTTCCGTCATTATCGCCGGAATCACCGCGGGCATGTCCGGTTATTCCACGTGGGGGCCAGATATCATCAGCGACGGTTACGATAGGGAACTGTGGCTGCGCTGGGCGGAGTTTGGCGCCCTCACTCCGGTCATGCGCGATCACCCCTGGTCCAGGCCCAAGTTCTCCGTAGACCTCTGGCATGATCCGGGAACCATAGCTCACTTCCGACGCTACGCGATCCTGCACTCCGCCCTGCTGCCGTACTTTGCCACCTATGCTGCGGAGGCGCATCGCACCGGCGTGCCCATCCTGCGCCACCTGGTGCTCGAGTACCCCGAGCGATCCGCGCAGCGCGACCGCGGAGTACGAGTACCTGCTGGGCGAGAGCCTGCTGGTGGCCCCGGTCATCGAGCAGGGAGCCGTGACCCGCAAGCTTTATCTACCCCCCGGTGACTGGGTGAACTACTGGACAGGAGAGCATCTCACCGGAGGAGCCGACGTCACTGTGCCTGCCCCTCTCGATCAAATCCCCATCCTGGTCCGCTCCGGCTCGATCCTGCCTTTCAAGCCGGACAAGGAAACCGCCACCCTCAACTGGAGCGATCCCAATCTGCTGTCCGGTTCGCTGGTCTGGAAGGTCTATCCGCCGGTAGTCCGATGGAAAATCCACTTTCACTTTGCCCGACGGCACCAGCGCGCAACAGCAAAAGACCCAGACCGAACTGCGCATCGCCGGCACCTCACCCACGGCCCGGTCCTACGAAGTCATAGCCAGCCTCAAGCGCCGCACCTGCCGCCGTGCAGCTGGACGGCAGCCCTTTGCCACCAAACCGCCTGGCGGTACGACCCAACCAATCGCCAGCTGCACGCCACCTTCACCGCCACAAACTTCACCTTGGTACTGGCCTAACCGCTGGCCCATTCCGAGCCATGGATCCCAATCCCCAGTTCCATCGGGGGAAACTGGACGGGCGCCGCATCTAACTCAGTAAACATCTCCACTATCGACATCGGCCCGCGCGAATCGCTACCCTGTACACAACCCAACCGTGAGGTCGCCATGGCACCTACCTCTGAAGCCCCCGCCGTCACCCCTACCTGCCGGCTCGTCCGCGCCGGGGAACCCTACCAGGGCAAACAAGGTCTCATGTACGCCCCTGCCATCTCCGCGGAAACCGTAGGTTCGCAGGCCATCCATATGCAGCTGCTCACCATCCCACCCGGTGGCCGCGCCAAGGCCCACAAACACGCCTCCCATGAATCCGCGATCTACATGCTGAGCGGTGTCGGCGGCATGTGGTACGGCGATCAACTTGAGCATCATGTCCTGCTGGGCCCCACGGACTTTCTCTACATCCCGGCTGACGTGCCCCACCTGCCCTACAACCCGAGCGCCACAGAAAACGCCACAGCTGTGATTGCCCGCACCGACCCCAATGAACAGGAAAGCGTGGTCCTCCTGCCTCACCTTGACGCTCTCCATCCTGTGGACCCGCTGATCCCGCCAGCCTCATGAAGACTCTCCTGAGTGTGCTGGGAACTTTCGCCCTTGCGATTTCATCGACTGGTCTTGCCGCCCAGCCGGCAGAAGACGCATCGATCCTCGCCCCCATTGATGCCATGTTTCACGGCATGACCGAACGTGACCCTGCGGCCATCAGGGCCGCCGCTTTGCCCGGGACGATCCTGGTGCTTATGCGAGACGGCAAGCCGGAGCAGATGACCATAGAGGCATTTGCGGATCACTTCAGCAAGCCCCCCAAGGCGCACATGGAAGAGCGTATTGATCGTCCTCTGGTGCGCGTCGACAACGATCTGGCAGTGGTCTGGGCGCCCTTCGAATTTCTGGTGGACGGCAAAAAAGACCACTGCGGCACCGACCTATTCAATCTCGTTCACACCGGCGGCAAGTGGTTGATCGCCGGCATAGCCGATACCGGAAGCAAGGCCTGTGCCGGCGAGTAAACCTGCACAGCGGGGCGGGTGTTCAGTGAGACTTAATGGCTGCTTTCTCCGTCATTTAAGATAGGTACAACCACCAGCCGGGAGCATCCCCTCTGGAGACGGTTGGTTCGACTCATTTCTCGTGATGTGGGGTCCCCGCCCAACGGGAATGCGAGCCGGCGGAGGCTCACTATGAGCATCACGCGCTGTCGGCGTCTGGCAGTCCTCATCGTATGCGGCTGTCTTCCTGCGGTTCTCCCGATGTATGGCGCGAACGTTCAACCTGCAAGCCCCCCACAGACTGCGGCCGAGATGCAGCCGGCGAACGCCAACGCCACTTATCCGCAGATCGTTCGCATCAGCTACGCTGAAGGCGATGTGCGCGTCTCGCGAGGTAAACATGGTGCAACCTGGGAGGCGGCTGAGACCGGCCTCCCACTTCAAACCGGCTTTAACCTGGTGACCGGAACGGGGCGCGTGGAGATCGAGTTTGAAGATGCGTCCACCCTGTATCTTGCAGACAATTCCGCTCTCGCCTTCAATGACCTGCGAACTACCGGCGGTATTCCTCATACCGAGGTCGCGCTTCTTGCGGGGACGGCAACGTTGCATGTTCACGCCACCATCGCCGGCGAATTGTTCTTTTTCGACACTCCCGTGCGCCGCATCGTCGTGACCTACCCTAATCATTACTTCGAACGCGTGAGCAGTTACCTGGACGGGATGGCGGTTACACCGCTGAAAAACGCAGACCGCCAGGGTCCTGAAACTGCCGAGGAGCAGTCGGCCGAAAAACAGACAATCACCTACAACGCGATCGAGCCGGATAACGAGGCCAAGCGATCCTAAGGCATTTGCCGATTACGACGACTGGGTCGCCAAACGCGTAGCCCAGCGATCGGCCGCCATGACCGCGATGATGAAAGCTGCCGGGCTTTCCACTCCGCTTCCCGGCCTGGCCGACATGAGCGGCCAGGGAACCTTCTTTCCCTGCGAACCTTATGGAACCTGCTGGGCGCCAGAGAACTGCCAGATCAGCCAGCAGGTGCCCAAAAGCCTGACGGAGCGCAGATTTCCCAGCCATCGTCTCAGTCATCTCGGCCGAGGACTCAGGCGATCAACCCCACCGCCGTCACACCTTCCCTGCGCGACGCTTTCTTCCCCTGCCTGCCAAACAGAATTCGTTCCATGGTTGCGCGGAACCCCGCAACCGGCAAGCAGAGCGTGATCTATTCCAGCATGAATACGATGCCCTATGACTGGGCCGTGTGCCACGCCGGTACCTGGATCTACCGTCAGCACCGCTATGCGTGGGTGGCGGGCAGCAGGAGACATCATCATTGCCCGGTCCACTGGGTCAAAGATGGACGTAAAGTCGGTTATGTTCCGATCCATCCGAAAGATGTAGCCGGCAAACTTCCTCTTAACCGCGAGCATGGCGTCTTCACGATCAGCAATAAGCTAGCCCATTCCGTGGAGTGGGCGCGCCTCGATCCCAGCCGCGAGGTCAAGCTCCTGAATGCGGCCCCCAAAGAGTTTCGCAATGCGGATGTCCCTGTCCTGTCCCGGGCCGCTAGTCCTCAGTTGCAGGCACATCACCTCGCGGATGTAGTCGCGGCGAGGAAAGCCTCCGACGTCAGGGAAGCAGGAACCAGGCTTACGTTTGATCACAGATCACAAAGTTTCATGCTCGATAAGCACGACGCCCAGGGCATCGCGGAGCAATTCGGAACGCGCGGCGTTCAACAACCGGATCGGCAGCCTTCAGGCACGCACCGGCAGCGTCGATGTTCACGGCAACTACAGCAGTCACGTGAGCGGCGGCAGCAATTATGGTGGCGGCGGTTTCCACGGCGGCGGCAGCTTCAGTGGCGGCGGTGGAGCTTCCCACGGCGGCGGCAGTTCCAGTGGGGGTGGTGGTGGCGGTTCCCACGGCGGTGGCGGATCCGGCGGTGGTGGTAGTTCCAGCGGCGCTTCCAGTAGTGGCGGATCCGGCGGCGGAGGAGGCCACCGTTAGTCAGGCGCAGTCGTCCTCGGAGCGTGTGACTTTTTTGATTTGGCCTGTAGTTTGTGGTTGGAAAGCTCGGAAGAGCATCTGCCAACAAGCATCGCCGGGGTTCCTTCGGCTTCGCTCAGGACAGGCTCTTCGACTGCGCGCATAAGCCGTCCGTTGCGATAGACGGCGGCGCTTCGCTCAGGATGACGGCTTTGTGGGGGGTGAAAAGCATCCGGTTAGCAACGCAGAAAACACGAAAAAATCGAACTCAGGCGCAGTCTCCTCGGCATGATCCTGGGTCCGATGCCCAATCCCGCTTAAGCTAAACATAGGAGGGAGAGGGAACTGATCGTGTGCAAGCGCCAACTGGTGGTCTTCCTGGCTGTCCTGGTTTTGCTGGGTGGCTCTGCGCGATCGCTTCCCAGCTCACCCGGCCGGCAATTTCTCATCGCCTCAGACCTGCACTTCAACCCCTTTGCGGATCCGGCACTGGTCGCCGATCTTGCCGCCGCCCCTCCTCGCAAATGGGAGTCGATTCTCAATCGCTCCGAGTCGACGGCCTACAGTCCCTACGGTCAGGACACGAACTGGTGGCTCCTGCAGTCGGCCTTCGACGCCATGCGCACCGCGGACCCGGATCCCGCCCTGGTGATGATCACCGGCGACTTGTTAGCTCATGGATTTCCCCAGGCCTGGGCCAAGATCACGCACGACAGCAATCCGGAACACTACCGCGCCTTTGTATCCAAGACGGTTGCTTTTATCGCTGCGGAGCTGCGCCAGCGATACAACAAGTCGCAAATTCTGTTAACCCCCGGCAATAACGACGATGAATGCGGTGACTACGATATCGAATCCGGCGGACCATTCCTGGACGATACGGCGAAGCCAGTCCGAAACCTGGCCCGGGCACACGGCCAGTTCGCCGACTGGAAATCTCTCGGCAGCTACACCATTCAGCCTCGGGCCATTCCCGGGGTGCGTATCATCTCCGTGAACTCCGTCTTTTTCTCCAACAAATATCGGGCCGCAAACTTTGCCCATGCCTGCTCAACGGCGGACTCCACAGCCCCAGCCCGAACCTTCGCCTGGCTGGAGTCAAGCCTTTCCCAGGCCCGTTTGGACCATGAAAAGGTCTGGCTCATGTTCCACATCCCACCGGGAATCGATGGTTACTCAACCATGACGAGCTATCGATCCCTTTCCCAAACCCGCCGCCGGTCTAAACGCGGGCTCTCAAGATATGTGTACCCGGGCGATCGTTCCCATGTGGAAACCCCTTTGGACCGCCCGCTTCGAGCAGTTGGTCGGCCGACTTTCAAACCACCATTACCGCTACGTTTGCCGGCCACGATCACACCGATGATTTTCGCGTCATCCACGCCGGCCAGGCCAGCCAGCAATTCGTCCTGATCGATCCGCCCATTTCACCCATCTATGGTCAGAACCCAGGCTTTCGTGTCGTCAGCTTCACCACCGGTGGCGAACTGGCCGACCAAACCACCTACTATCTGACCAACCTTCAGGCTGCCCGGAACACAGTTCCAGGCACCTGGATGCGGGAGTACAGCTTTGCCGAAGCCTGGCACAGCCCACGCCTGGACGCGACCAGCTTAAACACCATCTACAACCAGATCAGAAGCGACCCTAAAGCCAGCGCCCAATGGCTGAACCTTCTCAACGTCTCCAGCGCCCACGACCACGTGCCCGCAAACGGTGTGCAAACCCTGGAGTGTGCCATTGCGGCCCTCGACCCCGCCACCTATAAGGCGTGCTATTGTCCGGTTCCCTGAGCCAGCCTCTTTTCCAGTCTTGATATTCTGGAGCTTCAAACCGATCCCATGCTTCTCTCAAGTCCGGCAAGCCGTCCCCGCCGATATCCCGGCACTCCAGGACCTCATACGCGCGTCCGTCCTGAGCCTCCAGGCGGCAGACTACACGCCCGAGCAGCTGGAGCTCGCCCTGGACCGCGTCTTTGGCGTGGATACCCAGTTAATAGAAGATGGCACCTATTTTGTAGCCGAAGCCTGGCTGATGATGACCGGGTCATCGCCGGCTGTGGAGGCTGGAGCAAGCGCAAGACGCTCTTTGGAAGCGACCACTGCGCGGGCCGCGAGGATGCTCTCCTCGATCCACTTCGCGATGCGGCGAAGATACGAGCGTTCTTCGTACATCCCGCCTGGGCACGACGCGGAGTCGGCAGCAGAATTCTCGAGGTTTGCGAGGCCGCCGCGGCAGCTGCAGGGTTTCGCCGCCTGGAGATGGGGGCCACGCTTACTGGCGTGCCGCTTTATCTCGCCCGCGGCTATGTGGAACGGGAACAGAGGCAGGTCCCGCTCGTCCCAGGCTTGTCTCTTCCCATCGTTCACATGGAAAAGCATCTATAACTGTGACTCTAGAACGGTCCCTTTTGCACTCGGGACCATGGCGACCCGTCCTCGTAGCCTTCAAGACCTTTCCTTGCACCCAGTGGCTCCGGGCGAATAAAGTCTGTAACTACGGTAGTGTCCTATCTCGCTACTGGAGTGTTCTTTTTGTAACTGGTTATGCATGGCCGATCCGTTCACTGCTGATCGCTATTTCAGTTCCCCATCGCCGGTCTAAGTTGGCCAGCGCTTCGCCGGTGGTCTGCTCACGCAAAGAACCTGAAAACAAACCGCTTATTGATTTCCTTCTGAGAATGGGGCGGAAGGCGCTGGAGGCTGCCAGGTAACCGTCTGCGACGGGCTATGCGGTAACCCCAAACGCCCCAAAAGGCACTTTCCACAGAATCGTTTAAGTATTTTGCGAAATTTGCTTGACAACCTTATAGCTGGGGGATTCATATGCTCAGCGGAACCCAATAAATACGGCGCGAAGCACGCGTTGTACTACCGAACGATTTTGCAGTGTTTTTGGAGAGGTGTGTCAGTGAACGTACGCAGATTTTCGCGGATAGCCGCGCTCGTTTCCTTCCTTGTGTTTTGTGGACAACCCTTACTAGCCCAGGGCGTTTTCGGAACCCTCACCGGCGTGGTCTCTGATTCCACCGGGGCCGTCGTCCCCAACGCCAAGGTTGTCCTGACCGACGCCGGATCCGGTTCCGCGCGCGACACCCAAACGGACTCGGACGGCTTCTTCACGTTCGCGTCGGTGCCTGTCGGTACCTACAATCTGTCCGTCGCGGCCACCGGCTTTAAGGATTACGCTGCCGCGAATATCACCCTGGGTGGCGGCGAAAAGCGCAATGTCAATGTCTCGATGAATGTTGGTACCGCTGCCGAGACCGTTTCTGTCGACGCGGGAAACACCGCTCTGGCGGTCACCGACTCTGGCGAGCGGTCGTTTGCGCTGAGCACTAAGGAACTGGAGAACTTCGTTCAGGTCGGAAGTAACGCCGCAGAGTACATCAAGATTGTGCCCGGTTTCAGCGTCAGTAACGGCACCGCAAACCATTCCAACTACACCGGCCAAACCGTCGGTATCAACGGCAACGGGGATTCAGGCAGTCAGAGCCCGCTCAACGCTTCCTCCGCGTACAACGGTTTGCCCACAAATTCGCTGGACATCGTAGCCGATGGCGCGCACGTATCCGATCCTGGTTGCAACTGCGACACACCGGTCAACCCCAACTCTGATTTCCTGCAGGAATTCAAGGTGCTGACTTCCAACTTCAGTGCGGAAGACCAGAAGGGTCCAATTGTCATCACGTCGGTTACCAAAGCGGGCGGCACCGCCTTCCACGGCAGCGCATTCTTCACCGCGCGCAACCACGTGCTCAACTCGAACGACTGGTTGAACAACAACAGCAACGTGAAGCAGCCGGCGAACTCCTACTACTATCCCGGCGGCACAATCGGCGGACCGGTCATAATTCCGGGAACGCGATTCAACAAGAACCACGACAAGCTCTTCTTCTTTACCGGCTTTGAGTACTACAAACAGACGCTGGATACTGGGTTGCTCAGGGCGACGGTACCGACTCCCGGCGAGCTCACGGGTGACTTCTCTCCGGAAGAGATTGCGAAAGAAGGCAATATCACCGCATCCGGCAAGGCCCCCGGGCAGCTCACGAGCGCCGCCATTGCGAAATTCGGCGGCACTACGCAATTGAGTCCGTGTGCCGGTCCTGCTGACGGTACCTGTCTCGATCCTAATATGCTCGCGCTGGCCAAACTGTATCCGGCTGCGAACGTTGATCCGAATTCGACCGGCGGCTACAACTACACCCAGTCTGAAATCTTCGCTCAGAACAACAGGCAATGGACCATTCGCGGGGATTACAGCATCAGCGACGCTACCAAAGTCTTTGTGCGCTATAACTACCAGCGCGAAGTTCAGCAGTTCCCGGTTGGTCTCTGGTGGCGCAATGGTGACCAGGTTCCGTATCCGACCGCGGTCGAAGGCAAGAACAAATCGGATGCTTATTCAGGGTCGATCACCCATGTGTTCAGCCAGACGATGACCAATGAAACGGTGATCGCGTATAGCTTCATCGGCTTCCCCAACGTTTTCGCGGATCCCAAGAAAGTTGACCGCGCTTCGGTCGGCTACGGTTACACAGGGGTCTATAACAATGGCGTGAGCCAGATTCCTTCCTTTGGCCAGTTCGGGCCGAGCGAAGCAGCCTTGGTCTTCAATCCAGGCGGCTTCGAAGCCGGTGGACCATCCGAGGGCTTGTATGCGAACAAGTGGATGCCCAGCGCGAGCGACACGCTGACCAAGGTCTGGGGCAATCACACCGTGAAGGCCGGCTTCTTTTATGAGTGGATTCGTAACTCGCAACCGGCGAACAACAACACCAACGGAGAGGCTCTTGGTTTCCGCCGGCAATAGTTTCAGCTACGGCAACGAGTATGCCGACCTGCTAACCGGCAATCTCAATAGCTACAATGAGGCAAACAAGAATCGCCTCAACGATATTCATTATGGTACGTACGAGTTCTTCGGGCAGGACTCCTGGAAAGCCACCAAGAAGCTGACCCTGGAGTTTGGTGTTCGTTTCACCCACTTCCAGCCATGGATTGACGCTTTGGGCTTCGGCTATTCGATCTTCAACATCTCGCAATTTGCTCCCGATTGCGCGTCTGCTCCGACATTCTGCGGCTTCCAGTGGCATGCCAGGAACAGCTCAGTTCCGGTGGGAGGATTCCCGACCAGAACGTTGTTCTATCAACCCCGTCTCGGAGCCGCGTATGACGTTTCCGGTACCGGCAGAACAGTGCTCCGCGGCGGCTGGGGACGTTTCTACTATCATTCCGGGCAGTTCACCAGCGGCCTGGATGCATCGGCAGGGGTAGCCCAGGCGAATGAGTCCCCGAGCAATTGGGTCGGAGGGCCCGGCTGCCCGACCAATCCATCGACCGGGTCGGCTTTGCTTACTGCTTACCTATCGTGCATAAACCTGGCTTCGACGCCGGCTTCGCCCTCTGCGGTGGATGGCAGCGACGACAAGCAGCCTTATACCGATGGTTGGAGCGTCAACGTCGACCAGACGACACCCTGGCAGGGCCTGTTCGAACTCTCCTATGTGGGGAACCGGAGCAGGGACTTGCAGAACACCCAGGGTGGGGCCGGCAGCAACATCAACCTGGTTCCCGCTGGCTCCATGCTCTCCGCCACCAACCCGGCAACCGCAAATGCCAACACCTATCGTCCGTTGCAGGGGTATGGCGATCTCAACCTTGCTACCAATAACCTGTACCAGAATTACAACGCCATGCAGGTCAGCTGGGCGCGCCATGCCGGGCTGTATGTCATTCAGACCAACTACACATTCCAGAAGGCTTTGGGTGTAGCTAATCCTACCGTCGACCCGTTCAACCTATCGGCCAACTACGGCTCGTTACCAGCGGACCGCAGACATTTATTCAACGCAGCCTACTCGCTTGATCTCGGTCAGCGCGTTCACTCCAATTCCCTGGTCAACGGCTTGGCGAATGGTTGGCAGCTCTCCGGTGTCACCCAGTTGGAGAGCGGAGCCAACCTCACCATGAATGTCGGCCACGACGCAAAACAACAGCACCAGCAATTACAGCATGGGTCTGACCTGTCAGGCGTCGGCCACCGAGACGGCGGCTGGCATTAAGTGCCCGCAGTCGGCTGCGATTATTCCGGGCTCGGTAAGCGTGGCGAACCCAACGGGCATCGCGATCAGCAACCAATCCATCCTGGGTACCAGTAGTCAACAGTTGAACCCCCTGGTGACGTGCAACCCGTCGGCGAACAAGGCTGCGCATACGTTCATTAACTCAAACTGCTTCACCGCGCCCACGGTGCCTGGTCAGGCAGGTCCGAACTTGCTTCCTGTATCGTTCGGACCCGCGTTCTTCGATTCGGATCTGGGTATATTCAAGAACTTCCAGATGACGGAGCGAATGAAGCTGCAGCTCCGGGCCCAGGCTTACAACTTCCTTAACCATCCTCTGTATTCGTTCCCGAGTGGTAGCGACTTGACCCTGCAGTTCACGCAGGATCCAGTCACTCAAGCGTTCACGCAGTCGAATGCAAACTTCGGTGTCACAACCCAGAAGCAAGGGTCGCGCATTATTGAGTTCGGAGCGAAGTTCTTCTTCTAACTCAACGGGAGTACATAAAGAGCAACGGAATTAAATTCGAGGGCTTCCGGCGTACCGCTATACTGTTCTGGTTACACAGAACAGTCCCCGGTATGTGGAAGCCCTCTCTTCTTTTTGCTTTAACCCTGGCGTTCCCCGCGCATGCACAGAATCCCCAGCAGCTGGTGCAGGACGCCATGCAAAAGCAGCAGGCGGGTGATCTGCAAGGCGCTGTCCCGGAATACAGAGCGTTTCTGAAGTTGCACCCTGAGGTCGCCGCGATTCATTCCAACCTGGGCGCCGCGCTGGCAGGGTTGGGCCGTTATGAAGAGGCTCTTCCCGAATACAAAACTGCGCTCAAGCTGTCTCCCAAACTGGAAGGGGCAAGGCTCAATCTGGCGCTTGTCTACTACAAGATGGGCAAGATTGACGACGCCACCACACAGCTGGAAAAAGTTACCGCTGAAGATCCAGCAAACCACCAGGCGGTGCTGTTGCTGGCAGACTGCTATTCACGCATGGGACGCGAGGACGAGGTGATTCGAGTCCTGGAGCCGGCGGAGCAGAAGTATCCTGACGATCATGGCCATCGCTTATCTGTTGGGAACGGCGCTGATCCGCCAGAATCGAGTGGATGAGGGGCAGCTACTGGTCGATCGCATTCTGCGCAATGGCGACTCAGCGGAAGCCCACTTGATGTTGGGAAGCGCAAAAATGAATGTCCAGGATTATGCCGGCGCCCGCGATGAGTTTGCCAAGGCGGTTGCTCTCAATCCGAATCTTCCCGAAGTGCATGTTCTGTATGCCAAGGCCCTGATGTTCACCGGCGATTCCGATCTTTCGGCGAAACAGTACCAGGCCGAGTTAGCCGTGGATCCGTACAATTTCGAGGCCAACCTGCAACTGGGAGCGGCGGCGAGGATAGAGCAAAATTATGAAGTTGCCGCCAAGTACTTCGCGCGAGCAGAAGAGACCAGGCCAGGAGACCCCGGCGTTCTTTACCAGCAGGCTCTGATTGCCATTGATGAAAACCACCTCGATGATGCGCGGAAGATTCTCGAGAGCCTGGTAAAACAGTCTCCGCAATTTACCGAGGCGCACGTCTCGTTATCGCTGGTTTACTATCGGCTCAAGCGGCCGGAAGACAGCAAGCGCGAGCGGGAGATCGTGCTGAAACTGACAGCGGAAGCGCAGGCCAAGCAGCCCGGCGCCAAGCTCAAATGATTATCAATTCGTGATGAAGAGTTATGGTTTCCTGTTGTGTTTGCTGTTGCCTGTAGCCAGCGCGGCGCAGACGGATGCAGTTGCGCCCGCCGCGTGCGCGAAGTGTCACGTAGAAGCGCTGACCCAGCCGAGTACGTTCATGGCGCACGCGCTCGAAGCGGTAGACAAATCTAAAGTTCTCATCGATCATCCTGTGCTCAGCACCACCGTGGGCAAGTACTCCTACCGCATTGAGCGAAAGGGAGACCAGAGCGAATATTCGGTTACAGATGGGACCAATACCGTCACCATGCCCATCCGGTGGGCCATGGGAGCCGATTTCTCGATTGGCCAAACCTACATTCTGGAAAAAGACGGCAACATGTTCGAGAGCCGGGTGAGCTGGTTCCGTGAACTGAATGGTCTAGGCCCCACCATGGGGTATGTAGGAACCACTCCGGCCGATCTGCAGGACGCAGCCGGCAGATTACTGGGCCAGGACGAAAAGCTGCGCTGTTTCGGATGCCACGCGACGAATGCCGTTCACGGAAAGCAACTCACCCTCGATCATCTGATTCCAGGGGTACAGTGCGAGCATTGTCATCAATCCACTGCCGAGCATCTGGCGGCGATGCAAGCCGGCAATCATGACGCGCCGGTGCCCAAAGAATTGTCCAAGCTCATCGGTCTCTCGGCGGATCAGGCCTCCAACTTTTGCGGTCAGTGTCATCGTACCTGGGCGGAGATAGCCGTGGAGCCGCACCCAAGCATCGCCAACATCCGCTTCCAGCCGTATCGCCTGACGGGCAGCAAATGCTACGACCCCGACGATGCGCGCATCAGCTGCCTGGCGTGCCACAACCCCCACCACGACTTCGGTCCTCGACCGGTGAATTTCGACCCCAAGTGTCTGGCCTGTCATGGCGGAACAAAATCTGCCGCGGGAAAACCTGCGATCGCCAAACCGGGCGCGAAGGCCTGTCCGGTTGCCAAATCGAATTGTGTGTCCTGCCATATGCCGAAGCTCGAATTGCCGGGAGCGCACTACAAATTTACCGATCATCGCATCCGGATAGTAAAACCCAACGAACCCTACCCGGGCTAGGACGAATAGGATAGGGGTAATGACTTTTTCCAGGCGGGGGTTTCTGCGATTAGGCATGGTGGCCGGGTTTGCCAGGGTGCTTCCCGCATACGCCCATGCATCGGCACAAGCGCCGGCCCAGACAGCAAAGGAACCGTTGTTCCTCGAAGTGGCGCCGTCTGTCTCGGGCATCCACTGGGTGCATGAAAACGCAATGTCTCCCAGCCGATTCCTGCCTGAAGCGCTTGGTCCTGGCTGCGCATTTCTTGACTACGACAACGATGGCTGGATGGATATCTTCCTGGTGAATAGCGGGCCCAGTGATTTCTGGAAGCCGGACAAGCCGGTGCGCAACGCCCTGTACAAAAACAATCGCGATGGCACGTTTACCGACGTCACCGAAAAGGCGGGCGTAGCCGGGGCCTACTTCGGCATGGGCGTCGCCGTCGGGGATTATGACAACGACGGCTGGCCAGACATGCTGGTGACGTGCTTACGGGCGATGCATGCTGTACAAGAACAATCACGATGGAACGTTCTCCGACGTGACGGAGCACGCGGGGGTAGCCACACCCGGGTTCACCACCAGTGCGGTCTGGTTCGATTACGACAATGACGGCCGGCTCGATCTTTTTATCTGCAGCTTTGTCGATCCTGTGGGTGTGCGCAAGCTGGAGTGCGGAAGCAATCAGATCGGCAGAAACTATTATTGTGTGCCGCGGGTATTCAAGCCCACGGCCAGCTATCTTTACCACAACAACGGCGATGGGACGTTCACGGATGTGACCAAAGGGACAGCCATAGCGTCCGCTCTGGGCAAGGGCCTTGGCGTGGTGGCTACCGATCTCAACAATGATGGCCGGATGGATCTCTTTGTCGCCAACGACACGGTGCAGAATTTTCTCTACATGAATCGTGGTCCTGGGGCCAATGGCCAGTGGAAGTGGGATGAGATTGCCTTGCAGGCGGGTGTGGGTTTCAGTGACAGTGGGCGGCCGCGTTCGGGCATGGGAGTGGATGCGGCGGACCTGCACGGAAGCGGGTATCAGGATCTGTTTGTTTCCAACGTAGACCACGAGATGTACTCGGTCTACATCAACAATAAAGATGAATCGTTTGCCGATGCGGCGCAGACGGAAAGCGTAGCGCGCAGCACCCGGTTGATGAGCGGCTGGGGGCTGAAGTACTTCGACTACGACAACGATGGTCTGATCGACCTGATCTTAGCCAACGGCCATCCTGACGACATGATTGATTCCTACTCCATGCAGGTGCATTACAAAGAGCCGCTGCTGTTGTTCCACCAGGGTGCGGACCACAAGTTGCACGACGTGACTCAGGATGCCGGTCCCGCATTTAAAAAGGACTGGTCCGGTCGAGGCCTGGCCGTAGGCGACTACGACAATGATGGCGCATTGGATGTGATCGTCGGCGTCAACGGAGGTCCTCCTGTGCTCCTGAAAAACAATGCGGCCAAAGGCGCCGGCTGGCTGGGAATCAAGCTTGAGGGCGTCACGTGCAACCGTGACGCCGTCGGAGCGCGCATCGTCTGGAAAGCCGGTGGTAAGGTGCGAGAGCGGCTTAAGAATAGTGGCGGCAGTTATCTTTCTTCCCACGATCCTCGTGAAGTGTTGGGGATTGGCGCTGCCACCGAAATCGAGGAGCTGGAAATCCACTGGCCTGCTCCCAGCAAGCAGATCGAGAAACTGACCAAGATTGCCCCTAATCGCTACATCCATATCGTGGAAGGGAAGGGTGTGGTCTGATTCTTTCCGGGGCCATCGTTTCTTTCCTTCTCGCGTGGTCCGGTAGCGGTGCTGCCACCAAGCCCGTGCGATCAGTCCCCATCTGTTCTGGCGTGACGCTCTCGGCAAGTTATCTGGCAATGGTGGGTTCCCGGGATCAGGGATCGGGCTTTCGTTTCACTCTGAAAAATAAGACCAGCCACGCGATCAAGCTGGCCGAACCCATTCCTTCCAGCTCTCACTGGTACGCACGTTCGCACGGCCGATGGCTGTGGCGGGCGTCGAATGGAGCGGGTGGAAGCCTGGTGGACGCAGGCAATCCGCGCGGCCGGGTAGCTGTCTATCCCGCGGCGCAGGGAAAGGGCGAGATAGAGTGGGTGATCCTGCCAGCGCACAAATCCAGGGAATGGGTGGAGCGTCCGGAGGAGAATCCTGTGCTCGAGTACAAACCTGGCTGTGCCTTGTGCTCTTATCCGGGCGAAAGCGAGTACCAGGTCGTGTTTGCCTACGCTTACCTTGCCCCTGGAAGTGCGCAATCGGGGCCGTTGCCCTGTGGATTGCGCTCGGCTCCGGTGCCCATGCCGCCGAAACCGTAAACTCCCCGGCCGGCCGGTACGTCAATTTCTTATGAAGTGGTGGATGCGTGCCGGGAATCGCAGCAACCATGCATCCAACCGTGTGTTCTTATGACTGTGGTAGATATGCAGGAGAAACACCCATGAAGAATCAGATATGTCGTATCGCACTCAGTGGTCTTTTAGCCACTGGCCTCACCCTTGGCACGGCTGCCGCTTTCGCGCAGCAGGATAGCCCCGCCCCCGATGCTTCCGCTCAGCAACCCGGCTCGGGTCGCATGGGGCGCCAACCGATGACTCCGGATGAACAGCTTGCGCGCATGACCAAGCGCTACGACTTATCTGCGGATCAACAGACGCAAATCAAGCCGATCCTTGCCGACGCGCAGCAGCAGATGATGACTCTGCGTCAGGACAGCTCTATGTCCCGGGAAGACAAGATGGCCAAGATGAAGACCATTCATGAGGGCGCAAGCACCAAGATCCAGGCGATTCTGAATGACAGTCAGAAGCAGAAATTTGCTGAGGATCAACAGCGGCAGCAGGAAAGAATGCAACAACGCGGTGGGGGAGCACCCGCAGGCGGACCTCCAGCCCAGTAGTCCCACTTGTCACCGGCGAGGGCCCGCCCGGGACTCGCCGGTGGTCAGCCTAGTAGATCGAGCACCGGCTTCCATTCCCTTCCCAGCGACTGCGCCACTGCCTTATAGGTCAGGTGCCCGGCGTAGGTGTTCACTCCTTCGCACATTCCCGGATCTGCCTTGATGGCCGCTGCCGCGCCGTGCTGCGCCAGCCGGAGTACGTAAGGAAAGGTGGCGTTGGTGAGCGCCAGGGTCGAGGTATTGGGAACCGCAGCCGGCATATTCGTAACGCAGTAGTGGACCACGCCATCCACCAGGTAGGAGGGATCGCTGTGGGTCGTGGGCTTGGCGGTTTCGATGCAGCCGCCCTGGTCGATGGCGACGTCGACCACGACCGCTCCTTTCTTCATGCGGGAAACCATCTGCCGGGTCACGATCCTGGGAGCGGCGGCGCCGGGAATCAGCACTCCACCAATGACCAGGTCAGCGCCTTGCACCGCCCGTGCGACGTTATAGGAGTTTGAGGCGAGGGTATAGACGCGGCCGTTAAAGATATCGTCCAGTTCGCGCAGCCGGTTCAGATTCAGATCAACGATAGTGACGTTTGCGCCCATGCCGAGCGCAATCTTGGCGGCGTTGGTGCCCACGATGCCGCCGCCCAGGATGCACACGGTTGCTGGTGGAACACCGGGCACGCCACCCAGTAGCACTCCGCGGCCGCCTCTTTCTTTTTCCAGGTAGCTTGCGCCCACCTGGACCGACATTCTTCCTGCTACTTCCGACATAGGCGTGAGGAGGGGGAGCGTGCCTGCGCGGTCGCGAATGGTTTCATAGGCGATGCCGGTGACTTTGCTGGCCAGCAGCCGATCGGTGAGAGAGGGCAGGGGAGCGAGGTGCAGGTAGGTGAACAGCACCAGGCCTTCGCGAAAAAAGACGTATTCTTTTTCGATGGGTTCTTTCACTTTGACGATCATGTCGGCGTGGCCCCACACATTGTGTGCGGCGCCGACGATTTCGGCGCCGGCGGACTGGTAGTCATCGTCGGAAAAAGCGGAGAGATCGCCGGCTTCGGTTTGCACCAGGACGGTATGGGATGCCTCGACTAATGCCTTCACGCCGGCGGGGGTAATGCCAACCCGGGATTCGTGGTCTTTTACTTCTTTGGGAACGCCAATGATCATCGAAAATTTGCCTCGCTAGGGAATGCTAGCAAATGCTGGTGGATCGAGGGTGGGGATGAGAAAAAGGGGAGAAGGGCTGCTGAGGCGGACTTGGCTAGGCAGAAGGAGAACCGCAGATCCCTCGCCTTCGCTTCGCGGGATGACAAAAAGGAAAGGGTTGTTGTGAGGAGAGGGCTTTTGCTGGATGGGAGGGGTAGTCAGAGGCGACCTGATGTGTGGGCCGGGATCCCTTTTCCACCAACAACCGGCTTTTCCTTTGGCAACCGCCCTCTCCTCACAACAACCCTTTCCTTTTTGTCATCCCGCGAAGGCGAGGGATCTGCGGTTCTCCTTCCCTCACAGTTCGCTCAGATCTGACCACGATGGATTTTGTTCTTCGATGAGCGCGATTTTCTTGGCGCGGGTCCAGGTCTTGATTTCTTTTTCTCTTGCGATCGCGTTGCGCACGTACTGGTAACGCTCAAACCACACCAGGCGCTCGCATCTGTAGTCAGCAGTAAACCCCGGAGTGGTCCCCGCCTTATGTTCCGATACTCGCCGATCGAGGCTGTTGGTCATGCCACAGTACAGGACGTGCGTTCGACTGGCCATCATATATACGAAATAGTTATACGAAATAGTGATGGTCGCGCCTTCTCATCACTCACCCGTATCAATCTGCGCCCGCTGCAGGCGGTCGGAGTAGTCCACGTACACCGCTTTCCATGAGGTATAGAAATCAAGCGCACCGGTGCCGCCTTCGCGGTGTCCGTTGCCGGTTTGCTTCACTCCCCCGAAGGGCAGATGCACTTCCGCCCCGATCGTTGGCGCATTGATGTAGGTAATGCCAGCCTCCAGATCGCGCATCGCTTTGAATGCCAGGTTTACATTGCGGGAATATAGGGCAGTGGACAACCCGTATTGGATTCCATTCGCAAAGCCAATCGCCTGATCGAAGCTGTCACATTCAATCAGGCTGACCACCGGGCCAAATACCTCCTCCCGGGCAATGCGCATCTCCGGACCCACGCCCCCAAACACCGTGGGGGCAAAGAAAAATCCCCTGCTGAGCGCATCCAGACGGCTCCCGCCAGTCAGCAGCCGGGCGCCCTCCTTTTCCGCAATGGCGGTGTAGCGCGCAGAGGTTTCCACCTGCTGCTGGTTGATCTGCGGCCCCATCTCCACCTGGGCGTCGAGGCCGTCCCCTACCCTCAGGGCCTGGGCTCTCTCTACTAGCCTGCGGGTAAACTCGCCAGCAATGCCTTTCTGCACGATGATCCGGCTGGTCGCCGTGCAGCGCTGTCCGGTGGTGCCAAAAGCGCCCCAAACCGCGCCGTCCAGCGCCAGGTCCAGGTTTGCGTCCTCGAGCACGATCATGGCGTTCTTGCCCCCCATCTCGAGCGAGCAGGGCTTGAAGTGACCGGCTGCGGTCTGGCCGACGATCCGGCCTACTTCACTCGAGCCGGTGAACGAAATGGCGTTGACCTCAGGATGGGAAACTAACGGCGCGCCGGCATCCGGACCAAATCCGGTCACAATATTGACCACGCCCTCCGGCAAGCCGGCCTCCAGCAGCAGTTCCACCAGGTTGATGGTCGACAAGGGCGTGTCTTCCGCCGGCTTGATCACACAGGTATTGCCGCAAATCAGGGCAGGGAAGAGCTTCCATGACGGAATGGCCATGGGGAAATTCCAGGGCGTGATCATGCCGCAAACCCCTACCGGCATGCGGATAGACATGGCGAACTTGTCCCGTAATTCCGAAGGCGTGGTCTGGCCGAAAAGCCTGCGCCCTTCGCCCGCCATGTAGAAGGCGGTGTCCGCCGCCTCCTGTACATCGCCTCGCGTCTCGCTGAGGACCTTGCCCATCTCCCGCGTCATCTGCCGGGCCAGATTCTCCTTATGCCGGATCAGCAGCTCGCCGGTGCGGTAGAGAATTTCCCCTCGCTTCGGCGCGGGAAACAGCCGCCACTGGCGATAGGCGGCCCGGGCTGCCCGCACCGCTTGATCGACGTCCGCTTCGCCAGAGGCCTGGAACTCTCCCACCACGTCGTCGACATTGGCGGGATTGTGATTGAGAAAAGTCTTGCCGCTCTCTGCGCTCACCCACTTACCGCCAATCAGGTTCTTGTAGATCTTCGTCGTCATATGCATTCCCTTCGTTGAACCTCAGAGGATAACTCAGCCGAACCGTCGCTGTTGCATCCGCAGTCTGCAGCAGCGCGCGTCAAAACAGGCCGTATGCCCTAAAAGTGGTGGTAAAGACTCAAAAGAGTAGCGGTGCAGGAAGGCAACCGTGGCCGTACAATGAATCCGGGTCGACAGGAAAAGTCCTGCATTCATGTCATCAAACGGTTTCCATTCGCGTTCTTCGCGGACGCACGGTGTGCGTTCGTTGTTCAGCGTTTTCTCGAGCGATCTGGCAATCGACTTAGGCACTGCGAACACCCTGGTGTATGCGCGCGGTAAGGGCATCGTTGTCAATGAGCCCTCTATCGTCGCCATCAACAAAAACACCGGCGAGGTGGAGGCGGTGGGCAAAGAGGCCAAGGAGATGCTTGGCCGCACGCCCGGCAATATCGTTGCCATCAAGCCCATGAAGGACGGCGTGATCGCCGACTTCAAAATCACTGAAAAGATGTTGAACTACTTCATCCAGAAGGCGCACAACCGCAAGATGCTGGTGCACCCGAGGATCGTGATCGGCGTGCCTTCGGAGATCACGCAGGTAGAAAAGCGGGCAGTGGAAGATTCCGCTTATCGCGCCAAGGCGAGCGAAGTGTTTCTGGTAGAGCAGGCCATGGTCGCCGCGATTGGCGCCGGTCTGCCCATCACCGAACCCAGCGGCAACATGGTCGTGGATATTGGCGGCGGCACTACGGATATCGCTGTCATCTCGCTCTCCGGCATCGTCTATTCCCGTTCCGTCCGCATGGCCGGCAACCAGATGGACGAAGCGATCATGAATTACCTGAAGCGCAAGTACAACCTGCTGATCGGCGAGCGGACGGCGGAACAGATCAAGATCGATATCGGATCGGCCTATCCCCTGGACAAGCCGCTGACCATGGAGATCAAAGGGCGCAACCTGATCGAAGGTGTGCCGAAAACCATCACTATCGATGACAGTGAAATTCGTGAAGCGCTGACGGAATGCATTTCGACTATCCTCAACGCCATTCGCGTAGCTCTCGAACGGACTCCGCCAGAACTCAGCGCCGACATTAGTGACCGCGGCATTGTTCTGACCGGAGGGGGAGCGCTGATCAAGAATCTCGACAAGCGTATTCGCGAAGAGACCGGCCTGCCAGTCTCGATTGCGGATGATCCCCTGGCCAGCGTGGTGCTGGGCACCGGCAAAATGCTGAGTGACTTCCGTTTGCTGCGCAAAATCAAGATCGACTGACCGACCGTCGAATCGTTCTATAAAGAAGTGGAAGCAGCGATGGATTTGCTTTGAGCCGCTATAAAAACATCCTGTTTCTGGTGGCTGTACTGCTGGTCCAGGTCATCGGACTGGCGGTGCAGGTACGCAGGCCCAACCCTAATGGTGGGGATGGAAAGACCGTGCGCCTGATACGCTTTTGGGCCCTCGGCCTGATGTCGCCGCCAGAGAAAGTTGTGCATGGCACCGGGACCGGTGTGCGCGGCATGTGGGCGAATTACCTCGATCTTCGCCACGTGCGGCAGCAGAATCAGGAGCTCAGAGAGCGGGTGAGCCGTCTGCAGTTGGAGCAAGCAGGGTTGCTCGAAGACGCCCGCCAGGGGCAACGGCTGCAGGCACTGCTGGGCTTCAAAGAGCACTACATCTACAGTACTGTTCCAGCCCAGGTGATCGGCACCTCAGGGACCGACCAATCCCGCATCCTCACCATCGATAAAGGATCCAAAGACGGCCTGAAGCCGGACATGGCGGTCATCACTCCGGACGGCATCGTAGGCAAGCTGCGAGACGTGTTTGGGCATACCTCGCAGGTGCTGGTAATCAATGACCAGACCAGCGGGGCGGGAGTGCTGTTGGAGTCGACCCGGCTCCGCGGGGTGCTGCGCGGGAACGCCCTGGGCCAGCCGCAGATCATTAATATGCTTCCCGATGAACGGGTCAAGCCGGGGGAGCGTGTCATCACCAGCGGAGGCGACCAGATTTTCCCCCGTGGACTACCCGTGGGGGTGGTGGATCAAGTGGTGCCGGATACTTCCAATCCGCCTTACATGGACATCGTTATCAAGCCGGCAGCCAACCTGGGGCATGTCGAGGAGTTGCTGGTGATTACCGAGGCTTCGGATCGCATGTCGCCGACGGCACAGCAGGATCTGGCCCAGAGTGCAGCCGAAGGAGCCGCGGTCAATAAGCAAAGGGCGGCGGATATCCTCGCCGAGCGACTGCCGGGTCTAAACGATCCCAATGCGCTGGCCGACCCTGGCCCGGGCCAGAAACCAGCTACCCCGACCCCCACGGTTCCCGCGCCCCTGCATCCGCCCCCAACTGTGCATCCCGATCATTACAGCCCGGATTCGACGCCGCCGGCCAATGCGCTGGTTCCGGGGCAGGCTGTGGTTGATCCGAAGTATGCGCCGCAACCGAAAGCGCCCGTAGCAACTTCGGCCAGTCCGGCAGCCGACGGGAAGAGCACGGCGGGCAAGGTTCCCAAGCAGGATGGCGACGCGGCCGCACCAAAATCGGGGCAATCAACGGAAACCGGAGCTGCCGTCAAGCCTAAGCATTCTGCCACGCCGGGCCAGGAGGCCTTACCGGGGGCGGTACATCCACCAGTGGCTAAGCCTAAGACGCCTAAGGTGACCGAACCGGCGGCTGCGCCTGAACCCCCTGCGGACGGGGGCCAGCCGCAATAGGCCGGAGGGAGCGACGGAGTTTGTTTCAGGCGTGTGGAAAGCGCAAGGTTGGTAAGGAAATGGGAGCACCCGAAGAGTTGTTGCACGATTGGCAAGAGGAGATTTGGCTTTGTATCAGGGCACGACTTTAGTCGTGCTGGAAGGGCTTAAAACAGGGTTGGGCTTTAGCCCCTGCGCTGTTTTCTGGGCCCGATAACGAGACACAGGGGCTAAAGCCCTAATCATTTTCGGTGAGTGGTGGCACGACTGAAGTCGTGCCCTGATACAGAACCTGGAGTTGTTGAAGATCGGAAGTTAACAGGGGCTAAAGCCCAGATCATGTTCGGCCAGTGGTGGCACGACTGAAGCGTGCCCTGATACAAAGCTTGGACGTGCCCTGACAGAGCCTGGACGTGCCCTGTACAGAGCGGGGTTCCTGAGGCTGGGGCAAGAGGAGAACGAACAGCATGGCAATGTCGGCATCACTAGCGCGTAGGGAACTGGATGTGCAGCGCTATCCGCTCATCGTAGTGGTGCTGGTCCCGTTGGTGGCGATTTTCCTGCAGGTCCTGATCCCGCGTTTTATTCCGAAATTCGACATCCTCGATCTCCCTTTGCTGGTCACCATCTATTTCTCCGTAGGGTGGCGCAATCCAATTGCCGGCACCATCACGGGAGCGGTGATCGGGTTAGTGCAGGATGCGCTGACCAGCCGCCCCCTGGGAATCAACGGGATTTCACAATGCGTGGTGGGATTTTTTGCCGCCTCGCTGGGGGTCAAGATCGACGTAGAGAATCCCGGGACGCGGCTGCTGATCAACTTTGCCTTCACCCTGTTGAATATCGGGATCTACCTCTTCATCATGCATCGCATGCTGGCGTTCAACGTCAGGACGAACTGGCTGCATGAAGTCATCAAGGCAGTGATTAACTCGATCGTCGGTGTCTTCTTCTTCGACATCCTGGACCGGATCCGGCCGCGGGATTAGAGAAATTTGCACCGAATCGGTAGCAGGAACGTCACAGTAAACGTATGGAAGAATTGTTCAATCGAGAAGAGAGACTACCGGCATTCAAGCTGACGATCGTGCAGTATGCGATCGTCGCCATCCTGCTGGTATTGCTCTCCGGCCTGTGGCGGCTGCAAGTGATCGGAGCGCAAAACTACCGCGCGCTGGCGGAGCAGAATCGCATCCGCAAGGTGCCCATCCTGGCTCCTCGGGGCAAGCTGTTCGATCGCGAAGGCCGCCTGCTGGTGGACAATTATCCCTCCGTCTCCTGCTTTCTGATCCGCGAACCGGGCCGCGACCTGCGTGCGGACTTCCCCTTGATCTCGCGGGGGCTCCACATGACCACGGAGCAGCTGGAGAGCACCCTGGCCCATTACGAGCTGGCGCCTAAGTATCAACCGATTCCGTTGAAGCAGGACATCACCCCGGACGAGGTGGAGTTCATCGAGGCCCACCGCGACGAGCTGCCGGAGCTGGAAACCATTGACGAGCAGCGGCGGCTGTATCCGCGTAATGGCTTTGCCGCCAACCTGATCGGTTACGTCGGCGAGGTGAGCGACGACATGTTGAACGACCCGCGCTTTGCTTACTACGAGCCTGGCGATGTGGTGGGTAAATCGGGTGTCGAACAATCCTACGATTCGCTGCTGCGCGGCCAGGATGGCTCCCAGGACATTATTGTCGACAGCCATGGCAGGGAAGTGGGCATTTTGGGCCGGGAACCGGCGGTGGCCGGTCAGGGGCTTAAGTTGACCATCGATCTGGACCTTCAGCGCGCGGCGGAGGCAGCGATGGGCGATCACAATGGAGCCATTGTTGCCATCAATCCCCATACCGGCGCGGTTCTGGCGTTGGTCTCAAGGCCCAGTTTCGACCCCAACGACTTCTCGGTGCGGGTCTCGCGCGACGAGTGGAACAAGCTGATCACCGATCCGCGCCATCCGCTGCTGGACAAGGTGATTCAGGCGCAGCTGGCGCCGGGATCCACGTTCAAGATCATCATGTCGCTGGCCGGTCTGGAGAACGGGGTTGCGCAGAATTTGAAAGTAGTCTGCAACGGGGGCGCCACCTTCTACGGTCGCTTCTTTGGCTGCGATAAACGCCACGGCCCGGTCGATATCATGCACGCGATCCCTATGTCATGCGACACCTACTACTACACCCTGGCCGAAAAGCTGGGCATCGAGAAGATCGCCTATTGGGCTCACAAAGTGGGATTGGGACAGAAGACGGGCATTGATCTGCCCGGCGAGGTCAGCGGCACCATGCCTTCCGAAGAATGGAAGATGAAGACCTTTCACGAGAAGTGGTATGCCGGGGAAGTGATCTCCGTCGGTATCGGACAGGGAGCGGTTGCAATCTCACCGATTCAGCTGGTCCGGGCGGTCGGCGGGCATCGCCTCGGGCGGCGCCTTCAAGCGTCCCCATGTGGTCGAACCCGATCAAGTGCCGGCCGAGTATCGCCAGGCGATGAATGATTCCTATCCCGGCAGTGGCGATGTGCAGGTGCCGATCGACACAGCGGTCTGGCAGACCATCACCGACAGTATGGCCGGAGCCCTTGACCCCCACATGGGCGGTACGGCATCCGCGGTGCGTCTGGAAAACATCGATTTTGCCGGCAAGACAGGGACGGCGCAGGTGGTGAACCACAGTGCCGGCATGAAGAGTCTTGGCACCGGTGCTGAGCGCGCCAACGCCTGGTTTGTCGGCATCGCGCCGCGCCGCAATCCGGATATCGCCGTGGTGGTGTTGGTGGAACACGGTGGCTGGGGAGCAGAGGCGTCTGCACCTCTGGCAGCGCGCATCATCGAGGCCTTTGTCGATAAGCAGCGGCGACTGGACAACAATCTCCAGGAAGCCAAGGTGCCCTCCAAGGTGGAGGTGGGCGCTGTCTGGTCGGAGCAGCCGGAGACGGCCGCGACCCCGGAGAAGACCACAACTGCGGCGGTCAAGGATCCAGTTCCGGCAATGAAGGGTGGACACTTCACGGTGCCGGTGCAGTGAGCAGGCCTTACGAATTTAGTCCCGTAGGGACGGTTGAACTTAGCCCAGGACGTCAGTCCTGGGTTTGTTCGGCGCAGATGAAAAGTCCCGCAGGGACGACTGAAGGTCGTTCAGGATTGGGACGAGGGCTATCTCAGCCGTCCCTACGGGACTCAGTCGTCTTTGGAAATCCAACCCAGGACTGACGTCCTGGGCTAAGTTCAGCCGTCCCTACGGGACTGACGGCACGGCGGGGCTGAAGCCCCGCCCCTTCAAGGCTAGAAGGCCTTAAGCAAGGCTAGAAGGCCTTAAGCAAGGCTAGAAGGCCTTAGGGGCCAGGAGAAAGACGAAGCACGATGCGGCGATTTATCTCATTTCGCGATTTCGATTGGCTGCTGCTGGCCCTGGTGCTGCTGCTTTCCGTCATCAGCATCTTTGAGATTTACAGCGCTACCCTGCACACCAAGTTTGTCGGGTTCGAAACCAAACAGATCTTCTGGCTGATTGGCGGGCTGGCGGCGATGTTCGTGTTTTCGCTGATCAATTACCATCGGCTCATCGAGTCGATCCACTGGATCTATTGCTTTTGCCTGGTCTCTCTGGTGGCGGTGCTGGCGGTCGGGACCAAGGTAATGGGAGGGCGGCGCTGGATCAAGCTCCCGGGAGGCATTCACTTTCAGCCTTCCGAATGGGTAAAGCTGGTGTTGATCGTCGCCATGGCGCGGTATTTCTCCAACCTGGCTGGGAAGGACCTTACCTGGAGCGATATCTTCAAGGCATTCCTACTGGTCGGGCTGCCGATGCTGTTGGTGCTGAAGCAGCCAGACCTGGGGACCTCGCTTACTTACATTCCGGTGCTGATTATCGGGCTCTTCCTGGGCGGCCTGGAGTGGAAGAAGGCAGTCATCCTGATTGTGGCCGGTCTGGTGCTGGTGGTTCCGGTTTGGGCCAAGGTGCTGAAGCCCTATCAGAAGCAGCGCCTGACCAGCTTCCTGAACCCGGACACCGACCCCAAAGGCAGTGGGTACCAGGTGAAGCAGTCGCTGATCGCAGTGGGCGACGGAGGCCTGTGGGGCCGGGGAGCGACGAAAGGGACGCAGACACAAGGCGATTTTTTGCCGATTCCCTATACGGACTTCATCTTTGCCGCGTTCTGCGAGGAGCACGGCTTCGTCGGCGCCCTGTTTGTACTCCTGATATACTTCCTCATATTGACGCGTTTGATTCAAAATGCTCAGACAGCCGCGGATATTTCCGGTACGTTCCTGATCATGGGCGTGGTCGCTGTACTCATCTTTCAGATTGCAGTTAACGTCGGAATGGTCATCGGGCTGATGCCGGTCACAGGAATCCCTTTACCCTTAATGAGTTACGGGGGATCCTCGGTTTTATTCACTTTCCTGGCTCTGGGTATTGCGATGAACGTTCGCATGAGCCGCTTTGTGAACTAGAGCAGTGTCGATAGGTTTAGATTTTTCAGTACTTTAGATAAGCCGGCCAGGTGAATCACCGGGGCCGGGCAGGATTAGGAATGAGCTCGCAGAGAAGGGTAACGACCCCGCCTGATTTCAAGGCTGAAGTGGTCACCGACTCTTTGCGCCCGGACAGCCTTGGAACGCCAGGTAACACAGCGACCGGTCCCGGTCACGGCTGTGTGCCGCGGGTATCCCCGTACAAAGAAATTCGCTGGATTCCACCCCGTGGATCCCGCGCCTTTGCCCAGGCTTTCTCTCCGTCTGACCTAATCCTTCCCAGCATTCCGGGAGTGGGATAGCAGCTTCCCCTCTGATCTGCCGCACCGGCCGTCCGCCAGGCAAGACCTGCGGACAGGAGAGGCAGCATGTCAAAAGAAATTTGTATTTCCAGCACGCCGCATGAGACGCGTCTGGCCATCCTGGAAGACGAACAACTCACCGAGGTTTATTACGAGCGGGAGAACGAATACACCCTCGCCGGGTCCATTTACAAGGGTAGGGTTACCCGGGTTCTTCCCGGGATGCAGTCTGCATTCGTAGACCTCGGCCTGGAGCGCGACGCATTTTTATACGTCACCGATTTTATGGAGGAACAGGAAGATTCCTCTGATTTCGAGCGTATCCCGGCAAACGGCGAAGAAACCGGCCGCGGAAACCAGGGCAGGGAGAATCGGGGCAGGGATAACCAGAATCGGGAAGCGAGCCAACCGCGTGCCGCTCACACGGCAGCGGAAGAAGAGCCCGCTCCGCGGCGCACCCCGGCAAATGGGTCCCCGGGCGGTCAGGTACCGGGGGGAGAGTTTGAGGACGGAACCCGGCGTTGGCGGGGCCGCCGTGGCCGCCGTAAGGGGTTTCGGCCACCGCAAGGCGGGCAGCAGGGCGCCCCGGAAGGCGCGAGCCAGGGCCGTACAGAGATATCCCGGCCGGTGGCGCCACCGAGTTCTGTTGAAGGCGATCCTTATCCCGCAGCCTCGTCGCCGGTCGCGTTCTCTTTACCCGGTGAGTCGCTTTCGAAATACGGCGGTCAAAGCGCTGCCCGGACGCCCACCCAGCCGGTAGAAGCCCAGCCCACACAGCCGCGGGCCAATGTCATCCTGGCCAAGCCTTCGACGCTGATCGAGACGCCGCTGGAATGGAACGGCGACGGCCTGCTCCCGGGAGAGTCCATCTCCCGTTATCGCGGGCCCGCTCACGAAGCCCCGATTCCAGCTCAGAGCGAGCCGGCGGCTTCCGACAGTGTGCCGGAGACCGAGCCTGTTTCGCACCAGGAGGCAGCCCCCGAGGCGGTTCCGGTCGCGGCCCATGAGCCTCCCGTGCTGTATGAAACGGGGTCGTACGAAGAGGTGACCGTCCCTGAAGTGGCGGAGCCTGAAGCTGAGATTGCCGAGACCGAGGAAGAAGTTCTGGCCAGCATGGCCGATGAGCCGGTGGCCCCGGTTGAGTTTGAGCCGGAAGAAGCTTCCGCTTCCTATCGTGTGGATCCTTCCGCTCCGAGCGAATTTCGGTTTGCTACCTCGTCCTCCACCCTGGCTGAGGAAGAGTTTGTCGTTGAATTGGAGGGCCAGGAATCGGAGGGCGAGGAATCAGAGGGCGAGCTGGGGGGCGAGCAGCATTCAGAAGCCAACGGTCACGAGGCTGCCGCGTTCGCCGCCCCCAACCCGGGCTTGATGGAGCCGGAAACGGACTTCGATGATCTTGAGGACGAGGCCGAGGATGGAACGACGGTCATCGGACTAGTGGAAGAGGAGGAGGTCACCGACGAAGAGGAGTACGACTTTACTCCCCTCTACGTTGAGAGCGAAGACCACGACCTGCAGGAACTGGAGGAGGAGACGCTCGACCAGGAAGTTTCAGTAGGCAGCGCGATCGGCGATATGGTGCGCGACGCACATATCGATCAGCGTACGGACAGCGACGCTTCCGGTCTCATGGTCGAGGAGGAAGAGGCGGAAGATGAGCTGGATTCCGTCGAGGGAGTCGAGGAAACAGAATCGGAAGAAGGGCAGGTAGCCGCTGTGGGCGGTCAGCCAGCTCGCCGGCAACGCGACGATCAGCGTCGCGGCGGGCGAGGCCAACGCAATGACGGCCGCCGCCGCCACAATGGACGCCGGCAGAATGCGCAAACCAGCGACCTGCCGATCATCAGTGAGTTGTTGAAGCAAGGGCAGGAAATCCTGGTGCAGATCGCCAAGGAACCGATTGCCAAGAAGGGTGCGCGCATCACCAGTCACATCGCGCTCCCGGGGCGCTTTCTGGTGTTCATGCCGACGGTGAATCACGTAGGTGTGTCGCGGAAGATCTCCTCCGACGAGGAGCGCCAGCGTTTGAAGCGGATTCTGATCAGCGAGAAGGGGACAGTCAGTGGTGGCTTTATCGTGCGCACCGCGGCGGATGGGGCCAGCGAAGACGATCTGCGCGCCGATATTCGCTTCCTGATCAGCCTCTGGACCGAGATCAAACAGCGTTCCGATACGGCCAAGGCGCCGGCTCTTATTTATCACGACCTGAATTTGGTGGAGCGCATTTTGCGCGACCAGGTGAGCGATAACTTCTCCACGATCTGGGTTGACACCGAGGTGGAGTACGAGCGCATCGTTCGCTTCCTGAACCGTTTTCAGCCATCGTTAGTGCGGCGGGTCAAGCTGTACACCAAAGAGACGCCGCTGTTCGAACAGTTCGGTATTCAGGATGAAATCACCAAGGCGCTCAAATCCAAGGTGTGGCTCAAGTCTGGCGGGTCTATTGTCATCAATCAGACCGAGGCCCTGGTGGCCATCGATATCAATACCGGCAAATATGTGGGCAAGACGGCGCGTCTGGAGGACACGATTCTCAAGACCAACCTCGATGCCATTCCGGAGATTGTGCGTCAGATTCGGCTACGCGATCTGGGCGGCATCATCGTGATCGACTTCATCGACATGGATGAGCGCAAGAACCGGAACAAGGTGATGCAGGCCCTGGAAGACGAGCTGAAGTCGGATCGTGCGCCCTCGAAGGTACTTCAGTTTAATGATTTCGGCCTGGTCGCGATCACCCGGAAACGCGTCAAGCAGTCGCTGGAGCGCACTCTGAGCATCCAATGCTCCATTTGCGCCGGCACCGGCATGGTCAAGAGTCCGACCACGGTGTGCAACGAAATATACATCGAGATGCGCAAGATGCAGAGCCATCTGGAGCGTCAGGATGTGCTGCTTCGCGTGCATCCTGAGGTCGTAAAAACGCTAAAAGTTGCGAACGCCCGCTGGCTGAATGAGCTGGAGGAGATGAGCGGTAAGACGATCATCGTAAAAAGCGATCCTACGCTGCATCCGGAGCAGTTCGACATCCACTAACCCGTCAGGGGCCCTGCCGCCCGGTGGGGCCCCCTGACGCCATATGGCGCTATCGGCCATCCATTGTAAACTTCTGCGCGTCAAATCCGTCACATAGGTGTTAGCAGTAAAGAGATCCGTTTTGGGTTCTCTTTAAATCTCATTTCCCAAGGGTGATTACACGATGTTGTCGGGTCCCCGTTCTTTTGCTTGGTTCGCAGTGATCATATCGGCCCTTTCCTCTTCCTTACTGGTTCCTGCTGGTTTGGCGCAAATAAGTTCGAGCGCGGAAAACCATGAAGCCTTTGAAACCCTGGTGCAGGACCAGTATCCCAATCAGGGTGGATACAACAGGCAGGGCTACAACGCACACCATAGCGACTCCCTGACAGACCACCTCGCCATTGAGCTGGGCGCCGGTCTCAATGTGCCGGCAGGCAATACCACAACCTGGCAAGCGGTTGGTTACAGCATCAACCTGGGTGGTGGCTGGAACTTCAACAACCGATTCGGGGTGCTGGCGGAATACAACTTTAATCATGCGAATATTCCAATCAACACGCTGACAAACATAGGTGAGCCGGATGGAAATGTTCACGTGTGGTCGCTGACCCTGGATCCGATCTTTTACTTGAAGACCAGCGGACACATCGGCGGTTACGTGACCGGCGGCGGCGGATTTTACCGCAAGCTCACCAGCTTCACCGAGCCTGTCTATGTTGGTGACTACTGCGATTACTTCTATGGATGCTATCCGCAGTACGAGAACGTCACGCTCAGCCATTTCTCCAGCAACCAGGGGGGCGCGAACTTCGGTGCCGGTGTCACGTTCAAACCCAATGCGGATGGTAAAGGTAAGTTTTACGCCGAGGCACGCTATGTCTGGGTGGACTCTCCAGCCAGTTCGGCGAGTAATGTCGGGACCGGCACTGTCAGCATGTTTCCGATAACTTTCGGGTTCCGCTGGTAGGCTGTTGTGTGACGGTAAGTGAGAACCACAGAACCGGGATATGGGAATTAAGTCCCGCAGGGACGGTTGAACAGTCTAGCCCAGGACGCTAGTCCTGGGTTGGATTAAAAGGGCGACGGAGTCCTCGCAGGGACGGCTGAAAATGGGCTGCGACGCAATACTCTTTCAGCCGTCCCTGCGGGACTTAATCATGTTTTGATGGTGTACCCAGGACTGACGTCCTGGGCTAAATTCAGCCGTCCCTTCGGGACTAACTTTATAAATCTCGATTTCTTACAAACCGTCTGAAGACCAGATATTTGTTGGACCCGTATGGCGCGACTAAAGAGGCTGCGAAAAAGTCGGAGCAGGAAAGCATGCCCCAGGGGCTAAAGCCCACGATGTTTACATTGCATTTGTACCGGGGATAAATCCCCGGCCCACCCTAAAACCTAGGTTTTTCCGAAGCCTGTAAAGCCGTGCGCTGATACAAAGCATCAGTGCCCCGCTGCGCTATACGCGCTTCTTGAATTCTTGATCTTTCTTCCATATTCTGTTGCGGTACCTCGGTGGTCTCTGCCGTTCGGATGAAGAGACCCTACCCACGTTCTCCAACTCGCAGGGAGCATGGATGGAGGCATTGCGAGCACACCGCGGTGGTGTGCTTACTTTTGCCCGCCACCTATCGAACATGGAGGAACGTATGGATCGCAACAAAACCATCGACTACATCGAATTTCGCGCCAATGACCTGCCGGCAATCAAGCAGTTTTACACCCGAGTCTTCGGATGGGAATTTGTGGATTATGGTCCCGAATACACCAGCTTTCAAGATGGCAGGTTAGCCGGTGGGTTTAGGCTCGGACCCGTCGCTCCTGGCGCTGGACCGCTGGTGGTCATCTACGTGGACGATCTGGCGTCGATGGAGAAGCAGATCAGAGATGCCGGGGGAAAAATCACCAAGAACATCTTTTCCTTTCCCGGAGGATCGCGTTTTCACTTTACCGATCCGGATGGGAATGAACTGGCCGCATGGACTGAGGGTTGATGCTAGACGCCCACGGGAAAGGGCTTCGGCGAGGATTCATCCGCGTTGGCGCCAATCCGAAAGCGTTCAAATCTGCCTTCCAGCAACGACATGAGACCGGTGTACCAGTAGCCCAGCACGAAGAGTAGCAGGAAGGGCACGGTGAAATAGTTCTCGTTGGCGATGGCATACCAGATGGTTAACGCAAAATAGCTGCCGATCAAAAGCTCGATCCAAGGCACAATGCCGAGGCGTTTGCGATACTTGCTGGCCTGCGGGATCTGGCCGCGTTTTTCTATACGGTATTTGGGGGTACGCTTGAACGCGCTCTTAATGCCGAAGAGCGCCTCCATGACCGCCTTGGTGTTGGTCACCGTCAACCCTATTCCCAGGGCCATGAGAAACGGAAGATACAGAAACGTTTTGTACCACTTCCCGGGAAAAAGTTCTCTTTGCGAAACCAGATAAAAGGAGGAAATGGAAAACGTTGACGCCATGAAGAGGGGAACGTCAATCAGCAGCATTTGAAACCATCCCTGATAAAAACGGATGATCATGGCCGGCATTAACAATGTGGAAAGCACGATCATCAGCGGATAGCTGATGTTTGCCGTCAAGTGGTAAAACGCTTCCAGCTTCACGTGGAAGGGCGCATCGCTGCGGAACATCATGGGCAGAATCTTCTTCGAGGTCTGAATCAGGCCCTTGGCCCAGCGCGCCTGCTGGGTCTTGAACGCAGTCATTTCAATGGGCAATTCAGCCGGGCACTCAACATCCTGCAGATAGATAAATTTCCAGCCTTTGAGCTGGGCTCGATAACTCAGGTCAGTATCTTCTGTCAGCGTGTCGTGCTGCCAGCCTCCCGATCCATCAATCGCCGCGCGGCGCCACATGCCGGCGGTACCGTTGAAATTGAAAAAGGCGTGGGTGCGCGATCTTCCGCCGTGTTCGAGAATAAAGTGGCCATCGAGCAGAATGGCTTCCACCTGGGTAAGAAAGCTGAAGTCGCGGTTAAGATGTGTCCAGCGCGTCTGTACCATGCCGATCTTCGGATCAGCAAAGTGATGGACAACCTGCATCAGCCAATCTTTTGGGGGCACAAAATCGGCGTCAAAAATGGCGACCAATTCGCCCGTTGCCACCCGCAAACCCTCATCCAGCGCACCCGCCTTGAAACCATGGCGATTGATCCTGTGAATGTAGACGATCCTGTGACCCAGGGACTGATAAAGCTCTACCGCCGCCCGGGCAACTTCGACAGTGCCGTCCGTGGAGTCGTCCAATACCTGGATCTCCAGCTTGTCTGCGGGATAATCAAGGTTGCAGCAGGCCTGGATGAGCCGGTCCACCACGAACTGCTCGTTGAAGATAGGGAGTTGAAGGGTAATGCTCGGAAGCTCAGCGAAATGCGACGCGGGCTCATGTACAGCATTCTTCCGGTTTCTGTAATAGCGATAAACGAGCTGGTAGCGATGGATGCCGTAAAAGGCAAGGATGATCATCACGACGAAATAGGGAATCAGCAGCGCGGTGTCAAAAGAGTTCCAGTGGTACAGGTGTTCGAAGGTCTTATCCGCATAGTGGGTTCTGAAATAATGTTGCAGCCCATGCTGCGGAGAAGCCAGCCACCAGCCCCAACGACCATAGATCATGGCTGCAAGCGGTAAGTTGCTTAGACCTTCAGCAATCAGGGTGCAGCCTCCGTACATATTCCAATCTATTTCGCTAAGATGCTCATCTCACGTGGTTTGTTGCTATTGCCACGGGTCCCTGACAAGATTTCAGTTGAGAAAGTAGGTAGTGTAAAGCGTGTCTCGCTGCACGGGACGGAAGCCGGCGCCGCGGATAACGTGCCGCAGCTCTTCTTCCGTAGTGCAATTCGACGTTCCAGCTGCCTTGACTACGTTCTCTTCGAGCATCACCGAGCCCACATCGTTACCGCCGAAGCGCAAGCCAAGCTGCAAGACTTTCAGTCCCTGCGTCACCCAGCTCGATTGCACATTCTCCACATTGTCGAGATACAGGCGTGAGATCGCCAGCACTTTCAGGTACTCGACCGATGTCGCCTCATCCCACTTGCGGCCCCCGAGGGCAGTGTTGGTCGGCTGAAAGCTCCAGGGAATGAAAGCAGTAAAGCCGCCGGTTTCTTCCTGCAAGCGGCGCACCTGCTCGAAGTGGTTGATGCGCTGTTCAAAGCTTTCTCCCACACCGAACATCATCGTCGCCGTGGTGCGCATGCCGAGTTCATGCGCGGTGCGATGCACATTCACCCAGTCCTGCGTGGAGCACTTCAGCCTTGCGATGCGATGCCGTACTTCGTCGTCCAGGATTTCGGCGCCGCCGCCCGGAATCGACGCCAGGCCTGCATCCCGCAGGCGGGCGATCGTATCCCGCACCGAGAGATTGCTGTACTCGGCGATGGCCAGAATCTCTGAGGCGGAAAAACAATGCAGCCAGACCTGGGGAAACCGTTGTTTGATGCCCTGGAGCAAACGTTCAAACCATTCGATCTTGAGATCGGGGTGCAGGCCGCCCTGCATGAGCACGCCAGTGCCCCCCATCTCCACGGTTTCGGCAATTTTTTGGTAAATAGTCTCGAAGTCGAGAATGTAACCTTCGCTGGCGAGCTTGCCTTTGAGAGGGCGATAAAAGGCACAAAAGCTGCAGTACTCGGTGCAGAAATTTGTATAGTTGATATTGCGGTCAACAATGTAGGTAACTACGCCCTCGGGATGCAGCTTACGCCGAAGCGCATCGGCTTCCATGCCCAAACCGATCAGGTCATCGGAGCGGAAATAATCGAGAGCTTGAGTCCTGGTAATGGCCACATACGTATTTTACGGGTATGGCGGCCTACAATCCAGTGTTACAGTGCAAGAGGCCCCCGTGCCGAAACAGGCTCCGTGAAAGTAGCCTATGCAAGGACGGTTGCACCCTATCACAACCAGTTGAGGGTTCTCATGCCCGATCTAACGGCATGTTCGCATCCGAAGTTTTACCATTAAGGCGTTAGTATCGCGGGCCAATCCAACACAAAGTAGCGCGGTTTGTTTCTTGCGCTACCCATCTCCCTCGAGGAAGGTTCCGTCTCTATGTCTCAATTCAGATTTGCCAGCCGCCTCTTTTCGCGACTCCCAATCACTTTGCGCCTTATATTGCCGGCCACGCTCGGTCTTGCCATTGCCTTGCCTGCGCACGCCCAGAGTGCGCCCGATAAGAGCGCTGCGCCGGCTCCGGCCCGGATGTGATCGTTTTCACCAACGGCGATCAGTTGACCGGCAAGCTCCTGCGCGAAGTCGGCGGTAGCGTGACCTTTCACAGCGACATTGCCGGAGATGTGACCGTGACCTGGGACAAGATCAAGTCCATTCACATCCTCGCAACAGTTTGCCGTGGTTCAGCAGGGGCAGCATGTGACCCGCAAGACGGCTGACGCCGATATTGCCCAGGGAGCAGTCCAGGTTCAGGACGATCAGGTCCATGTGGCCACCGGCACGGGCGGCACTACCAAAGACATCCCGGTGAAGAACGCGCAATACATGATCGACGAGGATACCTTCGGTAAAGAAGTGCGCAGAAATCCAGGCTGGGGCTATGGCTGGACGGGATCAATTACCGCGGGCGCGACGCTGGTGGAGGCGACGCAGAACAGCCGCAACTTTACCGGCGGAGCAGCGCTTTCACGAACGATTCCCACCGTGAACTGGCTTGACCCGCGCAATCGTACCCTGTTCGACTTTACCGGAGCGTACGGGACCGTCACCCAACCCGGCACTGCGGGCACCAAGACGAATATCATTCATTTCGATGCCGAGCATGACTGGTATTTCTCGCCGCGCTTCTACTTCCTGGTGGAGTCGTCTTTTGACCACAACTACTCCCAGGGCCTGAATTTGCAGCAAACCTACGGAGCCGGTTTGGGGTACACCGTGCTCAAGAGCCCGACCCAGGAACTGGATCTCAAGTTCGACATACACTACGAGAAGCAGACGTACTTCGTAACCCCCAACATTGTGCCTCCACCGCCGCTTACCCCGAGCAAGAACCTGATCGGAGCCGACTTCGGCGATACCTACATGTTGAAGCTGCCCCATGGGCTGGTCTTCAACCAGGGGGCAGTGATCACTCCCGCGTTTAATCAAACCAACGCGTATTCCGCTGTGGCTACCGCGGGTCTCTTGTTCCCGGTGTACAAGCGTTTAGGGTTTTCGGTTGGCGCGCTGGACGACTTCCTGAACGACCCGGCCGCCGGCAGCAAGAAAAACTCATTCCAGTTCACCGCCGGGGTGACCTACTCGCTCAAGTAGAGCGGCTCTATTGCGGGGCCGCTGGGTCAAGGTCCAGCGGCTGTTTCAGCAGCGTCAGTACGCCTGGGGGCAGGGGCTTATCTGCGTTGGCCAGCAGTTGCGACACCTGCCACATCTCTGTCTGGTTGAGCACGTTCTTGAAGGCGGGCATGCCGGAGAGACGGATACCATTGGCTACCTTCCAATAGGTTTCGCCCGGGGGGTCGTCGCTGACGCCGACGACTCCGTTGCGGTGCGGCTCCCATAGCTGGGGCGCCTCGGGAAACATACCCTTGGCGAAGCTGGCGGGGAGCCCATAGAGGCCGTGGCAGGCAGCACATTGCCGGCGGTAGATGTGGGCGCCGATCTCCAGGTTGGTGGGGCTGGCCTCGACTGGGGGCGTCTTGATCAGCTCACGATCGATGCGCGCGTGCATCGGAATGTGCACGAGTCTGGCCTCGAAGGGTAGAGGTGCGTCGCCGGTGGCCACCGGAGGACTACCCGCGGTGAGGTAAAGCCAGATGCCTATTGGCACAATTAGCAAGCCGATCACGAGCCCGATCAGGAATTTCATTCAGTTCGCCCTCTTTTGCCGCGTGGAATAAGAAAAGCTGCACTCTCCGGTCCTGAGAAGGATATAGCAAGCGCAGAAATGCTCTAATACTAACCAGGACATCAAAACCGTATTTTCATCGCCGAGTGGCGGCAGGCAGTGGAGGCTTTCAGGTTCATGCATCATAGCAAGCGTTTTGGATGCCAAGTGTATCCGCTTCTTTTTTTGATCATTCTCGCGGTACCCGGGCTCATGGCGCAGAATCCCACCGATACCAGTTCGCAGGCTCCAGCACCGGCTCAGACCGAGCCCGAGAATCCACAACAAAATCAAGTTCGCCTGGCCCAGGAGGCTCAGGCCCGAATACAGGCACGCCGCATGCAGCGGCGCCAGCGTGTGATTCAGGATACCTACAGCCACAAGTTCGAAGTCTACGGAGGGGGCGGCTACACCCGTTTCCGCCCCGGCCCTTCACTCCAGCACATCAATGAATCCGCATGGAATGTTGGGGTGACCGATTATCTTCGTCCGCCGCCTGGGAGTTACGGTGGACTTGCGTGGTTATTACGGAACCGCGTTCACCTACCCCGGTCCCTACAACATTTTCAAGCCCAGCATCAGCGAGTACAGCTTCATGGCAGGGCCGCAGTATCGCGTCGTGCGCAGGGAGCATTGGGCCATCAGCGGACAGGTCCTGGTGGGCGGGGCCAAGGGCAACTTCAATGCCAACGGCGCCGAGCTGCCGGGCACATTCATCGGATTGTGGGGTAACGGTACCAACGTCAGCTTTGCGGCAGGGGTGCCGATCGATTACAACCTCGGTACCTCGCTCGCTTTCCGTATACAACCCGGCTATTGGTTGACGACGTTCGGGAGCACTACGCAGGTGAAGAATCTGGGCTTCAACGCCGGCTTGGTGTATCGCTTCGGGCGCCAGTAAAGGGTGACTCGAAACTTTGAATTTAACAATGGACGTTGGGTGCCCCACATCCCCGATTTCCTGTGAAGCTTAGTGGGTTTCGCGAACTTCATGCGCCTTTCCTTAAAGAAAGGCGCACACATGGTCCTGTCCAGGGCTGCGTACAGGAAATTCGTGGAATCTCGCTCGTCTTTTCGCGAGATGTGGGGTTCCACAGCTGTAAACCTGCAAGCTCTCGGCCCCACAATCAAGGACGTTAAGATTTGTGGTATCCCACATCTCGCGAAAAACGAGCGAGATGTGGGGCACCCAGGATTTGTGGTCAGGACAGGTTTAGGCGGTTACAGCCTTGTCGCGTTCTTTTGCGGCTTCGAGGGGATACTGCGGTTCGGTCATCCTGACCGGGTCCAGAATCTCTGCAATTTCCTCTTCGGTGAGTTGCTTCCGTTCGCGGGCGATTTCAATGATCGACTTTCCGGTGGCCACCGACTCCTTCACAATTTCCGCGGCCTTGGCGTAACCGATGTAGGGGTTCAGTGCAGTGGCCAACGAGACCGTGCTTTGCGCGTACATTTGGCAGCGTTGTCTCGTTGGCGGTGATGCCGCGAACACAGAATTCATCGAACTGGCGCAGCATGTTGCCCAGGATGGTCACACTCTGCAATACGTTGTAGGCCATGGTAGGCATCATCACATTCAGCTCCAGCTGCCCCGCCTGGACGGCATAGGCCACGGCCGTATCGTTGCCGATAACCTGGAAACTGACCATGGCAGCCAGCTCCGGGATGACCGGGTTGATCTTGCCCGGCATGATGGAGGAACCCGGCTGCAGGCTGGGAAGGTAAATTTCCCCAAAGCCGGTATTGGGCCCCGAGCTAAGCAGCCGGATGTCATTGGAAATCCGGATCGTTTCCAGCGCAATCCCGCGCAAAGCTGAGCTCACGTCGGCCATGCAGGCATTGGATTGCATCGCCCAGCGCATGTCCTGGGCCGGCACCAGCTTCTGCCCCGAGATGCGGGCCAGGTGGGCAACCGCTTTCACGCGGTAATCCGGGTGGGTATTGATGCCAGTACCCACCGCGCTGCCGCCCAGCCCCAATTCGCGTAGCGTCTCAGAGGCCAGCTTCAGGAACTGCCCGCCCTTTTCAATGGCCAGGCCATAGGCCGCAAACTCCTGCCCCAGACGCATGGGAACCGCATCCTGCATATGCGTGCGGCCGGACTTCATAATGTGGTGAAATGCCTTTGCTTTTTCCGCAAAGGTCGCGGCCAGCTTGTCCAGCACCGGGTAGAACTTGTCGAGCGCCAAGAGCGTGGCCAGGCGCATGGCAGTGGGGAAGACATCGTTGGTCGACTGCCCGTAGTTCACATGATCATTGGGATGTACGTGGGCATACTCCCCCAGCTTGCCTCCCAGGATCTCATTGGCGCGGTTGGCGATCACCTCATTGGTGTTCATGTGCTGGCTGACGCCCGCACCGGCCTGGAAAACATCGACCACGAACTCGCCGTTCCATTTACCGTCGATGACTTCCTGGGCGGCCTGGATGATGGCATCAGCACGCTTCTGATCCACCAAGCCGAGTTCTTTGTTGGCTTCCGCGGCGGCGCGCTTCACCATGCCCAGGGCGCGTACAAGCTCGGCATGACCACTGATCCCCGAGATGGGAAAATTGTCCACCGCGCGCGCTGTTTGCGCGCCGTAGTAAGCCTTCGAGGGTACCTCGACAAAACCAAGCGAGTCTTTTTCTTTGCGGTGATCAGACATAAAAAGGTGGCTCCTGTATTGCCAGAACGTTCGATTATAGCGATTTCCGTCATCGGCTGGGAACGAACTCATCGTCTAAGCTATAGACATGGAGCACAGCCGTGGTGTTCTGAAAGAAAGCTTTGACGTGCTGGTGGTGGGGGCCGGTCCTACCGGTCTCGCCTGTGCCATCGAGGCCCAGCGGGCCGGCCTGCGCACCGTTCTGGTAGACAAGGGGTGCCTGTGCAACTCCCTTTTCCATTACCCGTCAAACATGACGTTTTTTACCACGCCAGAGTTGCTGGAAATTGGCGATATGCCATTTTCCAGTCCCAACCAGAAGCCCAGCCGAAACGAGGCTCTGGAATACTATCGCAAGGTCGCGGAGCATTATCAGCTGGAGTTTCGTCAATATCAGAAGGTATCCGGTCTTAGCGGGGAGGATGGAGATTTCACCATCACCACCGTCGACCGGTTTTCCCGTCAGCGATCTTACGGCGCCCGCAAAGTCATTCTCGCGACCGGGTACTATGACCTGCCGAATTACCTCGAAATTCCCGGGGAAGAGCTGCCTAAAGTGCTGCACTATTATCACGACCCGCACCCGTATTACGACCAGAATGTTCTGGTGATCGGGGGCAAGAACTCAGCCGCCATCGCGGCCCTGGATTTGTGGCGCCACGGCGCCCATGTAACCCTGGTGCATCGGGGCGAGGCAATGCATCACCACGTCAAATACTGGATTCTGCCGGATATCAACAATCGCATCAAGAACGGCGAAGTCACCGCTTATTTTTCCAGTTCTGTTGGCAGCATCGCGGAGGACTCGGTCGAGCTGATTACACCCAAAGGTACCGTTACCATCGATAACGACTTCGTGTTTGCCTTGACGGGATACCATCCCGACTTTGATTTTCTGACTGCTCTTGGTATACGCATGGAAGGGAAGGATCGCTGCCCGGTGTGTGATCCGCAGTCATTGGAGAGCAATATACCCGGTCTCTATCTCGCTGGAGTGATCGTTGCAGGCATGCGAACCAACGAGATTTTTATCGAGAATGGCCGTTTCCACGGCCGCCAGATCGCACAGGATATCGAAGCCAAGCTCGCGGGCCGAGCGCCGGTGAAGGTTGGCTAAGGCCAGGTTGAAGGGAAGGGGATACGCCATATGAGTTGGCTTAAACCTCGTTCGATTCGAGGGCAGCTCATCTCCGGTCTTATTCTCTTTGAAGGCCTGCTGGTGATTGTCTTCGCTACCCTGCTGGTGCGCGAACAGGCTTCTGAAATTCATGAACGGGCTCGCCTGCGGCTGGAATCGGAGGTGAATCTACTGGCGCTGCAGAGCCAGGATTCGCTGGCCCAGGGCCAGGTCGGATACCTGGTACCTATCCTCCGCGCCATGATCAATTCTCCCAGTATCCGTGCAGCGGTGGTTACAGATAGCAACGGCCGGGTGATCGCCAGCAGCGATCCGGGCATGAACGGCAAGGACCTGCTCACGCGCTTCGAGAAAAAGCACCTGGAGGACACCCCCGTCGCGGTGATTTTTCGCGCCCCCGGCGGCGCTCGTGAAGCGGTCCAGGCGATCCATGTCGGCGGTCAACTCAGCGGATTCGCCTGGGTGTATGAAGATGCGAGCGCGGCATGGCAGGAGATTTATTCACTCATACGCATCACCATCATCTTTGCCGGCCTCGGCGCTCTGGGCACGGCGATTATTGCCGGCACTCTTGCCCGTTCCATCACCCGTCCCCTTCGTGCCTTGCTCGCGGCGACCCGCAAGCTGATTCGTGATCCAGAAACCAAAGAAGGTTTTCCGCTGGAAGTCACCTCGACCAACGAATCCGCGGATCTTACCCGTGCTTTCAATCTCATGGTGACGTCGATCGAGGAGCAGCGGGCCGGGCTTGGCGACACCCTGGCGCTGCTCGACTCCATGTTGGAAAACGCTCCGATTGGGTTCGCCTTCTTCGATCGCAAGTTTCGCTACGTACGTGTGAACCAATTCCTGGCAGAGATGAACCAGGTGCCGATCGGCAGGCACCTGGGGCGCACGATCGCAGAAATGCTCCCCGGTCCGGCGGCGGAGATGCTTCAGCGCCATGTGCAAAGTGTCTTTGAGACCGGGAGGCCGGTGGTTCAATTTGAGCTCAACACGGCCTTGTCTGGTGACGTTACCCAAGTTCGTAGTTGGCTCATCAATGTGTACCCGGTCAAAGCCACATCGGAGGCGGTTCGCTGGGTCGGAGCGATCGTGGTGGAAACAACCGAGCGCAAGCGCGCAGAAGAGGCTTTGCGCAAGACGGAAAAACTGGCTGCCGCCGGCCGCCTCGCGACCTCCATTGCCCACGAGATCAATAATCCCCTGGAGGCCGTCACCAATCTTCTCTACCTGCTGCGGCATCAGCCGTCGCTCGATGAGGAGGCTACGGGTTATGCCGACCTGGCGCAGCAGGAAATCTCCCGCGTCGCCGAGATGACGCAGCAGACCCTGCGTTTTTATCGCCAATCGACGCTGCCGGTGGTCGCCAACATCGCGGAGTTGTTGGAGTCTGTTCTCACTCTTTTCACGGGGCGAATGCTTGCGCTGCAGATCAGGGTTTCCCGCAAGATTGGACCGGATCTCGATCTCTATTGCTTTTCCGGGGAGCTGCGCCAGGTGTTTGCCAACCTGATCGGCAATGCCATCGACGCCATGGCGCAGGGAGGGCATCTGTGGCTGTCTGTCCACCGATCCCGTTCTTGGGTGGACGGTACACCCGGTATTCGCTTGTTCGTTGCCGACACGGGCTGCGGTATGACGCGGGCAACGCGCCTACGGATTTTCGAGCCGTTTTTTACTACCAAAGAAGCGACCGGACCGGCCTCGGCCTATGGGTGAGCAGCGAGATTATCGCCAAGCACAATGCGACGGTCCGGGTGGTCAGCCGTCCTTCCTCCGCAGGCGAACGGTAGACAGTCAGGCAGCGTGTTCATGCTTTTCTTTCCCGAAAACGGGATCGGGCTACCGCCGGTCCCCGCTCCTGTCACAACCGCCCAGAATGCTTAGTAACCCGGCGGGTCTTGAAAAGCGTACCTTAGGGCCTAAACAGACAGCGGAATAAACTGATTCGTCTGAAGGGAACGGGCTAACTAGGCGTGTACAGAACTCGGATTTAGGAATTTAGTCCCGAAGGGACGGCTGAACTTAGCCCAGGACGCTAGTCCTGGGTTGGATTTGAGAGGACGACCCAGTCCCGCAGGGACCGGCTGGAAAATGGGCCGCCGATCCTCCTTCAGCCGTCCACTTCGGGAACTAAATCATGTTTCATGGTGTACCCAGGACTGGCGTCCTGGGCTAAGTCTCAGCCGTCCCTTCGGGACTAAATTCCTAAATCCCGGTTCTCACACCCACTTAAGTCACAAGAGGCACAGCCTGATGCACGGCTGAAGCCGTGCCCTTTGTGGCCCGTCGTAGGGGTAGTCCCTTAGGGGTTGGCGACCGATTGCCGCGAGGAGGGAAGCGCGCAGCGCGGCGCTTGCTCCGCCGGGGCGAATTTCGACCGTGTCACGTGCAGACGATTGACCCGCATATAGCGTAGCCGCAATCCGCCGGCCAGATCGGGCATCGAACGCGGAGTTTTCGTCAGATCCACCAGCACCAGCAGCGCTGCCTCCGCAGGATTGTCATAGCTCTGGGTCACGCCCACGCCGAAAAATGCCGGATCTGCCATCAACTGCGGCGAAAATTGCCGTTGTACCGCAGTAGCGGCACGCAGAACGTCGGCGGGGAGGTGGATGCCCTCCACCTGGGCCAGCGTCGTGGGTGCAATGCCCGCGTTCATGCTCGCCACGTCCGTGGGGATCACCAGTGTCCGTACGCCATTGATCACTTTGGGAACGGCGACACCGGGCTTGTTCTTGTCCACGTAGACGATGACTGCGGCTTCGCCCGGGCTGTCCAGGCTCTTGCCCGTAGCCGTGCCCAGGACGCCGTTATCCGGCCGCAGCAGCTGGGCGTTTGCGATTCGGCCGCGGATCTCGCAGCCGCCATCTGGAATGAGCTCACACTACGAGTTGCCGGTGGAGTGTGCTCATCGTAGTTGGAGCAGGTGACGGGATGGGGAGCCCCGCCCGCAATCTGGAATTCCTGGCCCTCTGCCTGGCTCTTCTGCCCCAGTTCGCTCAGCACATCCTGAATAGGATTGGCAACGCTGAAGCCGTGATTGCTGTCATCGGCGCCGCTGGCAAAAAACAGGCCCACGCGGCTGGGCATTGCTGGCGTCGAGCACCAGCGCTCCTGAGTCTCCGCTATCTGCGAAGCTGGCCCCCGGCATGCCGATCTGGTTGACGTACGTCTTGGTGTAATAGCGCTGGGTTTCGGCGCAATCGTAGTAGTAGTCCACTTGCACGGTCAGGTTGACCGTGTTTACCGTCGAACAGGTCAATCCTGTTGTTCGCCCGCTCTTGACTACGCGCAACTGGTTCAGCAGGCCGGCGGTGAGCGCCTCTCCTTCCCCGGCGGCGGGCGCCGCGGGAGTCAGCACGCCATTGATCGATGGCCCCAACTGCAGGATCGCCCCGGTTCCGTCGACTGCGGGCGTCGCCGCAGCCAGCGCCGCATCTACATTGGTTTGGTACTCTGGATGGGCACCACGTAGCGCAAGGAGCCTACCGTGCGACCGGCTTGCGGGATTGCAATTCAAATCGACCAGCGCCGGTTGCACGACGGTGTCACCGGTGCGCGCCTGGTCTGATTCGGCCAGCACATGGTTGTTGCTCAGAATGAAAAGATTGCTGTTCCGGTCCGCGACCAGCGCTCCCAGCGTTCCCCCGCAACAGTCATTCACATATTCCCTGGTGCCGCCGTCCTTGCCGGTCTCCTTTTTGGAGTCGTAATCGTTGGCATTGCCTCCGGACGAGCCCATCTGCACGTAGCCCGGTCTGCGCTGCCTGGTTCTGCAGGCCCGAGCTATTGAATCCGGCCCCATTCAGCAGAATGTGCAGCGCCGCAGCGGAGTGAGGATTTCCGGCCGCCAGCCCCACCAAAAAGACAGACGGGCTGCCGGGGGGCAAGGCGCGCGGGGCGGTATAGGTCGCGGTGCAGTAGGTGTAGGTACGGTTGGAGTGATGGCACCTGGTTTCGCTGATGCTGCCGTAGCCGTCGCCCGGATCGGTCTCACCCCCCGCACTGGTCGCCAGCGACCAGTGGATCGACCCGGAATTGACCTCAGCGATCTCTCCTTTGACCTGAACCGTGCCCCCTGGCGCCACGCTGGCGGTTTCCGGGGTAAGAACCTGGACAAACCCGGGCGTGACGGTGAGCAGGTAGCGTCGCTGTGGCCGCCGGATCACTGCGGGAGGTCGCCGTGACCTGAACCTGTACCTGGTCCCGGGAAAGCAACGGCGGGGGCGTATAGAGGCCATTTGCGCTGATGGTCCCCTGGCCCAGGGAAGCATCGTTTTGCCCCGCCGCGATGGTCCACTTGACGCTCGCGGAGGCACCGGAAGGCAGCTTAGCGCTTAACTGGTCCGTGGTAGTGGTATCGATCGGGCCTTGTCCGCGTTAATGACCAGGCTGCCCGCGCTGGCGCCCACAGGGGAACTCATGGCTCCGCAACCTGCGGCCAGCAGGAGCAGAAAGGGGGTGGCAAGAAGCAGCAGCCTAAAGCCGGTTCTACGGTTACCGTGCCTGATAAAGACCCGCGAGGTGTGGCTTTCGTCGCCGGAGGGCCTGGCAAATTTCGTCTCGAGGTAAACCCACTGTGAATATTCCGCGGATTTTCGCATGGCTCCATACATCGCCTCGACGCTCTCGGCCCTTTGATAGACGACAGGGACCGCGAAAGGCCTACGGCCAGAAGTAAGGATATGCCAGCCGAGGCACGGAATCTCATGAAAATACGAGTTGAGGAAACCTGGGATACCAACCACCCAAAACGGTAAGTGACACGACAGGCTGGGAATGATACTAGCGATCGCTTCTCCCACCAGTACCGCGATCAGGATTTAAATGTTAGCGTGACCCGCCCGATGGCAGATTTGATTTGCTTCTTCCGTGGAGCAAGTGGTCAGCACCACCGAGCGCTCCTGTAAAAGAAACTGTTACGGTATCGTTTTGCGAATCTGCTCGCGGACACAGAAAAGCTCCGTATCGGGCTGCACGCATTGCGGCCATACGATACGGAGCTTCAGCCTTTCGGCCGGACAACGAAATACTTAAGCGGCCGCGTTCGACTTATTCGCGCGCGGGCAAAAAAGTTGCCTGTGTTCATCGAGGTGCAATCACGGTACTGGGGCCTGCTTCAGCCTTCATCCGGCGCACTTCCCGCGCGCTCAGCGGCGTCATGCGCTCCCGCGAGTAATAAATCTGTTTGCCGCAGTCCAGACAAACCTTATAGGTTTGCTGCTCCAGCGTGAACGGCCGGGTCTGACTCCAATGGCGGCAGCCGAAGACAATATCGTAGAAAAAACCAAGCAGGCTTTGAATCCATGTCATAAAAAGCTCCCTTATCCAAACGCGGGGTGTCGTTAGAAATCGTACCGTTAAGATGCATTCTGCACGAAAATGTCGCGTTTGTCGTAGGGAAAATACAGCTTTCGTGCCAGCAGATCACCCAAAAGTTACTGTCCTTTTGGTAGCCCAGCAGTTTCAATCAGATAGCCGTAACCATCTTGGGAATTACCGGGGTTTAAGCAACAACCTGGATTACGATCTTCCCGAAATGGTGAGCCCTTTTCCAGGGCATTCAAGGCGTCGCGAGCCTCGCCGAAGGCGAAGATCCGATCCACCACGGGCCGCATACGATTGGCCGTAATCGCCCGATTCATGGCTTCGAAATGAGCCGTGACCCGACATAAACGCCCTGGATGCGAACCTGGCGATGGAGAATCGGCGCGATCGGCAGCGGCTGTTCAGACTGGCTGAGCACGCCGATTTGTGCGACCGTGCCACCAAAACGCACCGCTTGCAGAGACTGGGCGAAGGTGCCGGCTCCGCCGACCTCGACAATCAGATCGGCGCCGCGATCGCCGGTTTCCTGGAGCACCCACTTTGCCCAGTCAGGAGATTGTCGATAGTTGAGGCCGGCGTCCAGTCCCATGAGTCTTTGCTCGTCCAGCTTTTCATCGCTGCTGGAAGTACCGATCACGGTGGCTCCCACCATCTTCGCGAATTGCAGGGCGAAGATCGAAACTCCGCCCGTGCCCTGGATCATCACCACATCTCCAGGCTTCACCTGGGCCGCGTTTTCGAGCGCGTTCCACGCCGTGACTCCGGCGCAGGGAAGCGTGGCCGCTTCGGCGTACGACAGATGTTCTGGAATGGGAACGACGCCGCTTTGTGGGAGCACCACGTATTCGGCCAGCATGCCATCTATGTCGCCGCCCAGTGCGCCGCGGCTGCTTTCGGCCGTCGGTGGGCCGTCAAGCCAATGCTGCATGAAGATGCCGGCCACTCTTTGCCCCGGCGAGGTGGACGTCACCTCGTCTCCCACTTCGACGACTTCGCCGGCTCCGTCGGAGCAGGGAATACGAGGCAATGCCATCCTGGGGTTGTAGTGGCCTTGCACCATGAGCAGGTCACGGTAGTTCAGTGAGACGGCATGCACCTTCACCAGGACTTCTCCGCGTCCGGGGCGGGGTTGGGGCAACGTCGGCCAATGCGAGCTTGTCAATTCCGAACGATTGAATTTGCCAGACTTTCATAATTCCTCCGCGGGTCATTCCCAAAAGATACGGCAGCTTCAAGGTAAATGGTTCAGTCCCACATATTACGAGTGAGATTCCTGCATGTCGTACCATAAAGGCATGGCACGTGGGTGGGAAAGCAAGTCTGTGGAAGAGCAGCAATCGGCCGCAGATCTAACCGCTTCGGGTGCCTTGATTGACGCCGCCAAGCGAAACACCCTGGAGAAGGCAAGGCGCGAGCGGCAAAAGCAGGAACTCGATCTGCAGCGCGAGCGCATTCTTTCCGAGCGCACGTCGAGCCCGGTGCGCCGTGCTGCACTGCAAGCAGCCTTAGCCGATATCGAATCCCGCCTGGCCCTTCTTTCCTAAGCCAGACACGAGCCTAACTCCGGATGACTTTCCAGCGGTCCGATACCGCACGATGCCCATCCGGCGTCTGCTAAAGCTGACGTGAGAGACTCCGACGCTTTCGGAAAGTCCGAAAGCGACCTGCCGTGCGCTCCGTTAGGCATGATCAATTTTCGCCCGTGCGTCAGCGACTGACGTCCAGGACGCACGACCTTCCGTGTTGTCATCCCGAGCAAAGCCGAGGGATCTGCGGTTGCAGCGGACCCTTCTGGAAATGTCCTAACTACTGCGGTGGATTGCTTACACCCTGCGGCGGAGCGGCTTGTGGTTGATTCGTGGCTGAGGGCTGGCTTTGCTGAACACCGATTGCGCTGCCTGAAACCACCATCTGTACCCGGCGATTCTGTGCTCGTCCGGCGGCCGTCGCATTGTCTGCGATGGGATTGCTCAGGCCGTAACCGGTCGCGGTGATGTTGTCGGCGGCAGACGCCCTGAGAAACCAGGTAAGCGCGCACCGCATCCCCTCGCTGTTGAGAAAGCGTCAGGTTGTATTGCTCACTGCCTACGTTGTCGGTATATCCCTCGACCTGCACTTTCAAATTCGGATACGCGAGAAGAATTCCTGAAACCTTCGCCAGCTTTTCCCGCGCTTCCGGCTTAAGCGTGTATTTACCGTGTCGAACAGAACGTCGGACATATTCACGATCAGTCCGCGCGCCGTCTCCTGCGTCTGCAGAACCTGGCTCAACTGCGCCCGCAGACGCTCGCGCATTTGCTCGGTCTGATCCGTCGCCTGCTGGGCGTTATGTTCCGCCGCCGCCTGCGCCGCCCTGGCATTGGCTGCTGCCGCCTCTGCCTGCGCGGCTGCCGCATCGGCCTGGGCCCGCTTCAGCGCCTGCTGCTGGGCATCGATCTGTGCCTGCTGAGCCGCCGCCTGCGCCTGCTGCATGGCCAACTGCTGCTGGTGTTCCTTCTCCTGCTGCATCTTGCGCAAGGTGCTTACCCGCGCATCTTCCGCGTCCTGCACTGCGCCGCGAGCATAGGTGATCATGGTCTTGCGCTGGCTCTTCTTGCCGTCCATTGCCTGCGCGTTTTCCAGTTCCTGCTTGGCCTTGGCGAGAATGTCGGGGGCATATTTAGCCGCGCCCGTGGCCTCCGCGATCTGCACCGCATTGATGGCCTCGTAGAGTTGGAGCGGAGACTTGTCGCTCGGCTTGACCGGGTTCAGCACCGCATGCTGACCGGCCGTCTGCACGTAGGCTCCGCGCGGCAGCAGGTTGAAGTGCACATTCACGGTGTCGATGATGCCCGTGGTCTTGTCTTTGTTGACGGTGTTCTGCATCACCACCAGGTCGCTCGGCGTGGTCACGGCGAAGTAGGGCTCGGCGGTGATGATCAGCGCAAATTGCTGCAGATTGGTGGTGACATTCATTTCGGCCTTGGAACCGCCGGGCATCACCTCACCCAGGTTCACCGGCCGGCCCTGCGGGGTAATCGCCCACAACACGTAGGTCAGATATTCCACACCGAAGCTGTTGGCGGGCACGAAACCCTGAAACTTGGCATCGATGAAGGTCTGTCCCTTGCTGGTGACATTCGCCTCGCCCTTACCCTGGGGCAGCAGGCTGGTGCCGGCAAAACCAATCTTTGTGCTCCCGCTGCGGTGCCAGTAATTGATGGCCGGGATGTCCCGGCCCACCACCTGGATGCGATAGAGCGGAACATTATTGTTGCCGGTCTCGGCCGGCATGATCGGCTGCTGTTGTTGTGGCTGGGCGCGGGGCTCGCCTCCTGCCCGTAAACGGCACTCGAGGCAGCGCAAAGCAAAGTAACGAGGAAAAGTCTTCCAGCGATCATCTTGTCGAACTCCGGTTCCAAGGTTCAGGCGCGTTCAATTTGCGATCGCAGACAAAGCCACGGCCCCCAGCTGGACCGCATAGTCGCATGCACGCAATTAATCAGATGCATCGACTGGCAGCTTGCGTTGAAGCGAAATCGCAATCGTTTCCCGGATCTGGGAAGACGATTCCCTTGGAGTATTAAGAAGGGTTAGGTTTGCAGGGCAACCAACTGGTGCGCGATCGCAAACAGCGCCAGTTCCAGACGGGTGGAAACGCCGGTCTTGTCGAAAATATTCGACAGATGGCGCTTCACGGTCTCTTCGCTGATGCTGAACTGCTTGGCGATATCGCGATTGCTGCAACCTTCGACGATGCAGCCAACCACTTCCAGTTCACGGGGTGTCAGCCCATAGGTTTTGCGCTCGGGAACGGCAGCCTGCTGCATCAGCTCATGCAGGGCGCCGACCAGGTTCACCACGCGTTTGCCGCCAATCCAATAATCGCCGGAAGAGACGGCGCGGATGGCGGTGGTGAGGTGGTCGGCCAAGGCGTCTTTCAGCACGATGCCACGGGCGCCGATCTGCAGCGCTTCAATGATTTGCTGGGTGGTGATGGTGCTGGTCAGGAGCAGGATCTTTACCGTGGGCGAACCACTCATGATGGCCCGCATGGCCTCCAGGCCGGGCAGACGGGGCATCTGCAGATCGAGCAGGAGGATGTCCGGCAGCAGTTCCAGCGTTCCGGTGATGGCCTCATCGCCATCCGATGCCTCGCCAATCACTTCGAGGCCGGGATCGCTCTGAAGCATGTTTTTTACGCCGATACGGACTACCGGGTGGTCGTCGGCGATGACAATACGAATCTGGTGCAGGCGGTCGTTGCTGCTCTTAGGTGTGGCGGAATTGTCGTATGTGGTCATGGGGGGCCCTAGGTTTTCGTTAGATTTCCTGCCAAAAGCATACGCTCCAACTCACTGCATGCACTCAGTAAATCATCCAAAACGCCGGGGGTGGCCGCTTCTTTGCTACCCCCCATTTCGAGTCCGGCGGCGAGCCGGGCGAGGCGGATGGCCCCGACCATGGACGCTGCTCCTTTGATCGGTGGGCCAGCGGGCGCACGCCGGTCCTCTTCCCGTGGTGAACCTGGTTCTGGAGAGTCACGGATACAGGACCGGGTATCCGCAATGCAGGCGGAGAAGAGTTCCAGCAGCGCCTCACTCGGCATCATCGCAGCAGTTTTTCGATCACCGCCAAGTCAAGGGCTTCCGGCGGAGGCGGTACCGCTGCCTGTCCTTCCGGGATGGGCGACGCGGACGCCGGGTTTGCGGCCCCGTTTTTTGGGCTTCAGCGCCCGGCGCAGGTCGTCCACGGCAAGCGGTTTCAGCAAGAAACCGTCAAAAGCAAGTAGTTGCTGGCGTTGGACTTCGGACGCGCTCATGGCCAGCAGCAGCGGTCCGGGGCTGCCCATGGCGCGAACTTTTTCCGCCAGTTGGCCGCCCGAGACTCCGGGCATCTGCAGGTCTACCAGCAGCACATCCGGACGACCCGACTTGTCGGATGAGAGCAATTCCAGGGCGGCTCCGGCGTCGTTCGCGCGAAGCACCTGGTGGCCCTCGTGAGCGAGCAGCAGAGCCATGAGTTCGAGGCTCACGGCGTCATCATCCACCAGAAGAACCTTGTGCCGGGCCTCGATTCCAGTCGACCTGGTCATTAAGGGGGATGCCTCCTGAATGGTTACCTTTTGCAGCTTAAGGCATTCTGCGGCAAATGGCACTCTAAAGTGTTACTAGAGTACACGCAGGTAACGGCTGGCATGCGGGAAATGCTCTAGAGTCTTTGCTATGGCTTCTGACGACGATTTCCGGCAGCAACTGGCGGAATTGTCGGCGCGGTCGCGTCTCTGGAAGCAGCGGTTCAGGCCTCTGCGCGCGGCAAGGCCTGCTCCCCGCGCGGCGGAAGCCGCCCACCCGCCGGCTCCTTCGAGAGCTCCGGCGGCGAAGCCGGGGAAGCGTGCTTCGCTCGAAAGCCGGATCGGGGCCCAGCTCTTGAACCGCATCGGTATCCTCGCCGTGCTCATCGGCGTGGCCTGGTTTCTGAAGCTGGCCTTTGATCGCAACTGGATTGGGCCCCCGGTCCGGGTCTGGATCGGCCTGGCCGGTGCCGCCGGGCTCGTGGCCTGGTCAGAGCGCTTTCGCCGCCAGGGATTCCCCGCCTTTTCCTACAGCCTGAAGGCGCTGGGCACCAGCATCGCGTATCTCTCGCTTTGGGCAGCTTCCAGCATTTTTCATCTGGCTCCGCCTGGCTCATTTTTCTCGCCATGACCGCGGTGACCATCGCCAACGCGGTGCTTGCCCGTCGCCAGGATTCGGAGCTGCTGGGTCTTTACGCCCTGGCCGGCGGCCTGGCTACGCCCGGGCTGCTGTCGATGGGGCACGGCAACGAGATCTTTCTCTTCTCCTACCTGGCGTTGCTGAATGCGGGCGCGCTGTTTTTGCTGGCGAGCCACCAATGGAAGCGGGTGGCGTGGGCCGCGTTGCTGGGAACGGCGGTTTATTACATCGGCTGGAGCTTAAGTGAGGACGATCCTTCTCGCTTGCCACTGACGGTTTTCTTTCTGGCGCTGTTCTTCGCCGGTTTTGCCGCGGCGCCCTTTCTTGATTTTGCGCGGAGCCACGTCGTTGCCGCCGGACTCTTTTTTCCCCATCGCGTTTCCGATCGCCAATGCCGCCGCGACGTGGATTGCGCTGATGGTGCTTTTCGGCGCCAGGGCCAGCATGCCGGGCGCCCCTGGGTTACGATTGCCCTCGCCGGCGCCTGCCTGCTGATGGCGGCCGCCCGGCGCCGGCCTGCGGTCCTCTCCCCACCAATCTGGTCTGGCCATCTTTTTTGTGACCGTGGCCGTGCCGCTGGAATTTGATGGCACGGTGGTGACCCTGTGCTGGTTGGGGGAATCGCTGGTGCTGGTTGCCCTGGCAAAAGCCTGGGCGAACGCGGCGATGCGCGTTTTTGCCGCGTTGGTATTGGCCGTCGCGGCGCTTTCTCTCCTGGTGGACTGGATCGCCGGGACACCGCAGCCGTTGGCGGTGGTCGCCAACATGCACTTTGCCACCAACCTGGTGGGGGCGGCGGTATTTGCGATTGTGCCGGTCTTAGCCTGGGCGGTATCAGGGCGCGCCTTTGGCAGCTGGACCTACCTGGCCGGCTTTTCGAGCGTGGCTTTCAGCGTCACCGTACTGGTGGCCGTCAGCCTGGAAATTCATCATTACTGGTTTTGCGGGGCGGGTTTTTTTCGCGACTTCTGCGGAGGGTATGGCCAACTGGAGCGCCGTACGATCGCCGCGGGGTGGGGTTATAGCGCCTGGTGGATGCTCTATGGCGCAGGTCTCATGGCGGTGGGTTTTTTGCGGCGCAGCGCTTTTCTACGCTGGCAGGCTCTGGTTGTTCTCGCCTTCAGTATCGCGAAGGTTTTCCTGAATGGCGTAAGCCAACAGAGCCAGGGTTATCGCGTGCTGAGTTTCCTCGGCCTGGGTGTGCTGCTGCTGGCCATCAGCTTCGCCTACCAAAGGACTGGCTTCGCCTGCGCGGGTAGGATTTTTCGCTGCAGCCCGCGGATACTGCTCGGCAGAGCTACCCACTCAGCCGAGCTTGATGCCACCCGACTGGGTCGTAGTCCGACAAGAACGATGCGCTCGACTGGCGTGCGATATTGCTAGCGCAGGGCGGGCTCGATCTGGTTGAGCCAGTCGGGTGGCTTGAGGATCTCGCGTGGCTTCGAGCCGTCGGCAGGGCCGACGATGCCGTCGCGCTCCATCATGTCGATCAGGTGCGCGGCCCGGCCATAACCTATGCGCAACCGCCGCTGCAGCAGGGAAGTGGAGGCCTTGCCGAATTCCAGCACCAGCCGTACCGCGTCCTCGAACAGCTCGTCGTTGCCGTCGCCATCCTCCGGCTCCGCATCCAGGTCGCGGCCCTTCTCGTCCCGGGGAGACTCGAGGAAGCCTTGCACGTACTCCGCTTCTCCCTGGTTCTTCCAGAAAGCAACCACGTCGGCAATTTCCTTCTCGGTGACAAACGGCGCGTGCAGCCGCTGCAGGCGGGAAGTTCCCGGGGGAAGGAACAGCATGTCGCCGCGTCCCAACAGCGCTTCGGCTCCGTTTGAGTCCAGGATGGTTCGCGAATCCACCTTGGTCGCCAGGCGGAACGAAACCCGGGTAGGCACATTGGCCTTGATCAGGCCGGTAATCACGTCCACCGACGGCCGCTGCGTGGCCAGCACCAGGTGGATGCCAACCGCGCGCGCCATCTGCGCCAGCCGGGTGATCGCCTCTTCCACGTTGGCCTTATCCAGCATCATCAGATCGGCGAGCTCGTCGATGATGATGATGATGTGCGGCAGCGGCTGCTCTTCTTCCCCTTCTTCGAAGAGGCTGGGCGTCTGGTTGTCGAAGAGCTTGTTGTATTGATCGATATTCCTGACACTGCGCGAGGCCAACAGCTTCAGCCGCCGCTCCATCTCGCGCACCGCGTTGCGCAGGGCGTTGGCGGCCAGCTTGGGCTCGGTAATGATCGGCGTGAACAGGTGGGGAATGCCTTCATACATCCCCAGTTCCACCCGCTTCGGATCGACCAGGATCATCCTTACCTGTTGCGGCGTCGCCTTGTAGAGCACGGACATGATCATGGCGTTGATGGCGACCGACTTGCCGCTGCCCGTGGATCCGGCGATCAGGACGTGGGGCATGGTCGCGAGGTCGGCGGTCACAATGCGTCCGTTGATGTCTTTCCCCATCGCCAGCGTCAGCTTGGACTTGGTCTGGGTGAAGTTCTCGGCTTCGATCACATCCCGCAGCCAGATGGTTTCACGGTCGTGATTCGGCACCTGGATGCCCACGGTGCTCTTTCCCGCCATGCGCTCGATCAGGATGCTCTCGGCGCGCATCGCCAGGCATAGATCCTCTGCCAGGCCGGTCACGCGGCTGTACTTGACTCCGGCTTCGGGGCGGAACTCGAACGTGGTGACCACCGGGCCGGGATTGATCTGCACCACCTGGCCGCGTACGTCGAACTCCGCGCATTTTTCGACCAGGACGCGGGCCTGGCTGCGTAGATCGTCTTCGCGCACAATCTGCGACTCGTCGCTGCGGTGCAACAGCGTGCTCGGCGGCAAGCTGAAGCCGCTGACGGCGCGGGGGGCCAGGGTGACCGGGCGGGCATCGGCGTCGGCGCGGTTCTTTACCGAGATGGTTTGCGCCGGCTGCGCTGGGCTGTGGCCGCTGGCTATCGCGGCTGCCGGCGGCTGCTCCTCTGCCGTGACGTCATGCTCGGTATCGTCATCCATCGGCTCCGGCTCCTGATCGGGAATGCTGGTGCGCGGCATCTGGTTCCAGAGCGACGGAGTATGCGGCTGAGGAGCGGCTTCAGATTTCGCTGCGGGCTCGGCGGCGCTCACGTCGGCAAAGGCGGAGCGGCGTGAGGTGGGAATCCTTTCCTCGTCCTCTGCCCGCTGCGCTTGCTTGCCGGCGGTGTCTCTCGCGGCAGCGCGTTTCGCGGCAATCTTTTCTGCGCTGGGCGACCGCCCGTTTCTGGGCCCAGGCGGAACGCCAGTTGCGCACCCGGTCGCGCCACGCCAGCACAAAAGCGAAGTGAACCGCCAGCCACTGTTGGGCGGTGTTGAAACTGAACGTGGTGGACAGGTAGAGCGCGATCACCACCATGCTCACGATCACGATGGCAGCGCCCGGAAAGTTGAGATATTGGACCAGGGAATCCACCACCAGGCGGCCGGTCAGGCCTTCCACAGGCAGGGCATGCATCCAGCGGAGATGGCCAGGCATGAGGCCGAAGATGGCGGGTGCAAATACCAGGTAGAGCAGAACGCCGGACACTTTCGCACCGAGAGAACCGGCCGGGCGCGATCGCAGCCATGTCCACCCCAGTGCCGCCAGCATCAACGGGACCATAAAGGCGGCGACCCCTTCCAATTGCAGCAAGCAGGTCGCTGAGGGAAGCGCCGATGAGCCCAATCCAGTTATGGACCGGCCTGCCAATGGCGCCGACCGTATTGAAGGACGGATCGGTGGGGCGATAGGAGGCAAGGGCGAGGAAGAGGAGGCTCGCAGCAACCAGCAGCACCATGCCTGTCACTTCATTCAGGCGACGGTTGCGAGTCGGCGTCAATGCCAGTTTGAGTGGCTTCATCGGGGATCTTTGCGGTGCTTGCCGCCTGCGAAGAATGCCAGGTGCGGCCGCCAATTCGAACGCCAGAGTGGCTTCATTATCCCAGAGATAGGCAGGGGAAAACCAAAAACAGCGGTCGCCGGGTGACTGGGGCGGGGAACCGATTCCGTGACTCCCTAAAGGGAAGTGCGGTGCAACCGAAGGGCGGACCGCATTCTTTCAGGGATGTTAAGGGGCGGGCAGCGGGCTACTCAGTTGAAGGCGCCAAATCCCGTTACGCCGGATAAGAACGTGCAGGACGTTTTCACTGAACGCAGCCTGAGTGCCAGGCTTGGTATAGACCTTGGTATAAGTCACGCAGGCCGTATCGCCAAACAAGTGTTGCCGCATATTGGTAGCGGTAATCAGATAAGGCTCGCGGCGGCGTTCGTGCCGGTCCAGACGGCTCAGGACATCCGCTTTCGTGGAAGTTGAGCCATCCGGCTTAAGCCCGACGTAGTCGTCAGCAAGAATCGTGCCCGCGATCGCTGTGTCGTCTTCTATCTCAGCCCGCAGATACTCTTCTTCCAGCCGTCGCAAGACCTCAAGGTCTCTCTGGGGAGAGTTAGCGGGCGGCTGGGCAGGTAAGAGCCTGCCGGGAGCGAGAATCATCAGACTCAGGAGCAGGGCAGCCATGCTCCGGCCGGTGCTTTGGAGGCTACTTTTCGACTTCAACTCCGCGCCAGAAGGCTACATGGTTCTTGACGTTACGGGCTGCCGGCTTAGGGTCGGGATAGTACCAGGCGGCATCCTGATTTTCTTGTCCGTCGACCAAAAGACTGTAATACCTCGCTTGTCCCTTCCAGGGGCAAGTGGAAATCGTCGAGCTGGGGCGAAAGAATTCCCGCTTCAGGGAGCTCTCCGGGAAGTAAATATTGCCCTCAACCATCTCTGTGGTATCGCTTTCCGCGATTACTTTGCCGTTCCAGGTTGCCTTTGCCATAACTGGGGTTAAATCCTGCATTCCTTCCTACCCTCTCTCCACCTTAGCAGATGGATGCCCGCTGTGGCATCTACCCTCGTTAGACGATTGAACACACGAAAACGCGACAGTGTTCGGTCAAGCCGAAAGCACTGCCGCGCGGTTAGTTGAAAAGCTTTAAGAGGTCTAGTGCATCTCCGACGTGCTGCTCGGCTTGCCCTGGTCGGCCAGCATCGACAGCTTGGTGATGTGGATGGTCTTGGCGGAATCATCCATCTTGGCGACTACGCTGACATGATGACCCTCGTGACCCTTTACCGAATCGGGATCGTCGATGGTATAGACGCTCTTATTGGCATCGTCCACAAAAACCGGCTTGGCTCCGCCGCCAATGCACTTTTTCACGCAGGCCGCATCCGGAGCACTGCCGTTATGTTTGGCTCCGCACATCGAATCACTGATATATCCCGAGACCTTCGCGGCGCTCATATCCGCAGCCATTGCCGGGACGGTCGAGAGTGCTAGAACTACCAAAAATGCTTTCATGTTGGCTCCATGCGATCGAATAGGTGAAACAACCGCCAAAAGGATTTGTACGCCCCGGCCCGCATCCTGGCAAGTCCCGAGGGGGAAAGCAGTTTGACCCTATTCAACCAACTGGAAGCGGCTCTGCCTTGGTCTGATAGCGCATCGCCTCAACAGATTCCACCTGGGGCTCGGCAATCTTCCTGGAATAAGTGCAAGCCACCTGCTCTGCCGGCTCCTCCGCCGCGCCTTTCTTAGCCCGCTTTTTGGGCGCCTCGTCCTCCGCGGCAGACTTGCGGTTGTTAGGACATACCAGGTAGGTCCCGGTGGTGCGCGTCTTCTCCAGCAGGTACGGGCTGCCGCATTCCGGACACTTCTCCGGCACCGGCTTGGCATTCGAAGTGAAGTCGCACTTGGGATAATTGGTGCAGCCATAGAACAGGTTGCCGCGCCTGGCCTTCCGTTCCGCGATGTCTCCATCGCCGCACTTGGGGCACTTCATCCCCTCGACCAGGTTCTGCTTGATGTACTTGCATTTCGGATAGCCGCTGCAGGAGACGAACTCTCCGTACTGACCATTGCGCAGCACCAGTTGCAGTCCGCATTTGGGACAATTCTCGTCCAGCGGCTGCGGCGCCTTTTGCTGCTGTTTCTGGGTCAGCTTGCGCGTGGTCTTGCAGGGCGGATCTTCGTTGTAACCAGGGCAGGCCATGAACGCGCCGAAGCGTCCCCGCTTCAGCACCATGACCCGGCCGCAAGCCTCGCAGTACTCCTCCGTCTGCTCCCCTTCCTGACCTTCCTGGGTATTCATCTCGGGTTTGGCGGCAAAGTTCTCTTTGGTGAAGGTGCAGCTGTTCTTGTCTTTCTTGTTATAGGTACTGCAGGCGAAGAAGCTGCCGAACTTACCCCACTTCAGTACCAGGGGCGAACCGCAGACATCGCACTTCTCGTCTGTCGGTTTTTCCATCCGCTTGATGTTTTCCATGTGCTTGCCGGCATGTTCGAGCTCTTTCTCGAAATGCCCATAGAAAGCACCCAGCAAGGTGGTCCACACCTCCTTGCCGTCTTCGATATCGTCCAGCTCTTCTTCGAGCTTTGCGGTGTATTGCGGATCGAAGATATAAGGGAAGTTGGCTACCAGCAGATCGGTGACCACAAAGCCAATCTCGGTGGGGATGAATTTCGCGCCCCTGCCGACGCCCACCTTCTGCACGTATTCGCGTTCCTGAATCGTATTGATGATGGTGGCGTATGTGGAAGGCCGTCCGATGCCGCGCTCTTCCAGCTCTTTCACCAGCGACGCTTCATTGAAGCGCGGGCGAGGCTCGGTCGCATGCTCTTCGGGCAGCAGAGCATTCAACGCCAGCGCCTGTCCGTTTTCGAGCGCGGGAAGCCGATTCTTGAGCTCCTCGTCCTCGTCGTCCTTCTTCTCTTTGGCTTCCTCGTAGACCTTGAGGAAACCGTCAAACTTCATCACCGAACCCGTAACGCGGAAGTTATAGCTGCGGTCCGCCTTGGCGCACGATATCGACCGTCGTCTGGTCGAACACGGCAGGGACCATCTGCGAGGCGACAAAGCGCTGCCAGATGAGCCGGTACAGGCGATACTGTTCGTCACTGAGATAGCGCTTAATCTCTTCCGGATGATGAGCAACGCTGCTGGGGCGGATAGCCTCGTGTGCGTCCTGCGCGTCCTTCTTGCTTTTGAACGCGTTGGGCGCGGCCGGCAGATAATCTTTGCCGTGGTTTTGTTCGATCCAATTGCGTGCTTCGGCGATGGCATCGGGCGAAACGCGCGTGGAATCGGTACGCATGTAGGTGATGAGGCCGACCGCTCCTTCGCTGCCCAGCTCAATGCCTTCATACAAGCGCTGCGCTACACCCATGGTGCGCCGCACGCTGAAGCCCAACTGGCGCGAGGCATCCTGCTGCAATTTGCTGGTGGTGAAGGGTGCGGTGGGATTGCGCCGGCGCTCCTTCTTTTCTACGTTCTGTACCGACCACTTGGCTTTTTCGAGCGCCGCGACGACGGCATCCATCTGCTGCTTGTTGGGCAGCGAAGGAGCATCGACCGTTTCGACGACCGCTTTTTCTCCATCGATGCCGGTGAAGCGCGCAGTAAACTCTGTCTTTTCGTTTGCCGGAGTGAGCTGAGCGTCGAGGGTCCAATACTCGACCGGAACAAATGCCTTGATCTCGCGCTCGCGTTCGACGATGAGACGCAGCGCAACGGTCTGCACCCGGCCCGCGGAGAGGCCGCGCCGCACCTTATCCCACAGCAAAGGCGAAATCTGGTAGCCCACAATGCGATCGAGCACGCGGCGCGTTTGTTGCGCGTCCACCAGGTTGCGATCCACATCGCGGGTGTGTTCAAAGGCGTCATGCACCGCCTTCGCCGTGATTTCATTAAACGTGACGCGACGAATCGAATTGCCTTTGGACAGGCCCTTCAGCTCATCTTCAAGATGGGCCGCGATCGCTTCGCCTTCGCGATCAGGGTCAGGCGCCAGATAAATAGTAGTCGCAGCCTTGGCCAGCTTCTTCAGCCGGTCGACAACTTTTTCTTTTCCCGGGATGACGATGAGTTCAGGCGCAAAACTGCCGTCGCTCAGGTCCACGCCGATCTTGTTCTTAGGCAGATCTTTGATGTGGCCGACGGAGGCTTCGACGGTGAAGTCTTTTCCGAGATATTTGCTGATCGTCTTTGCCTTTGCCGGCGATTCGACGATCACTAGTGATTTACTCATTGCATTCCTTAAACCCGATGACAACCAGGGACAACGAAAACCTCTTCCAATGGGACTGACTGTACCACCTGGAAGGTTCACAGTTATTTACTTATCGTGATCCGCGTGTCGGCGGCAGCTTCCATCAGCGTAGGTCAGGATGTGCTTTCTCCTGCCCTGTCTGCAACTTCCGCGTCTGCAACTTATGGTGCAGAGAGAGCGAGAACTTTACATTCGTCTGACGTAGTTCTTGCCCGGAAGTTGTTTAATCCGGTTGGCAAGCTCGAGCTCGAACAAGGCGGTGAAGATTTCAGAAGAAGTCAGTTTTGACTCCAGCATTTCCATCAGCTCATCCAATTGCACCGCTTCATCGTGGCGCAGCGCGTTGAGCACTACCTTTTCCGGCTCCTGCAGCGGAAGTTCTTCAACAATCGATGCAGCTTGCTCCGGTTGCGATGCAAAACCTAGTTCGCCTTCCAATTGCAACCGTACCTGCGTGGGCAGCTCCTGCCACACATCCTCCCACGTCGCCACCAGCTTAGCGCCCTGTTTTATCAACGTGTTGGGCCCCCAGGCGTTCTTGGTGGTCACGTTACCCGGCACCGCATAGACGTCGCGATTCTGCTCCAGCGCGCAGCGTGCGGTTACCCGGGTGCCGCTGTTCTCGCCCGCTTCCACCACCAGCACGCCGATGCTCATGCCGCTGATGATGCGGTTGCGCTTGGGAAAGTTTTGCGGCGCCGGGAAGGTGCCCAACCTGTATTCCGAAACGATGGCTCCTCCAGCGACGAGAATGTTTTCGGCCAGCGATTTATTTTCTTTAGGGTAAATTACGTCCACGCCGGTGCCCCATACCGCAACGGTGCTGCCGCCTGCCGCCAGGGCGCCGCGATGCGCGGCGGTGTCGATGCCCCGCGCCATGCCGCTGAGAATGACCATGCGATGGCTGGCCAGATCGCGGGCCAGGATCTCCGCCATCCCCGTTCCATAGGGCGTCGGATGCCGCGTGCCCACGATCGCGATCGCCGGGCCGAGCCAACAGCTTCACGTCGCCCAGCACCCAAAGCACCGGCGGCGGATCGAAAATCTCCCGCAGCTGCTCGGGATAATCCTCGTCCTCATAAGGTGAGGATCTGCGCCTTTCTGTTCGCCGCATCCGCACCAGCTCCTGTTCCGCCTCGGTGCGCGCCTTGCCGGTGAAAAGAAACTGGGCGGCGGGCGCAGGAAAGTTAAGCGACTCGAGTTCGGTCAAGGAAAGGCGAAACAGGCAGCGAGAGATCCGGCAAAGCCTTGCGCTGCCCTTAGGATTCGCTTGGGTCCCAGGCCGGGCGTGAGGGTGAGCGCAACCCAGGCGAGCCGGTTTTGTTCAGGCGAATTCATCGCTGCATGCCAAGGTACACTAATGAGTGACCCGTCCACTCAAACGCCGCATTCGTATGGCGGCGATCCACTTCCTTAATCCTGCTCCTTTAATGTGGGACTTCGAGCACGAGCCCCGGCGCAGCGATCTGCGCGAGCGCTACCAGATCGGCTACACCACGCCCTCACGATGCGCGCGAGAACTGGCTGCAGGCGAAGCGGATATCGGCCTGGTCCCGGTCGCGGCCCACGCCACCACTCCCTCGCTGCTGATCGTACCCGGCTGCGCCATCGCCGCCCTCGATCGGGTGCGCTCGATTATTCTGGTGGTGCGTCCGCGAGCAGGGGGTCAGCGCGGTGCGAACGGTCGCGGCAGACACTTCTTCGCGCACCTCCTACGCTTACACCCGCATCCTGTTCGATATCTTTTGGAAGGTTCCGGCGGTGTTTGTTCCCCACCCGCCGGTTCTTGAATCGATGCTTGCGGTTGCGGATGCGGCTTTGCTGATTGGCGATCCCGCGTTGCTGGCCCTGGAAGATCAAGAAGCCCGCGAGGCCCGGACGGGTGAGCGGCTGCTCTACCTGGACCTGGCTCACGAGTGGCACGGCTTTACCGGCTTACCCTGGGTTTCGGCGTTTTGGGCGATTCGGCAGGGCGCGCTCGAGGAGACCGGCGCGTGCGCCGCGGACATGGTCGCGGATCTGCAGGCTTCCCGGGACCAAGGGCTTGCGCATGTGGAAGACCTGGCGGAGGAGTGGTCGGGGCGCATCGCGGTCCCCGCGAGAACCATCCGCTTTTACCTGACCAACAATATCCACTACATATTGGATGAGGCCTGTCTGCGCGGGCTGGATGTGTTTTACCGGCTATGCGGCCGAGTGCGGCGCCCTGCCGCCAGCGCGACCGCTTTGACCATCTTTAGGCTGATATCCAAGCGGGATTGCGTCGCGAGAGCCTGCTTTATGCGTCCAATGGCGCAGTGATTCAGGCTATCCGCAAAGCATGAGGCCGCCCGGCAGGGGTCGAAGGCCGCCAGGAGCTGGCCATCGGCGCATGGCTTGCACTGGCTCATGGGTTTCGGCACCCTGGGGCTATTCGTGGTGTCGGTGATCGATTCGTCGATCATTCCCCTGCCGGTGCCGGGCAGCACGGATCTGCTCCTGATTCTGCTCGTGGCCCATCGCGGCGGACCCGTGCTGGCGGCCGTTGCGGCCATCGTGGGGTCCATCCTGGTGGCTATTTGACTTGGGCTGCGGGAGCCAAAGGCGGAGAAGCGGCGCTCCATCGTTATCTGCCCAAGCGATTTGCGACAGCGACTGTCCGGGTGGGTAGAGAAGAACGGTACGGTTGCCGTGACCGTTTCGGCGTTGCTTCCTCCGCCTTTTCCGCTGATGCCGTTGTTGCTTGCTGCCGGCGCTTTGGGGGTTTCGCGGAAGAGGTTCTTTATGTCGTTTGGTCTGGCGAGAACGTTTCGTTATTCGCTGGTAGCCTGGCTGGCCGCCGTCTACGGCCGGGCCGTGGTTCGTGCCTTTCGCCATTACCTGTCCGGCTGGAGCACGACCATCATGTGGATTTATCTGGCTTGGTGGTGGCCGGTATCTTGTACGGTCTGTGGAAGTTTCGCCACCAGGGGCGCAGCAGGGCGCCAGCCGTGCCGCCAAGGACGCTGCGGCGCTCGAGCGCCAAGTAAGAACCGAATTCAAGGCGGCATCCGATTTAGCTACATTTCCCAGCGAAGCAGGCAGGCGCCCACGGTAAAGCCTGCGCCCACGGAAGCCAAGAAGCACCAGGCTTCGCGTTGCAGCCGGTGCTCGTCAAGCGCAGTCTGCATGGCCAGGGGAATGGTCGCTGCGGTGGTGTTTCCGAAGCGATCGATATTGATGATCACCCGTTCCAGCGGCAACCCCAGGCGCTCCGCGGTCGAAAGAATGATGCGCTTGTTCGCCTGGTGGGGGATGAAGCAGCCCAGATCATTTGCGTCGATGTTGTTGGCTTCCAGCAGCTTGCTCGAGGTCTCCACCATCTTGCGCACGGCGTACTTGTAGACTGCCTGGCCGTCCTGGTGGACGTAGTGCATTCTGGCCGCGATGGTTTCGGGAGAGGCGGGACGAGACTGCCGCCGGCCGGCATGTTCAATGCCGCCGCACCGGAACCATCAATCTCATGGCGAAAGTCGATCAGCCCGACCTCCCCTCTTCCGTGGGCTCGACCAGGACCGCACCGGCGCCATCGCCGAAAATGACGCAGGTCGTGCGGTCGGTATAGTCGATGATCGACGACATGGTGTCAGCGCCGATGACCAGAACCTTGGAGTGGGCGCCGGACTCGACCAGCTTGGCGCCCACCTGCAGGGCGTAAAGAAAGCCGGAGCAGGCCGCGGAAAGGTCGAAGCCCCAGGCGCCGTGGGCGCCGAGCTTGTCCTGCACCAGGCAGGCGGTGGCGGGAAAAAACATGTCGGGAGTAACGGTGGCGACGATGACCACCTCGACTTCGCTGGCCGGGATGCCCCGCTGGGCAAGGCAGCGGCGTGCTGCTTCGACCGCCATATCGCTGGTGGCCATGCCTGGCTCCACCAGGTGGCGTTCGCGGATGCCGAGACGCTGCATGATCCACTCGTCCGAGGTGTCTACCATTTTTGCCAGATCGGCGTTATTGAGGATGCGCGGCGGCACATAGGTTCCCAGAGCGCTGATCTTGGCGCGCCGTGGTGCACGCGGACGCAGTTCGATGCTCAATATTCTTCTCCGTAATTCGGTATTCGCGAAGAGAAGCCGGTCGTCGACGAATCACGGATGGAAGAGGAGTGGATGAGCTGGAAGGATCACTGGGTGGTCGTCTGTACCGGGCAACCTACTGCGCACGCACTGACCCGTTACCGTTGCTTCCTTCCGGACCTGGCGGGGTTGGCGGGGTTGCGTCGCGTAGGACCCGGCACCCATTGATGATATCACCGGGATTGGCTGCGATCGACCCCAACAGATCCATCAGTAGCCGTTGGCTATCAGGTATTCCACCGTGAGATCGAACTGTCGCCTGGGGCAAGTTGGACGATCGCTGCTCCATGAACTTGATCAGCACATCGGCCTCAATATTGACCGGCTGGCCAACCTTCAGCGTGTGCAGATTGGTCCGCGCATAGGTGTGCGGAATGATCGCCACGCTGACCACGTCGCCCTTCCGCCGTGCCCGGCTCCCAGCGGGCGATGGTCAGGCTGATGCCTTCAATCGCGATGGAGCCCTTCTCCACCATGTAGCGGCTTATTGCGCGGGAACGGCCACCTGAGCCACCAATCGGCGATCGCCGGGTCGGCCTGTGCATCGACCGGCTCAAGGCTCAGCAGCGTGCCGGTGCCGTCGACATGGCCCTGCACCACATGGCCTCCGAGCGGCGTCCCGCCGGCGTCGGCAATTCCAGGTTCACGGTCGATCCCGGAGCGAGCAGGGAGAGTGAAGTGCGCGCCACCGTTTCGGCAGCCAGATCCGCATGAAAGCGAGGAGGAGTTGCGTGGGGCTCGATATCCAGCGCCGTCAGGCACACCCCGCTGACCGCGATGCTGTCGCCGGTGTGCAGCGCGATGCTATCGCCGATGGTGCGGCGATGGCAATCCGCCGCGAACCCTCGCGCTGTTCGACGGCGAGGACGGTGCCGTGGTTTCTATCAGCCCGGTAAACATATCTATGCTTCGATTAAATCACTTCCGACCAGGGGTCGATGCAGAGGCAGGCTTCGAACGCGAAATCCTGCCCCAAATTGTTTCAGCGAATAGTTCTGAATCGGGGGCAGTCCTTCGATCGAGCTGAGCATCGGGAACGCCGTCCGCCCAAGAAACCGTGGGCGCGTAAAACAACATGAGTTTATCCACCAGGCCCTGCTTGAGGGCACGTGTAGACCTCGGCGCCGCCTTCGAGCAGCAGGTTGGTGATCTGCATCTCTGCCAGTCGTACCAGTGCTTCCTGCAAAGGAATGCGTGGGCCAGCGATGCGGAGATCTGCTGCAGGCGTACGCCGCGCGCTTCGAGCGCCTTTTGTGTGGCAAGGTCGCCTGGCTGAAAAATATAAGCACATCCTGGTGCGCGGTCTTGACCAGTTGTGAGTCCAGCGGAGTGCGCAGCGTTGAGTCGAGCACGATGCGCAGCAACGGCCGCCGCCGCGGCAGGTCGACTGCGATCGGTCAGCAAAGGATCGTCGGCGAGGATCGTGCCCACGCCGACAATCAGTGCATCGGCGGCGTGGCGCATGCGATGCACTTCGGCGCGAGCTTCGCTCGCCGGTGATCCAAAAGTGGCCGCGGGCAGACTGTTGCGCCGGCGCGATGCGGCCATCGAGCGTAGCGGCAACTTTCATGGTGACAAAAGGAAGGAAGTGGTGATGAATTTCGCGAAGCCATCGTTGAGCCTGCGGGCCGGCTCCTCGCAGCACCCCGTGCTGACCTCCACGCCAGCCGCCCGAAGCCGGGCGATGCCCTTACCGTGAACCAGCGGGTTAGGGTCGGCGGTGGCCACGACGACGCGAGCGACTCCCGCGGCCAGAACGCATCCGCGCAGGGTCCGGTTCGTCCGTGGTGGCTGCAGGGTTCAAGGGTCACATACGCGGTCGCACCCTGGGCCAGAGGGCCGGCCTGCTTAGAGCAACAATTTCAGCGTGGTCGCGCCGGTCATACTCATGAAAGCCTTCGCCCACCAAGCGATCGCCCCGGACCAGCACGCAGCCGACGGCCGGGTTCGGGGAGGCGAGACCGACCGATTGCTCCGCCTGCTGCAACGCACGCTCCATCCACTGCTGGTCAATTTGCGTCATGCGGCATCGTGGTCTTGTCTAATTGCCCAGCAAGGAATCTACGAACGCCTTGCTGTCGAACGGAAAAAGGTCTTCCAGCTTCTCTCCCACTCCAACATAGCGGACGGGAACCTTGAGTTCGCGAGCAATAGCGACGGCAATGCCGCCTTTGGCGGTGCCGTCGAGTTTGGTGAGCACGATACCGGTAACACCCGCCGATTCGGTAAAGAGCCGCGCCTGCTGCAATCCGTTCTGTCCCGTAGTCGCGTCCATCACCAGCAGAACCTCGTGGGGAGCGCTGGGGATGATCCGCTCCGCGGTTCTCCGCATCTTGCTCAGCTCCGCCATCAGGTTGTCTTTGGTGTGCAATCTGCCCGCGGTATCCACGATCAGGACATCGGTGCGCGCGCGCCTGGGCCGCGCGCATGGCATCGAAAAGGACGGCGGAAGGATCGCCGCCCTGTTTGGTCTTGATCATTTCCACCCCGGTGCGCTGGCCCCAAACCTCAAGCTGTTCGATGGCCGCGGCGCGGAAGGTATCGGCGGCGCAAAGCAAAACCGTCTTGCCCTGGCGGCGGAAATAGCGGCCAGTTTTCCCGTGGTCGTGGTTTTGCCGGTGCCGTTGACGCCCACCAGCATGATGACGAAAGGCGGCGCCGTGTACCGGGGTTTGAAGAAGTTCTCTTCCTCCCGGGCGTCCAGAATGGACTGGATCTCTCCTTTCAACAACTGCTTCAACTCCGCGCCGTTGTGGATCTCGTGCCGTTTCACCCGCGCGCGCAGGGCATCGATGATCTCGGTCGATGTGCCGACCCCCAGATCGGAGGCCAGCAGACTCATCTCCAGCTCTTCCAGAGCGGCTTCGTCGACCTCGTGGGTCAGGGCGACAATGTCTTCGATCCGGTCGGCCAGGGTCTCTCGCGTGCGCGAGACGGCCTCCTTCATGCGGCCGAATATGCTCTTTTTTTCGGGCTCTTCCAGGCTGCCAAAAAGGGTTTGAATCATTGACACGGCACTCGATACGGCATGACCTGAGTGTACTAGAGCACTTTCACTTCACCGTTGCCCGGGAAGTGCGGCGAGGTGCGGCTTTTCTTGAGGGAAACCCGCGTCGGGAGCCGTCGCTGTGTACACCAGAAGTGAAAGTACTGGGCTATTCGTCGCGGCCGGGCCGGGCCATCAGTTCGCGGATCGCGTCCTGGGGAGACTTGCCGTGCTCCAGGATGGCGGCCATCTGCTCGGTGATGGGCATCTCCACGTGGTGGCCCTGGCCAGGCCCAGCGCGGCGGAGGTAGTCCGTACGCCTTCAGCGACTTTGCCCTGCAGCTGCGCCAGGATGGCGGGAAGCTTGTGCCCCCGGCCGAGTTCCACTCCGACCGAGCGGTTGCGCGAAAGCGGGCCGGTGCAGGTGAGCACCAGGTCGCCCAGGCCGGAAAGACCGGCCAGGGTCTCCCGCCGTCCTCCGCAAGCCACCGCCAGGCGGGTGATCTCGGCCACGCCGCGGGTGATGATGGCGGCGGCGCTGTTGTGCCCCAGTCCCAGCCCGGCGGCGATGCCGGCGGCGATCGCGATGACATTCTTGAGCGCGCCGCCCAGCTCCACGCCGATCACATCGTCATTGGTGTAGAGCCGCAGGCCGGGCGCGCTGAGCTCCTCCTGCAGCCGGTTGGCGAGCGCGCTCTCGGCGGAGGCGATGGTGATCGCGGTGGGGGCGCCGGATGCTACCTCCTGGGCAAACGACGGTCCGCTCAGCACGCCCGACCGGCTGCCACCAAGGTGTTGATCCGCCAACACCTGCTCGATGACTTGCGTCATGCGCAGAAAGGTCTGGTCCTCGATACCCTTGGTGGCGCTGACGATGAGTTGCTGCCGGCTGCAAGAAACGGGCGCCATCTTCTGGTAGATCGCGCGTACATGCTGCGACGGCACCGCGCTGATCACAATATCGGCGCCCGCCACGGCGGCGGCTAGATCCGTCACCGGGTCGACCTGCGGAGGGATGGGAAACCCGGGAAGGTAGGTGCCCACCGCGCTGCCGAATGAGACCACAGGGCGATGGAGTGGTCGCCGCGGCGAGCCAGGCTCAGGGCTAATGCGGTTCCCCAGGAACCGCTGCCCACGATGGCAATGCGGCTCACGCTCCGGTCTTCCTCGAGGCGCCAAAGCCATGCTCCGTGCCCTGCATCAGGCGCACGATATTTTGCCGGTGTTTCACGATGACCATCCAGCAGCAGACGAAGACCGCCGCGCCGGACGCGTAGCCATACCTGCCGGGCGACAGCCACAGGGTGAGGAAGGGAAGCACGACCGCCGCCAGGATCGAAGCCAGAGAGTACGTAACGAGTCAGGGCCACAACCGCGAGCCATAGTCCCAGCGCGGAGAGTGCCGCCAGCGGGCACAGACGCCAGGAAGACGCCAAACGCCGTGGCCACGCCTTTGCCGCCCTTGAAGTGCAGCCAGACGGGAAACATGTGGCCCAGAATTACGAACAGTCCGGCCACGATGGCGAGATGGTGGACCGTAGCGGGGTCTCTTGCCGCGGGCCAGAAATTCTGCCACTGCCACTGCGGCGTAACCCTTGCTTCCGTCGAGGACAAAAGTCAGGATGCCCAATCCCTTCGCGCCCGACCGCAGCACGTTGGTGGCGCCGATGTTGCCGCTGCCCTTGGCGCGGATATCCTCCTTGCGCACCAGCCACACCAGCAGGAATCCGAAGGGGATGGAACCCAGCAGATACGCCACGATAACGACGATCAGGTACAGAGACATGGTTGCGTCCGGTTTTGAGTGTAGCAGCGACTGATATAGCCGATCGCTGTGCGCAGTCATCTGTTAAATTGGGTTCCGATGTTCACCAAGTGGATCTTGCACGTACGCAGCTGTGAGTATCACTGCGCCTGACGGTCGCTCTTGCCGGCTCAGGCGAGCAACCCACTGGTGATTAAGACGGACCAGGGCAAGGTCCAGGGGAAGATGAGCGCGGACGGCCAGGCGCGCGATTTTCTGGGCATCCCTTTCGCTGCGCCCCGCTTGGGTCCGTTGCGCTGGAAGCCCCCGCAACCCGCGGCCAAATGGCAGGGCGTGCGCCAGGCCACCAGCTTCGGGTCGCGCTGCATGCAGCAGGAGCGCTACGATGACATGGTGTTTCGCGATCCGGGTGAGAGCGAGGATTGCCTCACGCTCAACGTCTGGGCGCCTGCGGGTAAGCCCAAGGGCAAACTGCCGGTGATGGTCTGGATTTTTGGCGGCGGGTTTGCCGGGGGCGGCACCTCGGAGCCGCGTCAGGACGGCGAAACTCTCACCCACAAAGGCGTGCTGGTTGTTTCCATGAATTACCGGCTGGGCATTTTTGGTTTCTTTGCCACCCACGAATTGGCTGCGGAGGACCCACACCACGCGGCCGGCAACTACGGGCTGCTGGACGAATTGGCTGCCATCCAGTGGGTGCGGCGCAACATCGCAGCCTTCGGCGGCGACCCGGACAATGTAACCATCTTCGGCGAGTCGGCCGGTTCCTTTGCGGTCAGCGCGCAGATGGCGTCGCCACTCGCGAAGGGCCTGTTCGCGCATGCCATCGGAGAAAGCGGTGGAGCGTTTGCCAGCAAGGAATTGAATTTTCCGCCTCTCAGCAGTTCGAGAAGCAGAGCGAGGACTACTTTCACAGCGTTCTGAAGCGACAGTAGCCTGGCCGCGCTGCGAGCTGCCAGTAGCGATGAGATCCTTAAGCTGGCCACGCAAAAGGCTCCGGGCAAACCCCGTTTCGGCCCCAATATAGACGGCTACTTTCTGCCGGAGAGCATTTCTGCCATCTATGCCGCGGGCAAGCAGGCGCACGTGCCGCTGATTGCGGGTTGGAACCAGGATGAAGACACCAGCGCCGTGGTAAAAGCGCCGGAAAAAGGAACGATGGAAGGCCTGCGGGCAACGGCGGTGAAGGAATTTGGCCCGCGCGCGGAGGACTTCCTCAAGGTGTATCACGCGAACGATGATGCTGAGGCGCTTCGCGCCGCGGAGGATTTTGCCGGAGACAACTTCCTGGTCTATTCCACCTGGGCTTGGCTGGAAGCGCAGGTGAAGACCGGCGGCTCACCGGTCTACCGATATTTGTTCGCACTCCCGTCACCCGGAGATCCTTTTCATCCTGTATCCGCCGGTGCCTTCCACTCCGATGAGATCGAGTATGTCTTCGGCAATCTGGCCTCGCGCAAGGGAGCGACGTTCAGGCCGGAGGACTACAAGCTTTCCGACCTGATGCAGACCTTTTGGACGAACTTTGCCCGGACCGGAGATCCGAATGGTGCTGCCGTGCCGCATTGGCCCACCTACGATGCCGCGGGCAACTGGCAGGTCATGCGCCTGAGCCCGGATCCTGGAGCGGCTCCGGACCCACATCGCGAGCGATATCTTTTTCTGCAGCAGGTCTGGGACGATGACCGAGCCGAGTCCGCAACAAAGTAATAGAGGGATCTGCAGGTTTTCTGGCTGCTCCGTAGAATGACACATGCCCACTCGCTCCGCCGGCCCTGACTCCGGAACCCCACCAGAGGAAACCCTGCCAACGGTCTGCCTGATCACGGCCGATGAGGACTTTCAGGGGGAAATCGAGGCGGAGCTGGCGCCGTGGTACCAGGTGCGCCATCGCAACCACTACGGCGATGCCGCGATCTGGGTCCGCGAGAGCGGGCACAGGCCTTGCTGGTCGATATCGATACGCAGGGCGATGAGGCCCACGCCGGCGTCCGGGTGCTGCGTGAGCTGCGCATTCTGGATCGTGACCTGGTCCTGATCTCACTAAGCCGGTCACGGGCCCGCGCCGTGGAAAAGCAGGCCACAGAAGCCGGCAGCGATGCCCACTTCCATAGCCCAATCGATCCTTCTGAGCTACGCCTGGTTCTGAAGACCACCCTGGAAACGCGCCTCGAGGAAATGGAGCGCGCGCGCATGCAGCAGCAGGTGCAGGAGCGTAGCAAGTTCCAGGACCTGGTTGGGGCAAGCGAAGCCATGCGCCGGGTCTACGACGCGGTTTCGCAGGTAGCAGATAGCCGCATCAACGTGATCGTGCGCGGGGAGAGTGGCACCGGCAAAGAACTGATTGCGCGTGCCATCGTTGCCTTGAGTAGCCGGCGGAACAAACCCTTCATCAGCCTGAATTGCGCCGCCTTGCCTGAGAATCTGATCGAGTCGGAGCTCTTCGGTCACGAACGGGGCGCATTTACCGGCGCCAACGAGGCGAAACCGGGCCAGATTGAGTTGGCCGATGGCGGCACGCTTTTTCTCGACGAGATCGCGACCTTAACCCTGCCGCTGCAAACCAAGCTGCTGCGCGTGCTCGAAGACCGGCAGGTGCAGCGCCTGGGTGGACGCCAGGCGCGCAAGATTGATTTTCGCCTGATCTGCGCCACCAATGAGCCCTTGGAAGAGATGGCGCGCAGCGGAAAATTCCGCGAAGACCTCTACTACCGCATTCATGTAGTGCCGATTCAGCTGCCGCCCCTGCGCGAACGAACCGGGGATATCGCACTGCTCGCCGACTACTTTTTGCGCATCCACCTGTTGGCCAATGGCCTGGAGCAAAAGCGCCTGACGCCGGACGCGCTGGCGGCGCTGGAAGAGCACTCCTGGCCAGGCAACGTGCGCGAGCTCGAAAATTTGATCCAGCGGCTGGTCATCATGGTTCCGGGTTCGACCATCGGACTCGAGCACCTGCCGCAGCAGCTGCTGGCGCAGAGCGTAACCGCTCACGAAGCGATTCTGCTTCCTCCTGCCGGGGTACGCTTCGATGACGAAATACGGGAACTTGAAGTGGCGCTGCTGGAAGCCGCACTTCGTCGATCGGAGGGTAGCAAGGCTGCGGCAGCGCGGCTGCTGCACCTGGATTCCCAACGGATGAAGTATCTCTGCCGCAAGTATTCGCTTTAGAGTGTCGTCCGCAAGGGTTAATTATTTAACCGCATGGGTTAAAATTTAACCCATTGAGCGATCCCAGAAGCGAGGTCTGCGGCTGGCCGGCAAACCATCCTCACGGTTTTTCGGGTGTTTTCAGCGATTTGATGTTCTGTGAGAGGGCGCATTATTTGGCCATTCGTTTGCACTAGGGTAATGCGTAAAGCAGTTAAATGAAACCTGGAGACAGCACACAATGGCTATGGAAAAGAAGTCGCTCGTCAGCAAGAAGACTGCACCCGCAACCAAGAGCAACTCAACCAAGAAGGTCGACACCAGCAAGCCGGCGGCCAGCAAAGTCGTTGCTGCCAGGAACCTCGGCAACCCAGGTGGTCCTTCGCACTAGCTCCGGACGCCGCGGCGAGCAGCCTCGTTTGCGGCTGCGAGCCAGGGCGGTCCACGTTGCAAGGGCTCAGAACGGGGCTAGATTTGCCCTGAATGGGTAAACAATATGGCTATCAAGAAAAAATCGCTCGTCGGGACCCCGGCTTCCAAGCTTAAGGAAGACGGCGCCACCAGCGGCAGAAAGTCGGGGACCGAGCCGGAACAGCCGGCCAAGTCGGCCCCAGCCAAGAAGTTGGCGGTGGCCAAACTCGCCACTGCCAAGCTCTCTACGGCAAGGCTGACTGTGCTCAGGAGGCTAACCTGATAGGGGCTAATCTGCCTGGGAAAAGGCGACACCGGCATCTGCCGTTGTCGCTTTTTTGCTTGGGGTTCAAGGGCACGGCTTCAGCCGTGCCATATCGCACTCCCTTTCATGAGGGCTTTAGCCCCTGAGGTACGTCTTTCCAATCGTCTGTCGCGAACTCAGAGGCGAAAGAGTTGACTTCGCCCTATAAGAAATCTCCAAGAAGCGTACCTCAGCGGCCGTCAAGCGCGCAGGCCGTCTACGGCACGGCTGAAGCCGTGCCCTTCATTCGAAATCTTCCCCAGCTTCTCAAGGGTCAGTGGAGGCTTCATGTGCTGTCCAAATTCGCCAACTGAAAAAGCTAATTTGGACAAGTCTGGCTGAACCTAAGCCCAGGATGCCAGTCCTGGGTTGGATTTGAAAGGACGACCCAGGCTAAATTCCCAAATCCCGGTTCTCACGCACACTCCCACGGTCCACGCTAATGTCGCCTCTTGCCTACCAGAAATGGGTGCGCATGACGTTGCCAAAAGAGGTCACGATCCGGCCGGCGAGACTACGGCGCCTGCCGAAAATTTTTGCCTCGCCGCTCATGCCGGGCCGCATGCCGTCTACCGACTCTCCGAGGGGCATTCGGGTGGTGTAGAAGGTGGGGACCGCCATGCCCTTGTACTCCTGCTCGGCGAGGAGGCCCGTCGGCAAGGGTAGCGCCGAGCCGTCGATCATCCCCAGCCGTCCGTGGATTTTGGAGAACTGAGACGCCGGCTGCAGGGAGACAGGATCCCCAACCCGGATGCGATCCATCTCCGAAACCGGAATATACAACCTCACCACCAGTTGCGATGGATCGACAATCGTCAGCAGTGTCTCACCTGTGGTCACGTCGCGATTCAGCAGGCTTTCCGGATCGCTGGTCACAACCACGCCGGCGACAGGCGCGCTTACGGCAAGTTGTGCACCCTCCTCACGCGCGATCGCGCTGCTGCCGCGCGCGGCCTGCTGCGCAACCAGCGCCGGGCCCAGCCCGGAATGCTGCAACTCCGCGGAGATGACCTGGGCTTGCGAGGATGCCACCTGCTGCAGCCGCCTCTTCGCTGGCGCTGGCCTCATTCAGACTCTGCAGCCTCGCCATCACCTGCCCCCTGCGCACCGCATCGCCCTCTTTCACGTACACGGCCAGGACCCTTCCTGGAACGCCCGCATGCACCTGGTGAGTATCCCGGGGTTCGACGACGAAGTAGGCATTCAAGCGCTCGCGCATGATGGGCACAAAAAGAAGGGCGAGCAAGGTGACGCCCAGCAATGCGCGCAGAGGCGTGAAGCGGAAAGCGCCTTCGCTCGATTTGGTCCGGTAGAAGCCCAGGACGAAGTTTTGCAGACCGAGCAGCCTGGAGCGAAAGATTACGAAGCCCAGCAAGGCCGCCGGTACGAGGGCGAGCTCGGCGAACCAGTGGAAGAAGACGTTGTAACTGAAGCGGACGAACAACAGCAGCAGCAGGTAGCTGTATGCCCCGGATGCCAGTGCATAGAGCACGAAGAGCGGCACCCGCCGCCGCGAGACCACAGGCACATCGACGGGGAGGCGAAACACATGGCGCTGAAGCCAGCCGATGAGAAATGTAGTGGAGCGCTCTTTAAGATCAGGAACGCGCAGCCATTCCGTGAAAAAGTAGTAGCCGTCCAGCTTGATGAGGGGATTCAGATTGACTACGGCCACGGCCAGCCCGGCAAGGAGAATGAGCTTGTAACAGAAGTCATGGATCCACTCCCCCGGCGGTGTGTTCGTCCATACGATGACTGCTACGCCGCAGAGCATCATCTCGATCCAGATTCCGGCGATGATGGTGGCCATGCGCTGCGTACGGCCCGCGGAGACCCAGGACTCGGTGACGTCGACATAGAATGCGGGCGTCAGGTAAAGAAACATCAAACCCATGCTGTGGACTTCGCCGCCGTAGTGCTTGCAGGTGAGTCCATGCGAGCTTTCATGAACAAAACCAATCCCAAAGAGAAGAACCCAGAACTCCACCAGATCAGAAAAGGTCTTCTTGCTGAAGTCAAAGTAGGTGGGTATATCCGGACCGATGACATTCCATTTCGCCATGAAGACCACAGCTTCAAAGAAAAACAGCAGCATCGCGGCCAGGACCATCCAGCGGTTGTAGATATATTTGCCAATCTTCTGGTCAAGCCAGGAAAAGTACCGGTCCGGATCCCAGGCCGAGAACTGTATATGCGCCACATTGAAGCTGGAGCCGCTCTGCACGCGGCGGCTACGCTGCGCCGCGAGCTTTTCATTCATGGCGATATTTTTTTCCTGCGGGTTCTTGTACCAGAAGCCACTTTCGTCCATGTTTTCGGCGAAGGTCCGCACCTCCTCCGCTGCCAGCGGGATTCCCGTCTCGGCCTCGAATGCGGCCGCAATTTCCTCGTAGGTACGCACTCCATCGAACAGGCGGGCGAGTTGCCACTGAGTCGGTTTCAGACGTAACAGGTTGGCAGTACTTCGCTGATAGACCGCGAGGATCGTTTCGCCGTCCACTACATCTTCGCGAACGATCAGGTCGGGATCGATACGCGGCGGGTTCTTGCGCGAGAGCCGGTTGCGAGGAATATCGGGAAGAGCTGCGTCGAGTGCCTCGCTCAGGTTCATCGCGGGCTCAACTTCACCTGCATGGACATGCCCGGCTTCAACAAAGGGGACGGTTTTTCCAGGTTGCCGATGACCTCGATACTGCCGCTGGCCGCATCGACCACCGGGCTCACGCGGAAGACACTTGCCGGTTGCTTCAGGTGAGGATAATCCGTGGTGGTGAGCTCCAGCTTTGCTCCCCGGGGAAAGAAAGCCATGGCAGACTCGGGCACGGTAAAAATGATGCGCAGAGGCGCCTGCGCCGTGATCCAGAACAGGGCATCGCCCTTTTTGACTCCCTGCGCCTCATGCACCGAACGGCGGCCTACCACGCCATCGAACGGGGCCGTGATGTGCGATTGACTCAACTCGACATCTGCGGAGCGCAACTCCGCCTCGGCGGCCAGCTTCGTCGGCCTTGTAACGGGCTTACCTGGGTTACGGTTTCGGCGAGCTTATATTGCACATGCTCCCAATCCTCGTCATCGAGTATCTTCTCCGCCCGCATGGCATCGGCTCGGCGCAAATCCGCCTCATTGCTTTTTTTCTCGGCTTCCCAGGTTTGTATCTGGGCTCGCAGGGAATCGATCTTGGCCGCTTTTTCCGCCCGCGCCGCCTGCAGTGCGCGATCATCCAGCAAAGCCAACACCTCTCCCCGCTGGACATGATCGCCAATCTCAACCTTGACCGCGGTGATGCGCCCGTCGCGTTCGGCCACCACATCGGCTTGTTGTTCCACGATCAACGGCCCGACGGTGCTAAAAGCGCGCCCTTCGCCCGCTGCCGGGCGCGACGGCGGCGGGCTGGACTGGAGGGAGGGGGTCTGCCGCCGGGGCCGCCGGCGACGACGCCAGCACCGGCCCGGAGAGCCGTGGGTTCCTGACTACAGCCGGCAAGACAGCACAAGGCTGCGCCCAGTACAAATGTGCAAGCGTTGCGGTGACTCATCCAGTGTTTGCGCGGCATAACGGTTACCACCCGATCCAATCCCATAGCTTTTCCCATAGCCATAACGCCGGGGAGCGCAGCAAAACGTATCCCGCGGGCCGGAAGCCGGCAAAAATCTTTGCCCGCCCATCCATGCCGGTGCGCATTTCCGCGTTTCCATTCGGTAGCAGCACATGGGCGTAGAAGACCCGGCCGTCCCCGTTGGGCTGCGCTTCCGGGCTGATGCTGAAGACCTGGCCGTGTAGGGTCTGCGCAGGAAAGCTATCGAGTTTAACCGCGGCAGTCTGTCCGGCCTTTACCAGGCGGGCATCTTGCTGATCCACGGCAATGTTGATTCTCGCGTTCGCCAGGTTGAGCACCTGGGCGAAGGCTGCGCCGGCGTCGAGGTGTTCGCCCACAGCATTCTGCAGATCGGGGGTCATCACCACGCCGTCGATAGGCGAGCGAAGCTGGGCGTTGGCAATACGTAACCGTGTGCGCTCCATTTCCGCGCGCAAGTAGTCGGCTTGTGTCCGGTCTTCCCCGGCCTGTGCGGAGTGCCGGGCAAGATCGCCTTGCATGGCCATCATGGCCGCTTCGTATTTCGCCTGGGCGGCGGTCAGCTGATTTCGCCAGGACCAGTCGTCCATGGTTCCCAGAACCTCGCCCCGGCTCACGTGCTGGCCTTCCCGGGCATACACGTTAGCGATGGTTCCTTCGACCGGCGCCGCCAGCGTGACCACGGATTGCGGGGCCACCACCGCAGTGCCGCTGATGCGCAGCGGCAGGGGACAGAAGATGAGCAACAGGATACCCGCCGCGATACTGCCCAGGATCATCCCTTGCCGCTTTCGTTCACTGCGCAGAAATGCCTGTTTCCTCTGCACCAGCGGTTCCAACAGGCTGATGAGCGGCACTTCCCGGTACAGCAGCGCGTTGCGAATCGCGACCGTCGTCTGCCCAGCCAGCACCTTGATCATCTCGATATGCGCCTGCTCCAGAAAATCGGGGTCGCTGCTTTCATAGAGCAACAGGCCGACCCGTCCCTGGTCATCGGAGAGAGGGAGCGCAAAGAGAGCGCGATACCCGCTGGCTTCGAAATGCTTGCCGACGGCGGCGCGCACTCGCGGCATCATCGGTTTCCGGCTCCTCCTGGTGCTGGCGGATCAACAGCTGGCGGTCATAGGTCGAAAGCCATTGCAGCAGTTCGCGCAGGCGCTCCACCTGGAATTCCCCAGCAGGAATGTTGGCCATCCCCGAGACCGCTTTCAACTGCAACCGGCCGCGATTGTCGAGCGCAATCGAGCAGCGTTCGAAAGGCAGCACAGATTGGGGACTGTTGACGATAATCTGCAGCAGGCGTTCGAGCCTGAGCGTGGAGGTGATCTCGGAACTCACTTGAACCAGGGCTTCCAGAATCTCCAGCTTCCGCTCGGCGAACATCAGGCTGGCATTTTTGAGCGCACTCGAGACCGTCTCCGACATGCTGTTCATGAAGAACAGGTCATCCTCACTAAAGGAAGATCCGCCCGCTTTGTTGACCGCCTCCAGGACGCCCAGCTCGCTTTCCCCACCACCCGATCTGTTCGTGCTCGATGAGTGGCACCATCAGCGCATTGGTGATGGGCTGGCCTTCGCCGGCACGCTGGTTGCGGGTGGACAAGCGAGGGTCTTCAGGGTCGTTGATCAACAGCGGCACGCCTTCTTCCGCCATGTCCCCGACGTAACCTTCACCTGCGTCCTCCGTAGCGCCCACCTCGGCGGTTGCGTCCTCTCCCCATGTAGAGACCAGGCGTAGCCGGCCGCCATCGAACATCCAAAGATGAACGGCCTGGCAAGGCAACATCGCCGCTACCTTGACCGGAATCAGTTCCAGCAAGGGCTCGAACTCCAGCGTCGCATTGAGCGATTTTTCCAGGTCATAGAGTTGGGTCAAACGGTGGATAGAGTCGAGCAGGTTCTGCCGCTGCTCTTCGTACTGCTCTGCCGATTCCAGGGCAATGACGGCCAGGTCCGCAAGCCCGTCAAGCGACTGCAAAGCAGTCTCAGTAAGTGGGTCGCTGAAACTGACGATCTCGAAGACGCCCACCAACTGCTCCTCTCGCAACAGGGGCAGATATCCAATGGACCGGATGGTGCGCAGGACGTGGATGTGGGCGTAATCTTCACGGGCCAGCTGGCTGGCGGAATAGACCACCGGGCGGGGCGACTGCATCAGGGCAGCGAAGAGCGGCGCATCGGCCGCGATCGCAGGGTCTACCACCGAAATCTCGTCCGATACACCGAGCGCAATCCAGGAAGCCTCGCGCAGCGCGTAGAGGGCGCAAGCGCTGCCGGGAAGCATTTGGCGCATGGCGTCGGCCAGCAACGCGGCGCGGGCCGCGATCTCGGGCGATGCCAGGAGTGACTGCGCAAGATCCGAGAAGTGTTGACTGTTGAGCCGGAAGCCAGTTTGAATGTTCATGTTGGTCCGCTTGACGTATGGGGCAGGATAGGTTGATTGTTAATCTGGTCGGAGACTAGCAAGCAGTATTTTGGGTGTAAAGAAAATTCGTGGCTCGGAGAGAACGACGTGGATCTCGATATTCGACAGAGCGGAAGCATTTGTTGCCTGAAGCTGAAGGGCCCGCTCAAGTACGGAGAAGGTGTCAAGCAGCTTGACGAGGCGGTCGAGGGCGCACTCAGCAGCGGACACATTCACCTGCTGCTGGATCTTTCCGCGATGCCCTACATCGATTCCAGCGGGATCGGTGCGATCGTCGATGCTCTGCGCCAGGCCAAGAAGGTGGGTGGAGACGCCAAGCTGGTCAGTCCTTCCCCATTCGCGGCCAAGACTTTCAAGATGGTCGGCATTCTCACCCTGTTCAAGGTGTATGACACCGAGGCGGCAGCCGTCGAGGCATGCCCAGCCTAGGCTTACACTCTTTCGCTCGAATTGCTTGGAGTCCCGAAGGGACGGCCTGAAATTAGCCCAGGCCTTCAGTCGTCCCTTTCGGGGCTGATCGCACAGCACAGTCGAAACACATTTCCACTAAACCGGCGCCCTTTCCTTTGTCATCCGAGCGAGGCCGAGGGATCTGCAGTTTTGCGGACCTTTCCTGGAAACTGTCTTTCGCCCCCTCCTCAAAGCCGTCATCCTGAGCGAAGCGCCTCGCGGATTTATCGCATGACGGAGAGCTTATCGCGCGGAGTCGAAGCACCTCGGCGATGCTTGTTAACGGATGCTCTTCAGGGCTTTCCGGCCACCAAAACCATGAAAGAAATCAAAAAGTCACAACCTCTCCTAATGACATCGGGAGTTTGGGGGAGGCGTCGTCGCCCACTCAAGCCAAAAGAGGGCTTGAATGGGCCACCCAAAACATTGGTCGCTGGTGTAGCGAGCTTTGTCATTCATCTCTCAACTCGCCTCCGCGAGTCGGCTGCTCGGGATGACAAAGGAAAGGGCGATGGTTCCATAGAGAGGTGGTTGTTGGACCGAGGCGTTTTTCATCACCTTGGGTGGGGCTCGCAGGCCAATGAGGACTCTGTCGAAAGACATTTCCAGGAAGGGTCCGCGGAACTGCAGATCCCTCTACTTCGCTCGGAGTCCGTGTTTTTTCAATTTCCCTTGTAGTTTGTGACCGGAAAGCTCCGAAGAGCATCTGCCAACAAGCATCGCCGGGGTCCTTCGACTCCGCGCCATAAAACCCTCTGATATGCGATAGATCTGCGAGGCGCTTCGCTCAGAGCCTGTGACTTTTTTGGCTACTTTAGACAATGTCTAACTCTAACCCGTTTGATTTCAGAACTGGATTTTTCAAAAGATCGAAAAAGTCACAGGCTCTCAGGATGACGCCTTTTCGGAGGGCATTGAAAACATCTGGTCGGGTGCAAAAAAATACGAGAAGTTCGACAGCGCCACAGACCCTCTGATATGCGATGGGTCTGCGGGGCGACGGGATGATGCCTTTCCGGCCTACTTCAACCGTCGGCGAACCAGATCGAGCGCTTGCTGGCTGGTCCAGGCGCGAATGTGTTCCCGATCGCCGCCAAAGCGCCGTTCCACCACATCCGTCTCCTTGCCATCGGTAACCGCGACGTACACCAGGCCTACCGGCTTCTCTTCCGATCCGCCACCGGGGCCCGCGATGCCGGTGACACCCAGGCCAAAAGTCGCGGACGTCTTCCGCCGGATGCCTTCCGCCAGCGCTCCCGCAACCTCCTTGCTGACGGACGCCGTGGGATTCGATCATGGACGGAGGAACACCCGCGAACAGAGTTTTGAGTTGATCGCTGTAAACCACCGCTCCGCCCAGGAACGACCGCGAACTGCCGCTGATGCTGGTCAAGCGTTCCGATACCAGGCCCCCGGTGCAACTCTCCGCTACCGCCAGCGTGGCCGCATGCATGCCCAGGTAATAGAGAACAATCTGTTCCAGCGACTCGGCCTGCGCAGAGTAGATGAATTCTTCCAGCTCTTCTTCGATTTTGCCTGCCAGCTCATCCACTCTTGCCTGTGCGGTCTCCTGGTCGCCCTTGGAGCAGATCAGGTTGAGCGTGATGTCGCCGGTGTGGGCGAGGATGGTGGTATCCACATCCTTGTACTTGGTGTAAATCGGTGCGATGCGCGCGTCGGCCTGCGACTCCCCGATCATGGCCGCCTTCAGCGTACGCATGGCGATGGTTCGCCTGGGAACCACGGCCCGCAACCGGTCCATGCATTGCGCATCAAACATGGCCTTTACTTCGGTGGGCGGGCCCGGCAGCAGGATCACCAGTTTGCGATGTGCTTCATAAACGGTGTCCAGCCATTGACCGGGCGCCGTGCCGCGGCCGTTTTCGAGAATCACCGACCCGTCGAGCACATCCGCCTGGCGGGCGTTATTGTCCGTCATCTGCAGCCGCCGGGCGGCGAAGCGCGCATAAAGGGCGCCGACGATGTCCGGATTGCGGCGCAGGCGAATGCCCAGTGCTTCGGCCACTGCCTGGCGCGTCAGATCGTCTTCCGTTGGGCCCAGTCCACCCATGGTGATCACGATATCGGTGCGGCCCAGGGCAATCCGAATTGCGTTAGCGAGATGCGTTAACCGATCGCCAACAATGGTTTTAAAAGTTACGTTTACGCCAAGCTGCAGCAGCCGGTCGGTAAGGAAGAGAGAGTTTGTGTCTTGCCGGTAAGGCGTGAGCAGTTCTGACCCGACTGCAATGATTTCACAATTCATTCTTACTTCGATCCTCTAGAACAGGCGCACACCTTCGATGCCCAACGGTACATCATAGACTGCGCCATTGGCAGCCAGGATCGCGTTACCGCCAGGGACGAAAGCGAGACCAACGATACCAGAACCGGCAAGAACCACGGAGGCTTCTCCCGCCGGAGTAATGCAGACGATGCCGCGCGTACCGTGGAAGGAAGCAGAGACATACAAGTTGCCGGCGACGTCGAATGCCAGTCCCTGCGGACGGCCGAGGCCCCGGTAATAGACCCGCACCACGCCGGCATGATCAATGGCATAAATCGAGTCATAGCTGGAGGTGCTGGGAGCAGCAACAAAAAGCGTTCCATCCAGGCCAAAGGCCAGATGGTAGGCGGCGATACTAGGTTCCAGGGTGGCAAATACGAAAATTTGCCGGTCCTGGGCAATCTTGAAGATGGTTCCGCTGCGATCGCCGACATAGAGATTGCCCGCGGAATCAAACGCAATCCCGGTAGCAATCCCCATTCCTTCGGCATACACCGAGGACGCACCCTGAGCGGAAACGCGGTGCACGGTGCCATCCAGCCGCGAGGAAACATAGAGATATCCCTGGGCGTCGAGCGCCAGGCCGGTGGCATTGGTAATCCCGCTCACGAAGGGCTGCATCTCTCCGGCAGGCGTGATGCGATAGACCGAAACCGCGGTTTTTTGCCCGCGCGGACCGGAATCGGTGGAATAGATATTTCCTTCCGCGTCCACTGCTGGATTGCCGACGGGATGCAAGTTCCCTGTGATCAGGCGAGCAATCTTAAGCCGGATGGTATTGCTGGATTGGCCGTTCTGCCGAACCTCAAGTCTCCCGGTTTGCACATCCTCGGGAATGCGGACGATCATCCGGTTCGAACGGCTGAGCAACACCGGAGCCACGATCCCATCCAGCACCGCCACCGGCAAACGCGAGCGCACCGCGCCCAACTGTGTCCCTCGAACCTCGATTTCACCACCCGGAAGCGCTGCATCGGGCACGGCAGAATCGATCCTGGGCGAGTTCGGAATGGGTGACTCCTTGGAGAATCGCATCGGCTGAGTTCCTGAACGCTTAAGCATTTTGCTTCTACGTTGCCTTGGTAGCATAGCGAAGTGCGACGTTTCCTGAGGAAAAGACGCATCCAGATCTGCTACTTCGTACACACCAGAAGCGAAAACGCTTGTGAGTTTATTCATTCGATGCAAAACGGAAGGGCCTTAGCCAATCCAGTGTTGCAGCGCCAGCATCAAGAGCAAAGCATACACGCCCGCAGCGACATCATCGAGCATGATTCCCCAGCCTGCAGGCAAGCTCTCGAGCTGCCTGGCAGGCCATGGTTTCATGATGTCGAATAGACGGAAAAATAGAAACCCGGCTAGCAAGTGACTCAAGTTTACCCGCGAATAGATCAGCGCAATCCATTGCCCGGCGACCTCATCAATCACCACGTGTCCCGGATCCGGACGTTCACTTTCCCGCTCCACAATGGTGGCGGCGGGGATGCCGATTGCGATGGCGCCCAAGGCAGCCGCCAGCGTAAGCCACCCCAAGCGGCGCTGGAGCCAGATGCAGCCCCTTGGCCGCCGCCAGCCAAAGCAAAGCAGCCGCGGCCGACCCCCAGGTGCCTGGTCCAGGCCGCAGCCGCCCGGCGCCCAGAAAAGTTCCCTACTGTCCAGGCCCACGCAGTTTTTCCTGCCTGGGCCGGCTCACTCATCGCCGGACGAGCGGGGCCGCATCCCTTCAATCTCTTCCAGCAACTCGGGATCGAGCACGGGAGAGGAGATCCGGTAGACTCCGCTGGCCCATTTTCCCAGGTCGATGGTCTTGCAATGGTCGCTGCAGAAGGGGAAATCCTCATCTTTGGCGGTGACGATGTTCCCGCAAGTAGGACAGCGCAGGCTTTTCAATTTTTTCGCCCGTTGGTTCATCACAACGTTCCTTTACGAAATGATCCGGCCCACCAGGTCGTAATCCTGCGATTCGGTAATCTCGCACTGGTAAAACTGTCCCGGCTGAAGCTGGTCGAATGGTCCAAAGTCGTTGATATATACCTTGCCATCGATTTCCGGTGCCTGATGCTCGGTACGGCCCTCCCACAAGAGGGGAGTTTCTTCCGACGGCCCTTCGACCAGCAGGTCGAAGCTACGGCCTACCTGGCGGGCTCTGGATTTCCGGCTGATCGATTGTTGCTGACGCATCAGGGAGCGGCGACGCGCTTCGATGGTCCGCGCCGGCACTTTATCTCCCAGATGAAAGGCGCCTGAGCCTTCCTCGTCGGAGTAACTGAAGACGCCCAGCCAGTCAAGCCGGGCAGCGCTGATGAAGTCGCCGAGCACGGCAAAGTCGGCTTCCGTTTCGCCCGGAAAGCCGGTAATGAATGTGCTCCGAATCGCCACCCCGGGCACGGCGGAACGCACGCGCTCGATGGTCTTGAGAAAGATGTCGGCGTTGCCACCCCGGCGCATGCTCTTTAACACCGCCGCCGAGGCATGCTGCAGAGGCATATCCAGGTATTTGCAGATGTTGTCATGCCGGGCGATGGTTTCAAGCAGGCGCCCGGTGATCTTGTTGGGATAGGCGTACAGGAAACGTAACCACTTTAGATCGGGAATCCTGGCCAGGCTATCGAGCAATTGCGCCAGCCCATCCTTCATGCCCAGATCCTCACCGTAACAGGTCGTATCCTGACCGATCAGCGTGAGTTCGCGCACCCCCTGGGCGACCAGTTGTTCGGCCTCGGTGACCACCGACGCGAACCGCCGCGAGCGAAATTTGCCCCGAAGATTGGGAATGACGCAGAAACTGCAGGGATGGTCGCAGCCTTCAGCGATCTTGATGTAGGCCGAAGATTTCTGGGTCGCCAGCAGGCGCGGCGTGGTGTGGTCGTAAAGGTACTGGGGAAGCTTTGCCTGTGCGCCCTCCCATTGCTCCCGGGCGAAACGGCCCTGGGATTCGCGCAGATCGCCTTCGGGCCGCGAAGAGCCGCTGGGGAGGATGGAAAAAAGCTGAGGTTGTTCCGGCGCGGCCGCCGGCTGGGCCAAGCCAGAGGCGGCCAAAATGGCCTCCAGCTCTCCGGTCCCGACTACTGCATCCACTTCCGGCATGTTCTTGCGGATTTCGTCGCGGTAGCGCTCCACCAGGCAGCCGGCCACGATCAGCTTGCGTGCCTTCCCGGACACCTTGTGCTGCGGCCATCTGGAGGATGGTATCGATCGACTCCTGCTTTGCTTTGTCGATGAAAGAGCAGGTGTTTACCACCAGAATGTCTGCCGTCTCCGGGCGATTGGTGATCTCCGCACCCGCCCGGTCAAGCAAGCCCATCATGACTTCGCTGTCGACTAGATTTTTGGGGCAGCCCAGGCTCACGAAGCCGATACGCGGCCGCGGCTCAAGCACCGCGCCGGCAACACCGGCTGTGCCTGACGGCACTACTTCTGTTAACTCTTGCTTCACCCTTCTATTCTAGAGCAATCATCGAGTTACCGTTTGCGACGTTACTCCAACGGAACCTTCGCTTCCAGGAGCCTACACAACCTCTGGGCGGCTGCGTCCGTCTATTACAGTAGTAGTTGGAAAGGAGGGCGCCCAATGCAGGTTCCGATGATGGCAGATGTAAAACACGGGCATCATGCCGATGTGGGCGAGCCCATCAGGTGCGCCGTGGTGCTCAAGCCGACCGAGGCCCAGAGGCAGAAGAAAGAGATGCTACGCCACGTTGTTGTGGTGATTGCGCTGCTGGCTGTGCTCCTTTTGATCGCCATTGCGTTCTATTACACCGAAGGCAACTCAGTCACGATCAAGCACATCAGCTCGCTCGCTCCGCGCCTTTCGTCGCTCGCTTGAGCTCCAGAACAACTCGCCTGGAGAATCCGGCATCCCTTAGGCATCAGGAAAGGTAAGAATGAAAGCCTTAGGGATAGTGCTGATCGTTCTGGGTATTCTTGCGCTGGCATACGGTGGATTCACTTACACCCACGAGAAGAAGGTGGTTGACCTGGGTCCGATTCAGGCATCGAGAAAAGAAACCAGCACGGTGCCATTACCGCCTATTCTTGGTGTCATTGCTATCCTCGGCGGTGGTGTTCTTCTTTTCACCGGCAAGCGATAGTCGAAGGTCCTCTTAACCTCAGCCCCGCCGAGTGTTCGATGCGACCGCGTCTACTGCGGAGTAATGATTCCGCCCGCGCGATGCCTCGACGGCAAAACAACTCCACGATGATCCACTTCACGGCCGTCCTTGGCTTGTGCTGGCAACGACAGATGCATCGCGTCTGCGATCACGTCCGCGTATTTGAGACCGGATCCGGTATTGAAAATTACCACCCTGTCCTCAGGCGATAGCCACCCGCCGGCGAGCAGATGATCGTAGGCCGCCGTGGCTGCTGCTCCCTCCGGGCGAGAGCAAAACCCCCTCCTGACGAGCCCAATCAAGCAGTGACGCCAGGATCTGCTGATCGTCGAAGTCCAGTACAAGACCTCCCGATTGCCGGACAATGTCGAGGATAAGGGCGTCCCCGTAAGGCTTGGGGACACGCAGGCCGGAAGCGAAGGTTGCCGCATTCGGCCACATCTCCGAGGCAGGCTTGCCCTCACGGAATGCCTTGGCTACCGGAGCACAACCCGAGGCCTGCACAGCAATCATCTTCGGCCTCCTTCCCGCTACCCAACCCAGGGCTTCCATCTCCTCGAAGGCCTTCCACATCCCGATCAATCCAACTCCTCCCCCCGTGGGATAAAAGACGGCATCGGGATACTGCCAGCCCGACTGTTCCACCAACTCATAGCCCATGGTTTTTTTGCCCTCCACGCGAAATGGCTCCTTCAGGCTGGAAATGTCAAACCAGCCCTCCGCATCCTTCCGCTCAGCGACCATGCGGGCGCAATCGGAAATCAGTCCGTCCACCAAAGTCACGTTACCGCCGTAAGCCACGGCTTCCAGATAGTTGGCCAGAGGGACGTCGCGGGGCATAAAGATGTGGGCCGCGATCCCGGCGGCGGCAGCGTAGGCAGCCAGAGCGCCGGCCGCGTTGCCGGCCGAGGGTACGGCGAGCTTTTTTAGCCCATAATGGCGCGCCATGGAGACAGCCAGGGAGAGCCCGCGAGCCTTGAAGGTGCCGGTGGGGTTGGCCGCCTCCTCTTTAAGGAACAGGTTGGGATAACGGCGGCTGCGCAGCATCGGGGTGAAGCCTTCGCCCAGCGTGACCGGGTCCACTGCCGGCAGCACCCCGGCGTAACGCCACATTCCCAGGGATGTGTTGGCGGCGGTGGCACGGGCCTGGATATCGTCCCGGGACGCCGATCGCCGTAAGGCGGCCATGTCATAACGGACAAAGAGCGCCCCACCACACTGAGGGCAAACGGTTTGCGGGGTTTCAGCTGAGATTTGGGTATGGCAGCGGGAGCACTCCAGGTAGGCAATCGAAGGCATAAACCTATGATATTTGAGGGGTTCCCATTTCGAGACACATCCCGGCCGGCGAGAGCAGGAACAGGTAAAATAGAGGGGTGAGCATACAGTTAATTGCGATTGATATCGACGGCACCCTGATGCCTTCCACCGGCCCCAGGATCAGCCCCCGGAACTGTGCGGCCCTACAGGCGGCCGAAGCCGCCGGCATTGAAATCGTCATTTCCACCGGGCGCCGGCAGGCCTACGCAATGCCCCTGATAGCCCAGGTTGGTCTGAGCGAGAACTCGGTCATGATTTCCTCGAATGGAGCCGTGGTCCGCGGTTTTGACGGGGAGTTGCTGGATCGCCGCTTTCTGCCCGTGGAAACCGCCCGCCGGCTCTGTGTCGAGTTGCGCGGCCACGGCACCATGGTCTTCACTTTTGATCGCGAAGGAGCGGGCGCCCTGGTGATTGAAAGCCTGCAACAGTTGCATGCGCGCATCGACCGGTGGGTAGAGGCAAATCGGCCCTACCTGGTCGAGGTCCAGCCCATCGAGCGAGCTTTCGACGGGGGTGAGGAACCCATCCAGGGCATGATCTGTGGCACAGTCGCGGAAATGGTGGCGGCCGAAAAGCAGCTGTTGCTGAGCGACGTGGCGGGGCAGATTGCCATGCACCGGACCGAGTACGCGGCGCGCAACCTGAGTATCCTCGACCTTTTGCCTCCTGGGTGCTCCAAAGGAGCGGCGCTGGATAGCCTGGCCGAGATTCGCGGCCTGGAACGCTCGCAGATCATGGCCATCGGCGACAACCTTAATGATTTAGAAATGCTGGAATATGCCGGGCGCGCCGTGGTCATGGCGAATGCGAGCGACGAGATTCGTGCTCTGGCCCGGCGCCGCGGTTGGGAACTTACCGCGTCGAATGATGAGGACGGCGTGGCCCTGGCCGTCGAAGAGGTACTGCGCCAGGCAGGCGGCGATGCAAGATATCGAAGGTAATGGAGAAGAGGTAATAGCCGGCAGCCCCGTGGTACAGTTTGCCCAATGAGCAAAATGTCCATCTTCGCGAGCTGGCTCGGGGTCCTCGCATTACTGGGGACTGCGCCCGCCCTGCAGGCCGCTGAAGAGATCACTTTGAAAAATGGTTTCAACCTCCTGTGCGATCACCGCGAGCAGGCTGGAGATAGGGTGCGGCTCTTTACCAGCCGGGACAGCGGCAATTTCGTCGAAGTGGATGCGGCGGAGATAGCCTCGGTGGACACGGTTCCCGATCCGCCTCCGGCGGCTGTTCCCAAATCGGCAGCCGCAGCCGAAGCTCACCAACGCCGATGTGCACCAGTTGATTGCCCAGGCCGGGGCGAACCATAACCTGGACGTAGATCTGCTGGCGAGTGTGGTGCGGGCAGAAAGCGGCGGCAATATCCTCGCAGTGAGCCGGACCGGAGCCCAGGGCCTGATGCAGTTGATGCCCGGAACCGCGGCACAATTAGGCGTGACCGACAGCTTCCACGCGGACGAGAACATTAATGGCGGTACGGCCTATCTTGACGCTCTGCTGCTGAGGTATCACGATCATCTGGCCCTGGCGCTGGCTGCCTATAACGCCGGGCCGGCTGCGGTGGATAAATACCACGGTGTGCCGCCTTACCGCGAAACCCGGGTTTATGTGGCACGGGTGATTCGCGAGTTTAACCGCAGAAAGCAGTGGGAGAGGTTGCACCCGGCCGGCACCGCCGCTCTCTCCTCCATGCCGCCCAGCCGATGAGCTTCTCAACCCAGCGCGTCGCATTTTTGGAGCCGCACGTGAAAAAGCATTCCTGGATCATGTACCTCGTGGGAGCGATTCTCCTGGGGGCGCTGGTGTGGCTGGTCCACACGCGGGTCCACTTTCAGTGGAAGGTTTTTCGCGATCAATTGCAGCATGTGGATTGGCGGCGCATCGTTTTCGGCATGGCCATGGTAGTGTTCTGCTACTGGCTGCGCGCGGCGCGCTGGGCGGTCTTGATTAAGCCGCAGAAGAAGGTCAGCTCATTTTCTCTGCTGGGGTCGCAGGTGATTGGTTTCACCGCCGTGGCTCTGTTCGGCCGTCTCGCGGATCTGGTCCGTCCTTATCTGGTCTCGCGGCGAACCAAGCTGCCTTTGAGTTCACAGATCGCGGTTTACACGGTGGAGCGGATGTTCGATCTGGGCGCAATGGCGTTGATCTTTTCGAGTGCTTTGTTGCTGGCGCCGGATCGCGCGACCCTGCCCCATCACGAGGCCTTACAACACGCAGCCTTAGGCGGCCTGGCAGTGACCATTGCCCTGGCGATCTTCGCCATCAGCGTTCGTGCTTCGGGCAAAGCCATCGCCGGCTTCGCGGAAAGGACCCTGGGCTCTGTCTCTCCAGCGCTTGGCGCATCGGCGGGAACCAGGATTCGTGCCTTTCGCGACGGTCTCGATTCCATTGCTACCCTGGGTGACTTCTTCCGCTCTCTCGGTCTTTCGCTCCTCATGTGGGGCTTTATCACCGCGGCTTATCTTGAAACTACCCGGGCGTTCGTGCTCTCGCCGGAGTTGTCGGCGATGACTCTGGCTCGCTGCCTGGTGCTGATGGCCGCGAGCATGGTTGGATCGGTGGTCCAACTGCCGGTGATCGGATGGTTTACCCAGATTGGCGTTACCACCGGCGTGATGCAGAAAGTATTTCACGTGCAGTTTGAGCCCGCCCTTGCCTGCGGCACCATGCTGCTGATCGTGACCTTCATGTGTGTCATACCTGTGGGCTTGATCTGGGCCCGAGTGGAGCATGTTTCGCTCAAGAAGGTATCCGAACAAGCGGAAGAGTTCGGTCATGACGACGCGGAGCAACCGGCGGTCAGCGAAGCGTAGCGCTTGACTGCATCGATCTAGTGGCACACTCAGAAGGTCGAGGTGGGCAACAGCTTCAAGCCGTGCGGCTGGCCAGAGCCATGGGCTTACCCAGGGCGATGCAGACTTTCAGGCGTACCGGACTCTGTGCGTGTCATCCCGACAACATTGGACGTAGGTGCTTTAAATGGGTGTATGAGAACTCGGGATTTCTGATTTAGTCCCGAAGGGACGGCTGAACTTAGCCCAGGACGCTAGTCCTGGTTATATCGTCATCCCGAGGCGGAATGCCGATTTTAGCCGTCCCTGCGGGTACTGCTCTTCCAACCGAGGACTAGCTCCTCTGCTAAGTTCCGTCCCTTAGGGACTAAATCCAGAAATCTCGGTTCTACGTACACTCTGAAGCCCTCATGAAAGGGAGTGCGATGTGGCACGGCTGAAGCCGTGCCCTTCGTTCATCACCGCAGTCCTAGTGTCCTTCTACACGGCTGAAGCCGTGCCCTTCGTCGAGATATGGGGCACCCGGCGTTTGCTGCGCTTTCGGTTGCGACTGCTAGAATTTAGCTACTGATGAAATGCCCATATTGCGGTTTCGCGCAGGATCGAGTGGTGGATTCGCGCGAAAGCAAAGAAGCGGACTCGATCCGCCGCCGTCGCGAATGCGAGGGTTGCAACAAGCGCTTCACTACGTATGAGCGCATCGACGAAATCCCCTACATGGTGGTGAAAAAAGACGGCCGCCGGGAAAAATTTGAGCGCCAAAAAGTGCTCAGCGGTTTGCTCCGGGCTTGCGAAAAACGCCCTGTTTCTGCCGCCAAGCTGGAGGCCATCGTGGATGAGACGGAGGCCTTTCTGGTGGATTCTCCGGAACGCGAACGAACCACCAATCAAATCGGCGAGCTGATCATGAACCATCTACGGACGATCGATAAGGTCGCCTACATTCGTTTCGCCAGCGTTTACCGGGATTTCAAAGACGTACGCGAGTTCAAGGAAGAGCTGGAACAGTTGCTCAACACCAGGGAAGCATCCAAAACCGGCAAGCGATAAGCGCCGAGGAGAGAGAATGGCAGCAAGCTCACAGGAGAGAACACACACCGTCACCCTGCTCGCCGGCGACGGCATAGGGCCGGAGGTGACCGATGCCGTGGTGCGCATTCTCGAAGCGGCCATCGAGGGTAGCGGCGCCAAGTTCGCCTGGGAACCGTTCCTGGTCGGCGCCAACGCCTATGAGAAATATCAGCGAGTACATTCCCCAGGATGTGTACCACTCCATCGAGCGAAATCACCTGGCGTTGAAAGGGCCGGTAGCCACGCCGATCGCCGGCGGCTTCGCGTCCATCAACGTGCACCTGCGCAAGAAGTTCGAACTATTTGCCAACTTTCGGCCGATCAAGAACCTGCCCGGAATGGATACCCGCTACCCGGGCGTGGATCTGATCATCGTGCGCGAGAACACGGAAGGCGAGTACGTGGGGCTGGAGCATGAAGTGGTGCCCGGAGTCGTGGAGTCGCTGAAGATCGTCACCGAAAAGGCCTCCACCCGCATCTCGAAATTTGCCTTTGAATATGCGCGCAAGTTCAAGCGCCGCAAGATCCACGCCATCCATAAAGCAAACATCATGAAAATGTCCGATGGCCTATTCCTGCGCTGCGCGCGCGAGGTAGCGAAGGGCTATCCCGAGATCACCTACGGCGAGCACATCGTCGACAACACCTGCATGCAGTTGGTAATGAACCCATATCAATACGACACCCTGCTCACCGAGAACCTGTACGGCGATATTGTCAGTGACCTGTGCGCTGCCTTCGTGGGCGGCCTGGGCCTGGTCCCGGGTGCTAATTTAGGTACCGGGTGCGCCATCTTCGAAGCCGTGCACGGCTCGGCGCCTGACATTGCGGGTAAGGACATTGCCAACCCTACGGCGCTGCTCCAGTCCGCCATTCTAATGCTGCGTTATATCGGGGAAACCGGCACCGCCGACCGGGTGCAAGTCGGCGCTGGAGAAGGTTTACATCGAGAAGAAAACGCTGACCCGCGATGTGGGCGGAACCAGTGGCACCAAGGCGTTTACCGGCGCTGTCCTCGCGGCGCTGTAGCCCTGGAGAGTAAAAAACGGGGTACCCCCTATCGTTTGTACCCAGAGTCCTTGAGCCGAGGTTACCCAAAGTCGTTGGGCCCGTATCCTTCGGCATTGACCGGGCAGATGCTGCCGGCGGCCCGCAAGGGTGAGGAATAGTCTAAAATTAACCAGAATATTTTCAAAACAATGCAGAAACGACACAAGATTGGCATTCTTGGCGCCACCGGAGTTATAGGTCAGCGCTTCATCCAGCTGCTCGAGCAGCATCCATGGTTCGAAATCGTCTGGCTTGCGGCCAGCGACAGATCCTGCGGCAAAACTTACGGCGAAGCGATGAAATGGAAGCTGGAGACGCCGCTCCCTACCCGGATCGCCGAAATGACAGTTTCGCCGGCCTCTCCTGAGGGTGCGCCCGGGGTGATTTTTGCCGCGCTCGACACCGACATCGCCCGCGAACTGGAGCCGAAATTTGCCGCAGCCGGTTGCGCTGTGATCTCGAATTCCAGCGCCTTTCGCATGCAGGCAGATGTTCCGCTGGTCATTCCCGAAGTCAACCCGGAGCACTTGAACCTGCTTGAGACCCAGAGCTGGCGCAAGCAATCCGGTGGCTACATCGTGACCAACCCCAACTGCAGCGCCATCGGCCTGGTTTTGGCTCTCAAGCCGTTGGCCGACCGCTTTGGCCTCGAGAGCGTCTTTGTAAGCACCATGCAGGCCGTCAGCGGCGCAGGTTATCCGGGCGTTCCTTCGCTCGATATCCTCGGCAATGTCGTTCCTTACATCAAGGGCGAAGAAGAGAAGCTTGAGGCGGAGACGCTGAAGCTGCTGGGCAAGTTGAACGGGACCAGGGTAGATGCGTTGAACGCCCGGGTGAGTGCCCACTGCAACCGGGTTGCGGTCGAAGACGGTCACACCGAGAGTGTCAGCATCAAGCTGAAGACCCCGGCGACGCGAGAGGAGATCCTCGCCGCCTGGAGCGATTTTGCGCCATTGGCCGGCTACGCGCTGCCCACCGCGCCTGACCAGCCAGTCGAATGGAGTGCTGCAGAAGACCGGCCGCAGCCGCGGTTGGACCGCATGCGCGGCAAGGGCATGTCCGCTACGGTCGGCCGCCTGCGCCCATGCTCGCTGTTTGACTGGAAGTTCACGGTTCTCTCGCACAATACAATCCGCGGGGGAGCTGGTGCAGCGGTATTGAATGGTGAGTTCCTGGCCGCGCAGGGCAAGCTTGCACCGGCTGCCAATCGCGATCACGTGGCTGTTCCCGCATGAAGCCGGTAGTGATGAAGTTTGGCGGCACTTCGGTTGAAGATGACGCGGCGATCAACCGCACCGCCAAAATTGTCCAGGGGCGTCTGGCGCGGGGCCAACAACCGGTGGTCGTGGTCAGTGCCATGGCCAAAGTCACCGACCAGCTGCTGGCTGCGGCCAAGGCCGCAGGGCGTGGAGACCGGAACGGCGCGTTGGCCATAAGCTCGCGTCTGCGTAACCGTCATTGCGACACTTCAGCTATATTGCTTCCCGAACACCGCAAGGCCGAACTGCAGAACTGGATTCAGCAGGAATTCGAGTCCATCGACGAGATTTTGCGCGGGCTTTCCGCGGTTGGCGAACTGACCCCCAGGACCAACGACCTGGTGGTGAGCTTTGGCGAGCGCCTCTCCAGCCGCCTGGTGGCCGAAGCATTCTGCGATCAGGGCATTCCGGCAGTTCACGTTGACGCGCGAACCTGTATTGTGACCGACGCCCAGTACGGCAAAGCGACTCCCAATAGCGCCTTGATTGAGGCCCGGTGTGCCCAGCATCTGCAGCCACTGGTCGATGCCGGGCGGGTGCCGGTCATGGGCGGCTTTATCGGTTCCACGGTCGAGGGCGTAACCACCACCCTGGGGCGTGGCGGATCGGACTATACCGCCGCCTTGATCGGTGGGGGCATGGATGCCGAATCGATCGAGATTTGGACCGACGTGAACGGCATTATGACCGCCGATCCCAGGGTCTGCCCGGATGCATTGCGCGTCAAGACCATCAGCTTCGAAGAGGCTGCGGAGCTGGCGTATTTTGGAGCCAAGGTTCTTCACCCTGCGACCATTCTGCCCGCGGTGCAGAAGAACATTCCGGTACTGGTACTGAATTCACGCAATGCGGACAATGAAGGCACCCGCATCACTGCGCTCGCGACCCATTGCCGTAGCCCGTTCAAGTCCATCGCGGCCAAGCGGCGGCTGACCATCGTCGACCTGGTGGCCAGCCGCATGCTCATGTCGCACGGATACCTGCGTGCCGTCTTCGAAGTCTTCGACAAGCACAAGTGCGCCGTGGACATGGTGTCAACTTCGGAGGTGAGCGTTTCGCTGACCGTCGATTCAAACGAGCAATTGCCGGAACTGGCCGCTGAGCTCAGCAAACTGGCGGATGTGACCTACGAGGGGCGTAAGGCTCTTATTTGTATGGTGGGTGGTAATATCCGGGGACAGAACGGCATTGCCGCCCAGGTTTTTCATGCGGTCCGTCACATCAACGTGCGCATGATTTCGCAGGGCGCCTCGGAAATCAACATGAGCTTCATGATTGACGAGGATGATGTGGATGAGGCCGTGCGATCCTTGCACGCCGCCTTTTTTGTCGATCCGGATCCCGAGATCTTCGACGTAAGCGCAAGAAAAACAGTGGAAAGCGTGCATCTGTAACCATGATCTTCTTAGTGCTGGGACGGGGCAAGACGGGGCAGGTGGTAGCGGATGTTGCCAGTCAGCGAGGACACAGCGTCCGGGTGATCGGCGAAGAAGAAAATGCCAATGCCTCGGCTCTCACCGCTCCGATGCTGGCCCAGTTCGACGCGATCATCGATTTCACCACGCCGCAGGCGGTCATCCCCAACATGCGAGCCTGCTTCGCCAATGGGGCGCGCGTGGTCGTGGGCACCACTGGATGGTATGACAAGCTGGACGAGATGCGCGCCATCTGTGAACGGCGAAATGCGGCGCTACTGTACGGCGCAAACTTCTCCGTCGGTGTCCAGGTGATGTACCAGCTGGCCCGGCAACTGGTGCCCCTGGTGCACGGATTTGAGATCAGCATCAGCGAAACCCACCACCAGAGCAAAAAGGACGCGCCCTCAGGAACAGCACTAGCTCTCAAGCAGGCTCTCCTGGAAGTGGATCCGACGCTTAAGATCCAGATCGTTTCGCATCGTGAAGGGGAAGCGGTGGGCACGCATACGATCACTGCCAGGCTGGGTGACGATGTGATTGAGTTCCGGCACGAGGCAATCTCCCGCCGCAGTTTTGCCGAGGGCGCGGTCCGGGCAGCGGAGTGGCTCTGCGGCAAAACAGGTTGCTACGACTTCAAGGAGATTTATCCCCAACTTGGGTAGTAGACTCCATTTGTTATGACCCTCAGCGGCTGTGGCACAGCACTGGTGACTCCCTTTCGCAGCGATGGCAGCCTTGATGAGGAAACGCTCAGCAAGCTGGTGGAATGGCAGATCGAAAGCGGCATTCGTTTCCTGGTTGCATGCGGGACGACTGCCGAAACACCTACTCTGATCCATGAGGAATGGCTGCGGGTAATCGGCATCGTGGCCAAGCCGCGGCCGGCCGGGTGCCGGTCCTGGCGGGTTGCACCCACAATTCCACCCTCGAGGCGGTCGCCCGCGCAGGCGAAGCCGCGTCCGTGCCAGGTGTAAGCGGTCTGCTCACCGCGAACCCGTTTTACAACAGGCCGGGCCAGGAGGGCCAGTACCGCCACTTCCGCGCCATTGCCGAGGCGGTTCCGTGCCCGGTGGTGCTCTACAACATTCCGAGCCGCACCGGCGCCAATCTCGAACCGGCAACAATTTTGCGCCTGGCTGAGGACGTGCCCAATATCCAGGGAGTGAAGGAATCGAGCGGTAATCTGCAGCAGATCGCCGAGCTGATTCATCGCTGCCGTCGAGTTTTGCCGTTCTGGCCGGCGACGACCTGATGGCGCTCCCCGTGATTGCCCTGGGCGGAGCAGGGCTGGTGTCGGTCGCGTCCAATGAAATTCCGCGACAGATGGCGCGCATGGTTGCGGCGGCGTTGCAGGGCGATTGGACGACTGCTCGTGCTCTCAACCGGCGGTACTTTCCGCTGATCACGGCAAATTTTTGGGAGTCGAGTCCAGGACCAGTCAAGTGCGTGATGGCCATGATGGGTCGCCTGCAGGAAAACTATCGCTTGCCCATCGTGCCCGTGACTTCGGCAACCCGGGAAAAACTGAAGGCCCTGGCTGAAGAATTAGGTCTGCTGATCGTAAATGCTGAGCACTCTCCGTTAGGAAAGACTTTGTTCAGGACAGAGGGATGACGATCGAAACCACGACACTGCAGGCCGATATAGAACGATATTTTTCCGCGGGAGCCGACGCCGCGGCGACCGGGGAGCGATGGATGCCTTCCTCGAATTGCGCGCCGCGCTCAGCGCCGGCCAGGTGCGGGCCGCCGAGCCGGATCCCGCAACCCCTTTGGGCTGGCGGGTCAACGCCTGGGTCAAGCAGGGCATTCTACTGGGCTTCCGGCTGGGCACGCTGGTGCAGATGGGCGGCGACGAATTCTCTTTCGTGGACAAGAGCACTTATCCTGTCACGCCGATTCGGGCTGGAGCAAGCAGTGCGCGTGGTGCCGGGCGGGTCTGCGATCCGTGAAGGCGCGTTCCTCGCCCGCGGCGTGGTGTGCATGCCGCCCATGTATGTGAACGCCGGCGCCTACGTGGACGAAGGCACGATGGTCGATTCCCACGCGCTGGTAGGCAGCTGTGCCCAGATCGGCAAGCGGGTGCACTTGAGTGCCGCAGCGCAGATCGGCGGCGTGCTGGAGCCGGTCAACGCCACGCCAGTGATTATTGAAGACGATGTCCTGATTGGCGGCAACACAGGGGTCTACGAGGGCACGCTGGTGCGGCGGCGCGCGGTCCTGGCTGCGGGCACGATCCTGACCCGGGGAACGCCGGTTTACGATATCGTGCGCGGCGAAGTACTCAGGGCATCCGGGATCAACCACTGATCATTCCCGAAGGGGCAGTCGTGGTGCCGGGGGCGAGAGAGTTGAAGCGCGGTGCACAGCCGGCCTGGGGTTTGAGCCTGTACACGCCGGTAATCGTTAAGTATCGCGATGACAAGACCGATCTGAGCTCCACCCTCGAGGACTCCTCCGCTGAAGTCTGGATGCTCCTGCGTGGTAGCATTAGACTTTAATGTCTTCAGGTAAGTTACAAGTCATCCCCCTGGGCGGGCTGGGCGAATTCGGAATGAACTGCCTGGCGCTCCGCTGGGCGGACGACATCATCGTCATCGATGCTGGTCTCATGTTTCCCGAGACCGAATTGTTGGGCGTCGACATTGTTGTCCCCGATATTACCTACCTCGTCGAAAACCGCCAGCATGTTCGAGCCATCATCCTGACCCATGGCCACGAGGATCACATCGGTGGGCTGCCGTGGATCCTGAGCGAACTGAAGGTGCCGGTCTATGCGACCGAGTTCACCCTGGCCTACGTGGAAGGCAAGCTGGAAGAGCACAAGCTGCTCGACACCGCGGAGCTGATCGAGATTACTCCCCGGCAGAAGTTTCACCTCGGCGCCTTCACCGTCGAGCCCATTCGCGTCACCCACAGCCTGGTGGACTGTGTCGCCCTGGCGATCGAGACTCCGGTCGGCGTAATCGTGCACACCGGCGATTTCAAAATCGACCTCTCGCCCCCGGACGGCAAGCCCTTCGACCTGCATGGCTTCGCGGAGTACGGAAAGCGCGGCGTGCTGGCTCTGCTGCAGGACTCGACCAACGTCGATCGCGCCGGATACACTCCCAGCGAGTGGGCGGTGAAGCCGCGCTTGGACGAGGTCTTCTCGCGCACCAAACAGAAGCTGTTCTTCAGCTGTTTCTCCTCCTCCATTTACCGCATTCGAATCGCTCTCGAGTTGGCGCAGACGCATCGCCGCAAAGTGGCCATCGTGGGCCGGTCGATGGTGGAATCCTCAGAGATCGCGCAGGATCTCGGCTATCTCACTTTGCCCGGCGGGTTAATGATTCATCCCGGGCAGATCCGCGACTATCAAGCTTCTGAAGTCATGATTCTGATCAGCGGCACGCAAGGGCGAGCCCATGTCGGCTCTTTCCCGGGCGGCGGTCGACAATCATAAACATGCCCGCGTCGAACGCGGCGACACGGTGGTGTTGAGTTCCCGCGTTATTCCCGGCAACGAGAAGAGCATTTACCGCGTGATCGATCACCTTATGCCGGCGCGAGGCCAACGTGATCTACGACGATGGCGAATCCGGACTGATCCACGTGAGCGGGCACGGCAGCCAGGAAGAGATGCGGTTGATGATCAACCTGCTGCGGCCGAAATTCTTTATCCCCGTCCATGGGGATTACCGTCATCTGCAGAAGCACGTGCAGTTGGCAAAGAATACCGGCGTGGTGCAGCAGGCGCTGCTGCTCGAAGATGGCGACATTCTTGAAGTGGACGCAAACTCCGCAGTGAAAGCAGGCAAAGTCACTACCGGCCGGGTTTGCATCGATGCTGGTTCCACCACCGATGTGGTCGAAGACCTGGTGATCCGGGACCGCAAGCACCTCAGTGAGGATGGCATCGTGCTGGCCATCATCACCATCAACAAGCGCACCGGCAAGGTGGAGCGCGCGCCCGAAGTAGTGACCCGCGGCTTTGTGACCGGCGAGATCGCGCTCAGCGATCAGGCGCAGGAGATTGTCAACCGTACGCTGGAATGCGTCCTCGGCCGAAGAGAAGGCCGACTACGGGGTGATGAAAGAGAAGATCCGTCTCGATCTCAAGCGCTATATCCAAAAGAACACTTCGCGCCGGCCCATGATCATGCCGATTATTCTGGAAATCTAAGTGTTGGTCACGCTGCCCGAGCTGCGTGCAGCCCAGGAGCGGCTTCGCGGTGTCGCCGTGCACACGCCGCTGGTCCGCATGGGGGACGCAGCGCTTTGGGTCAAGGCTGAAGGGCTGCAGCCCATCGGCAGTTTCAAGCTACGCGGCGCCTTCAATAAGATTGTCCAATTGTCTGCCCGGGAACGCGCTTGCGGCGTGATCACCTATTCCAGCGGCAACCACGCTCAGGGAGTAGCCTACGCGGCGCGAGCGCTGGGCACGAAAGCGGTCATCGTGATGCCGTCGAACGCGCCGCTGGTGAAAGTGAGAGCCACCCAGGCGCTGGGGGCGGAGATCGTCACCGTTGGCCCCGCCAGCGCGGAGCGCAAGGCTAAGGCAGAAGAGCTTGCCGCCGAATTCGGGTATGTCGTCATTCCACCCTACGACGATCGCGACATAATTGCCGGGCAGGGAAGCTGCGGTTTGGAGATTGTTGCCGATCGGCCGGAGGTAGAGCTGGTGTTGGCACCGGTGGGCGGAGGCGGCTTGCTCAGCGGAGTCGCGGCTGCCGTGAAGCTGACTCGGCCCGGAGTGCGGGTGATCGGGGTCGAGCCGGAACTTGCCTCGGATGCGGCGCAGAGTTTCAAGGGCGGGTAGCATCGTGGCTTTCACTGGCGACCAGACCAGCCGCACTGCGGCGGATGGGTTGAGAACGCAAAGTGTGGGTGCGCTGAATTTTGCCCACATGCAAGCTTATGTCGACGACATCGTGACCGTGACCGAAGCCGAGATTCGCGAGGCCATGCGGCGAATGATCTTTGCCGCCCGGCTCGTTCCCGAGCCCAGTGGCGCGGTTGCCTTGGCGGCGGCGCTCTTCCACCGGGAGCAATTGCCGAGAGCCCGGGAGACGGTGGCAATCATGAGCGGTGGCAATGTCGAACCGTCGGTCCTGCGCAGCGTCCTGGAAGAAGAAGTCTAGAGCAAAACCGGAGTAGTCATGGGACTGCAGCCGACCCAGGGTGATGAAAAACGCCTCGGTCCGGCAACCACTCTTTTATGGAACCGTTGCCCTCCCCTTTGTCATCCCGACCGAAGCGAACCCGGATTTCCTGCTTCGCTACGCCGGACAGGGCCAAGTGTGCGGCTTTCATTAAGGAAAGCCGCATGAAACTCATCAGCGCCACCAACCTCAACAGGAAATCCGGGGTAGCGTAGCGGAGGGATCTGCGGTTCTGCGGACCTTTCCTGGAAATGTTTTTCGACAGAGTGCTCATTGGCCTGCGGGCCCAAGGTGATGAAAAATGTGTTGGTCCAGCAACCACTCTCTATGGAACCATCGCCCTTTCCTTTGTCATCCCGCGAGGTTATGACTTTTTGATTTCTTTCATGGTTTTGGTGGCCGGAAAGCTCTGAAGAGCGTGTGTTAACAAGCATCCTCGGGGTCCTTCGACTCCACGCCATAAAGCGTGGTGTCACGCGATAAACCTGTGAAGCGCTCCGCTCAGAGGCTGTGACATTTTGGACATTCCCTGAACAAAATTGATTGGTTGTGGGGATGAAGTTGTATGAAGAGATATGGGCAACAGTGGAGAAGCAGGTGTTCAGGAGAAGAGAGCGGTGCGTCTGCGCAAGGCAGAACGTCTTCAGCTGTCGATGGAACCGCATTGCATTGATGATCTGGTGAGAGCGCTTCATCCGGTGCGCACGGTGATGGCGGTAGTGGAAAAGCTGGAGGTGAGTGGTTTTTGCGAGCCGATTCGTGCCCAGAGGGGCAAGCGGGACGTGATGCGACCGATCCGCGTTTGCTGGTGGGTTTATGGCTGTATGGGTGTACGCGAGGGATTGGATCTGCGCGAGAGTTAGCGCGTCGCTGCACAGAGAGCGCGCCATTCCGCTGGTTGTGCGGCGGAGTGACAGTGAATCATCGTTTGCTTTCCGACTTTCGCATCGATCACGCCGACGCATTGGACGAGCTGTTTACGCAGGTGATAGTGACGTTGGTGGACAAGAAGCTAGTGCGAGTGAGCCGAATCAGCCAAGATGGAGTTCGGGTGCGTGTGAGCGCGGGCAGCAGCAGTTTTCGTCGGGAAGAGCGTTTGCAGCAGCTGTTGGAGCAAGCCGGCAGCAAGTGATGGAGTTGCGTAAGCAGCTGGACTCTCCTGCAGCGTCGGGGGCTGTGACGGCGCGTCAGAAGGCGGCGCGTAAGCGAGCGGCGGAGTCGCGGCAGCAGCGCTTAGAGCAGGCCATTGCGCAGTTGCCGGAGCTGAAGCAGAAGCAGGCGGAAGCGGCCCAGAGGGCTGGCCAAGGCAAGTGCGGAGATCAGATCCGGGCCAAGCAGCCGCGGGTAAGCACCACCGATGCGGCCACGCGGGTGATGAAGATGGCCAACGGCGGTTACAGCCTGGGGTCAACGTGCAGTTGGCCACCGATACACAAAGCCGTGCCATTTTGGGGGTGGAAGTCAGCAACGAGGGTTCCGATTCGGCGGGGTTGAGTGAACCGATACGCCAGCAAGTGGAACAACGCACTGGGGGCAAGGTGGAGCAACACTTGGTGGACGGCGGCTATTTGCGAACAGAGGATATCGTGCAGGCGCACCAGCAAGGGGTAGAGTTGTTCGTGCCCTCCAAGCCGGCAAGGAATCCACTGAACCGGGTGGGAGAGTTGGAACCCAAGCCGAGCGACTCCGAAGTGATATAAGCATGGAAGCGACGCATGGCCAGCAAAGAGGGGCAAGAAATCTACAAACAAAGAGCAGCCACCAGCGAAACGGTGAATGCTGACTTACGAACCTATCGTGGGCTGGCGCCGTTCACGGTGCGCAGCCTGAACAAAATCAAATGCGTGACGCTGTGGTGCGCCTTGGCTTACAACCTGATGCACTTCAGCAAAGCGTTGCTGAGCTAAAACCCGGCTGCAGAGCCAACGCAGAGCAAAACCGGGCACAACGGAGAGGATTTGACACTACATGGCAAGCTGTACCCTGTGACACTGTACCTCGCCCTGATGGCCGCTTAGCAGTCCGGGCACTGAAAAATATGCCTTTATCCTCTTTGCCTCAAAAAACTGAATTAAGTCACAGGCTCTCAGGATGACGACTCTTCGGAGGGGATTGAACAACATCCGGTCAGATGCAAAAAACACGAGAAGATCGTAAAAGTCACAGCCTCTCAGGATGACGATATATTATATAATAAAAAAAAAAAAAAAAAAAAAAAATTAGCGCTTATGGGCCACAGGCCTACTCGAGCCGTGGAAGTGTAGTGGAGCGACCCGCTGTCCCTTTTCACGTCAGCGTATTCTAGGGGTGGAACCGTCTAAGGACTATGCGCACCGGATTCATTGCTCTTTCTGCCCTAGTCGTATGCGCGGCCCAGGCGATTGCGGGGCCCAAACCTCCAGCTCCCAGCAATGGTCCCAAGGCGACCGTCATCCGCAATACCAACCTTTACGTGGCGCCAGACAACTCCTCCTCTCGCCTGGCGGAGATCTCACCCGGCAGAGAGATGGTGATTGTGGAGAAAAATGGCCCCTGGTTGCGAGTCTTTGCCAATACTGACGAAGAAACCTCCAAATCGCAGGATGCGCCAGTATTCGGCCACGAAGCGGCAGCATTCCCGTGTCCGGATGGATGCCGGCCGCCGGCGTCGTCAGCGCGGAGACACCCAAGGGCGACCTGATTCTGTTTGGCGCTGCTGCAAGCCAGGAGAAAGATGCCATGCTGCCGCGCGCTCCCCAGAGCGTGGCCCAGGCAGCGCGGCTGCTGTACCAACGCATGGCTGATTTCTTCCCTCAGTCACCGCTGGCCCCCGAAGCCGCCTGGCGCTCAGCCGATATACGCTGGCAACTGCAAAAGGCCGATGTGTTCTCGCTGCCTTCAGCCCATGAAAAAGACGCCTACATGCGGGAGCAGATCGATGATGAGGAGTTGCGCAAACTCAGAAAAACCTACCCCCGGTCCAAATGGGCCGACTTGGCCGATTGGGACATGCTGGACAACAAGGTCTGTGGCGATTGGCAGGGCTCCACCAAATGCCCGGAGAAGGAAGCTGAGATGTATGAAAAATACGCGCAGGAGCACCCTGATTCGCCCCGCGCCCCCGAGTCGCTTTACAACGCCGTCTACCGTCAGGGCGCGCTGAGCGACATCTACAGCGCCAATGGAGACGACAAAAAAGCCGGCGAGGCCAAGGCGAGAGCCGTAACCATTGCAGGTACCATTGCTACCAAATATCCCCAATCGGACTATGCCGCCCGCGCCGCCAGTCTGGTATACCAGTTGCAGGAATCAATTCCTATCTACGGCAACGATCGCCAGTAGGGTTGTGTTGCCGGAGGGCCTTTGAACGATTACATCCTGTCGGTCTTACTGGGCATAGTAGAAGGACTGACCGAGTTTTTGCCCGTCAGCTCAACCGCTCACCTGAGGCTGGTGGAGGCCATGCTCCACGTCGATTTGGCCAGCCCTTACTGGAAGATGTACACGGTGGTGATTCAGCTGGGCGCGATTATCGCGCTGGTGTTGCTGTTCACAGGGCGGATTCTGGAGTTTTTCCGCAGCTTTCCCCAGGGAGAAAATGGTGACCGTACCATACTCACCCACCCCCTTTCACTTACGATGGTGGCGTTCGTTTGTACCGCGGTTCCCTCGCTGTTGCTGGTTAAGTTAATCGGTAAGCACCTGGAAAGCCTGCGTTTGATGGCTCTGGCATTGCTGATCGGAGGCATCGTGATGTGGGTGGTGGATGCTTTGAGCGTGCGACGTGATCTCAAAACCAGGGATGTGGAGCAAATGTCGCTCTTCCAGGCTGTCTGGATCGGCCTTTGGGAAGTAACGTCTGCTGTTTTTCCCGGCGTTTCGCGATCCATGTCTACCATTGCCGCAGGTCAGGCCGTAGGCATGACGCGGACTGCGGCCCTCGAGTTCAGCTTTCTCTTGTCGATCCCGGTCATGATCGCGGCGACGGGATATGAATTTGTTCGCACCATCCATCCCAAGCAGGTCCCGGGCGGAGAAGCGATGGTCCCCCTGGTAATGACCTCCCATGGCTGGATCGTTCTGGGCATTGGCTTTATTGTTTCTTTTGCCGTGGCCCTGGGTGTGGTGGAGTGGTTCCTGTTATGGGTGCGCCGTCACGGTTTTGTCATCTTTGCGCTCTATCGCATCATTCTGGGCTCATTGCTGCTGGCCTTCGGCGCCAAACTTGTGGGAGCCTGAGTCAGAGGAGGAGCTATGAGATTATGCAAAACATCCGGCCTATGTTTGGCCGGCACAATTCTCCGCCGCTGCTCTGGCCGACAGCCTGGTCCAGACAGCGACACTAAAAGACCTGCAAACCGTAGGCAGGACCAGCAAGAAGCAGAAGCACCAGCAATACGATCTGGTTATCGATACGTCGACCAACGAGTACGTTTGCCGCACCAAACTGGGCAGTTCGCTTAAGCCGACGCACTTTGTGGTGGGCTCCCCGCTGCAGTTCAAAGTCAACGGCCAAAATGGCGAGGCCACCATTTCGGACGGCAAGAAGACAAAGTGTGGCATCGTGCGCGTGGCGGCTTCGACGGCGGCTTCTCCGCAATAACCGCAACTCCAGTCCCGCAGGGACCTTTGACTAGCCCGGGACATCAGTCCGGGCGCTACAGTACGCCTGGACCTGCTGCAGGGGAAGCCGGATCTGAAAGCACGTGCTGCCAGGCTTTAGACTGAACGGTCACGAACCCACGGTGCATGCGAACGATTCGGCTGACCGCGTCCAGCCCAAGGCCTAGCCCGCTTCCTGGAGCCTTGGTCGTAAAGAATGGCTCGAAGATGCGCGCCTGCAGCTCGACTGGAATTCCCGGGCCATTGTCCCAAACCTCGATCAGCAGCATGTCCCCGGCCGTGCGGACTATAAGCCTGATCTCGCCCTCATCTTGAACCGCATCCAGGGCATTTTCGATCAATGCGGTCCAGACCTGGTTGAGTTCCCGGCCATAAGCGCTCACGCTAGGAAGGTTGGGTTCGTAGTCACGGATCACGTCCACCTTGCCCAAGCGAGAGGCAACCATGGCCAGAGTATTTTCCAAACTCTGGGGAACATCGACCTCCTGGATGGGCATCTGGTCCATGTAGGAGTAATCCTTGATGGCGCGGATCAGATCGAATATGCGGGCCGTGGAGTCAAGCATCGCCTCGGCGATTCTTTCCGTCCGCAGGGACGAAGTGAACTGGGAGAGCACCACAGCAATGGCCCCCGGATCCAGATAGCCGGTGAGCGGTTCCAACTGATCGGGCACTACGCCAAACTCGGCTAGCTCGGGAGCAATGTGCCATGACTCTTGTATGTCGTGCCGGTGAAGCCAACTGACAATCTCGTCTTCGCGACGGGTCTGCTCGGTTTCGGCCGGCTTGCCCTGCCGCTTGGCCTCGGCGCGAACCTGGTCTTCCCAGGCCACGACCTTTTCGGTTTTCGCGGCGTCCAGACACAGCCGCCCTAGATTGAAGCGTTCGTGTCCGTAAACACGCAATTCCTCCAGAACGCCGGCGGCCGAGCGCTGCGCTGCCGACGCCGGATTGTTCAGTTCATGGGCCAGATTGCCCGCCAGTTTACCCAACGCATTCAGCTTTTCTGACTGCTGCTCCATGCGCGTTACTTCGCGAACGCGATCGAGAAGAATGCCCACCAGCCGTTCGGTAAGCGAGGGAATCGCTTTGATCATCTCTGAAAAGAGGGATCGGTCGTATTCCAGCATCCAGGTTGGGGCGGAGGTGTAGCCCAGGCCGCCATAAGCCTTCATACGGGAGAAGGGAAGCAGGCCTGTAATCAGTCCGGAGCGGCCGATAAAAAGAAAACCGGGTCCACTATGCTCCCGGCGCACATAAATCTCGCCTTTGAGCAGGATGGTCATTTTGGAGGCCGGTTCGCCTTCGCGGAAGACAACCGCGCCCGTTTCTGCAAAAACTTCGGTGCCGTGGGTGGCCAGCCACTCGTACTCCGCCTCTTCCAGATCGTGGAGCGGGAGCACTTTCTTAAGCGCCTCGATGAGTTCGGGAACCCGCGCCGGGTCGTGGGGGGCCCGGTACGGAGGTGGGGCCGAGGTAAAACCAGTGATCGTAGCTTGGGTCGTCATGGCACCTCGCGGTGTTGTTTTGATGTTAGTCGATGCTCTACGGGTGCAACATCGGATTATCCTCAGATGGCGTGACCGCCACGCCGGCGGCATTTACGGTTGTGCGAACAGTTGAATCTATTCCAGGCCTGGCGGTTCCGGTTGCTTTTCGCTCTTGCGCATGGACATCGAGTCAATCACTCGCTCCAGCTCGTCCACCGGTATCGGGGTTTTGCTGCTTAGCTTTTCTGCGCCATCCTTCCCGATGAGGATCACCAGGAATTCAGCAGGCTCGACTTTAAAGCGGTGACGCATGGCAGCCAGCTCGTCTTCGCTGAGCCTGGCTGTAGGAACCTTGGAGCCTGGGATGGGCTGGTTATGCCCCTCGGGCACGATGGGGACGTACAGCAGATTGCGGATCTTAAGTTCGGTCGTGTGAACCTTAAGCTGATTGAACTCCTCCACCAGCTGCGGCTGGTCCAGTGCGGGAGCGAAGACCAGTAGCGGGCGGTAGCAGCCGCGCATAGCCCGCAGGGTGTTCGGCTGTGCTGGACACCCTGCACTGGGTTGCTCCTTTGGGACTTGCCCAGTCATCGCAGGCAACGAAATGCTCGATAGCAAAGCGAACACGGAGAAACGCAAAGCCGGCGGGAGGTGCATGCTGAGTAGACTCGAAAAAATGCGCGAGGGGTGCGTTAAAAACGCAAAAGTGCAGGATGTAATCACCCTGGTCCTGTCCCCTCTCCCGGTGAAGCGGCACGGCCTTCAGGCCGTACATAACCGATTTGCAATGAAACGAAAAGCTTTATTGCGATGCCACTGCAGGGAGCTAAAGTCTGAGACAAGATTCGTCTAAAGCCCAAGTTCAGCAATGCTCTCTGAATGAAGGGCACGACTTCAGAGGTTGCGGAAAAATCGCGCATGAGTAAGCGAGGGCTTCAGACCCTGAGGTACATTTTCGAAAGACCATGACATAGCGCTAAAGCCATCTTCAGCTCTGCATGAGAATGTACGGGTACCCATCGGGAAAATAGAGCACGAGTGTACCCTTAGACCCAGGAATCTTCTCCGGTCGGGCGACTAAGTTGAGCACGGCTGTCAGCCGTGCCTTCCATTTCAGCTGACGGTCCAGGCCGAGCGCACGCCATTTCTCTAAGCGCCGACTGGCTCAGCCAGGCGTGGTGCCGCGCCAGGACTATCCACCGTGACCGTTACCGGGTCCAGGAAAGGCATGGCCGCCCGCAGTTTGCTGCCCACTGCCTCGATCGGGTGCGCGGCTTCTTTGCTGCGCATCTGGTCAAATTGCTTGCGCCCCGTCTCATTCTCCTGGATCCAATTTTTGGCAAAGGTCCCGTCCTGGATCTCGGCCAGTATTTTCTTCATTTCCGCGCGCGTGGCATCCGTAACCAGGCGCGGCCCTGCGGTATAGTCGCCGTACTCCGCAGTGTCGGAAATGGAGTAGCGCATGTAAGCGAGACCACCGCGATACATAAGGTCGACAATCAGTTTCAGCTCGTGCAGACACTCGAAGTAGGCCACCTCTGGCTGGTAACCCGCGTTCACCAGGGTTTCAAATCCGGCCTTCACTAACGCGCTGACCCCTCCGCACAACACAGTCTGCTCGCCAAACAGATCGGTTTCGGTTTCTTCCGTAAAGGTGGTCTCGATGACCCCGGCGCGCGTGCTCCCGATCGCCTTGGCATAGGAGAGCGCCAGGGCGTGGGCACGGCCGGAGGCGTCCTGTTGCACCGCGATAAGCGCTGGAACGCCGCCACCTTCCGTAAATACTTCGCGCACCCGGTGCCCCGGTGCCTTGGGGGCCACCATGCTCACGTCAATCTCCTTCGTCGGAACAATGGTGCCGTAACGAATGTTGAAGCCGTGCGCGAACATCAGCGTCTTCCCCTTGCCCATGTGAGGAGCGATGTGTTCGTGGTAAATGGCGGCCTGAGAAGTATCCGGGGCCAGGATCATGATGACGTCGGCCCACTTGGCGGCGTCGGCTACTGAGAGGACCTCCAGCCCGGCGCTCTTGGCCTTCTTGATGGAACGGCTGGTTGCCGGCAGGCCGACGCGCACGTCCACGCCAGAGTCTTTGAGATTGAGCGAGTGGGCATGGCCCTGGGATCCATAGCCGACGATGGCCACTTTCTTGTCCTGGATCAGGGAGAGATCGGCATCGTGGTCGTGATAAGTCTTAGTCATTAACCTTTCCTTTGTGTGCAGACGTAGTTACGTGATTTGTTTTACGTTTCTTGATGGGGAAGACCGCTATCCTTGGTGTAGTCGCCAGTCTCCTCTTCCTCTGGCAGAGCCTCACCTGTTGGCAGGCTTGCCGTGCCGTTTTGTGACTCAACGTCGCCCAGCGCCTCGAGCACACGGCTGGTATGGTGTCCGCGGCGCATCACCATGCGGCCCGTGCGGGAAATTTCAAGTACCCGGTCTTCGTTTTCGTTGAGTACCTGGAGCAAACCTTCGATCTTGCTCTCGCTGCCGGTGATTTCGATCATGAGCGATCCGGGCGCCAGATCGACCACCCGCGCGCGGAAGACATTCACCAGTTCGAAGATATGCGACCGCGTCTTGGGGGTGGTCGCCACTTTGATCAGTGCCAGTTCGCGGCTTACCGAAGAGAAGCGGCCAACGTCATCCACCTGGACCACGTTTTCCAATTTGTAGAGCGAGGCCATGATACGATGGCCGGCTGCGGGAGGGGCATCGGCAACCAGGGTCATGCGGGAGATATTCGGGCGCTCAGAACCACCCACAGTGACCGAAGAGATATTGATGTTCAGCCGGCGGAACAGCGACGCTACGCGAGTCAGCACACCCGGCTTATCTTCCACGTAGGCGACGAATGTGTGCTGCATGAAACCCTTTCTAGACGTCCGACGCAGTTTCAATCAGCGGGTTTGCTGACGGCCGGCGGATCATCTCGTGCAGCGCGGCTCCGGGTACGATCATGGGGTAGACGGTATCTTCCTGCTCCACCATGAAATTGATCAGAAACGGTCCCTTGTGGGAGCGCGCGGTTTCGACCGCGTTCATCACCTCAGCGCGCGTGGTCACGGCCGCAGCCCGGATGCCGAAGGCCTCCGCCAACTTGACGAAGTCTGGGGAAAAAATCGGTGAGCACTCGTAGTTCTTCTCGTAAAACGTCTCTTGCCACTGGCGAATCATGCCCAGGTAACCATTGTTGATGATGGCGATATTAATATCCAACTTCTCCTGCACAATGGTGGCCAACTCGGGGCTGGTCATCTGAAAACCGCCGTCGCCGGCTATGGCCCAAACCTCCTTACCCGGGCAGGCGATCTTGGCGCCGATAGCCGCAGGCAAAGCAAAACCCATCGTTCCCAGGCCACCAGAGGTGATCAGAGAGCGCGGCTGCTCATGTTTGTAATATTGCGCCTCCCACATCTGGTGTTGACCTACATCGGTCGTGATCAGGGCGTCTCCCGACGTTGCATGCCAGAGGTCGTTGATTACATGTGCGGCGTAAAGATGACCATTGTCGGGCAGGTTCTTGATGTCGCGGACGGCCGCATCCCCCTTCATCTGGTCGATGGAGTGCAACCATGCGGCCCCGTCACGTGTCCGGATCCGCGGCAAAAGCTGGTCCAACACCGTAGCCAGGTCGCCAATTAACGACACCTGCACGGCGACGTTCTTGTTGATTTCCGAAGGGTCGATGTCGATGTGGATCTTCTTTGCTTTGGGCGCATAGGTCGCGAGCGCGCCCGTAACCCGGTCGTCGAAACGCATCCCGCAGGCAATGAGCAGGTCGGCTTCCTGAATAGAGTGATTGACCCACGACTCCCCATGCATGCCCATCATGCCCAGGTTCAGTTTGTGCGAGGCGGGAAAGCCACCCAGGCCAAGCAGAGTGCAAGCAACAGGAATTTGGGCTCGCTCCGCGAGTGCGCGCACCTGGCTCATCGCGCCTGACTGAATGATGCCGTGCCCGGCGAGAATCAAAGGACGCTTAGCCGCGAGGATCAGCTCGGCAGCCTCAGCAATGCCTTGCTCGGAAACACTGAGCATGGGGTGAACACGGAGTTTCTCCGGCGCTGCGGCCGCGAAATCGAATTCCGCCGTTGCCTGCTGCGCATCCTTGGTGATATCCACCAGGACCGGCCCGGGACGCCCGGAGTTGGCAACCCGAAACGCATCGCGCAGCACCGGCGCTATGTCCTCAGCACGGGTGACGACGTAGTTATGCTTGGTTACGGGCAGCGTAATACCAGTGATGTCCACTTCCTGGAAGGCGTCGGTGCCCAGTACTTTGCTTCCCACCTGGCCAGTGATGCAGACAATCGGAATCGAGTCCAGCATAGCGGTGGCAATGCCGGTAACCATGTTGGTGGCGCCAGGTCCGGAGGTGGCGACCGCGACTCCTACGCGGCCAGAGGCCCGTGCATATCCGTCGGCCATGTGCGCCGCGCTCTGCTCATGGCGCACCAGGATGTGACGGATGGGAAATTTGCGCAATGCATCGTAGGCCGGCAAAATCGCTCCGCCGGGATAGCCGAAAACCTCGCGCACTCCCTCCCCCTCAAGCGTAGCCCAGATAATCTCCGCGCCCGTGAGCCGGGCTTTGCGATCGACGTTGCTCATAAAGCTCCTTGGTTGGTAACCGCATCCGCTGGCCGCGGCGCTAACCAGAATTCCTTATCGTGGCGCTGCTCAAATTTTTCCAGCGCTCCGTCGTGTTTGAGAGACAACCCGATGTCGTCCAGACCCAGCAACAGGCATTCGCGACGAAAGGGGTCAATGGAGAACGGAATGGAGAGACCATGGTCGTCGTGCAGTCTCTCGTCCTCGAGCGAGACCGTAAGCTGATAACGCGGAATAGAGGCAGCGCGCTGCATCAGCGTCTGTACCTGCTCCTCGGGCAAGGTGATGAGCAGGATGCCGTTCTTGCCTGCGTTGGAATGGAAAATATCCGCAAAAGAAGACGCGATCACGCAGCGAAAACCGTAGTCGGAGAGTGCCCACGCGGCGTGCTCACGCGAAGATCCGCAGCCGAAGTTCTTGCCCGCCACTAAAATTTCCGCGTCCTTGTAATGCGGCTGATTCAGGATGAAATCGGGATGCGGCGAGCCTGCGTCCGGTCCCTCCTGAATACGCCGCCAATCGAAGAAAAGGAATTCGCCATAGCCGGTCCGTTCGATCCGCTTAAGGAACTGCTTGGGGATAATTTGGTCGGTGTCGACATTTTCGCGATCGAGGTGTGCCACCACACCCGTATGTTTTCGGAATGGCTTCATTGGAGCGACTCCACTGCGTGCGCAGGAACCGGGTTGAACTGCCACTTGCGAACATCGGTGAAGTGGCCGGAGACAGCGGCAGCAGCCGCCATCATGGGACTCACCAGGTGGGTGCGGCCGCCGCGTCCCTGGCGCCCTTCGAAGTTGCGATTGCTGGTGGAGGCGCAGCGCTCGCCAGGCGCGAGAATATCGGGATTCATTCCCAGGCACATGGAGCAGCCGGGCTCCCGCCAATCAAAACCGGCAGCGCGGAAGACTTCATCGAGTCCTTCTTCCTCCGCCTGCTTCTTCACTTGCTGCGATCCGGGAACAACCATCGCCCGCACCTGCGGATGAACATGATACCCGCTGACCACTTTGGCGGCAGAGCGAAGATCTTCAATCCGGGCGTTGGTGCACGAGCCGATAAACACACGGTCGATGGCCAGCTCTTCAATCGCTTTGCCCGGCTCGAGCGCCATGTATTCGAGCGCACGTTCCCAGGCCCGGCGTTCCGCGGGCGAGTGGCTGGCGGCCGGGTCCGGTACACGATCTGTGACCGGTACCACCATCCCGGGACTGGTGCCCCAGGTGACAAAAGGCGCGAGGTCTTCGGCGTGCAGCACTAGCTCGCGATCGAAACTGGCGCCAGGATCAGAAGCGAGTGACTTCCATTCCGCCACCGCAAGATCCCAGTCAGCGCCGGCCGGGACTGAACCGCCGTCCCTTGAGATAACGGAACGTGGTCTCGTCGGGTGCGATCATGCCCGCCCGAGCACCGGCCTCGATGCTCATGTTGCACAGGGTCATCCGCCCTTCCATGGAGAGAGCTCGAATAGCCTCACCGGCATACTCGATCACGCAGCCGCTGGCGCCATCCGTCCCTATGTGGCCGATGATGCCCAGCGCAATATCTTTGGCCGTCACCGCTGGAGGGAGCTTGCCGTCAACCGTAATGCGGAAGGTTTTGGGCAACGACTGCGGCAGACACTGCGTGGCCAGAACGTGTTCCACTTCCGAAGTACCAATGCCGAACGCCAGTGCGCCGAACGCACCATGGGTGCTGGTATGGCTATCGCCGCAGACAATGGTCATGCCGGGCTTGGTCAGGCCCAGTTCTGGACCGATGACATGCACGATCCCTTGCTCCGGTGACTGAACGTCGTACAGAGGTATGCCGAAGTCGGCGCAGTTTACCCGCAGGGCGTCCATCTGTTTGGCCGCGATCGCGTCCTCAATAATGAGCCGGTTGGCCGTGGTGGGTACGTTATGATCTACGGTCGCCACCGCCCGGTCCGGACGTCGCACGGTCCGTCCGGCCAGCCGCAGTCCCTCGAACGCCTGCGGTGAAGTGACCTCGTGCAATAGATGCAGGTCGATATAGAGCAGCACCGGCTCGCCTTCGGGCGCCACCACCACATGCGACTCCCAAACCTTTTCAAATAGCGTTCTTGCACCTTGCGACATAATGTTTTCCCTTTACATCTTTGCCTGCAACCGAAACTCGGGTCTTTCCCCACCACCGAACCCGGGTCTTTCCCTACCATCGAACCCTAGGTCTTTCCCGACCGCCGAACCCTGGGTATTTCCCGACCATCGAACCCTGGGTATTTCCCGACCACCGAACCCTGGGTATTTCCCGACCACCGAACCCCGGGTATTTCCCGACCATCGAACCCCGGGTCTTTCCCGACCATCGAACCCTGGGTATTTCCCGACCACCGAACCCCGGGTGCCCCACATCTCGCTCGTTTTTTGCGAGATGTGGGATACCACGGAGCTCGATCTGCGATCTTTCGTCCGAGCCAAAGTACGTCAAGGTTCGTGGCATCCCACATCTCGATGAAAAACGAGCGAGATATGGAACTCCCAGAGTGCTTTTACAACGGAAGAGCCTTCACCTAAACAGCGTGCAATGCCTGCCGCCGGTCGATGATTTCGTTAAGGGTCTGGTGTACCAGCCGGCCCATTTCCTGCGTGGATACCCGCTGGCCAGGCTGCCCTTCGCGCAGCAAATCAGCAGTGCGGTACCCCTGCTCCAGAACCTTGCGTACCGACAACTCGACCGCCTGCGCATCCTGTTCCAGATTGGCCGAGTGGCGTAGCAGCATGGCGGCGGTGAGAATGGCGCCCAGCGGGTTGGCAATCCCTTTGCCCGCGATATCGGGCGCCGAGCCGTGCACCGGCTCATACAGGTTGACCGCCCCACCAATGGTCGCCGACGGCAGCATACCCAGCGACCCAGTGATCACCGCAGCTTCATCGCTGAGAATGTCGCCAAACAGGTTCTCGGTAAGCACTACATCGAAGTTGCGCGGCGTATTCATCAGGTGCATGGCGCAGGCGTCCACGTAGTGATGCTCCAGTGCAATGCCCGGATATTGCTGAGCGATCTCGATCACCGTGGCGCGCCACATCTGCGACACTTCAAGCACATTTGCCTTATCGACTGAAGTGACTTTCTTGCGCCGTTGTCCGGCGAGGTGGAAGGCCACATGCGCCACCCGGACGACCTCATCCCGGGTATAGCGCATGGTGTTCCAGGCCGCTCCGCTCTCCCGGTTCCAGGCCCGCGGTTCCCCAAAATACAGGCCCCCCAACAACTCGCGGACAAACAGGATGTCGGCCCCATCTGTCACTTCCGGCCGAAGCGGCGAGTTGGCAGACAAAGCCTTGTACGCAAAGGAAGGACGCAGGTTGGCAAAACCCCCTAAAGCTTGGCGAATCTGTAAAAGCCCTGCTTCAGGGCGCCGATCCGGAGGTAGAGCATTGAATTCGTTGCTGCCCACAGCTCCCAGCAGCACAGCGTCACTCTCCAGCGCAGCGTCCAGTGTGGCTGCCGGTAGGGGCGTTCCGGTCTGGCGAATGGCCTGCCCGCCGATGGGCATCTCGGTAAATTGGAAGTCATAGCCACCGAACTCCGCCACAGAAGTCAGGATGCGCACTGCTTCGCGAGTGACTTCCGGGCCTATCCCATCTCCGGCGCCGATCAGAACTTTCAATTTCATTTCTCAGTCACCTCCCGTTCAGATCTGTAACTCCGCTGCCGGCACCATGGCTTCAGCCGGGCGGTGGTGTGCCGGAAGCAGGGATATGAGGTCCTGGTCGAAAATGGCTTTTCTCCGATCCGCCAATTCGGTGAAGTGGTGATACACCTCATCCAGATCGGCGGCATCCAGGGCATATCCGAGCTCCTTGAGCCGGTGCGCCAGTGCGCGCCGGCCGGAATGCTTACCCAGAACCATGCGATTCGTGGGTACGCCCACGGAAGCAGGGGTCATGATTTCGTAAGTCAGCGGGTGCGCAAGCATACCGTGTTGATGAATGCCTGCCTCATGCGCAAAGGCATTGCTGCCCACCACCGCCTTGTTCGGCGCGGGAGCAAAGCTGATCACTTCCGCGAGCGTCTGGCTGGTCGGGTAAAGCTGCTCCAAAACCAGGCCGTGTGCGTAGGGAAACTTATCCGGGCGCACCAGCATAGCGGCAGCCACTTCTTCCAACGCCGCATTTCCGGCGCGTTCGCCAATGCCATTGATGGTGCACTCGATCTGCCGGACGCCTGCCTCCAGCGCCGCCAGGCTGTTGGCCACCGCCATTCCCAGATCGTTGTGGCAATGTGACGAGAGCGTGATCCCGGCTACCTGTGGAACCCGCTCTCGCAACATGCGGAAGATGGCTGCGTACTCGGTAGGAACGCAGTATCCGACGGTGTCCGGTAGATTAATGACCGTTGCCCCGGCTTCGATGGCCACGGAGACGACACTGCACAGGAAATCAGGATCTGACCGGCTGGCATCTTCGGGAGAAAACTCAACGTCGTCCACATAGGTGCGCGCCAGGCGAACGGCGGTGCCGGCTTGCTGCAATGCCTCCGCGCGTGTGATCTTCAGCTTGTGCTCCAGGTGAATGTCTGAGCTGGCGAGGAACACGTGGATGCGCGAGCGGTCGGCTCCTTCCAGTGATCGCGCGGCCGCCTCAATATCTTCGCGCCGGGTCCGAGCCAGCGAGGCGATACGTGGGCCGCGCACTTCGCGGCAGACACTGTTGATGGCGGCAAAATCGCCCGGAGATGCGATGGCGAAGCCAGCCTCCACCACGTCGACGCCCAGAGCCTCGAGCGCGTGGGCCATGCGCAGCTTTTCCGGAGTGGTCATGCTGCAGCCCGGGGACTGTTCGCCATCACGTAACGTGGTATCGAAAAAGAACACTCGATCTTGAGTCATCGAGGCGCCACCCTTCACCCTCTACTGTTCACTATTGTCGCGGATCCTCTTGCATAGATCAAATTTATTATTCTTCTAAAAATCATAAAATATACTTATAGTAGTGCAACGCGCGCCGCAAAGACGCGCCTGAAGCTTATGGATATTCACCAGCTGGAGACGTTTCTAGCGGTCGCAGAGGAAAAAGGATTCTCTCGTGCGGCCAAGCGGCTGCGCCGCACTCAACCCGCGGTCAGCCAGGTCGTTCGTAAACTCGAGAGCGACCTGGGAGAGGTGCTCTTCGAACGCAGCGCCCGGGATGGGACCCTTACGGCAGCCGGCGAAGTTCTACGCGACTATGCGCGCCGAATCCTGACTCTCCGCGGCGAAGCCGCGAGCGCGATGGAAGAGCTGAAATCGCTGGATCGCGGACGTCTGCTCATTGCCGCCAATGAATACACGTGCCTCTACCTGCTTCCCATTCTCGATCGGTTTCGGCATTTGTGCCCGCAGATTGGGGTAAGCGTCCAGCGCTCGCTGGCCAGCAGAATTCCGGACGATGTGCTGCAGCGCACGGTCGAGATCGGCGTCCTCTCCTTCCGTCTAGAAGGGGATCTCTTCAAGTCGATTGCCGTTTACACCGATGAGCTGGCCTTTGTCGTCAACCCGAACCATCCTCTGGCGGGGGAGAAGGGAATCGCGATTGAAGATTTGGGCGCGGAGAGCTTCATTGCCCACAATGTTCCCTCGCCCCTGCGCCGGCAAGTGATTGCGGCTTTCGAGAAACATAAAACGCCGTTGAATATAGGTGTGGAATTGCCCAGCCTGGAGGCTGTCAAACGCTTTGTTGCCATTGGCAATGGAGTGGCTCTGGTTCCCGGATTGACCGTGGGAAGGGAACTGGCCAGTGGAGAACTTGTCCAGGTGCCGGTCGAAGCGCTCCGCTTCGAACGCCATCTGCGCCTGGTACACCGCAAGCAGGCAAACCTCTCCCACGCCGCGATTGCGTTTCTTAAGGTGGTACGCTCGCTATCCCTGGAGCGAGGGTCGCCTTATGAGTTTCGCGTCGAACGGGCGGGTTGATGTGCGTTCACGCGCCGGGCGCAGGTACAATTGCGGGAGTGGATCACGGATTTCGGTTGCGCGCAGGCGAGAGGTTCAGGAACGAATGAAGAAAACGCTGTTGTTATTTCTGCTGCTGCCCTTTATGGCGGTAGCGAGTCAGGCCCAGGAAAGCCGTCAAGATGTGAGTTTGAGCGTAACCGGCATCTTTCCCCCGTTTATCACCGGCAATGATGTGCAACAGACCGGAACTTATGGATTGGGCGGCCTTGTCAGCTATCGGTACATGTTGACTCCGAGGAGCGGGCTCGAACTCAATTATCAATATGCACAGAACGCTCAGAAGTATTACACCAGCTTCAACAATGTAAGAGTTCACGACCGGATGCAGGAATTTTCCGGCGCCTATGTGCTCAACGCAAACTTCAAGAGCTGGAATCCTTTTCTCGAGGGCGGTCCGGCAGCCTTCATATTTCAACCGCTCGACGATGCCAGCACGACCCAGATCGACGTGAAGCAGCAAACCATTCTGGGCGCGGTGTACGGCGCCGGGGTAGCTTATGAACTCAGCCCCAGCTGGGACATTCGCGCCGAATACCGCGGTCTGCTCATGAAGACCCCGAACTTCGGTCTGAATCCGCAGAAAACCGGCCGCTTCTACAACGTCTACAACCCAACGATCGGTATCGCCTACCACTTCTAGAAAGTCTCCTGACGACGGGCACCGAGTCCCGCAGGGACGGCTGAACTTAGCCCAGGACGCTAGTCCTGGGTTGGATTTTTACAGGACGACCCAGTCCCGCAGGGACGGCTGAAAACGGGCCGCGACGCGACCCTCCTTCAGCCGTCCCTGCGGGACTCTATCTTGCTTGATGATGTTCCCAAGGACTAACGTCCTGGGCTAAACTCAACCGTCCCTGCGGGACTGGAGTTTGGAAATCCGGTTCTCTTTAGCCCTGACGTAGGCTCTTCCTTCGTCTAATCGCACTGCCCTTCATCCCGACCTCAGCGAAGCCTTGTGAAGGGATCCGCAGTTTCACCCGCTCAGAAGATCCGGTACGCGATCCCGCTGCTGAAGCCATTCGGTGTCAAGGAACTGTTCTGGAAGTTGTACCAGTGCTGATATTCGTAGTCGATCGCGCGCACCGTGAAGCGATGGAAGTGAATGTCCAGTCCTGCTCCGGGCGCGATCAGAAGGTAGCCACCGTGCCCGAAACTGAAGGGAAAGTTGAACTGCCCGTCGCCAATCATGAATTTCCCATATGGTTCCCAACGCCGGATCCGCCATCGGTACGTGGGGCCAATGTTGTAGTTGTCTTCGTGCACGGAGTAGGTCTGGTTGAACCGCAGAAAGCGAATCTCTCCTTCTGCGCCGAGATGCCCCCGCAGATTGAAGTCCAGAAAGCCGCCAATGCCCAGCAATTGGTTAGGACCATAATCGGGGGTAAAAACGGAAAAAAAGCCTCCTCCCACCAGGTGAGCGCCACCCCGGCCGGGAGCAATGACCTGGGCTTGGAGAAGAGCACTTGACGAGAAGAAGAACAGGAGGGCCAGCAGGCTTGTCAGCAGATACCTTTTGTTCATGCGCACCACGCAAAGGGGTTCCCCTGAAAATCGCAGAGGCGGGGTAGATGTAAGTCTACCCCGCCTCTGTCCCTGCGGTACTTCGATGATATCGCCTTGGTTAACCCCTCTATCAGAGGTTTACTGCGGGCTTGGTTGGGTTGCCGACGCCTGAGCCGGGGCCGCGCTCTGCTGCGTATCGACGGCCGGAGCAGCGGTATCTGCTGCGCCGGCTGCCGGCGTAGGAGCTGCCGCGACGGGTGGCGTGTAGCGGATTAAGCGGAAGAAGACCGGAGTGACCTCGAAGGGCATCTTATCCCGCGCGTTCATGATGGGAGGGATCCTGGCGTTCAAGCGAATGACCTTGTCGTCCCAGGCATCGATCTTCAGGTTGCTGCCCAAGGGCAGGGCAGCGATCTGATCGAGCTTGTTGATATCCAGCTTGGGTGCCTTGGGAATCAGGGCATTCAGCCAGGGTTCCCCGGTGGGGCGCAGGAGCGAATCGCCCAGCCTCGGTGTGTTGAGTGCTGTCAGCTGCTTCGACCGTGCGTCCAGCTGGGAGAAAAACAGGCCCGGCTGCCCCAGGTCGTTGGCGTAAATCGAGTGGTTCAACAGCTCGATAGCCTTCTTGGCAGCGAGTTCGTTGTCTGCATCCGAGTGCGACATGTGGATGCGTTCAAAGGTCGCCTCGTCCGGAAACAGAAGGCGATCGTTAAATGCGTAACGCGTGTCGATGTGGTGACCAAGAACAATGTGAGCCAACTGGAAGGACAGCATCGAAGCCAGATCCGCTTCGGTCGGCAGAACGTCGATCAGGCCCTTGCTCAGGATGATGGTATTGCCGACTGCCAACGACTCCAGGGGAGAAGTCAGCAGCACACGGCAGTGAACCGTGTCGGTGATCTGGATGTTGTTGCCGATGATCAGGTTGGTGGTAAGCTGCTCCAGGACCTTGTCAAAGTCGCTGGGAGGCGCCAGCAGGCCTGCTTGCACCAGGCGATCGAGGACGTTTTCCTCCGCCTGGGAGATCCATTGCCGCTGGGCTTGCAGCGGGCTGAGGTCCTGGTTGTTGTCACTCTGGTCCTGAACGTCGTCGATCTTGACCGACTCGTTGTCAGACTCGTGGGTGGGCAGCTTCAGGCTGTAGCCCCAGATATAAGTCTGAGCCTTGAAAGATACCGGGTGCTCCGAGCTCTTCTGCGTCTCTTCTACATAGACGCCGACAGGCAGCCAGAGGCCAGGCTGGAGATTTTCGCGCCAGCTGTCGAAGTGGAAGTAGCTGGAGCTGTCGTCGTCCTGGTTGCCACCGGTGTAGGTGCCGTTGAAGCGGACGATGTTCCCGCCCTGGTCCTCAACCCAGATACGGCCGGTAAAGCGGCCGCTGCCGGTTCCCGGCTTGGGGTGCACGTCGAATACCAGCGTGCGCACTGCGCCCAGGAAGTCGCGGCGGACATAGCTGAAGTCATAATGTTGTTGGTCGAAAGAGATCGGATCCAGGAACATCATCTCCATAAAGCCGGCGGAGATGTACTGCATCTTGAACGCCTTGGTCAGACCGGACACATACTTCATCGAACCCTTGAACAGGCCCTTGCTGTTGCCCTGACTCAGAGTACGACGTGTCGCTAATCGACTTGCCGAAGTCGACCCGGCCCAGAAGATACTGGTCCGATTCCGGCACCGCGTACAGGACCTGGTCCGGCCGCATATTTTGGATATAGGTCTGCACCAGCGGAGAGTGCTTTTGGATTTGCTTGATGGTGACCTTTTCGGCCGCAATCGCTTTCTGCACCAGCGCGCTTTGTTCCGGCGACAGAGCCATTGGGGGCTGATACTTGGTTTTGGCCTGTGCTGCAGACGCCGTCAGCGTCAACAGCAGACTGGTGATCCAAACTCGACGCAGGGTCATTTCCTGGCTCCTGTAACCTTTGAACGATTTCGAACGTTTCCTGAAATTCGTAGAACCTGGGCAATCACTGGCTAAGCCAGCTGGAAGGTCACGTGGATCAGAGTCGTGTGATCTACCGGATGCCCATCTTTTTCCGCGGGCTTGAACCGGATTTGCTCGGCAACACGCTTTGCCTGCTCATCCAGACCATGCCCTAGCCCATTCACTACACGCAATACCTCTACTTGGCCAGAAGCCAGAAACCGCACCTGCAAAGTTACCTCACCCTGGATCCTCAATTGAGCAGCTTCCGGGGTGTACTGTGGATGCGGCTCGGAGATCACAACCGGTGGAACGAAGGCCGGTTCCGATGTTTTGATGGCCACCTGGGTGGGTGCTGGGCCGGCAGTGCTGAAGCCGCCAGTCGCAACCGTACCGGTTCCTCCCGGTTTGCCGGTGCCGCCGACCACGCCGTTGGCAAAGCCAGCCGAGGCCACCTTGCCCATGTCATGTCCGCCGGGCACACCATTTGCCACACCTGCACCGAAGGAGGTACCGGCAACCGCACCTTTACGTGCCGCGCCGGCGCCAGTAGCTGCCCCAGGAGCGCTGTTGAAGGAACCCACTGCTACCAGTGCCGACTTGGTGGAGTTGGGATTCGTCTTGGCTCCGATCGGATCGCCAAAACCGCCAGCTTTCACGTCCGGCTTTACCTGGTTGTTGGCCGTCTCCGTAGGCTTCGGGCTGGAGAACAGACCGACCTTCGGCTGCGGCGGAGGCGCTACCGCCTTTGGCGGCGCCGGAGGAAGCTTGGGCTGCTCTGGCTGATCCATCTTCACCGGCTTGGGAATCTCAGGCGGCGGCTGGATCTTCGGTATCGTAATCTTTGGCGGGGTGAGCTTGACCACCTCGGGTTGAGGCGGTGCAAACACCTTTACCTTGGGCACTACAATCTTAGGTGGTGGCGGTACTTCCTGAGGGAAGATCAGGGTCTCGTTGTATTTCTGCTTCTCCACTTTATGGATCGCCGCGGTCAGCAGGATCAGTAGCGACATAATGATGACATTGGTCACCATGCTGATCCCAAAGGAGCCCCAACGGCCCTCCGGTTCGGGGAGGAGTCCGAAGTTATCGCGATTCAGAAGATCATTCGGCATAATTAAAGTTCCCTAAATTCTCTCTAGTCGTAAGGTGATGTGCGAGCCACCGGGGTGATCGAAACGCAGCGCAAAAACTCGTACATTCAAACAGACGCGCGCCCGAGACCATTGCTTCTATATCCCGAACTTTCTGCCGAGAAACCTGCAGCCATTATCGACTTCCGCGCCTTGCATAATCTCGGTACCAAAGTACTTGCGGATAAGCTCACGATAGACGAGATCTTGCGAGGATGCAGTAACCCAAAGGTGGAGCCGTTGGAAACAGAAGTGTATGGATAAGGCATGAGGAGAGCCATAGCTTTTCATTTCCTGCTTCGGGGGCAGACCCAAAGCTCGCAAAAACCCTTATCGGGGGCGCATTCTTGATGCTCATCGGCGTCGCCCGGAGACCTCAACATGTGAGTCGCAACGACAACTTTTCGTTGCTTGGTCGTGCGGCCGTATTCGGCTCTGCACTAAGAGTACAAGAAGGGCAAGTGAAGGCGTGAAGATTCTAGTAACCGGTGGGGCAGGCTATATCGGCGGAACCGTGACCCAGCTTTTGCTGGACCGGGGCCATTCCGTGGTGGTGTATGACAACCTTTGCCATGCCCGGCGTCCCATGGTGCCGGCGGGGGCCACCTTTGTTGAGGGCGATGTTGCTGACAGCAAAAGGCTTGACGAGTTATTTGCCGACGGCTCCTTTGCCGGTGTGATGCATTTTGCCGCGCTCATCGAGGCAGGAGAGAGCATGCGCAAACCGGAAGTTTACTTCCGAAACAACACTGCGGCGACCCTGAGTTTGCTGGAATCCATGGTGAGAAATAATTTACTGAGGTTTGTTTTTTCTTCGACAGCCGCGGTTTACGGGGAGCCGGTGAGCACGCCGATCTCTGAGGATGCCGCCCTCGCTCCCACCAATGCCTATGGGGAATCGAAGCTGTTGGTGGAGCAAATGCTTGCCTGGATCCACCGCATCCATGGATTGCGCTATGCCAGTTTGCGTTACTTCAACGTTGCCGGTGCGATTCCTGGCCGCGGCGAGGCCCACGAGCCCGAATCCCACTTGATTCCTCTTATTCTTGACGTGGCTCTGGGACGGCGCGAGAGTATCAAGATCTTTGGCCAGGACTATCCCACTCCTGACGGGACTGCGGTTCGGGACTACATCCACGTTCAGGATCTTGCGGAGGCCCATCTTCTGGCATTCCAGGCGCTCGATGGTCGTGACCGGATGATTTACAACTTGGGCAATGGGCAGGGTTTCACCGTACGGCAAGTTGTGGAATCGGCGCGCCGGGTAACCGGTCATCCAATTCCGGTTGAGGAGCTGCCCCGCCGCCCGGGAGATCCGGCGATTTTGATCGCCAGCTCAGCCAAAATCGAGACAGAACTGGGTTGGAAACCGAAATATAACCAACTCGACGACATTGTGAGGAGCGCCTGGCTATGGCATCAGCAACGCTACCAACACCCCTCCGCGTGAGTACCGAGTGGAAACCGCGCTGCGCTCGGCGAAAATATTTCGAGGAAGGATCTGCAGTTCTCCTTCCGCCTCACCAAGCCTCCATGAGCATCACTCTCCCTTTTGACAACCACTCTCCCCTTTGACAACCCGAGAGCCTGTGACTTTTTCGATCTTCTCGTTTTTTTTGCACCCGACCAGATGTTGTTTAGTCCCCTCCAGAAAGGCGTCATCCTGAACGAAGCGCCTCGCAGATCTATGGCATAACAGAGGGTTTATGGCGCGGAGTCGAAGGACCCCGGCGATGCTTGTTGGCAGGCACTCTTCGGAGCTTTCCGGCCACAGACTACAAGGGAAATTAAAAAAGTCACAGCCTCCGAGCGTAGCCGAGTGATCTGCAGTTCAGCGGACCCTTCTGGAATGTCCTCGGCAGAGCGTAGCAGAGAGATCTCCGGTTTTAGCTACCCCCGACGCCTGAGTACAATGCTCAAGGGTGACCTGAACAAGCATTTCGGATGCAGGGTTCAACTCGTAACAATCATTGAGCGCGGTCAGAGGAGCAAAAGCAATGGAATCCGGCACCATTCATCCCAATCTGAGTTCGATCCTGCGCGAACACAGAGTTTTTCCCCCTCCCGCAGAGTTTGCCGCGCAGGCGCACGTCAAGAGTTTGCAGGAGTACGAGGCCCTCTATAGCCGCTCCATTCAGGATCCGGAAAGCTTTTGGGCAGAGGTCGCAAGTGAGCTCCACTGGTTTACTCCGTGGACCCGCGTACTTGACTGGCAACTCCCTTCGGCCAGGTGGTTCGTCGGCGGCAAAATGAATCTTTGTTACAACTGCGTCGATCGTCACGCCTTAAGCGATAGAAAAACCAAAATCGCCATTCTTTGGGAAGGCGAGCCCGGCGAGACGCGCACGCTGACCTACGGCGACCTTTATCTCGAGGTGCAGAAATTCGCCAATGTTCTTAAGGGCCTGGGCATCCGCAAGGGTGACCGGGTCGCGGTTTATATGGGCATGACCCCGGAGCTGGCCATCGCCCTGCTGGCCTGTGCGCGCATTGGCGCGGTACATTCCGTTATCTTTGGCGGATTCGCGGCCAACGCCCTGGTCGACCGTATCAACGACGCGTCCTGCGTAGCAGTGATTACCCAGGACGGATCGTATCGACGCGGTCAGGAGGTGCGGCTGAAGCCCATTGTTGATGAGGCTCTGAACAACTGCCCCACGGTGAAAGATGTAGTCGTTTATCGCCGCACCGGTTCGGCCGTGAGCATGAAGCAAGGCCGCGATCAATGGTGGCAGGATCTGGCGGACAAAGCGTCGGCAGAGTGCCCGGCCGAGCCGCTTGACGCAGAAGATCCGCTCTACATCCTCTACACTTCCGGCACTACGGGTAAGCCCAAGGGACTGGTGCACACCACGGGTGGTTATTCGGTGCAAACCTACCTGACCAGCAAACTGATCTTCGATCTAAAGCCAGACGATGTTTATTGGTGCACCGCCGACGTTGGCTGGGTCACCGGTCACTCCTATGTCGTCTATGGCATCCTGCAGAACGGCGTCACCACGGTGATGTATGAAGGCGCGCCTAACTATCCCGAAGCTGATCGCTTATGGAAGATCGTCGATGACCACAAGGTCACCGTTTTCTACACCGCTCCGACTGCTATCCGAGCCTGCATCAAGTGGGGTGATCAGTATCCGTTACGCCACTCGCTTGCCAGCCTGCGCCTTCTGGGCACCGTGGGGGAACCCATCAATCCCGAGGCCTGGATCTGGTATCGCGAGATCATCGGCAAGGGACGCTGTCCGATCGTCGACACCTGGTGGCAGACGGAAACCGGCGCTATCATGCTGGCGCCGATGCCAGGCGCGGTTCCCACCAAGCCTGGTTCGGCCACGCGCCCCTTCTTCGGCATCGAGCCCGCCATTGTCGACCGCGAAGGCGAGACCGTGCCTCCTGGCAGCGGCGGATTGCTGGTGATTCGCCGGCCCTGGCCTTCGATGGCCCGCACTATCTTCAATGATCCTGACCGCTACGCCAAAACGTACTGGTCGGAAATTCCGGGCTGCTACTTTAGCGGCGATGGCGCTCGGGTTGACCAGGATGGCGACTACTGGTTGATGGGACGGGTCGATGATGTCATCAACGTAAGTGGGCATCGGCTGGGAACCATGGAAGTGGAGTCCGCATTGGTGGCGCATCCCAAGGTAGCTGAGGCCGCAGTTGTGGGCCGCCCGCACGATTTGAAAGGGCAGGCAATCGCGGCCTTTGTTTCGCTGGAAAGCAGTCATCAGCCGTCGCCTCAGCTCAAAGAGGAGCTGCGCGAATGGGTAGCCAGGGAGATTGGCGCCCTGGCCCGTCCGGATGACATCCGTTTCACGCAAGCGCTGCCCAAGACTCGCAGCGGTAAGATCATGCGCCGCTTACTGCGCGAGCTAGCAACCAGCGGAGAAATCAAAGGCGATACCACCACCCTCGAGGACTTTACCGTCATCGCGCAGCTGCGCGGCTCGGAAGAATAAGCCGGACGATTGACCATAGATGCGGCTACATCCCGATCGGAGTTGTCCACCTGATTCGCGCAATCGAGGAATGTGGGGCACCCGGCAATTGTCGCACCGGTGTAGCGCAATGGAGCTTCGGCTTTATTCGCCGGTCCTTGCAATAGTCAATCCTGGACCAATCTCCGGCGCAGAGGGTGCTGTTCAACCTCGCCTTCAGGTTTGGGCAAGTACTCCTCCACTGTGAAGTAGAAGGTGCTGCCGCTGCCCGGATTGCTCTGCGCCCAGATGCGGCCCCCATGTTGGTTGACGATGCCGCGGCATAACGCCAGGCCCATGCCGGTACCGCCTGCCAGGCGCGAATCCGATGCGTCTGCCTGCTGGAAACGGTCGAAAATCAAATCCAGCTTTTCCGCAGGAATGCCTTGGCCCTGGTCCTGGACCTCGAAGGTGATTTGCTTGTCGCTGCTCGCCCGGGCGGCCAGACGGATCTCGCCCCCCTTCTCAGAGAACTTGATCGCATTGCGGATCAGATTGCCCAGCACCTGGAGAATGCGATCACCGTCCACCCATACATCCACCGGCTGTGCGTCGATGCGGAAAGTCAATCCCGCCCTGGCAGCGCTGGTTCGCTCCGGATCCATCGCGCGCCGCAGCAAGTCGATGGCATTCCATTCACTCTTGTGCAAAGGCAGACTACCCTTTTCAATGCGCTCGAAGTCGACAATGTCGTTGACCAGGCGAACCAGGCGATCGCAGTTTGCCAGTGCGATATCCAGCATGGGCCGAATCTTCTCCGGACGCTTTTCCAGTGCCCCGCTGGCAACGAGTCCCAGCGCAGCTCGCAATGAAGTGAGCGGCGTGCGTAGCTCGTGGCTGACCGTGGCGATAAATTCGTCCTTCATCCGGTCCAGCCGGCGCCGTTCCGTAACGTCGGTAAAGGCAACAACGATGCCGTCCACCTGGCCGCCTTCCACCAACGGGCAAGCTACATATTCGACCGGCAGAGGCTTTCCATCTTTCCGCCAAAACACATCGTCGTCGACATGCAACGGAGCTTCCCGCTTTACGCTGCCGAAAATGGGCGACTCTTCCGCGGGGTAAGGAGAGCCGTCTGCATGCGAGTGATGAATCAGCGCATGCATGTTTTGTCCCAACAGCTCCTGCGGCGAATAGCCCAACATCTCGGCTCCGCTGCGGTTGATGAAGGTGAGCCGGCCATCCATATCCATGCCCCAGATTCCGTCACCAACTGAGTCCAGAATCGATTCATGCCGGCGCGTGAGCGCATTGAGCTCGTCTTCGGCCTGCGTCTGCTCAGTGATGTTGATGCCATGGCTGAGGACAAAGGGATCCATGCCCGGGAGATGCAACAGCTTGTTGCGATAAGCCACGATGCACAACTGGCCCGCTTTTCCACGCAGATAAAAGCGCCCCTGGTGGTCCCCGTCCGGGTCTTGCTTCAGCGCCTCGAAATACGCGTCATAATCCGCCACGTGATCGGTGTCGATATAGTTGCGCAGCGGAGTGCCGATCAGTTCTTCCTGCTCGTAGCCCAGAGTGGCGCAGGCGTATGAGTTGACAGAGAGCAGAACGCCATCCAGATCGTGGGTGCAGATGAAGCCCAGGCTGCTTTCCACCAACTGCCGGTATCGTTCTTCACTGCTGCGCAGAGCCGTTTCGGCTTCACGCTGCCCGGTCACGTCCGCCCCGGTCATGATCACAAAGCCCACTTCGTCCTGAGCATTTACCAGCGACGTGGCGGTCCAGGCAATGCGCCGCATTCCTCCTGACTTGGTGCGCCAGTTAATCTCAAAGGACTCGGTTGCGTCGCCCGTGCGCACTTGCTCGAAGATACGGATCGCGGTCTCGCGTTCCCCGGGTGGGAACAGCTCCTCAGGAAAGGCGCGGCCGGCCAGATCCCCGAACGTGTAGCCAGAAGTAGTTTCGCAGGCACGATTGAAACGCACGATGCGTCCCGCGGTATCGAATACCAGCACCAGCGCGCTGATGGTGTTGAGCACCGCGGCGACAAAATTTCGTTCGACGGTAAGTGCCTGCTCGGAACGCTGGCGCGAACGGACAACATTCTCTTGCACATGGCCGGTGGCGTAAAGCTCCATGCGGGTGGTGACCTGGCGGGCGAGAACTTGCAGGCTCTCCAGGTGGCTCCGGCTGAAGGCGTTGGGTTCGAGCGAGCAAACAGCAATCGTGCCCAGGATCATACCTGAGGCAGAAAACAGAGGAGCTCCCGCATAGGAGCGGCATCGGACGCCTTCATCGAGCACAATGCCTGACGCCGCAAAGCGGTGATCTGCCAGGGCATCGATGATGAGCAGCGGCTTGGCATCGAGCAGAAGAAACTGGCAAGCCGATCCGCTGCGGCGAATCTGGCGAGCAGCGAAACCAACGGTCGATTTGAACCACACTCGCGACCAGTCAAGAAAGCCAATGAACGCGTACGGTGCATTGCAGATCGAGGCCGCCATGCGTGCGATCTCATCGAAAGCAGGGTCGGGAAGCGTATCGAGAATCTCATATTGAAGGAGAGTCTTGAGCCGCTCGGTCTCGTCGTGCTGCACGGTTGTTGAACTTGAATGCATCAGAGTTCTCTGCGTCCTTACGCTTCAGATCAATCCATTACCCCGGGGGCAGGTAGAATGCGAACGGAAAACACTCCGGCCATTCTTCAAGGGGGACAATGCAATCGCCTAGGGGGTTAGCGACACAGACTTGGTACATCCTAACCTGAGATCAGTCTTCTTGTATGTGGGAAGGCGGCAACAATCGACCGAAGTTGCAGAAGTTAGGTTACCTACGTCCGAACGTGACGCTTTGATGTTAGTTGAGCTACCCGTAAAGTAATTCCCGCAGGTAACAACTGCATGATGGAAGCACGACAATTCGTAACCGGGGGCACTCCTTCTCTCCGTAAGCATGCCATCGCTGCCGCAGGGATGGCCTTCTATTGTGCTGGACTATTAGCGCCCTCAATTCATGCCGCGGAGCATTTTGGGCTTCCTCTGCGGCTGGCTGGCCTGGTGCTGCTGGCTTGGGTTGCTTGGCGACGGCGTTCGTTGATGGCCTGGATCTTTTGGGCCATGATCGCGGGCGGCGAATTGGGTGCCGACGCGCCGGCCCGCGCCGCCAGCCTGCGCGTATTCAGCGACATCTTCCTCCGCCTGATCAAGACCATCGTCGCTCCGTTGATTCTGGGTACCTTGATTACCGGCATCGCCGCCCATGGTCAGATGCGCTCCCTGGGGAGGATGGGGTTGAAGGCGCTGGTCTATTTCGAGGTCCTGACCACCATTGCCATGCTGGTTGGCCTGGCAGCCATCAATATCACGCGCGCGGGTGTGGGGTTGGCTGTCCCCCAGCAGCACGTGGCGACGAATATTCCCCAGGTGCAGGTTCCGCTGCGCTGGGATGAAGTTTTGTTGCACACCTTTCCCGAGAACATCGCCAAGTCCGTAGCCGACAACCAGATTCTGCAGGTAGCTGTTTTCGCCATTCTGTTTGGCGTGGCCATGGGCCGGCTGAGTGCGGAGAATCGAGCGCCGCTGCTGCGAGTGATCGAATCCCTGACTGAAACCATGTTTGCCTTTACCAACATCGTTATGTATTACGCCCCGGTCGGCGTGGGCGCTGCCATGGCATACACGGTAGGGCAAATGGGACCTGGCGTACTGTTTCACCTCGGGCGGCTGCTGCTCACGCTTTATGCCGCGCTGCTCGCATTTGGGCTCGTTGGCTTGCTGCCTGTCGCGCTGATCGCGGGCGTGCCCATCCGCAGGTTCTTGCGGGCGGTCGCCGAGCCGGCCACCATCGCCTTCGCCACCAGTACTTCAGAAGCCGCATTGCCCCGGGCCATGGAAGCGATGGAAGCCCTCGGCGTGCCCCGCAGGATTGTTGCCTTTGTCATCCCTGCCGGTTACAGCTTCAACCTGGATGGTTCCACCCTCTATCTGGCGCTGGCGTCGGTTTTCGTCGCCCAGGCCGCCGGGGTGACTATGGGCTGGAAGCAGCAGATCTTTATGGTCGGCACGCTTATGCTTACCAGCAAAGGCGTGGCTGGCGTGCCCCGTGCCACCTTGATTGTGCTGCTGGCGACGGTTGCCATGTTTCACCTGCCCGAAGAGCCGATCTTTATCATTCTCGGAATCGATGCCCTCATGGACATGGCGCGCACTACTGTCAATGTCGTCGGTAATTGCCTGGCATCGGTCGTCGTCGCCCGATGGGAGGGCGAATTTGCTACGGAGACGCCGGCAGTTGAAACCATGGATGCGCTGCCGTAAAGATAATGCCGGCCCCCGAGGCAAGCTTGCTATACTACGTGATTAAGAGCAGTTAGTCGCGCCAGCAGGCCCCACCCGGGGTCTTTTTTGATGGTGCGATGCGGAAGACGTTGGGTTAAGGGCGTACACGAGACACCATGGGGAAACTACTCGATACGATTCACTCGCCCGCGGATATCAAGAGCTTTACCGTGCCGGAACTGGAGGCACTGGCTCAGGAAATACGCGAGCAGTTGATCCTGGTACTTTCAAAGACCGGTGGCCACCTGGGTCCGAACCTCGGCGTCGTAGAACTGACGCTGGCTATGCATTACGTCTTCAATACTCCGGCTGACCGGTTTGTTTTCGATGTGAGCCACCAGGCCTATATTCACAAATTGCTCACTGGCCGCCGGACTCGTTTCGGTACTATGCGCCAGCCGGGCGGCCTCAATGGCTTCATGCTGCGCACGGAAAGCGATCATGACTGCTACGGCGCGGGCCACGCCGGAACTGCCCTCTCCGCTGCGTTAGGGATGGCGGTGGCTCGCGATCTGGCCGGGACCAAGGAAAACGTGATCGCCTTTGCCGGTGATGCGGCGTTTACCAATGGGATAAGTTTTGAGGCCCTCAACAATATTGCCCAGCAAACCAAGCGTCTGATCGTCGTGCTCAACGACAACGAATGGTCCATTGACCGCAATGTCGGCGCCATTGCCAATTACCTGCACAAGATCGTCACCAACGAGCGCTACACCAATCTGCACGACTCCGCAGCCCGTCTGCTGGAAAAGCTGGGCGGAAAGACCGCCCGCCAGATGGTGCGCAAGGCAGAAGAAGCCGCCAAGGGCATGCTGTGGCCCTCCATGCTCTTTGAGGAGTTTGGGCTCACGTATTACGGTCCTCTCGATGGCCACAACATCGGTCTGCTGATCGAAACATTTCAGTTCCTGAAGACCCAGGAGCGCCCGGTCCTGCTTCACGCCATTACCCAGAAGGGACGCGGTTTCCAGCCCGCGCTCGACAAGCAGAAAAAATTTCACGGCCTCGGCCCCTACGATCCGGATACCGGTGAGACCACACCAGCGGGGCAGCGTACCTACTCCGAAGTGTTTGCCGATACGCTGGTCAAATTGGCGGATGAGAACCCCAAGGTAGTGGCCATCACTGCGGCCATGCCGAATGGAACCGCACTCGACCTTTTCCGCCCTCATCATCCGCGCAGATATTTCGATGTAGGTATCGCCGAGGAGCACGGTGTCATCTTTGCCGCCGGCCTTGCCACCATGGGCTTCCGTCCCTTCTGTGCCATCTACTCCACTTTCCTGCAGCGAGCCTTCGATCCCATCGTGCATGATGTTTGTTTGCAGAACCTGCCCGTCGTCTTCTGCATGGATCGTGGTGGACTTTCGGGCGATGATGGCCCAACCCATCACGGCCTCTTCGATATCAGCTATCTGCGTGGCATTCCCAACATCATCCACATGGTTCCCAAGGATGAGGATGAGCTGGCGGACATGATGTTTACGGCGCTGCAGCAACCTGGGCCAACTGCGGTGCGCTATCCCCGGGGCACCGGGCCGGGGGCCACAGTCAAGGCCCATCCGGTAGCATTGCCCATTGGCAAGGCGGAGATCCTCAGCGACGGCGACGATGTGGCCATCTTTGGTCTGGGAGCTTTGCTGCCGATGGCCCAACAACTTGCCGCGGAGCTCAGGCAGCAGGGCTTTTCCGCCGCCGTCATCAATCCGCGCTTTGTGAAACCGCTGGATCGCGACGTACTCGCCGAATATGCTCGTCGCACGGGCGTGATCGTTACTTTCGAAGATCATGTCCTGATGGGAGGCTTTGGCAGCGCTGTTCTTGAAGCATTGAGCGAAATGCAAATCGAAGCGTCAGTAGTCCGTATCGGATGGCCCGATCGCTTTATCGAACACGGCAAGGTAGACCAGTTGCGGGCCAAGCACGGCATCAGTGTCGAGGCAGCCATGGAGAAACTGGCACCCTACCTGGAGCACAAGACGCGAAAACGGCTAGTCGCCCGCTAGCGGAAAACTGTCTGGATCCGATAAAGAGCATCGCAGATCTCTCCAATCCGCTATGTTGAAACATTTCCTAGAGGGCGGAAGAGGTGCTAAAAGCGCGGCTTCTATGAGACGGCCTGAAGAGAGCGCGTGAAAGCCCGATTTACGAGTCCAGTCCCGAAGGGACGGGTGAACTTAGCCCAGGACGTTAGTCCTGGGTTGGATTTGAAAGGACGACCCAGTCCCGAAGGGACGGCTGAAAACGAGCCGCGACTCAATCCTCGTTCAGCCGTCCCTGCGGGACTCAATCATGTTGCATGATGTACCCAGGACTCGCGTCCTGGGCTAAGTTCACCCGTCCCTTCGGGACTGGATTCGCAACAAATTTGTCATCGACCAGAGCATAGGGGAATGGTGCTCTCAATGCCTTCCACCCGCGAGCAAGATCGGCAGCATTCTCTGGCGATGACCGAACAAAGCGCGGATTTGCCACTTCACCGCCAAACCGTTCGCCGCGTCGCCGAGCAATCCTAAGGGCAGTTCATACTCCACGGCATCGCTAACCACGCTTCCTTTCACCCCGTCGCGGACCTCATCCCTTATCCGGTGGCAATGGCGAAAGTATTGGAAAGGACCACGCCGTTGCTCATCGCAGAAAAAATCATTCCAACGGAATTCCGCAATATAAGCATCCCATTCAAGTCGCAGAGGAAGCCACGGAATCGGCCGAAAACTGATGGTGATGAATGAGCCCTGGCCGGCCGCAACGCTGGTGGTAGAGAGCGCTTCAGGCGGCGAGACATAATTTGCTCTCTCCACCCGGGCGTGTTGCCAACCGGGCATCAGCGGCGGAAGATTTGCCGGGTCGGCAAAAAAAGCAAACACTTGCTCCCTGGGGAAGGGAAGCCATTGTTCGCTCTGAAAGCTGTGCCGCATGTTTGAGGGTGACATAAAAGAAAAGCAGGCGCCAATGAGGCGCCTACCTTTAAGAACCAAAGACAACAATTAGTTAGGCATCAGAACAGTATCGACTACGTGGATCACGCCGTTCGATTGAATGACGTTTGCAATTGTAACCGTCGAGGTTCCACCCTTCTCGTCGGTCAGAACCAGCTTGCCGCCCTGCATCATCGCGGTCAAAGTGCCGCCCTCGACGGTGGTCAGCATAGCCTTACCGCCGCCCGCTTTGATTTTCTTGGCGATGTCCTTCGAGGTTAACTTACCCGCGACTACGTGGTAAGTGAGAACCTTCTTCAACGTAGCAAGGTTTTCCGGCTTCAGGAGCGTGTCCACTGTTCCGGCGGGCAGCTTATCGAATGCTTCGTTGGTGGGTGCGAACACGGTGAATGGTCCCGTACCTTCGAGTGTTTCGACCAGCCCGGCGGCCTTCACGGCGGCGACCAACGTGGTGTGATCCTTGGAATTGACGGCATTTTCGACGATGTTCTTGGTGGGATACATCGCTGCACCGCCGACCATGGGATCCTTCTCGTGCGGACGCCTGAAGAGCGGAAAATCCAAACATCAGTGCTACGGCAACGGCAAACAAATTTCGTTTATTCATGAGTATTCCTTTCACTTTCAGACTGCGTTTAGCTGCACTGTTAGTACGGGGTCCAGTGGCCAACGGATTTCCTCCACCCTCGAACCCGAACCCGCTTCCTACGTTCGCTGTTGAACGGGCAGCGCGAATAACTCAGTCCTGGTGACATAATCAACAACCCATGGAGCGCGTCGGCTTGCACCAAAAAGAGGACCGCAGCCAGCTTCTGAGCGATTGGCCTTTTCACGGTTTCGTCGCATCGCATGGTGTGCCGGATGCGGGCACCTCTTGTCCGGCGGATGCGGCGTCAGCCTCTCCGAGGTCGAGGGTGTATCATCGGCTTGAATGCACGGTTGACTATTAACGGCGCTTTGACAACGCATTCCCATCCAGACCGCAATCGCTGGCTCATCGCAATTGGCGTCCTGAAGCTTCTGAAGGCGGCACTCTTCGTCTCCATGGGCTTTGGCGTCATCAGGTTATTGCACAAAGACATTGCCGACGTTCTGTTGCGGGCGGTGACTGCCCTCAGATTCGATCCGGAGAATCGCTTCGTCAACGTGCTGTTGGAAAAATCAGCTCTGCTGAGCCCCCACCGGCTCAAAGAGATTAGCTTCGCTATTTTTCTCTATGCCGCGCTGGACATTATCGAAGGCACCGGCCTGGTGCTCGAAAAGGTCTGGGCAGAATATTTCACCTTGATCCTGACCGGCTCCTTTCTGCCCTGGGAGCTGTACGAAATCATTCGCCATGTCACCGTGCTTAAGGTTGTGCTGACCCTGCTCAACCTGCTCGTGTTCATTTATTTGGCCTATGTGGTCAACGAAAAGGTAAGAGCGCGCCAGAATCCGTCCGAGCCAGTATTGATTAAGAAGGACTTCGGCTCCAGATAACACTTTCGTGTTATACGGCTTGCCTGAGTTTTGCCTGCTTGACAAGTACATCCCGCGCAACCTGAATCAACCAAGTCAACACAGCTGGTAGGGGGGAAGCAACCTCCACCCCCGCCATATTGTGTTTTTTGTGGATCAGCCCTCGAAAGCCCCTGTTTCTCAAGGATTTGCTCGAATTTCCCCTTTGACAGCCCCATCCCCTGGGCTAAGATGTGGACAAAAGTGGTCGAAAGTGGAATCAAAGAAGCGGTTCTGAGCGATCCAAGCCACAAAAGTGAGTGTAGACGATGTTTCGTGGCAATCACCCAACCCGCGTCGATGAAAAAGGGCGGCTCAAACTCCCGGCGGAGTTCAAGCGCCTGGTAGACGAGCGTTACGGAACGCAGTTTTACATCACCAGCAAGGATGGGCGTTCAGCCGAAATCTACCCCTTGCCGGAGTGGCAAAAGATTGAGGAAAAGCTGGCCCAGATACCCAGCATGAACGCGGCGAAGAAGAAGTTCCTGGACCGGGTGAATTACTACGGCCAGATGTCGGAGATCGATGCCCAGGGGCGGGTGCTGCTGCCTCAGATTTTGCGGGAAACAGCCAAGTTGGCCGGCGACGTGGTGGTTTTTGGAGTGCAGACATACCTCGAAGTGGAAAATCACGACGAGTTCAAGCAACGCATGGAGACCGACCCGTTAACTACGGACGACCGGCAGACATTGGCAGACTTTGGAATTTAAGCCCCCCAGGGGGAGCACATGGTACCGAGTAGCGAGCGGCATGTGCCGGTTCTTTTACAAGATGCGATCCGTTATTTAAATGTGCGCCCGGGCAAGACCTACGCGGATGCCACCCTTGGATTTGCAGGGCATGCCGCAGCCATCGCCCAGGAGTTGGGCGGCCAGGGCCGGTTGATCGGCTTCGACCGCGACCCGGATGCCCTGGAGTTAGCGCGGGCGAGGCTGCAGTCGCTCGGCGACCTTCTGGGTCCGCAGATGCCGCAGTGGGAACTTCATGGCGAAGAATTCTCCGCTATGAGCCGCCACATTGCGCCCGGCACCCTCGATGGATTGCTGGCCGACTTCGGGGTCAGCTCCATGCAACTGGACTCAGCGCACAGAGGATTTAGTTTTCAGGCGGACGGACCACTCGATATGCGGATGAATCCGCGCAGTGGTGCGACCGCCGAACAAGTGGTAAATCAGGCTGACGAAAAAGTTCTCGCCAACCTGATTTACGAATTCGGAGAGGAAAGGAGATCGCGGAGATTTGCCAGAGCCATTGTCAGGGCGCGGCCGATCAAGACCACGGCACAACTAGCCAAAGTCTTATCGGCCGCCGCCCCGGCGATGAAATCTGAGCGAGGCCGCCATCCAATCCATCCCGCGACCAGGATTTTCCAGGCGCTCCGAATTTACGTAAATGCCGAACTGAACGAGATACAGGCGCTCTTGCAGGCAGCGCCGAAGCTGCTGAAGCCTGGTGGAAGGCTGGTGGTGATCAGCTTTCACTCGCTCGAAGACCGGCTGGCAAAAGATGCCTTACGCGAGGGCGCGAGGCAGGGAATCTTGGAAGTGCTTACACGCAAGCCGGTAACGGCAAGCGAGGAAGAGACGGATCGCAACCCGCGGGCGCGCAGCGCCAAATTGCGGGCAGCAGAAAGAACCGAAACACGGCAGGAATGAAGTAGCAAACTGAACGGCAAATTCAAAACGGATAAAGCATCACAGGGCGGACGGAAAAATGGCTACGCAGACAATCCCGGCATACGAACTCAACTACGGATCACGGCGGTACAACCAGCAGGTTGCGGACCGGAACCTCTATCTATTCGCGGCCCAGCAGCGCGCCCGGCGCGGACCCACCCCAGAGGTCTTCTGCTGCAAGCGGCTGGACAATTCGCGCCTGGTCAAGGCCGCGGATCCAGTGCGTGTGCGCGAGATGCGTACCTTCACCGCAGCCATGACGGTGTTGTTTATGATCGTGATGTTTTATGGTCTGCAGCATTTCAGCGCAATTGAATATGGTTACAAGGTGGAGGCGGAGAAGCAGCAGCGCATCTCGCTCGAGGAACAGAATCGCGAATTACGGCTCGCCGAAGCCCAGCTCTGCGATCCCCACCGCATCGATCAAATGGCCCGCAAGCTGGGGCTGGACGCACCTCGGCCCGGCCAGGTGGTTCGCGGCGATAACGCGTCTGATTCCAACTCGCCCGTGATGGCAGAAGCGTCGCCCATGCCCCCGCTTGGAAGGTAAGCACAAACCGTCAGGACGAACGGCACGGCTAAACAGGCTGCG
>CAWIRT010000041.1:0-47353 GCA_963838445.1 uncultured Acidobacteriaceae bacterium
CTCATGGCTGGCTGCTCTTCGAGGAGAGCAAGATGTCCAAGTCACGGGGAAACATCGTCCGTGCGGAGACGATTGTGGAAACCCTGGGCGCGGACGCACTGCGCTACTTCCTGATGCGCGAAGTGGTCTTCGGGCAGGACGGCAGTTTTTCTTTCGACGCCCTGGTGCAACGCTACAACGCGGACCTGGCCAACGGATACGGCAACCTGACGAGCCGCGTCCTGGCCATGATCACGCAGTATTTCGGCGGCGTGGTGCCGGCCGGAGACTCCGAGCCCAGGGTCGTGGCGGCTGCGGAGACAGCAGAACGGGAGTTTGCCGAGCACTTTGAAGCGCTGAATTTTTCTCGCGCACTTGAGTCTCTGTGGGCGCTGGTCGCGGTGGTCGACGGATACATCACCGAGAAAGCCCCCTGGAAGCTGGGAGCCGCGGAGGACGCGAACGCCCGAGCATCCATTCTTTACACCTGCGCCGAAGCGCTTCGTATTATTACCGCCCTGGCCTATCCCGTGCTCCCTGATGCCACCACCAAGATATGGGCGCAGCTTGGGTTGGGTGATATCGCCCGAGCAGATCTCAAGCATGTGCGCTGGGGGCAATTGGAACCCGGAACCAAACTCGGCCCATTAGGGCCTACATTTCCGCGGGCAGAAAAGGATACAGTCAAACGCATGCACGAACTGGAGAGCAATAACACCGGCAGTCGGGCGGAAGCAGAACCGGCCAGTACGTCAGAGGCCGCGGTGATGACAGGTGCGCCGGCGGCTCCTTCCTCAGCGGCGCAACCCACTCCAGCGGACCAGTCCGCAGCCGTCGCAGTGTCACAGGCGACCGGGGCCATCACCGCCAAGGCGCCGGCAGCGTTGACCTCGGCAGCTTCCCTGGGCGCCTCCTCAGTGGCGCCTGAGCCCACAGCCCGGCCGGCCACCATCACCATCGACGATTTTGCTAAGGTTGAGCTGCGCGTGGGGCAAGTGCAAGTAGCTGAGCCGGTCAAGGGTGCCGACCGGCTGCTACGGCTGGAAGTCAACCTGGGGGATGAAGTGCGGCAGATCGTGGCCGGGATCGCCGGGGCCTATGAGCCGGAAAAGCTCATCGGGCGCAAGGTGGTGATTGTGGCCAACCTCCAACCGCGGAAGTTGCGTGGGCTGGAGTCGAATGGAATGATCGTAGCCGCCTCGGTTGGAGAAAAAGGCAAGCCTGTCCTGGCCGGGTTTCTGGAAGATGTCGAAATCGGCGCGCGGCTTAAATAAAAGGAGCAGTTACTGGTCGACTCACACGCACATCTGGACAGTCCGCGGTACGATGCCGACCGGGATGAGCTGCTGGAGCGGGCCTGGCAACAGGGTGTGCGTACGGTTCTGTCCATTGGCATCGGGGACGGGCCGGACACCATGCAACAGGCATTGGAGTTGAGCCGCAGGTACGCCGGTAAGCCGGGGATACCCCGCATCCTTGCCACGGCCGGCATCCACCCCCATGAGGCCCAGCTCGCCGACCAGGCGGCTCTCGAAAAACTAGACAATTTGCTTGCCCGCCCGGATGTGCTTGCCGTGGGCGAGATCGGTCTCGATTATTATTATGACCACTCGCCTCGGGAGCAACAGAAGCAGGTTTTCGCACAGCAAATGGAAATTGCCGCAGCCCGGCAACGGCCGATCATCATACATTGCCGGCCTTCCGAGGCCAGCACCAACGCATGGGACGACACCCTGACGATGATCGAGACCAACTGGGCGGGAACCAACTTGGGCGGTATCCTGCACTGTTTTACCGGCGATTGGGAGCATGCCAGGCGGGCGATGGATTGTGGATTCCTGATCTCCTTTGCCGGCAACGTGACCTTTCCCCGGGCGGAAAGCATTCGCCAGGTGGCCGCCAAAGTGCCACTCGACCGGATGCTGATTGAGACCGATGCCCCATTTCTTGCCCCGCTGCCTCATCGCGGCAAGCGCAATGAACCGGCATGGGTGGGCCGGGTGGCGGTCAGACTGGCGGAAGTGTGCGGCGTTTCGGAGGAGCAGGTCGCTTCCAGCACTGCCAACAACTTCTTCCGTTTTTTTGGTGTAGCACCGGACGCTGAGTCGTAAGTCCAGTGTAGGCAACAGCGTTTGCGCTCATAATCGAGGAGGCAACAGCAATGGCTGCAGACAACTCGTTCGACGTAACAAGCAAGGTGGATGTGCAGGAAGTGCGCAATGCGATGGACCAGGCCATCAAAGAAGTACGGACACGGTTCGATCTCAAGGATTCGCACTCCGAAATCAAGCTGCTCGAGGGGGACGAAACCATTGAGTTGGCCTCGTCGGACCAATACAAACTCAAGGCGGTCACTGAGATCCTGCAGCAAAAGTTCGTCAAGCGTGGTGTGTCGCTGAAATCGCTTGATTATGGCAAGATCGAGCCGGCCTCGGGTTCCAGCGTGCGGCAGAAGATTACCCTGCAGCAGGGTATCCCCGGGGAGAAGGCCAAAGAGATTGTCAAACTGATCAAGGAGTCCAAGAAAAAGGTCCAGGCATCCATTCAGGGTGATACCGTCCGCATAACGGGCAAAGATCGCGATACCCTACAGGAGACGATTGCACTGCTCAAGGGCCATGACTTCGGTATCGATATGCAGTTCACCAATTACCGGTCGAACTAGGCGGTTTCACCAGCACCTGGAGAGTGAGTGAGCACACAAGCGATAGCGACGGCAAAAGAAGTCTTCGACCTTTTGCGCGACGACTTGAGCGCCATCGAGACCGAGCTGGTGCGCGACGCCGTTTCCAGTGTAGGGGCCATCACCGACATCGCCGACCACCTGCGCGAGGGCGGGGGCAAGCGGATCCGCCCTTCCCTGCTGTTGCTGGCGGCAAAATCGCTGGGCTACCGCGGTCACGGCATGGTGCGGCTGGGCGCCGTAGTCGAGATGGTGCATACCGCAACCCTGGTACACGACGACATTATCGATGGAGCCGGCACCCGCCGGGGCAGGCCCTCTGCCAACACCACCTGGGGCAACTCAAAATGCGTTCTGGCCGGCGATTGGCTTTACATGCAGGCCTTTCACATCGCCCTGGTAGAGCGCAACTTCAAGGTGCTCGACCTGCTGATAGGTCTGACCCAGCAGATGGTAGAGGGCGAATTCGTCCAGATGGAAAAGCTGGGCAGGATGGTGGGCGAAGCCGAATACTACGATCTGATCTACCGCAAGACAGCATGCCTGTTCGACGTCTCCATGCGCCTGGGCGCGGTTTTGGCCGGAGCTTCCGAAGAGATGGAAGAGCAGATGGGGGAATACGGCCGCAACCTGGGTATCGCGTTCCAGATCGTAGACGACGTGCTGGACCTGACCGCCACCGAACAAGTGCTGGGCAAGCCGGTGGCCAGTGATCTGCGTGAGGGTAAAGCCACCCTGGCCATTGTCCACGCGCTGGAGCACGGAACCGCCCACGAACGCGAGGCGATGCGCATGGTACTCGAAGACCTCAGCTTCGAGCGGACGAGCCACCAGGATGTATTAAAAATCCTCGATCGGCACGGGTCGGTTCAGTACGCACTCAACTCCGCCTTTCAATACGCCGAAGTAGCTCGAGGGGCCCTCGCCGGCCTGCCGGAGTCCGACTACAAACGGGCTCTCCTCTGGATGCCCGACTTCGTCGTCGCGCGCGACAAGTAACAGCCATGCCCGAGAAGGAAAATCCAGCCCCTGTTCCGATACGCGTGCTGGTTGCCAAGCCGGGCCTGGACGGTCATGACCGGGGGGCTAAGGTTATCGCCCGGGCCTTGCGCGATGCCGGCATGGAAGTGATCTACACCGGTCTGCGGCAAACGCCGGAGATGATCGTGAATGCCGCTCTCCAGGAAGACGTCGACTGTATCGGCCTGAGCATTCTCTCCGGAGCGCACAACGTGATTGTTCCCCGGGTCCTGACGCTGCTCAAGGAGCGAGGCGCCACCGACATTCTGGTGGTGTTGGGCGGGACCATACCGGTCCATGACATCGCTGATCTGAAGGCGCAAGGAGTGGCGGAAATCTTCGGTCCCGGCACCAGCCTCGATAGCACGGTCGCGTTCATCCGCGATCGAGTGAAGCCCCGCGGCCTTCCCGCATACTAAGCCTGCGCATCGACCGGAATCACCCGATCTTAGCCGCCTGCCCTGAATTCCCTGTTATCAATCTGATCCTCGTTGCGGGGACACGGGTTCGCCTGCAAGAAGCACCGCCGGCTGGTAGTTCAGCATAGATTCGCTATCAACGGACCATCACCGTTACATACGTCTGGGCCTATTTCTACGCAGGGGCGTCTTCCTTCACGATCTGCTCCGCTCCCACCCGATTGGGAGAACACAGACGCTGTTTTAAAGTCCGCCAAATAAAGCCCTGTAACGATATAAGGTTCAAATATTCCATATTCGTCGTCGTGCTAGTTTCACTTGAAATCAAGGCGATGATCACCGTAAATCGTCTCTTGCCTAATTTGTAACATTGATAGGTACTGTTAACTGGAGAAATGGCTAAATCATCACAGTGGCGGATCTGCCCAGGCCCTAATCCACAGGTTATCCACACTGTGGATAAAAGAGTAAGTTACTAAATTGGGTTTCCTGACCGGACCGGCCCGAATCGCCGGATAAGAGCGTAACTTACTCCATTCAAAGCCAGCACGGCCAGCCCGGCGAGCAGGAAACTGTGGGTTTGCTGCCTGAAGCCAAGCCAGGCCAACCAGCAGGTGAGCAGATGAAGCAGAAGCATCGCAGCCGTACGCATGCCACGAAGGTGGTAGCCGGCGGAAACGAACCGAGGCAGGACGACAAAGTAGAAAGGCCAGCCGTACTCAACCAGGCGGTCGGCACTGGCGCCAAGGAGGGGAGTCATCAGAATGCTGATCACTCCGTAGAGCAGGCAGAAGCGCAAAACGATGACCTCTCCCAGGGGGCGATCGTTCGCCGCGGAGGCAGGCAAAACCATCTTCCGCCATAGGACAAGAGCGAGCGCGGGTCCGATTCCAAAGATCCCAAACCAGGCGAGGAGAAGGCGCCCAGGCCCCCAGACGTCCGGTTGGCAAAGTCCGACCTGGCGAATAGCTCCGAGATGAAACCCCGGAGGCAGCGCCTTCAGCCAAATGGGGTTGCACTCTGGCAGAGTATTGCTCCAAAGGGGGAGACCGAGAACATTCTTGAAGAAACTCCAGACGAGTTTGCCCAGGATGTAGGCTCCACCGGTCATGCCATGGACGCTGGCGGGACCTCCCTGCCCGTAGTGCCGGCTAACCAGGCCCGCGCACAAGATCGCCAGGACGCCAACTACGGCGGTGGAGAGCCGAATGCGTCGCCAACCAGCAAAAATCAGGCACAGAGCCACGAGAAGTGTGGACTCACGCGCCAGATAGGCAGGCAGGAGCAACAGCAAAGCCGTTCGCGTGTGGCCGAAGCGGAGGCATAGCAAGATGGCAGCGAGAATGGCTGCGTGAAGCAGGTCGGGCAAATAGTAATCGTGAAAAATATCCACCCAAAAGGGCATCAGGAAAATGGCAGCAAAGATCGCAACCGGAGCCCGCCAGGACCACAACAGCCCCGCAACCAGGGTGATCAGGGCGGCCAGACAGACGACGCCCAGCAATAGGAAGCCGGTGTCGACGCCGGCGCCAGTCGAGCGGCCCAGGAAACCGGCAATAGCCGGTCCCAGAATACGTGCAGAAAAAGGTGCCGGTACGGCGGCCCTCTGGCCCAATGCCAGCAGTCGATAGTAGCCGGCGTCGGGCGCATAGAAGGCGCCCGGCAGGCCAAGCAGGATGGCAAAACACAGGCACCCGGCGGGAAGGAGCAGGGACAGGGTTCTCGAGGAGGAGAACCAACGGTCAGACAAGGAATTGCTCTAGAACGGCCGCATACTTTTTCGGCAGAGGCACCTTGTGCATCCTCCGGTCGACGGTGACGTGGGTCGTCTCCCCTTCTGCGAGCAGCTTGGAGGCTTCGACTTCCGGCCGCAGGAGTCGATAGCCGAACTTGATCACCGAACGGCGTAAGGCGAGTACGCGGGTCTCGAGCAGCAACTCGTCGTCATAACGGGCTGGGGCCTTATATCGGCAATTGGCTTCGACAACTGGAATATGGCAATCGTCGTCGATCTCCATTTGTTTGTACTGAAAGCCGAGCTGACGCAAAAGCTCGACCCGCCCGAGCTCAAACCAGATGAAGAAGTTGGCGTAGTAGACGACTCCCATCTGGTCGGTTTCGGCATAGCGCACACGGATTCGGGTCTGGGAAACTGGCATGGGTGAAGTTCAGTGTAGCGAACAATTTCACCGTCACCGGACCCTAGGTGGCCCGGGGGTACCACGAACCTTCATGGTCATGGTGTGATCCAGGGCCTTCCCCGGACTTTCAGTCCGGGAAGCGGGTTTCAAAACCCGCGAGAGCGCTTTATCCTGCAACCACCGGGCTTTTGGAGGCTGCGGTGAGATCTGGGACTACCGAAATTAGTCCCGAAGGGACGGCTGAACTTAGCCCATGTATGACACGTCGGCCTCTGTCAAGTCCCGATTTTCTGGAGCGGAGACAGAAAATCCCTGCTGTGGTTGGGACGGGGTCAAGGGCGCCGTTCTTCGGCGTTCATCTGGACCCTTGACCCCGTTCCGACCACGGTGACAATCGAGCTGGGAACAAAGCACAGATGTTTTTTCTGTGCTTTGTTCCTTAGTTGAGAACTGTCTTGCTTTGCCAAACGACCCAAGCTCGTACATTGCATTCAATCATTTTCGATGGTCCCTGTTGGGGTTCCATCAACCATGTATTCGGCCCGGTAATGCTCCATGATTTCTTGTGCAAACTCTCCCCTCACGGGAAGAGGTGGGGCGCCCAATCAGGACGTCGGCCTAAGCCTCGGCCACTGGGCTAAACGGGCTGCCCCGCGTGCGAACCGCGCTCCATCACCTGCTTGTAGTTCTGCCCGGAGCGCAACATCCAATACAGTCGAACCGCTAGTTTATGGGCGATGGCCACCTTGGCGACGCCGTGATGCTTGTTCAGCGACAAACGAAGATATAGTCGGTGCCAGCTTGGATCGGACCGTTGTGCCCCCATAGCGGCTTGGACCAGCAGCCAACGCAGCAGCGTGTTGCCCTGCTTGCTGATGTGACCCAAACGGCGCTTGTCAGCGCTGGAGTCTTCGGCCGGAATCAGACCCAGATAACTGGCCAGTTCCCGGCTTCGCGCGAATCGCGTCCAATCCCCGATGGTCAACACGTAGACCAGCGAAACGATCGGACCCACTCCCGGGTGAGTCATCAGCAGGCATGCCTGCTGATGACTCTCCGCCGCTTCAACCACTGCCTTCTCCAGCGGCTCGATCCGCTTCTCCAACTCGTCCAGCAAATCCAACAAGTCGACTCGCCTTTGCATGTACCAGCCAGACAACGGCAACGCCTCGATGCGCCGCCGTCGCTCCGCCGACCAGCTCTTGGAACCCAACAGGCCCTCGTTCTTACCCATGGAGTCCAACTGGTTGGTGATCCGGGTGCGCAGGCGAACCAGGCGGCAACGATGCAACAACAACTGCCGCAGCTGCTCGTTCTCCACCGAAGGCTGCCAGACGGCCGGAAACCGGTCTTCTTGCAGCAAACGCAACATGTGCCTGGCATCCCGCTTGTCGGTCTTCTGCCGGCGGGCACTCGCAGCGCGAATCGCGCTCGGGTCCCCGAGCAGAAATTCATAACCCAGTTCGTCGATCAATCGCCGGAACCAACGGAAGTTGCCCGTCGCCTCTAGACCTATGCGCACCTGATTCCCGGCCAGAGAACGGTAAAATCGCTCCGCCTCTTCCGGATGGCTCAAACGACGCTCACCAAACTCTCCCGTCTCTAGATCTACATAAGCAATTTGCTGGAAACGGGGATGAAAATCACAGCCTATAATCATCATGCTCGGCTCCTTCTTCCGAGCTTCATGGTCGTTTGGTAGCAACCAGTCTACTTGGCTTGAGGGAGCCGACGCTGTCATGCAATCAGGACGTCAGTCCTGGGTTGGATTTGAAAGGGCGACCCAGTCCCGCAGGGACGGCTGAAAATGGGCCGCGACGCAATGCTCTTCAGTCGTCCCTGCGGGACTCAATCATGTTTGATGATGTATCCAGGACTGCGTCCTGGGCTAAGTTCAGCCGTCCCTTCGGGACTAATTTCGCAGATCCCGGTTCTCACGACCTGGCTAAACCAACCCTACGGCTTGAGCTTGGTGAAGACCTGAAGTTTGGAGATGTCGTTGAACATGACAAAGGCGGCGAAGATCAGCAGCACAACGAAAGCTGCCTGGTAGATCCGCTCCTTGAACTCCTGATTCAGATCGCGGCGCATGACCTCTTCGATCAGCAGCAGAACAATCACCCCGCCATCCAGAATCGGAATGGGCAGAAGATTAAAGATGCCAAGGTTGAGGCTGATGATGGACATGAGGCCGATAATCGGCTGCCACCCGGGCTGCTGGACAGCGAGGCCGGTTTCCCGGGCGATCCCGATTGGCCCACTCAGGTCCTGCACCGCGAACCGGTGAGTGACCATGCGGTGAAGGACTTCGAGGATCAGGCCGGAATAACGCAGGTTGAAATGAACGGACTGCTTCAAAGCCGCAGGTAGCGGAAGCTGCTGGATCTTGAACGGCGGCGCGTTCAGGGTGAAACCGACGCGGTAGAGTTTGTGCCCGTCGCCCGGATCCGCCATCACAGGCTGCAAGTCCAGCTCGAAAGGATGGCCGTCACGCATCGCGGCCACATGGACAGGGCGGCCCTGGTCCTGTTGTAAAAAGGCAAGCAACGCATCGACAGAATGGAGCGCCAGCCCATCGACAGACAGAATCTGGTCGCCTGCCTTCATGCCGGCCTTTGCAGCCGGCATCCCCGGCTCAATCTGGTGGATGCGAAGGGGCTCCTGCTGCATCCGCGGCACGAACCCAATGGTTTCAAAGTCAAAGTCGTCCCCGCGGCGAGGATTTGGAATCATCAGCTGGGTGTTGACGATCTGCCCATCGCGTTTGACGTCAACCGGAATGGTCTGCCCCACGTTCATCGCGGAGCGGATGGACACCTGCTCCCAGTTGGGGTTAGTCACACTATCGAAACGGGTAATGACGTCGCCCGCCTTGAGTCCGGCGGTGGCTGCAGCGGTGTGATCAGAAACGAAATCGATGTTCGCCGCCTGCGAACGGAAGGCTTCCACCTCGTTGTGCATCATGAAAAAGCCGGTCATGAGCAGCAGAGCGAGCAGGAAGTTCGATACGGGACCAGCCAGGCCAATGAGAATTCGTTGCCAGCGGGGATGGGCGTTAAACTCCGCCGGGTCCCCGGTCGACTCTTCGCCTGGAGATTCCCCCGACATTTTGACGTAGCCGCCGAGCGGGAGCAGGCTGAGCCGGTAGTCGGTGTCACCGCGGCGGAAGCCGAACAGACGCTTGCCAAAGCCGATGGAGAAAACTTCGACCCGCACGCCGCACAATTTCGCGACGGCGAAGTGGCCAAACTCATGCACCAGTACCATGATGCCGAGCACAACAAGCATGGAAACTGTGCTGGTTAAGAAAAAGGACATAGAAATCTGCTCATTTGCCTCTCTGCCGGATCCAGTCTGGCGAGCACCGAACTACCGGAGTATTGACTGGAATGAACCGTCTGCGGTGAGCAAGGCGACTCTCTGGCCCAAAATGCCACGCAGTGCAATAGTTCAACGGAGAACCGGCGAAAAACCTGATACCACGTTGTGGGCCACCCGCCGTGCTTCCTGATCCAACTGCAACACTTCCTGGATGGTCTCAGGATGCCTCGACGGCGTAACCTCAAGAACTGCCTCAATTGTACGCGGGATGCTGGTAAAGGGAATGGTGCCTTCGAGGAATGCCCCTACGGCCACTTCATCCGCCGCATTGAGGGCGATGCAGGCGGCACCGCCAGCTCTCGGCGGCCTGGTAAGCCAGGCGGAGACAGGGAAATCTGGCAAAATCGGGCGGTTCGAAGCTCAATTGGCCGAGAGACGCCATGTCAAAGGTCAATTCACTCGGAACCCGTTCGGGAAAGCTCATAGCGTACAGAATGGGCAGCCGCATGTCGGTCACCGAGATCTGCGCCAGAATACTGCCGTCCACGAACTCTACCAGCGAATGCACGGCCGATTGAGGGTGTACGGTCACCCGAACGGCGGAAGGCGGCAGGTCGAACAGACGGCAGGCTTCGATGATTTCGAGCCCTTTGTTGAGCAGAGTCGCCGAGTCGATGGTAACCCGCCGGCCCATGACCCAGGTAGGGTGGCGCAGCGCCTGTTCCACGGTGACGAACTGGAACTGGTCCATGGGAAGCTGGCGGAAGGGACCGCCGGACGCGGTCAGCCAGATGCGGCGTACTTCCTGTGCCTCCCCTCCCCGCAGGCACTGGTGGATAGCGTTGTGTTCAGAATCAATTGGCAGCAGGGGTACTTTACCCTTGCGTGCCAGCCGGGTGAGGATCTCTCCAGCGGCAACCATGGCTTCCTTGTTGGCCAAGCCAACCGGCTTCCCTGCAGCCACTGCGGCATAGGTAGCTTCAAGGCCGGCCAGGCCGACGATCGCAGAGACCACGAAATCCACCTGGGATAGGGTGGCGGCACGAACCGTTCCCGCGCTACCGTAAACCACCTCGGTAGCGGTGATGCCTGCGGCCTTGAGCCGCGCCGCCAAATCGTCAGCCAGCTGCTCGTTGGCCACGGAGACGACCAGAGGACGCCATCGTAGGCATTGGGCGAACAGCCAAATCCAAATTGCTGCCGGCGGCGAGCGACGCAACAGCGAATCGTTCCGGATAACGCTCAATGATGGAGAGGGTGCTGGTTCCGATGGAACCGGTAGAACCGAGGATGCAAATGTGCTTCAACGCAAGCTAGCCCGCTCTAAAAAACTGTTGAATCCACTGAGCGTACCACAGGGCGGGCGCGGCCAGCAGCAGCGCATCAATGCGATCGAGAATACCTCCGTGGCCCGGAAGCATGGCGCCCGAATCTTTCACTCCTGCTCCGCGCTTGATCGCAGACTCGACCAGATCGCCCACCTGGGCGAAAAGATTCAACACCATCGCCAGCCCCAGCCAGCGAACCAGGGGACCGGCAAAATGGAGGGTGGAGATCGACCTGCTCTCCAACTCCCGTGCCAACGCGACCAGAGCGGCGGCAATGAGGAGGCTGCCGGCGACCGACGCGGCACTTCCCTCCCAGCTCTTGTTCGGACTGATCTGCGGCGCCAGCTTGCGCCGGCCGAAGTTGCGACCGACATACAGGGCAGCAATGTCGCCGGTCCAGACAATGCAGAAGAGGAAGATCAGGAGCGAGGGGCCGTCTGGTTGTATCCAGAGCAGCGGCAATGTGGCCAGGCTTAAACCGATGTAGAAGAGTGCGAAAAGTGAAAACGCGGAATCGGCCAGAACCCGCTCGAGCGGCGAACGAAAACTGCAAACGATGATCAGCAGTAGACTGCAAAGCCCGATCGCCGGCAAGATGAGGGCGGGACTGCGGAAGGTTGCGGCGAAAAGGACCGCAATGGAGACCATTACCAAAGTGCGCCGGAATCCGTGGACAGCGGCAATAGAGAGGTATTCCCACGTGGCGAGTTCGGCGACCAGGGCGGCTGCGGCCACAAGCCAGAAAGGATCCTTTGAGTAAGAGCAGCAGAACCAGAGGGATGAGGACGGCTGCCGTAATGACCCTTTTCATGATTTCAAGAAGGATACACGGCGGCCACGCCGGCACGAGCGTGTTCTTCATATCGACCACCTGTTTGCGCGCATGCAGCGTCTTAAAACATACGAAGCAAGGACGAACGCGATGACGACAATCGGATCAAATTTATCCCAAGTACTGCCACCGCCATTCAGTTGTGAATAGAACGCGAGTAAAAGATTGATCGCGAGACCGGCATAAACCCACTCAGTCAATCGAGGCACATTGGGGATCAGAAGGCCCACGCCACCAAGTATGTGGGTCAGGCCGATCAGAGGGATGATATAGAGCGGGTATCCGAGCTGCTGATTGGCGATCCTCCATTCGTTGGGATCGTGAACTTAGATATAACCTTCCGAAGTACACCCAGATGAAGGCGACAAGGCCGGTTATTGCCATCGCCGCTATTTGAGTTGCTCGACCTGCCCGCGCGTGTTTATCTATTGTCTGTTCAGCTTTCATATCAAAACCGATCCTCTTGCCGTTTAAATGGTTTAAATCGTTCTGCAATAAGTCGGCTCTTGTACGCGACTGAAATCTACGCGCCGCATGGGCGGGACGGCCTCCGGGTCGTGCATTAAACGAGGGGCACCCTTCACCACAAGAGAACAGCTGAGGGTGCCCTCGTCATGAGCATCGCCCTCGATCATGTCTACACCCGGCAGATCGGCGCTCGCCTTCGAGCGAACCAGGCCACGACGGAATGGCCTTTGGTCAGGGTGGAACCGGACGATCAGCCGTCCGGTTCCGCCGGTTGCACCCAAAAAACTTTCACGTTTGACATCAATCTTTCTTCTTGACGTTAGCGCAGCAGTTCCCAAGGAGCCGGGCTGATTCATCTTGCCCCGGATTTACGCCTTGACGGCGTTCTGTGCAGCCGCAAACACGTCGCGTGCGGACGTCGTTCCCGCTACGTGCTCCGTATCCGTGATTCCGAGGTCCATCCATCCCGCGTTAACGCTCTCAAACATTTCTTCGGCAGGTCCAGTGTGGCCCTTCGGGACGCCGAACTGCTCGAATGCTTCCGCCCACGCTGTACGCGGGACTGCAAAGGCTTTTACGTCGAGTGTCAGGATTTCACCCAACTGTCCGGCCACTTCATCCGCGCTTACCAACGAACCCAACTCGATGACGCGATGCCCTGACCACGCCGGCCCGGTCAGAAGCGTTGCCACCTCTGCGCCGATGTCGTCAGACGCAACCATTGTCGATTTCCGGTTTGTAGGATTGTAGAAGACCGGTAGTGTTCCGCCTTGGGCGGCCTGTAAGCCGAAAAGAAAGTTTTCGAAAAAGCCGCCTGCGCGCACAAATGCGACCGGAGACAGCAGGCTGCGAAAACCTTGCTCCAAGAGTGATAAGGCCGTGATCATCCCCACCCCGCTTGTTCTATTCGCGCCCATCGACGAGAGCGCTACCACCCGCGGGGGCACTACCTTTGTCAACGCCTCGACATAGTTCGCAATCATGCCTTCGCTTCTCTGTAGTCGGCCGAGGGTGCCCATACAGCCGGCAACATAACAAACGCGCCCTCAACACCTTTGAGCGCCGCCGCTATGGCTGTCGCATCGTTCCAGTCTCCATCTACCAGTTCCACGCCTTGGTCTGCCCACTTCGCCGCTTTCTCGCGATCGCGCACAAGTGCTCGCACCTGTTTGCCTTGCTTCAGCAGATGCCGCGCGGTGGCGCCCCCAACTTTTCCGGTAATGCCCATGACTAAATACATGCTCGTTTTCTCCTTGTTAGAACGAAGGTGATACTCTGATGCGAACGCCAGAGCTTGTGAGTTGCGCAGCTAGCACTCCGCTAGTCCCGTGAGTTTCCACAGTTATCTGTCGCATGAATCGTTACAGTTCTTTACATAGCCGATCGGATCGCCTCGATGAGAGAGGTGGTTGATCCCTCACGGAGGCCCATCCTCCTTTTGCTCGTATTTGGCCGCCCATCCAAATGAGCGACCTGACCATTAGAAGCCTGGGAAAACCATTGGTTGCAAATTAATCGGTGGTTTTTAACCAATGGTCGTAAATAAACAATCGGTCGCAACAATCGTCAAAAAGGACTAAGCTATCGAAGTGACATCCACATCACCAAGTCGCCGGGTAGAGCGCAAGGAAAGGCTGCGGGGCGAAATTCTTGCGGCTGCAAGCAAAATGTTTGCCGATCGCGGTTACGAAGCCGTGACGCTTCGTGCGATCGCTAAAGAGATCGGCTATACGCACGCCGTGATCTACCAGCATTTTCCTGACAAATGGCATATTCTTGCCGAGTTGAGCAGCGAGACGATCGGGCTGCTGATTCAGAACTTCGACGCGATTGCCGCTAAACATCCTGCACCGAAAGAGCGTCTTTTTGCGACTTCACGTGGCTTGATTCAGTTCTGCACTGCCCATCCACAGCAGTTCCGCAACGTCTTCTTCGGGCCAGAGAACCGCAACGGCATCCGCGCTGGACAATATATCAACGACATTGGCACGCCTTTGTTCCAACGTTTCGTACAGCTCTTTTCGATGTTGCCAAGGATGAAGGATTGCCGAGTAAGGATGACATAGTGGTAGCCCACGCCTGGTGGTACACGATCTTCGGCCTCGCCACGTCATGGTCATCCAAGGGGTTGTGCCTGACTTGCCTGACCAGACTCTCGTGGTCGAGCAAACGATCGCAACGCTTTGGGCGGGCGTCCAGGCTGTTCCGCGATTGCCGAAGAGCGCAATCACTAAGCGATCCGGCCGATCCAGTGCCTCAAAGCACTAACAGCGTCTGTCTGCTTAGGATTCGTTGGAAGTATGCCCGTGGAGTACCAGGACTCAACCACTTTTCCGAGGCCGGAGCCTTTCTGGTGGCACGAGAGGCAAGTAAAGCTGGAGTCTTTGGGCAGGAAAGTCCCAGCGGGCGCTACCGAAGACTCCTGAAGTCCAGTCCCAAACACCACCTCAAGCCCAATTCCATATTTCTGCAGGTACTGAAGGAATTGCACGGTGGATTCCAGCGTATCGGCGTCACAGAAAAATCCCCTCGGTGATGATGACTGGAGCTCTTAGCGAGAGGGTTCCAAGCTTGGCGTCGCATGTCGGTGCATATGTTTCGGGTGCTACGCGCTTGCCGTTGCCGTATATCCGGCTAGAACGGCCAAGTGATTGCTGCCAATTGACTCGTTACGGCGCTGCTCAATGAGCGCTAAATCGCCAATGGCGCTCACCCACGCCGAATCTGGAATTTAGGGCGTACCACCGGAGAGAGGTAATTTCTGACGAAATTATGTGGCATTGCGAAGAAGGCCGTTTGCTTTTATCGGCCGCGCTGAAACAGCAGCGCCCCATAACGCCGAACGCCACAAAGGAAAACGACATCGCTGGTTTTCAGGTTTGGATGACCCCTGGATTGAATTTCTCAACCTCAGGATTAAGGGCTGCCGCTTTGAGCGCCGTCAAGAGGACGTCTCGCGTCTTCGCCGGATCGATGATTGCATCCACCCATAGCCGGGCGGCCGCGTAACGGCAATCTGTTTGCTCATCGTAGCTAGCTTTAATCGAGGCGTAGACCTGGCTTTTTTCCTCTTCGCTCAGTTGCTTTCCCCCACGCTCCAACTGGCGGATTTTTATCTCCACCAGCGTGCTGGCCGCCGAGGCTCCGCTCATCACAGCGTAACGGGCAGTCGGCCAGGCAAAGAGGAATCGTGGATCGTAGGCTTTTCCGCACATGGCGTAGTGACCGGCGCCGAAAGAACCGCCCAGGATTACCGTGATTTTGGGTACCGTGGAGTTGGCCACGGCCGAGACCATCTGCGCACCAGCGCGGATGATGCCGCTCCACTCCGCGTCCCGGCCCACCATGAAGCCGTTCACGTCATGAAGAAAGATCAGGGGAATCAGGGTCTGATTGCAGTCCATGATGAAGCGCGCCGCCTTCTCGGCGCTCTCGGCATAGATCACGCCCCCGAACTCTACCCTTTTTTCCCCGGTCTGGCTGGTATGCGTCTGATGCGTCTTCTGGTTGGCGACGATCCCGACCGCGAAGCCGCCAATCCGCCCGTAACCACAAACCACGGTCTTCCCGTAGTCCGGCTTGTATTCGTCGAATTGCGACCGATCGAGAAGCCGCGCGATGACCTCGTGTATGTCGTAGCTGTTGCCCGCACCCTTCGCCGGGTCCGGGTCCAGCAAGGCATAAAGGTCCTGGGGCGCAAATTTGGGCGCGTCCCGATGCGGGTCGAAGGGCGCGCGGTCGAAAGGCGCCACCGGTCCATGACCCAGCCTCGAGACCAGGGAGCGAAGCCGCGCCAGGCACAGATGGTCATTGGGCTCCTTGAAATCCACGGTGCCCGAAATCTCGGCATGCATGGTGGCGCCACCCAGCTCCTCGGCTGAATATTTCTGACCGATTGCCGCTTGCACCAGTGCCGGACCGGCCAGAAAGAGCCCGCTGCCCTCCGTCATCAAAACGTGGTCGGTCATGACCGGCAGATATGCGCCGCCGGCCACGCACATCCCCATAATGGCCGTAATCTGCGGGATGCCCTTGGCGCTCATGACAGCGTTGTTGCGGAAGATTCGTCCAAAATCGTCCTGATCGGGGAATACATCCTCCTGCAAGGGCAGGAACACGCCTGAAGAATCAACCAGATAGATGGTGGGAATCCGGTTCTCCATGGCTATGGTCTGGGCCCGCAATACTTTTTTGGCAGTCATGGGGAAGAACGCGCCGGCTTTCACGGTAGCGTCATTGGCAATCACCATCACCAGCCGCCCCGCGACCCACCCTAAGCCGGCCACTACGCCGGCGGCGGCTGCGCCACCCCACTCCTCATACATGCCAAAGGCGGCAAACAGCCCCAGTTCCAGAAACTCCTCCCCGGGATCTAGTAACAAGGCCAGCCGCTCCCTGGCCGTCAACCGCTTTTTTCCATGCTGAGCGTCGATTGCCTTCGCGCCCCCGCCTTGGCGGATGGAGTCCTCCTGCTGCCTGAGAGCCAGCAGAAGCGCTTCCATTCCGGCAATATTGGTGCGGTTCTTTCTGGTCTGCGGGTCAAGTGTGGAGGCCAGGGCGTTGGAGAACAACGGCTCAGCCGCGAATGGGGTAACGGGTTGGTCTGGGTTTGGGCCGGCCATAGGAAACTCGCCAGCATAGCATCTCAGCCTCGTTTGGCTTAGACAACCAGCAAATCGTGACGCCCGAAAGGGTGGCGAACGTGGTGACCTATGACACAATTTCCCTCTTTCCAACATCCCCCGAACGTGACATACTGCACGCAGATTATCTTTTAGCCAACCCCAATGGCTAATAGATCCTCCTATCGAAAGAGAACGTTATGGCAAATCTGCTTTGGAAGCTCACTCCTGCCCATTCCTGGCCTACTACTGACGCCACTGTGGACTCATGTGACTGGGTGCGACTCCACGACCACTTGGGGGGCTTTGCGGGCCATTACCAAGTCAAGTTCACCTATCAATCGGGCGATCACGGACAAGTGAATCATGGGGAATTCTGTCATCACGGGACGCCGCATATCGCGCCGTATTCTGTGGGCGAGCATTTGTCGATCCAATACGACCCCAAGAAGCCTGCGCGCTACCACTTCAGCGGTGCCGGTTCGAATTACGAGAAGTTGGAAGCAATCCTGGTTATGACCGTTTTCGCGTTGCTTGCCGGCTACGTGCTTTACACCTTCTAGGTTCTATCCCCCGCCAAACTGCTCCTCAGCGACGCGTTCGCGCCGTGTTGTTCCCCGCTTGCCCCCGGTCTCTCCTCGTCAGACTTGTCCTCTCTACTGCTTTACCTCACTGGTCGCTGGCATTGACAAAGCTTGCTTAGCTCCGGCGTGAGAGAACCGTAGAAGAAAACCCAGCCGTTCTCTGGGCCTGGAGGGCCGGCCCGCCAAGCGTCAGCCCAGCCCGATAGGCCTGGGTCTGGAGTTTCTACATTTTCTCGATCCTGGGGGGTTTATCGAGCTTCAGTTTTGGGTTTTGCTTTGTATCAGACCGGCGACTCCAGAAAACTCGCGCATTCCGTAGATTTGGAGGTATCCACCCTCTCAGATATGTAGAAACTCCAGGCCCAGGCCGACAGGGCTGGAGCATCGATGGATGATGATCCCGCCTGCCCCGGCCTGCCGTGGGAGCGCCGTAGGTGCGGCACGATCAAGATCCCCCATCCGCCATGCCGCTCGCGGCCGGCTCCACATGGGAAGCCACCCTGGACCCGAGAATTCAGCATCGCTGGAGTTTGTGCATTTGCTTTTCGGCGATAGCACACTAGGATGGTTTGGCGGTCATCGCGAACAAATACGGAACATGCAATCTCATCGCACTCTCCCCTTAGCTTTGATACTCGGCTGCAGCGCGCTCGTCCTGAGCCATGCTCAGGTGACGCCGCGGGAGAGCGTTTCATCCGATGACATCAGCGTGGCGGAAGGTCTCCAGCTCCCGACCTACGGACATGTTTGGGCGCTCGACACCTGGAAGGGCGTGCGCGAATTGGTCCGGTTAAAGCCCCCGGACACCACAGCGGATGACTCCGGCTTTTCGCTCAAGATGAAACGGACGATTGAATTCAAGGGTGAGGCAGCTCTGGTTAGGGTGCACGATGCGGCTCCTCTTTTCTTTCTGCGCGGGGTCTCCGGCAGCGACAATGGCCGCTCCGATTTGGTGGTGGTGCGGCTGAACGTCGAAACCCAGCGGCGCGCGGTAACAAAAGACGCCATGGCACAGCTCAAGCAGCAGGCAAAACATGGGGACGGGCAGTATCCGGATGTGATTGGCATCAAGCAGCAACGGGTGGGAACGACGGATTGGTACCGGCTCTCCCCAAGCCAAGTTCTCGCGCCGGGCGAATATGCGCTTGTCCCTTTACCCGCCAGCCCCGGCTTTGCAGAGGGCGAGGTTTTCGACTTTGCCATCGATCCCCAGGCGCCGGAAAATACCGATCCTCTGCGCTCAGAACAGTATCGCGGCGCCCAATGAATCACACCCGCCAATAACACCAAGGTGTTAGCGCCTTCCTCTTCCATCCGCGAATCCGCCATAAAAAAAAAGCAGCAATGATCAAGCGTCTGCGAAGGCAGAAAATACATAGCCAACTGCGCCCGCCGCGCGCGTGGGTGAAGAAATTCTGTTCCCCGAAAATCGGGCCCTCGCATTTCACTTCATCGGCTCATGGGTTGGAAATAATCAGAAATCGATCTTGGGCGCTCCGCAGGTAAAAAGCAGAGTTGCCCGCGACCGATAAAGGCACAATTATAGTTACTATTAGGACGGCTTCTCCTGTTACCCGAAGCGGCCGAATCGAACCGCCTGCTCAATTCGAGTGAGGAGAAAAAGGCTTACGGAAGAGGGGACGAAACGGTTACGCCATGGAGGCCCAGCGCCTCGGCGTGGCTGCGCATGGCGGCGATGCAGAAGGCGATGTGAGCGTCGAGTTCGATACCCAGTTCCTGCGCCCCTGAAATGATGTCTTCGCGGTGTACACCGCGTGCGAAAGCCTTATCTTTCATCTTCTTACGCACACTTGCAACGTCTACGTCGAAGATCGATTTGGTCGGTTTGACCAGCGACACAGCGGTCAGAAAACCGGCCAGTTCATCGCACGCAAAGAGGGCCTTGGCGAGGTGTGTTGTTCTCGCTACACCGGAGTACTGAGCGTGTCCCATGATCGCTTCGCGAATCTCCGCCGGCCATCCTTGCTCGGCGAGAATTTTGTTTCCGACGAAGGGATGCTCTTCAGCGCTGGGATATTTTTCGTAATCAAAATCGTGCAGCAAACCGGTGATGCGGTAGGTCTCGCGCAACCCTTCGGCCTCATCTCCGCTGAGCTCGCGAGCTGGCAGCCTGCTGGTCGCCGTGAGCGCCCATACAGGCCTCAACAGCGAGCGCATGCTTGAGCAAACCCGGTGATTGGGTGAACTGGTTGAGCAGAGTCCAGGCTTCGGTTCGCGTATATTTTATTCCGGTCATTTCGTATCTTTTTACACAGACAGCCGTCATGTTCCGTGTTTCTTAGGCTTTCTTCCGAAATTCGTACCACGTTTTCCGCTTTGACCCTACTTTTTAACTTGACATTAAGGATACCCTGCATCACTGTAATCATGAATCAGGTAGGGACCGTCGTTAAACGGATACTTGGCGCGAGGGTGCCAAGGTGATCTAAAAAAAACGGCGCTTCTTATCAGGATCGCCTTGCTCTGGCGCTCCGTTACAAAATTATGGCAACTACCTTAGCAACCGTCGAAGCGCGTGAGGTTCTACGGTGTGAACGCTGCACTCTGGTTCAGTTTCGCACTGCGAATTCTCTATGTAGGCGCTGCCACAAACCGCTCGAAGTCGAAGAACCGGAACGGCTCGTTCCGCAATTCGCCGGCGAGCCGGAAGAAGCCGTGGCCGAAGATAACGGCCTTCAGGTGGCGCGTGCGGTGCGTGATCTTCGCAAAGGCCGCAATCTGAGCCAACGCCAGCTTGCTGGCCGCATGCAAGTGCCGCGCACCTACATCTCCAAAATCGAGAACGGCAAGGCGATGCCGACCCTGTCTTCATTGGCTCGGCTGGCCGCGGCGCTCGAGATCGACATTTGTAATCTGCTTCGTGATGCGCGCAGCCGCAGACATGAAGAGACTGCGTCGATTCTCGGTGATCCTTTCCTGGCCGAACTCGCACCGTACATCGCACAGATGGATTCGTTGCAGCGCTCGATGTTCCTCAACCAGGTGCGCGACCTGGCAATGGGCCGCCGCAGAAGCGCCTGAGCTGCGGCCTTTCCTCGCCCGAAGTGCCGGTACTACCCCCCGCTGTGGCTGTCGCTGAGCGGTTTTGCGGGGGGAGGGGACCATGTGCTACGGTCGTAAGGAAAGGCAATCGTTTTGCGATTCCTGCCACCGAGCCGCGTAACCGAATTATCCCCTGAAGAGCAGGCCGTCTATCACCAACTGGACCCGGCTCGCTTGCCGCACCACGTAGCCATCATCATGGACGGCAACGGGCGTTGGGCAGGCAAGCGCAGCCTCAGGCGCTTTCTCGGGCATCAGCAAGGTGCGGAGTCGGTTCAGTACGTAGTCGAGACCGCCTCTCGCATCAATCTCCCCTGGCTGACGCTCTACGCCTTCTCGCTGGAAAACAATCTGCGCCGCCCCAAGACCGAAGTTAACTTCCTCATGCGTCTGCTGCGCTCCTACCTGGTAGACAACGTCGAACGCATGAACGATAACAATGTGCGCATCGCGTACATCGGCCGCACCCATGAGCTGCCCGCCGAAGTGCAGGAGAAGATGCAGTGGGCTGCCGAAGCCACTGCGCACAACAGCGGCACCGTCCTGACTCTGGCGCTCAATTACGGCGCGCGCTCGGAACTGGTAGATGCCGTCAGAGCCCTCGCCCGGGAAGCCGCCGCCAAGAATCTGTCGCTCGAGCACATCGGCGAAGAAGACCTGAGCCGCCACCTCTACACGGCGCATATGCCAGACCCCGACCTGGTCGTTCGCACCAGCGGCGAATTTCGCGTCTCCAATTTTCTGCTGTGGCAGATGGCGTATTCCGAGATTTACGTCACCGAACGCTTCTGGCCCGATTTTCGCGGCATCCATCTGCTCGAGGCCATCGCCGACTACCAGCGCCGCGAGCGCCGCTACGGCGGTCTGAACAAGCGCCAGGATTCCGACGAAGCTCCCATACCCGACAGCTTTCTTGTCCCCAGGTAGGGTCGTTCATGCACGGCTAAACCGGCCGCGGAAAATTCATCCTTTCGAATAGCCCTACCTTCGTACCTTTTAACCCTCCTCGAGATGCCCTTAGGCTTTCGATTCATTCTCTAGAGGCGAGTGGCCGACGTTCGTGGTATCCCACATCTCGCAAAAAACGAGCGAGATATGGGGCACCCAGGATCTGTTTGTGGGGACAGAGAGTGCAAATTCGCGGTTCCCACGCAGACTATAAAGTCCAGCTCTTTGTTGGCCTCCAACGGCACCACTAAAGTCGTGCCCTGATACAAAGCCAATCTCAGCATGAAAATGAACTTCTCTTTTCCGCGGCTTGCCCAGCACCGATGTGATCAGAAAGGTGCGCGGCCTCGGCGACCGGCAGGTTTGCACTACCTTCTCCCACACGCGGCGGTATTCTCGGATCATGAGTTCGCAGACATTGGCGCGTCCTAAGAGGTCAGGAACCAGCAACAGAAAAAGAAAGACGGCAGGGGTGGCGGCCGGCTGGGTGTCCTGGTGGCCTCTGCTGGCCGGGATCGCGATCACCTTCGCGGCGGTGAAGATGGCGGAGATTCTGCCTCTGATGGGTGCGGGTGGATTGCTCCGGCTGCAGCTGCTTTACCCCTATGCGCTGCTGCTGAAGCAGCCCCAGCTCGGTCTCTCTGAACCGATGAGCAACAGCTGGTCGCAGATCATGTTGTATTCGCAATGGGCCCTCTACGGCCTGTATGCAAGTGTCGCCATGCGGTGGAAGTCGCTGCGGGTGACGTTCATGCAGGTCGCGGCGATCCATCTGCTGGGCTTCGGCGCGCTGTGGATACTGGCGCACGCCGTAGGCGCCCGGAGACAGGCCAAGTGACCACCGAGCCGGTGAAGATCATCGAGTGCCCTCGCGATGCCTGGCAGGGCATGCCGCAATACATTCCGGCAGAGGTCAAGGCCGATTATCTGCGCGCTCTTATCCACGCCGGCTTTACAGCATATTGACGCTGTCTCTTTCGTCTCCCCGGCAGCAGTGCCGCAAATGGCCGATTCGGAGCGCGTCCTGGCCTTGCTGGGCCCGGTCAGCGCTGTGGAGATCATTGCCATCGTGGTCAACCAGCAAGGTGCGGAACGCGCCATTGCGGCCGGAACAGTAAGCACTTTAGGGTTTCCCTATTCCCTTTCAGCCACGTTCCTTGAGCGCAACCAGAGACAGACACTGCTGCAGGCACGCCAAACACTCGAAAGGATAAGCGCGCGGGCGATGGGAGCCGGCTTAGGCATGGTGGCCTATCTTTCGATGGCCTTTGGCAATCCCTATGGGGACCCCTGGCAGCAAGAGGACGTGATCACTGCCTGCCGTACGCTGAAAGAGCTGGGCCTGACGGAGATCTCGCTGGCCGACACGGTCGGTATGGCCACACCGGGGCAGATCAGATCGCTGCTGCATGCGGTGCTCGCCGAGGTCCCCGGGCTCGAGCTGGGGGCTCATTTGCACGCCAGCCCACAGCAGGCCGCGGAAAAGGTTGCAGCGGCGTACCAGGCGGGCTGCCGGCGCCTGGACATGGCCTTGGGTGGACAGGGCGGCTGTCCCTTCGCCCAGGATGCGCTGGTGGGCAATGTGCCGACCGAGGCAGCCATCGACTGAGCTGGGCAAGCTGGGCGCGAAACTCCCTCGCCTGGGCCCGCTGGACGAGTTGCTGGCCATGGGCCGCTCCATCAACAATCGGTTCGGTAACGTGGCAGGCTAAAGCATTTTCACTATGAATGTGGGGCGAGCAGCTATAAAAGCATTGAGGAGCATCGAGAAATCGTGGCCATCCATTACGCAACGCTTGAAATCAAAGAAGCGGACGGCATCCACACCATTACCCTGAACCGGCCCGACCGCCGAAATGCCTTGAATCCGCAGATGATAGCGGAGCTTACGCATGCGCTTGGCGAATCGTCGACCTGCTCGTGCGGCGTGGTGGTGCTGACCGGCGCCGGAACCGCCTTCTGCTCGGGCATGGACCTGGAGAATCTCAAGTCGCTCACCGATCAGCGCCCGGAAGATCAACGGGCGGACGCCGAATCAACCATGTGGATGATGCGCCGATTGTACGAGCTGAATAAACCAACCATTGCCGCAGTCAATGGTCCAGCCATTGCAGGGGGCACAGGACTTGCGACTTTATGCGACTTTACCCTCGCCGCGCCACAGGCCAGGTTCGGTTACACGGAGGTTAAGAATCGGTTTCATTCCCGCCATCGTGTCCGTATTTCTGCTGGAGATGATTGGGGAAAAGAGGGCCAAGAGCCTGCTTCTCTCGGGCAGGATCCTGAACGCCGACGAAGCCCTGGCGCAGGGGCTTGGTGACGGAAGTAGTGGCGGAGGGCGAGCTGATGTCACGCGTGCGTGACCTGGCAGACCTGTTGCTCCGGAACAGTCCGGAATCGATGGGCGCGGTCAAGAAACTGCTGGCCTCTTTCGCCAAGGAACGCCTCGATCGCGATCTGACACGCGCAATGCGTTGGAATGAAAAGATCCGCAACAGTCGCGACTTCCGCGAGGGATTAAGCGCATTTCTGGAGAAACGCGATCCGGTGTGGCCAGCGCAAGCAGAAATAGAGTCTCAACTTTTCCGGCAGAAATTGCGGCAACGAATCTCGATGTATTCGCTTTCCGGGTATCATTTGCGGGTATGCCAAACAAAGTTCGTTGGGGAGTTTTGAGCACGGCTGGAATCGGGGTCAAGAAAGTACTGCCGGCCATGCAAAAGGGTGAGTGGGTCGAGGTGAGTGCGATCGCCTCACGCGACCTCCACAAGGCTGAGGAAGTTGCCCACGCTCTGGGTATCGCGAAAGCTTATGGCTCGTATGAAGAGCTGCTCGCCGACCCTCAGATTGAAGCAGTCTACAATCCGCTGCCGAACCAGCTTCATGTTCCCTGGTCCATCAAGGCTGCCGAGGCGGGAAAGCATGTTCTGTGCGAGAAGCCGATCAGCATGACGGTCGCGGAAGCCAGAAACCTGCTGGCAGTGCAGAAGCGCACCGGGGTAACGATTGGCGAAGCCTTCATGGTGCGCACCCATCCGCAGTGGCTGCGCACGCGGGAGCTGATTGCGTCCGGCCGCATCGGCGCATTGCGTTCAATCCAGGGCTTCTTCAGCTACTTCAACACCGATCCGAAAAACATCCGCAACATTCCTGAATGCGGCGGTGGGGCGCTCATGGACATCGGCTGCTACCCGATCAATACCTCGCGTTTTCTGTTCGGGGAAGAGCCGTTGCGGGTGTCAAGTGTGCTGGAGAGAGCCCCAAGTTCCAGGTGGACCGGTTGACCTCGGCCATGCTCGAGTTCCCGTCGGGGCACGCGACGTTTACCTGCAGCACGCAGCTTGTCCCTTATCAGCGCATGCAAATGTTGGGGACGAAAGGCCGCATCGAAATCGAAATCCCCTTTAATGCGCCCAATGACCGGCCATGCCGGATTCTCATCGACGACGGGCGGGATCTTCTGGGGGGCGGCATCACGGTCGAAACTTTTCCTACCTGCGACCAATACACGATTCAAGGCGATGTGTTTTCCAGAGCCGTGCGGGAAGGCACTCCAGTGCCCGTTCCACTCGCGGACGCGATCAAGAACATGGCGGTGATCGAAGCGGTTTTTCGCTCCGCGGAATCGGGCACCTGGGAGAGGCCTCAGGACGTAATCTCTCCGTGACAATTGGTAATCCATTTGTAACCGTATTTGATCGGTAACATTCAACAAGGTAAGGGTTCATCCACTCCCGGTAACATCGAAGGTTCATCAAAGGTTCATCCGAAGCTTCATCCCAGGCTTCGGAATCGCCTATTTCCCGCTCCAGCTCTTCGGCATCCAGATGAGGCTCATCCAGAGCTTCGCGGGCCGGGTTCGGCAACGCTTCACGATCACTCACGGCAGACGTCACTCCGTAAAGCTGATTTTTGAGCCTAACACAGCTGGCCCGGGGCGATGATTTAGTTGTTTAATTCGATAAGGTCTATTGCGAATACGCCGAGGTTCGGCAGGTCATGAAATTGTTGAATTTTCTGGTAGAGAGCTTCGTCGGGGCCTTTGGCATAACCAAACCGAAGCCGGAACAGCAGCGCACGGTGGCTCTGACGCTAGGCGGGTTTCTGCTGGTCTTCTTTGTTGCGCTGGCCAGCCTGATCCTCTGGATGCTGTTCGGCGTCCAGCGTTAACCCGCCCAGGATCTACGAACCTGACGTCTGGTTGTGGATTGAGGACAGCCCGTCGACCGGAGTGGTACCCACATCGCGCAAAGAAACGAGCGCGATGTGGATACTCGAAGGCTGGTCACACGGTGAGAAACGCAGCCTCCGGCTTGCCGTTATTTACCGGCGAGCGCCTCGGTAACCGGGGTGCTGGTCGCAGGCACGGTGCCGGCTGCTTTTTTGTGCAGCTGATGATGGAGGCAATAGAGCGCAAGCTCGAGCCGATCGGAGACGCCAAGCTTGTCATAGACCTTGCGCAGATAGTTCTTGATTACCTGCTCCGTCGTACCGAGCTGGTAAGCAATTTCCTTGTTGCGCTTCCCCTGCGTAATGCAGGTGATGATGGCCAGCTCCTTGGGTGAAAGGCGCGGCTGGGTGCGAGGGCTGGTCAGCGCAGTCGCCTGCGACCGATAAGCCTCGATTACCCAGTTGATCGACTGGTTGTCGATCCAGGTCTCGCCTGCTGCGATCTTGCGCACACACTTGACCAGCAGGTCGGGTGAGATAGACCGAGGGATGATGCCCCGGACACCACGGCGATAAAGCTCGACGGTGTTGGATTCATCATTCTGGGCCGACTGGACAATGATCTTCAGCTGCGGCGCACGCCGCACCAGTTCAGGGATAGCGTCGACCGTACCGGCGATCAAATTACCCTCGAGCAGGATCATATCGGTTGGAAAGCGTTGGATCGCGCCGTGAAGCCCGGCCAGAGTGTCAACCTGTGCGATCACACGGATATCGTCTTCGAGCGCAAAAATCTTCCGGATTCCTACCCGGTAGATTGCTTGCGAATCGGCAAGAACGATTCGTATCGCAGCGTTGTCAGCACCCTCATCGGGTTCGAATGCGCCGTCAGAGGGACCGGCATCGGAAAATTCAGGTTTGGCAGATACCATAGGTTCAGAGACCAAAATAGCTTCAGTGACTAAAGTGATACTTATCGATAACTGCAGCGACATGCGTCGTCTTTACATCTTTTTTTACATCTGGTGTGCAGCGTACCACGCGACCGGTGCAGTGCAATACAACATCGGTGGGGGTGCCCATCGCCTCGGCCGGCATCTTGATGGTAAAGCTCACGATACTGCCCACCACTAAAGACGTGGCGAGTTCAAACAAGACACCATTGGCGGAAATATTTTCCGTAACCGCCGGAAGGTCTCCCGCTTCGGTCGAAATGGTAATCGGCACACACAGGGGGAATCGAACCGCAGCACGGAGTTCGACAGGACGTTCGGTACGACTGCGGTAGAGATATCCATGCCCTGATAATAATCAGAACCTGGAAGTACGGGAATCCCCTAAAAAGGCCACCTCCTCGGCCTCATAGTACTAAAGTTACGCGCCGTAGTGCCTTCGGTTTGGCGACTTCGCAGGAAATTTTCGCGAACCGCGCGGCCAGAGCCCTAAAGAAGCGACCAACAACCGGTGCGCCGTCGCATTACCTGTGCCCTGGTATATATACTTAGTAATAATCACACGAAAGTTGTAGCGACCAGGCATCCCCGCAGGTAACATCTGCATACGCGCGACCTGCGCTCAAGGAGTTTCCCAATGAAATTGACTCTGATCCGCGCTCTGACAGTAGCTGGCCTGGTTGCTTTGTCCGCCTCTGCGCATGCCACGCCTCTCCTGTGGAGGCTCTGGTGGTAGTTCCGCAACTCGGGTGAGGAGGCCTTCCCCCTCCCCATCTGTTGACGCCTATCGGCCGGCAACGTAGGATTCGTTCACTCTCAGCCTGATCCCTGCTGAGGCATCGCTCTGATGCGCAATCGGGAACCCCTCCCGGCTATTTAGACGAAAGCAGCCTTTGCGAACCGGGCTCTTCAGAGCTATTCTGCATCTATCAAGGTGCAACATGACTCTGCAAGGGCTGTATTCGGCGTTCAGTCTTCTCGGCCTGATAGCAGAGATTACGCTGTTCGTCGTACTCATCGCACGCCGTCAATATAAAGTCTTCCCTGTTTTCACCCTCTATATTGCTTTCGGTCTGATCAACGACGCCGGCATTGGCACGCTCATGGTCGTATACCCGATCCATGTTGCGCGCTCCATAGCCTTCGGGCTGTTGCCGCTGCAATACCTGCTCGAGTTAAGCGTTCTCTTCGAAATTGCATGGAATGTTCTTCGCCCGGTCCACGCTTCGCTCCCGCAAGGGAGCGTGCGTGTCTTTATCGGAGCGGTGGCGCTTGCCCTCATTGGCGGCGTTCTTTTGGCCTGGCATCTCGACAATACGGGCAACAAGGTTCAGGACGTCAAGGTTCCCCTCGACCTGACGGTGGGTTTGCTGCGAATGATGATATTTGTGGCTACGGCCGCTTTCGCACAACTGCTGGGCATCGGCTGGAAAAATAAGGTTTTGCAGCTGGCCACGGCCCTCTCCTTTTACAGCGCGGTGGATTTGATCGTGAGCCTGGTGGAGCGCTACTCCGGTGGGTCCAATGAACTGGACGGGGTTCGGATGGTAGCTTTTACACTCGAACTCGGCTTTTTAGTGTGGGCATTTACAACTAAAGAGGTACGCCGGCGCGAATTCAGTCCACAAATGGAACAGTTTTTGGTTACACTTGCTGGGCGGGCAAAGCTCGCACGTACTGCGCTAGTACGGATGCAGGTGAAATAAAGACATGATATTGCCGCTGCTACAGGTAATACTTACTGCTCTTTTAATTGCCTACGCCGGAATTTGGCGCCGGCAACAGATGAAGCGCCGTGCCAGGACCTGGAACGGGATCATCAGCCAGTTGCGTTGCAACGACTGGGGTATCGAAGAAATCTCCGAACGGTTTCTCTACAAGAGCGAAGTCCAGGTGACCACAAAAGATGTGTGGCAGCGCATTCAGGGCTGCAAAGGGCTGTGGGCAATGTATAAAAATTCCCCGGTCCTGGTTCAGCTGGCGGATTACGCCGCAGAGCACGGTGAAGGCGTCGATCAAGAGATGCTCGAAGGCTTGCGCAGTGACGCTTTTCAAATCCGGCTGTGTGTGTTATTGGCCCTCGGACAGTATATGTTTTCTGCATCCTCGGTTGGAGCTGCGGTCAATGCCCACCGCGCGGTGGCGACCTACAGTTCAATGCTGGTCCGGCTCACAGCCTTCATCCAGGAATATTCAACCCCGCTCTTCCCCAGCTATCTGGACGCTGTCGCCTAAGAATATCAGCCCGTTTAGCCACTGGCTTTGCGCTGACGGGAAACTTGCGCAATGCGCTCGATCCGGCGATACTTAGTTGTTGGGAGAGTGCGCCCGAAGCCGGTTGTCCGGCCCACGCGCCGCAATCCCAAACCCACCCGGATTTCACTCCATCAGGGAAGAGTTTCTGAAAGGATTTACGCCTGTGTTGATGATTCGTCTGGCTCGCTTCGGTGCACGGAAGCAGCCGTATTATCGTGTTGTTGTGATTGAGAAGGACCGCGCCCGCAACGGCCGGTCGATCGAGGTGGTGGGCACCTACAACCCACGCACCAGTCCGGCCACCGTCGATTTGAAGCGTGAGCGCATCGAGCACTGGACCAACAACGGAGCACAACTCTCCGAACGCGTAGCCAAGCTGTTGGCGGCTTACAGCCCGGCCGCCACCGCGGCATAAAACGCTCTGGACACAACCACCGCAAAAGCGGTTTAATGCTCGGTCATGAAGGAACCCAGCCATCGCCTGTTTGTGAAGTACTTCAGGCTGGCAGCAGATTGCTGAGACAATCCTGCATTTGTTGGGTCTTCAGAGGCCGGTACGATGATGCAAGACACGAATCATGACAACATGCAGCAACTAGTCACAGAAATCGCCAAGGCCCTGGTGGACGACCCGCAAGCAGTAGAGGTGCAGGCTGTAGCCAGGGACGAGAACACAGTGCTACGCCTGCGCGTCGCCTCTGCGGACGTGGGCAAGGTAATCGGCAAACAAGGTCGAACCGCGCGCTCCATGCGTACGATTCTGAGCGCGGTGAGCATGAAGTTGCACCATCGCTACACGCTCGACATACTCGAGGAAGACGAGGCCGGAAGGCCGGCCGATTCCTAAGGCGGTTGCACGATTACTGGTCCAGTCTGGCCTCAGAGAAGTGGGCGTTTTCCTGGTTGAAAAGCCCGGTCGAAGGCATTTCTTCGAATATCCCACTCATGAAACCGCTATGGAGTTGTTTCGCGGCCCCTGGCTGGTCGTCGGAACCGCATGACCGCTTCCCCTGAAGCCTGGGTGCTGCTTGCCCGCGTCGTGCGCCCGCAGGGCCGCCAGGGCGAGGTGCTGGCGGATATCTTTACCGATTTTCCAGAACACTTCACCCGGCGCAAACGGCTATTTCTTCGTTCCCCAGGCGGCCGTGCCGATACTATGCAGGAAGCTAAGGTGGAGTCGCACTGGCTCCACAAGGGACGCGTGGTGCTGAAATTTTCCCGAGGTGGATTCCATGGTCGAGGCGGAGAACCTCCGCGGCTTCGAAGTAGTGATTCCGCGCGAAGAGCGCATGCCGCTCGAAGGCGATGCCGTCTATGTGAGCGACCTGCTGGGGGTGAGGGTGATCGACGTAAGCGGTGGGGGCGCCACCGAAGCAGGCGAGATCACAGATGTGGAGCCGGAAGGAGCCGGACCGGCCATGCTGGTCATACGCACCCCGGCCGGCGATGAACTGCTCATTCCCTTTGTCCGGGCATACCTGAGGAAGATGGATATCGAAGGCAAGCGGCTGGAGATGGATCTGCCTGCGGGCCTGCTGGCCGCACAGGCTCCCTCCGGAGACAAAACGGAATAATCGCTATGCGCTTCGACATCGTCACCATCTTCCCTGGATTTTTCGCCGGCATCTTCGAACATGGCGTAGTCAAGCGGGCCATCCAGGGCGGCTTGTTGAGCGTCGGAGTTCACGACCTGCGCGCGTTCACGCATGATCGGCACCGCACCGTGGACGACCGCCCCTTTGGCGGCGGCGAAGGCATGGTACTTAAACCCGAACCGCTGGCCGAGGCAGTTGAGCATCTCGAACTTCCTCCCAAGGCGGAAAGGGTGGCGCAGCGGGAGACGGTGATTTTGCTCTCCGCACAGGGAAAAAGATTTTCCCAAGCCATGGCTCGTGAACTGGCCCAAACCAACCGCATCGTCTTGCTTGTGCGGACGATATGAAGGGGTCGACGAACGGGTAAGCGAACTGATCGCGGACCAGGAGCTCTCGATCGGAGACTATGTGCTCTCCGGTGGCGAGTTGGCCGCCGCGGTGGTGCTTGACGCCACCATGCGTCTCTTGCCGGGAGTACTGGGGAACGACGCATCGACGGAGTATGAGAGCTTCGGCGTGGCCGACGCGCAATTGCAAACCAGGTTGGGGGCGGGGTTAAGTTCGACTCACGGCGCCGGTGGACTGCTGGACTACCCCCATTACACACGTCCGGCCGAGTTTCGCGGATTGGCCGTGCCGGAAGTGCTGAGCAGCGGCAACCATGAGCAGATTCGCAGGTGGCGGCGGGAGCAAGCGCTGCGCAAGACTCTTCACAACCGGCCGGATTTGCTGGACCGCGCCGAATTGAGCGCGGAAGACCGCACCTTTCTGCGCGCCCTCGAACCCGGTCGCGAGGGCGCGCAAAGCAAAGATTCCGTGTAAACTAAGAACTTCGACGTAACCGCGTTTTTCCATCACGACAGGAAGCAATTATGTCTATTCATCCAGTTATGCAGCGTCTGGCCGACAAGCTTCGGCGCACCGACCTGCCCGAGTTCGTGCCCGGCGATACGGTACGGGTACAAGTCAAGATCAAAGAAGGCGATAAAGAACGCCTCCAGGCGTTTGAGGGCATCGTCATTGCGCTCAAGAATGGCGCGCAAGGCAGTTTCACCGTGCGCAAGATGAGCTTCGGCCAGGGTGTCGAGCGCATCTTCCCCTTCAACTCCAAGGTGGTCGACAAAGTGGAGAAGGTGCGCTCGGCACGGGTGCGGCGCTCCAAGCTCTTCTACCTGCGCGGGCTGCGCGGCAAGGCCGCCCGGTTGAAGGAAGTGGAACGCAAGTAAGCTTTACCTGAAAGCTATCCGCGCCCCGGTGGCATCGCTGCCGGGGCGTTGCTTCGTTGATTCCCGCTGAGCAAAATCTTACGGAGAGCTGTGGGAAACGCGTTTGTAACTCAGTGGCCGGTGGGCTGAATGATCTAAACTCGATTTTGGAGATGCAGGAGTATTTGCAGCATTTCACTTCCGGTGTATACAGAACAGCCAATTCCGACGCAGCTTCCCCTCAAGAAGGCGCGCACCCCGCGACCGGTACCTTTGCAAAGTGTCAAGGATCTCGTAGATCCAGAAGCGGTGGAGCGTGAACTTTCGCCCGCCGCGCTCAAGATGCGCATGCTGAAGGCGCTGGTGTGCGGAAACCGATACGAACGGGCTGCCCGCGCGAGCGGCGCTAAGGTGGTTGCGGGTGTCGATGAAGTCGGCCGCGGTGCTTTGTTTGGACCGGTGGTAGCCGCCGCTGTGATTCTCCCTGAGGGCTGCCGCATTCCCGGTCTGCGCGACTCTAAACAGTTGATCCGTGAGGAACGTGAGCGGTTGGCACGCATCGTAGAGCGACGAGCCCTGGCAATTGCGATCGAGGAAGTCGATGCCGAGACCATTGATCGCATTAACATCTACCAGGCAACGCGCGTGGCCATGACAGCTGCGGTATGCCGCCTGGCGCTGGCGCCGGACCACCTGCTGGTGGACGCCCTTCGGCTGGACTTTGCCTGCGCCCAAACCAGCATCATCTACGGCGACTCCTTGAGCATTTCGATCGCCGCTGCCTCCGTAATTGCCAAGGTCTACCGCGACAACCGCATGCGTCAATTGGATCGCGACTATCCTGTGTATGGCCTTGCTTCTCACAAAGGCTACAGCACGCCAGAGCACAAGCAGGCTCTGCTGGCGCACGGGCCGAGTCCGCTGCATCGCAGAAGCTTTCGCCCGGTCGCCGAAAATTGCCTTCCGTGGGATTAGCTCCTAATACAGAAAAATTCTCTGCACAACGGAACGGCTTCAGCGGCTGCGGAAAAACCGAGTTCTTTGAAGGGGACGGGCTTTAAGCCCGTCCGTAATCACTGGGAATGAATGTGGCTTCAGCCGTGCCACGCACGTGGGCTTTTGAATGCTGCAAAGGTAATGTCCTCCTCGCAGGTTGAGCTGCCGAAGCCGAACTGAGACGGAAATAGCGCCGCAGGGGCTAAAGCCCTCGTCCTACTGGTCCTTTTCGGGACGACTGAAGTCGTGCCCTGATACAAAACACATGGCTCGAAACAGACTGGCCTGGACATTCGTTTTGCAGTCACCGTTAAACAGGGTGTCGAATCAGATTGAGACAAGGAGGAGCAAGTTGCCGTTGCGGCTCATGTGCTTTACCGCCCATCCCGACGACGAGTGTGGCGCTTTTGGCGGAGCGTTGATGCTGGCCCAGCAGCGTGGCGTGGAAACAAGTGTGGTCTGCCTTACGGAAGGACGCGCTGGATCGCACCGGGGCAATGCACGCAACGAAGATGAATTCGCCACCCTGCGACGGCAGGAGTTTGCCGCCGCCTTGCAGGTACTGGGCGTCTCGAACGGTGAAGTGCTCGATTATCCAGATGGCGGCTTGGCGCATCAGGACTTTGCCGCGGTGACTACGGTTCTGGTCGAGCGCATCCGGCGCTTTCGCCCCCATGTTGTGCTGACCTTTGGGGGCGATGGCAATGTAAATTTGCACCCCGACCACACCATGGTCTCCTTTTTCGCCACTGCGGCTTTTCACTGGGCGGGGCGCAGCAATTTTGCCACCGACCAGATCGCCGCGGGTTTACTTCCCTTCCGCGCGCAAAAGCTGTACTACGCAGTCGCCCCGTTTCTGGCGAATCCAGACCCCGGGGAAGCCTCAAAAATTGCACTCGTGCCAGCCTCGCTGGTGCTCGAGTTGGGTAACTTGCTGGCGAAGAAGCTCAAGGCCTTCATGCAGCACACGACCCAGGCCGGGATGTTGTCTAAGGTCAAGGTCGTCTTTGAGGAGACCGGCGGCGAGGAGAAGTATCTCCTCGCTGCAGCGCGCGGCTTTCGTTCTACTCCGCTGGAAACGGATTTGTTCGCGGGGATTGAAGAATGATTCTTACCCTGCGGTGACAACGCCCGCTTGCCGGCTGATTCTTTGCCGCGCCAACCAGGCGATGCGGGCCAGCAGAAGCACCGCAAGCACCAGCGTGATGGTGATGGGCGTACGAACCCCACTCTTGACGATCCACCAATAATGAATCACACCGCAGGTGGCGGAGACGTACGCCAGCCGATGCAGGGCCTGCCAGCGCTTGCCCCCCAGCTTGCGGATGGACCAGTTGGTAGAGGTGGCAGCCAGGGGAAGCAACAGCAACCAGGCAGCCATGCCGGCCATGATGTAGCGGCGTTTGCCAATGTCATCGATCATCGCTGCCACGTTGAAGCCGGAGTAAAGCCATAGGTAGGTGAGCAGATGCAGGCAGCCGTAGAAAAAAGCAAACAGGCCAAGCAGGCGGCGAAAGCGTATCAGCCAGGCAAGTCGCGGAGAGAGCCTGCGCAGCGGAGTGATGGCCAGGGAGATCACCAGCAAGCGAAGGGTGGCGAAGCCGGTGGCGTGCGTCACCGTCGCTGTCGGGTCCGGACCTAAATCGTTTCTGAACCCGTGGAAGACCAGCAGTGCGAGCGGAGAAAGGCACACCAGCCAGACTGCGACTTTCAGGGCGACAACCGTGCGTTTGTTCATGATGACCGAGGAAGGCCAGCCTAAAAATATTTCTTGAGATCCATGCCGTTGTAGAGGCTGGCAACCTGGTCTCCATAGCCGTTGAACATAAGCGTGGGCTGGCGTTGCTCAAATAGAGATGCGCCGATCCGGCGTTCGGTCTTTTGGCTCCAGCGGGGATGGTCGACGTTGGGATTCACGTTGGAATAAAAGCCGTATTCGCGCGGCGCCATGTCGTTCCATGCAGTGTTCGGCTGATCTGAGGTGAAGTGGATCTTTACGATCGACTTCGCGGATTTGAAACCGTATTTCCAGGGCACAACAAGGCGGACCGGGGCTCCATCCTGGTTGGGCAATACTTCTCCGTACAAGCCGAATGTCAGCAGAGTGAGCGGATGCATGGCCTCATCCATGCGCAGCCCTTCCGAGTACGGCCAGTTCAGATTTGCTCCGTCTGGTGCTGCCCGCAAGCCCGGCATCACGGCGAAGTCCTCGAGCGAGAGAAACTGCACATATTTGGCCTTAGGCTGAGGTTCGGCCCAGTTGATCAGTTCCGAGAGCGAATAGCCGGCCCAGGGAATTACCATGCTCCACGCCTCGACGCAACGATGGCGATAGACGCGCTCCTCGATCGGTTTGAAGCTCAACAACTCTTCGATGGTTACGGTCTTCTTCTGCTTTACCAGACCGTCCACGGTTACCTTCCAGGGACGAGTCTTCATCTTTCCCGCATATTTGGATGGATCGTCCTTCTCCACCCCGAACTCGTAGAAATTGTTGTAAGTGGTGATGTCTTTGTAAGAGGTGAGCGTTAACCCGGGCGTGGAAAGCGGGCTCTTCACTGTCTGTAGTTTCGTGGCATCCGCAGCCATCGCCGCGCGCGGATCGAGAAGGCCGGCAACCCCAAGGGCTGCCGCACCGGTCATGAACGACCGGCGATTGAGGTAGGCACTCTTAGGGGTGATTTCAGAGAACGGAATATCGCTGCTTTTTTTTATTAACATAGCTTCCCTGGCAGTATGACGCTTAGCCCTGCCTACAGGTTACGTCCGCACGACGAATCCTATTAATACAATAGGAGTGTGCAGAACCCGTGACGACATCAGGTCCACATAATTTGAGAACGCCCAAAGGAGATCCATGGATCGCAGGCAGATCGCAATCTTGAGTGGGACTGACAAAGACCGGTTGCACCAGGCGGCCGAAATGCTGCTGGAAGCCAGGCGAACCGTGCAACCGATCGACGATTTGCCGCCTGCCCTGCGCCCCACGACACTCGAAGAGGCTTACTTCGTGCAGGATGTGATGCTCGACGCATTGGGAACGGCCGGCGGCTGGAAAGTAGGCGCAGCTACCCCGGAGGGGACTCCGTTTTATTCGCCCATGCCGGTAGACGGGTTCGGCACCAGCGGAGAGCGGATCGCGAAGCACCTGCGGAGGCTGCGGGGCGTGGAAGCGGAAATCGCCTTCCTGATGGGAAAAGACTTACCTCCGCGCTCTACCCCGTACTCGCGGGAAGAACTGGTGGATGCGATCGAAAGCTGCGCTCCCGCGATCGAACTACTCGAATCTGGCCTGGTGAATCCGGATGCTGTGGATCGGCTGACGGCGATTGCGGATTTGCAGTCAAATGGCGGGTTCATTTCCGGGGCCGCCGTCGAGGGTTGGCAGGAATTCGACTTCGCCACCGAAAGCGCGCAAATGAATGTAGATGGCTTTGTGCGCGTGGCCAATGGCAAGAACGCCGCTGGAGGCGATTTGCTGCGTCTGGTCCTGTGGCTGGCCAACCAGCCCCAGAGCCGCACCGGAGGCCTGCTGGCGGGGCAATGGATCACGACAGGGAGCTGGACGGGAAAGATTTTTGCTGACAGCGGATCGGTTGCGCTGGCGCGCTTTCCTCATTTCGGCGAAGTCGCTGCCCGGTTTGACTGAGACCGGTTTCAGTCCCTCCCCAGTTTGCCATGAATGACCCAAACCTGGCTCTACCGCTTTTGAGCTAGCCCCGCCTTTCGCGTTCCCGTCAAGACCGCGACCCACTCAAAACAAAGATCTTGTTCGCCCGCTCCGGATGAAGGGGACGGGCTCTTTCTTCTGTTTTTCACGGCAAATTCTTCAGATGTTCATCGGTAACTGCGAACCTCACAGGAGCAAAACAGGTTCCGCGGGGCGCATATTTTCCTGCGTTTAGGGGATCTCCGCGTGGGTTTTGCCACAGACTTCCCTGCACTCTTCGTGGTTGCACTGCGATTAAACAGCAAAGAGAGGCCAAATGAAGAACCAACTGAAGACGCTGGCAACGCTGGCGCTTGTCTCGGCACTGTCTGCCGGACTGGCACAGACGACAGCGTCCGGTACGACGAGCAGCTCAACCCACAAGCGGACTACCCCCCGAAAGGCCCCGGTACCCAAGAAGCCTTCGGTAGAGAGCCAGATTCAATCGCTGCGGGAAGATATGCAGAACCAGATCCAGCAATTGAAGCAACAATTGAGCGATCGCGACCAGCAGTTGCAGCAGGCACAACAGGCAGCGGCGGCAGCCCAGGCCGCAGCGACGCAGGCGCAGCAACAGGCAGCGCAGCAGCAGTCGACACTGACCGAAAACACGGCGGCCGTGGGTAATCTGCAAGGTGCGGTCAACGACCTGAAGACCAACAACGTTTCGCTGGCAGCCACCGTTCAGGAAGAGCAGACAAAGGTACAAAAGCAGATTAACAATCCCGACACCCTTCACTTTAAAGGGATTACGCTTTCGCCGACGGGGAGCTTCCTGGCGGCAGAAACGGTGTGGCGGCAACGCGCGACGGGCGGTGACATCAACACCCAGTTCACTGGAATTCCGCTCAACAACTCGAACGCGGGCCAGTACTCAGAATTCTATGGGTCTGCCCGTCAGTCCCGCATTGCCTTGCTAGCCACCGGCAGAGTCAATCCCGACACTACGATCGGCGGCTACTACGAGGCCGACTTCCTGAGCGCAGGCGTTACCTCCAACAACAACGAGAGCAACAGCTACACCCTTCGGCAGCGGCAACTATGGGCGCAGGCTCACGTGGGCAGTCTGACCTTTACCGGCGGGCAGATGTGGTCGTTGGCGACAGAAACCACGAGGTTGACGCAAAACAGGTCAGAAATTCTTCCTCAAACCATCGACTCACAGTACGCCGCCGGTTTCGTCTGGGAACGTCAGTACGGATTCCGCGTAAGCAAGGATTTCGGCACCAGGGCTTCCATCGCGGTAGCTGCCGAGAACCCGCAAACTCTGAACGTGAGTGGTCACAATCTTCCCACCAATTTCATCATTGGTTCGGCTGGAAACGCCGGCGGTCTGTACAACTCTGCCGGCACCTCGGCTGCGAACACCAACGTGGCGCAGTATTCCGCCAACCTCGCTCCTGATCTCTTAGCGAAAGCGGTGTACGAATCACCAAGTTGGGGCCACTACGAACTCTTTGGTATAGCCAGCTTTTTCCGTGACCGCGTGTTTCCCAACGCCACGGCCACTGTGCCCTCATCCGTGGGTGCGTACAACGACAGCACCGTGGGTGGAGCTGTGGGTGCCAGCGCGCGCGTGCCAACCTTGCATAAACACCTGGATGTCGGCCTGAAAGGGCTGTGGGGTGACGGCACCGGGCGCTACGGCAGCAGCACTATCACTGACCTGACAGTTCGGCCGGACGGTCAGTTGGCTCTGATCCACAATTTCAGCGCCCTCGGAACCCTCGATTTCCATGTGACCCCGCGCCTTGATGTCTACGCTAACTACGGTGGAGACTACGTGGGCCGGCGTTTCTTCTTGACCAGTCCAACCAAGTCGGTCGGATATGGCTCTTACCTCAACGTACAAACCGGTTGCAACACCGAACCGGTCCCGGGAACCACCATTACCGGCTACTCCCCGGCCCAGCCGGCTAATTGCACCGTCGACACCAAGGATGTGCAGGAGTTCACCGCGGGTTATTGGTACAACATCTACAGCGGACCTTACGGGCGTCTCCGCCAGGGCCTCCAATATGCTTACTTCCAGCGCAACTTCTGGTCGGGCATAGGGACCACGCCCCAGGCGACCGACAACATGTTTTGGACCTCCTTCCGCTACTACTTGCCGTAAGGCACCCACCAACCGCAGCGAAAAGGGCACCCACAACGGGTGCCCTTTTCGCTGCCCTCCGCCTGCCTTACACTTTGGATATGCCGAAACCCATCGTTGGCCTGCATCACGTAACAGCCATTGCTTCCGACCCGCAACGCAATCTTGACTTCTACACGGAAGTGCTGGGGCTTCGTTTCGTCAAACGCACCATCAACTTTGACGATCCCGGAACGTATCACTTTTACTTTGGCGACGACGGCGGCTCGCCGGGGACAATTCTGACCTTTTTCCCCTGGCCTCATGCCAGCCGGGGTAGCCTGGGCGTTGGAGAGACCTCGGCCACTGCATTCAGTGTTCCTCGCTCCTCGCTTGCATTCTGGGAGAAGCGTTTACTCGGCGCCGGCAGTCCGGTGGAGCGCGCCGGCGAGCGATTCCAGGAAGAGGTACTCAGCTTTGCCGATCCGGACGGCATGCGGTTGGAGATCGTCGGCCATGCGGACGCCGGGGAGGCAAAAGCTCCGCGTACCAGCGATGTTCCGGCCGAGCATGCGATCCGTGGCTTCTTCGGCGTGACGTTATGTGAGGGGGGCTACGAAAAGACCGTTGCCGTGCTGGGGATCATGGGCTTCCACAAGATCGGCGAGCACGGCACCCGTTTTCGCTTCGCCGCGGACGGCAGCGCGCTGGGCAATCACATCGATGTGCTCGTCCAGCCCCAGCTCACCTATGGACGGATGGGCGCGGGCAGCGTGCACCATATCGCGTTTCGCGCCTTCGACGACTCCGCGCAGCGGGAATGGCGCGAAGTACTGGTGGCGAGTTCCCTGGACGTGACACCAGTGCTCGATCGCACCTACTTTCACTCCATCTACTTTCGCGAGCCGGGCGGCGTGTTGTTCGAGCTGGCCACCGACCCACCGGGTTTCGCCCTGGACGAACCACTCGAATCGCTGGGAGAGACGCTAAAACTGCCTCCGTGGCTGGAGCGGCAACGATCCCGGGTGGAGCGCATGCTGCCACCGATTGCACTGCATACTCGCAAATAGAGGGGAGAACTCCTTGGAAAACGATCCCCATCGCGATCAGCCTGTCCTCAACGTGGGTGCGAAACTAAACCAGGCGGCCGCCGCCGTCATTCTTCTGCACGGCCGCGGTGCATCGGCAGAGGACATACTCGGCCTGTCAGCCGGGATGTACGACGAGCGGGTCGCCTATTACGCTCCGCAGGCCGCGGGAAGCCGCTGGTATCCCGCCTCGTTCATGGCGCCGATTGAAGAAAACGAACCCTGGCTTTCCTCGGCATTGGCCAAGGTGGGGTCAATCGTAAAACTTGCTATGGACGCTGGTTTATCGCGCGAGCAAATATTTGTTTGTGGCTTCTCCCAGGGCGCTTGCCTGTCAAGCGAGTTCGTGGCCAGAAACCCCGCGCGCTATGGCGGGCTTATTGCGTTCACCGGCGGGTTAATCGGACCACCGGATGCCAGTCTGCACCATGCAGGCAATCTCGGGGGAATGCCCGCTCTGTTCAGTTCGGGCGATCCCGATCCGCATGTGCCATGGAGCCGCGTGTTAGCGTCGGCGGAGCAGTTCACCGCCATGGGTGCGGCAGTAAAGACGCAACGCTATCCGGGTCGTCCCCACACGGTGCTCCCGCAAGAAATCAAATCAGCACGCGAACTACTCTTCGGGAGCCTGTGAAGTTTTCGCAGCTGCGGCAATCTACAGGCTGCGGAAAAAAGTCTCTGCTTGGACGGCGTCGTTCCCTCAGTGGCTAAAGCCGCATTCATTCCCAAGTGATTACGGACGGGCTAAAGCCCGTCCCCTTCAGACGAAAGAGTTCTTCCGCAGCCGGGTCTCGCTTTTGAGGCCTGGGATCCTCCCGGTAGAGGCTAATTTCATCCCTCGTTATCTCCTTGGGAAAATCAGCGAGCTCCCCACTCCGCAACATGTATAACGAGAAATACCTCTCGTCCTCGGAGAAGAATTGGCCAAGCCCTCGCTTCCCCTCCTGTTGCTTCTTTCTCCCATGCTGGCCCTTGGCCAGTCCGCCGCGTTACCGGATGTCGCGCCGGTCCAGGCGCAACACGCCATGGTGGTCAGCGTTCATCACGACGCCAGCGATGCAGGGTTGAAGACCCTACAGACTGGCGGAAACGCGGTGGATGCAGCGGTGGCGACCGGCTTCGCGCTGGCTGTCGTCCACCCGCTCGCAGGGAATTTGGGTGGGGGCGGCTTTATGATGTTGCGCCTGGCCAACGGCAAGTCGCACTTCCTGGACTTCCGTGAGCGGGCGCCTTTGCGCGCGAGCGCCAACATGTATGTCGACAGCCAGGGCAAGATCATTCCTGAGGCTTCCACAGTCGGCTACCTGGCGGTCGGTGTGCCGGGCACCGTTGCCGGACTGGTCGAGGCAGAGCGGCGATTTGGCAAGCTCTCGCTGCGGCAAGTGATGGCTCCGGCCATTCAGTTTGCAACCGAAGGCTTTGTGCTCAGCGAGCAGGAGGCGGCCCAGTTGCACGATCCCCTGCTTTCCCGGTTCCCTGAATCGCGGCGCATCTTCCAACGCGATGGCAACTACTACCAGACCGGAGAAGTTTTCCGGCAACCGGACCTGGCGCGTACGCTTACGCGCATCGAGGAGAATCCGAAAAGCTTCTATCGTGGCGCCCTGGCCACTGCGCTGGTCCAGGCCATCCAGAAGCACGGTGGTTTGGTCAGCAAAAAAGATCTGGGCGCGTACCAGGTGAAGGATCGCAAGCCTCTTACTGGAACTTATCGCCAGTACGAGATTCTTGCCCCGCCACCACCCTCGTCTGGCGGGGTTGCGCTGCTGGAGATGCTGAATATCCTGGAGGGTTTTGATCTGGCTGCCCTGGGCGATCGCACGCCTGCTTCCATGCACCTGATCATCGAGTCTTTTCGCCGAGCTTTCAGTGACCGCACCTCGTTCCTGGGCGATCCTGATTTTGCGTCCATCCCAACTTCGCAGCTCATCGGCAAGAGCTATGGTGCCGCGTGGCGCAAAAGCATCGGCAATACAGCCACACCTCCCAGTGCCCTGAGCCGGCCCACAGGCTTCATTCCGGGCGCGGAATCGACGCAGACCACTCACTATTCCATCCTCGATGAAGCCGGGAATGCAGTGTCAGTTACATACACCCTGAACAACGCCTTCGGTTCTGGAGCGACCGCGGACGGACTGGGTATCCTGCTGAATGACGAGATGGACGATTTTACTTCGAAAGCCGGCGAGCCAAATATGTATGGCCTGATTCAGAGCGCGGCGAACGCGATTGCTCCCAGGAAGCGCCCATTGTCCGCCATGACACCCATCATTGTGCTCGAGAACCACAAAGTTCGTTTTATTATTGGGTCCCCCGGGGGACCACGCATCATCACTACGGTGGCTAACATTCTTTTAAGCGCGACCGATGGTGGTTTGAATATTCAGCGAGCTGTGGATGCTCCGCGCTTTCACCATCAATACTTGCCTGATGTGGTTTTTGTGGAACCGGGTTTTCCTCCTGCGACCCTGCAGGCATTGCGGGACATGGGTTACACCATCAAGGAAGAGGGTCGCTACTGGAGTGATGGAGAATGCATTGCCGTCGATCCCAAGACCGGGATGATCGAGGGCGGCCAGGATAAGCGGCATAACTTTGGAAAGCCGCCGGGTACTGAGTGGGGGTCCAGCGAATGGTATTTCACGACAGTAACTCTATTGGCTGCTGAGTTTTAGCTTGTATCGGGACGACTGTGCCAGCCCCGGACTTTCAGTCCGGGGAGCGGGTTTTTAAACCCGCGTGAACGCTCTGGTATATAGATTCAGGGCTTTAGCCCTGGTGGCAGAGAGTCGCCGATGACCACGCAAGCAGCTCCGTTCTATCGCTCAAGCCCGCTTTGACTGGATTCCCAAATGTAAGTGCGGTGGTGTTTGTAGTCCTCTGCGTCGCAAATAGGTGATTCACAAAACTGGCTTGCCATACTCGTTGACTGGAAAGCTTGGGGCATTTCCACCAGGGCTAAAGCCGGGTCGTTGCAAGATAAAGCGTTACGCGGGTTTGACTCTGGACTGAAAGTCTGGGGCTGGCACGGATCATCCTGGCGCGGGTTCTCAAGAATGCGCTCTACCCGTTAGAGTAAAGAGTATGCAGATACACTTTGCATTTGGCCGACAGGGGCTGGACGTCACACTACCGGACCGGCCCAGGTATGAGGTGATTGAGAGCCGCTCCGCTTCAGCTTTGCCGGATGTTACGGCAGCACTCGACGCTGCCCTGGATAACCCGATCGGATGCGAGCCGCTGTCTGCCCTCGCCGCCGGCAAGAAGACTGCGGCGATTTCGGTTTGCGATATCACCAGGCCCGCACCCAACTGGCTGACGCTGCCTCCGCTGCTTCGGCGGCTGCACCATGCCGGCATTCCGGTCGAGGGCGTGACCATCCTGATCGCGACTGGATTGCATCGCGAAGCCACGCCAAGCGAGATCAACACCATCCTAGGGCCAGATATCGCAGCCAGGTACCGGGTGGTGAATCATGATGCGCGAGAGCGAGCGGAGCATCGCTGGCTGGGTGAGACGCAACGGGGTATCCCGGTTTACATCGACGAACGCTTCATGGCGGCCGATTTGCACATCACCCTGGGCTTCATCGAGCAGCACCTGATGCTCGGGTTTTCCGGGGGCCGCAAGCTGGTGGCTCCAGGCCTAGCTGCGCAGGAGACGATCAAGGTCATCCACTCGCCCAGGTTCATGCGGGAACCTAAGGCGATCGAGGGTTCGATCACTGACAATCCTCTGCATGCGCAGCTACTGGAAATCGCCAGGATGGCGGGACACGATTTCATGCTCGATGTGACCCTGACCCAGAGCCGCGAAGTCTCGGGAATCTTTGCCGGTGATCCCGTCGAGGCGCATGCCGCCGGGGTGCAGTTTCTGCGCACTACTTCGCTCGAGCGGCTCACCGGGCTGGCAGACGCGGTCATCACCAGCGCCGCCGGTCATCCGCTGGACTTGACCTTTTACCAAACCATCAAGGGCCTCACCGCCGCCCAGCACATCGTGAAGCCGGGGGGAAGGATCCTGATTCTGGGCGAATGCGCCGAGGGTGTGGGGTCGCCTGAATTTGCCGGGAAGGTGGCGCGCTTTTCCAGCTACGACAGCTTCCTCGATGAGATTGGAAAGGCCGATGTCGAGATAGACCAGTGGCAACTGGAGAAACTGGCGCTGGCAGGGCAGAAATATGAGCTCTTCTTTTACATGCCGGGGATTGCGAACGACAACCTTGGAAATCTGGCTTCCCGCGCCTTTCGGAGCCCGAAGGCGGCGGTTGCGGCCGTTCTCGATGGACTCCCACCCAGCGCCCGGGTGGCGCTGGTGCCGGAAGGTCCATACGTGTATGCCCGGGTCCCGGACGAAGCCCAGGCAGTCCTGGTCTGAAGCGTCGATTATCATCAATGTGGGTAAGCAAGATGCGAAAGTGGCGAAATTGGCAGACGCACCAGACTTAGGATCTGTTTTCCTTGATTTTTGTCGATTGCAGGGTGTCGCACGGAATTGCACCGTCTTTTATTTTCAATAGGTTAGCAGTTGTGACCTTGCAGCAGGTTGCACTTGATAGCACCAAAGTTCAAAGCAAACGGACACCAAAGCGGACACCAACTTCGTGCCTATATTCGTTCCCTCAACCAACGGGTTTCGAACCCTCGACCTGCTGGGGTGACAGCGAATTGGAAACGCTTCCTTATCGGACCCAGGCGTAGCGGATGGCCCCCTTTCTGCGTCCCGAAACGTGCTAAGAAGCCTTTATTGCATCCTTAACCAACCCAATCTTGACAACAAAAGGTGGATGAAACTTTCTCTGTCTCATCCACCTGGAACCCGGCGATTACTCGTCACCGGCTCCGTCTGCTGGATCATCAGCGGTCTCGATCTTGGAGAGCCGCTTCATGCTGGTGGCATGGACTTCGGCGATGCGGTGTTTGAACGTAGTGCCCTCAACCTCGTCTTCGACCTCGCGATACCGCAAAGTGCCTTCAAGCGCGATGAGCTGTCCCTTCTGGAGCGTTTTGGCGAACTCCGAGAGATTCCTCCAGGCATAGACGCGATGCCATTCGGTCCGGTTTTCGAAGTTACCTTTGTCGTTCTTCCAGCTTTCCTGGGTTGCGATGTTGAGGATGACGTACTGCCGGCTGTTCTGAGCGGTTTTGGCTTCCGCGTTCTGTCCGAGGCGGCCGATGAGGATGATTCTGTTGAACATGGTGTTTGGCTCCAATTCTTTTGGTTTGTCCGCTGGATGCGGTACATGCTTGCCCAAAGGGTGTGCCGTCGCGACCCACTCCCAAGGCGACTGGACAGAATCTGCGGAAGGGGACCCAGACTCGCTATGGGGCAGGAGTCCGCACCTCGCAGAGGCGCGTAGCGGATTTTGGAAAGGAGAGCGTGCGTCCGAAGGGCGGGGGTGCTTTGAGCGCGGCGCGCTGAACGCAGATAGAAGGGCAAACCGGAAGGAGCCGCCCTCTTCAACAGTTTTCCCTCATGATGCGAGTACCAAAAGCCAGCTCAGCAACTCGAAGAGTCAATCACCATACAAAAGGAAGAACGACAACGGGAATTGAACCACCGATGCTTATCGCTCGGCCCATCTCCTGGCCTTCTCCATAGTTCTTCGGATGTAGGCAGCCCTCTTTGAAGTGCTGGGATCGCGGGATAGATAGTCGTCTTCAAGGGCTCGTTCGATACGGTTCTCGGTCATGCCATTTGCATAAGCGGCGACACAGAAAGCGATGTCTGCGGCGGCGGGCCTGTCCTGGTACTTGGTTGAGGTTCGGAATCGCTCAAGAGATAGGTTTGTTAACCTCTTTCCCCTATGGGGAGAAAGAGAACTCTGTAGCCGTCGTGCTTCTTGCTCCTGCTCTCGTGCCTCGTAGAGCTTCGTGATCTCCCGCTGGAATGCCTCGGCAATGGAGTATTGCTGCCCGGTGTGGCTGCGGAGCCGAACGAAAGGGAAGAGACCATCCGCCTTGCGATACTCGGGTTTGCAGTTGGTGAAGCCGGGGAGTCGCCCGAACCGCCTCCAGTCCGCCGCGCTTGGATCGGCATCGTAGCGACCTGCCAACGTTTGCGCAACGAATGTTCCGATTAGCTTGGGAAAAACCACAGAGTGCTTGAGCCAGGCCTGAAAGTTGCCAGCGCTGGTCTCAACCACCGCACACGGCTGGAAACCATCCGCCGACAATTTCGCGAGAGAAACCTCGTTGAGGTCGTCGAGGGCGGTAAAGCGATGTTCGCCCGATGGCCGGATGTAGATATGCGCGCCGCGAACGTTGCGGTACTTGAGCAGCGAAAGCCGGTCGAGTACCGCGGCGGCGGGAATGCCGTCGAGTCCGGGAAGCATCCCGCGATCACTCAGGACACCGATATCGTAGAGCGGCGCCTCAATAGCCGTGAGCATATTGCGAACTGTGGATTCGGTCTTATCCATCGACGTCACACTTCTAATTTATTTCAGCATGGGAGGGGTGCAGGGGCGGGAACGGGCCCGCCGTCCGCCTTGCGTGGCCGGATGCAGAGTCAAACGGCTGCAAACGCAACCCTTCGGCTCAGAGGCTCGCCCCTTTCAGAGCGTAACTTGGCGAGGGGCTGACGAAGCCGCGTCCACGGTAATGCTATTCTCGAAACTCCCGGTAAGCGGCGTCGAGCGATAGCCTCGCCTGATGCAAATCGAAGAGAGAAGCAAGTCGAGCATCCACCCTTGATGCCTCCTCGCGCCTCGCGTCCGGAGTTATAACGCGGGTGCCGATCGCGTTTAGCCTTCACCCGCTCGGAAACCTTGAGTTTGTAGTTGAACTGAAACATCGCCTCCTCCTTTAGGAAAAGAGCGGGCGCCGCTTGTCTGGCTCCCGCTGCTGGTTAGCTTGTAGCTTTCTTCCTCGCTGCGGTCTTCTTCGGTGCGGGTTTCAAAGCCGCTTTGCCGGCATCGGAGTTTTCACTTTGCGCTTCTGACCGCATTCTTCGGTTGTGGGGTGCAAAGGCCGTTTCGGCCTCTGCAAGAAAGTCGAACTCGCCGTCGCGAGGGAGATCGCCCTCCTTGGGCGGGGTTGATAGGCCTGGGAGCGTGGGGCGAACACGATGCCCCGTGTCCGCTCCACTCGGGAAAGGGTTTAGGCACGTAAGTTCTGAGCTATGCCACCTCCACGGTTGCTGCATCGGCGGCGTCCTCTGTGCTGATGGGCTGCTCGGCTGGCTTCTCTTCGGTCTGTTGTTCCTGCATGACTGCCGAGGTCTCGATTGCAGAAAGAATCAGGGCGGATGTACGTTGAATGACTTCTAAGCTCTCGGCCAGAAGTGCCGCGTTTCCGTGGTAGAGATGGATGTAGTCGGCGGCGGCATTTCCTGTGTCTAGTCCGATGGTTTGCGAGACAACGAAGGCGATTGCCTCGGCTTCCGTCTCGCGTACCGTCTTGGTGGTGGCAGTGCGGCGCGAGCACTTGTGTAACAATTCGTGGCTCGCCTCATGGACTAGAGTTAAAAATTCTTCCGCTGCGGACTGGCCGGGAAGGATAGCGATCTTGCCTCCATAGCTCACGCCTAAAGCAGGGCCGATGCTCTCTTTGAATTCAATCTCGATCCCTTGGGCAAGGATGAAGTTGATCAGCCTTTCGCGGTATTCGCCAACGTTTCCCTTGACGCGTTCTTTCAGGTCGGGTAGCTCTGCGCCTTCGGTCTGGCTCACGTCGAACACGTACACGGTGCGGAATCCTACCAGCGCGGGCTGATTCTGTTTGGCGATCTCTCTCTCTGCTTCTGATTCGTTCTTGCGTTTGGTGTCCAGCAAAGGGGCCAGAATACGGATGCCCCTCTGTCCCTTCTTTACTCTGCGTCCAAGGTGATTCCACGCATACATCCCGGCTACTCTCGATGCGGACGGCATTTGTCGTGCGATTTCGAGGATGTTCCCGA